>NZ_AUAW01000007.1 GCF_000428925.1 Furfurilactobacillus rossiae DSM 15814 | reverse complement strand
AAAGTGACGAAGGTAAGAAGATTTATGGTCAACGAAAAATCGAGGTCGAACCAGTCTTCGCAGATGTGAAGGCTCATTTGAGGTTTACTCGATTTTCGGTTAGAGGGTTAGATAAAGTAAACAACGAAGTTGGATTGGTCCTAATGGCCATGAATATGATTAAATGGGCCTGAGAAAAGGCCCATATAAACATAGAAATTCGAAAAAACCAGGGCAATGAAAAAATCGACCAGAGAAAAGCAAAAATCACTTTTCTCTGGTCGATTTATTTTGAGTTATGTCCCAAACCCGTTTTTTTGCTTGCTTGTTAAAGTGACTATTGCTATTAAGAAATTGATACAGCACTACAAAATATAATTGTGGATTCTTATTGGGTTTGTTCATGAAGTGAAATATACTGGGTTTGTACATAAAAACGCGAAGGGCGATGAGTGTGATGGCAGAAGAACGAACATTGATCCTAGTTAAACCAGATGGTGTGGCAAACGGACATATCGGGGATGTTATCGACCGATTGGAGCGTAAGCAATATCAGATCAGCGCATTAAAAGTGGTCCAGAAGGCAACTGATGCGCAATTACGGGCGCATTATTCAGATAAGGTCGACAAACCTTACTTTTCAGAAATTACGGATTACATGCAGTCTGGTCCGATTGTCGCAATCGTGGCAACTGGCACGCATATTGTTGATGCATTTCATCAAATGGCGGGTAAGACGAATCCTGATGAAGCGGAACTAGGGACCATTCGTGGTGACTATGGCCGTGCTTGGGAAGACGGCGCCATTCGTAATGTCGTTCACAGCTCTGACAGTCCTGCGGCAGCCGAACGGGAAATCAAAATTTGGTTTCCGGAACTGTAGTTGTTAGTGTACAGAAGTTGTTTAACTTGAATTCTAATCAAAAAAGAGAGACAAATGATTCAAATGCTCGGCGAATCATTTGTCTTTTTTACTGTGAAAAGACTGCTACTGTTTTAATTTATTATATATTCGAACTGGTGCTGGATGCTGCTTGCGGTTGTCAACATTGATACGCCCGCCGTGGGACCGGTTCAAGCTTCCTGAAAACCGGAATCTTTCACCTCGCCGTCAAGCCTCGTGAAGACCGCGAGTCTAGACGACCGTCCGTAACCTAAATTCGGAAAATCACCGAATTACCGTTACCTTCACGGCTCGGTATCAATGTTGACGCCCTTCAGCTGACCTGCCAGTAGTTGGCGCAATGCCGTGGCCTGAAATACTAACGATTTAGGTCACAACGAGACCATTAATTTGATCATAAAGCAGATGGTTTATCTGTTATGCACGGTAGCAAGTTTGCATCGTAATCCCTTGTCCACCAAGATGTCTACGATACTTAGCTTGCTGAAAATCTATATTCGACTGATACTTTGAGCGAGGTGATGAGGGGATGCAAATTGGAATCAAGTTGAAGCAATTGCGACAGCATCAACAGCTGACTCAAGCTGACGTGGCTGATGAATTGAAGCTGTCACGTAAAACTATTTCCAGTTGGGAAAACGATCGTAGCTATCCTGATGTTGCGAGCCTGATTACCTTAAGCGACATCTACCACGTAACGGTAGATGAATTACTCAAGGGGGATCAGAGCATGATTAATCATTTAGTGGAGATAGATCGACAGGCAAAGCGGACAAAGAGGGAACAAGGTTATTATTATTGGATTAACTTGATTTTTCTATTGGCTTATATAGTGTTTAGCATTCCATTTTTATCTTTGCGAGTAACTAGTGGTCTGGAACTATTACTGTTTGCCGCTTGGCTTGCTGTAATTATTACGATGCTTGTTAGTCTCTCGGGCAATTCAGAAAACGTTAAAACGAAAACAATGGTTGATGCCGCAATTATTTTTGTGTTCATGATGGTGTTTATTGATCCGATTTTTTTCCAAAACCTTGCGAACCCAAATATGACTAATGTAACTCATCTTAATGTTATGGCTTATCGAATAGGCTATGGTTTCGGTCAGTTAGCAGGTCCGATTGTTCCCAACTTAAGTGTCATCCTAGCAATCTTAGCCCGACCGTCTTACTTGCGCTTCGGCCGTCACAACTAAATGAATAACACGTTGACCAAACAAACGCGATGACTGATTTTCATGTTCAGTTATCACGTTTTTTATTTTGTTCTTGCGCGACGCGATTAAAGTATGTAAACTCTAAACGGTAATCGTTACTATTTACATATTTTTAGAAAGAGGGATTTCGATGAAGTATTTTCGGCAAGTTTCATTAAGTTTAGTTGCGTTATTGGCAACGATAGTGACGTTGGCTTGGTTGGCGCCACGACAGACGCAGGCCAGCAGTGATGAGAAACCGATTCACGTTGTCGCCAGCGTTGATTTTTACGGGGATGTGGCTAAAGCGGTGCTGGGCAATCATGGCACGGTGACCTCGATTATCAATAGTCCCAGCGTTGATCCGCATGATTTTGAGCCAACGACCAAGGATGGGATTACAGTTTCCAAGGCCAATTTTGTTTTGTACAACGGTATCGGCTATGACACTTGGATGCACAAACTGAATAAGAGTAGCGGTGCTCACAAACAGATGGTGGTCCGTGTTGGTGAAGACGTGCTCCAGAAGAAGACTGGTGACAACGAGCACGTTTGGTACCAGCCGGAGACGATGCCGGAATTAGCGAATTACTTGGCCCAGAAATTCAGTAAGCAGGCGCCGCAATACAAGCATCAGTACGAAGCAAATGCAAAACGGTACATTGCTAGCCTAAAACCGTTACAGCATCAAGTGACTAAATTGAAAGCTAATAGCAAGGGGCAACATGTGGATGTGAGTGAGCCAGTATTCGATTACACGTTAGACGCTTTGGGGTATAAACGAAACAACTCTAAGTTTGAATTGGCGGTTGAAAATGGCACGGACCCATCACCGAAATCGATTAAGCAGATGCAGACGGATATTACGTATCATCGCATTGCGTTCTTCGTTAACAACAGTCAGGCCAGCGACAAAACGGTTAGTGCAATGGTTAGCCTGGCCAAAAAACATCACGTACCAGTTTTGAATGTCACTGAGACGTTGCCGAAGGGACAAACGTATCAGAGCTGGATGATGAAACAGTATCAGGCGCTTGCTAAGATTCAGAATCAAGAAAAGTAATGTTTGAGGAGGATTTTTTGAAAGTGTGCTTAGGTTCCAGTAAGCTTAATTTGATAAGTTTGACGCTTAGCAGGTGACTTAAGCTGATTGGAGGCAACACAGAATGAAAGTTGTTGTGATTGGTGCAGTGGCGGGTGGCCCTTCGTTTGCGACGCGGTTGCGCCGAATCAATGAACAAGCCGAAATCGTCATGTTCGAACGTGGTCCGGAAATTTCGTACGCTGGTTGTGCCTTACCATATTATTTGGGAGGCGTGGTCAAGGATCGTGACGCGCTGATTGAACGGACACCAGAAGCTTTGAAGACCAAGAATAATATTGACGTTCGTGTGCAAAGTGACGTTACCGGGATTGATCCGGATGCTCAGTTGGTCACGGTGCAAACAGCGACAGAAACGTATCAAGAAAGTTATGATGAACTGGTCATTGCCACCGGCGCCCGACCAACGCTACCCGCCATTCCCGGATTGGCAGATGCTGACGATTGTTTTACACTACGAGCCGTAACTGATGCGGATAAAATCAAGGCGTATATGGATCAAAAACATCCCCAACACGTGGCTATTATTGGTGCAGGTGTAGCTGGACTAGAGCTTGCTGACAACCTTACGTTGCGTGGCTTGAAAGTGACGCTGATTGAACAATCCGCTCACGTGGCGTTTCCGTATGACCCGGAAATCGCGACGGTGATTGAGAAAGAATTGACTGATCATCACGTTGCGTTGCGTTTGAACAAAACCGTGGCGGCCGTGCGCAACCATGGCCATCAGCTGATTATGAGTGATGGCACACAATTAACAACGGACATGCTACTGGTGACGACCGGAGTGACACCGAATAATGAAGTGGCCGCTGCCGCTGGACTCAAACTTGCAACGGACGGCCACATTATCGTGAATAATCGCTTGGCGACTAACCTGCCACATGTTTATGCGATTGGAGATGTCATTGAAACAACTAGCTTAATTACAGGTTTGCCAACGCCAAGTATGTTGTCGACGGCGGCTAATCGACAAGGTCATCTTTTAGCGGACATTATCAATGGTGAGCCGCTCACCTACGCGGGTTTTGTTGGCACGAGTGTGGCTAAAGTATTTGATTTAACCGTTAGTTCTGTCGGCTTTACGGCCAATACACTCAATCATTTGGGGATTGACAGTTACGACAGCGCTTTTATCACACCGTATGATATTGCCTACTTTTTCCCGAACGCTTCACGAATTAACTTCAAGTTAATTTATGCGCCCAACACAGGCCGCATTCTTGGTGGCCAAGCAGTTGGTCAACACGGTGTGGACAAACGGATCGGTCAATTATCTGCGGCAATAACGGGTGGCTTAACGGTTGCCGACCTGCCAGACATTGAGGTGCCGTATTCGCCGCCTTTTTCTTCAACGCGCGATGTCATTAACATTGCTGGCTATGTTGCTTTGAACCAGATGCAACAGGTTGGTCAAACAATCAAACTGGATCAACTGACGGATGAGATGAAAGAAAAGGGCGTTTTTCTAGATGTTCGTGAACCAGGTCGTCCGGCAACTGGGTCGGTTTCTGCAACGTTGACCATCCCACTTAGTCAGCTTCGGGATCGCATTGGTGAAATACCAGCTGGCCAACCAGTTTTTCTCACATATCGTCCGGGCCTGAGCAACTATACTGCCGCCAGAATTTTAGCTGGCAATGATATCGAAGCCAAGATAATTGAAGAAATTGATTAGAATTGAGGCCAGTTGACTATCCGCTTTGTGACCCGAAAATAACGTGTTTTAAAGATCGATAGGTCACGTTTCAGCGGCCATTTTGCCAAATTAAATAGCCGAGACCACCCCGTTAACCGTTATCGTAGTTGCGCGTCATTTACAAAGTGCGCTATACTTTGGAAAGTTAAATATTGATGAGTAGACTGTGACGAGATGAGTAACTTTGAATTAATGCTAAGAGAGTCGTGTTTGGTGTAAACGATGATTGTTCAAAGCAAAGATGGTCTTGAAGAAGTCAAACTGGTGACATTTGAAGCCGGTTTCGGTGCACACCGTTAACGTGATGAAGAAGTTTGGTTAACCATTTGTTGGTAAGCCGGCTTAAAGTTGGGTGGCACCACGCGACAGCGTCCTTACATTGATATGTAGGAACGCTGTTTTTTTCATAACTATTTTCATTCATTGTTATTTATTTTTAAACTGACAATCATTAATTTTGCAATTATTGCTGCGCACACTGGTGATTACGTATGGCATACGTAAAAGGGAAAGGGAGTTGTTTTATGAACAATAAGAATCAGTCGTCAAATTCAATTCGAACTGTCGTCGCTACTGGGATTGGTGCAGCCGTCATCTTTGTATTAATGAAGTTTGTTGCCATTCCAATGGGAATTCCTAACACTCAGTTTAATGTTGCTGAAGGTTTTCTAGCCTTGTTGGCAGCTTTATACGGACCGGTTGCTGGCGGTCTTGCTGTATTTATTGGTCACAGTTTGAACGATTTTGTTACCTATGGGTCACCTTGGTGGACTTGGGTAATTACGGATGGTCTAGTCGGCGTTGCCCTTGGGCTGATCAAAAACCGACTGAACGTTACTGGTGGGGCAGTTAAAACGATGAAACTAGTTTGGTTTAACCTTTACCAGATTGTGGTTAATTTTGTCGCATGGGTGTTGATTGCGCCAACTGGCGACGTATTGGTTTATCATGAACCAGCGGCAAAAGTATATCTTCAAGGGGTTACTTCATGGATTGTTAACAGTGTGTCTGTTGCCATCATCGGAACCATCTTGATTGTGTTGTACTCACGGACTCGTGCCCAGCATGGCAGTTTGAAAAAGGAAAAGTAATTCATGGTTGAACCAATCATTTCGTTTAAAGATTTTGGCTTTCAGTATGACAGTCAATCGGAACCAACATTGAAGCATATTAATTTAGACATTTTTCCGGGTGAGAAGGTGTTACTAGCTGGTCCCTCCGGATCGGGAAAGTCGACGTTAGGTCGTTGCATTAACGGCTTGATTCCGCAATCATATCCTGGTGAAATAACCGGTTCGGCTACAGTGGCCGGTCACGATATTAAGGACAGCTCAATTTTTGAACTGTCCTTTAGTGTGGGCACGGTGCTACAGGACCCGGACAGTCAGTTTGTCGGTTTGTCGGTGAAGGAGGATATCGCTTTTTCCCTCGAAAATGACGAACGGAGTCAAACGGAAATGAGGGCTGCCACGAAGAAGTGGGCTGAACGACTGGATCTTAAGCCACTATTAGATCATTCTCCGCAAGGGATTTCTGGCGGTCAAAAACAGCGGGTAGCGATGGCCGGCGTGTTGATTGATGAAAGCAACATTCTGCTGTTTGATGAACCACTGGCCAGTCTGGATCCGGCGTCTGGAAAGGCTTCAATTGAGCTCATTGATCATTTGGCACGACAACAGAATTTAACTGTTGTTATTATTGAGCACCGGCTGGAAGATGTGCTCCAACGGCCAATTGACCGGCTAGTTGTCCTTAAAGATGGCGAAATTGTCGGAAATGACAAACCATCTGCCATCTTAAAAGATTCGTTGATGCAACAGTTAGGCTTACGTGAACCGCTTTATTTGAGCGCACTACAACTTGCAGGTGTTAAACTAGCCGACTGTGAAAACATTGATTCTGTCGAAACCGTTGCCGGGGACAATATCGAATCAGCTCTTCAGAGATGGACCGCTGGCGTTACGCTGCAAGAACCCGCTTTGCCTACAGACCCCTTACTAACATTGAAGAATTTGAATTTTAGTTACAATCGCAATCAACCAGTTATCGATGGTCTGAATTTAACCATTAATCGTGGTGACATGTTGAGCCTAGTCGGCCGTAACGGTACAGGTAAATCGACATTGAGCAACCTCATTACTGGTTTTCTTAAGTTAGATGGTGGTGCGATGAAACTTGAAGGTCAGGATTTAATGCAATTGTCTGTCAAGGAACGCGCGGATCATATTGGCTATATTTTGCAAGATCCCAACCAAATGATTTCCAAAGCGATGATTTTTGATGAAGTTGCTGCGGGCTTGCGCTTGCGCGGATTGACTGACGAAGAGGTTGAGCATCAGGTCAACGGCACACTTAAAGTTTGTGGCTTGTACGAATTCCGTCACTGGCCGATATCAGCGCTCAGTTTTGGTCAGAAGAAGCGGGTGACCATTGCCGCTATTTTGGTGTTGAATCCGGAAATGATTATTCTTGATGAACCAACGGCTGGCCAGGATTTGCGGCATTATACAGAAATGATGAATTTCCTCGAGAAACTGAACCGTGAGCAGCGGGTGACAATTATGTTAATCACCCATGATATGCACCTGATGCTGGAGTATACGCAACGCGCAGTTGTGTTAGCTGACGGCGGTGTGTTGATGGATGCACGACCAGCCGATGTGTTGACAAATGAGGCAGTGATTGAAAAAGCCGCGTTAGCTAAAACAAGCTTGTTCACGTTGGCTGAACGATACCACTTACCATCGGCATTAGATTTTGTCGCTAAGTTTGTTCAAACGGAACGGGAGGTGCGCAGCCATGAATAGCCAGCTGTTAATTGGTTACACGGTCCGTGATACGTTTCTGAACCGGTTGAGTGGCAGTACAAAATTGATTGGTTTTGTTGCCTTGTCGATTATCGGCATGGTGACGTACGATACGCGGTTTCTACTTGGCGTTTTGTTAATATCATTAATACTGTTTCATTTTTCTAAGATTAAGTACCATGAAGTCGCCTTTGTTTTGCAGGTGATCGTTGCGTTTGCCATTTTGAACTTGGTTATGGTCTATGTTTTCGCGCCAAGTTATGGAATTACCATTTATGGTACGCATCACATGATATTAGGTAGCCCAGATCATTACTTCAACTTATCTTGGGAACAACTTTTTTATGAATTTAATTTGTTATTGAAGTACATCTTTGCTGTGCCACTGGCGTTGATTTTTCTGATGACGACTAATCCGAGTGAATTTGCGGCCAGTTTGAACAAAATTGGTGTTTCATACCGGATTAGTTATTCAGTAGCAATTGCGCTGCGATACATTCCGGACGTTCAAAATGATTACCGAACCATCAGCTTGGCTCAACAGGCTCGTGGTTATGAAATTTCACGAAAGGCCAAGCTCATGACACGGGCAAGGGGCGCGGTACAGATTATTATGCCGTTGATTCTTTCCAGCTTGGACCGGATTGAAATTATCAGTCAGGCGATGGAACTGCGTCGGTTTGGGCATAATAAAAAACGGACGTGGTACATGGCACAACCTTTCAAACGAAACGACTACTTGGCTTTGATTATAATTGTGTTGATTGTGCTCGTTGGTATTGCACTATTTAAAGTCAATGGCGGCCGATTCTGGAATCCATTCAAATAATTTATAGGAGAATACGCAATTTTGGGCTGATACCGAAATTGCGTATTTTTTTTGCGTTTTCTGCTTGACCTAAAACCCGTTTCAGAGAATACACTGCGTTTGTAAATGAAATCTAACCAATAAACGTAGTGGAGGGCGACAATGATGAAATTATTTCGAAAAAATGTTTATACAGACGTTGAATTAGCAGATAACAATGAAATTGCAGCGTTGAAGCTGATCGCACACACAGCCGCAGACAAATTAGGGGTAGACGAACAGGAGCTGAAGAGCGGTTTAATCGTTCGCGAGGCCATGTCTACCAGTGCCATGGGGGATATCGCAGTGCCGCATGCGAATGCTTCGGATATTGCGAACCCCACGGTGCTTGCGTTTACGTTTGCAGAACCCATCATTTGGGGGGAAGCGCCGACCCATTCAGTTGATACAGTGATTGCCCTGATTATGCCGCGCAATGAACATCAAGAAGATTACAACGATGTGCTGGATAGCTTCGCCAAACATATGACGCAGCCCGCTGATGTTGCGGCAATGGCGGCAAGCAAACAGGATGAGAATGGGCTTGTAAACATTATCAACAATTGGTTGCCAGTGACGGTTTTGGCTTAATCGTCAATGATAAAGGAGTGGGCATGAATGGGACACATTAAACACATTTTTTCCGATATGGATGGTACGTTGTTGGATCGTGATGGCAATATGACTCCGGCTAATAAGATGGCTATCGAACATAGTCATATTCCGTTTACGTTAGTCTCTGCGCGAGCACCGATGGAAATGATGACGGTCATCAACGCATTGAAATTGACGGCACCACAAATTGCGTTCAACGGTGGCCTGATTTTCAAAATGCAGGGGCATCGTTTGATCCCGATTCAGGCCAGTAGCATTCCCGCAATGGATGCCCAACAGATTTTGCACCAAGTCACGCGACGATTTCCAAACGTCAGTGTAAGTTGCTATAGTATGAACGCTTGGTATGCAGAACGAATTGACGCTGGCATTGAATTGGAACGCCACATTACGCACCAAACGCCAACGCTGGTGCCGTTTGGCAAACTGATTGAACAACGTGATCTTCGTTTGTTCAAGATTATGATGATTACCCGTAATCCTGACGAATTGACCCATTTACAGGCTTATCTGCGTGCTATGCAATTGCCGACCGTAGCGATTCAGCAATCCGGTCGAACGTTTGTCGAAGTGACGAGCAAACGGGCGCGTAAATCGACAGGAATTGCTTTTATTCGTCAACAGGAACGTTTGCAGGCCAATGAACTGGTTGCTTTCGGAGACGGTCATAATGATCTACCCATGTTTGAAAGTGTCGGTCATGCAATCGTGATGGGCAATGCGTTACCGGAAATCAAAGCTGTGGGTGAGCGGGTGACGTTAAGCAATAATGAAAATGGCGTCGCGTACGGCATTCGTCAACTGTTGGTTGAATCGTAATCTAATTGCCGCTAACATGCAGGTCGAAAGTTTGCTATGCTAAAGCCAACGATAAAGCGGGAGGTGACAGACGGTGGCGAATATTCATGATATTGCTAAGGCAAGTGGCTATTCAGTATCGACAGTGTCACGGGTGATTAACCATCGCAAATATGTCACCGATCAGGTTCGACAACGCGTTGAACAGGTGATGCGGGATTTAGATTACGTTCCTAATGCGGTCGCCCGCGACTTGAGTACTGGCAAGACCCACAATATTGGCGTTGTACTGCCACACAGCCAACATCCATACTTTACTCAAATTACGAATGGCGTGATGGAGGCGGCATTCGCGGCGGGGTATCGGGTGGTGCTGTTGCCATCAAAATATGATGAGCGCGTGGAACGCCATTATTTGGAACAATTGCGACAACGTGCTTTTGACGCGGTCATTTTTACCTCTCGCGGTGTTCCGTTAAGTGAACTCGCGCGTGACGATGCGCATAAAAAAATGGGACGTATCGTTTGTTGTGAGAATCCGGGTGACTTGCCGCTATCAGCTGCCTTTACCGAACGCAATTCTACTTATGAAACCGCGTTTGAATGGATTAAGAAGCGTGGGTACAAACGAATCGGGATGTTGCTTAGCCGTGAATACGCGTTGAGTGCGACCAGCCAGGCAATGATTGAAGCCTACAAAGATGTCTTTCATGAGTTGCCACGTCCTGAATTGGTGCGGACAAGCGTGGTTAACAATCAGGATGGTTATGATTCTGCTCAGTATTATATTGATAATGATTTACAGCCAGATTTTATTTTTGGAAATGGTGACGACATTGTGGCCAATGCGCGGCAATGCTATTTGGATCATGGACTTGTTGTTCCAGGCTTGATGGGACAGGAACATCAGTTATCTAGCACTTTGCTCCATATTCCGACGATTGACCATCACTTTAACGAAGTTGGTCGCCGGGCCTTTGAACTAGCTGTCAGTGACCACGTCGCACAACGGCCAGTTGCGTCCACGTTTATCGATGTTGATGAATAATCGTGCAGTTGTATGTGAGTACTTCCGCTTACGGTTGTCAACATAGGAACGCCCGCCGTGGGACCGGTTCAAGCCGGAGGCCCACCGTCTTTCACCTCGCCGCCAAGCCGCGCGAAGGCCCCGCGTCTTTGCGACCGTCCGTACTGTAAATTCGAAAATCACGAATTAACAGTACCTTCACGGCTTGGTTCCTATGTTGACGCCCTTCAGCTACCATTGCAGTTAAGCACAATTGTCGTTTTGGTTGATGCCGTTTGGTTTGCAGTGATGTAGCGCGAATTTTTGCCATGTGAGTGGAGTCGACCAGAGGCAGAGTTCAGTGTTGATGCTACTTAATGGCATGGGTTTGGCCATTTAGTAGCATGGGACGACTTCAGAGATGTGGTTTGCAGCTCTGAATCGAGGTGGAAAACCGCTGTTCTTGCGGGTTGAAACCGTTCCTCACAGAACGGCGCCTCTGACTGACGAAACGGTTATGAAAAACTAAACTAAAGCGCCCGCACATCATTGAAGAATGTGCGGGCGCTTTAGCTATTCGATTGTGACAGTAAACGTGCGCTGGTCATGAACCAGCATGCGCTGCAGTGTTTGTAGTAGTAATAGCATCCAGCTAAACGACATAATGAAGGCAACCAACTCGTAAGCGGTGAGGGACAGGTATCCCACTGGTTGAAAGAGGATTGTCGTCACCACTAGTAGGCCGCCAATAATGTACGATAGCGTCAGAAACTCTGGCGTCACTTTAGGCAGCAAGTAACGGATAGCAACGATCGTGATGATCATGAAATAGACTAGGAAACTGGCCGTTTGGTCATGAAGTTCGTGCATTAGACCACGGCCGTTGTTAGCAAACGCACCGACACCGCCCAGACAAATAGCAGTTAACGTCAATAAGACTCGTAGCGCCAACATGCGTTTGCTGCTGCCAAACTGCTTGCGCAGACTGGAAAAAATGAAATCAACCAACGCGACGGTTAGCAATGCAGAAACGATTAAGGTCAAGTTGAATTGCCAACTGTAAGCAGCTTTTTCTGTGCCCAAGAAGCTGATGTTATGCTCCCACCACCGTTTGTTACTATTGGTGATCATTGACGATAACACACCAGCGACAATGACCGACACCAATAAGGAAAAAATCATGGTTATTGATAGCGCTGAGACTGACAGGATCATCAGGTAATTAATTAGACTGATAAATAGGAAGAACATGAACGTCGACGTAAATTGATCGAACGTCGCGCCCTTGAATAAAATGCCCGCAAACCAGAAGAATCCCAACAGACAAGTGGTTAGGATAATCATGAACGAAAGCCAAATGGTTGGAAAGCTACGCCAGTAAAGTGATCCAGTCAACCATCGCTGGATGTCATGCTTTTGCTTAAAGTAGAAAAATAAGAATGATAATGAACCGCTAACGATTCCCAAGATAATAACGGCACTTGCGATAGAATTGGTACCAGCTAGGGCGATTTGATTAATCCCTTGGTTTGACAGATATGCGAAGAACAAAACACTGGCTAAGATGGACGGCAGTAAAAACCAACGGATCGGTAATGTCTGATGCTCACGCGCTGGTTTGTCCGGACGAATGGTAACCTGTTCGTTATCGTCATCTGGCAGTGTCAATTGCAGTTTGTCACCAGGTTTGACATTCAGATGTTCCGCAACTTGCGTGGGGATGTTAATGTGGTGAGTTGTTTCTGATTTCATAAAGCTTCCCTCTAGAAAGATAATTCGTGATGGTTATGTAGGTATTGTCGACGTAAAATAATTGTGACTATGTCCCATTTTACAGAACTTTAGTAAAAATCACAGGCTATAAATCGTTTTGGAAAGGAATGTTTGCATGAAAACGACGGATACGGTTGATGAATGGTGGGACCAGTATGACGAGCGTGGAAATATCGTCGGCAAACAGCAGCGTCGTGATCGTGTTCCTGCTGGACGTTACCATCTTGTTGTTAATGCTTTTATCTTTAATCAAGATGGTGCGGTGTTGCTGCAACAACGAAGCTTGAGCAAACTGAATCATCCCGGAGCGTGGGATTGTTCTGCTGGCGGCTCCGTTTTGCGTGGAGAATCAGCATTAACAGCAATTAAGCGAGAAATAGAAGAAGAATTGGCTCTATCATCGTTGGTCGATTTAAATTGGCGCGATGAGTTTCGAGGATCAGATTGGGTGGAGGAATGGTTTGCTTTTCGCGGTGATTTCAAATTATCAGCTGTGAAGCGGCAAGTTGCCGAAGTTGCTCAAATTGCTTTGTTTTCTCCACAACGGGCGCTAGACAGGCTACATCAACAAGGCATTGCGAATACAAGCATGCAGCTACAAAAAGCACTTAATTGGTTAACACAGCAACAACGGTAATTACCCCAGCGGGCATGTTACCGTTGTTTTTGTTTGATTAAGCCCTGTTATCAATAAAGTTAAACTATCTTTTGCTGAAAATGAGCATTATAGTTGACGTAAAATACACGTGGGGGTATATTAATGATCGTTCTTATTTAAAGTAAGCAAATGGAGGCCGTTTAACATGGTGACAGAAATTAGTGATCAAACATTTAATCAGGAAACAGACAAGGGACTTGTTATTACAGATTTTTCAGCGACGTGGTGCCCACCTTGTCAGATGTTGAAGCCAGTAATCAATAATCTGGCGGAACAATATGACGGCAAAGTGAAATTTACATCGATGGATGTTGACGAAAATCAGCAGGTTCCAGCCGCGTTTGGTATTCAAGGAATTCCTACGCTAGTTGTTAAGAAGGATGGCAAAGTTATCGCTCAGTTGGTCGGTTTCCGGCCAGAGCCACTGCTGAAAGCGCAGTTAGAAAAGTATTTGGCAGAATAATAACGAGTAATATAATTCGCTAATTTAAAGGTGACAAAGGAGTTTTAAAAATGGAAACACGTTCAGCAATCTATGGTCGTCACTCAGTTCGGGATTTTAGTGATCGGCCCATTGATTTAGCCACCGTTAAGGCAATTATTAAGGATGCCAGTCAGGCACCTTCGTGGGCTAACTCTCAGCCGTGGTCAGTTTACGTTGCGACTGGCGATACACTGGCCCAAATTCGTGCGGTTAATCAACAACGCGTACTGACCGGTCAGAATGGCACGCCTGACCTGGCAATTGCTCACCGAGAGCAATGGTCATCACGTAGTCAGCAAGCAATGGCCGATTGGAACGAAACAATGACAGAAACAATTGCGGACACGTCAACGGATGTTGAAGAGCAGACGACACAAGCAGCTGCTAACTTATTCAATGCGCCTGTGGTTGTGTATTTTACTGTTCAGAAAAACGCCACGGGGTATTCATTGTTTGACACGGGGTCGTTTGCGCAAACGTTGATGCTCAGTGCCACGGATCGTGGTGTGGACAGTATGCCAGCGTATGCGTTGATTGCATATCCTGATGTGTTACGGTCTGCATTAAGTATTCCAAGTGATCAAGAAATTGTCATGGGTGTCGCTTTAGGACACGCCAAAGTAGATGATAAAATTAATACGGTTGCGCCAGGACGGTTAGCGTTGGCTGATTTTGTTCACATTGCAGAGTAGCCGGTTTCATTGACCGGGAACCTTTTGATTAGCAAACATTATCCCTGCTGGGGTATAATAAACGAAATTAATTTGGAGGTTTTTGCTCATGATGAATGTGCCAGACGTGGCCCAAAAGACGGTGTCCAGCAAGCAAATTACCAATCGTTTAAAGCGTTCGCGTGGCCAAATGGACGGCGTGTTGCGCATGATGGATGAAGGCCGTGAATGTCAGGATATTTTGGTTCAGCTCGCTGCTGTTCGTTCCAGTGTGGATAAGGCGATGAAATTAGTGGTTGCTGAAAACATCCGCCAAACGGTTGAAAAGATGGGCGTTGCCGCTGATAGTGAGGAAGCTGCTTCACTGCAGAAGTCATTGGATCTGATGATGAAGACGCGTTAAAACAGAGATGAATATATTGTGCCTTAAGCCATTTCGTCAATGAAATGGCTTTTTTGCTGCCTTTAGAAATAAAAAACAACTTGCTTAGAAACTAATGAGAATGCTAAACTGTTTATAATTTAAGAGTGATGCCGAAGCTCGGGAAGGTCCGAGCAATAACGTAAAGGTGGTAGCGTGCAAGCGCACTTTGCTTGTAGGATGACAGCTTTGGGTTATGCACAGGACCTTGAGCGACAGGTGCACGTTTTAGAAGAGTGATGCCTTACTTCGGGTGAATCCGAGCAATAAGAAACAAGGTGAATGATTCGGTGGTTTTCCGAATGCTTTGGCTTGTAGCTTATGCACAGGATTTAGAAGTAAGGTGCACGTTTAGAATGATGCCGAAGCTCGAGAAGGTCCGAGAAATTTTCGGTAAATTATGTGAGGGAGGACATTGCAATGTCTGCATTAACGTTTGCTAATTGGTTCGCCAATGCATTTACAATTTCGTATGTATCTGCGTTTAAGGGGACCAGTGTGCACTTTTTTAAACGTTAACGTAGGACTGAATGTCGTCATGGTGGTTATGCACTCGGCAAGCAGCCGGGTGCTTTTTTTATAGAGTGATGCCAAAGCTCGGTAAAGTTCGAGCAATAACGTAAAGGTGGCAGCGTGCAAGCGCACTTTGCTTGTAGGATGACGGCTTTGGGTTATGCGCAGGCTTTTGGGAGAAGTTCAGTAAGAACCGAGCATCCCTTAAAAAGCATTCACCATATCGACATTCCAACAATGGAGGGCTCCACATGAAGCAAACTAGTACAACAGTGAAAAAATTCTGGCAAGCATACTGTCAGTCAATCGGTCGGCAATTACCACAACCGGATGCATGGTCGTTTGGGATGACAACGTCAATGGCAAACGAATTAGCCGACTTAGTGGTTAAAAGCAAAAAGACGGCGACGACATCCGCTTTTATTGAGGGTGAAGCAGTCACGCAAGTTGGTGACTATGACATCATTTTAAACGGTGACAATCAGCCGGTCGCGATTATTCAGAATGTCGTTTCGGAGATAATGCCGTATCAGCAGGTTTCTGCGGAGCATGCCTATCATGAAGGTGAGGGTGATCGGACATTAGCTTATTGGCGCCGGGTTCACGAAGCGTTCTTTCGTGAAGAAGGTGCTCAAGACCACTATCAGTTTAGTAATCAGTTATTAATGAGCTGTGAAGTGTTTGAACTAAGAGCAACGCAGGCAAGTTTGGCAGACAATCTGGAGGCAAACGAATGATGAGTAATTTTATGAGTGGAAAGTTGGTTCATTTAACCGAATTACGCCAGGGCGATACAGAATTATTCGCTCAAGAACAGTGGACTGATGGCTGGTTCAGACAACTGAGCATGGATATGTCGCGGGTATGGTTGCCAGAGGACTATAAAGAAGATCTGAAGGGTGAACACTGGGGCACTGATGAGTTCGTGTACGTGGTGCGGGCCAACGACACGGAAGCAACGGTTGGTTGGATCTCGCTTGGTGATGTTCAACTGAAGAATCGTGGTGCAGAAGTGGGCATCGCCATCGTGGAAAGTCAGCAGGGCAACGGTTATGGCACAGATGCGTTGCGGATTGTTTTGAAGTTTGCGTTTGACGAGTTGAACATGCACCGGGTTCATTTAGAAGTCAATGGTAATAACGCCGGGGCCATCCACATTTATGAACGGGTGGGCTTTAAACGTGAAGGGGTCAATGTTGGCGCATTATATCAAGATGGTCAACGAATTGACCGGTACAGTTACGGAATTTTGCAAACGGAATGGCGTGCGCTAACGGAGGCAACGAAATGAAAGATGTATTAAGAGGCAGGCTGGTCAGACTCTCTGAGGCGCAGGAGGGTGATGCAGATTACTTTCAGCAACATCAGTGGGCCGGCGCGTTTGCACGGAGTAGCGAGTGGGATTTGGCCACGGTTAGAACACACGAAAGTTTCGTTAAAATGTTGGCTAACAACGAACCGGATGGCATGATACTGATTGTTCGCAAACAGACCGATGACAGCCCAGTTGGCTGGGTCGAGTTAGACGAGATCCAACTGAAAAATCAGGTGTGTGGACTAGGAATCGGCATCGTTGACCCAGCCGAACGTGGGCACGGTTACGGAACTGACGCGATCAACTGTATGCTGGCCTACGCTTTCTTTGAAATGGGTTTGTATAAAGTTCGTTTGGGTGTGAACAGCAATAACGCGGCGGCCGTGCACACCTATGAACGTGTCGGATTCAAACGTGAAGTTGTGAATCGCGAGGGCCTTTATCAAGATGGCAAGTGGTTTGACCAATATGAATATGGCATTATGGGGTCAGCGTGGATGGCTGCTCACCAAGATTGGCCGGAGTTTTAAGCTTATAAATGAACGTAAAGGAATGTGATTAGCTTCATGACAGATGAGCTCGATATAAGAACAGCAATTAAGGATACGTTGCCAACTGTGTTTGGTTATATTGGCATTGGCTTAGCATTTGGCGTTGTTAGCCAGTCCGTGGGCCTGAGTGTGCTCATGGTAGTGTTGATGTCCGCCATTACATATGCTGGATCCGCCCAATTTATCATGGTTAGCATGCTGGTATCCCACAATCCAGTGGTGTCAATCATGGTTGCCGTCTTTTTGGTGAATGCGCGGATGATCTTAATGAGTACGGTAGTGGCTCCTTATTTTAAGAAAGACAGCATGTGGCGCAATATTTTCATTGGCGCGTTATTGACCGATGAAAGTTTCGCGTTGAGCATGAATAAGGTGAACTATACGGACCACAAAATGTCATTTGAGTGGTTTAATACTGCTAATTTAATTGCGTACTTTACATGGATGATTGCGTCAGGTGTCGGCGCGTTGCTGGGACAATTGGTTGCCCATCCAGAGCGACTCGGTCTTGATTTCGCATTAGTCGCCATGTTTATCGGGTTACTGTATTTGCAAGTTATCGCGGATCGTTCGTTGGCGAAGTCACTGCAACTGATCGTGATTCTGGCAGAAGCAGTCATTATTTATCTAGGGCTTATTTTCATTCCGGGAAATCTGTTACTTGTTGTGGGCACGCTGTTGGGCTGTGCGACGGGGGTGGTTATCAAACATGCTTTCTACTAGTTATGTACTTTTAACCATTGTCGGCTGTGGCATTGTGACCTTATTATCACGAACGTTGCCCTTTGTGCTCTTAAAAAATCATAGCTTGCCGCCGCTAGTGGTCGAATTATTGAGTTTTGTGCCCATCACGATTATGACTGCGCTGTGGGTGACAAATTTATTTACGCAACATCTGGGGCATTTACCGAGTGTGAACTATGAAAACTTGTTTGCATCGATTCCCACTGTAATTACGGCGGCTATCACTAAAATCCTGCTGTGGATTGTGCTTGTCGGAGTTGTGTCGTTAGCAATACTAAGAGCGGTCATGTAAACGGATTCAAAATGTTTGCGCAAAACATTAGGTGTTTGGTGCAAAGCATGATATACTCATACAAAATTACTGACAAAGCGAGGGTGATTATTTATGGAAACCTTGTTAGCAATTGGATTATTAGCTGTTACAACTGTTGGGTTAGTTGTTTGTGATGTGAAGCTTGCACGCCGCATGTCAAACAATGACACAACCGTTAAAGAAACAACCGAATTATAACCAATTATGATAAGTTTTAGAGCGCTCATTTCAAATTGGGATGAGCGTTTTTCTGTGTTTAAAATAGCGATTTTTTGAAAAGGAAGTGTCCGTGTGGGAGTTTGGCAGGTAATATGGTTAATTGTTTTAATGATTGTGGTGCTGAGCGTAGTCGCAGTGGCTACTGTCATTTGGCTAGTCAAACATCGCTTAGTTCGCTGGCACCAAACGGCGGATAAAATGGCGACACCGACTCAAATTGCCGGTGCACAACGCTTTTATGTTCGGACGATTTATCGCCGGCAACACATAATGTACCTTCGGCGGATCATGATTGGACTATTTGTACTGGCCGGTTTCATGACATTGTGGGCTTTATGTGAGCAGTTCAACCTGTATACGACGTTTCCAAACGGCCGGGCGGCAATGAACTGGTTTCTCAGTGACCACACGTCGACACGAAACGTGGCCTTAGTCTTGATGTTTTTTAGTGTCTTAGGCGCATCATTACTGCGCTTTTTGCTACTGAAACGAGTAGACGAAGTGCAAGTTGAAGAGGCAAACGAATCGGCTCATGATATCTACGCAATTCCTGCGGTCATGCGGCGCCAGTTGTTTGGTCTGCGTCGTTTGTTACTTAGTGGATTGCTAATTATTTCACTCTGGCTGGGTCTAGGCGCCGTCACGAAGGCAATTCCGCGTGCGACTAGTCCGTTTGAAACGAGTCATTCAATTGCACAACCGATCGAAACAAATTCAGCATCTAGTGGATCAAGCAGTGATGGGACAAGATATGACGACTCATCCGATAATTCTTCATCAACCTCGTCAAGTTCAGCAGCTAATAACACTGCAGAAAGTTCAAATAACAACGATGCTGGGGATGATGACTTGCCAATGCCATCCACACCAATTGCGGATGTGGTAAAGGCCAAGCCTGCCGACAACGCCACGATGACGCAATTATCGGAGGCAGATCAAGCCAGTCTGACCTTTATGGCGTATTGGGCTATGGAAGGGCAGGATCCGGAAACTTTATTTGCCACCAAGAATAGCACTGGCGGTGCCACATTTTATTATCATTGGATTGCTAACAATGGTCATCCAATCATTATGTTTAACAGTTATAGTCCAGTGGCTAAAGCCATGAATGACATGTTTATTGCCAATATTGTGGGCAACGATGTTAGTTTTTATTCATTACATGACGAGACCGCTCAAACCAGCAAATTGGCTAACATCATGGGGTTGACGATGACAAACGGATACGCAATCCCAAGTCAAAATAAATTAGATCAGCGTTCATATGACCTGCGGAAAATGGCAACTGTTTACTATCAGCAAACGGGTTATCGGGCTGTTCATGACACCTTGAAGCTAGGCTATGACATGACTGTAAAATAGTAAAAGTTAGGGAACTATAACATAATTATCGCAATTAATTAAAAAACGCTCAGAAATGGGTAGGTTCGCTTGAACTTTTTTGACTGTGTCCTTTATAATGAATTTGTAGCGATAACTCAGTTCAACTTAGGAAAGGCAGGTGGGTTTTATGTCAGACGCAGATTATCATATATGTTCAACAAGTGATGACGGTCCCGCGTGTTTGCAATTCATAATTGGATATTTAACCCATGCTGTGAACTTTGCCGCACGTGAAATTTAGCATTTACTGAGGTGTTTTAGTCTAATGCAAGAATTTAACGGCACGGTTTACTGTCTCGTTGATCATAAGGAATATGATCTCGTTGACGGTGTTTTCCTAGGAGATTTGGATGGTCCGTTGAGGGCGTTGATTCGTCTCGACTTTCCAAAGGCGACAAACCAAGATTTTATCTGTAGTGAGCATTTGGTCCACTACCGTTTATTAAAGATGGATCAGATGATTGCGAAGGATTACCGCCAGAATCATAAGCTGAACCAAAAGCTTACGCGGGTACTTCAAAAAGATACCTATCAGGTGGTTGATGTCCGTCAGCAATTGGAACACTCACTAACAGTTGGTCAGCGGGTTGCGGATGCTGTTGCCCACTTCGGGGGTAGCTGGCCTTTTATTATTTCCTTTGTTCTCATTATGTTATTGTGGATTACTGTTAATTCATTACATCTATTTGGTGTGCATTTCGATCCTTATCCTTTTATTCTTTTAAATTTGTTCTTGAGTATGGTTGCTGCAATTCAGGCACCACTCATTATGATGAGTCAAAACCGGTCAGCCGAGTATGACCGGATGGAGTCGGCTAACGATTATCACGTTAACCAAAAATCGGAAGAGGAAATTCGGGTACTGCACTCCAAGGTTGACCACATGATTCAACAGGATCAACCGAACATGTTACAGATTCAAAAGATTCAAACAGAGATGTTGGGTTCGATCGAATCGCAGGTTAATGAACTACGGCGGTTGCAAACTTACTTTGATGATCACATCAATGATCAAGAAGGTAAGCAACCGAAACAACAGAAATCGTCTCAACCGGCACGTCGGCAGACGGATTCGCCACAATCAGTCATGCATAATGAACAGAGTCACAAACAATCAGATAACGGTTCACTTCATGTGAATAAATAACGTGATGATTGGGAAGACAAAACCACAAATGATTAATGCTTAAATCGGACCAAAAATTTATCAGAAGGCCACCCTCGTTGCGGGTGGCTTTTTGCTTTACATAGGCTTTTTTTAGCGACATGATGAAGACCGAGAGAAATTTTATGGGGTGGTCACAATGGGGTATGTATATCTGGCTTTAGCCATTGTTGGTGAATTGATTGGCACGAATTTATTGAAGGCATCTTCTGGATTTACATTAGTATGGCCCAGTTTAGGAGCTTTAATTGCATATGGTACCTGCTTTTACTTTCTCGCAGTGTGCATGAAAACAGTCAATCTCAATATTGCTTACGCTTTGTGGGCCGGCATCGGCGTTGTGTTGTCAACGTTAGTGGCCGTTTTGTTCTGGAAGGAACCTGTCAATTTGGCCAATGTGATTGGGATTGGCTTCATTCTAGTTGGCGTCGTGATTTTGAACTTGTTTGGTGCCAACGGCTAATGGTTTTGACACAATAGTGGACAAGACTGTGGACTATGAGTTAAAGTCAGCTTTAACTAGTGTGAATCTCAGCCTCTAGGAGGGAAAGTTAATGGCGACAAAGACAGTTGCAACAGAAAAGCGCTATCGAATCGGTGAATTTGCAGCTAAAACCGGGTTGTCGGGTCCAACGCTTCGTTATTATGAAAAGGAAGGTTTGGTCAAACCACATCGGTCGGACAACGGGTTACGTTATTATACGGATGCAGATGCTAGCTGGATCAAATTCTTGTTGCATTTAAAGGGAACGGGAATGACTATCGAACAGTTGAAACAGTATGTGGCTTGGCGCGCCGAAGGTGATGCGACGATTACTAAACGGTTGCAATTATTGAAGAATGTGCGGCGTGGTTTCCTTCAGAAGTTTGAGGAATTACAGCACAGTATGACAATTTTAAACGACAAGATAGATTGGTATCAGGGAAAAGTTGACGGGCATATTAGCGATAGCGAAGGTTTTGCCAACTATCTTGCCAGTTTGAATCACGAAGAATAAATGATAGCGGTGAATGCCGCTTGCGGTTGTCCCAATTGACACGCTTGCCGTGGGGTCACTTCATAACAGCCTCCTGAGGTTCGGAGTCTTTCACCTCGTCGCAAAGCCTCGTGGGAAACCGATTTTTTTCGACCGTCCGTATTGTAAATCCGGCAAGATGCATTCCGGATTAACAATACTTTCACGGTTCGGTATCAATGGGGACGCCCTCCAGCTAATATAGTCGGGACTTCATAATCAACGGAACAACGATTAATTCGGGTGATACCGCAACGAGTGTTTCAGGCAGTGTAGACATTTTGAATTTCTATAATTTTGATTTAAAGCGACTTAGCAGGTTATGTACCTGTTAGGCCGCTCTTTTTTTATTTTTATAAAATTTAGGGCTTTACTTAAAGTGTACTTTAAGTGTTTTAATGAATTCAATCGCGTTAATCATTATGTTTTTAATCGAGGAGGAACTTAACATGGCTAAAAAACAAACTGCAGGTCGCAAACAGTTGGGTGATTTTGCCCCACAATTTGCTGCTTTAAATGATGATGTTTTATTTGGCGAGGTCTGGTCCAAAGAAGACGCTTTATCTGCTCATGACCGTTCCTTAATTACGATTGCTAGCATTATTTCGGCCGGCAATACAGAACAATTGGAAGCTCATTTACGAATTGGCAAACAAAACGGCATTACAAAAGATGAGATTGTTGCTGAAATTACCCACCTCGCCTTTTACGCGGGGTGGCCTAAGGCATGGTCGGCATTTAACCGCGCTAAGGAAATTTGGTCAGATGAAGAGGAGACACATAAGTAATGGCAAACGAAAAATTTGATACACAAAATGTTTTTGGCCAAGGTGATAAAAACGACGCCTATGCACAGTATTTTATCGGTCAAAGCTATTTAAAAAATTTGGTTAGTGCAGACGATAATGTCAATGTGAATGTTGGCAATGTGACATTTGAACCAGGATGCCGCAATGATTGGCATATTCATCACAATGGTTATCAGATTTTACTTGTTACCGGTGGTGAAGGTTGGTATCAGGAGGATGGCAAACCAGCACAACTACTGCACCCTGGCGATGTGGTTACCATTCACGATGGTGTTAAGCATTGGCACGGTGCGACAAAAGACAGCTGGTTTAGTCATGTCGCAATCACCACGGGGACGTCTGAATGGTTGGAACCGATCAGTGACGCAGCGTATGATGCATTGTCAAAAGATTAGTTAGTCAGTTTAAAGGAGAATTCGAGTGACAGTTAAAAATAAAGTTGTTGTTATTACAGGTGCTTCATCTGGGATTGGTGAAGCAACCGCTAAGCTTTTGGCCAAAAATGGTGCAAAAGTTGTTCTTGGTGCTCGTCGTAAAGACCGTTTGGAAAAACTCGTTGCTGATATCAAAGCCGATGGCGGGCAAGCAGCGTATCAAACGGTTGATGTGCGGGATGCCGAACAGGTAGCAGCGTTAGTCGCATATGCTAAAACCACGTTTGGTGGTGTTGATGTCATTTTCAATAATGCCGGAATTATGCCAACGTCGCCCATCAGTGCCTTGCACACGCAAGAATGGAATGACATGGTCGACATTAACATCAAAGGCGTGCTGAATGGTGTTGCCGCTGTAATGCCAGACTTTGTAGCAAATAAAAGCGGTCACATCATTACGACCTCATCCGTTGCCGGATTGAAGAGTTTCCCTGGATCTGGTGTGTATGGTGCAACTAAGTTTGCTGTTCGAAACTTAATGGAAGTGATTCGGACGGAAAGTGCTAGTGAAGGCACCAACATTCGCACGACAACCTTGTACCCAGCGGCGATTAATACGGAGTTGTTGAACACGATTTCCGATAAAGCGGCACGCAAGGGGATGGACGCTTTATACGATGCCGTGGGGATTAACCCTGATGCCATCGCCCGGGTTGTGAACTTCGCCATTGACCAGCCAGAAGACGTTAACGTCAACGAATTTACGATATATCCAACGAAGCAGGCGTAGAGCGTGAACACCGCCGGGTAAAGTTGAGCAACAACGTAAAATGAATATCGTGCAAGCGATTTGTGCTTGTGCGATATTCATTTTTTGTTGTGCGCAGACTTTAGGTGGTGTGAGCGCGTTTGCGACAATGTAAAAGGACAAGAAGGTTATGCACAGACTTCTGGGCGGCAGGATCGCGTTTTCGCTATGTAAAAGTAAAAAGCGCCAATAACGAACAGACTTTAGGTGGTGTGAGCGCGTTTGCGACAATATAAAAGGACAAGAAGGTTATGCACAGACTTCTGGGCGGCAGGATCGCGTTTTCGCTATAAAGAAGGGTCCACAAAATTCAGTTTGCCACTCATTTCCACCGCTCAACGCCGCATTTTGACCATTTCCAGACCTATTTAATTAAGTTAGCCAACTTGCCAAAGCAACCAAGCAGTTATGTTCGCTGATCCGCATTAAATGGCTTATTTTTTAAATCAGTTAGTAGTTATAATTTTAGGCTACTGATCGATTGCAAACATAGGAATGAAAGGAAGAATGTCGATATGACAAGCATGGCAAAGCGTTCTGCAACTGACGATGAATTACTTAATCCAGAAAACAGTGTTTTTGCGTTGATTGATTTTCAGCCAACGCAAATTAATTCAGTCAATTCGATGGCTCGCGCTCAGCTGATTCGTAATATTGTTGCGACACAATCGTTGATTAACGCCTTCAAAATTCCAACAATCTTGTCCACTGTTAACGTTAAAACCGGACGCAACCAAGATACAATTCCGCAATTGAAGGCATTGCTATCAAACGTGCCCAGTTATGACCGAACGTCAATTAACGCTTGGGAAGATGTGGATTTTAACCGGGCAATTAAGGCAACGGGCAAACATCAGATAATTATCGCGGCACTGTGGACAGAAGCGTGTTTGACCTTTCCAGTATTGGACGCACTAAAGGAAGGCTATGATGTGTTTCCAGTTGTTGATGCGGTTGGTGGAACATCAACTGTGGCTCATGAAACGGCAATTGCTCGGATGACTGCCAAGGGTGCTCAACCCGTGACAATTGCCCAATTAGCCTGTGAACTGCAACGTGACTGGAACCGACCAGATACGGTTCCGGGATTTACGCAAAGTCTGGTTGATATTGGTGCATTTTTAAAATTAAGTTAGTGATGGTTTAGTTAGAGTGGTGAAAATCACTCATAGTAAGGAGAGCGACAAACATGGTAGATGTTCAGGATTCAGCCAATCGTTTAATGGCGACGGCGAACGATCATTTTACTTATATTCAGGCAGGCCACGATTTCATTCGGGCGTGGGCTATTCAGTTCGAACTGGCTTACACCGACTACAGAACGATTGATTTGGCACTACAATTTGATGGGACTGACAGTGACAAACTGAGGAGGGACTTTGTTAGCGCTTATCAGGCCGTTTACCGATTCGAATATCCGTTTGCGGTCGGCGGTTTGAAACAATTCGACGAGCAGTGTGAAAACCAAATGCCAGATTATGAAGTCGCGGTTAATCAGCTTGATGAGGTGCTAGAGAAGGTTCGACAGGTCGACAATCCAGTCGCTTAGGTCATTTGGGAGTTTGTTTTAGACAAAGTTGCAGGGCTCAACAGATTAAGTGTATTCTGATTTTGTAAGTAAATCGCAAAGGAGTATACACATTATGATGAGTGTTTTTGGTAGTCCTGCAACGTATGTTCAGGGCAAAAATGTGTTATTTGATAGTGCTTCATACATTACCCGTTTGGGCCGCAAAGCGTTGTTATTGGCCGGCTCGACGGCGTACAAAATTGCCGGTCAGAAATATGTTGATTACCTGAAAGACAATGACGTCAACGTGGAATATGTACCGTTTAACGGTGAATCGTCAGTTGGCGAAATTGACCGAGTAACCGAAATTGGCAAAGAATTTGGTGCCGACCTAGTTATCGGTCTTGGTGGCGGGAAGGCATTGGACAGCGCTAAGGCAATTGCTGATAATCTCCGCGTTAAAGTTGCCATCTTGCCGACGTTGGCTTCGACCGATGCACCTTGTTCACGACTCTCCGTGTTGTATACCGATGAGGGCACCTTTTCCGCCTACCGGTTTTATGCGCAGAATCCTGATTTAGTGCTCGTCGATACCAAAATTATCGCCAATGCACCGGTACGGATGCTGACGTCTGGTATTGCTGATGCACTGGCAACTAATGTCGAAGCACAGGCGGTAGCGCGTGGCGCTGGTAGCACGATGTTGGGTGCCAAACAAACAATGGTCGGTAACGCGATTGCATCCAAGTGTGAGGAAACACTGTTTGCCTATGGCACGCAGGCTGTTGCCTCAGTTGATAATCATGCGGCTTCCAAAGCACTAGAAAAAATCGTTGAGGCCAACACACTGATGAGTGGCGTCGGTTTTGAAAGTGGCGGTTTGGCAGCGGCACACGCCATTCACAATGGTTTGACTGCCTTAAATGGTCCAATTCATGATTTAACTCACGGCGAAAAGGTTGCGTTTGGGACATTAACGCAACTTTATCTCGAAGGTGCCAATCAGGAACGGTTTGATAAATTCTTGAAGTTTGACCTTGAATTGGGTCTGCCAACCACGTTTGCCGATTTGAAGATTCCAGATGTCAGTGACGAGGAATTGATGCAGGTTGGTCAACTCTCTACGGCACCAAACGATACCATGGTGCAGATGCCATTTACCGTTGAAGCGGCCGATGTTGTCGAGGCGATGAAGGGTGTCGACGCATACAGTCGTTACTATCAGGAACATCACGCTAGCAAATAAAGTTTTATCCAAATAAAAAGACTCAGATAGAATTTCTCATGGCGTTGAGGAATTCTTATCGGAGTCTTTTTTGCTGTCGTTTGACATAACTAACAGAATCAATTGAACTGTGCATTGTAAAGCTTGGCGTAAGGACCGTTTGCTACCAGTAGCTCGGTATGTGTGCCTCGTTCCACCACCTGACCATGATCCATCACGATAATCTGGTCCGCGTTGTGGATGGTTGAAAGTCGGTGGGCGATAACGAGAGAAGTTCGTGATTGCATCAAATTTTCAAGCGCATGTTGAATCGTCTTTTCAGATTCGTTGTCCAAACTGGCTGTGGCTTCGTCCAAAATGACGAGTTGCGCATTTTTCAACAAAGCGCGGGCAATCGACAAACGCTGCTTTTGACCGCCAGACAATTTGACACCACGTTCGCCAATCTGTGTGTCCAGTCCCTGTGGGAGACCATGAACGAAGTCTGCAATGTCGGCCATTTCAATCACTTGCCAAATTTCATCATCGGTGGCATTGCTGCGGCCGTAGCGGACGTTATCGCGAATGCTGCCATCCAGCATGTAGATGTCTTGGGAAACGATGGCAATATTTTCGCGCAGTGACTGTAACTGAATTTGGCTAATAGGACGGCCATCGAATAAAATGTCACCAGCATCAAGGTTGTATAGATGGTCAATCAACTTTGTCAGGGTCGTTTTTCCCGAACCAGAGTGGCCAACAAGCGCCGTCGTTTTGCCAAACGGAATATTGAAACTGACATGACTGACGGCGGCCGGTATCGTACCAGTGCTTGGTCGGTCTGACTCTGGATAGGTAAATGAAACATCTTTCAGTTGCACGCCTGTAGACATTGTTGGGAACGGCACCGCGTTTGGCTGATCGACAATGATTGGCCGCAACGCCATGATGTCCATCACACGACCATAAGAAACTAACGATTGCTGTAGTTGATTCAGGATTTGGGTGAAAGCGCGAATCGGGCCCTGAAGCATGCCAATGTATGCTAAGTAAGCAACAAGTTGTCCCACTGTTAATTGATGATGAATAACAAAGTAAGCACCAAATGCGAGGATGATGGCGGTGCCCAGATAATTCACAAAATCAATGAGCGGTGAAAAGAGGGCTTGGTTTTGCGTCGCCCGAATCATGTCTTGCTTGTTTTGGTTCGCAAACATGCCAAACCGTTGCTCCTCAAATTCTTCATTGGTGTAGCTTTTGATGAGATCGATTTGCGTCAACGTATTCTGCATTTGATTCGACATCTGCGCTTGTGAAGCACGGGCAGCCCGAAACGCGTTGTGGATGCGATTACGAAAAATACGGTAGATCAAAAACATAAAGGGAAAGGTTATTGTGATGGCAATTGCCATTTGCCAATTGAGAATAAAAATATAAATCCAAACGAAAATAAAGGTGATAATGCTGCCAATCATCGACAACATGTTTGCTGAAATTAAGCTTTGCAGATTGTTAATGTCGCTAGTCAAACGCACCATTAGATCACCGGTTTTACTAGATTCAAAAAATTGGGTGTCTAGCTGGAGGGTGGACTGATAAAGTTCGGTACGCAAGTTTGTGATTGCGCCTTGGCTCATGACACCCATGTAATACGTTGATACATACGACAATACCCCAAGGACGATTGCTGTTGCCAATAAGCCGAGAACCACTTTGGTCAGGAGGCCAATGTCATGCTTGGGGATCACGTGGTCAATGATGTATTGCGTGTATTGGGGGATGACGAATTCCAATAATGAAATAACTGTCAGCGCGACGATGTTTAGGATCAACAGCCATTTTCGGTTGAGAACCTGGCCGAAGACGAACCTGAACATGTTGCTGAGTGTGACTTTTTCCGTTGACTGTGCCATGTGGACACCTCCAGAATGATCATCAACTAAAGGCTGTCAGTGTGCCAAACATTGTCTGTGATGGATATTGTTTTAGATATGCCGATTGTATGCCGCTTGCGGTTGTCAACATTGACACGCTCGCCGTGGGACCGGTTCAAACCTCCTGAAAACCGGAGTTTCTCACCTCGCCGCAAAGCCTCGTGAGGAGCCGAGTCTTTGCGCTCGTCCGTGGTGTAAATTCGAATAGTTCTCTCGAATTAACACCACTTTCACGGTTCGGTATCAATGTTGACGCCCTCCAGCTGATGTAGCTTTTTTTGCTTCATCAGCTGGTTCTGTAAGCTACCAGTAAACAGCTAAATGTTACAGAGTGCAGCCGAACAGAGACAGAGTTCGGCGTAGCGGCAGGTGTCACTTCAATAGCAATACTAGAGCCTTTAGTTATGAATAAACTAATCGTAATCAACTGAAACTGCCAACAAATTGCTCCATCCATTTATGATAATTAACAAACGTAACGAGCAACGTACCAAATGCATTAATTTAAGATCTTAAAGAAGCGTTTTTGCGTTTTGTTGCTGATGTAACCAAGGTGCTCATAAAATTGATGGGCATCGATTCGCTTAGTACTTGAATTTAAACGAATGCCAGCATACCCATTCTGTTTGCCTAGTTGTTCAAGATGCTGCATGAGCTCTTGACCGATGCCTTGATGTTGAGTTTCGGGTAACACGGCTAAGCCAAGGATATTTAGTAATGGTGCGAAATAAAGTGTTTGGTAAGCGGTGGCATGTACATAGCCGACAACGTGCTGGTGGTCTTCAGCCACCAACAAAATGTCGTGTTGTTTGAGAACGCGTTTTAAGGCCTGTCCGGTGGTTGCCTTATCAGTTGAATAACCTAAGGCACGTGAATTAAGTGACATTAAGGCGGTAACATCTCCTAAATTTGCTGAACGAATATCCATAGTGAAAGACTCCTTGTAAAAACCGATTTTTTGAAGCCTTTAATATAGGCGTTTCAGTGCCGATCGACTAAGGAGCCTGATAATCTCTAACATTTTGTAACTATTTATAGGTGTATTAGCTTGAACTTTTATTTGAATGGCATTACAATATCACCATGATATCAAATCAATATTGAATCGATATCGAAAGGGGCGAAACGATGGCGGATAAACCGAAGGAAAAACGGTTCTTGCTAAGACTCGACGAAGATTTGTATGACCGTTTGGCCGCAGCGGCTGATCGTGAAAATCGGAGTGTGAATGCCCACATTGTGACCATCCTTGCAGCTAGTGCAAAACAGACCACGTTTGAACATCGTCAAATTATTGGCCAAGCAATTGCGGGTAAACAGTTGAATCAAAAGAATGGGTTAGTAGAGTTGTCGGGGATTTACTATCGCTTTTTGATTGAGAACAACGATCCAGTGGATGCTAAGGCAAGCTACACCGTATTGGAAAGCAATGGCAATATTTTAACGTTAAAAAAGATCACGTAGGTTGCCATTCTTTTCAGGATTACAGCTTTAGATTTTTGAAAATAGTGAGATGTCGAAACTACGACAATACTGACTAAACTCAGCACATTGAAGGGGGAAATTATTATGCTTGGATTTAAAATTGTACCTCAAAATAATCAGGGATTAGTTGAAACGTTGGGCCGTTACCGCCACAGCGTAGAGTCAGGACTGCATTTTTACCTACCTTTTTTCCAAAAGATTCGCAACGTCAGCTTGGCGATGGAACCGTTAGCACTGCCTAACTACTCCATTATCACAAAGGATAATGCGGACGTGTCAGCCAGCCTGACGCTTAACTTCCACGTCACTGACGCAGTTAAATACCAATATGAAAACACGGATTCTGTAGAATCGATGGCACAACTCGTGCGTGGTCATTTGCGTGACATTATTGGCCGCATGGATTTGAATGAGGCGCTGGGTTCCACCGCTAAAATCAACCAGGAATTGACACTGGCTATTGGCGATTTAACCAACACTTACGGCATTAACGTCGATCGGATCAACATTGATGAGCTGACACCATCTAAAGCCATTCAAGCCGCGATGGACAAGCAGCTGACTGCTGACCGTGAAAAAGTGGCCGCCATTGCTCAGGCTGAAGGGGAAGCCCGCTCGATTCAATTGACGAATAAGGCTAAAAATGATGCATTAATGGCCACTGCTTCTGCGGAGGCTACTGCCACGCGGACTCGCGCTGATGCTGAACGTTACCGTATTGATACTGTTCAGGCTGGGTTAGCAAACGCCGATGACAAGTACTTCCAGAACCAGTCAATCAACGCCTTTTCACAGTTAGCTAATTCCAACGCCAACACGATTGTGGTGCCAAACGACGGTGCTGATCAGTTCGGCAAATTGCCGATTGTGGGCAAACTGTTAGAAAAAGGTGCGAATAATTAGCTTGAACTGTACAAAGTACGGTCCGATCAATGAGGTTACGCTGGTTAAAAATGGCACTAATTCATAAACAAAAGTCAGCATATTCGATAATCGAAATGTGCTAATTCGAATGAAAAAGTTAGGATTTCAAAACAAATTTAATTGCCTGCTAGCCGCTTACTAATGCGGTTAGACGGGCATTTTTAGATTATCGGCTTTTGCATGAAAGCAGAATTAGTGATAGCGTTATACACATGAAAGCAATGAAAACGCAACGTGAAATCATGATGGCCGGCGAGAATTACAATCAGTTTGATCCCGAACTGATTGCACGCCGGGTCGAAATTCGTCAGCAATTACAGAAGTTAAATGCAGAACCTGACAATGACAAACGTAACCACGGTTTTCAGGATTTGTTGGCAGACAGTGGCCCGCATTTTTTTGTGGAAAGTAACTTCCGTTTTGATTACGGCTGGAACATTCACATTGGGGATCATTTCTACGCCAATTATGACAATACCTTTTTAGATACGTGTCCCATTACCATTGGGAGTCATTGTTATTTTGGTCCGGATGTTGGGCTTTACACCCCAATCCATCCGTTAACGCCTAAAGAGCGGAATGCGGATGTCGAACTTGGTGCGCCGATTACTATTGGTGATAGTGCTTGGTTTGGCGGTCACGTGACCGTGTTGCCAGGTGTTACGCTGGGAAACAATGTGGTCGTTGGTGCCGGATCAGTTGTCACGAAGAGTTTCGGTGACAATGTTGTCATTGCTGGGAACCCAGCAAGAATTATCAAACGTGTGCCTGAGGCTAAATCTTCAGTTGAAGCGGCAGAATTAAACACACAAAAAGTTTAGAGTGATCAATCCTAACAGGTGACTGTGAGGACTGACGTTCATTTGTATATTCGGCGTTAGCCAATTTTTAACGCTGTGCAGGTGGTTCACTTCGGTGTCGGTGCACAGCGTTTTTGTGTGGAAAAGAATTTTAGATTTGTAAAAATAGGCGAGTGTTGTGGTGGGTCACTGCCACACAGCCATAATGCGCTCGCAGGTGCTACAAGTGCCTACTCACGCTCACCCAAAACTTAGGAGGATTATTATTTTAAAGCGTCAGAATGTCGATCGAGCTGTCTTTGTACCAACCATGATTCTGTTTGGAATCGTGTCCCTGGTGTTAATCATTGGTGGCTCAGCCGTTCAGCAAACGATGAACGCGGTCTTGTCATTTCTCACGACGAAAACAGAATGGTTATACGTCCTGATTTACGTTATTAACTTCATTTTCTTTATGGCGTTAGTGATGTCTAAATACGGGCGAATCAAGTTGGGTAAGCCTGGTGTTAAGGCTGACTACAACGGCTTCCAATGGGGGAGCATGGTGTTTGCAACAGGGATTGACGCCAGCATTTTAATGTTGAGTGCTACCGACCCGTTACAGTACCTGCAACACCCCGCATTTGGTGCCAAACCATTCTCATCTGCAGCTTATGTTTACGCAAACGTTGTTGGTGAATTTAACTGGGGTCCCATGGCCTGGATGATTTTCGCCACTGCTACCATTGCGATTGCCTACACGATGCACGTTAAGGGCAAGCATGTTCAACGTTTGAGTGCTGCGATTCCGTTGTTACAGGGACCAGGCCGGACACGTCACGTCTTGCGTCAACTGATCGACTTTCTGGTTGTCTTTGGGATTATGGGTGGGATTGGCTCATCCATTGGGATGGAAATTCCTGTCATCGCCAAAGTTTTGAGCACCATCACCGGTGTGCCAGATAACATTTATTTGAAATTAGCTTTATTCGTTGTTTTATTCATTTTATTTGCGCTGACAGTTTACGCAGGTTTGAATAAAGGGATTAAGAAGTTATCTGCTTGGCATATTTACCTGGCAATTGGATTCTTAGTTATCGTTTTACTGGTCGGACCAACCATGAAGTTGATCGGCGGTGAGGGACAAACGTTGGCCCTGATGGTTCAACACTTTACCGCAATGTCATTTAACAAAGCTAATCCTGGTGTTAACAGTTTTGCACAACACCAAACCATGTTTTACTGGGGCTGGTGGTTGTCTTACATGCCTGTTATGGGTTTGTTTATCGCGCGGATTTCTCGCGGTAAAACCATCCGTCAGGTCATCGTCGGCATGTTAACGTATGGTGTCGGTGGTTGTTTAAGCTTCTACGCAGTCTTAGGTGGCTACGCATTATGGTTACAACAAACCGGCACAGTTAACTTAGTTCACATCTTGAACACGCAAGGTCAAGCATCAGTATTGGCAGCGTTGATTCAAACGTTACCGATGAAGATGATTATGTTAGTAATGTTCTGTCTTTCATGTTTTGTCTTCTTGGCAACGACCATTTCATCTTCCGCCTTTATCGTGTCTTCGTTCACCAGTTTGAAACTTTCTGGTACTGAACAGCCAACACGTTGGAACCGGATGGCTTGGGTGATTATCTTCATCGTCTTCTCACTGGGAATTGTGCTAGTGGGTGGTTTTGAAACCGTGCAAGCTATTTGTACGATTGCGGGATTCCCGTTGATCTTTGTGGCATTACTATTGCTGCATTCCATTTATCAGTCCGTCATGACGGATCCTTCCGTTCAACGTGCAAACTTGGTTGCACCGGCCAATGAGCGGCGTGAATGGATGCGTCAACGTTTATCTGAACAATAATATTGATATTTTCCTAGTCACTTACCTACATTAATGTTGGTGAGTGACTTTTTATTTAAGAGCAATGCTCCCCGCTTACGGTTGCCCGCTTTTGAACCCTCCTGTGGGACCGGTTCAAGCCTCCGTAAACCGGAGTCTTTCACCTCGTCACCGAGCCTCATGAACCCCTGAGTCTCGTCGACCGTCCTAGGTTGTAAATTCGGATAAACCACCGAATTAACAACCTTTTCACAGTCGGGTTCAACGCGGACGCCCTTCGGCTCACATCCAATTAGCTCATTTTTAGTAAAAATAGATAAGTTCATCAATCAGCTTTTTCCAAAAAGCTTTCGTAACCATTTTGTAGGGACAAATTCTTTAAAAGGAGAAAACCGGTTAGTTGAGTTGACGAACAGGAAAGCTTTAAGAAAGTGCTCCACTATTGATGACGGTAGCTACTTGTTTCCGTTTGAAAACGCCTGGCTGTGATAAGCTGGGCGCACTTGGAGGGAGCAGGATGTATAAAGAAGATTTACTGAACAAACGTGATCGACTGGCGTACCGGATTATTTTGGATGTTTACCTGCAGAATGGGGTGACCACGTTGGCAGGCATCAGTCAGCGACTTCAGATACCACTGTCCAGCGTCAAACGTTATTTGGCGGACTTAGTACATAATCTGTCGCCGTGGACGAGTAGCCAAAAAGTTCGTTTTGAGGTTAATGGTACTAAAGTGATTTTCCAGTTATTGGGAGCAGTCACAATTGATGACTTGCTTGTTAAACAGCAACTGCAGACGGCTGATAACGTGGTATTACTCAAGTTTTTATATCAACACGGACTGCGTTTCCGAGCGCCTCAATTGATGAACGTTATGCATGTGAGTGAGGCATCACTGTATCGTAAGTTAAAAACGCTTAACGCGTTGCTGGCGCCTTTTGATTTGCACGTAACAAACGGGCAACTAGTTGGTGACTTAAATCAGTTGCATTTTTTCTACTTTAATTTCTGGCGAACAATTGGTGAACGCCTCCCTGTTAGCAACGATTTCGACGTAATGAAGCAGTGGCTTATTAATGAAGGTTTTCGTTTAGATGACCACATGGTTGATCGACTTCAAGACTGGTTAGCCATCATGCAACAAAGTGTGACCAATCAGTGGTCATATCGACGTGAAGCTTCATTAAATAGTCAGCGATTGATGCGGCAAACACCAATCTTTGAACGTTTGCAAAGAGAGTCTGAATGGTCAATAGCAAAACGGCAGGCAATATTATTGTTCATCTTGTTACACAGTGAGTTTATGTTTACAGACCAGATGTGGCAGTCGCTATTTTTATCTAAAGAGACGGCAATCGCCAGGTTAGTGCGATTGGTAATTACCTGTAAACAGGCATTACGTGAAGCGTGGTCGGGCGTGCCATTGCCGGAAATGCTCACAGGGCAGCGACTTGCCGGTATTTTCATTGTTCCAATGGTGACTGTTGGTGACGTGCAAATCTTTGATGACATTAGCTTCCATTATTTCACGAGAGCCTTTTTCCGAAATACGGACCGGCAAGCTTTTGACTGTGTACAGTACCAATTGACACACACGGCAAGTTCTTGGATCAATCAATTTGCGCGACGTCATTGGCCGTATATTGAACGTCGTTTGTGGCCTTATCTAGTGATTCAATCACGGCGAGTGGCACTTCATGTTGGTCTGGCACTAGGATTTTCAACGACGGTGACACAGTTTGCCAAACGGGCGTTAATGGATGTCCTGACACAAACGTTGGCCGTAACAATCAGTGATTATCAGGTTGGGACAGCATTCGATTTCATTGTTGTAAACAATCGGACTGCTTCGATAATTTCGGAGCTAACCGACACGCCAACTGAAAAGATTACGGAGTTGGGCACGGAACGGGATTATCAGCGAATCGCGCATCGGTTAAGAACTTTATTAGAAAAACGTGATTGACCGATAGCGGCCTCGTGAGTCGAAATGTTTGCTCAATTAGTGAACGATGTTATGGACGATAACGATCGATTAAAATGCCATTTATCCCGGTATAACAGTGTTTACTGACATTAAATCACTAATGGAAGACAGACCTTTGTGGCCTGTTTTTTGACTGAAAGACTGACCGAGAAGAGACTGATGATCGCCGGAAAAATACGCTTTTTCACTCATTAATGGCCATTTTAAGAACCAAAAATGAGCGCTAAAAAGAACGCCTTTCCGATAAAATAAACAACGTGAATAACGTTTGCCGAAGTTTCGCGTTAGGAGGAGAGGGTAGCATGACCAGTAAGAAATGGCGGCTGGCGATAGCGTTAGCAAGCTTTATCACCGGTTTAACGTTGCTGGCCAATCCAGGTCTAGCGGCACCGGTTGCCGATTCTCAGAGAAGTGATCAACAGCCCAGCATGCAACAAATGCAAGTCTCACAATCTGCAATTGGATCACGTTTGCCCGCTAGCGTCATCAGCCAGACGTCCAGCGAGGACTCGGTAGCGAGCAGCTCGGCTCTTGACGGTCGAAGTATGTCGACAGCTAATCAGGACCGATCAGCTGTCAATGACAAAAAGGTGGCAGCGAGTCGTGCTGTTGCGAGCACTGGACTGCCGATTTCGTTTGATATGAAGCCGGTGTCCCGCAATCCAATTACGTTTAACGGCAATGATGTCACGGTGCCGATGCTCATAGATATTCCTAGAACCGGGACGGTTAACTTTTATGTAATGTTCTGGTGGGGAATCAACCAGTGGGTGGGGCGGCAAACGTTTACCAAGACGGGCGAGCAGCAGCCAGTTAATTTTGTTATCCCCGAAAACGTCATTCCGCGTGATAACTCGGTTCATACAGTATCTTTATTTGCGACGGATGAATCTGGTCACCAAACTGGGTTAATTAATTTAATTCTGTTATCAAACGTTTCCGGCGAGCAGAATGGTGCGCTGAAAGTGGTGGCACCTGGCAATGTCAATTTTAATCAGGGCCAGGATAAATTGACCATTGAGGAGGCATGGGGCCATCAATTACCAGCCACGATTGAAGGGCCACAAGGGATGAATCAAAACGGCGTTGGCGACAATCGTTTGGCGGTGCTGGATACGTATGCAAAAAAGCAAAAATGGACGTTGACCGCAATGGCGACGCAACCATTAACTGGACCGGATCGTGAGCCACTGACAAATGCATTGTTCTATGCGCGTAATGGCCAGCATCAACCGATTGAAGGTACTTCAGCATTGGTGGCGACGAGCAATGACTACACTAGCGAAGCCGTTAATGATGCCAACAATGTGGCGCGTGGTCGGCAAACCAACATTTCGGGACACTGGGGTCGTAATAACGGTCTTTTTCTGGAAGTGCCATATGGCATTGGCGGTGGCGAGACATATAGCACCACCATTACATGGACATTGACAGCCGGCGTGCCGAATCAATAACCCCCATTTTTAGCCTAGACACACTCGCGCATTCGTGTGGGTGTGTCTTTTATGTTGTATGGACTGGTATTGAGCTGATGTGAATTGATTGAGTTAAGGAAGTGAACAAGATGGATCGAACTGAATTATTGAATCAGGGTGACCGTCAGGCTTATCGAATCCTTGAGAGCATTTATTTAGCAGATGGTCAGACAAATCGAGCGGCTCTCATGAAAACGCTAGGTTTGTCACCGGCGACATTGAGCCGCCACTTACAAAAGATTGTGGATACTCTCCAACCATCGATTGACGAAGGCGCCCTGACCTTAACGTTTGATCAGACACAGGTATCGTTTGCAATGCAGGGCAAGGTGACGCTAGATGGACTGATGTTTGATGAGCAGGTGTTGCGGGCGGATACGTATCAGATTTATTTATATCTCTATCAGCATGAATTTCATTTTCAAACTTGGCAGTTGGCCAATACACTACATTTAAGTGAGAAAACGACAGCACGAAAAGTAGCTAAAGCCAATGCCTTGATTAAGGAGTTTGGCTTGAGCATTTATCGCGGTGAACTAAGGGGCTCATTGTTTCAGGTCACTTGGTTCTATTACAAGTTGTTTCGTGAGCTTCATGTCAAACAATTGGGAACGGCGAATCACGATCTGTTGATCAGGCGACTGGCAAATAGCGGCCTTGAGATAGATGAATCAATGACCGATCGATTGACTCAATGGTTAGCTGTTATGGATCATGTCCACGTCAGTTTTGCCCAGTTTAGTAGCCAAGTGTCCGCGTTGGATGAACAACTTACCAATGGGATAAAATTGAAGGCGGTGGTTGATCGGACTGCGTTACAAATGACGGAGAGCGAACGGGAAAACTTAACGCTGTTCCTAATCCTTCATAGTGGGACGGTGATTGCAGATACGCAGTTAGACGACTGGATTGGGATAACCAGACCGGAAAATCGCGACTTATATGATAACTTACGGCGAATCCAACTGCATTTTGCTCACGTCAAAGATATTCAGCAAATTGTTCATATTAGTGTGGCGCAATTATTTAGCTTATTAGTGGTCCCAATGATTGGGATTGGCAGTATTGATCATTTTGATGACTTGAGTTTTGAGCATGCGTTGACGGTGAATATGCCTTGCAGCGGTGCGGCCGCGATGGCGCGTTTAAAAACGACCCTACTTGGTACAACGACGGGAACAGTTCACCAAATCATTGATGATCACTGGCGTTATTTGTCGCAGTATTTATTGCCATTTTATGCGTTGCTGACTTCGACTACCCGACCGACGCGGCATATCGGGTTGGCTCTCGGCACGAGTCGGGAATTGACGACGTTGTTTGCCAAACGACTGATGAGTGTGCTGGAACCGGTTGTTCATGTTTCCTGGGAACTGTACGATGAGCACAATCATTATGACCTGATTGTTGTTAACGAGCAGAACCGACAGTCGATTCAAGAAGGACAAGCATGCTATGAAATCTCCGCGTTAGGAAATGAAGGCGATCTAAAAGCCATTCTGGAACAAATGGTGGCAACAGCAAGTTAACTGCAATCGGCTAGCTAGTGTTCAACGAGATGAGTGACTAATCTAAAATGTTTCAATTCCCATATACGGGAATTGAAACATTTTTTGTCTGTGAAATTCTGCCTGAGGGTGTGACATAGGTTTATTTGAAAAGAACAATGGTCGTTGTCAAACCGTCTTGTGTCACAGTTTACTGCCCCTAGCGATAATAAGTTTGTTAGCTGACTAAAATTAAATTGCCCATTTTTGAAATCGTGTTGATCAAACTTGACGGTTTGTTAATGGCGTTAACCAGTACAATTTAGTCATTCAGTAATCGAGAAGGGAGTGAGAGAGATGATACGTTGGCGCCGCTTCAGTTTGGTAAGCATATTGTTCGTTATCATCGCACTATTCATTAGTCCTAACCACCAGATTAGTGCCGCCAGCGGACCGGTCGTGACTTTTACCACGCAAGTTCAAAATGATCCGAACAAGCTTCAGTTCACTACGGAGAACGACAGTGACCAAGAGGCAACGGTAACACTGATGTTGCCGGCTCAACTGGTCGCGGACGCGACTGGTCAAGGCAGCCCCAAAATTGCTTGGAATGCACAGAAGACACAAGCAACATTGCGGCTGGCTGCTCACCAAACACAACGCTGGGTGGTTCCTGTTGATTCTCAGATAGCGGGGACAGGAATCGTTCAGATAGTGGATGAACAACACCATCAACTAGACCTGCAAACAGTGACGGTATCCCCACCACAGAGTGCTAGCGATTTGATTTCCAGCGATAGTCAGAGCAGCAGTAGTTTACAGTCAAATGCCGGTAATAGTAATAACGTTGATCGTTCGAGTGTTCAGACAGATGCCACTGGTTCAAAGGCGGCATCAGATAGTAGCCAACAGGCTGGAACAAGTGTGCCCAGTGGCCAACCAGGTCAGAAACAACGTGACTCAGCACAAGATAAAGTTAACCAGTCGAGTAGCAAAGTTGCTGAATCGGCCTCGACGGTATCTCAAACGGAATCGTCCGCCAGTGCTTCTGAGAAAACGATAACGTCTGGTCGGCAGGCCAAGCCATCCCCAACAGAGCGTGCGGGTACGAGCACGACTGCGCCGGTGATTGATTATGGCGATCCAATCAGTGGGAACTACATTAATTACACGGGTGGCTCATTGTCATTGCCGGTTTACCTAACTGCGCCTAAAGCAGGCCGTTACTTAGTTTATTTGGAATTGTGGTCGAACCGGTATCAGGCATTCGCTGAAATTACGGTGACAGGGGCCACGAATCGACAAAAATTCACTGTAACGATTCCGGCAGAGTACATGCCACAATACAGTGATCAAATTTCCGGTTTTAATTTATATGCTAGCGACGAAAGCAATAACTTTAGTGACCCGCTCCATTACGTGTTGACACTGGACGTACCAGACCGGCCGGCTGACGGATTGACCGTCACAGCACCTAATGCGATCACGTTTAACCCGACAGACGAGCCAATTGATGCTGAAACGATCTGGAATCAGAAACTGCCTGCCCGAATTATACCTACAGACAGCGATGCGCTTGGCGCGAATACCCTGAGTGTGATTGACGGTCGTGAAGATACGCAACCATGGACGTTAACCGTTTCAGCGGATCAGTCACAACAATTGACGGGATCAGACCACGATGTGTTACAAGATGCGATGCATTATCTGCACAACGGACGAGATTTACCGATTAATAACAACCAGGTATTGGTGACCACGCAGGGTGAGTATCCCAGCGAGTCCATTCATGATGTGGATTATCACCTATATACAACGGTTACGAATGTTTCTCGAAATTGGAACGCCAACACCGGCCTGTTTTTGGAAGCCGCAATTGGCACCGGGGGAGGTGAGGCCTATTCAGGAAGTTTGACATGGCACGTAACAGATGGTGTCGCAAATAATTAAATTACTTGAACCAAATAAAAATCATTAATGAAAAGAAGGAGCATTAATATGTCATTATCAACAAAAATTAAACTCTTTTCCGCTCTTGGCCTGGCTGTAGCTGGTCTTGGCATGTCAGTGCCGACCGTTGCGATGGCCGCACAAACATCAACAGCGACGACGCACGCAACCGTGGCGTTCACACAGGATGATCAAACACCTGAAACGCCTGTTGATCCAGAAAATCCGTCTAAGCCCGGGGATGGTAACAATCCGGGGACTGGTAATACTGGTCCTTTGACGCTGGACTATGTTTCAAACTTTGATTTTGGTGCGCATAAAATCTCACCATCAAAGCAAACATATATTGCGTCGATGGATAATGCCAATAAGACGGCTAACTTTGCTCAGGTGACGGACAAACGTGCCGGTGATCCAAAGGGTTGGACCCTCAAAGTGACTGAAAAAGGTCAATTACAGAGCGCCAAAGCCCAGAAGGCGCTGACGGGCGCGCAAATTAGTCTGACTGACTCACGTGCCGGCAGTGGACTTGGATTGCCAGCTAACCAAGTGAATGTTACTGACCAAACATTGACGCCCGACAATCAGGCCGTTGTGATGAATGCACTCGCTGGCAGTGGTTATGGTCTCTGGACTGACGCCTGGGGGAGTAAGACAAATCCGGGAGTTAAGCTGACCGTCCCAACCGGTGCCTACCCTGAAGAAGACACTTATACAACAAGCTTGAATTGGTCACTGGAAGATATTCCAACTAATGGCGGTGGCAATCAAAACCCAAATTCCCCAACCCCGACGACGGTTCCGGGTGGGGCTCAGGGGGCAGTTAATGCCGACCAAGGTGACTAGTAACGGTGTAGGTTAATATTTAGGAGTGAATGAAATGACGCAAAAGAGAATCGATATTCGCTGGCGATGGCTGTTAGGCCTGTTCGTCGCGGTAACGACCCTGTTGTTCGGCATTCACGCTTCGGCAGACGGGCTGGCCTTTTCGGTACAGCCCGTTTTACCGACTCAACAGGTAAATCAAAAAGTGACATACTTTGATCTCAAAATGAACCCCAGCGAAAAAACAACGTTGATCGTCAACGTTCATAATAATAAGAAAACGCCCCTCCACTTAAGTGCTGGATTGGCGCAGGCGACCACGAATTTAAACGGCGTTGTGGAGTATGGGCAAAACAAACAGCAGTTGGATAAGCGGGTGCCAGCCAAGTTTGCCAAGGTGGTGGCGTTACCAAAGAAACCGATTACGATTGATCCTAACGGGGATGGTCAAGTTCGGATGCAGGTGACCATGCCAAAACAGCGTTTTAATGGCCAACTGGCTGGTGGTCTGACACTGAGCGATGCCGATGCAAATGCTAACACAGCATCACCAAACAAACGGCAGGCAGTGGCCATTCAAAACCAGTATCAGTTCGTCGTGGCGATTGTGCTACGCAACAACATCGCCAAAGTGACGCCCAAACTGTCATTAGGGACTGTTAAGCCGGGGCAAGTAAATGCGCGCAATGTTGTGAATGGTGCGATTCATAATGAAACGGCAACCTTTATTAATCAGCTAAAGGTAACCGGTGAGGTGAGCAGAGTTGGCAGTAAAACGGCTCTTTATACCACTAAACAAGTGGGCTATCAGCTATCTCCCAATGCCATCATGCAATTTCCTGTATGGCTGAAAGACCGATCTTTAAGCGCAGGTCACTACAAGTTGACGGTGACGGCCGTTTCACAAAAACGACGATGGCAGTTTAGCAAAACGTTCAAGGTGACTGGCCAAAAGGCCCAGCAGTTGAATCAATCTTCCGTGGAAGTGAAGCCAGATAATACCTGGCGAAACATTGCCATCGGTGCAGGTAGTGGTGCTACTATATTGGCCGGATTACTGGCCTGGGCCGTTATTCGGCGGCGTCACTAATAGGTTGTCGTTAGTCACTTTACGAATTAACCCAGCAATAACAAAGAATTAATAATTTAATTTTAGTGAAAGCGTTCACACACTCGCCCTTATTTGTTACACTATTGGTACATTAAGAGATGGGGAGTGACGCGTCATGATAACGAATGTAGAAGATTTTTTACCAGTACTAAAAGGAGTACTCAGAGGATCATTTAGTGATGATCGAGAGCTGGTTGGTGGCGTTGTATCCCGTTTGCAAGATTCTGACACCGTTCACTATGGCGTGACTCGTTGGCGAGCCAAAGATACACAAGACCATGAGTTTACTTTTAAGAAAAATGAAGACGGAACGTTTACGTATTTGTACAAACATTAAACAAATTAGACAGATGGTAACAGGGCGTGTGCCAATGGATTTTTCCATAGTGGTACGCCCTTTTTTTGTGCTTTGGCGTGTTTAAACAGAATTGTTAGTAACTAAATGTTAAGGAAATGTTAAGAATATAATTGACAAAAACGAATGTCAATTTGCTGGATATTTTACTGACTAAAATTTGTTAATCGGTAAAGCATTCCAAAATCGCAACAAAAGCCATTATATAGACGTTTATTAAGGACGTTAATTAATTAAATTGTGCGCAACTGTAATTTGCCCAAATCCGCTAGCAAACGGGGCAAACACAATCGCTTTACAATAATATTCTGGAGTGATTATAATCGATAGATAGATATAACTGAATTACAATTTAAGACTTAAAAAATTTTGTATATTAGGTTGTTAAGGTAGTCAAAAAAGAGTGGGAGGTTGTTGCTAAAATGACTGAAAATCGCCTAGGTCGTATTCCCGACACACAGAAGCAACATTATAAAATGTATAAGGCTGGTAAGCAGTGGCTTTTTGCTGGCTTAACTTTGCTGACCTTTGGGCTAGTCGAGGCAATGACTCAGGATGATGTACATGCCGATCAGACACCGGCGACTGTTCAAACCCAAGCTGGTTCTGCGACTGCAGCTAATACTTTGTCAGCTGGCTCTGCCGTGCTTTCAACTGCCGGTAACCAAGCGAAGACAACCAGTCAGGCAAGCGCTCAAAGTGAACAAAGTGGCAGTCAAACATCGGCAGCAACCTCTGCTTCCTCAGAGACTGTCAAAAGTGACACAACGGCTAGTCAATCGAGTAAAACGACCGACTCAGAATTGACTTCCCGGGCCACGCTTAGCAACGTTTCCAGTGAGAGCGTCCCTGCATCTGCACCAGCGCAAACTCCTGGGACGGTGACAAATACGTTGATTAACCCTGCCACATTAGGCTCTCGGGCAACGTTAAGTGATGCCACCAGTGCGGCTTCTACAGCTAGCTCAACCGTTAGCCCAAAGCCTGCTAGTGCTGCCAGTCAAACAGAAACAACGTCTGTTAAAACCAATGCGGTAGCACCAACAACGACTGCCAGCGCAACTGGTAAAACAGTCGCTGCATCGACAGAAACTAAGCAAACCACGGTAGCCGCCGCAACCAGTGATCAAACGAGTACGGCGTCACAAAGTTTGACAGTGGTCAGCGTTGCTGCCGCAACAACTAATGAAGAATTAAATACAATTAAGGCGTCTTTGGCCGCTACAAGTCAACCAGCTGAAATTGTTCGGATGGACGCGACGACAGGCACAACCGCGGGTACTACTGGGACAACTCCCGACACTACAGGTACAACAGGTACCACCAATGCAACAACTGCGACACCATCTAGTGAATACACGGCGGCTGCAAATGCGGCGGCTACAGCTGCCAGTAATGCGGCTACGACTGCCAACGATAATTTGACAACGGCTAATGCTACACTAGCCGACATTCAAGCGGCAGCGGCAACCGATGTTAATCAGAATAATATGACAGGATTGTTGGCATCCGCCACCGCAGCTCAGACAGCAGCAAAAACTGCAGCAGATGATGCTGCCGCCGCTTTTAAGTCAGCTCAAGACTTAGCAGCTTCAGCGGCTTCAGCAGAAGTAGCAGGTAATGATACTTCTGCCCAGGGTTTTGCTAACCAAGCACAGGCGCAACAAACTGCCGCAGAAGCAGCTCAGGCTAAAACTGCCGCTCAGTTATCAACATTGAATACTTTAAAGACACAGGCGAGTCAGAAGGCAGTTGATGATAATTATGCTGCTACAGGTGCGTACGCGGCAGCTGCCAAGAATGCGGCTACTCAACAAAACACCGCTCAGACCAACCTTACAGATGTCGCGCAGAGTGCTGGCAATTTAAGTGGTAAAGATTTACAAAATGGCAGTGTTACAGCGGCTAATAATTCAATTCAAGCTGAGGTTGCAACAGCTGCGACAGATAGTACCAACGCTGCTGCAGCGGCTACCAGCGCAGCATTGGCTGAAACTTTCGCTAATCTCGCTAGTGGACTTGGAGATGCCACTGGTTTGGCAAAGTGGGCAGGTGTAGCCTCAACAGAGGCCGCAAAAGCTACAGCATTGGCAGATAAAACAGCATTAGCCCTGGCAAATGCGAAACAAGGTTTGAGCAACATTCAGAGCTGGGTTGATGCCGACAGTACGGCTGCTCAAATTGCAGCCAACAGTGCGGCTGGTGAGGCGAACAATGCAGCCGGCGAAATTCCAAAGGTTACAGCCGCTAACACACAAACTCAAAGCAATGTTTCTATGACTGAAGGAATTGCGAATACAGATGTGCATAATAGTGACGTTGTAGCCGATAAGAATGCTGCTACTGCTAACGGTGCCCAGGCCAGCAACCTTATTTCACAAGCCCAAGCAGCGAGTGAGGCCGCTTCAAAGTACGCCAGTCAAGCCGCTAGTGCTGCGGTACTGTATGATCAAGCTGCTGCCAAAGGTTTTGCGGATCAGGCAGCTGCGCAAAACAAGCTTGCCTTAGGGTATACCAGTCAGGCTAATTCATTAGCCAGTGCTACCACGTCAGCGTATGCCAATGTAAAGAGTGTTGTTACTTCTGACAGTACTGCGGCCAAGCAGGCAGCTGATTCTGTCATTAATACGCATCAATACGCATCTGGTGCGGTAAATACAATTAGTGACCAAGCAACGGCTGTTAACGATTACGTTTCACAAACGAATGCATTGATTAGCGCTGAACCTGCTCTGGCATCTAATGCAGCAATTATTAAGGCGCTCAGTCAAATGAACAGTGCTCAGGTGAAGGCAAATGCTCAGTATTCACAGGCACAACAACAGTACTCAGACATTTACCCATACATGATAAATAACGCAGTTTCCGCGGCGGCAGAAAATGATGCCACCTCGGCATACTATTTTGGTCATGATGGTGGAACGGTACTCAACTCTATGTTTACCGAATTTTTGTCGAATGCAAATGCAATGGAATCATTAGCTAATTCTGTCACTGGACTGGTGTCCAATCAAGCTATTATTGACAGTACGGCCGCATCACAACAGGTGAGTTCTGTCGCGATTGCCAACCAAGATATTAGCAATCGTGTCTCATCAATGTCTTCGAATGTCAATAGTATTCATTCATATGCTAGTGACGGAGGGTCATTGGCCGCTACTGACCTTAAAAATAGTGCTGTCCAAAATTACAACAAAAAGATGAATGACTATTCACAGACTGCTTCCGAAGTTGCTAATGGTATGGTTAGCGCTGAGTCAACTGTTAAAAAATTGGAATCTGCAGCGTCTAATGCTGCACTTAGTAACGATAAAGTAGGCGCGGCAAGTTATGCTAATAAAGCCTTACTACTAGCTAGCAATGTGACAGTGATGCAGAACACACTAGATAATATTCGTGACCAAGCTTCATCTGCATACACGTCAATTTCAAATGCGGTTAAAACGGACTCAATTGCGGCGGCAAATTACGCTGCGTCTGCGGCTAGTGCGTATAGTGCCGTCAACAGTGTTGCCAACACTGTTGATCCGACAGCGAGTGCAAATGCTAATTCTGCGGCTCAAAGTAGTTTAGCAAATCTAGGTGCTTCTGACACGAGGAATGATAAAGTTCAGGCAAGTATGAAGAGTTTGCAGTCGTTGCAAGCGTCATTAGCGATTGCAAATTCAACGATGCAAAGTTTAAATGCGGCAGCTTCGAACTACTCTGCCGCCGCAAGTAACGCGGCATTAAGCAATGATGTAAGTTTGGCCAGTTCGTATGCAGCGAGCGCAGAGGATATGCAATCTTCGGCGAGCTCTGTTGCTACAAGTGTTGCCAACCTTGCTTCGAGTGTTGCCGCTGGTTTGGCGGCCTTAACTGCGACAGTGAAGGCGGATAGTGAAGCTGCCGCCGCTTCGGCTAAAACCGCCAGCAACGCTGCAGACAACGCATCAGGGTATAACAAGACGGCTTCCGATGCATCTAAGACTGCCAGTGATGCGAATACGTCAGCGCAGAATGCGGCATCCACTGATAAATCTGATACAACTGTTCAAAACTGGGCGACATCAGCAGCTGCTGCACAGTCAACGGCTGCTTCAGCGGCGGCAGTGGCTAGTGGCGCAAGTTACTATGCCAGTGAAGCAATTTCGGATGCTGCGTTGAATGACGCTAAGGGAGCTTCGGAAGCTGCCGCCTCTGCAGTTTCAGCTGAAAAAGTTGCTTCTAAAGCAGCAAGTACTGCTGCGTCTGCTGAAAAGGTTTTGCAGGATTTGAACGGTTCAATTGCCGCTAAAGTAAAAGCCGATTCTTTGGCGGCTTCCGAAGCCGCTGCAAGTGCCAGCGCTGCCGCTTCCACTGCCAATTCCAACGCGAGTGCCACGAATTCGTCAACGACGAGTGCAAGTAACGCTGCTACTAGTGCAACAAGCGCTGCTAAAACAGATTTGACGAACAGTGCAGTTCAGTCAATGGACAAGCAGAACCAGGATTCATTGGCAGCATTAAGCACTCAGAACTCCACGGCATTATCTGCTGCGTCAATTGCTAAGAGCTATGCGGATGCTGCTTCAACGGCAGCAACCACAAATGACAGTGTGACTGCAGCATCTGACAAGGCATCGGCCGAAAGTGCTGAAAAAGTTGCTGCTAATGCCACAGCTTCTGCAAACACTTTATTGGGACAGGTTAACCAAACGAACTCTGCCATCAACAAAGCAGTTAGCATCGATTCCACGGCTGCTAGTTCATACGGTAGTACTGCTACCAGCGCAGCTACGTCTGCTGATCAGGCTAAGAGTGCTGTTACCAGCGCAACTCAGTCGACACAGCAAAGTGCGACGGTAGCTGCCAGTCAGGCGGCAACGGATCAACAAAATAGCACCGTTCAATCACTTGCCAATGAAGCTAATTCATTGATGAACCAGTTGAACAGTACTGAATCGGCTGCTACTTCTGCAAATCTGTTGGCCAGTGCCGCTGAGTCTAGCGCGCTAAGTGCTGCTAAACTGAATGACCCGAAGACGGCTAGTCAGTTTGCCTCAGAAGCTCAAAGTGCACAATCAGTGCTTGCTGGTTTGAGTGCAGCTGCGGCTCGGTTCAGGAGCCGGGTTGATGCAACGTTTGAAGATATTAACAAGGCAGTCAACAAGGACCACCATGATGCAAGTGTTGCAGCCAGTGAGGCCGCTTCTGCCGCATCGAAGGCCGCTAGTGAAGCATCTGCTGCTCAAAGCGATGCTGAACGGTTAGCAAGTTTAGCTAACCAGGCACACAGTCAGGGTCAGTCATCACTTGAAAACAGGGCCCAGTCCTTAGTTGACCAAGCTAATAGTGCTGCTAGTGCAGCTGACTCATTAGCCAAACAGGCTGCTGAAAATGAGGAACTAGCTAAGCAAGCGCTGGCTGCTAATGATCCGGCACTCGCTAAGAAGTATGCTGACGCTGCTAGCCAAGCATTGGAACAGTCCAACAAGCTACGTGAGTTTGCGGACAGTCTGATTGCTCAGGCTGCTGACATTGAGGCTCAGTTAAAGGCATTGCTGCCACCGAAGACAGCTGGTGATCCAACTGGGAACGATGGTAGTTCAGATCCAGCTACAATGGGTGGTTCTTCATCCACAAATGGTGGTTTGAGTAACGGTCAGTCGTCGGTCAACGGTGGCACGAGTAATGGTCAAGCATCAACTACTGGTACTGGTGTGGCTACAACTGGAGCCAACGGTGCACGTGGTTACAATGGTCAGCTGACTAATGGTAACCAGACGTCATCACCTGATGATCCACAGTATGTTGGGCGGCACTTACCAGATACCAACGAAGCGAGTGAACTTGAAGCGCTGTTAGGTATTCTTGGTTTAACAACGTTGATCGGTTGGTTTGGTCTTCGTCGTAAGCACGATTCACTGAAACACTAAAATAGTATTACCGAACATCAAAAGACCCATCATCGTTGGCGTGTAACGCATTGTTGCAGCTACGATGATGGGTCTTTTAGTGTGTAGTGTGGCCGTGCTAATCGTGCCGAATTTCCCACTGACTGGTCTTAAAGGTGCACGGTTCCTGCCGTGTTCGGGTGAGCACAAACGCAACGGCACCAAGTTGCTGCCGTGCATTTGGCACATAGTATTGGGGGAGATGCGTTTGTTGATCAGCATCTATCAGGGCAATGGATTCACAGTCATTGATAATCTTTTTAACTTTTGTTTGACGATTAACGAGTACGAGTTGCATGTGAAATCACCTCACGTTCACTGTAAGCATAGAACGACACGCCATGAAACGGCATCAAAGCCTGTTTCGAAACGCAAACTTTGCCCGTTTTTAGACGTTTGGTTGGTAAACCTGTTAAACGAGCTCGATTATCGTCAATGTAGCATGGTTACAAACGGAGATAAAATAAAGTGCTTGCTATTGTTGTTTTCCTAGTGGGTTGAAATGACAAGTTGGGACCATTTTTGCTGCCACTGCTTTTCTGCCATTCGTTGTTTGAAAATCGCCAGGTGAGCGGCGTCTTGTTGATATGCTGGGACAGGACGGCAGACAAAGCTTAGCAAGTCCGCCACGCCGTGTGGTGCAATCAAACGAAGCTGACTTGAGTCATCTAGGTAGGCACCGACACAGGTAGGCGTTTCAACAAAATGACCGATTGCATCTGTGACTGAAGTGAATGGTGGCATGTCGGTGAAGTTGTGAGTGTTCATGTACACCTCATTTTTAACTTGCCACTCGTATTGGGGCAACTGTTTTGTCAATTGGGCCTGAATTGTAAAGTTATCTTCATAGGGGCGTTTGGGATCGAAAAAGACGACGTCGATATCAGATGACAGTTGAACGGGTTGATGGCTCAGCACCTGCCACACCGTGTTACGGATACTTCCGGCAGCCAGCGCACCTTGCTTCAGATGTTGATCGGTAATGGCGTGTAGAATGACCATCAATTCTGGAGTACATTGAATAATATTTAAGACTTGTTGAGCTTGTTCATTTTTATTTTTCATCATCTCAGTGTAGCATGTTTGAACGGTTATGCCGAAATGCCAAACTGGAGTAATACTGGATGAGGCGATCCGCGGTATAATTACTGGAAAATACACTGTTAGGTTGATGCGGAGGAAACACATGACACAGGAACAACTTTCGTTTATCACACATGTTGCCCAGGGAAAACCAGAAAACATTGTTCATCAGAATGCGGCGTGCCCATTTTGTGATGTTGCACATCTGACCAACATTTTGGATCAGGAAACGGATCGGATATGGCTCGTGAACAAGTTTCGGGTGTTAGCTGATACGCTGCAGACAATCATCATCGAATCCAGCAATCATCGGGGCGATTGGTCAAACTACGATCCGCAGACAGCCGCCGCAATTATGAATTTCTCGTTACGTAAATGGTCAGAAATGCAACAAGATCCACAGTACAAATCCGTAATCATGTACAAAAACTATGGACCACACTCTGGCGGGTCGTTGGCCCATCCCCACATGCAGATTATTGGCCTCGATAAAGTGGATGGTTACGCTCACGTAACGCCAGCTAATCTTGCCGGTGAACCATTTTTGAACTTGGGCGACGCTGAACTAGCTGTCGCCAACGAACCGTTGTTAGGGTTCCTCGAATTTAACGTGCGGATTCCTGGGATAAAGGCCGCTGCGGATTTGGCTAAAGCGGTACGTGTACTGACTCACTATATTCTGACGGATTACTTTCATGGCCGTTGTGATAGTTATAACTTGTTTTTCTATAACGTTCAGGATGGTGCGATTATTTGTAAAGTAGTGCCGCGCTTTAATGCCTCACCACTGAGCGTGGGGTATTTGGTGCCACAGGTTTTTCAGGAAGATCGTATTGCTGCAATTGGTCAGGAGGTAACAGCACATGCCCGCACCTATCTTGGATGATTATGCAGTGACGATGCTACAACACGATTATCAAGCAAATCTGCCGGACACATTTATGGGTGACTTTGATTTGTCGCCAGCGGACAGTGAGTGGTTACTGACAGATAAATTTGCCTTGCTATGTGGCGTCATTGTCGATCAATCTGTGCCTGCAAACCGAGCTTGGCAACTGCCCAAACGGTTGCGAGAACGGATCGGTAAACAGAATTGGACGGCCGCATGGTTTGCTACCCATCAATCCGAATTATTGACGGCGATTGAAACAAAGCCAGCATTACACCGCTTTCCAAAAACCATGGCGCAGAACCTAACCAGTTTGGCTCAAACCTTGAATAGTGAGGCGAACGGCGACGCTGAACAATTTATTTCAACCGCTAGTTATGAAGAGCTGGAGGCCCGTTTGTCACCCATTCATGGCATGGGGCCTAAAAAGGTGAATGCATTAGCACTGATTATCGTGCTAGACTTAAGGCAGTCACTAACGGGGATGGATAAAAGCAAGGCACTTTTTGACGTCCATTTAGCGCGTATTTTGAGCGATTATTTGCACCGACCAGCGACGGCTGCGATTGCCAATGTCGTTTGTCAACAGATAGATCCGGCAATGCCGGCCCGCGCAGCCACTTATTTATGGCGGTTGGATCGTCAACACAGAACGTTGGCTTCGATCATTATGCAGTCCCGCTAGTAAAAAAGGACGATAAACGAAATTTATTACTGGAGGCACTAACATGAAAGTTACACATCGTAATTTAGTCACAGAACCAGCTCGTCAATTATTTGGACTCCCATACAAGAAGCAGGAACATGGTTCATACAATTATGCCTGGTTAGACTGGGAAACAACCGATAAGTTCAAACAACTCGAAACTATCAACAAACCCTTAGATCCTGCCAAAATCGGCCTATTAGTTATTGATGGTGATGAAACAACTTACTGGATCGGCAAATGGTTCCGTAAGGGTCAGAAGGTGCCAGAAGGATTTCAAGCCATTGCAGTACCAGAAAGTTCTGCTGCTGTTGCGTGGGTTAACGGTAATCCGGACACCGGTGACTTGTTTGGTCAACGGGCAATGGAGACGGCGCACCAAGAACTCGTGACCCGTCACATGATGACGGAGGACGACTGGACTAACTTGAAGTACGTTTATGAACGTTACGATCCACAACGTTTCCAGCCTGAAGAGAATCCGACGACACTGGACTATATTTTCTATGTGAAATAGGTTTCGCATAGTCTTAACTGCCGCTTATGGTTGTTAGCATTGGAACACCGCCGTGGGACCGGTTCAAGCCTCCGTAAACCGGAGTCTTTGCGCCTGTCCGTGGTGTAAATTCGAGAAAACCATTCGAATTAACACTACATTCGCGGCTTGGTTCCAATGCTGATGCCCTGCAGCTCTGTTTATTTCGTTGCTAAAACAAAAGTGAGTTCCGATTCTGGCCAGCTATCACACGGATTGTTGTGTTTGCCCGCAGTCTAATGATTACTGGATAATGTGTATTTAATTTGGTACCTAGAGTTTGTTTGTTATTGCGTGAATGTAGCTGGCGGGCGCTGATATTGAAACGGAGTTGTGAAAGTGGCGTTAACCCAGTGGGCTTGCTGGGTTTAGGCCACGGACGAGCTTGAAGACTCGGGTTTGGAGGCTTCAAGTCGAGGTCGAAGACCGCAACGCGGGCTAAGACCGGTCTACACAACGGAGTTTCAATATCAGCAACCAGAAGCGGAAGCATCAACAATCCAGGTCAAACTTTTGAAATCCATGGTTGACATCAACGTCAATCAGTCAGTACAATGACAACAATATTTGATAACGAAAACGTGGCCGTTAGTGTTGAAACTGACAACCAAGTAGTGCCTTCAATCCCTCCCCAGAGAGCCGGTGGTCGTGTGAACCGGCGATATTGAAGCCATGAAGTACAGCGTTTGTGATCGTTATCTCGGCGCGCCCCGGTATCGGTGAAGAGTGATTGCAGTAATGCAATAACTTGGGTGGTACCGCGGAATAAATTCGTCCCTTGTCAACTTGGCTAATGTTAGCCAGTGACGGGGACTTTTTTTGTGCCTTAAAAAACTGAAAAAATGAGAAGGAGAATGCAAAATGAATATTATTGATGAACTAAAGTGGCGTGGTGCGATTAACCAAACCAGTGATGAAGAAGGCTTACGTGAATTAACTGACAAGAAGTCAATCGGTTTGTACTGTGGGATTGACCCAACTGGCGATTCGATGCATATCGGACATTTGATTCCGTTTATGATTTTGAAACGGTTCCAATTGGCTGGTCATAAACCAGTGATCGTTATCGGTGGGGCGACTGGTTCAATTGGTGACCCATCCGGTAAGAAATCTGAGCGGGTTCTACAAACAATGGATCAAGTGCACCACAACCAAGAGGCCTTGCGTGGTCAAATGGTTAAGCTATTTGGTGAGGATCAGTTCCGGTTAGTGAATAACTACGATTGGCTGTCCAAACTGTCATTGTTGGATTTCCTGCGCGATTACGGTAAGTTATTCAATGTTAAGACAATGCTCAACAAAGAAGTTGTGGCTTCCCGTTTGGAAGTCGGGATTTCCTTTACCGAATTTACTTACCAAATCCTGCAATCCATTGATTACTTAACTTTGTACCGTGAACAAGATGTACAGTTGCAAATCGGTGGTGGTGACCAATGGGGCAACATCACGGCTGGTTTGGACTTGATTCGTCGTGTGGAAGGACCAGAAACACCAGTCTTTGCACTAACGATTCCACTGTTGCTGAAGGCTGACGGCACGAAGTTTGGTAAGTCTGAAGGCGGCAACGTTTGGCTTGATCCTGAAAAAACAACGCCTTACGAATTTTACCAATTCTGGTTAAACCAGGACGACAATGATGTTGTGAAATTCCTGGAGTACTTCACGTTCTTGGATGAAGACGAAATTAATGATCTGGCTGAACAAGTGAAGAAGGAACCTTGGAAGCGGGCGGCACAACGTCGTTTGGCTGAAGAAGTGACTAAGTTTGTCCACGGTGACGCAGCTCTGAAGCAGGCCGAAAAGATTACACAAGCACTATTCTCAGGCGATGTGAAGGAATTAAGCGCTGACGAGATCGAACAGGGATTCAAGGCTTTCCCAAGCGTTGAAACGACTGGCGCAACTCAAAATATTGTCGACTTTTTGGCAGATAGCGGCATTGAAAAATCGCGGCGGCAAGCTCGTGAAGATGTGACAAATGGCGCCATTACTATTAACGGTGACAAACAAACATCTGTTGATGCCGACGTAGATCCAAAGGCAATGTTCGACGGCAAGTTTGTTATCGTACGTCGTGGTAAGAAGCGCTATTTCCTTGCTCGCGTAAGTGATTAAAAACAAATCGTCAATCTCACAAGCCTTTTGTTTGGGTCTTGAAAATAAGTAAGTTTATAATTAAGCACGCTATAAATAGTGTGCTTTTTTCTTATTGTTTGACAAACGTATGTTCGACTTGTAAAGTAAATATTGCGTTTATCAGAACGAGCTGTGAAGTTTTAAAGCACAGAATTTCACATCGGAAAACGAGGACTTATACTTATGGATGCTTTTTTTCAAACGCTGGTTGATCGGCGGTCGGCACTGTTAACTGCGTTGTGGCAACACATTGAGATTTCACTGGTGTCACTGCTGATTGCGATGGCCATTGCCATTCCATTGGCCATCTGGGCAACGCATCACAAACGATTTGCGGCATTTATGTTGCAAATTGCCGGTGTGTTGCAAACCATCCCGTCACTAGCCTTATTGGGATTATTGATTCCCATTGTTGGGATTGGTACCGTCCCAGCGGTCATTGCGTTGGTCATTTACGCGTTGCTCCCGATTTTTCAGAATACATACATCGGGATTGATGACATTGATCCTTCTATTGAAGAGGCTGCTGATGCATTTGGCATGGGGCAAACGCGCAAACTATTTAAGGTTGAATTGCCAATTGCTGCTCCGGTGATTATTTCCGGGGTTCGTCAAGCGTTAGTCATGATTATCGGGACTGCAACGTTAGCTGCCTTGATTGGTGCAGGTGGTTTAGGGACCTTTATCCTATTAGGGATTGACCGCAATGATACCGCGCTGACGTTAATTGGAGCCATTAGTTCGGCGTTGTTGGCGATTATTTTGAGCTGGCTCATTAATCGTTTGCAACACATGCGTCCACGCTATCTAATTGGTGGACTGGTTGTCTTGCTGCTCGGTATCGGTGGTGTCGGTGTTGCTAACGCCGTTCGTCAACCAGCCGACAACATTACGATTGCTGGTAAGCTGGGCTCTGAACCAGACATTTTAATTAATATGTATAAAGACTTGATTGAACAGGACAACAAACATGTTCATGTCACGTTAAAGCCCAATTTCGGGAAAACGAGCTTTCTATTTAACGCCTTGAACCACAATCAAATCGATATTTATCCGGAATTTTCGGGCACTATTTTGGAAAGTTTGGTCAAAACGCCACAATCTGATAAGGGATTAACGGCCAATCAAACGTATCAATTGGCACAAAAGGACATGCAACAACAATTTAAGCTCAGTTATTTGAAGCCTATGTCCTACAATAATACGTTTGCCTTAGCTATTCGTGAACAGGATGCAAAAGCTTGGAATGTTCACACAATTAGTGACTTGCAGACGGTAGAAAATAAATTAAAGCCGGGGATGACGCTTGAATTCATTGATCGCCCAGATGGCCTGCCAGGTGTAAATAAGACATATGGTTTGAATTTGAAGGCTCAGTCCATGGAGCCCAAATTGCGTTACGAAGCCATTCATAATGGCAACATCAATGTTGTTGACGCTTACTCGACGGATAGCGAATTACGACAGTATCATCTGACAACGTTGAAGGATAACAAACATTTCTTCCCGTCCTATCAGGGTGCGCCGTTAATGAAAACTTCCTTAGCCAAGAAGTATCCAGGCGTTGTAAAGAGTTTGAACAAGCTCGCTGGTCATATTTCTGAAAAAGATATGCAGGAAATGAACTATGAAGTTAATGTCGAAAAGAAGTCCGCAAAAACGGTGGCGCGACAATACTTGGTTAGCCACCACTTGCTGAAGGGAGATGCTAAATAATGGCAACTACGGTTGATGAAAACAGCATCAATGAGCTGAAAGACGGCGAACCTATCATTCGGTTTGAACATGTTCAGCAGTCTTTTAACGATAATGTTGTGATTCCAGACTTGAATTTAACCATCAACGCTGGCGAACTATTTGTCCTTGTTGGCACTTCTGGTAGTGGGAAAACGACGACTTTGAAAATGGTCAATCAGCTACAGCCGCAGAGTGGTGGCAAGATTTTTATCAAGGATGAAAACATTACAGACATCGGATTGCAGGAGTTACGGTGGAACATTGGTTACGTGTTACAACAAATTGCGTTGTTCCCAACCATGACTGTCGCTCAAAATATTGCGGTCATTCCCGAAATGAAAGGTGTCAAACGTGAGGAGATTGACGCCACGATTGATCGATTGCTGAATCAAGTCGGTTTAGACCCGAAAAAATATCGGGACCGGATGCCTAGCGAATTATCCGGTGGTGAGCAACAACGGATTGGCATTTGTCGGGCGATTGCATCTGAACCGCCAGTTGTCTTGATGGATGAACCGTTCTCAGCATTGGATCCTATTTCACGGACGCAATTGCAGGATCTGGTATTGGATCTTCATGCAAAGCGGCACGACACGATTATCTTTGTGACCCACGATATGGATGAAGCCCTTAAACTAGGTGACCGCATTGCGGTGATGAGTGAGGGAAAAATCTTGCAAGTGGACACGCCGACTAACATCGCGCAGCATCCGGCCAACCAATTTGTCGAGGCTTTCTTCTCTCAGAGTGTCGCGCACAATGTGTATGACGTGTACGTAGGTAAGATGGTCATGATGGGCTTTTCAGTAGCAACGTTGCCTGACGGGCACACAGCGCCAATTGACATCTCATCTGATAAAACGTTGGGTGAAGCATTTGACGATTTAGCCCACTGCGAGTATTTACGCGTAGTAGATGGTGACCGTCAATTAGGGTTCATCAATGCGCAAAACATCGTCAATTATCTGAGTCAGCGTAAACGTGATGAGGATGAAAATAATTAAATAACTAGTTTGAAATGAAGCGACTTCATGTGTGTCAATTGCCGGTGGCAAGCGCATAGAGAGTCGCTTTTTGAATGTGAAAAATAAATGCAAAAATATCTTTCAAAACGGTTGTATCCGGATTGAAAGGTGCTACAATGATGTTGTTAAGAAAGGCGAGTAATCACTCGCTCGACAATTAAAATCAAAGAAGGGATTATCATGTTTGCAACATCATTTTGGATTTTAGCTGTTTGGTTCGTCATTAACTGCATCTGGACATTCTTTGCAACAAGCAATCAGTCATTGATGAAGACATTTGCCTGGATCAATGTCGTCGCGGTTGTCTGGGGGTTCTGGGCTTATTATGGCGCAGCCAGTGTGGCAAGCTTGTCCGGTTGGTTTGCAGCTGTTAACTGGTTGGCGGTTATCTTGGCCATTGTTCAATTCTACTTTGGCTATCGATCCGTTCACTCAGCTAAGCAAGCATAGGTGTTTCACGATTGATTTTTAATGGGTTTATCTAACTGAATAAAAGACAGATGACACGTTTGCGGCGTGTCATTTTTTGTAACAATTCGACAAATTCTCTTAAGTGATGAAAGACCGTTGCGCCGATAAGAGACGCCGTTCCGTGGGGACCGGTTTCAAACCGCAAAGGACGCGGTTTTCGACCTCGATTCTGAGCCACAAACCGTCTCAGAAGTCGTCCCACAACACTAAATGGCCAACTTCATGCCATTAAGTGTTGTCGACACGGAACTCTGTCTCTTACCGTCTCCGCTAGGCATGTTTTTTTGTGCTTGGGTATGTTCAGTAGATAACGAGACAATATTGCAAATTAGCTACATCAGTTGTGAACTTTTTTTCTTAGCAATTGAGGCACAAATGTCATGAATCAAAATTTTGTGTCTTTTAGTCTATAGTGCGATTGTTATTCAGTGTCTTTGAGGTATGAGCGGGAGGGCGCCCGTGTTGAAATCGACGGTGATAGTGTTGTTAATTCGGTGGGTTTGCGAATTTACAACACGGGACGGTCTGGAAGACACGGTTTAGGTGGCTTCCAGGCGAGGCGAAAGACCGTGAACTGCGGGCTTGAGCCGGTCCCACAGGCGATTTCAAAAACGGGCAACCGGGAGCGGCAGATTTCCGTTCACAATGAATTGCAAATACAAAATGACATTTTCGGAGCTCATGAGGTCTGCTATGATAGCAGTAGTGAATTTGGGAAAGTGATGGAAGAAATAATGGCAGATAAAAAAATCCTTGATGAATTTCCTGATTTAGTGAACGCAAATAAAAACTTAACGCAGAAGCAAAAGGATGTCCTGATTGTTAGCATCCAATTATTCGCAAAACAGGGCTACGCTAACACGAGTACGCGTCAAATTGCTGAGGCGGCACATCAGTCTGAGGGTACAATGTTCAAACACTTTAAGTCCAAGGCTAACATTTTACGCGAGGCCTTGGATCCAATTGTGCGTGAGGTTGTGCCGGATTTGTTAAACGAATTGGCTAGTGAAGCTATTCGTGAACAAACGGACAATATCCACGACTTTTTCGTTTTCTTTGTCCGCAACCGAATGAAGTTTGCCTCAGACAACGAAGATGCATTGAAAGTATTCCTCAGCGAAATTTTATACAATGCAGATCTACGCGAACAGTACTTATCTATCGCACCAGAACGTTTTTTGAACTCGTTTAAAACGATTATCAAAGCGGCTCAGGATCGGGGACAACTCGTCGACTGGCCGTTCCGAATTATTTTCCGTTATTTGTTGTCTATTTTAGGGAGTTACTTCTTTGACCGCTATATCTTATTTCCGGAGCGAGACTGGGATGATGCGATCGAAGAAAAGTATATGGTCAGTGAACTGGACAAAACCTTGGCCGTTCATCCGGACGATTAGGTTAATTCACACAACGTTGGTATGAGGTTGTTTTGGCCCACAATTAGAATTAAGACAGAGCATAATACTTTAGTCTCGACGTAAAAATCGGTACACTTTGGTTGCGAATGTTTGAAAGACTGGAGGTAGATTATGACACACGTTGAAACATTAATTATTGGTGGTGGCCCTGGTGGCTTAGCTTTGGCCTACGCTCTTAAAGGGGCTGGTCAAACGGTCGCAGTTGCCGAAGAAAATCTTTGGGGCGGTACATGTCCCAATCGTGGTTGCGACCCGAAAAAGATTTTATTGGCTGCTGTTGAGGCGAAACGTAATGCTGAACACATGGATGGACAGGGCTTGAATGGCGAGCCAACCATTAACTGGTCAGATCTCATGCGAAATAAGTTTGCTTATACGGATGGTATTCCCAGCGGGACGTTAGCCGGTCTAAAGCAGTCCGCCATTACGGCACTCACGGGCCATGCACAGTTTACTGACGATGGTCACGTGATGGTTGGTAGTGAAGAAGTTGTGGCAGATAAAGTCGTGTTAGCAACGGGAGAACGGCCACGCCGGTTGGATATCCCTGGCGCACAGCACGTTGGTACGAGTACCGATTTTCTCAATATGCGTGAGTTGCCGCGCCGAATAACGTTTATCGGTGGCGGCTACATTGCGTTTGAACTGGCCGACATTGCCAACGCCGCCGGTGCTGAAGTTTCACTCGTATTGCATAATGACAAACCGTTGCGTGCTTTTCCTACAAACATGGTGACCGATTTAGTCGCTCAGTTAAAGGCTGCTGGCGTTCATATTTATGAGAACGTTGATGTTGCCGAGGTTAACAAAACTGATGCCGAACTAGTGTTGACGGATGGTCATGATTTTCAATTAACGACAGATGCCGTGATTGGTGCAACGGGTCGGATTGCTAACGTTGATACGCTAAATTTGGCAGCTGTTGGGGTAAAAGCAGACGCTCACGGTGTGCAAGTGAATGATCATTTGCAGACTGCTAATCCGGATATTTATGCGCTCGGGGATGTCGTTGCTAAAAAAACGGTGCCCAAGTTAACGCCAGTTGCTGGATATGATGCCCGCTATCTTGCCGGTCAATTGACAGGGCAACAATCGGATGCGCCAATTAGTTATCCGGCCATCCCAACGCTGGTCTTTGGGATGCCTAAGTTAGCTAAAGTTGGCGTGGATGTCACAGCTGCGGCAAATGAGTCGTCATTGACGGTCAAAACGATCGACATGACGCATTGGTACACGTATAACCGAATTCATGACGCAGTTGCTAAAGTCACGGTTGTTTTGAATGACAAACGGCAATTGGTAGGTGCCGCTGTTTTAAGTGGTATTGCAGATGAAATGATTAACTATCTGACATTTTTAATTAACCAACACGCCACGACCAAAACATTTGAGAATCAAATTATGGCTTACCCGTCACCGGCCTCTGACATTGATTACCTCTTGTAAAGTAAAGGAGTACAGTCTATGGCGTTTATTGGAACGCTGATTTTAATACTTGTTGCCACAACGATTGCCGGTCACTTTTCTGCACGGGTCGGCATTCCGGCCGTCATTGGCGAACTCCTCATCGGGATCATTATTGGTCCCGGTGTTTTGAATTGGGTCCATAATAGCAGTGCGTTATCTGTATTTGCTAACATTGGGGTCATCTTACTGATGTTTATGGCTGGGCTTGAAAGTAATCTTGCGCAGTTAAGGAAGGTACTGCGCCCAGCGCTGGCGGTGGCAGTATGTGGTGTCATCTTGCCGGTCGTCTTAATGGGTGGCGTTAGCCTTGCGTTTGGCTATCACTTTACGGAGGCACTGTTTATTGGTGTGGTTTTCTCGGCCACCTCAGTCAGCATTTCCGTAGTGGTCCTACGTGAATTTCACGCATTGGACACACGTGCCGGGGCGACTATCCTTGGCGCAGCGGTCGCTGACGATATTATCGGGGTGCTGTTGCTAAGTTTGATGGTTGCCCTGATTGGGGGCGGCGCAGGTGAACACGGCAACACTAATATGGGACTTCAATTCTTGTTCCAAGTTGGTTTCTTTGTTGCGGCGTACTTGCTCGTCAAATGGATTGCGCCGATGCTGATGCGCATTAGTGAACGCTTATTGATTCCAACCGCCCGTACCGTAACGGCTGTGGTTATCTGTTTGGGAATGGCTTACTTAGCAGAAGTCGTCGGTTTATCCGGTGCAATCGGCGCATTTTTTGCCGGCATTGCGGTGGCCCAAACGCATGTTAAGCAAGTTATTGACGACCACATTGAACCAATCAGCAATGCATTCTTTGTACCGGTATTTTTCGTTAGTATTGGCTTGAACGTGACGTTTGCACACTTCGTTACATCGCTACCGTTTATTGTCTTGATGACAATTTTAGCTGTTGTCACTAAATGGTGGGGCGGCGAGATTGGTGCGCGGTTGACTGGCTTCTCAAAAAGTGGCAGCCGGGTTGTTGGCACGGGGATGGTTGCCCGTGGTGAAATGGCTTTAATTACGGCACAGATTGGCTTTGATGCCCACTTGTTAGCAAACGGACTTTACGTTGACATGATCTTTGTGATCGTCTTTTCAACATTGGCTGCACCGCTATTGTTGCGGTGGGCGTTGAGTAAGGACGATGCAACAGCAGTTTCCACATCAGATAAATAACCGTGTATACGCTGAGAATTTCGCTTACGGTTGTCAACAGTGATACCGAGCCGTGGGACCGGTTCAAGCCTGCAAACCGTAGTCTTTTACCTCGCCAGAGAGCCTCGTGAAACTCTGAGTCTCTCTGACCGTCCGTGCTATAAATTCGAGTAAGCCATTCGAATTAACAGCACTTTCACGGCTCGGTATCACTGTTGACGCCCTTCAGCTGACATAGAAGCTTAGTAGCATGAAGTAATCGTTGATGATTCGACAAAGACTTTTGATTGTTATATGAGTGGAGCTGACTTGAAATAGAGTTCCGTGTCGACACCACTTAATGGCATGGTTTTGGCCATTTAGTGGTGTGGGACGACTTCTGAGACGGTTTGTGGCTCAGAATCGAGGTAGAAAACCGCGTTTTGGGCGGGTTGAGACCGGCCCCAGGGAACGGCGTTTCAAGGCAGTGTAACGAGTACGACGTGGTACTGCTGATGTTGAGGTCAGTGCAACGCACTAAAATTGATATGAATACAAAAGCAGCGCCACTAAACAAAGATTGAAAGTTTAGTGGCGCCGCTTTTGTTTAATTCTGTTTGTTAACTAGATTGATGAAATAACCATGGCCATGCATATCGTTCTTTAGATCGGTCATGGTAAATCGATGGTAGAACTTCCGATAATCGGTATCCGCCAAGGTAAACAAATCCGTGAGGGTCTCGCCAATATTTGCTGAAATATCCGTCGCATCCGTGTCACTTTTGGTTAATCCCTTAGAATCGCCGGTAATAAAACGGGCATAACTGATGGTCGGCGGAATGGTGAGGTCGTACAATTCGCCGACATTCATGTCGGACAGTGGTCGCTGAAGAAGGTAACCACCGTTTTTTCCAACAGATCCTTCAATGTACCCCTGCTTATGCAAGACGGATAGGATGTTACGGATCATCACCGGATTCAGTTGAAGTGACTTGGCGAGCTCAGCACTCGTGATTTTACGTGGCCGGCTTTCGTCCAAGTAAAGCAGGCTATGGACGGCAACGGAAAAGTCTAATTTCATGGGAGACCTCTTTCTGGAACGACAATTTCATCAATAGTTAAAACGGATTTTATAACTCATGTTCAATGGACAGTAATTCGGGAGAAACATGACTAATGACAGGACTTGCTTCACCAATGGTGACTAACGATAAGTGGTGCATCGCCCGTGACGCAATCGTATAAAGAATTCCAATTGCATCGTCGGTTGGGTAATTGCTGATTGAAACATCGTAGGCAATGACGGAATCGAATTCGAGTCCCTTTGCTAAATAAACGGGTAGCACAATAACTCCCTTGGGTAATGTGCGGTCCATATCATTTAACAAGGTGATGGGAAAGTCACGGTGAAGCTCACGGTAGACTTGCTGAGCGGTGGTAACGTCCTTCGTTAAAATTGCGACGGTGCCATACGTATCAAGTTCTGTCTGCACCAGTTCCTTAGTGGCACTGATGGCGTCTTGTTCATTATACCGCAATAAAATCCGCGGCAAGTCGCCGGGGCGGTTGAACGCTTGAATTTGGTCACCATCCGGCAATAATCCTTTGGCAAAATTGGTGATTGGTAGGGTGGAACGATAGCTTCTGCTCAACGTGATTAAGTTTGGCCGTTTGGCATTAAACGCTTGGGCGAGATTATCTAATAGTTCCTGTGGCCGCTGCATGCGGTTGAACAAGGCCTGCTCGCTATCCCCGAGAAGGGTGAACTTAGCTTTTGGAAATGCGTGACGGAAGTAACACATTTGGGTCATTGAATAGTCTTGCATTTCATCAATGAATAAATAGGCGATGCTACGGTTCTGACCGCCGCCGGTAATGAGATCTCGCAAATAAAGCAGTGGCACTGCGTCATCTAAACTGATGCGGTGATATTCGATGTTTGTGTCGAAATCTTGTTCATGCATGTCCCAATGATCGGGGTCAACGTGTGCGGGTGTTACCGTTTGTAGAAAATGATCATATTGGCGGTAAACATCGAGAAAGTAATTATTGAATAGCGCGTCATACACTGGCTCGTAACGTTTGCGAACGATTTCTCGCGACGCAAACGCGACTTCATCATCGAGCTCCTTGAATCGGCCAACCCGTTCACCTAGCAAATCGTGATAGTGCTCGGTATCCAAATTATCGAGCTCTTCGGCAACCCAATCGTCTTTTGCGTCCGTGCGGATTCGCCGTTTGAGCTTTTTAATCAGCCTGTTCTTAGTGGCGAGAATTTTACCAGTCGTGCTCATTGTCTCTGGTTGTTCTGCATAAATGGCAGCAATCGCTTCCTTGGTGAAGAAGAGTGAACCATCAAGGAGGATGTCGTTGAACCGAATGTCCTGGGTTGGCACATGTTTACAATAAGCCGTGACAGCTTTAACAAACGCGGTGCTTTCAAGATAGTCACGGACATCTCGGAACATTGGGTTGGTGTCATCAGCGTCTGATTCATAGCGTTCAAATAATGTTTGTACGTTGAGACCTTGTAAACGTTGGGTGAGAAAATCGTCCAACGTGACCTGACGCATGTTGCGTTCCCCTAAACTTGGAAGCACTTCTGAAATGTAGTGACTGAACAAACGGTTAGGGGAGAATAGAATCATTTGGTCGGCTTGCAGTTCACTTTCACCACCGTTACGGCTGTGATAGAGCAAAAAGGCAATCCGCTGAAGAATGGCAGATGTCTTACCTGATCCGGCTACCCCTTGAACGACCAATAAATCAGAGCGAGTGTCACGAATAATATCGTTTTGCTCTTTTTGAATGGTAGCAACGATGTTTTGCATCACTTCGTCGTTTTGCTGTCCTAAAACAGCCTGCAGCATTTCATCACCAACCGTTTCGTTGGTATCAAACATGTTTTTGATTTCACCATCTTTAATGGTGAACTGGCGTTTCTTCTTCAAATCCGTCGTTTGTTTGCCAGCAGGTGTCGTGTAGGCGACTTTGCCGAGTGTGCCGTTGTAATAGATACTGGAAATGGGCGCCCGCCAATCGTAGACAACAAAGTCCTGAGCTTCGTTGGTGAGCGAAAATGTCCCAATGTATAAAGATTCTGGTTTGGATTCGCCGGCATCCTGAATGTCGATGCGTCCGAAATAAGGTGATTCTTTGAGTTGCTTTAAATTGTCGAGTTGCTGACGAATGGTCGCTTCGTTAGTCACGGCCAGATAAACTAATTGTCGTTGCTGTTGCAGCTGCGCATTGGTTTCCATCGCATCATCGACTTCAAACGTGTTGACTGATGCGTTTTCAGCATAGTTTTTCTGAATGGCGCTAGTTTCGTGGTGTGCCCGTTCGAATTGTTGCTGATTGTCGACCAACTGGCGGTTGATCTCGTCCATGACTTGATCTACACGCTGCTGTTCATGCTGTCGTTCTTCGTTATTCAAATAATTAGCCTCCGTGTGATCAGTGACAAGTCTGTTCATGAAGCCCTGAGACCTCATGTGAATTACTAAAAGTCCGCTTCTGCTTCCGGTTGGCGGTGGTGAAAACCGCTGTGGGACCGGATCAAGCCTCCTGAAAATCGGAGTCTTTCACCTCGCCTTGAAGCCGAAAACCGCGTCTTCAAGCGCGTCCGTGTTGTAAATCCGGCCCAAACCGCCGCACTAACAACACTTTCACAGCAGGTTTTCACCACCACCAACCTCCAGCTACCACTATGTTGCCCTAATACACTGACCCGATGCCTGATCATTGATTTTTGGAATCATAGTGAGCATTTATAACAGTGTGTTGAACTTGGGCAACTGTAACAGTAGTGGAGTCGGTCAGGGACAGAGTTTCGTGAAGGCAATCCTTGGTGGCGGGGTGGGCCACTTAGGATTGCAGGACGAGCTTGAAGACTCGGGTTTGTGAGGCTTCAAGTCGAGGGCTTAGACCGTTCTAGGGGCTAAGTCCGGTCCCATGAAACGGCGTCCCTGACAGACGGAACGCAGACATTTTATCTAGGGTTTGAATTAAATGTCTAAGTGCATCTAAATTTGTTGGTAACTAAACGCAAACCATTTTATGCGCGAAAAAGGTTTGTGTCAATCATGTTGAATTACAGTTTGTGTGGCTGTGAGACTGGGCTTTGACAGGCTTCACGAAAGCCGTTATAATTAATTTATTGACCATGTTTTACCAGCTAATCGTAGAGTAGGTCTAACTACAGCGAGACTGAGATGTTGAGAGCCAGTCATCACGACCGAAGTGGGCAGTTAGCTATCAGGGTCAATCAACTAAATGACATTAATAAAGCGGGATGTCGTGTGCGTTTGCGCGCCACACATCCAAAATAGGTGGCACCGCGGGTAACCGTCCTATGATGACAATACAGTATTTGTGTTGGCGTCAGGGGACGGTTTTTTGTTTCTAACGTTAACACGAAAAAGGAGACCAATATGGCAAATGCAAATGAGAAAAAAATAATTTTAACGGGTGACCGGCCAACGGGTAAGTTGCACATTGGTCACTACGTAGGCTCTTTGAGAAACCGGGTTGCTTTGCAAAATTCTGGTGACTACGAGACGTTTATTATGATTGCTGACATGCAGGCGTTGACAGATAACGCGCGTGATCCAGAAAAGATTCGTAAGAGTTTGACAGAAGTGACGCTGGATTACTTGGCCGTTGGGATCGACCCGAAGAAGTCGACGATTTTAGTTCAGTCGCAAATTCCCGCCCTCAACGAATTGACCATGATCTACTTAAACTTAGTCACCTTAGCCCGTTTGGAACGAAACCCAACCGTCAAGTCAGAAATCAGCCAAAAAGGTTTCGGCCAAAGTATTCCCGCTGGTTTTTTGACGTATCCAGTGAGTCAAACGGCTGATATCACAGCGTTCAAGGCGACAACGGTGCCAGTCGGAGATGACCAAGAACCAATGCTGGAACAGGCGCGGGAACTCGTTCGTTCATTCAATAGTGCTTACAACAAAGATATTTTAGTGGAACCAGAAGGGGTATTCCCGCCAAAGGGCGAAGGCCGGATCCCTGGTTTAGATGGCAACGCGAAGATGAGTAAGTCACTCGGTAACGCGATCTATCTGTCAGATGACGCCGACACGGTCACAAAGAAAGTCATGTCGATGTATACCGATCCTGAACATATTAAAGTGAGTGATCCTGGTCACGTAGAAGGTAACACTGTCTTTACCTACCTCGATATCTTTGACCCAGACAAGGAACATGTTGCTGATTTAAAAGCGCAATACCAAGCTGGTGGTCTCGGTGACGTTAAAATCAAACGTTACTTAAATGAAGTTTTGGAAGCAACGTTAGCACCGATTCGCAAACGGCGTGCTGAATATGCGGCCAACATGGACTACGTTTACAAAGTTCTTGAAGATGGTTCAGCTCATGCCAATGAAGTCGCTAACAAAACGCTTCAAGAAGTTCGCGACGCGATGGGCATCAACTACTTTACACAACGCTAGTCAGCCGTTAGCTAGGCTCGTATAATGGTGACAGCAAGTTTGATGAAGAACGAGGTAACCAAGGATGGAAAATTTAGCGATTGTCGATTTGGGCTCTAATTCTGTCCGAATGGGTGTCACTCAGATTGAAGATGACGGCTCCTTTAAGGAAGTTCGCCGGATTAAAGAAGACACCCGTATTTCCGAGGGCATGGGTGCTGAAAAACGGTTGACTAAAGTGGCAATGGATCGGACTATTGCCGCATTGGTTAACTTTAAAAAAGTTTATGAAAACCTCCCTAATCTGACCGTCCGGGCGATTACTACGGCGGCAGTTCGCCAAGCGGTCAACCAAAAAGAATTCCTTGACCGGGTAAAGCACGAGGTTGGACTGTCCCTTCAAGTGCTGTCGGGGGACGACGAAGCCTATTACGATTTCTTAGGCGCCATCAATGCGTTGCCATTAGATGACTGCCTCATTTTGGATACTGGTGGTGCTAGTTGCGAGCTGATTCATGTCGCTAAACGGCGAGCAAAGAACTTAATTAGCGTGCCATTTGGCGCCGTTAATTTGTCAGAACAATTTCATTTTGGGGACGTCATTACCGCTGGTCATTTATTCTCCGGTCAAGTATTTGTTCGCAAACGCCTACAAGATGTTTGGTGGTTGAACGAGGCGATGCATTTACCAATCGTGTTACTTGGCGGGGCTAACCGAACGTTGGCACGAATCAACCGCAAGGCTCAGAAGATGGCCCGTGTCGAAGACATTCACGGATACCGTTTGAAAACAGAAACGGTGTTCAACACGTTTGACCGCTTGATTTCGAAGAATAACAAACAGCGACAAGCAATCGATGGCCTTGAATATGATCGCGCTGACATTATTGTTGGCGGCATGTTGCCATTGGTTGAATTATTACAATTGTTGGATTCTGACCGGGTCATTTTTTCAGAAAGTGGTGTGCGCGAGGGCATCGTGTCTGAGTATGTCAGCAAGCACCCACGGTATAACGGGTGATCACATGACAGATGATGAGAAACGGGCCATGAAAGAACAGTTTGCTCAATTTCGCCGATTGACGTGGCAGCAACGTCTGACAGTTGCCAGTCAGTTAGGCGACCTAACGACGATTCAACGGCAAATGCTGGCCGATAATGCCAGCGAGGATGATGCCCTGCTGACAGAAAACTACTTGACGAGTTATCATTTGCCAGAAGGATTGGCTGCGACTATTCGCATGAATGGTCATGACTATCTGGTGCCAATGGTAACGGAAGAACCCTCTGTCATTGCGGCCGCTAGTTATGGTGGTAAAATGGCCGCCAGCGGTGACGGCATCGTAACGCGGACGGATACCAACTTACTGATGGGGCAGATTGTCTTTCAAACGGTGACGGTGGCTGAAATTAGTCGTTTTGTGACACCCAATGAAGCAAAATTGCTGTCACTGGCTAATCAAGCGCATCCAAGCATCGTTAAGTACGGTGGCGGTGCTCGCAAACTGCGCGTACGCGCGCTGGGAGAGGGCTTTGTCAGCGTTGATTTGTTTGTCGATACTGGTGAGGCCATGGGTGCCAACATTATGAATAGCATGTTGGAGGCTCTCGGCCATCATTTACAGGATGTCCTTGAACAACATCCGGTGATGAGCATTTTAGCAAACGATGGTCAACAGACTTTGGTCACGGCAGCGGTAAATGTGCCAGTTGCTAATTTAGCAAAGCGTAATGCGGCAGTTGGGCTAACGGTTGCTAAACGGATTGTTGCAGCTAGCCAGATTGCTCAGCTGGATGTCAGTCGGGCAACAACGCACAACAAAGGCATCATGAACGGTGTCGATGCCGTCGTGATGGCGACCGGTAATGACTGGCGGGCCGTTGAAGCCAGTGCGCATGCGTACGCAGCCAGAGACGGTCAGTATCGTGGCTTATCTCGTTGGCAATTGGCGGGTGATCGGTTGGTTGGCGCGCTAACGATGCCGATGCATTTGGGTGTTGTTGGTGGTGCGACGGCGTCATTGCCATTGGCCAAACTGAATCAGCAGATTCTACAAGTCAAGGATGTTGCTACGCTAAACCAACTGACAGTTGCTTTGGGATTGGCCCAAAATCTGGCAGCGTTGCGAGCACTGGTCAGCGAAGGCATCCAACAGGGGCATATGCAACTGCAGTACCGCAACTTAGCAGTCGCAGCAGGTGCGACACCGGAGCAGGTGCCAACGGTGGTCGAAGCGCTCAAAACGCACGCCCATCCATCCGCTACTTTAGCCAAAGCAATCGTCACCAAGCTCAATCAGCAATAACTTTTATTGTCAGTGTTTTAAAGTTTGTTTCCGCTTCCGGTTGGCGACATTGGAACGCCGTCGTGGGACCGGTTCAAGCCTTCTGAAAATCGAAGTCTTTCACCTCGCCGCCGAGCCTCGTGAGAAGCCGAGTCTCCGCGACCGTCCATGCTGTAAATTCGGAACCTCGCCGAATTAACACCATTTTCACGACTTGGTTCCAATGTCGCCGCCCTTCAGCTGATGTAACAGTGTTCAGGCTATGTATATGTATATGTATATGTATACGTTAACTGGCGTTAGATGACAGACAGACGCCGACTTACTGATAGGAAGAACAGTGTGTGGTTTTACTGAGCTGTAACAATGTTCGAAATTTGTTGAGTACAGCTAATGGGCACTTGCAAGCAAGTTGCGCACTGTAGCTGGAGGTTGGCAGCGTTGAAAAAACTGTGAAAGTGATGTTAATGAAGCGGTCTTTGCTGAATTTACATCACGGACAAACTTGCGGGCTCAAACCGGTCCACACAGTGGCTTCAACGCGGACAACCGGAGGCGGAAGCTTAAAGTAACCAATCGTAACTTGGTATTAAATGTGAAATCAATAATGAAGTTTATGCAGAAATAAAGGAGTAAACATGGCAGACATTAAATTAGCGCCAGCGGTCCAAACATTGTTGGACCAAGTCAACGAGTTGTTTCCTGGCACAGTAATGGTCCAGTTCGGTGACAAACACGCCGGCTACGTTCGTGATGATCAGGTTGAACAGCATGTGTTAAAAGACCGTTTGTTGATCTGGGTTGACGATATTACTGCACCCCAGTATTCAGCGGCTCACGAACTGAGTCACTTATTGATGCTGTTGCAAGGCTTTCCTCAGATCGAGTTTAACCTCACGTTTGGTGACGACGAATTGGATGAACAGCTGATGGCCATGTCGACCCAGTTGTTTAATGTCGTGAACCATGTGGTGATTTTTCCAGCCTTGGCGGGTCATGGCTTGATTGACGACAAAGTCAGTGATGAATTTTATAACGGGATTTTTGCGACAATTGATCCTGAACCTGAAACAGGCGCTGAGGATGACGCACAAAATGCGTTACGTTTGCTCGTGTTACTGGATGCGCTCGTGTTTTATGGCGAGGGCATCAGCAAGCATGAAAAAGAATTAAGCACCAACTTCCCGAAGACTTATGCAGCTGCCAAAAAGCTGTGCGATGTGATGATGGCTAAAAAAATCAATACACCATTTGATGTTCGTCGGGCACTGGTTCGTTTGTACAAGGCATTTGATGCACAATTAACCGACTGGGGTTTGCCAGCGTTGAATAGTGCAGCATTTACAACGGTTACAAGTGTGTTGAGTGAACGTCAGTTGCGATTGGAAATGCGTCAGATGTTTGAAATTTTCCATTCTGATTTGAAAGATAAAGAGTCTGGGGAACGGGCTTATGTTGCATTGAATCGTTCTGATCGTCAAAATGCATTTGTGATGACGCCGCCTAAGGAAGACGCGGATAGTTCTTCGTTTTTCAAAGAAGTGTATGATACGCCGGTTAAGGATTTTCTTGAGGCGCATAACATTAGTTATATCGTGCGGGATTAGTTTGACGTGATTGGCAAATGGAGGGTGGTTCGTGATGACAGAGAATTTGCAAACATTGTTCGATCAAGCACAACACATTACGTTTATGACTGGTGCGGGTGTTTCGACTGCTTCAGGTATTCCTGACTACAGGTCTAAGTCCGGGTTGTATTCGGCCAAGTTCAAGGGCTTGCCACCAGAGTATTTGTTGAGTCATGACTGCTTTGTTCAGCAGCCTGAAATGTTCTATGATTTTGTGAAAGAGAATTTGTACTTTCCAGATGCCAAGCCAAACGTCATTCATGAAAAAATTGCAGCCTTGTGTCAATCAGGTCGGGCCTCGTTGATTACACAAAACATTGATAATCTGGACCGAACAGCTGGTAATGATCAGGTTGTTGAGTTCCATGGTAATTTGTATCGCTGTTATTGTAGTAAGGACGGCGAGCAGGTTGATTGGCACGACTATATGAAATCCATGTATCATGACACTGACCACGGAATCATTCGCCCAGACATTGTGTTGTATGGTGAGTCTATCTCGGAGTCTGCACTACAGCGGTCAATGGCCGCTATTGAAGCGGCCGACCTATTAGTGATTGTTGGTACTTCGTTTAAGGTATATCCATTTGCCGGGTTGATTAATTATCGTCAGCCCAATGCTAAGCTGGTTGTGGTAAACAATGAACCAATTCCAGCAGGTAGCGTAACGGCTCAATATTCCGGCGACGCAGAAACGTTTTTTGCCGGTCTAAAAGGTTAAATCAATTGCGTTTTGGGCCGGACTTTCTTACAATTAATGTATTATTAAATGCAGGTGCCATGAAGAAAGTGGGTGACAGAAGATGAATCGTGATGATATTTTTGCCCGGCTTGGGAGTTTACTGTCACAGATGAAGTGGGTCAATCGACTACAACTATTATTTGATTTCTTAATGTTTTACGGTGCTTGGCAAGTGTTCTTTGGCGCCCAACCAGCAATGCTGTTTGGTGTCGCCATGCCACGAACGAATGCCGCAATGGTGACCTTCCTGTTTGCGATGATCAGTTGGTCATTTTCTGCCATTCGCAGCAATTACCGGCGTCAGGGACTGATGCTGATCAGCACATTGAAGGGCAAGACCTTGTCTGAAGAAGAGACCAACGTTATTCGTCAGTTTAAGTAACGCTAACCATATTTAAAGATTACGCAACGGTGCCCATAATGGTGGCACCGTTTTTGTTAGAAATTAGTGCAAAACACGAGGAACTGGCTAAAAGGGGGACAACGAATTGATTACGATTGGATTATCGACATGGACGCGGCATCCACACTTAATTCACGATGAACAGCGTGATGTGCTGTTTTCTGAGTACGCTGGCGTGTTTCCACTGGTTGAATTGGATACGTCTTTTTATGGCGTGCCCAGTGTTAAGACCGTCACCAATTGGCGTAATCAAGCGCCGGATGGCTTTCAGTATATTTTGAAGGCACATCAGGTGATGACACGTCATGATGATGCAAAGTCTGAACAAGTTAGTGATGATGAGCGCTGGCAAACGTTTAATCAATTCCGTCGCGCAGTGGTTCCGTTAGTCAAGGCGGGGATGTTGGCAACGGTGTTATTTCAGTTTCCGCCATACTTTACCCGAAATTTAGACCATATTCGTTACCTACGTGACGTGCGGGTTCACATGGGCGATTTGCCGGTTGCGGTAGAATTCCGTGATCCCAGTTGGTATGAGGGTAGCTTGAGCAAGGACGTGTTTGATTACTTAACCAGTCTTAACATGACTTACGTAATTGCTGACGAACCGAATGATGGCAATCGCGGCGTGCCATTTACACCGGTCGTAACAACGCCAACAGCAGCGTACTTCCGATTTCACGGTCAGAATCGCCGCGGCTGGTTAGATCACCAAGGTGACTGGCGTAAGGATCGAACCAATTATCGGTATTCGGATGATGAGTTGGCTCGTTTAGGTGAAGCTGTTAAAACAGTGAGCCAACAAGTTGACCAAACATATGTGATCTTCAACAATAACGGGCATCGAGACGCCGCCGCTAATGCGGAAAGCCTGCGTGATCAGCTGGGATTAACGTTTAATGGATTGGGTCCGACCCAATTAGATTTATTTTGAGAAATTCTGTTTGATAAACTCCGTAGCCGTGCAAAGTGCTATGGTATACTTATTCAGACTAACGAGGTGTTCGTGATGCCAAACATTGCGGGCTCGCGAACTAAAGGAGAAGATTTGTTCATGGCAGAAAAAAAGCCGACTTACTACATTACTACGCCAATTTATTACCCGTCTGGCAAGTTACATATCGGGAATTCATATACGACCATCGCAGTCGATGCCGAGGCGCGTTACCGGCGGTTAATGGGTAACGACGTCTTCTTCCTGACTGGAACAGATGAGCACGGTCAAAAAATCGAAGAAAAAGCCGAATCTTTGGGTAAACAGCCGAAGGAATATGTCGATGGCATGGCTGCCCAGATTAAAGAACTGTGGAAGTTGCTGGAAATCAGTAACGACAAGTTTATTCGAACAACCGATGATTATCATGAAGCCGCTGTTCAGAAAATTTTTGATCAGTTATTGGCACAAGGCGATATTTACAAGGGTCACTATGAAGGCTGGTATTCTGTGGACGATGAGGAATTCTTTACGGAATCCCAGTTAGCAGAAGTCTTCCGTGATGAAAACGGCAAAGTGACCGGTGGGAAAGCGCCATCTGGTCACGAGGTCGTGTGGACTGATGAAGAATCTTACTTCTTCAAGATGAGTAAGTACGCCGACTGGCTGATGAACTATTACAAAGAACACCCAGATTTCATTATTCCAAACACGCGAATGAATGAAATGGTGAAGAACTTCTTGGAACCTGGCTTGGAAGACCTGTCCGTTTCTCGGACGAGTTACAAGTGGGGTGTGCCAGTTAAAACTGACCCGAAGCACGTGATTTATGTGTGGGTTGATGCACTGTCCAACTATATTACAGCGCTGGGTTACGGGACTGATGACGACAGCAACTTCAAGAAGTACTGGCCAGCTAACGTTCAAATGGTTGGTAAAGAAATTGTCCGTTTCCACACCATTTACTGGCCAATTATTTTGCACGCACTTGGCTTACCATTGCCAAAGCACGTGGTTGGTCACGGCTGGTTGTTGATGAAGAATGGCAAGATGAGTAAGTCAAAGGGAAACGTCATTTACCCAGAGACCCTGGTTCACCGGTACGGACTGGATGCTTTACGGTACTACTTGTTGAAGGCAATGCCGTTTGGTAACGATGGTGTATTCACGCCGGAAGACTTTGTCGATAAGATTAATTATGATCTAGCCAATGATTTGGGGAACTTGCTGAATCGGACTGTTGCCATGGTTAATAAGTATTACGACGGGGTCGTGCCAGCCTTTGAAAGCAATGTCAATGAACCCGACGCCGATTTGGAACAAACGGCTGTAGACACGATTGCCGAATACCACCAGCTGATGGAAAGCCTGCACTTTGCGGATGCTTTGTCAGCGGTTTGGAAGCTCGTTTCACGCACAAATAAATACATTGATGAAACAGAACCATGGACGTTAGCTAAAAAGGCTAATGATGGTGATGACAAACGTTTGGCAGCTGCCATGAGTCATTTAGTGGCCAGCCTGCGGGTGATTGCATTACTGATTCAGCCAATCATGACACACGCACCAAAAGAAATTTTGACGCAGTTGGGGTTGCCAACGGATGCTGATAGTATGCAGATTGAAGGCTTAAAGATGGCCGATCTGCCGGTTAACAGTCAAGTTGTTGCGAAAGGAACCCCAATCTTCCCACGTTTGGATGCACAGGAAGAAGTCGACTTTATCCAATCACAAATGACTAAGACGGATAAGCAAAAAGGCCGTTCTGCAATGGCAGCGGCTGCTGATTCTCAATGGGAACCAGAAAACGTCACCCTGAACTTGACGAAACCTGAAATCAAGTTTGATGAATTTGATAAAACGGAGATTAAGGTTGCCGAAATCAAGTCGGTTAAACCAGTTGAGGGTGCAGATAAGCTGCTACAATTCCGTTTGGACGCTGGCGATCAACAAAATCGGCAGATTCTCTCAGGTATTCACGAATGGTATCCTGATTATGAAAAGTTAACCGGTAAGAAAGTACTGGCCGTGACAAACTTGAAGCCACGTAAGATGCGTGGCCAAATCAGTCAAGGAATGTTGTTGTCGACTGAACGTGACGGAAAAGTGACGCTGGTTATTGTGCCAGACAGCCTGAATAACGGGGATGTTCTGGGATAAATCAATCTCACTAACGGAGATAAAGATGGAAATTTTTGATTCACACACTCATTTAAATGACGACACCTTTTATGAGGAAGCCGCATCATATAATCAACACGCCGCTGCTGCTCATGTTACGCGGATCATGAACGTAGGTTCGGATGCCAAACTGAATGAACGTGGGATTGAACTAGCACATCGTTATTCAAATATGTGGGCCGCAGTTGGTTGGCATCCGGAAGAGGTTGCCACTTATAACAATGCGGTTGAGGAGACCATGATTGGTCAACTGCAGGATAGTCGGGTGATGGCACTCGGCGAAATTGGTTTAGATTATCATGTGGATAATCTCGATGCTGTCGTGGACGACCAAAAGCGCATTTTTGCTCGCCAAGTTGATATTGCTAAATCACTGGGTAAGCCGGTCATTATTCATAATCGTGATGCGTTTGCGGATACGTACGCTATTTTAAAAGCGGCGGATATTCGTGACATCGGTGGGGTGATGCACAGCTTTAACGGTGATCCAGAGTGGCTCAAGCGCTTTTTGGATCTCGGAATGGTCGTGTCTTACTCTGGCGTTGCCAGCTTTAAAAATGCGCATGAGGTTCATGATTCTGTTAAACAAACGCCGTTAGATCGGATGTTAGTGGAAACCGACGCGCCGTACCTGACGCCGGAACCACATCGCGGTGAACAGAACGAACCGGCAAACGTGGCCTTCACGGTACAAGCCATTGCCAAATTGCGTGAGCAGACAGAGCTGGAAATTGCGGATGCGACATTTGCTAACGCGAACCAATTTTTTGGGATTGAAGATTAATGGACAAGTTAAAAGAAGTGTTGGTTGTTGAAGGCAAGGATGATACCAAACGCATTCAGCAGGCTGTAAACGCCGATACGTTTGAAACGAACGGGTCGGCACTTAACAAAACAAAGCTGGCTCAAATTAAACAATTGCAGGCGACGCGTGGCGTTATTGTGTTGACTGATCCCGATTTCAATGGTGAACGATTGCGTAAACTAATTAGTGCTGCGGTCCCTGATGCTAAGCATGCGTTTATTACGCGCAAGCAAGGTGTGCCAGAGAATGCGGGCGGTAGTCTGGGTGTCGAGCACGCAGACCCTGCTGTCATTAAGTCAGCTTTGCAGCATTTGTCTGCCGGTTCGTTAGACGATAAGCCGCTGATCTTTCAGCAGGATTTGTTGGCGGCTGGCCTAGTTGGGCAAGCAGAGTCGCGGCAACGTCGGGAGAAACTCGGTGAAGTGTTGAATTTGGGTTACGTCAATGGCAAGCAACTGCTTAAACGACTTCAACTTTTTCAAGTAAGCCGTGAAGATTTTAAAAAAGCAGTCCAACAATTAGATCAGTAACGTTGATAAATCACGTTGTTGAGTTCATAAGCTAAAAAACATCGAATTGTTCAAGGAGACTAGATGACAGAATCAAAACGGGCTGACCGCCCCGATATTGCTAATCCCGTTCGTACGCGGGCAATTATGAATACGTATGGGATCGCAGTAAAGAAGAGTTTAGGTCAAAACTTCCTGTCAGACGTTAACATTTTGCACAACATTGTGAGTGCAGCTGACATCACAGATGACGATGATGTCATCGAAGTTGGACCTGGGATTGGCGCACTGACAGAGCAATTAGCTCGGTCTGCCAATCGCGTGCTGGCATTTGAAATTGACCAGAATTTAATTCCCGTATTGGCGGAGACGTTAGCACCATATAAAAATGTCGACGTCGTCAATGCTGACATTTTAAAAGTTGATTTGGCAGACGAAATTGCCAAACACTTACCGGATGCCAAAACTGTCAAGGTAGTGGCTAACTTGCCTTATTACATCACGACGCCCATTTTAATGGGACTCGTGAGTGCACCGATCGACTTTGCTGCGATTGTTGTTATGATGCAGAAGGAAGTGGCGGAACGGTTGAGCGCTGAACCTGGAACCAAGGCGTACGGCGCGTTAACGTTAGCGGTTCAATATAAGATGCAAGCACGCCTGGCGTTTACCGTCTCACGGACGGCGTTCATTCCTCAGCCAAACGTGGATTCTGCCATCGTGACGTTGACACCGCGTGAACCGCTAACTGAAAAGCCATTCAGTGATGATGCATTGTTTCGGTTGATTCGTGGTTGTTTTGCTCACCGCCGCAAGAGTCTTTGGAATAATTTACAAAGTATCTTCGGTAAGGCACCAGCTACAAAAGTTGAATTGCAAGCGAGTTTGGACGAAATGGAATTGGCCCAGTCCATTCGTGCCGAAAGGTTATCATTAGAGGGGTTCATCGCGCTAACAAACGTTTTACACACGCACAATCTGTTTTAACTGCTTGGGAGATGTACGGAGTTTCCTCATTGGAACAATTGCAAAAAGTACTTGACCATGATATACTGTTATGCATGTGAGGTGAATTGCATGCCAGTAACATTACAAAGTATCAAGGCTAAACTGGACGCTAAATTGGGTCAAAAGTTGATGGTTGTAGCTCAGGCAGGTCGCAAAAAGGTGACCAAGCGCCGCGGCACACTTAAGGAAACGTATCCGGCTGTTTTTGTGGTTGACCTCGACCAAGAGGAGAACTCATTTGAACGAGTCTCTTACAGTTACACTGATGTGTTAACTAAAAATATTGAAATTGCGTTCGACGAAGAATAATCGTCAGCTTAATTTTACGAATGGAGCTCATTTCCTGTGTGGAAATTGGGGCTTTTTTTGTTTGCGTTAGATTTCACACTACAATTCAGATGTGTGCGGGGTGTCCGGTTGTCAACATTGATACACTCGCCGTGGGACCGGTTCAAGCCTGTAGACCGCAGTCTTTCACCTCGCCGTCGAGCCTCGTGGGAATCCGAGTCTTGACGACCGTCCGTGGTGTAAATTCGAGAGAACCTTTCGAATTAACACCACCTTCACGGCTCGGTATCAATGTTGACGCCCTCCCAGCCAGCGCGCATAAGTAATTGACAATGTAAATTACACAAAGTGGTGCAGTTACAGCTGTGAATAGATTTAAGTTGATAGACGGCATTTCATACTTGGTGAAATGTAAAAGATAACTTCCTTTCCAGAAATAACATCGTGCTCTGATCTATGCAGTGACGTGTACTGACTATTTTGAAATATGAGCTGGAGGCAGTGCGCGTTGAAATCGCCAGTGAAGGTGTTGTTAATTGGGTGGGCTTCCGAATTTACAACACGGGACGATCTGAAAGACACGGGTGTGTGTGGCTTTCAGTCGAGGTGAGAGACTCCGAATTTTGGAGGCTTGAACCGGTCCGCACAGGCGAATTTCAAAAGCAAACGACCGTAAGCGGACGGATACGGTGCCCTCGCTGGATTTTACCGCGAGCTGGTGGCGATTATGGGGGGACTGTAATATACTTACGTTATATATTTCGTGGTAGCGGAGGTGATTTTACGGAGACACTGGAAAAGGCGCCGGCCAAGCTGAATTTGAGCCTCGATACACCCTTTCATCACCATGATGGCAGTGAAGAATGGGATATGGTTTTAACGTCCGTCGATTTGGCGGATTATGTCGCCGTTAAAACACTGGGCCGCAATGGCCGCATTAAAGTCACCACAGATAGTGGCTTTTTACCAAATGACCATCGTAACCTTGCTTACCAGGCTGCTCACTTGTTGGCAACCACGTATGGTCGTAAAGAAGCGATGAATATCCACATTGAAAAGCATATTCCGGTTGCGGCTGGAATGGGCGGTGGCTCATCGGATGCAGCGGCGGTATTGCGGGCACTCAACCGACTCTGGGAGCTCAATTTAGATCAAGCAACTTTGTGCCAATTAGGATTACAGATTGATGCGGATGTACCATATTGTGTTTGTAGTCAAACGGCGCACGTGACGGGGCGCGGTGAGATTATCACGCAATTACCTAAACTACCCCCGATGTGGGTAGTGATTGCTAAACCTAAAATCAGCGTGTCAACACCGTCGATTTTGCGTCGCATCAACTATGACGAGGTTCGGCACGCGGATACGCAGTCACTAGTCGCTGCAATTCAGCGAGGTGACTATGATGAAATTTGTGATTCCGTGGAAAACGTGTTAACGCCGATTACGTCACGGCTTTATCCAACGGTTAATCATCTTAAGGAGCAGATGGTTCGTTTTGGCGCAGATGTGGCCGAAATGAGTGGCACAGGCCCAACGGTGTTTGGCATCTGCCGTAAACAATCACGGGCTCAGCACGTAGCTAACGGTTTGTCAGGTTTTTGTCGGGAAGTCCATGTTGTGCGTCCCGTTAGTTTGCACACTGATTTTGCGCAACCATCGGCATCCGTTTGAAGGTAGCTTAAAGAAGAATCAGGTTTGGAGTGACTGAATGAATAAAAAAACGTTAATCAAACGTACTGCGTTGGCTGTTGCCACGAGTTACATGACTTTGATTGGTGCTGGTTACACAGTTTATTTGCTCGCAACGGGTTGGTCCAACAAGCAAAAGCTAGCCGGTCGACAGGCTTCACTTGAGGCTAACACAGACATTGAAAATGAGGGGTTTAAACACCAAGAACAGGTACCGTGGGCGATTAAAACGGCTGACGGGCTGACCTTACGGGCGACGTTTATGCCAAACGTCAAGGCTACCAATAAAGTTGCTATTTTGGCCCACGGTTTGCATCACTCACGGGAACAAATGATTCCTTACGCCCGGTTGTTCATGGACGCCGGGTACAGTGTGTTAATGCCAGACGCACGTGCACATGGGCGTAGTGATGGTAATGTGATTGGTTTTGGTTGGCTGGATCGAAATGATTACCAGCAGTGGATCGACACGGTTATTGCTAACCAAGGAGAGCAAGTTAACATCGTGTTAATGGGGATTAGTATGGGCGCCACAACGGTAATGGCTACAAGTGGTCAGACGTTGCCGCATAACGTGCGCGCCATTGTTGAAGATAGCGGTTTTCGAAACGTTTTTCAGGAAGGCAAGTTTCGGCTGTGGCATAAGTATCATGTGCCCAGCAGCGTGTTGATGCCAATCGCTGATGATTTCGCCAAACGTCAGGCTGGCTATGCCTTTAAAGATGGTGACATTTTAGCAGAGGTGGCTAAAAATCATTTACCAATCTTGGTGTTTCATGGTGCTAAAGATCAAACGGTGCCAGTTGGGGATGCGTACGAGCTGTATGCCCGGGCAAATGAACCTAAGCAACTGGTTATTGATGACGAGGCTGCGCATATCTCAAGCATTCGAACGCAACCGAGCAAATATCGTCAAACGCTAACGGATTTTTTAAATCGTTATGTGAAATAAAACGTGTGGCTAAAAAGGAGCTGTGATACAAGTTTATTGGGGACGAATAATATGAGCAATATCGCGCTCCAAAGTCCTGAGAATTCCGCTTAACCCAAAACTGACCCATTCCCCAAGTTCGGGAATAGGTCAGTTTTGGGTTAATGCTCGTTCTCAAACCAGACTTGTGTTACAGCTCCTTGTTGGATGGGTGAATGAGCTTGAAAAGACGACTACAAATTACGAAACTGAGCGAGCAATGCCTCATCAGCAGCTTGACGTTGCGCCGCCGTAATCCGTTTGGTAGCCACCTGATTGGGGTCAACTAGACCGTGATTAGAAAGCTTTAAGACGCGAGTCGCGACGTGTGTCACAAATGTTTCATCATGTGAGACAAACAAAACGGTGCCAGGATAGGTGGTTAAAAATTGTTCGAGTGCTGTGAGTGTTGGTAAATCAAGGTAGTTCGTTGGCTCATCAAGGATAAGCACATTGGCGTCGCTGAGCAGAACTTTAACCAGTGAAACCTTAACACGTTGGCCGCCGCTTAGGTTTTGGGCAGGAATATCTAGGGCAGTTGCTTTAAAACCAAATTCAGCCAAGATTGTACGGACAATAGCGTTGTCCTGACGCGTATGTTCAGTCACGTTTTGCCAAATGGTGGCAGTTAGATCCAAGCGGCTCATATTCTGAGCAAAGTAGCCAAATTTGACCGCCGGATTGACGCTAATGGCCTGATTTTGGTTAGCTAAAACGGCGCGAAGCAGTGTCGTTTTACCGACCTGATTTGGTCCGGTGATAGCGACACGGTCACCAGTGTGGAGGACAAAGTTGACATCGTTTGCCAGTGTTCGTTTGCCAGCTTTCAAGGCTAGATGCTGAATGTTGATCGGCGTATGCCGGCCTAAAGTGGCGAACTGTTCCGCTCGTAAGGTAACTGAGGGCTGCTCAGTGGGTTTGGCAACTGGTGTCAAATGTTCAGCGTGATCCTTCATAACACGCGCTGCTTTGGTCATTTTGCCTTGATTACGGCGTAGTGAGCTTTTCATATCCTGGAGCTCGTTACGACTGTGATTGTGGGGGTTAGGCTTTGTTGTTTTGGCAGCCCGTTCAGTGCGTTTGATAGCGGCGACCTCCAGCTTATGCTTCTGCTGCTGGTAATTTCGGAATGCGGCCGCTTGATTATTGCGTTGGGCCGTCTCATTGGCCGTAAAGGCATCATAATTGCCGGCAAACATCGTCAGGGTATGATCAGCGAGCGACCAAGTTGTGGTCGTGACAGCATTGAGCAATGTTCGATCATGCGAAATCAGTAGCAAGGTGCCTTTGAATCGATTGAGCTGGTCAATCAACCACTGCTGGTTTGTCTCGTCTAAATTAGCGCTGGGCTCATCCAGAATTAACCATTCAGGTTGTTGACGTAAAGCTGTCAAAATGGCGTTTTTAACCTGTTCACCACCGCTTTGCGTGGAAATATCGTGCAGTTGATGGACAACAACGGGGGTCGTTTGACGATCAATCGTGCCAGCATCGGGTGTTAGGGCGCCGGTCAGAATATCAATCAGCGTTGTTTTACCAGCACCATTAGCACCGATGAGACCGATGCGGTCACCAGGATTAATGACGAGTTGCTCAATATTAAATAATTGTTGTTGATGCCGTGTTATGGCAATATTTTGTGCTTGGATAACAAACATGAAATCACTCCTTACAAGTTAACTAGATAGGTGTTAAGCGAGAAGAAAATATTTCATTTTATAACCTCCCCAGAACGTGCCAAGGCAGTCCAGACATGCGGGGAAGCGCACAAAAAAAGAGTCCACCCCCGCAACGTGTAACTGCTGGCACTGAATGAATTCATAACCATCTATTGAAATTTCTTCGCAGAGGGCAAACTAGCCCAATTTTGTTAATGTTCTGAGAATTTCGCAGATGAAATTATGAGTTCACTTAGTTCCAAAACAGTTATTAGTTGCGCATCGGCGGATCTCCTTAAAAATTTTAGTATTGATAAATCATTTCGATAATAATGTAACGGTTTTTGAAGTGACTGTCAAGACAGCGGGTAATAAATACTGAATTTGAACCGGAGATCTGACGAAGAGGCGACACAGACACATATTTTCAAAATATGACGTTTCGATTTAATAGATAACAAGAATTTAAGCCGTTTAAGAACAAGTTACGTTGGCACATCTACTAATTGCATTTTGGGGAAACATTCGGTAAACTGTTAAAACGTAATCATTACTTTTTACATATTGATTTCAGAAAGGACGTTCCTTTGCGAAGCCATAAAAGAGTTTTACATATTCTAAGCATTATAGCATTGCTGTTGGTAACAGTGACGGTGAGTATAGCAGTGGATCAACGACGGACTGTTGCTCGAACCACGTCGACCACCAAAATTCGCGTAGTCAGTTCGCTGGATTTCTACGCTCAAGCTGCCAGCGCGGTGCTTGGACAATACGGTCAAGTAACGGCTGTTATTAACAGTCCTAGCGTTGACGCGGAAAGTTTTGAACCAACGACTCACACTGCTAAGCAGGTCGCTAAGGCTGATGTGATCATTGAAAATGGCTTGGGCTATGATGACTGGTTGGGAAAAGTTGTGGCGGCGAATGGTCAGGAGCAGCGCACCATTAATGTCGGTACAGATTTGATGCACCGACGGGTCGGCGAGAATCCGCACATTTGGTACAATCCGCAGGCGATGCCACGCTTAGTTGCACAGATGGTAACCCGCTTTTCGAGTTTACAACCTGAGCATAAAGCGACTTTTAAACGGAATGCCAATCGGTATCTTAAGACACTGGCGCCGTGGAAAAAGACGATTAAACAGTTGAAACGCACAGGTCATCACCAAGCGGTTGCTGTTAGTGAGCCGGTGTTCAATGACACATTGACGGCGGTTAATCTAAAGATTTCAGATAATCACTTTGCGCGCGCTGTTGAAGAGGGAACGGATCCATCACCAGCAGACATTGCCAAACTAACGCGTGATTTTAAACAACACAGGGTTGCCTTGTGGGTTGTGAACACACAAAACTCACAGCCAATTGTGAACTCAATGACCAAACAAGCACGGCGCTACCACATCCCAGTGGTTCAAGTGACAGAAACGTTGCCGTCCAATCAGTCGTACGTACGTTGGATGACAAACGAATTGAACCAAGTCAAAACTGCGTTAGAGGAGGACAATCAGCATGGCAAGTAATGAGACGCATCAAACGATTTATTCCAATGATCAACCTGATAGCCAACTAACCGAAGATACCATTATGACCGTGGATAAATTGGGGATGAAGTTTGGCCAAAAAACGGTGTTTCAAGGACTTACGTTTACGTTAAAGCGTGGCGAATTTCTTAGCGTGCTTGGCGAAAATGGGATTGGTAAAACAACCCTTATTCGAATTTTACTCCAACAGCTACGGCCCACGGCTGGCGAAGTTTCGTTTTTGCCAAGTCGCTCTCAGGTCACGATTGGTTACGTACCGCAATTTAGAAACGTTGATAACGAATACCCACTGACTGTGAGGGATTTTGTTGGTTTGGCGCTACATGATCATTTGACGCCATGGTGGTCAAAACATGAAAAGCAGCGTTTGAACCAAGTATTGCGCGAAACGGATTTGACGCGGATCGCGCACACACCACTTGGTCGTGTTTCTGGTGGCGAACTACAGAAAGCTTATTTGGCCCAGGCTTTGATTCGGCAGCCACAGTTGCTGATTTTGGATGAATCGACTGCCAGTTTGGACAACAACATGAAGTTTGAATTGCTGGACTTGGTTAAACAATATCAGCAGCAAACACAAGCAGCCGTTATCTTCGTGACACATGATTTGCCGCTAACAAAGAAGTATTCGACCAACTTTTTGTTGATGCAACCGGGTCCATATCAGCTGGGGACGATTGACGAATTGAACGAAACGGTACTGGAGGCGGCTCATGCTTAGTTATCCATTTATGCAAAATGCCTTTGCAGCGGGCACATTGATCGCAATTGTTAGTGGTATCGTTGGCGTTTTTGTGGTCGCTCGCAACATGTCTTTCTTAACGCACACGTTATCTGAAATAGGGTTTGCCGGGGCAGCTTTCGGATTGTTTGTTGGTTGGACGCCGCTGGCGGGGATGCTATTGTTTACCAGCGTCAGTTCTGTTGCGGTGGGTCAATTAAGTAGCAAGGCATCCCGTCGCGAAGCTGCCATCACCTCGATTTCGGCGCTAGCGATTGGGTTAGGAATTCTGTTCCTATCGCTCTCAAACCAAAATGCCAGTTCAGCTACAAATATTTTGTTTGGCTCGGTCATTGGGATCAGCCGGACATCGGTACTGCAAGTTGCTATTTTAGCTTTGGCCGTGATTGTGGTAATTATTGCGGTGTACCGGAGTTTGAAGTTCGATTCGTTTGACGCGGTTGGAGCGCGGGTTGCCGGTATTCACGGCACCACATTGGCCATCATCTTTCTTGTTGCGTTAGCATTTTCAGTCAGTGTAGCTGCTCAAATCGTGGGTTCTCTGTTAATCTTTATTTTGCTCACTTTGCCTGCTTCGGCGGCGAAATATTTTGCACACGGCGTTGGTAGCATGATCGGGCTAGCCATTCTGTTTGCTTTGATTGGTGTGTGGCTAGGCTTAGCGCTGAGTTACTGGACGAATTGGCCGGTATCGTTTTTCATTGCTGTCATTGAGGTCCTGTTTTACTTTATTGGCCTGATTTTTAATCGCTTCACAGCACGAAATTAAAGTGGTATGAGAACGGCGTCGGAAACGGCGCTTTTTTTGTGAGAAGCGCCCAGTAATTACGAACATTGTGCTATTATTAACCAAGGAAAGAACGCTTTTTGTCGTTCATTGTGAAATTAAAAATGAGTTGAGGTAGCTAAACGTGAAAGTTAGACGATCAGATCGATTGATTGACATGACGCGCTTCTTACTGGAACGACCACGGACACTAGTTTCGTTGTCCTTTTTTGCGGAGCGTTACGAGTCAGCCAAGTCATCGATTAGTGAAGATTTAACCATTTTGAAACGTACTTTTCAGGAACGCGGGACTGGCCTATTAGAGACCTTGCCCGGTGCTGCTGGTGGGGCCCGTTTCATTCCATATATTTTGAAGGAAGACGCTTCTGAATACATCGATTACTTATGTAAAGAAGTTTCGGATTCCCATCGGGTGATGCCAGGTGGCTATGTCTACTTATCTGATTTATTAGGCAAACCAGAAGTCCTTCGCCAGATCGGTCGTTTGATTGCGACTCAATACATGAACCAAACTATTGATATGGTATTGACGGTTTCTGTGAAGGGGATTCCGATAGCTCAGGCTGTTGCGGAGCAATTGAACGTGCCGTTTGTCATTGCTCGTCAAGACGGTGCCATCACAGATGGTGCTACGGTCAGCGTGAACTATGTATCTGGCTCATCGACGGCCATCGAAAAAATGCAAATTTCCAAACGTGCCCTGCCAGCTGGTTCACGGGTATTGATTGTGGATGACTTTGTTAAGGGTGGCGGCACCATTTCTGGTCTTGCTAGCTTAGTTCGTGAGCTGGACTGTGAGGTTGCCGGCATTACCGTGTTTGGTGAAGGCCGCTTTAACGGCGAACGCCAATCTGAAAACTTCACATCATTACTGCACGTCGAAACATTACAAAGTGAATCGGAACCAATTCGGGCCACACCGGGGAACTATATGCACCGTGTGTTTGGCAATGAAAGGTAGGTAAGTTTTTAAATGAGTTCGAGAAATACCATTATTCTTGCGGCCGGTAAAGGAACCCGCATGAAATCGAAGCTGTACAAGGTTTTACACCGGGTTTGTGGTAAAACAATGGTCGATCACGTGTTGACTCAGGTTGAATCGACAAACATGGACCGGATCGTGACAATTGTTGGCTATGGGGCAGATGATGTTCGCAAACAATTGGGTGATCGCACACAATATGCAATGCAGAAAGAACAATTGGGTACTGGCCATGCCGTGTTACAAACAGAACCGTTACTAGGCGATGTCGATGGTGTCACACTGATTGTTAGTGGTGATACACCGTTATTTCGAGCTGAAACACTTCAAAAACTGTTTGACTACCACGAAGCAAAGGGCGATGTTGGGACGATTCTGACATCGATTGCGCCCAATCCAACTGGTTACGGCCGGATTATCCGAAATGATATTGGGCTTGTAGAAAAAATTGTGGAACAAAAGGACGCTACATCAGAAGAACAGGCTGTTAAGGAAATTAATACCGGTGTGTACGTTTTCGACAACAAAGCCTTATTCAATGCACTTCACCAAGTTAAAAATGACAACGCCCAAGGTGAGTATTACTTAACCGATGTCATCGAAATTTTAAAGGCGGCTGGTCAACGGGTCGGTGCCTACCGGATGAGCGATTTCAGTGAATCAATGGGTGTCAACGACCGTAAAGCTCTGGCGACGGCGACAAAAGTTATGCAACGCCGTATCAATGAGGAACACATGGCAAATGGTGTGACCTTTATCGATCCAGATCATACGTACGTTGATGTGGACGTTAAAATTGGTGCTGACACTATTATTGAGCCTAATGTTCAGTTAAAGGGACACACGGTCATCGGCGAGGATTGCATGATTGGTGCCAACTCAGAAATTCGTAATAGTGTCATTCACGATGGTGTCACAATTACCTCTTCGTTCATTGAAGATAGTGACATGGCTGATGGCTCTGATATTGGACCAATGAGTCACTTGCGGCCAGATGCTCATATTGGTGAAAACGTTCACCTCGGTAACTTTGTTGAGATTAAGAAAGCGACTATTGGTGCACGGACTAAAGTGGGCCACTTGACCTATGTTGGGAATGCTCAATTAGGAACGGATATTAATGTCGGCTGTGGGGTTGTGTTTGTTAACTACGATGGTGTCGGCAAACATGAATCCATTGTGGGTGACCACAGCTTCATTGGTAGCAATTCTAATTTGGTTGCGCCGCTTAACGTCGCGGATCACTCGTTTATTGCCGCTGGTTCAACGATTACAAAGGACGTTGCGCGTCATGACATGGCGATTGCCCGTGAACGTCAAACTAACAAACCGGATTATTGGTCCAAATTACCGCATAAACCGGAAGACAAATAGTGTAGATAGTTGCGTCAATGATCGTTAATGAGTACCATTGAGCTATAACAAACGAGTATGAAAAAATTAAATTATCCTTTGTGGAGGGAACATGTCAACTCAATATTTTGACCCCAAACTGAAGATTTTTGCGCTGAATTCAAACCGACCACTGGCAGAAAAGATTGCTAATGAAGTCGGTGTTGAATTAGGTAAAACTTCTGTGGATCGTTTCAGTGATGGTGAAATTCGCATTAATATCGAAGAAAGTGTGCGTGGGGACAACGTTTATTTGATTCAGTCCACATCAGCACCTGTTAACGATAATTTAATGGAATTGTTGATTATGATTGATGCACTACGTCGTGCCAGTGCTAATACAATCAACTTGGTTGTTCCTTACTACGGCTATGCCCGTCAGGATCGTAAAGCGCGTTCACGTGAACCTATCACCGCTAAACTGGTCGCAGATATGCTTGAAAAAGCTGGTGCGACCCGGCTACTGGCATTAGACCTACACGCTGCTCAAATTCAGGGATTCTTTGATATTCCGGTTGATCACATGATGGCAGCACCATTGTTAGCTGACTATTTCATTACGAATCACATTGCTGAACATGCAGTGGTGGTTTCACCGGATCACGGTGGAGTGACGCGCGCGCGTGCCTTGGCAGAGTTCCTTAAAGCACCAATTGCGATTATTGACAAACGTCGTCCTCGTGCCAACGTGGCTGAGATTATGAACATCATTGGTGATGTCAAGGGTAAGAAATGTATCATGATTGATGACATGATTGATACGGCCGGTACGATTACTTTGGGAGCCAAGGCATTGATGGATGCAGGTGCAGAAGAAGTTTACGCTTGTTGTTCACATGCTGTGTTGTCTGGACCAGCGGTTGACCGTTTGAAAGCATCGCCATTTAAACAAGTGGTTGTGACTGATTCAATTAACTTGCCTGAAGAAAAACATTTCGACAAGTTAGTGCAAGTGTCCATTGCTCCGCTGGTTGGGGATGCAATTCGTCGGATCAATGAAAACAAGGCTGTTAGTCCTTTGTTCCGGACTCGTTTTCACCGGGATGGCCGTAACAACTAGTCTTCGGTTAATTAGCGTTGAGTAAACGAGAACATGTCGTTATAGGTCGGCTTGCTCACTAAAAAAAACGACGTTCGTGGATTTTTCCATGAACGTCGTTTTTGTGTTGGGCGGTAAAAGACGGTGTTCTGGCTCACGATTGCACCTTTTTTTACTAGGAGTTAAATTGGCAGTTATGTGTCAATCTCGTTGTTTCACCGTCCATATCATAAAATGCTGAAGTTATTAAGCTTTTCTTTCGATATGTAACAATAATGACATAATCACGTAATTTTTGTTACAAGTGATATAATTTAAGTATCAAAAGGCACAGGAGATTTGAAACGTGTCAGAGCGGGGGTACATAAAATGAGCATTCAAACATTTAAGAAAATGATGACAGGTAGCGTAATTTTGGTCAGTACGGTTCTGTTGACTGCTTGTGCAAGTACTTCTGCGACGACAGTCAGCGAGGGGCATCATTCAGATAGTGTTCGTAGCAGCCGTAAGAGTGACGTAAAGGTTCCTACACGTACGTCGAATGTCACAATGGTCTCACCTGCTACGACGAGTTCTTCTAGTGATCAGTCTTCATTAGCCGTCACGGGGACAAGTTCATCTGCTTCCGACACTAGTGCTGTTTCTGATTCGAACACAACATCATCTAATGTAAGCGTCGCGTCGACTAGTTCGGCGCAGACTAGTAGCGTTCAAAGCGGTGTAGTGCCAAGTAGTTCTGTTCAAAACAGTTCAGTTCAAAGCAATTCAACACAGAGTAGCTCCGTTAAGGGTAACGCAACTCAAACTAGTTTGAGCAAAGTCGCTTCGGGAACTGTTGCTACGAGCGGTCAACAAGACAGCAGTAGCCAACAGGTTAGTCAAGTTACAGGCAATGTAAATGGGCAGAGTAGCGTTTCTTCAACATCTAAGACAAACAGTGAAACAACACAACAGTCCATTTCAAGCAGTAACAGTTCGACGAAGAGTAGCAGCACAAATGTAACCTCTACGAACGGGATTCTGTCGAACTTTAGAAGTCAGATGGGCTACAACGAGACAAACGGCAGTCGTCAATATACCGTTATTAGCAACGGGAATGGCACTTACCAAATCGACGTTCGAACCCAGGCTCCTGATGCCAACATCAGCAATCTGTCCGGTGTTTACACTTACACACCAGCAAATAAAGAAGTCACCACTGTCTTTTCTGGTGCCGATGCTGGCAACGGTGAGGCTAACACGGTTAACACACCAACAACTGACAACAGTACTTCAGCGACGCAGTCAAACCATTAGTGATTAGCTAAATATAATTTGGACTTTAATACCGCAGACATTTGCGGTATTTTTAGTTACAACAGAATTTATCACAAAGATTAGTTTGGAGACGTAAAAGATGCGACAAAAACAACGACCGGCAATATGGTCAGCGATTGGCTTAATCGTTTGTGCCATTATTGGTGGCATCGCCTGGGCAAGTGGCGTTTCATTAGTTAAACTGTCCGATATATTTTTTATGATTGGGTTGGCGCTAATTGTTATTGGTGTGGTGATGCAATTGAGTCATGCGCATTTGTTTGCCGGATTTCGCAGACGCCGTAAACAAACATATAAGGAAAAGGCGGATAAAGAGCCTGAGCCTAAGATGAACACGCGTGATATTGCCGTTAAAAAGAATGAACCACTTCGATTTTCCGATTGGAATCGGTGGCTCTGGATCGACGGAGCCATTCTCATTATCATCGCCGTTGTAGTCACGCTCTGAGCGGTCCACTTTAGCAATCTTTTTCCAGTTGTCAACAGTGACACGCTCACCGTGGGACCGGTTCAAGCCTCCCAAGTTCGGAGTCTTTCACCTCGCCGCAAAGCCTCGTGAGGAGCCGAGTCTTTACGGACCGTCCGTAACCTAAATTCGAGAAAACCACTCGAATTAACGTTACCTTCACGGCTCGGTATCACTGTTGACGCCTTCCAGATGATATTGTGGCAACGTTTTTGACAGCTTTACCGTGAGCAAAAAAGACTGATTGTGAGAAGAGTGGAGCGGATCAGAAACAGAGTTTCGTGTCGGCAACATTTAGCGGCAGGAATTTGGCCGCTTAGTGTTGCGGGATGACTTATGAGACGTGTTTTTCGGCTCATAATCAAGGTTAAAGACTCCGGGTTTAGGAGGCTGAGACCGGTCCCATGGAACGGCGTTTCTGGTCCGCGGAACGGTACAAAAATAACAAAACGCACTGCATTCCACGTTTATCGAGGAATTACAGTGCGTTTTGTTTTTGAAACAGTTTAAATTAAATTGATCTGATTAATTTAGTGCGTATTTGTTGATTGCGGCGGCGACACCGTCTTCTTTGTTGGTCAGTGTAACAGCCTGGGCAGCTTCCTTAACTTCGTCAATGGCATTGCCCATTGCAACGCCCCAACCGGCAGCCTTGATCATTGAAAGATCATTACCTTGGTCGCCCAAAGCCATAACTTCGTCCATTGAAAAGCCCAAATCGCTGGCTAATCCGGTGATTGCGTTGCCCTTTGAAGCCGCCTTGTTCATGGCTTCAAGGAAGTAGGGTTCACTGCGGACAAAGTAAAAGTCTTGTTTGACATCATCAGGAAGTTTTTCGACCGCGCTACTGATAATCTTTGGATCATCAATAAACATTGCCTTAGATAATGTGATGTCAGTTGGCATTTCTTCAACGGCACGATAACGGATCGGCATTTTTACTAAGAAGGCTTCACCGATAGTGTAAGGGCTGATGTTCTTGTTTGCCGTATAAATGTGAGATTCAGTTTCTACGTGAAAGTGTGTTTCAAGCGTTTCACTTAGAGTTTGTAACTGACGGTACTGATCGTAATTCAACGTGTGGCGAACAAGAATTTTGCCACTGATTGTTTGTGCTAATGCACCGTTGAAAGTAATGACGTATTGGTCATCACCGCTGAGTCCCAATTGGCCTAAGTAATCTTGAACACCCGTTAATGGGCGGCCAGTGCATAGGACAACTTTGATGCCAGCATCGCGAGCCGCCTGAACGGCCTTGATTGTAGCGGGGTTCAGTGAACTTTTTTCATTTAGTAACGTGCCATCAATGTCGATGGCAATCATTTTAATTGTCATGGGATTCTCCTTGAGGGTGAATAAGTTGGTCATTATGAATGTAATTTTGAAACTCAATGTAAATTGGGCTAAATAAGTCATTTTCTGCGTCTTTAGTCAACATTTCCCGAGGAAAAAAGAAACGCTGATCTCCCAATTCACGACCAGTAATGGCGGCAACTAGCGGGCTCAGTGATGATAGTTCAATGGTGGAACCGTCACTTTTCATCAGTTGAATTTCGGCAGCTGGTTTGCGGGTCTGGCGACTGTTTGCATTGTATGGCAGGTCGTAACTGTCGTTTGTGGCAGTGTAATACTTGACGTTATAACCGGCTGTTTCAATTTTGGCACGCAGAATCGTCAACAAATCTTCCGTTTCACTCGTATATTCCACAGATTTAAATGGCCGTCGATTTAGGAAGCGGTTGGCTAAGTCCGATAACACGGCGTCGTCGCTGTCAGCCCAGTGTAAGAAATAAGTGTTAAGCACACCATCATCTAATTTTAAGTAGTCCGCTAGCGTCCAATCGTGGTTAAAGAAAGGTTCAAGCAATAGGGGACGAAATCCGTCTTCACGGACTGGCTGATTGTCATAACGGTCCTTAGCACGTAACAGTAGGTGATCCAAAATGACTTCCATCGCACGAGAAACAGGGTGGAAGTATACTTGTTGATACATTTGAAAACGGCTGAGAATGTAATCCTCGACAGCGTGCATCCCGTCAATATCAAACGCAATCCCGTCTTTGTAGGGCCGCATCACGCGCAGTACACGAGTGAGGTCGAAACGGCCGTAGTCGGCGCCGGTATAGTAGGCGTCACGTAACAGATAATCCATTCGGTCTGCGTCCAATTGACTGGAAATGATCTGGACAACTTGCGGGTTGGGATACGTATGTTGAATGACGCTGGCAACTTGCTGTGGGAATTCTGGCGACACCCGTTTGAGTACTGCATTGACCTCAGTAGTGGGGGAAGTTAGAATTTGCGCAGTAATCGCTTCGTGGTCCGTGTGAAAAATGTGTTCAAACGTATGTGAGTAAGCACCGTGCCCGATATCGTGCAGGAGTGCAGCACACAACGTGACGAGTCGCTCATGGTCATCCCACAGGCCATCTCCAGGTGTTTGCGACGGATAGTCGTGTTCAAAGTTATCGCAGATTCGACGCGCAATTTCATACACACCTAGGGAATGCCCAAAGCGGCTGTGTTCTGCTCCGTGAAAAACTTCTTCCGTCACACCCAATTGTTTGACACGTCGCAAACGCTGAAATTCTTTAGTGTCAATCAAATCCAAAATCACCTGGTAGGAAACGGCGATATAATTGTGAACGGGATCGCGGAATACTTTTTCACGTGGTAATAACTGATGACGATAATCCATTAAATCCTCCTTAAAATATGTGACGGAGCTCAATTTTCTTAGGATATTAGCGACAGCTTAAAAGCTTGGCTGATGCTGACTTAAACGTTTGGCTTCAAAGTCCAAGTGAGCACCAAATTCGGGTTCCTGCATCAGCGTGGCCAAGTGCTGTTTGGCAAGTTGCGTGCCACTCTGCTGTGCCGCATCAATAAAGCGTTGACGGGCCGCTTCAATAGTTAACGATTGTGGTAACAAGTCGCCGACGTTCATCATGGTGCCAGGATCGACATCAGGGAAGTCCCATTTGTTTTCTTCGTGGCCTAATCCAACAGTGTAGAAATCGTGAATTAATTGAGCGCGGGCATTTTGGTTACCGTTTACGCTCAGATATAACATGATGACGGTGCCACCATTCCGGCGTCGTTGAGACATGCCGGCAATCTTATGACCATTTACGCTCAGGTCGTAGGTGCCAGGACAGTAAGAACGAGCAACTTCGCCAGCATCAATTGGGAGTTCAGGGAATGCTCGGTCAACAAGCAACTTCATTTGTTCATAGGCATCATCGACACCAAGTTTGACCAAACTCGGTGGGAAAAAGAGGCTGATGTTGAGAACGCCGGCGTCAGCTACGACAGCTAATCCACCTGAGTTGCGAATAAAACCACTGTATCCGTGATCTGTAAGCACTTTATGAGCAGCAGACAGATGGGGCACATCAGCATCGCGAAGACCCATGATTACTGTATTGTCTAATAACCAAAAGTGGAGCAAGGGCTGATTTTCATGTTCAATAAGACTAAGTAGCGCATTCATGTTTGAAAATGTCGCTAAACCGTCAGCTCGTTTGAAATGCTGCGACAGTAACATTGTTGTCGGCGCGAGAGCAAGTGCGTCAATCATGTAATCACCTAATTTCTTAACGTTTTATGGATGACAAACGAAATGAATGGGCTCATATTAGTGTGTCCGTTTGTCAATTTATTATCGATACTGGTTTCATTTATAATGAATAGCTAAAAGCAACTGCTTTCATTATACCGAATCGCGCTGGGGTCTGCATTAGTGAAAGACATTGAGCCCAATTTTCAAAATGAAAAGGACCAAGGTTTCATTAATGGTAATTTATCTAAAAAGCGTTATAATTTCTTACTGACATTCAATGCGTTTTATGGAAAATTTCAAATAACACTGGGAGGTAGATTTGTGGCACAACAATTTGAACAGGCTGTCACCGTTCATTTATTGACCAACATTACACAAGATGATGACACCGAGCAATTTGACTTTGATTTGCCAGGCCGCTTGGTGATTGTGAATGACAACATTTATTTACGTTATGTTGAAGATGATAATGGTCAGTCGACGCCAGTGACGTTTAAGCTGAATGGTGAAGATGATGTCGTCTTGACGCGTTCTGGTGAAAATGGTCTTAAATTTCATTTTCTAACCGGAAAGGCAGTTACGACTCAATATCGGACGCCTTATGGGATTATGGCCGTCGAAGTTGCAACAACTGATCTTAGTGTCAGGTTGAGTGATGATTTATCGGCAGGCCGAATTGCCATCGACTACCAGTTGTTGGCCGGCGAACAATTAATCGGTGATTATCAAATTAGATTGCATTTTACAGCTTAAGACCTTATGATAAGATGTACACTCTCGAAAGGACGGGCCTGATTTTGGAACTTAAAATTTTCGAAGGTCAAAATAAGAAAGAATTGTCGATGATTGAGGTTGCGCACGCAATTCTCTCACAACACGGGGAAGCCATGGGCTTTGCCGATTTAACTAACCAGGTACAACAGTACTTGGGCAAAAGTGACGAAGAAATTCGTGATCGTTTTGCACAATTCTATACGGACCTAAATGTCGACGGTAGTTTCATTTCACTTGGTGACAATACGTGGGGACTCCGTACTTGGTACGCGTTTGATTCCATCGACGAAGCCACTATTAATGGTGAAGAAGACGAGGATCAGCCAAAGCGTAAGAAACGCCGTAAGGTTAATGCCTTTCTGGCTGACGCTGCTGACGACGATGATGTTATCGATTACGATGACGACGATCCTGAAGATGATGACTTCGGTCAAGATTCTGATGACGATGTTGATGGTGCTGACACTCAAGATAATGATGAGGACAGCGATGATGACGATACTGAAAATCAGGCTACTGAAGAAGAATTGCCAGATGGTATCGAGGGTCAATTGGCAGAGTTAAGTGATGAAGATGATGACGACGATGAGGATGAAGAAAATGACGATGACGACGAATAACTAACGCGTCGCTTGTTCGTTTGACCGAGTAATAAAATTACCGGATAAAATCCTTGACGTTATGACTTGAAGTCGGTATTATATTTTTTGGGCACCGTTCAGAAGAACGGGCACGTTAATGAAGACTTTAGTTGCTCCCAATTCAGATGAATTGGGGGCTTTTTCTTTGTTTAAGGCTTCCCCGAAAAAACAAAAGGAGCGTTTATTTAGATGACCAAATACATTTTTGTCACCGGTGGTGTGGTTTCGTCAATTGGGAAAGGGATCGTTGCTGCGTCCTTAGGCCGTTTGTTAAAGAACCGTGGGCTCAAGGTTACGATTCAAAAGTTTGATCCTTACATCAATGTTGACCCAGGAACGATGAGCCCATACCAACACGGTGAAGTGTTTGTGACAAATGATGGGACCGAAACGGACCTTGATTTAGGCCACTACGAACGATTTATCGACATTAACCTGAATAAATACTCAAACGTCACGACGGGGAAAATTTATCAAGAAGTTCTACAAAAGGAACGTCATGGAGACTACCTTGGCGCGACGGTTCAAGTTATTCCACATATCACTAACGCAATTAAGGAAAAGATCATGCGTGCTGGTCAAACGACTGACGCGGACGTGGTGATCACAGAAATTGGTGGTACGGTGGGTGATATTGAGTCCTTACCATTTATTGAAGCATTACGTCAGATGAAAACTGATGTTGGTAGTGACAATGTTTTCTACATTCACACAACCTTGATTCCTTATCTGCGGGCTGCTGGTGAAATGAAGACCAAGCCAACACAACACAGTGTTAAGGAACTACGTGGTTTAGGCATTCAGCCAAACATGCTAGTTGTCCGGACGGAAAAGCACATCACCCAAACGATGCGTAACAAGATTGCGTCATTCTGTGACGTTGACCCTGAAGCGGTTGTTGAATCGATGGACGTGCCAACGGTTTACACGGTGCCATTGGCTTTACAAGACCAACACATGGACGACATTGTCTTAAACCACTTTAAGTTGTCCGCTCCGGAAGCAGACATGAGTGAATGGCGTAAGCTTGAACAACATGTTCAAAACTTACACAAGACCATCACCATTGATTTGGTTGGTAAGTACACTGATCTGCAAGATGCTTATATCTCTGTCAACGAAGCCTTAAAGTCAGCCGGCTATGTTGTTGATGCTGATGTTAAAATTAATCATTTCAACTCAGAAGAAATTAACGCAGATAACGTTGATTCGGTTTTGGCTGAAGCAGATGGCATTCTAGTTCCTGGCGGTTTCGGTAATCGTGGAATTGAAGGTAAGATTTTGGCCATCAAGTATGCACGTGAGCATGACATTCCTTACTTGGGCATTTGTCTGGGGATGCAGATGGCTTGTGTTGAATTTGCACGTGACGTGGTTGGCTTGAAAGATGCTAACTCAACGGAAATTAATGTTGACACACCATACCCAGTCATTGATTTAATGCCTGATCAAGAAAACATCGATGATCTTGGTGGTACACAACGGTTAGGTGCTTACCCATGTAAGTTGAAGCCAGGTACTTTGGCCGCCTCAGCTTATAACAATGAAGAAGTGATTTCCGAACGTCACCGTCATCGTTATGAATTCAATAACAAGTTCCGCGACCAGTTAGCTGCCAAGGGGCTGGTATTCTCTGGGACGTCACCTGATAACCGGTTGGTAGAAGTGGTTGAATTACCAAGCAACAAGTTCTTCGTTGCGGCACAATATCACCCAGAATTCTTGTCACGGCCAAACCGTCCCGAAGGTTTGTTCAAGGCGTTTGTGAAGGCTGCTGATGATGAGCACATTGCCCGTCAGTAAACGGTAGGCAGCTAAAAGTGCAGGCAATCTGACAATGTAAATTGCGAAAAACTAACAGTGTCAGATAAACACAGTATTTCAAGGAAGTTTGTTGATGGACAGCTACGTCCTCAACAAACTTTTTATTTTGCACAATTTTTCTAACTATTTCTATATGAGTCAACAGTGAGGCCAAAAGGCTGTTAAACAGGCAATTATTAAACGATTTGACCGGTAAATGATTAAGCAGTGATAAAAAAGTTTCTAAAAATATACTGAGAAGCCAGAAACAGTGTTGTCTTTTTGCCATTCGTTCATTAGTATGGAAGATAATTGTGCTCCCTTTATGGTTGAGCCATGGTAAATCTCAATACGAATTAGTTGCATGAATGAAAGAGGAATAACGCATGAAATCGATGATCATCCAAGGGGGCAACCCACTGTCAGGCGAAGTCACTATTGGCGGCGCCAAAAACAGTACGGTTGCACTAATTCCCGCTGCTATCCTGGCTGATACCCCGGTTCAATTTGATTCTGTTCCGGACATTTTGGATGTACATAACTTGATGGCCATCCTCGAATCAATGAACGTCTCATCACACTTTGAAAATGGTGTGCTGGATATTGATCCAACGCATATCGAAGAAAATGTTTTACCAGGTAAGGCAATTAAGAGTTTACGTGCGTCATATTACTTTATGGGAGCTTTGCTAGGTCGTTTCAGACGGGCAACTGTATCGTTTCCTGGTGGTGACAATATTGGCCCACGTCCAATCGATCAACACATCAAGGGCTTTAAGGCCTTAGGTGCAGAAGTTACGGAGATAGACGACTCTGTTCATATTGATGCTAGCAAGGGTCTTCACGGTGCGCGTGTCTTCTTAGATATTGTGTCTGTCGGTGCCACCATGAACATCATTTTGGCTGCCGTAAAAGCTGATGGCTTAACGGTGATCGAAAACGCCGCTAAGGAACCGGAAATTATCGACTTGGCAACGTTCTTAAATAACATGGGCGCTAAGGTGCGCGGTGCTGGGACAGATGTTATTCGAATCGAGGGTGTGTCTCAATTAAAAGCGACTAACACGCACACGATTATTCCTGACCGTATCGAAGCAGGCACGTACTTATCGATGGCGGCGGCCGTTGGCGCAGGTGTTAACATTCAAAACGTCATTCCTGAACACTTGGAGGCTTTCACCGCTAAGTTAATTGAAATGGGCGTCAAGATGGACATCAGTGAAGACAGTATTTATGTGCATAAATCCGAAAAGCTTAAGCCAATTCAGGTTAAAACCATGCCCTATCCTGGTTTTGCGACTGACTTGCAGCAACCAATCACACCGCTGATGGGTCGGGCAGATGGCGCTAGTATCATTATCGACACTATCTATCCTGAGCGAACAAAGCACATTCCTGAACTTAACCGGATGGGCGAAAACATTCGGCTGGAAAACAACATGATTGTTGTCAACCACTGTGATGACTTAACTGGAACCATTGTCGCTGCTGGCGAAATTCGTGCAGGTGCTTCATTGGTAATTGCGGCCTTAATGGCAGAGGGACGTACAACCATTACCAATGCCGAAAACATTTTGCGTGGTTATGATCGTATTTCCGATAAGCTTAAGGCACTGGGCGGTCATATACAGATTATTGAAGATACAGACGCGGGTGTTTTTGAATACTAGGCTGACATGTGTTTCGGTTTCGTTAAAGACGTTCAAGCGCTGATTTTAAAAGCTGGTCCTAGTAATTTTGCACAACGATTGCATCGTTCAAGCGCGAATTTGTTTGGTACAATTATGAATGATTGAGTTAAATTAACTCACGATTATTATTGTCGCCGACTTGCGCGTAAGCCTAATCCATGCTATATTACTAAAGTTGATTATATGTAACTATGACTCAGCAAATGACTCATGGCAAAGGAGATATTACAATGAAACAAGGCATTCATCCAGATTACCACCAGGTTGTGTTCATGGACTCAACCACTGGCTACAAATTTATTTCTGGTTCTACTGCTACTTCTCAAGAAACAACTGATTGGGAAGACGGCAACACTTACCCATTGATCCGTGTTGAAATCACTTCTGATTCACACCCATTCTACACTGGTAAGCAGAAGTTCACTCAAGCCGACGGTGCTGTTGACAAGTTCAACAAGAAGTATGGTTTGAAGTAAGCAAAATTGAATCAATCTTAAGCTCTTGTCTGCGACTTTACGCTGATAAGGGCTTTTTTTATTTTTCCATGTGCAAATTAAAATTTGTAGGGATAAGATAAAAAGGCACTAATATTTAATTCAGAAAGAGGTATTTATGGATTCAACGGCAACTAAAGTACCACGCTTCGTGTTGTTCTCAATTTTAGGAACAGCGTTACTTTCATTTTGTGGGATTTTAACAGAAACATCGATGAACGTCACTTTTCCAACACTCATGCGGCAGTTTCACATTTCTATTGGTGCTGTTCAATGGCTCACAACTGGGTACCTGCTTATTGCATCATTGGTGATGATTATGGCGTCATATATCCACAAACGGTTTACGTTTAAAGCGACATTCGTCACGGCACTTGTATTGTTTGTCATTGGTTTGGTGGTTTGTGCGGTGGCCACGTCTTTTCCAGTTTTGTTGATTGGACGGTTAATTGGCGGAATTGCGACCGGTTTATGTACGCCGGTGATGTTCGGTATTATTACGCAGTTTGTTCCCAGCGCTAAGATGGGCCGTTACATGTCGATTGGTGGCATGATTTTGGGCTTTGCGCCAACTGTGGGACCTACATATGGCGGTTTGGTGCTGTACTATATGGGTTGGCGAATGATTTTCTGGATTGTGTTACCGATTGTGGCCGTTTCGTTCCTGTTTGGATACTTCAATATTCGCCAACGTGTCGGCACTCAACAGGCGCACTTTGATACGCTAGGATTTACGTTGATTGCGGTGGCGTTTGTTACCATTTCCTTGGGTTTCAACGATGCATCCAAACATGGTTGGAGTAGTCTTGGATTCTGGGGGCTAGTCCTGGTTGGAATAGTTGCTCTGGTTGGTTATGGCTGGTGGGCGACAAGGACGGCTCAGCCGCTGATCAATATTGCGATTTTCAAACGGCGAACCTTCGTGCTCAGCTTTTTAACGTATTTGAGTCTGCAATTGAGCAACATTGGCTTGGGCTTTCTTTTGCCAAACTACGCACAGCTGGTCATTGGGGCAAACGCGATGAAGGCCGGGTTACTCTTACTGCCAGGTAGTGTTTTACGAACGATATTGATGCCACTCGGTGGTTCCTTGCTGGATCGTCGCGGACCGCGCGTGCCTATTTTAACAGGACTCGTATGTTTGATAATTGCGATGGCTGGTTTTGTGTTGAACGCTGACCATCTGTCCGTGGGCTGGATTATCGGCATTTACATTATTTATAGTGTCGGGTTCTCCATGACCTTTAGTAATACGTTGGCAAACGGCATGCAGCAGTTGTCGCCTAAACTTATTGGGGACGGTAACGCGGCATTTAATGCCATTCAGCAGTACGCTGGTTCTATTGGAACCGCCGTGATGGCGACGGTTGTGGCAATCAGTCAAAATCAGGCGGGCAAACTGTCTTCGGTTGAGGCCACAGCACGTGGTGGCCTGCACGATTTCATCATTTTGTTAGTGCTCACGATTATCATGATTGTACTAGCTAGTTTTAATTTCAAATTTCAACAGCAGGATAAAAAAGCTTAATCTGTTCGACAATTTCGTTATTTGTTCGGTTTAATCAAAAATCCCGGCAGCCGTGAAAACATGGCTGTCGGGATTTTTAAGATTATTAAGTTAATGGTTTAATCTCGTAACGAGCGGGTGTTAAACCTGAACAAAACTAGATTTAATGCAACAATCACGCCGGTTGACAGGAACACGGCCCCGTAACCAAACGCGCCAGACACAGTTGAGCCAATCATGGGGCCAACGATGCTTCCCATTGCCATGAATGATTGATTCCATGAAAATACTCGACCGGTGGTGGAAACAGGGGAGTTTTTTGCCAATAACGTTTGGACGGCCGGCATCATCGTGGCGTCGGAAATACCAATCAGAAAACGGAGCCCGCCTAGCTCCCAAACGTTTCGAACAAACGCCATCGGAATGAATACACAGATGGCAAAGACGAAACCGATGGTTAAAATACGTTCCGTGCCGATGCGGTCACCTAACACGCCTAAACGTGGTGCGGCAATGATGGTTGCAATTCCTGGAATAGCGGCTACAAGTCCGGCTACTAAGGAAACAGAGCCTTGACCGTGGAGCAGTTGCCGAACGTACAAACTAAGAATTGGACTGATAGACTGGTTGGCAACTTGAATGATCATGGTGGTAATCAGCATGCCCAAAATGATTTGGGGATGTTTGAAGGAATGAATAACGTCCTTTGTTGAATTTGCTGCGCCTTTTTCAACGGGTGTGAAGTGTTCATGTACAAACAACCAGCTTAGGAAAAAGACGATCAGTAACAAACCGCCTGTAATGAAGAAAGTTAAACGATAACCGAAACTGGCTGCTAATGTCCCACCGAGCAATGGGCCCAGTAGGTTGCCGGCGGTGAAGCCGGTAACTAGTGTTCCCAACGCTTGACCGGAGTGTTCTTTTGGCGATTCTGTAGCTACTAAGGCATTAGCGTTTGAAATGTAACCAGAAAAGACACCTTGAATAAAGCGAAGGCCAATCAGTTGCCAAACATTGGTTACAAGTCCCATAGCACCAAGGACAATAGCCATTCCCAGTGATGCTCGCAAAATCATCAGTTTGCGACCCTTACGATCAGCGAGTCGGCCCCATAATGGGGAAACAATAGCAGTAACTAAATATGTAGCGGAAAAGGTGATCCCTGAATAGAAATTAAGCTGAGCTGTTGAAAAATGGCCGAGCGTATCAATATACAGAGACATAAATGGCATGATTTCGCTAAATGCCATGCCGGCAATAAATGTGCCAAACCAGAGGACAAAGATATTTTGTTCCCACGGTAGGCGTTTACGGAAAAGCTGCTGTTTAAGATGTTTGATCAATCGATTTCCTCCTTGAGTAGCACTTTACTTTAACTTAGATGGGTAATGTGGTATTTTTTCGTTAGCAAATAAATAACAAGATAATATTCTACACCTATTTTGTTAGGCATGATGACAAACGTTTAGGTGGTAAATACAGATGTTACGTTGAAGGGAAAATTTAATGGCTCAAAAAAAGCATCGAAAAGGATCATCTGTTTGGCGGTGGCTTCGCGGCATACTATTTGTTCTTCTAGTCGCGGTGTCGCTGGTTCTGATTTTTAATGGTCCCATCACCAACTGGTTGGTCAAAACATACCGGCCAACGATCACGCGTACGGATGTCAAAAAGAATGAAAAGACTAAGGGCAATTATGATTTTCGCAGTGTGAACTCATTAGATTTGAAGACCGCTGCCCAGGCGCGTGCTAACCATAAAATTAGGGCGATTGGCTTAGTTGCCATTCCGTCGATCAAATTAAATTTGCAAATTGTTAATGGTGTGTCAGATGCTGATCTGGCATTAGCTACTGGGACCCTGAAACCAGATCAAGTAATGGGTCAGGGCAACTATGCCATCGCTGGTCATCGCATGGATCAAAAGGATGCCATGTTTAGTCCGTTATTTTGGAAGAGTCGAGTGGGTCAAAAGATTTATTTGACGGACTTAACCCATGTTTATGAATACAAGACTACGGAGCGAAAGTTTATTAAAGCGACCCGTGTTGATGTTGTGAATGATGTGCCTGGTCAAAAGCTCGTCACGTTGATTACCTGTGATGCGACGGGGGCCAATCGTTTAATGGTCCGCGGTTCGCTAGTTCGTAGCTATGCTTGGAAGGACGCTCCTGAGGCGGCACTAAAAGGGTTCAGTTACAAACAAAAGGTCGAAACGATTGCATCATAATTCCTGTTTAGACATTGTGATGCTGCCGTTGCGTCAGTGAGAAGCGTCATTCCGGGGGACCGGTCTCAGCCCGCGTTGCGGTCTTCGACCTCGTCTTTGAACCCAAGCCCAGTTTTCAAAGCGCGGTCAGCATTGAAATCAAGGTATGAAAGTGCTGTTGATTCGGTGGGCTTTGCCGAATTTACAGCACGGACGGTCGCGAAGATTCGGGGGTAGCGAGGCTTCGCGGCGAGGTGAGAGACCGTGAACTTCGGGTTCGAACCGGTCCCATGCCAGAATTTCAGTGCTGACCAACCGTAGGCGCAAGGTTCATATCCATCCCTCAAAAAACATGCAAACGAAAAATGACGCTGATTCTCGACTTAGAGAGTCAGCGTCATTTCTGCCAGTAATAAAACGATGTTGAGTTAGTGATTGGCAGCGACAACCTTGTCCAGCCAGTAAGGAAGGACCTCGCTGAGCTGTCGGTAAGTCAACGCGAAATTATGGGAGTACCAAGGGTCCGGAATCTCTTGGCCAGTCTTACCAGGAACAATCTCGTAGGCCATGTGGACCTTTGACAGGTCTTCAGCAGGCGTTAGTTGTTTTAAGTTGGCCAGGTTTGAACGATCCATTGTAATAATCCAGTCGGCCCAAGCCAAATCTTTGGCGGTGATTGGCCGCGAATGAAGTCCATCCGCACTCAAGCCATGTTCGGCTAACATATGGACGGCTCCAGGATGCGGGGGATTACCTTCTTCCCAGCTACTTGTTGCCACAGAATCAACATTGATCTTCTCAGCTTGTCCGGCTTCCGCCACTAAATGGCGAAAAATCACTTCTGCCATCGGTGAGCGGCAGATATTTCCTAAACAGACAAATAATACATTTTGCATAGGTTCCTCCAAATAAATGACGTGCTTAAAAGGCTTGTTTATAGTAGTTCCTGCGTTTATTTTGCCGTGATTGATCGACTAATGCAAGCTTAGTGAATTTTTGATTATGTCGCTCACATGGTATAATCTGTTTCGACTGCAATAGTAGTTTGCAGAAACAAGTTGATGATTAGCGCAATTTAATAAATTAAGTAATTATGGATTCCATAACATCAACACTAGTATCCAGAGATGCGCATAGTGTGCGCAACGAGAGGTAAAAGATGAAAATGCAATTAGCTGAAATCGCAGCAGCGGTGGATGCACAAAATGATTTGGGCGATTGGGCATCAGTAACGGTGACATCCGTTCACTTTGACAGTCGTCAATTAACGGCAGGGGCCTTGTTTGTGCCACTTCCTGGCGAACACGATGGTCACGAATTCATTGCTGGAGCACGTGCACACGGCGCTGTTGCCAGTTTATGGGCAGTTAGTCGGGCTGCTGAAGCACCGGCTGACTTTCCAGTATTGCTGGTTGATGATCCGTTAACTGCAATGCAGGCGTTAGCCAAACATTGGTTGTCGAAAATCAATCCACAAGTAGTGGCGATTACGGGTAGTAATGGTAAAACAACGACAAAGGATATGACTGCTAGCGTTTTAGGAACGGAATTTAATGTCGTCAAAACGTATGCTAATTATAATAATGAGGTTGGTGTGCCATTTACTGTGTTATCGATGGATGCCAACACTGAAGTGTTAGTCGTTGAAATGGGTATGGACCGGTTTGGTCAGCTCGACTTTTTGAGCAAGCTGGTTCAACCAGATGTAGCTGTAATCACAATGATCGGTGAAGCGCACATTGAATTCTTTGGTACCCGTGACAAAATTGCCGATGCCAAGTTAGAAATTACGCACGGTCTTAAGGATGACGGTCGGTTTGTGTTTAATGGTGACGAACCATTGTTGACGGACCGGGCAGAGAATGTGCCAAACGAACATGTGACGTTTGGTCAACAGAGTTCCAATCACTTATATCCGACGAGTATTGAACAGGACAACGAGTTCCACCAAACGACGTTCAAGGTCAATGCCTGGCCAGACGAAACGTTTAAGATTCCGTTGTTGGGTGATTATAACGTCAACAACGCATTGGCTGCCTTAACAGTGGGTCAGTTGTTTCACATTCGGACGGCTAATTTAGTTAAAGGACTGGCCGAAGTTAACTTAACGTCTAACAGAACAGAATGGTTGACGGGTTTAGCTGGCGAAGCTATCTTAAGCGACATCTACAACGCTAATCCAACGGCGATGAAGGACGTTTTGACGATGTTTGGCGATACACCTGCAGCGGGTCGGCATGTTGCCGTTCTAGGTGATATGTTGGAGCTCGGTGATAATGCTGATGAATTACACGCATCGGTTGCTGAGGCTTTGGATCCGACAAAAATTCAAATATTGTACCTGATTGGACCACACATGAAGGCACTGGCGGACACGGTGGCAGATCGCTATACACCTGATCAACTGCATTATTATGAGAATGATCAGAAAGCGCAGCTAACGACCGATTTAATGGCCGATTTAACTGAGAGTGATGAAGTGATGCTTAAAGCAAGTCATGGCGAGCATTTAGAGACTGTTCTCAATGCGTTGCAAAACGGCGTGACACAGGCTTAGGTGGGCGGATCTGCCAGGTTTGTTAATTAAGTTTAATGGCTGAGTTAATACTCTTAGTTGCCAAACGAGCGCTCACGCGTTAAACTATTACAGTTGCGTTTTTTAGCGTATATGAACGAAAATTGAATAACACACACAAGAATAACAAATCAAAACGGGCATCCCCACGCTTTAGCAGACGGATTTTTGCTAGTGTCGATGAAACCTTTTGATTTGAGGAGGAACTAATTTGAAGTTTGCAGAACTAGGCCTTAACAAGGCGCTATTAAAAGCCATTGATGACAGTGGCTATGAAGAAGCTACGCCAATTCAGGCAGAAACCATTCCGTTGGTTATGCAGGGATTGGATGTCATTGGTCAGGCCCAAACAGGGACTGGTAAAACGGCTGCGTTTGGGTTACCAATCTTGGATAAGATTGATACTGAAAATCCAAACGTCCAGGCATTGATTGTGTCACCAACGCGTGAGTTGGCGATTCAAACTCAAGAAGAACTTTACCGCTTGGGTAAGCACGAACATGCCCGTGTTCAAGTTGTTTATGGTGGCGCAGATATTCGCCGTCAAATTAACAGCTTGAAGAACCACCCACAGATTGTTGTGGGGACTCCAGGCCGGTTACTGGATCATATTAACCGGAAAACGGTTCGTTTGGATCACGTTCAGACATTAGTGTTGGATGAAGCCGACGAAATGCTTGATATGGGTTTTGTGGATGATATTGAAAGTATCATCAAGCAAGTTCCGGAACAACGTCAAACATTGCTGTTCTCAGCTACCATGCCTGATAAGATCAAACGGATTGGGGTTCAGTTCATGAAGGAACCTCATGAAGTACGGATTAAGGCAAAGGAACTGACCACTGATTTAGTTGATCAGTTCTATGTGAAATCAAAGGAATACGAAAAGTTTGATTTGATGACACATCTGTTTGATGTGCAGGATCCGGACTTAACCATTGTCTTTGGTCGCACGAAGCGTCGAGTTGACGAATTGTCTAAGGGATTAGAAGCCCGTGGCTACAATGCCGCTGGGATTCATGGTGATTTGACACAACAGCGTCGTTCACAAATTCTTAAACAATTCCGTGATGGTAAGCTAGACATTCTGGTTGCAACCGATGTTGCGGCCCGTGGTCTGGATATCTCCGGTGTGACTCACGTTTATAACTATGATATTCCACAAGATCCAGAAAGCTATGTTCACCGGATTGGCCGTACTGGTCGTGCCGGTCACCATGGAACAAGTTTGACGTTTGTTACGCCAAACGAAATGGATTACTTACGTGAGATTGAAAAACTCACCAAGGTGCGGATGCTGCCCCTAAAGCCACCGTCAGTTGCCGAAGCTTTTGCTGGTCAATTATCAGCTGCTGAAAACAAGGTTGCGGACCTGGTTAAAGAGACAGATACATCCAAGTTCGATAAAGAGGCTACCGAGTTACTGGATCGTTATGATGCAGAAGAATTGGTTGCTGCTTTATTGAGTAACTTGACGCCTGGTGATGAACACGATACGCCAGTTCACATTACGCCAGAACGCCCATTGCCTAGTCGTCATGGTGGCGGCCGGGGCAATGGCCGTGGTGGCCGTGGTCACGGTGGTTATCGTGGTAATAACCGTAATGGTCGTAACAACCGGAACTCACGTGAACGTGAAAATGGTAACCGTGGTCGTTTTGATCACAAGTCAGGTTCCCGTAACAACAGCTCACGTAGTAACAGTTCCCGGAATGGCGGGAGCAGCAATCATGGCGGCAACAAACATGGTTACTCAATCAACCATAAATAAGGTAATAGTTGCATGAGTTAGTCTGAATGACTAATGCATTGCAGGGTGAGGATTCAGCGACACGTCAGGTGGAGCTGAATCCTTTTTTCATAGGTCGTTTTTTCACTGTGTCAGTATGCTATAATTTCCGTTAGACGTTCATGAACAGTGAATTTGCTTAACCACGCGTTGTGGTGTGATTAAGTTTTGCGGAGGTTCGGATGATTTACGGAACGGGCATTGATTTAACAGAAATTAATCGGATTCAAACACTACGGCAACGTTTTGCTGCATTTGTTCCCAAGGTTTTGACACCTGCGGAGCAAGACGTTATGAATAAGTTGAAAGGTCAGCGTCAAAATGAATTTTTGGCTGGCCGTTTTTCTGCTAAGGAAGCTTATAGTAAGGCTTATGGGACAGGGCTAGGCAGTGCCGTTGGTTTTCAAGATGTTGAAATTCTGGATGACGATGAGGGCAAACCGCATCTTACCAAACAGCCGTTTGACGGACCAGCTCATATTTCTATTTCGCATACTGAAACACTGGTCATGACAGAAGTTATTTTAGAAACTGTGGATTCGACACGGTAATATGAAAGAAGCGATTAATACGGTACCTGCACAGATTATTGGTTTACACCGACCAACGGTGGCCCACGTCAATTTAGCGGCCATCCGGCATAATGTAGAAGCAGAGTTAAAACGGACTAAGCCAGGTACGGAAATGTTTGCGGTTGTAAAAGCGAACGGGTACGGACATGGCCTTATCGAAGCCGGTCAGGCATGTTTGGAAGCAGGCGCAACAGGTTTGTGTGTGGCGATTTTGGACGAGGCACTGACGTTACGGGCGGCAGGCATTACCGTACCGATTTTGGTGCTCGGCATCACTCAGCCACAATGGGCTGGTCTTGCTGCTGAGCAGGAAATTTCATTAACAGTGGGTGATTTAGATTGGTTGGCGACAGCCTTGCCGCTACTAGAGGATGCCCAGGCTGCACCATTGAAGATTCATCTCGGTTTGGATACGGGAATGGGCCGCATTGGTTTCCAAGAACCGGCTGCTTTAAAAACGGCTGTCGACTTCTTGAGGAACCATGAAGATGCGTTTATTTTTGAAGGGATTTTCACACACTTTGCAACGGCTGATGAACAGGATACAACGTATTTCAATACGCAGTGTCAACGGTGGCAAGCGTTTATGGCAGTTCTACCAGAAAAGCCCCGCTATGTTCATGTTTCGAACACAGCGACGTCATTATGGCACGATGCTTGTAATGGGAATATGATTCGCTTTGGTGTCGGCATCTATGGATTGAACCCGTCTGGCGGCTCAATCACATCACCTTATCCATTAGAGCCAGCGTTGTCGTTAACGACTCAGTTTGCGTTTGTCAAACATCTAGCGGCGGGCAAATCAGTCAGTTATGGTGCGACTTATACGGCTAAGGAAGATGAATGGGTCGGCACTTTGCCAATTGGCTACGCTGACGGGTATCCACGGCGAATGCAAGGATTTCACGTGCTTGTTGACGGGCAATATTGTGAAATTATTGGACGTGTTTGTATGGATCAGTTGATGGTTCGTCTGCCACATGAATATCCAGTTGACACACGTGTAACGTTAATTGGTCAGGATGGTGAACAAACGATTACAATGCAGGACGTTGCTGATTACGCTGGGACGATTCATTATGAAATCGCCACCACCTTAGGCATGCGGGTTCCGCGGGTGTATGAAAACCGGTAAGCATCGGTAAAACGGAATATTACATTTCTGAATTGCAAACGACATTCTGTGGGCTTCATGATAGAATGGGTTTACAAAGTTGATTGGTAGTTGTAAAAATGCGGGGGAGTTAGCCATGGCAAGTGATGCACATCAGGTCCCAGTGAGTTTTAACGATACAACACTGACGGACCTTAAAGCATATTGTGAATTTTTTAGTGTTGATCAGGACCAGCTAATTAACACTGTCTTGTGCCATTTTTTAGAAAACCATGAGTCTGCTGATTTAAACAAGTTAGCTCAGGGCTACTTAGCTATGGGTCAACTGAATGAAGAAATCGCAGATGAGTTTTCTGCGTCTGAGGCAGAGGCCTCCAGACTTGACCAATAACCGTAACGGGTTAACATTGGTTTAGGAGCTGAATGCTCCGACTACATATTTTGAAGAGGGTGTCCCAATTGGCAGCAGTTGAAGTTAAACGGGGCGACATATTTTACGCAGATTTATCCCCAGTCGTGGGATCTGAACAGGGCGGCATGCGCCCTGTTTTAATTGTGCAAAACAACATTGGGAATCATTACAGTCCAACGGTGATTGTCGCCGCTATTACAGCAAGAATAAGTAAACCAAAAATGCCGACACATATCGGTATTCCGGCGGATCAAAACGGAGTGGGCAAGGATTCAGTTATCTTGCTTGAACAAATTCGCACGATTGACAAGCAACGTTTACGCGATCGTGTGACGCACCTCGATAATGGCGCCATGAAGCGTGTTGATCATGCGCTTGGTATCAGCGTTGGTTTAGTTGAACGAAATTAAATTTAAAAACGAGCATTCATGAGTTTCCAATTCTCATGGATGCTCGTTTTGTGTTCGGGGCAATTTTTCGTGGTATTGCTTTCGCCTTCGGTTGGCCGCTTTCGAAACCGATTGTGGGACCGGTTCAAGCCGAAAGTGCACCGTCTTTCACCTCGCCGCAGAACCTCGTGAAAGGCCGAGTTTTTGCGACCGTCCGTGATGTAAACCCGAAAAAATGCATTCGGATTAACATCACCTTCACAATCGGTTTCAACGCGGCCGCCCTACGGCTGATGTAACAGTAGGTTGCCACTAAAGCGACAAATGCTGTACGCAAATACGAATTACAAGCTGTGCATCGACGACCAGACCGTTACTGCATTCCCAACGCTGAGTGAGAATAGCGAACGTTTATCAAATAACGTTCTAAAAATGGCGCTCTTTCTTAATGGCGCTTTGAAATTGTTGCCGGTTCTTTATGATTGCAAAAGGGGTAGTGAAGTTACTTAACTTTAGTAGCTGGAAGGCGTCAGTGTTGAAACCGACTGTGAAGGCGGCGTTAATTCGGTGAACTGTCCGAATTTAGGCCGCGGACGAGCTTTGAGACTTCGGGTTATGAAGGCTTAAAGTCGAGGTGGAAGACTGCGGAGCAGGCTGAGACCGGTCCCCACAGGAGGTTTCAAAAACTGACAACTGGAAGCGGACGGGTAAAACACTGCAATTAAATTTTTAGGAGTAGCATCCAACAAAAAATCAGGTAACAGACTGACGCTTTCGTCAATTTGTTACCTGATTTTATTGAATAGTCATCCAACGGGCGGCTATTCTGTTTTTAAGTTTTCAACTTCCGACACACGGAACTGTTTGCGATTTAGCGCCTTGATGATTTTCTCGCAACGTTCTTCGTCCACATCGGCAGGAAGGGTAAACAACGTCCGGTGAACTAGTTCGCCAGCCTGCACGTCCAAAGTCATACATGAAGCGATAGACGTGTATTTAGTAATGATCTTCGACATGTTTGTCAAATCACCGCGTTCACCTTGTGATACGACGGTTAAAACATAACTCCCAACGTTGAAGTTCCAGCTTTGTGACAGCATGTCCAGCAGTCGAGTATGGGTTAAAATACCGTAAAAGTAATTGTTTTCATCCAAGACAGCGATGTAAGGCAAATCTTTGATTGAGAAGAACACCTTGAAAAAGGCATCGTTGATGGAAATAAACTTAGTCGCATTTTTTAATAGTGTTGTTACAGGGAGACTCATGTCACCACCACGAGACTTATGACGGTAAATGTGCATCTTATAGATGTTACCGCGGAAAATTTTGCCAGTTTCGTCTAGAATGGGCACACAACGAAAACCTGAATCTTCAAGAACCTTAAGTGCTTCTTCCAGTGACACATCTTCGCGGACGGTCGTGATGCTCTCGTAGGGTTTAACGAGTGTTTTTAATAACATAGATGTTCCTCCAAAAAATTAAAAAATGATAAGAATAGTTGCAATCATCATACCACATTCGGGGCATAAAAAGGGGACTCGTAGATTTATAATTCGTTTGCAATGACCTGACCGTTAACGGCACAACCCTTTAGAATAAAAAACGTCGATGCCCGGATATCCAAGCGTCGACGCCTTAAATGTTTCAAAGAATGTTAATTACAAACCAGTTTCCTTAAAGCCGTTTTCACGAACTTCTTTTAAGGTTGCTGCGGATTTGCGCATCTTGTCCATTTCACTGTCAGACAAAGGTACTTCCACAACGTGGTCTAAACCTTCACCGTTAATAACGGCTGGGGTACCAATAAAGGTATCAGTCAAACCGTATTGGCCATCTAGTGCTGCACCAACAGGTAAGATAGCATTTTCATCACGTAAGATGGCACGTGAGATTCGCATCAAAGCAGTGGCAACACCGTAGAAAGTGGCGCCCTTGCGGTTGATGATTTCGTAAGCCTTGTTACGAGTTTCGTCTTCGATTTTTTCAAGTTCTTCACGAGAAACGCCTTGGTCTTTAGCAATCATTGATAATGGCTTACCAGCGATTGTAGCTTCGTCCAAGTTAGCAAATTCAGAGTCACCATGTTCACCCATGATAAAGGCGCTGACGTCACGTGCGTCAACGTTAAACTTCTTACCCAAAGCAACACGTAAACGAGATGTATCCAAAGAAGTACCTGAACCGATGACACGGCTCTTGTCGAAACCGGAGAACTTCCAAGTAGCATAAGTCAAAATGTCGACAGGGTTTGCAGCAACTAAGAAGATGCCCTTGAAACCTGAGTCAACGATTGGCTTAACGATGGTTGATAAAATCTTGAGGTTCTTGTTAACCAGGTCCAAACGTGTCTCGCCTGGTTTTTGTGGTGCGCCAGCTGTGATAACAACTAGGTCGGCATCCTTAGCATCGCTATATTCACCAGAGTAGATCTTCTTTGGTGAAACCCAAGCGAGTGCATCTTCAAGATCGAGTGCGTCCCCTTCAGTGTGGTCTTTAAGGATATCAACAATGACAAATTCTTCTGCGAGTCCTTGTTGTGCCATGGCAAATGCGTAACTAGAACCAACAGCGCCATCGCCGACTAGTACAACTTTTTGATGATTTGCAGCCAAAATAATCATCCCTTCACTTAATAAATTTTTATTTGAAACCACTGTCATTATATCATAGGGGACTTTGTGAAATACAGGATTAAGTCGTTTGTCATGAGGTTCTAATGAGTGTGGTACGACAACGTTTGTGCTATAATTGACGCCTAGATAAGAGTAGGGCGTTCGCCGCACAAGGCAGGCGCTAATGGCAGCTAACCAATTCGCAAAAGTGGCTGGTAGATCACGTGATTGTGATTTACCAGCACTTTTGCATGTTTTCAAACGTTGGTTAAGTTTACAAATAAATTGAGGTTATCAAATAATGAAAATGATTGTTGGTTTGGGAAATATTGGGCCGCAGTATGACCGTACGCGACACAATGTTGGTTTTATGGTAATCGACCATGTCGCGGAAGAATATGGTGTGACGTTCAAACGTGCTAAACAAGAAGCGCTGATCGGTAGCACTTTGATTAGTGGTGAAAAGGTCCTACTGGTAAAACCGACGACATACATGAATGATTCAGGGCGTGCGGTCCGTCCGTTAATGGACTACTACGACATTCCGTTGGAAGATGTCATGATTGTCCATGATGATATGGATTTACCGATTGGCAAAATTCGTTTGCGCCAAAAAGGATCTGCGGGTGGACACAATGGCATCAAGAGCATCATTGCTTACCTTGGCACCCAGGCATTTAAACGAGTACGTGTCGGCATCGATCACCCAACGCGAATGAGCGTCGTTGACTATGTACTTGGACGCTTCACTGCTACTCAAACGATTGGTATTCGTAGTGGTATGGACGAAGCTCAAGCAGCAATTGAGAAGTGGGTTGAAGGAACAAAGTTTGACGAAGTAATGAACGAATTTAATTAATTTATCGAGTACTACTAGAAAGGTTATTTATGGAAATTCAGGATTTTATGCGCCGTGCGCCCGAATATCAGCAAATTGTTGCCGCGACCAACATGGGACGACAATTAGTAACTGGTATTAACGGCTCAGCGCGGACACTGCTGATGGCGACCATGTTCATGGACCAGCAACAGACACAACTAATGGTGACAGACACGGCATTTCATGCTGGTCAGCTTGTGAATGATTTGCAAAATTTATTGCCGGACAACCAGGTTTTTAATTTTCCTGCAGAAGAAATGTTGGCTACAGAAATTGCGACCAGTTCACCAGAATCACGGGCTGAACGTGTGCAGGCACTGCATGCGTTGCAATCTGATCAACCGGTTATGGTAGTAACGGATCTAGCTGGACTACGCCGTTTCTTACCACAACCTGCTGATTTTAAGCAGGCCAGTTTGGTAATCGAAACCGGCAAAAACTATGACATGGCTAACTTGCAAACGCAGTTACACCAAATGGGTTACGGTCATGAGCAATTAGTGGCACGACCTGGTGATTATGCGATTCGTGGTTCGATTATGGATATTTACCCGTTGGACGCGGATTATCCGGTGCGGATTGATTTCTTTGATACTGAAGTGGATTCTTTGCGGACGTTTGATCCAGAAAACCAACGTAGTATTGATACGATTGATAACGTGACGGTTTTGCCGGCAACTGAATTCTTGGTAAGTGATGCGCAATTAGCTGCTGGTAAGAAAGCATTGCAAAAGCAAGTTAACAAACAGGCCGAATCGTTGACTGGCGAAGATAAGAAAGCTTTGCTAGCTCATTTTAGTGTGCTACTAGCTGATGATGCGACCCCGAGTGCCACGCCTGAATTAGGCTTGTACGCAAATTTATTCTACGATCAAACTGCTGGGCTAATGGATTACTTGCCCAAAGATGCACTAGTATTGGTTGATGACTATGGTCGTTTACTAGACACTGATCGACGTATCGATGAGGATGAGGCCAACTGGATCACCGACCGTTTGCGAACGCACGAAATGTTACCTGACCAAGACTTGAGTTTAGATTTCCGAACCGTAATGCGGGAGGTTAAACGGCCACAAGTCTTCTTCTCACTGTTCCAGAAGGGGATGGGCAATGTTCGTTTCAACAAGCTGACTAATTTTGTCAGCCGTGAAATGCAAAAGTTTTTCGGTCAGCTGCCCGTGTTAAAGGGCGAAGTTGAACGTTGGCAAAAGCAGAAGCAGACGGTTGTCATTATGGTCAACAATGAGGATCGGATCAGCAAGGTCAACGATACGCTTCACGACTTTGGTATTTCCGCTTCGTTGGATAAGGCAACTAACTTGACACCGGAAAGTGTTCAGGTCGTGCCTGCTACATTGCAAAGTGGGTTTGAATTGCCAAGTGCTAACTTGGTGGTCATTACGGAAACTGAAATGTTTGCCAAGGTGACCAAAAAACGTGCGCGTCGGCAGACTTTAGCTAACGCTGAGCGGTTGCGCAGTTACACGGAATTGAAGCCTGGTGACTACGTGGTTCACGTCAACCACGGAATTGGTCGTTTTGAGGGCATGCAGACCATGGAAGTGGATGGTGTGCACCAGGATTACATTACGATTGATTATCAAAACAATGCGAAGATATTTATTCCGGTCACCCAGTTAAATCTGATTCAGAAATATGTTTCATCTGAAGACAAAACTCCCCGCATCAATAAACTTGGCGGAACCGAGTGGGCCAAGACTAAAAGCAGTGTGGCTCGCAAGATTGAGGACATTGCTGATGAACTGGTGGATCTTTACGCCGCTCGTGAAGCGCAAAAAGGCCATGCTTTCCCGAAGGACGATGCCTATCAAGAGGAGTTTGAAGCGGCCTTCCCTTATGTGGAAACACCGGACCAGCTTAGAAGTACGGATGAAATTAAGCATGATATGGAACGTAACAAGCCAATGGATCGTCTGTTAGTTGGGGATGTTGGTTTTGGTAAAACGGAGGTTGCACTCCGGGCTGCGTTTAAAGCCATTGAAGATGGACGTCAGGTAGCCTTTTTGGTACCAACCACCATTTTGGCTCAGCAGCATTACGATACCATGGTGTCACGATTTGAAGGTTTTCCGATTAAAATTGGCATTCTGTCACGGTTTGATACGCCAAGCCAGATGCGGGCAACCTTGGCTGAGTTAAAAGCCGGCGATATTGATATCGTTGTCGGGACGCACCGTTTGTTATCAAAAGACGTTGAATTCAAGGATCTTGGCTTATTACTAGTCGATGAAGAGCAGCGCTTTGGGGTCAAACATAAGGAACGAATCAAGCAAATGCGTTCTTCAGTGGACGTCTTGACACTGACGGCCACACCAATTCCACGAACTCTGAATATGTCAATGATTGGTGTGCGAGACTTATCAGTTATCGAAACACCGCCAGCCAATCGTTACCCGATCCAAACGTACGTGATGGAATCTAGTCCGGCTGCGTTGCAGGATGGCATTGCCCGTGAAATGGCTCGTGGTGGTCAGGTGTTTTATCTGCATAATCGTGTTGACGACATCGAGCGGGTGGTTGAACAAATTCGCCAGCTGGTGCCCGAAGCGCGGGTCGCTTATATTCATGGTAAGATGAGTGAAAACCAGCTGGAAAGTGTGCTCTACGACTTCATTCGTGGTGAATATGATGTGCTGGTAACGACAACAATCATCGAAACTGGTGTGGATATTCCTAACGTTAATACGTTGTTTGTGGAAAACGCCGACAGAATGGGCTTATCTCAACTTTATCAGTTGCGTGGTCGGATTGGTCGGAGTAATCGTGTGGCATATGCGTATTTCACTTATCAACCGAATAAGGTACTGACAGAAGAAAGTGAAAAACGGCTTGAGGCGATTCGAGATTTCACTGAGTTAGGTTCTGGATTTAAGATTGCCATGCGGGATCTTTCGATTCGTGGTGCCGGTAATTTACTTGGTCAGCAGCAACATGGGTTTATTGACTCCGTCGGTTATGATCTGTACACCCAGATGTTGTCGCAGGCAGTTGCTAAGAAGCGCGGTAAAGAAGTGAAGGTTCGTTCTGATACCGAGATCGAACTAGGTGTTGAGGCTTACTTGCCAGCAACTTACATTGAAGATCAACGTCAGAAAATTGAAATTTACAAACGAATTCGTGAATTGGAAAATGAAGACCAGTACGTGGAAGTTGATGAAGATTTGATCGATCGGTTTGGTGATTACCCAACCGAGGTTGCCAATCTCTTAGCTATCGGGCACCTTAAGATGGTGGCTGATCAAGCTCTAATTAGTAAAATTCGGCGTGTGGATGACAACATCAATGTGACTTTGTCCAAACAAGGGTCTGTGTTGTTCAATGGTGAAGATATCTTTAAGGCGTTGGCTAGCACTAAATTACGGGCGACAGTCAGTGATGAAGATGGTAAGATGATGGTCAAACTTGTGATTCAACCGAAAATGACCGAAGCTCAGTGGTTAGCATCTTTGTCCGCATTTGTCAGTGCTCTGGCGGATAGGGCAGAAGAATTAGCTACTACGGCATCAAAGGCTGAACGAAAGGAGTAACCATGCGCAAGCAAGCAGCCACATCGTCGCACCCTAAACGGCATCGGCAATCACGCGGTCTGGTAAACGGCGCTTTACTGTTATCTTTTGCTGCGCTGATTGCAAAGGTGTTGAGTGCATTTTACCGGATTCCGTTGCAAAACCTGGTCGGCAATACTGGTTTTTATGTCTACCAGCAAGTGTACCCACTTTATGGAATCGCGATGACGTTTGCCCTGAGTGGGTTACCGGTATTTATTTCAAAGCTCATTGCCGAAATCGATGAGGTGGCGGTTCGTCGTCAGGTTGCCAAACGGGTTTTGAGTATTTTAGCTGTCTTTAGTGGTTGTTTGTTTGGACTCCTATTCTTCGGTGCTCCCGTAATTGCGACTGCGATGGGTGATCGAGGGTTAATTCCGTTGATTCAAGTAGTGTCGGGAATGGCTTTATTTATGCCAGGTTTAGCGGTGGGACGTGGCTTCGCACAGGGACTTTTCGACATGAGGCCGACAGCGATCTCTCAGGTCGTTGAACAAGTGCTACGGGTTGCCATTATTATTGTAGTTGCCTGGTTAGCCGCTTCTCAGCATTGGATTGTGTATCGCATGGGTGCTTGGGCAATGAGTGGTGCACTGTTTGGTGCAGTTGCGGCATTGATCGTGTTTGTGCCATTTTATCAACAATTATTTGGCCAGCAGGATCAGGCTGTCCTATCAAAAGACTATGATTGGTTAGTTTTGGCTCGCAGATTATTGCGTGAAGGCGGCACAATCTGCTTGTTTGCAGCAGTCGTCTTGTTACTTCAGTTGGTTGATTCATTCACGGTCAAACGTGGTTTGGTTAGCGCGGGGATGACGCAGGCTGGGGCCAAATCACTTAAGGGTGTGTACGACAGGGCTCAGCCATTGATTCAATTGGGGCTGGTCGTGGCAACCAGCTTTTCTGCCACATTGTTGCCAACCTTGAGTGCGGCACTTAATGGGCGACGTGAAAAAGCGGTACAAACAACGTTGACGACGTTGATTCATGTCAGTGTAGCGTTGTCGGTAACGGCAACTGCGGGGTTGATAGTGTTAATGCCAATGATCAACTTGGTGTTGTTTGGCAGTATGACCGGCAGTATGGCGCTTGCCATTTATTGTTTAAGTATTGTTTTTGCAAGTCTAATCAGCACGTATAATAGTATTTTGCAAAGTATGAACCAGTATCGGCTGTCATTAACGGCCTTATTAGCTGGAGTGCTGGCTAAAGCACTATTTAACTATCAGGCGGTTGTTTCGTTTGGTATCAATGGTGCCAGTTGGATGACAGTCATTAGTTTGTTTGTCATGCTGGTGGTGATCTGGCTTGGCAGTCCAGCAGAAATGCGTGAAGCATTAACAGGCGGTCGATTTGTCCGCAAACTAGGTTTGGCAACCATGGTAATGGCTGTTATCACCGGTTTTATTGCCAATCAACTGCAGGTGTCGTTGGGACCAGGCCGAATAGCCGCCATTTTGGTTACTCTAGTTGGTGTTATCGTTGGTGTCATAACTTTTGTCGGCATGGCTTTGTGGACCCGGCTCTTCTCGACGCGTGAGTGGCTGACACTACCGGGTGGCAAACGGTTATTGAAAATCATGGTGCAGTTTGAAAATAATTAATTCTTGTGAGAGATAAAAATAAATTGAAATAAAGAAAAGTGAGGAACTAACGATGCGGTTAGATAAATTTTTGAAAATTTCCCGAATCATCAAACGGCGTCCAGTAGCAAAAGAAATTGCCGATAAGGGACGAATTACGATTAACGGTAACCAAGCAAAGTCATCCAGTAACGTGAATGTTAATGATGAACTGGTGATTGCATTTGGTAACAAAACATTAACGGTAAAAGTAGAACAATTACTAGAAACAACAAAAAAAGAGGACGCAGAAAAAATGTACAAGATTGTGTCTGAAACTTATGCCAAGGATTACCGCACTCAGGAGTAGGGCCGCCGCTTGCATAACGAAAGTACGTTCGTATTAAGAAGGACTTAAACCCTTGATGTGTAACGGAATTGTCATTTACATTCAATTTTTCCGTTGCTATACTTTAAACAGTTGCTTAGAAAAAAGTGAATCTGTGACAAGGTGGCCAAAAAACGATGGAAAACGGACAATCTGTTCATCAATTAAATAACGATTATGTTAAACGGTTACGTGAGAGCGAACGTCAACATAATCAGCAACAACATGATTTGTCCCACCGTCGTCGGCGACGTGCTTTAAGAATCATCGCAGTGTTTGCTGTGATTGCTGTGCTTAGTTTTTGGGCATATGAAAAAAATGTCGCTAATCTTAACCAGATTAATGCGGAAAATGCCAAGACAAGCCGCCAACTCAAAACAGCAACTGAAAAAAATGGTCAACTTAACCAACAGGTAAAACAATTGCATAACGATACTTATCTAACACAATTGATTCGTGATAAGTATCTTTATTCGAAGAATGGTGAGATTGTTTACAATCTACCGAAGAATTCCAAATAGTTATTTGTTGAATAACAGCCGCAGTGACTTTGTCCGCGACTGTTTTATGTTACAATCATGGTAATTTTACGATATGCATCATACTAATGCAGGAGGATATATTTTTTTATGGCAGTGGAAGTCGGTAACAAGGTTTCTGGCAAGGTAACAGGTATCACGAACTTTGGTGCGTTTGTCGATTTAGGCGAACATCAAAGTGGTTTAGTTCACATCAGCCAGATTTCGAATGAGTACATCAAAGATATTCATGATGTTCTGAATGTCGGCGATGAAGTAACGGTAAAGGTGTTATCGATGGAAAAGGGAAAAATTGCCCTTTCCATGAAAGCTGCTGAAGACCGTCCTGCAACAACTCAATCTCATGGCGAACATGGTCGTGGTGGGAATCATGAACATCACGAAAGCCATGAGGGGCACGAGTTTCATAACGGTGGTCACGACAACCACAGCAATAATCGTGGACGCAATGAGCACGGTAATAGTCGCGGAGGTAACCGAAGCCATCAACCTGATAACAGCTTTGATGGCATGATGGCTAGCTTCCTAAAAGATAGTGAGCAGCGACTTGCGACTCTTAAACACAATACTGAAGGAAAGCGTGGCGGCCGTGGTGGTCGTCGCAGCTAATAATTTAGAGCGAGTCACTTGTGATAAAGGCCATTTGGTTGATTGACGTTAAATGTCAAAATCACAGGGACTTGTTTTGATGTAAATGATCCCATTCCCAAATCCGGGAACGGGATCATTTTTATTATTTAGTGAAAAAACTTGACCGGTATGTTGATCAAGTGGGAATGTTGGTTAAGTAACTGTTTACTGAATGGAAATTTTGCTGACCGGTCAAAAAGGAGTCAATCGATGGATCGAGTTTTACAGCAGTTTTTGACTGCGAACCAGACACATCATTTGTGGCAATCAGATGATACAGTGGTCGTTGCTGTATCCACAGGTGTAGATTCAATGACATTACTGGACCTTTTTTTAAACTTGCCAACTTTGCAACGACCTGCCGTGGTTGTCGCCCATGTGAATCATCAACTACGACAGCAAAGTGATGTGGAAGAAACCTTTTTAAGGGATTATTGCAACCAGCTCAATTTACCCCTGGTCGTTGCCCACTGGCTGCCAAAGGATCATCCGAAGGTGGGTATTGAAGCTGCGGCTCGCCGTTTTCGCTACCATTTTTTTGAACAGGTGATGACAGAGCATCGTGCGACGTTGCTGGCAACGGCACATCAAGAAGATGAAATGGCAGAAACTGGGCTTATGCGACTCGTTGAAGGTCGTAGCATGATGGAACCGTTAGGGATTGCTTGGAAACGTTCATTTGGCAAGGGCGACCTGATTCGACCATTACTTGGCATTAGTAAGGCATCCATTCGCGATTATGCGCGTCGACAAGACCTGCAGACGTTTGAAGACGAAACAAATACGCAGCTGACAACCAAAAGAAATCGGTTTCGCCATCAAATCCTACCGTTGTTAGCGTCGGAAAATCCATCGTTCAAACACGATTTTGCAAATAATTTGAATGATCAAGCCGCTGTTAATACATATTTGCAACAGCAAGCCTCATTAGCACTTGTCGGTATTGACCATTCTGTTGATGCTTTATTACGGCACCCGATGCCGACTCTGTTGCTACTACGTCAGGCGTTTTCGGAACGAGTAACTGATGCGCTGATTGCGCCAATCGAATTAGCTGCCTGGCACAACGCCGTTAATGCGCTAATGTCTGCTAAGTCTGAGTTTAACGTTGACTTGGGATCAGGTTGGCAACTGTGTAGACGGTATGATGAATTCACTTTTAAACGATCCGATAATAATCGACAAAAAAACGCGTCCCGGCAACAACCAGTACGGGAAACTATGGTAACATTGAACAAATGGACGGCTGTGACAGGGACGTGTCAAGTGGGACTGTTTGACGCAAGACAAGTAGTCACCATGCAACCCAATTTTCTGAGCGTACATTTGCATGTTGACGCAAGTGAATTACCATTGCTGATTCGACAGGCTAAAGCCACGGATCAGTTGGCATTGAAAGACGGTCAACATCAATCAGTTAGACGAGTATTGATCAACCAAAAAGTGCCATTGGAGGAGCGTTCACATCAGTTGATTGTGACGACAGTCAACAATGAGCCATTATGGTTAGTTGGTCGTCGCGTAGCTGTCACGAAGCCGGACCATCAGTTAGTCGAAATTTGCGTGAGATTGAGGCAAGGAGTGGAACATGAATAACGACATTGAAAAAACGCTCTATAGTGCGGCAGAAATTAAGGCTGCCGCACACCGATTAGGGATGCAGTTGACAGAGGATTACCGGGACAAACGGCCCATTTTGATTTCAGTTCTTAAGGGCGCTATTCTCTGGACGGTCGACGTGATGAAGGAAATGGACATTATGGCAGAGGTAGATTTCATTGATGTGTCCAGTTATCACGGCGGTCTGGCTTCAACTGGTGAGATTCAGCTCATTCATGATTTAAGTGCGGATGTCGCGGGCCGTAACGTTATTATCATGGAAGATATTATTGACACCGGGCGCACGCTTAAGTTCTTGATCGATTTGCTGAATGAACGTCACGCTAAGGACATCAAAGTATGTACTTTACTGGACAAACCAGAAGGGCGTGTCGTTGAGGCAAAAGCTGACTATGTCGGTTTCCAACTGCCGAAAGAATTTGTGGTCGGTTATGGGCTGGACTATAAAGAATTTTATCGGAATTTACCGTACGTCGGTGTTCTTAAACCGGAAGTCTACGAGAACGATAATTAATAGTTATAAGGAATAGTGTGTTAACCGAAATGACCGTGGAACTGAGAGTCAGCGAGAGCGTTCTCAAGAAACTTTGGGAAAAGCGAAAATAAGCGTTAATTTTGTTTGGTCAAGATAGGTCAATTGTGCTATGATATGATTCATCAACGGGGATAAACCCGTTCAGTTCAGTTTTCTGGACAAAAAATACTGAATTATGCTGTCAGGAGGCACTGTATGAACTCACGCCGAAACGGACCAGTCCGCAACAGCCTGTTCTGGATCGTGATCTTCTTGTCATTTATGGGAATCTTGTATTTCTTCTTTGGCAATAGTTCCGGATCACAGACTCAGAATATTCGCTCTAGTGAATTTGTTCGTAATTTAAAGGATAACAAAATTAAGAACTTTCAGGTGCAACCTGCTGGTGGTGTTTACAAGATTACCGGTGAGTATCGGAAAGCTCAAAAAGTTTCCAATAACAGTAATTCAGCACTTGGACTAGGTAACAATCAATCCAGTAAGGCAAAGAGCTTTACCAGTTCTATTCTTGAAAATAACGCAAGTGTAAAACAGGTAACGGATGCCGCTGCTAAACATAACGTAAAGATGGACACTAAGGCAGAAGAATCTAGTGGTTTTTGGATTAATCTGATTAGTTTAATCTTACCGATTGTCTTGATTGGTTTCTTCTTCTACATGATGATGGGTCAGGCAGGCCAAGGCGGTGCTGGTGGTCGTGGCGGTGTCACGAGCTTCGGAAAGTCCCGTGCTAAACCTGCAGATCCTAAGAGCAACACCGTTCGTTTTAGTGATGTTGCCGGCGAAGAAGAAGAGAAACAAGAATTGGTCGAAGTTGTTGAATTCTTGAAGGATCCTCATAAGTTCACCACGCTGGGTGCTCATATTCCAGCGGGTGTGTTACTTGAGGGCCCGCCTGGTACTGGTAAAACATTGTTAGCGAAGGCCGTCGCCGGTGAAGCTGGCGTACCATTCTTCTCTATGTCTGGTTCAGACTTCGTTGAAATGTTTGTCGGTGTTGGTGCCAGTCGTGTTCGTGACCTGTTTGATCAGGCCAAAAAGAGCGCACCATCGATTATCTTTATTGATGAAATTGATGCCGTTGGGCGTCAACGTGGCACCGGCATGGGCGGTGGTCATGATGAACGTGAACAAACATTGAACCAATTGTTGGTTGAAATGGATGGATTCACCGGTAACGAAGGTGTTATCGTCATGGCAGCCACTAACCGTTCTGACGTTTTGGACCCAGCTTTGTTACGTCCGGGTCGTTTCGACCGGAAGATCCTGGTTGGTCGTCCTGACGTTAAAGGTCGTGAAGCAATTCTGAAGGTTCACTCAAAAGGCAAGCCTTTGGCAGCTAATGTGGATCTAAAAGAAATTGCGAAACAGACGCCAGGGTTTGTTGGTGCAGATTTGGCTAACTTACTAAATGAAGCTGCTTTGTTAGCAGCTCGTCGTGGTAAGACTCAAATCGATGCGGCTGATTTAGATGAGGCTGAAGATCGAGTTATTGCTGGGCCGGCTAAACATGACCGGGTTATCTCTGACCAAGAGCGTCGAACCGTTGCTTTCCATGAAGCTGGTCATACAATCGTTGGGTTGGTACTCAATGATGCACGGGTGGTTCATAAAGTAACGATTGTTCCTCGTGGGCGCGCTGGTGGTTATGCCATCATGTTGCCACGTGAAGATCAAATGTTGATGAGTAAAAAGGATGCTAACGAACAGATTGCCGGTTTAATGGGTGGTCGTGCCGCTGAACAAATCATCTTTAACTCAGAATCATCTGGTGCTTCAAACGACTTTGAACAAGCAACCCAGATTGCCCGTTCAATGGTTACTCAGTACGGGATGAGTGACAAATTGGGGATGGTCGCTCTTGAAGGCGAAAACCAAGCTGCGATGGCTCAATATGGTCAACAGCCAAATTATTCACAAGAAACGGCTTCACTGATTGATGAAGAAGTTCGCCGTTTGACTACAGAAGGTTACACGGAAGCTGTTAACATCATTCAGAGTCATCGTGAACAGCACAAGCTGATTGCGGAAGCCTTGTTGAAGTATGAAACGTTGGATGAAAAGCAAATCCTTAGTTTGTTCAAGACAGGTAAAATGCCTGAGACGCAGCCTGCAGATGAAAATCCGCAAGCGGCAACATTTGAACAGGCCAAGAGTGCCTTGCAACAACGTGAACAGGAACGTGCGGCAGAACACGAAGTGTCAACTTCAGACTCTGCTCAACCTGATCAATCTGCAAGTGAAAGTGCAAACAGCCAAGCTAATAGTGCTGCAAGTGCGGATCACAATGATGATTCTTCAGACTCCAACCAGTTATAATAATGAAGCACATTATCGGAAATTAGGTTGTTTTCGATAATGTGCTTTTTGTTTTTAGAAAATGGAAGACTGGCGTTTGACTAACGTTTTTAGCGTAATTGCGGTATACTAACTTTCAGAATTTTTTCAAGGAGTAAACTATGGCTAACTATTTAGTTAAAAGTATTATTGACGACGGTAATTTTCGTGCTTATGCCGTCAATTCAACCAATGTTGTTGCGGAAGCACAGCAGCGACACGACACGCGGAGTGCATCTTCGGCAGCTCTAGGGCGCACATTAACAGCAACATTATTGCTCTCCACTTCGTTGATGAAGGGGCAGGAAAGCATGACTGTCAAGGTTCAGGGAGATGGACCAGCAAAGGGGATTGTGGTTGATGCAGATGCCAATGGCCACGTTAAGGGCTACATTGTAAATCCCCGTGTTCACTTACCATTAAATGATAAGGGACATATTGATGTTGGTGCCGCTGTTGGTAAGAACGGTGCGTTGTCGGTTACCAAAAACTTGGGTTTGGATAAACCATACACTGGTCAAGTTGCTTTGGTCAGCGGTGAAATAGGCGATGACTTCACATATTACTTAGCACAATCTGAACAGATTCCATCAGCGGTTGGTGTGTCCGTCTTTGTTGAGAAGGACAATAGCATCGGGGTTGCCGGCGGATTCATGATTCAGGTGTTGCCAGGTGCGTCTGATAAAGCGATTTCAGAGCTTGAAGCAAGTCTAAAGGACTTACCTCAAGTGTCACAGTTACTCCGTGACGGCAAAACGCCGGAAGACATCTTAAATGATCTGTTTGGCAAGGAGCGGGTCAAAGTTTTGGAACGTGTACCCGTCAGTTTTCAATGTGATTGTTCAAAGGATAAATTTGCCAAAGACCTGGCCAGTTTACCAGACAAGGACCTTAAAGATATGATCACTGAAGATCACGGTGCTGAAGCAGTTTGCCGTTTTTGTGGTAACAAATATCAGTTTAGTGAACAGGAACTACAAACGATTTTAAGCGAAAAGAACGCTTAACGGAGGAAAACGATGAAGTGGAAAATTGGCGATATTGAGATTCCGAATCAAATTGTGGTGGCACCGATGGCAGGTGTGACTAATTCGGCGTTTCGACTTATCTGTAAAGAATTCGGTGCTGGACTCGTCGTTTGCGAGATGATTTCTGACCGCGGCATTATGTATAAGAATAAGAAAACCCTATCCATGATGAAGGTTGAAGAGGCCGAACACCCGATGAGTATTCAAATTTTTGGTGGCACTAAGGAAACATTGGTCCAAGCAGCAGAATATGTTGATCAACACACTGAAGCAGACATCATTGACATCAACATGGGGTGTCCAGTTAACAAGGTGGTCAAAACGGATGCTGGTGCTCGTTGGCTGCTTGACCCTAACAAGGTGTATGAAATGGTCTCGTACGTGACTGATGCGGTTAAAAAGCCAGTTACCGTTAAAATGCGGACAGGCTGGGATCCTGATCATATTTATGCGGTGGAGAATGCCTTAGCAGCTGAACGTGGTGGTGCTTCGGCTTTGGCCATGCATGGCCGAACACGGTATCAGTTCTATGAAGGTCACTCAGATTGGAATGTCCTTCATGAAGTGGCCAAGGAGATTCATATTCCATTTATGGGGAATGGTGATATTCAAACACCTCAAGACGCCAAGAAGATGATTGAAGAGGTTGGCGCAGATGCAGCAATGGTTGGCCGCGCTGCAGAAGGTAATCCATGGGTATTGGGTCAAATGGCGCACTATCTTGAAACTGGCGAAATCTTGCCAGAACCAACGCCAGCCGAAAAAGTGGCGACTGCCAAAGAACATTTGCAGCGGCTGGTCGATCTAAAGGGTGAACATGTTGGCCCCCGCGAGTTCAGAGGACAGGCGACATACTATCTGAAGGGCATTTCTCACTCGGCGCGAACTAAGGTAGCATTGAATAATGCTGACACGCAGGAAGAAATGAATGACATTTTCGATCGTTTTTTGGATAAGCTAGCAGTACGGGATGCCCGTGAAAGTTCACAAATTGCCGGTAGCTAAAGGTTATTTAGTGTAGAATGGTGTTTGTGAGAAATTGACAGAAGTGAGGGATTAATTTGGCAAAGCAAGAAGCAAGCATGAATGACCAGATGAAGGTTCGTCGTGAAAAACTACAAGAATTGCGCGACGAAGGCATTGAACCATTTGGGCATCGTTTTGATCGGACACATTTAGCTCAACAGTTGCATGATCAGTTTGGCGAGGAAGACAAAGAAACGTTGGAGTCTCAAGCTAACGTAGTGACTATTGCTGGGCGAATGGTATCTAAGCGAGGTAAAGGTAAAGTTGGTTTTGCGGATTTAAAGGATCGTACGGGCAAAATCCAAATTTACGTTCGTAAAGATGTGATTGGCGAAGACATGTACCATGTTTTCAAACGTTCCGATATTGGTGACTTTATTGGCGTTAAAGGTGATGTCATCAAAACGGATATGGGCGAATTGACGGTTCGTGCACAGGAAGTTACCTTCTTGAGTAAGTCGTTACGGCCATTGCCGGATAAATTCCACGGTTTAACGAATCAAGAACAGATTTACCGTCAACGTTATTTGGATTTGATTGCCAACGATGACAGCTTTGCTCGCTTCCAAAAGCGGACAAAGATTATTACTGCCATTCGCCACTATTTAGATGGCTTAGACTTCCAAGAAGTTGAAACACCAGTGTTACACAATATTGCTGGTGGTGCGGCTGCTCGTCCGTTTGTCACGCACCATAATGCGTTAAATATTGAATTGTACTTACGGATTGCTTTGGAACTGCATTTAAAGCGCCTTATTGTCGGTGGTATGGAACGTGTCTACGAAATTGGCCGTGTTTTCCGTAATGAAGGTATCGATACGCGTCATAATCCTGAGTTTACAATGTTGGAGTCATATGTTGCTTACTGGGACTTTCATGATGTCATGGACGAAACAGAGGGCATTTTTAAGGCGGCTGCACATGCAGTAACCCCTGACGCTGTTGTGACTTACCAGGATCAAACGCTTGATTTGAATAAGCCTTTTAAACGTGTTCACATGGTAGATGCCATTAAAGAAGTGACAGGCATTGATTTCTGGAAGCCAATGTCACTTGATGAAGCAAAGGCGTTGGCCGATAAAAACGGCATTCACTATGAGAAGTTCTGGACTGTTGGTCATATCATTAACCAGTTCTTTGAAGACAAAGTCCAAGACACGTTAGTTCAACCAACGTTTATTTATGGACACCCAGTGGAAATTTCACCATTGGCAAAGAAGAATCCAGATGATCCACGGTTTACGGATCGTTTTGAACTGTACATCATGGGGAACGAGTTTGCGAATGCGTTCTCTGAATTAAATGATCCAATTGACCAGCGTGAACGTTTCGAGCAACAAGCTAAGGAACGGGATGCTGGGGATGACGAAGCTCAATTGATCGACGAAGATTTCGTCGAGGCCTTAGAGTACGGCATGCCACCAACCGGCGGTCTAGGTATCGGTGTCGATCGTTTGGTTATGTTATTAACAGATGCACCGTCGATTCGTGATGTTCTGTTGTTCCCAACGATGCGCGCTGAGGATAATAGTGAGAATGAATAGTCTTAGTCATCTACATGATCTTCTGTATTTGTGAGCAGCTAAGTCTATAGATGAACGATGAGCTAAAAAGTGATGATCGCATTTATTGTGATCGTCACTTTTTTTGTAGGAAAACATAGCGGTGTAGTGGTAAGATGTTAAATGCGGTTTAAGCTATCTAGTTTTTCAACAGGATCGAATCACAGGCGGTTTTGTGGTCTATCCGTTTGAGGCAAATGGTGTATTCGAATGCTTTTATGATTTTAAATGAGAAAAAAATGATAATTGATGTTTGTGCTTGACGATAAAAGCTGAAACTGATAATCTAGATAACGTTGTCAAAAGAGATCACTCAAATGTGAGTCGCAAAATGGCAGCTATACCAATTTAAAAAATGTCAATAATTAATTCAAATTAATCGTTGACAACAAAGAGTTAAATTGATATGATTACTAAGTCGTCTGATATGTACCAATTACATGAGATGATGTAGATCTTTGAAAACTGAACAACGTTTCGACGAATCAAATGTGTAGGGTCTTTGAACGAAAGTTCGAAGCAATTACAATTGTGAAGTCAATTCACTTTATAACCAAGTAACAACAAAACAAGAGCTATTTCAAATAACTCATTAATTTGAGAGTTTGATCCTGGCTCAGGATGAACGCTGGCGGCGTGCCTAATACATGCAAGTCGAACGCACTTCGGTTTTTGATTGACGGTGCTTGCACCAGATTGACGAGACATTGAAGTGAGTGGCGAACGGGTGAGTAACACGTGGGTAACCTGCCCTAAAGTGGGGG
>NZ_AUAW01000006.1 GCF_000428925.1 Furfurilactobacillus rossiae DSM 15814 | reverse complement strand
AAACGTAGGTGGTTGGTAATTAAAATTGTCAATGATGGCGTTAGAATCGAATGGCGACCACAAGCCCGCCTTTTATGATCTGCGTCTTGTTGCGCTAATTCGGGATCATAGGGATTGACCCGATCTAATTCATAGCTAATAGTTGATTTGGCAACGCCTAAGGCGTCAGCCATATCTTGGTAAGTATGATGGCCTTCACTGACCAGTTGAGCTAGCGCACCACGTTGAAAACGTGATAAAGTAGCAGTACCCAAAGTAATCACTCCTTATAGCTGGTTGGAATTAACTACTACCATTGTAAGAGATTGCTTTGGGCCTTTTTTTATTTTTGTTCGGATTAATTATAGAATTTGCCATATCAATAACTTCTTGGTGAATATTCAACTTGGTAAACAAATTATCGAAAAAAGCTTTTGCTTTCTTTATCTCGGCAATTGGGTTTTCAGCCGTTTCCGTCCACATTTCGACCGTGTAGCTTCCTGAATAATTTAATCGCTTTAGTGTTTTGAGACAGCCTTCAAAGTCAACATCGCCTTCCCCAAAGGGCACATTCTTGAATTGTCCTTTAAATGTCGGAGTGACTCTTTTGGTGTCTTTCAGATGGACAGCAACAACATCATCCATATTATTTTCCAAGTCTTCTGCAACGTTATTTTCAGGCCATGCAGAAATATTTCCGAGGTCTGGATATCCTTGAAGCCAAGGGCTTGGAATTTGCTTTTTGATATGTGCAATTTTACTAAGCGAGTTTAAAAACGGATCATCCATTGTTTCAATCGATAACATTACAAGTTTCTTAGCCGCCATTTCTACACATTTCGTTAAGTCTTCAATGAACCATTCACGACTTTGAACCGTTTTTTGCTCATAATAAACATCGTATCCTGCCATCTGAATATTACGAATTCCAAGATCGACAGCCAAGTCAATCGCTTTCGACATCATTGATAACGATTTTTCTCTGACCGCTGGATCTGCTGACCCGAGTGGAAAACGTCGATGGCCAGATAGCATCATCGTATTAATTCGACTATTTGTGCGCCACATTGCCTGACGAAATTGTTGCCGTTGTTGACGTGACCAATCAAGACGTGACAGCCGTTCATCGCTTTCATCAATCGAAAACTCTAAAAAATTAAAGCCCAACTGGTGCACAAGATTGAATTTTTCTTCCCAACTTAAATTTTGTGGTAGTGCCTTTTCATATATTCCAAGTGCATTAGTCGTCAATTGTATTCATCTTCCTTTGCATAAGGTCCAACTGTTCCCACTGATTATCCATTGCCCGTCCAAATGTCTGATAGGTCTCGTACTTAGTGGCATACAAATCAACTTGCCGTGGGTCCGGTTCAATGCGTTTGATAACATGTGTCATTTGGTTAACCGCTTCACCAAAATCGTTAAAAATATTGGCCCCGACGCCAATTGCCATTGCGCCACCAAGACCACCTAATTCACTCACATCCGTTAATTCAATTGGCAAGTTTAGAACATTCGCAAACATTTGTACCCAACTGGGCGAGTTAACAGCTCCACCTGACATTCGAATAGCTTTAGGTCGATGTCCCAAAACTGCCAATAACTGTTCAAAATGTTGTCGGTGTGCGAAGCAAATACCTTCATATACAGATTTTATTAGCTCTGATTTTGTCGTGCCACTACGTAAACCAATGAAACTTCCCTCAGCATCTGGACTAAGATTGCTACCATACAAAAATGGGTAAAACAAAACCTTAGTGAATGTTGCATCAGTGGATTCCAGAAAACTCTCCAACGTATCATAAATCGATTTTCCACTGGCTTGTGCATCACGTATTTCCGCAGTCATTAACATCTTTATTATGATGTTCAAGTTCCCAGCAGAGGTCGGGCTAGAAGCTTCGATCAAGTATTGATTAGTCGGTAACAATGAGTTCATAAGTCCTGAACTATCGGGAGCCAAAGTTCGACTTGGAAAAATATTCATATTCCATGTACCGGCAATAATACTAAATAGACTATCGTCTAAAACTCCGGTTGCGATTGCACAAGCATCGATGTCAAACATCCCTGCATACACCGATAATCCTTCTGGCAATCCACTTTGTCTTGCGACATCTTTAGAAATTTGTCCACAACAATCGGTTGCGTTTACCAAACTGGGTAATGCTTCATATATTTCAGAAATCCCAAAGAAATGAGTTAATCTGCTGTCATACTCGCCAGTTTTTAAATTGATTAAGTTATTACCCGATGCGTCACCACGCTCTTGAACGACCTTGCCAGTTAACAAATACCTGATAAAATCTTTGTTCGACAACACCGCTCCTATTTGATCGTAGTCGGCTCTTCGATTGTCTTTAAGCCACTTTAAAATGACAGGTGCTTGACTTGGCATTACATGTTGGTGACTAATTTCAAAAATCTGATTAACATTACTTTCATATTTTTCTGCTAAGGATTCTGCTCGACTATCTGCCGATAAGATCCCATTCATAAATGGTCGATTGTCTTTATTTAATACATAAAGTCCTTTTCCGTGGCCGACAGTTGTTATGCCCACAATCTCACTAATTGGAACTTTCATTCTGTTAATTAAGGTCTTGATTGCGTGCATTAGGTTTTTAAACAATTCGTCCAACTGAATTTCATGAAAGCCTGGGCTGGGTTCAATATCTTTGGTCGGAAACGAGAAAACATCAACTTGCGCCCCATGTTCATCAATAAGCACAACCTTTGTGTTAGTACCACCATTATCGATGGTTAAAAAATAATGCATGTAAATTCACCATCCGTTATTCAGCATTTCTGACTGCATAAACCGCAACCTCATTTGCCTCCCGGTTTGCCGAAAGCAGATATTGTTGTCCATTTTTCTCATACACAGTTACATTACTTGGACCCACCTGCTTGTCAATCACCGTAGCACTGAGCTGGTCATCACTAATTAACTCTAGGTTTTGTGCTCCATCACGCCAACCAAATATGAAATAGTTCTTTGATCCGAGCTGACCACCCCAGATTGCGTGTCCAAAAGGCGTATCAGGCTCACTTCGTTCAATTGTCTGAAAACTAGCATTTGACATTCTTAAATATGGACCATGAAATCCCTCAATTGTTAAATACTCATTTTCCCCATCATTATTTATATCGGTGCTGTAAATGTCTGATGTCTCAATGCTAGAAAGCTGAGTTAGTTTCCATTTAGTGCTGTCAGTTGATGGTGGAACCAATTTAAAAATACCCTCGACACCTGTAACCAGAGAATATCCGTCCATCCGCTTATAACCGTGATTTTTCGTAATTCGGACAGAAAGAGGTGTTTTATCAACAATTCGGTCATTTACATCATCATAAGTACCAACCCAGATTTTTCCCGGATCACTCCAATCATCGGTATTCCGTTTTGAATTAGCTATACTGCACCCGACATACCAGAATCCCTCGTTGTCTTTTTTTGGAATAATATCAAAACGGTGGACATAAGGAAAACTGCCAATGACTTTCTGATCCCAATCAGTTCCATTAAATGTTTCTTTAACAATTCGACATGCTGCGGAATTGAATCCTGGATAAAAACGCTGTGTTGCTAAAAAGTTTAGTGTTCCAGGAATATTTACCATTGTCATAGTTCCGCCTACATCAGGCCATACAGTGGTTCTAGAAAAATGGTTATCTAGATCATATGCGTAACAAGGCCGATTCTCCTCAGAAGCAACGATAACAAAGTCTCGATTTTCAGCAGTCATTCGCATAATTGCATAACAATGATCTAGTTCATCACTGAATATTTTTTCAAATTCCATCTACTTGTACCTTCAATCATTTTCTCAGTTGTTTTCAGGTTAACCGCTTAACTTGTGGACGTCAAGACATCTTCGTCTAAATTTTATTTTATACTGCCCATCAAATAGAAATCTCCTAATGGAGAAACACACATTAGGAGATTCAAAATCACTTGTTAACTTGATTAATAGCCGTACCATCACGAAGGAATGAAATCAAGTTTTGTGAAGCTTCTTTGGCAATTGCCGTACGTGCCTCTAATGTACCTGTACCTGCATGAGGACTTAAAATCACATTATCCAACGCACGCAAAGATTCAGGAATATTCGGTTCTGTTTCAAAAACATCTAAGCCAGCTCCAGCAATCTGACCGTCCTGTAATGCTTTAATTAAGTCATTCTGTTTTACTAGAATACCACGAGCCGCGTTAACCAAGTACGCAGTATTCTTCATCTTGTCAAATACATTTTCATTAAAGATACCAACAGTGGATGGTAATGCAGGAGCATGCAACGTAATAACATCTGATGTAGAGACAAGAGTATCAAAATCGACAAACTTTACAGCTAATTTTTCTTCTAAATCTTTATCGAGGCGACGAGCATCATTGTAAATCACGTTCATTCCAAGAACTTGACAAAATTTGGCAACTTCAGATCCAATGCGGCCCATGCCATACACTCCAAGTGTTTTTCCTTGCAAACTCATGCCCATATACTTTTGCTCAGAAACATCCATCCAATTTCCACTCCGAACAACTTTATCATAGAAATACAAACGGCGGACTGTTGCAAGTATTAAGGCGAAAGTCATTTCTGCAGTGGGTACACGGACACCCATTGGACAGTTAGAAACGACAATTCCTTTAGATTTTGCATATTCGATATCAATGTGGTCAAAGCCAACTCCGTTAGCCGTAATAATTTTTAGGTTACTGCCGGCATCAATTAATTCGCGATCCCCTTTTGTTCCCATCAAAAGCAAACCGTCAAAATTTTTAACGTTAGCTAAAATCCATTCTCGCGTTTCTTTTTCAGGTTCATAGGTCACGTCAAAAACTTCACGTAATTCTGTTAAACCTTGTTCTGGAATTATACCTGTAACTAAAATTTTTGCTTTAATCATTTTATTAAACCCCTTCGTTACGATTTTTAGTAAATCACTTCATAACTGGATCGTCCGCATCTAACATCGCTTTTACATTTTGCGACTTGAAATAGATACGATTGGCGTTGTTGTACATAACGTTTTCAAGCTCATCGGGCGTAAAAATATCGGTATGCTCCAGCCATGTGGCCAAGTTATGATATGAATTAAAAGTTGAGGACCATGGAGAATCCGTCCCCCAAATAATTCGTTTGGATCCTAAAATCTTCTTAGCTAGACTGACGTCTTTCTGGCATCGTGGAAATGGAAAATCAGTTTCGCCTTCAATATCTTGAATGGCTGAAATATCAGTATAGATATTGTCTAAGGGCTTCCATTGATTTAATGCATTAGCTAGTCGATCTAAATGATCTGCATTTGGAAATGAAAGATGACAAACAACAAAATCAAGTTTGGGATATCGCCGCGCCAAATTAAAGATTGCCTCCGGTTCATAACTAAACTGAGAATAGTCACCATAATCTGTTGTTACAACAAATCCTGGGTAATCGGCTAGATAGTGAAAAATTCTTCCAATGTTTGGATCTGAATCCAATCGAAATGGCTTATGGTATCCGTGTAAACCGCCACCCTGACTAATTTCAAATTTAATTGCTCTAAACCCTAAATCTTCGACATGACGCCGAACAATTTTCATTGCGGAATCTGTAAAAGGGTCCACAGAAAAGGCAGCCACGAAACGATTGGGATATTTTTTAACCGTTTGATATGAATAATAATTTTGATAACCATTCAAACTGCCTTGCAATAGAACAGCTTTTTCAATCTTGTTATCATCCATGACCTTTAAGGCTGATTCCGCCAAAAAATCGTCATCACCCCACCCATCAGGAATGAGCTTTATCAAAGTTCCGTCATCCCAAATTGTTTGACCATTACCTAATGGCGTCATCCGACCTTTGCCATTAAAGCCCGCTACTGATCGAACAAGGTGTAAATGTCCTTCAATTTTTTTCATGATTTTTCCTCCATTTCCAAATGATTTAAATTTAATAATTTATTTTTTGATTGCTGCCCGAATAACCAGCATTCTTATCTGACATACGCTTCAAATATTGCCAAATAGTAGGACGATAGCGCCGCAATGCGTAGAGTAGAATCAAATATACGAGAACGGCCAGGCCAATCCACAATGGATTTTGTGAAATAAAGGCGGCAAAAATTAAGGCATTAAGGGGGCGCGCCATTAAATTAAAGCTGGTGATCAAAACGATTCCTGCCGGAATAGCGACACCATAATGTGAAACTGCACCAGTATAAACACTACCCAGCCAGCTCGCCGCATATAATCCAAGACTAAACCAAACAATTCCATTGGCAATTACCTTTAGTATATTTCCCTTCGTGATTGCAACAATAGACTCCACCATAAACGGTAAAGAAATCAAATCAACAATTGGTAATGATTTATTCCCAGGGAGGATGAATGCAATGATGACCATGATGGGAATTAAGATCACTCCGGAAATAATTGTTGCAGGTTCGCCATAACCAACACCATCATCGACTCCTAGGAACCATCGTTTCTTATCCTGAATTAAATCTTCAAAGGTGCTTTCTGCATCCCCGTCATTTTCTCGATGTTTGTCAATTTCTTCTGCTAATGGTGTAAATGCCTTGGCAAAAACTCCTGTCACCAATGGAAAAATGGTCATAACGGCTGCAAGTTGAATAGCGAATGATAAAATCTGACCCCAAGCATGCAGGGTTCCTAAGGCCCTGATGTTTCCTAAGACGCCTATAATTATGCCTAGTAAGGCACCTAATGTTGTTGGTTCGCCAAACACGCCCAACTTTCGTTTAAAATAATCCGGTGTCATTTTAACCTTGTTAAATCCAAGTAAGTTCCACAAAGGATCTAGTATTATTGCCGGTACGGTTTGTTCGATGTTGTGAAGCGAAGAAACAGATGCATTCTTGACACCGTAATAATCTGACCATCGATCTGCTTGTATTTCCGCTAATGCTAATGCATAGAGTAACATGAAAAATGAAAGTCCTAGCGAGAGCCAAAAATTGTGTGTTACATAAAAGCAAAGTGTGCCCCAAATCATAAATCCAAAATTATTCCACAAATTTGAAGCCATAAAAATTTTAGTAATACCTAGTGCGAACAAAATTAACTCTGCAATTAAACCAAATACGAAAAAACTAAGCCCAACGCTAGATCCAAATGATGCAAGCGAGCCTGCCTGCCAGCCAATATCAACGACAGGCAACTTAATCCCAGTATTGTTGACCATTTGCTTAATGATCTTTGTAACTACGGGCGTAAACATTGTAATAATCCAACCAAAGCCAGTTAATCCAACCCCTGCATAAAAAGCACTCATCATCGCAGTTTTGGGTTTAACTCGCAGGAACAAAGCAACAACAAAAATCATTATCGGAACAAGAACGCTTGCACCAAATGTTTGAAAAACCTTATTTACAGTTTCCAACATGTTAATTTTCCCCTTCCACCTTACTTAGACGATAAGAACGACTTTACTTTTTCTAAATCTTCGGCAATAACTTCAGGCGTGCTGGCATACTCAAACCCCAAATATCTCGCCATTGGTAAAAGCTTAATTAGCGAACGCCAATCTAGGTCACCTTTTTCCAAACTATCAGTCACCTGTCGGCGCTGGTCAATCAACATTTCATTCTTTAAATGAACGTAATCAGTAACATTTGCTAAAGCCACAGCCGCCTCATTCGCAGTGGCCGACAACCAGCTCCAATTTGCAATATCGAAGCAATAGCTAATATGAGGAATAGCCGCCCCCTCTATAAGTCTAAAAAAACGTTGTGTCGCAACCAGATCACTTTCAGCCAGTGTTTGATTGTTTTCAATTTTTAAACTAAATGTTCCATCAAGTAACCGAACTAAACCAGCCGAGTTTAAATAACCGCATTTGCCTAAATTCAACTTAATGTTTGAGGCGCCCATTTGATGCATTTGTTTAACATAGTGTGGCAATTTCGAATTCAACTGGCCATTCTTGTACAAAACGTCATTCACACTATAAAAAACACCAATATTTTTTCTCTCGCTAACCTTTTTAATTCTTTCCAACTCTTCTGGGCGACCATTTAAAAATTCGCTACGAACTTCAATAACGTCAAAGCCCATTTTCTTTGACTCTTCAATAATGTCAGCTTGTGAAATACCCTTTTTCAACTTGTCTTTAAATGCAATTGTGTTAATAACATAACTACACATCATTACTGCTCCCTTCATAGCTAAAACGGCTACCACACAGATAGAAAGTTTAAAATAGCTTTCGAGTTAAGCGGTTAACAAAAAGAATAAAAAAATCCAATTAGTCTAATGCGATTTTCACACACAGTTTGTGATTATGATTAACTTTACCATCGACAATACCATGAGCTGCGTGTAAATCTGACGGATCAAAAATGGCGTAATGACGATCAGTTAACAATGCTTTACTGTGAAAGGCTGGGTGCTTAAAGTACTGAATTTCAACATCGGGATCGTAATCGCTTGCTGCTTCTGAGGTTCCTGCATCCGCCCATCTAACCCATTCCGCACCTTGAATCATATAATGAATGTCAATGTGTTTACGATGTGTTTCATAGTTCATCGTGGCATACTCACGTGTGTCATATTCTTGAAAACGCAATTCTACGCCATCGGCAATTTCTTTGTTACCGATTGGTTCAGCAAGTAATTCTTCCGTTGAATGTGCATCTAACCAATCTAAAGCTGTTTGAATGCGTTTTTGAATTTTTTCATCCCGACGATGTGCCTTACTAAGTCCAAATTCCATAATTAATTTTTCTCCTTTTATCTTATCTATTTTTTACTCATTCTTTTGAGCGTCTGATTCTCTAACGAACAACAATGCTACAACAGCAATTATTGGGAATACCGAAATAATTAAATACGAAGCCACATAACTACCACTGGATGCCAAAATCTGTCCAAGCAGAATTGGTGCAAGAAATGATCCCACCTGATTGAAGACGTTGATAAAACCAGAAACCGTACCTCGCTGATCTGCTGGTGCAACTTCAACTGAAAGGTTGTTCGTAATAGTACTAAACATAAACGCACCGACACCCATTGCGCCTGTCCAGAAATACAATAATGCAGTATTCCCATGTGGCGTTAACGCAAAGCCAATAATTGTTGGTGTGAAAATCGCCATAAATATCGCCGCCCATACGTGTCGAGACCACTTGGAGTGATCCGAGATCCATCCCGCCACAACCATTGAGATAACGGAGGTGATTCCAAAAATTGCCATTGCAGAACCGGCAGTAACCAAACTAAACTTCAAGTTTTTAACCATAAATAAGTTTGCCCAGTTGGTCACTCCCCATTTGGCGCCTGTCGCAAACAGTCCCGTAATTGCTAACATCCAAACACTGCGATTGTTAATTGCTTTGCGTAACCGCTGCATCGATGATTCAGTTTCAACTTTGCCATCACTTTCCTTCACACCAAACTGTTGTGGAAAAGGTGGTGTTCCTTTAAGCGCGAACCATGCAAAAATCAATGCCGCAAGTGGAAACAGTGCTGTGACCCCTAGGGCTGCCCGCCAACCATAATGAACCATTACTGATGGTGCATACAGGTTGATAACCGTCAGACCAAAAGACGTACAGGTGTTAAATATTCCAGTAGCAGTCGCACGTTTTTTACCGTCAAACCATTCTGTGATAATCCCTAAACAGGCGGATAAGTCAGGTCCACTCACCAGCCCAAGCACAAACCTTAGAACCAGACCGTCCCAATAGCCTTGCATGAAAACCATTGCACCCATAACAACTAAATTGCCTAGAACAGCTGCTAATAAAAGTTTTTTGTATCCAAACTTATCGGCTAGCATTCCTCCTGGCAACACAGTAATCGCATAACCAATATAAAATGCAGTTAAATAATTGCTACCCTGTTGCACTGTGAAATGAAGTGAATCAATTGCCGAGGGCATAATCGTTGCCCACGATAAACGCGTTATAAAACTGATTAAAAATGCAAACCATATTCCCGCAAGAACCACGAACTGTTTGCCAGTCCATCGACCATGCGAGGCTAAATTGTTTTCCATCTTTGTTGCCCCTATCTACCTAATTTCAAGACTAATTTTCGTACGTGAGTTGATTTTCCAATTGCACCATTTGTTCTATGCGGTTCGTGCATGCCGATCAAAATAAAATCATCCTGATGGAGCATAATTCGGTTGAAATGATCTGGTTGTTCTACATACTGAATATCTCGATCATCGTTATAATCTGTCATCGCTACAAAATTTGTATTAGGTGAAACATCTATTTCTTCTTCACCTGCACAGATGTAGTGCAGGTCCAATCGTTTTTGATGAATTTCAAAATTGAAATTTTCAATTGATTCCGTTTCATATTCCAAGCACTGAACATAAAACCTTTCGCCATCCTGGTGGCTTCTTCCTAGTGGAATAGTATCCAAATCAGTCTTTTTTAAAAAATTTACTGCCTCAAGCACTCGCGCATAATCACTCAATTCAAATCCGTCTATATTTACAAAAAGCATCTTAATATCACCCCCTTTCTACAGAAATAAGTTAATCGTTTAACTAAAAACATGAGATTTCATAGATAGGCTTCGTCTTTTTTAAAAGTCGACTTTATTATGATTTCTATGGTTAATCGCTTAACTAAAACAGTAAAAATAAATAGATTCGATAAGATCCCATCCTATGGGCTACCAATTCTATAAGAAAAATCGTTTTAGTTTGTCCTTGGTTAATCGCTTAACTTTCAAAGCAACATCATTGTAAACGATTACATTTTCGAATGCAACTATTTGCTGCTAAATTCACAAAGTTTATCACTCTTTCAAATCATTTAAAGAATCCTGAATGTATACTTACCGAACTTATTCACACTTATTTGCAAATTACTCACCTATTTTTTTACATTAAGCCTCACAAACTTTTGTAGTAAGTAAAAATAGCTTTTCAAACAATTTCATTTTTGATAGGCTAATCAGGTCGATCATTTTGCACTTCAACCCAACTATATAAGTTAAGCCTTATTAAGCCGGCTACATGATATAATCAGTGTTGAGAAGGATATATTCTTTGCACTACGACCACAATGGAGGGTCATTTTGAATAAATTCACGATAAAAGATATTGCCAAGTTAGCTAATGTCTCCACAGCAACTGTTTCTTATTTTTTAAACGGTAACTACGCGAAGATGTCTATCAATACAAGAAGAAAACTGGCAGATATCATTTCAAAAACAAATTATTTGCCAAGTACAACAGCTCGTAATTTAGCCAAAAACGAAAATAAAACAATTGGCGTTTCTGTAGCAGATATTACAAACCCCTTCACTTCGCCTGTGATTTCGGGAATTTCCGAGAGGTGCGAACAGTATGGGTACAAAATGGTCTTTACCAACTCCAATAATGACGAACGGCGAGAAATTGAAAATATTAATCGCTTGCGCCAAGAAGAAGTAGCTGGCTTGATCATTGATCCAGTTAATCCAGATGGCGACATTTATAACCAGCTATCAAACCTTTACACGGTCATTGTGGATCGTCAATCCAAACGTAATTTGATTGACACGATTGTGACTGATAATACGAAATCAGTGTCCGAAATGACCGCAAAAATGGTTCAGAAAGACTATGATGATCTTTACTTTATATCATGGCCTTTAGATGAAGTAAGTACCAGAATCCACCGTTACACTGGGTTTCAACAAGCGACTCATTATGCAGGTGATGATCACTTATTGATAGTTCCCTATAACTATGACTTAACAACAGATACTAGTTTTAAAGATGAAGTATCACAAATACTTGGTCAAACTAATAAAAAGATCGGTTTTTTCACCATGAATTCGCGTGTTTTGCAGGAACTATTAAAGGTCACTCAATCTTTGGCCTATAACTATGCAAGCGACTTTGGTGTAGCCACTTATGAAGAATTTGAATGGATGCAATTGATGCGTCCAGGGATTAGCTGCATTAGGCAAGATTCGTTTGCCATCGGTTACTCAGCAATGGAAATGCTGAAAAATAAAATTGAATCTAAGTTAACAAGCGAACCAAAAGCAAAAATTAAGGTTATTCCAACTAAAGAAATCATTCGTGAAAGTTTCTGAAACACAATTAAGGCTACCAATTACGTCATAGCTAGGACCGTAATTGGTAGCCTTAATTGTGTTTTTATTGTTTTTTATCAAGAATACGTTTTCTCATATCCACGCGCATGATGCAAGGAAAAATTAACAATGCACTGAACATGCTTTGTGTAACAATTGAAATATACATTGACACGTCAAATATATTCAAAACTCCTGCCGACTAAAAAGCCCCGCCAAAGTGAAACTTTTATTTTAGTACTTATTCAAATATTCAATAGCCTATTTGCTACCCTTGAAAATCGGTATCTTCGTTTCGACAACTTTTGAAACATCCATTGGTTCAATGCCATTCCGTAAAATAGTGTGCCACTGATCCCCAGGCGTACGCACTACATCATCTAAATAAAGTTCCATGTGCCAGCTTTCCGAGGCAACTGAACGATAACCGGCGTCTTGAATGAATTTTTGCAATTTGATGTTTGCTGGCCCAATGCGGGTCAGTACCCCATTATTGCCAATTTGGGCTTCAAGTCCTTCAGAGAAATGAAGCATTCGGATATCCCATAAATATTGTTGATCAACGTTAGTAATGTCAAATTCAGCCGTTTGTAAAATTTCCTTGGTGATAAATGCTGGTTGACGAATCATCAGTTGATAACGCCACTCTGCATCACGACCAGGTGTGACTCTTTCCCACATTGCCTGTAATGGATATCGTTTAAAGGGTGTATACCCTTCTATCTCCAAATTATTATCAGGTGCGTTTGCCAAATAATCAGCTACTTTGTACAGAGCGTCTGCCTTCGCTGTGAAATCACGGTTATTCGGATCGGCTTTACCAACACCTGATAAAACAATATATGAACGGGTTGGCAAATCAATAATTGAACCTTTGTCGATATCATGGGTATATTCTTCCGGATCATCTGCTTGCCAATTAATTTCTTTATTTATCATTATTATCACTCCCAACAACAGCGTAGCATATTACCAGCTTCAATGAAAACGCTTTCTTGACTTCGAGAAATATTTGTTAAACTTATACAAAGCCCCATAATTGTTAGCAATCTTGTCTAACAGTTATGGGGTAATATATTTTTTAAATTCTGCTACATTTCACTTGGCGCCTGAACACCCAGCAAACGTAACGCTTCGGTTAACACTACACTAACACTTTTCACTAAGGCTAACCGATTGTCTAATTCAGCATCCTTAACTAGGATCTTAGTATTGCCATAATACTTATTAAAGGCCTGTGCCAAATGCAGCGTGTACTTAGCAACTACTGATGGTTCATGCTTATCATTAGCTTCCTTGACGATATTTGGAAATTCATCGAGTAATTTAATGGTATTCCACGCCTTTTCATCAGTCAAAGCATAATTTTCTTGTTGAAGTTCAACGCCAGCCTTAGCTAATAGACTTTGAGCCCGCGCATTTGTGTACTGAACGTAAGGACCTGTATCACCTTCAAACTTCAAGACATCTTCCAGATTAAAGTCAATGTTCAAAATACGTTCGTTTTTCAAATCATTAAAGACAACGGCACCAACACCAACCTGACGAGCGACCTCATCCTTATTTTTCAAATCCGGATTTTTGCTCTCAATCTGCTTCTTTGCTAAAGCGATTGAATCATTTAAAACTTCCTCAAGTAAAATAATGCGCCCGGAACGCGTCGACAATTTCTTACCGTTCACTGTGATAAGACCAAATGGAATGTGCTCCATATGCTCGGCCGACTTAAATCCCATCTTTAACAACACTGCTTTAACCTGTTTGAAATAATACGTTTGTTCACTACCAACAACATAGAGATTTTGAGCAAAGTTAAATTCACGTTCACGATAAATTGCGGTCGCCAGATCACGAGTAATATAAAGAGTCGCGCCATCACTTTTTAAAATCAAAGCTGGATTAAGCTTGTATTCATCCAAGTTAACAATTTCGGCACCACGAGATTCCACCAATAAGTTTTTTTCTTTTAAAATGTCGATGACTTCCTGCATTTTATCGTTATAAAAGGCTTCACCATTATAAAGATCGAATTTCACACCGAGTAAATCATAGACTTTTTGGAATTCTTTGAGGGAAACTTCACTAAACCATTTCCATAAGCGATTAGCTTCTTCGTCTCCATCTTCTAATTTTTTAAACCATTCACGGGCCTCATCGTCTAACTCGGGATGTTCAACATCCTCTTGATGAAACTTAACGTAATAAGCAACCAAATTCGTTATAGGATCCTTTCGAACGTCATCCTCATTACCCCATTTTTTATATGCAGTAATGAGCTTTCCAAATTGCGTGCCCCAGTCTCCGAGATGATTATCCTTAATTGGATGATAGCCACGTTTACTCAGCAAATTGGCTATTGAGTTACCAATCACAGTCGAGCGTAAGTGCCCCATTGACATCGGCTTCGCAATGTTCGGCGATGACATATCAATTGGCACATTTCCACCGTGTCCTTCATCAAAGTCTCCGTAATGAGAACCTTGCTGCAAGATTGTACCCAGTACTTCATTGGCATATTGACCCTTGTTCAAGAAAAAGTTAATGTACGGACCAGCTTGAACGACCTTTTCAAAATTACTCTGATCAATTTTGGATAAAACATCTGCAGCAATATCATTAGGCGCGCGATGCATCGATTTTGCCAATGTAAAGGTTGGAAAAGCTAAATCACCCATCATTGACGTTTTCGGCGTCTCAATTAATTTCTTTATTTGTTCTGTACTGAGCACATCCGTTAGCGGTGTCGACAATGCCTCCGCAATTTGTTGTTTATAATCCATATTCTTCTTCCTTTCAAAAAAAACTCGTCTTTCTCCATGTCTAATAGCCATGAAAAGAGACGAGTTTGCCCGCGGTACCACTCTAATTGATAAAATCCACTCATTTAAATATTTAAATGTCGTTCTAAAGAACACGCCTTCAGGTAGCATCAACACTGGGCTCTCATCATCCCCAATTTGCTGTCGTCAATATCGACCCTACTACTTTCTTATCATCAAACATTACACCTGCATGGTAACAAACAGTAACTCCGAAAAGCAACTCGTTATTCAATTCATGCCTTATTTTGTTTTAATTCATCGTCACGAATAGTCGACTTTAGATCTACCTTAGACAATGGAATTAATGTAGTTCTATAACGCAATTTATAATACAGGAACAAAACCAAAAATAGCGGAATACTCATATACGTTACACCAATTGATATCCAATCAAAATCTGCAAGGGATTTCAAGTTTTGTCCGATAATAACCAAAATACAAAGTACAAGTGCTAGCAGTGGTCCGAAAGGAAACAACTGAGCATGATACCGCAACTCCGATAACTTATGTCCCTGTTTGATAAAAGCGCGCCGAAAGCGATAGTGTGAAATAGCTATTCCTATCCACGCAATAAACCCTGTCAGACCACTGGCTGAAACCAAGAAAAGGTACAGTTTTGGACCAAAAAAACTCGTCAAAAACGTTAATGCCGAAATTAAAGTTGTTAGCAATAGCGAAAAAATTGGAATACCTCGCTTGTTAGCTAACCCAAACGACTTAGCCGCATATCCTTGAAGTGACATTGAATACAACATTCTGGTAGACGCATACATACCTGAATTAGCGCTTGAAATGACAGAAGTCAGAATCACAGCATTCATAATGCTTGCAGCTCCTGCCAATCCGGCACGTTGAAATACAACAGTAAATGGACTAATAGCAATATCCTTTGCGGATGAGCCAAGTAACGTCGGACTGGTATAAGGAATTATCAGTGAAATAACTAGGATTGAAAAAATGTAGAAAATTAAAATTCTCCAAAACACCTGATGAATTGCTTTCGGAATGCTTTTTTCTGGAGTGGCTGACTCTCCTGCCGTAATACCAATTAATTCAGTACCCTGAAATGAGAAACCTGCAACTACAAACACGCCTAAAATTCCGGGAATGCCATTCACAAATGGTCCACTTCGATAATTCCAATATCTTAAACCAGTTCCCTGTCTGCCCATAATGCCAATAATACTCATCAGCCCAATCACTAGAAAGATTAGTACAGTTACGACTTTAATAATGGCCAACCAATACTCAGTTTCCCAAAATGATGAAACGGATATCGCATTAATAGTGAAAATAAGAATTAACGCAATAATACTGAATATCCATCCGGGTACATTCGGTAACCAGAAATGCATGATAAGTGAAACTGTACTGATATCAACGGCAACTGTGATTGCCCAATTAAACCAGTAATTCCATCCCATGGCAAAGCCAAGCGCTGGATCGACAAAACGTGTTGCATAAGCAGCAAAAGATCCTGAAACAGGTAAATAAGTCGCCATTTCACCTAGACTTGTCATTAAAAAGTACACCATAATTCCGATCGCAGTGTAAGCAACTAATGCACCGCCTGGCCCAGCAGTTGAGATAGCCGAGCCGCTTGCGACAAATAATCCAGTGCCAATGCTGCCACCCAATGCAATCATCGATAAATGGCGGGTCTTTAACGAACGTTTCATCCTATTTTTGCTATCCTCAACAGGATCTTCCATACTCACCCTTCCTCACTCATCGATGTCATATTGTGCGATTTCCACTAATTGATTCAACTTGCAATTCATAATTTATCTTTTCACCAGTTTCTCAGATTTGTTGTCATTTATCCCATTAAGGCACGAATGCGATTAGCAAACCGAGTCGCATCTTGATTTCCTTTAGTCAATACCCACATATTGTCGTAGCCAGCTAGAGTACTGACCACTTCAGGAAAATCTGAACGATCAATTAAATCAGAAATAGAATCAGTCCAATACGGTACGGTCCTAATAACAACGATAAAATCGTTCACAATCACATCCGTCACTTCATCACGAACCTCTACTAGTAATTCATCACTAGGGTCTTTTTCTATCGATTGTTGTGCAAAATATCGCACTTTTGTTTCCGAATCCATAATTTTTCCAACTCGTAACGACTGCAAATCTCGTGACAATGTTGCCATTGCTACGTTTATTTCACGCTCGGCCAGCACACCGCGTAATTCAGTAATGCTACTTATTTTTTGTGATCGAATAATCTTTAAAATCTCTGTTTGACGATCTTCACGTTTCATGTCTCAACATCCTCAATTTTTAGTTCAAAAAAGTGATTTTTTTGTGCACGTACGCAATTTTGTGGTCTGCTATCAACTCACTGACAACTGCACTGGCCGTCTCACGAGTTGTTGCACTCACTTGGGCCAACTCAATTAAAGTCACGGGATAATCTACATGTATTTGCCCGTTCTCATCTTTTTGTCCAAGTCGATACCCGAAAATTTCTAACGCATGACGCACGCGATCACTGGCTGATGAGGTAACCATGTTCTGTAACTGGTCTTCATTTTGACTAATGATTTGACCCATTTCCTGAATGACAAGTTCCATCATCGCGTTATTCTGTCTGAGAATAATTTCAATTGTCGACATCGAGAACACTGCGATTGTTATTTTTGTCATTGCCCGGGCGGTGTATGAATATTCCCGGTCGTGGAATAAACCACGGTATGGAAAACCGTGATTCTTGTTAACATATTCGTAATAGTTAAATTCGCCGTTTTCATCAAATCGTTCAGTTCTGATAATTCCATCAATCAAAAAATAAAATTTGTCACGCTTATCGCCTTGATCATATAGGGCTTGGCCCTTCGAATATTTTTTAAACACAACATCCTGAGAAAAAATTTGCATTTCATTCTCTGTAAATTTAGAAAATTCTGGTTTTGTCTGCAGCAAGGCCATGTATTTTGGATAGTCAGAGTGTGGAACCATAGGCACCTCCCAAAATTCATAAATTGAAATAACGACTTAAGACATCAGTTCATCGTTAATTTTTACTAATTGTTTTAAACATTATTTGAATTACTGTTCATAAAAAGTACACGGCATGAATAATTCTATCACTCAGTCGATGTCACTTTTTTATTTAGTAATCATCGTTCCGCTACCATCATTTAAATAATTGGCAACGTTCTGCAATGATGTCACCACTGCGGTTCCGCCACTTTTTTCAACAAACTCAATAGCGGCCTGCACCTTTGGTAACATTGAACCCTTTGCAAATTGATTTTCGTCCATGTATCGTTTCAATTCAGCAACAGTTACATGTTCTAATTTTTTCTGATCCGGCTTATTGAAATTGACATAAATATTATCAACCGCTGTCAGAATAATAAGTTGATCTGCATGAACGAGTTCTGCCAACTTTTCCGAAGCAAAGTCTTTATCAATCACAGCTTCACGGCCTACCAACTGATTGCCTTCTTTAACGACAGGCACGCCACCGCCACCTACAGATATCGGCACAATATCATTCGCTACCATGGTATTGATTGTTCTATACTCCTGAACGCCGACAGGTCTTGGTGACGGAACCACTCGACGATACCCACGACCTGCATCTTCAACAAAAGTGAAATCTGAATTAGCGGCTTTGGCCTTTTTCATACCAGCTTCATCATAAAATGGTCCGACTGGTTTTGAGGGATTGATAAAAGCCTGATCATTTGCATCAACTAATACTTGGGTAACAACAGTTGCGACATCTCTATCGATGCCTTTTTCACGCAGGACACGTCCCAAAGCATTTTGAAGCCAGTAACCAATCGATCCCTGTGTCATTGCAACATCTGTATCTAGTGGCATTGCTGGATTCTTATCGGTCGATCCACCCGCCATTTGTAATAACAAGTTACCAACTTGCGGACCATTACCATGCGAAACAATTAACTGATTCCCTTGGATTATGAACTCTGCCAAATATTGAGCAGTTTCAAGCAATGCTTTCTGTTGCGCCGTTGCAGACGCATCGTCCGTCAGAATGGCATTGCCTCCCAGTGCAACAACAATTTTTTTACTCATTTTATTTACCTCTTTTTAAATCAATTTGCGTATTTACTATTGTGAAGAAACAACGACAACCGTTTTAATCCTTCCTGTAACGTTGCAGTATCAGTACAGTAGCCAAGCCGTGCATGACTAGGCGTATCAAAACGGTTACCAGGTACCAACAACACACCTTCATCTTTAAGCAGATCAATGCAAAACTGCTCTGTCTGTTCAGGTTGGATATCTAACTTCACAAAGGATGTTGATACCGCGCGTGGAAAAATCATGCTAACTTTAGGTTCTTGAGCCACCCACTCTTTCAAGATGGACAAGTTATGCAACACAATTTTGGAATTTCGAGCCAAAACACGTGCACGATTTTTCAGTACATAAGTTCCCAATAAATCATTGAAAACCCCAGCACAAATCATGGTGTAATCTCTATATTTGCGAAATATATCAGCGACCTCTTTGTTTGACGCGGTCCATCCCAAGCGGATTCCCGGGACAGAATATGTCTTGGATAACGAGTTGGTCGCAATGCCTTTGTCATACAAATCGGCAATTGAAACAAAACTGTCTGGATCGTCAAGCGGCAGGTAAACTTCATCGACCAAAACATAAGCACCAACCTCTTTGGCCAGTTCAACAATCTGTTGAAGTAAATTACGATCCAAAATGGTTCCTGTCGGATTATTGGCGTTATTCAAACAAATCATTTTTGTGTTTGGTTTAATTAACTGCTTCAACTCGTCAATGTCTGGATTCCAATTATTGTCTTCACGAATGTGCCAGTAATCTACTGTTGCCCCCAAAGACTTCGGAATATCGTACAGTTGTTGATAACTTGGATATTCCGCAATGACATGATCTCCGGACTCAATCAGGGAATACAAAGCTAGATGATTAGCGCCAGTAGCGCCATTTGTCTGTAAAATATTTTCGGCAGGTACATGTTGATATAATTTTGCTGCCTCTTTTTTAAATTCAGGTGATCCTTCAATCCATCCGTAATTCATTTTTTCTTTGTTTAACGATGCATAAAATGTCTGGCCATTCACACCGTCCAGACTCAGCAATTCAGCCATAGTCATGGATGAAATCGTGCTCTGTGAAATATCGTAAGTAGCAGATTTTTCCCACTTATTTAGCCATTCTTCAACACCGAAACCTGCAATCTTCATATCTGCCTCCACTTAAACGGCAATCAATCCTTTACTCAGCAATATAATTCCGACAATGGCCGCAATTGTGATTACTATTGAAGCAACCCATTCCATCTTCGATAGATAGTGGCCTGCCCCATTGTCCTTATTTGCTTTGGCGTAGAAGAAAATTCCTGGCACATAAACGATTAAGCATAGTAGTAAGTACTGCCAACCAGCCATCAAGATACCGAAAACCTGGAACGCAGTAGCAAATACACCAATCCACATCTGACCCATCGAACCTTTTTCACTGCGATGTTGCCACGAATACTTAACTTGATACATTCCGACGAAGATGTAGCAGATAACAATTGCTGCCGTACAAAGTGACAGCGCAAAAGTATAGGCATTTTTAGCAAACAACAGTGACAATAAGAACAACTGAATTAGTACACCTGTCATAATCAACGAGAACGTGGGTGCATTATGTTTGTTCTCACGTCCAAAGATTGGTGGCAACAATTTACTCTTCTTCATGAGCAACATGGTCTCTGCCGGTAGCATCGTCCAAGAAAGCCATGAACCTAAAATGGAAATAATAAGTCCAACACTAATGAACGCACCACCCCAAGTTCCCAACATATCTTTGAAGATATAAACCATAGCCGGTTGCTGAATTGTTGCTAATTTTTCTTGGCTCATATAGCCATATGGCAGCATTGATCCAAGAACATAAATAATTAATAGTGAAATCAAACCAATAATCGTTGCCTTACTGGCATCGGACTTTTTACGCGCTCGTGACGACATCATCGTGGCGCCTTCGACACCGACAAATACCCACATCAGAACTAAAATAGTACTTTTGACTTGGGTCCAAATACTGTCAGTACGACCGGCGTGGCTGGCCACATTCGTCCAGAAATCTGTGGTAAAAATGTGTCCTTTAAACAAAACTATTCCAACAACGATAAACGCAAATAATGGGATAATCTTGCAAATCGTCACGATCGCATTAATAGCAGCAGCACTCTCAACTCCGCGATTGACAACCCACGTTAAAATCCAGGAAACGATACTAGCAACGATGATTGACGGTATGTTTTGTCCGCCCTTAAACGCTGGGAAAAAGTAGCCTAGCGAACTCATTAGCACAGTGGCAAAAGCCACGTTTCCTAGCCAAGCGGATAGCCAATAACCCCAGCCGCTGACAAAGCCAGCAAAATGACCAAAGCCATCCTCGGCGTACGTAAATATTCCTTCCAAATCAGGGCGTTTGTTACCCAAGTTACTAAGTGATAGTGCAAGCATTAAAATACCAAAGCCAACGATTACCCATGCAATTAGAGCTGGACCAGCAGCTGCACCGCTTGACAAGTTTGATGTCAGAGCAAAGATTCCTGCCCCAATGGAAGAACTTACAACCAGCGCAACTAAGGCTGGCAGGCCAATCCCCTTTTTTTCAGGTTCCATCTTTTCGACCTCCGTTTAAAATAAAAACGAGCGTATAGAACTCAATCTATACACTCGTCATGCAGCATCAGTTACATCTTTGGAATGAACAAGTCACCAAGTGTAGCTGCCATCATTGCTTTAATGGAGTGCATACGATTTTCCGCTTCTTCGAATTGACGCGCGTACTTAGAACGGAATACTTCGTCAGTAACTTCCATTTCAGTAATGCCATATTTCTTCGCAACATCTTGTCCATATGACGTCTTGGTGTCGTGGAAGGCTGGCAGACAGTGCATAAAGATCAATTGATCATCAGGTGTTCCTGTCTTTTTCATCATGTCCATGTTGACTTGATAAGGTGTTAGCAACTTAACCCGTTCTTCCCAGTTAGTTTCGCCCATTGAAACCCAGACATCAGTGTAAATAACGTTCGATCCCTTAACACCTTCGTCGATATCGTCAGTAATCAGTAGTTTTGAGCCACTTTCATTGGCAAACTTTTGGGCAATGTCAACGACATCTTGAGTTGGATGTAACTCTTTAGGAGCCAGAATATGAATGTTAACGCCAAGCATTGCACCTGCAACTAATAGACTGTTAGCCATGTTATTTCTGCCATCTCCGACAAATGTCAGCGTCAGGCCTTTCAGATGGCCAAAGTTTTCCTTAACCGTCATAAAGTCAGCAATCATCTGAGTTGGGTGCCATTCATCCGTTAAGCCATTCCAAACTGGCACACCTGCATATTTAGCTAGTTCCTCAACATCTTTGTGAGCAAAGCCACGGAATTCAATCCCGTCAAACATACTGCCGAGCACCTTAGCGGTATCCTCAATTGATTCCTTCTTGCCCAATTGAATATCACCGGCGCCCATAAATTCTGGGTGAGCGCCTAAATCAATTGCAGCAGTGGTAAATGCGGACCGTGTCCGTGTCGAAGTTTTTTCAAAAAGCAAAGCAATATTCTTGCCTTCCAAATAGTGATGTGGAATATTCCGCTTCTTTAAGTGCTTCAAGTGGAGCGCAAAGTCAACCAGGTACTGAACCTCTGCTGGGGTAAAGTCCTTATCAGCTAAATAACTACGTCCTTGTAATTCGGACACATCAAATTGATCTTTTTCTGTCATTTTTAAAACCTTCCCTATCTCTATTTATGATCTACAGATCTTCACGAACTAATGGCATACTCATGCAACGTGGCCCTCCACGGCCTCTTGATAGTTCACTTGAGAGAATGTCAATAACTTTCAAACCGTGCTTACGCAACAATTCATTTGAAACGTAGTTACGGTTATACGTCACAACAACACCTGGTGCGATTGCCAGTGTGTTTGAACCATCGTTCCATTGTTCACGGCCCGCAATGATTGGATCACCATTACCAGTTGGAATTAAATCAAGTTCAGATAGCTTGAGCTCTTTTTTCAGTACGGCCTGTAAATCCTGATTGTGTTCAATGGTGAAACCATCTTCGTTATCTGATGGATGCAACGTCCAAGTGTCAATTTTTCCACCATCACCCAAGATTCCTGGATGAACGGTAAACTGATCTTTGTTAATCATGGTGAACACGGTATCCAAGTGCATCATTGCATGGTTATGTGGAATATGAATGGCAATAATCGTGTCAAAGCCGCTGTCCTCTGTAAATAAGTTGCGGGCAATGTCTTGGATGGCATCGGCCGATGTCCGTTGAGAAACACCGATGGCCATAACGTGATTGTTCAGGATCAGTTCATCCCCACCTTCAATCCGCGTATCGTGATTGCGATCACGCCATACATGAACGCCTTGGTTAGCAAAACGTGGATGATATTTAATAATCGTTTCCATAAACAGAGACTCACGTCTGCGTGCGGTAAAGGTCATATGGTTGATACTTAACCCATCACCGATTGAAGCCGCTGGATCACGAGTAAAGTACAAGTTTGGCATTGGATCCATATAGAATGGATATGTTGAATCCTCGGCTGCACTGACAAGATCGGTTGGTTTAAAATCAATCTCATTTTTTCTGATTCCAGCCATAATTTTGTCAACCATTTGCTGCGTGCTCATACTGAGCAAATATTCATAAAGTGCATCATGAGTTGAACCGGCAGCATATCCAGATTCAGCTAACATTTGTTCAAGAAACGGCTTCTTTACATCTCCAGCATCAATGGCTTCTGCCGACAGTTTTTCGAGGTATAAAACCTCAGCACCATTTTCTTCAAGAACATGAGCAAAGTTGTCGTGTTCCTTTTGAGCAATTGGTAAGTACGGAATGTCATCAAACAACAAACGTTCCATCATATCTGGCGTAAAATTCTCAATTTCCTCGCCAGGTCGTTTTAGCAACACAGCCTTCAGCTTGCCAATCTCAGAACGAACATGAATTGGTGATGTCATCTTTGTAGCCTCCTGTTTGTTTTTTATTACACATGAAGTGTATTGCTGAAAGCGGTTTCAAAGTTTTGCCTATTTATCATCAAAAATGCGAAGCAGTTCGCATTGTATATAAAATATGCAATGCGTGAAAGCGTATACATTTTGGACTGCGATTTATAAAGAAAAACTGAAAACTTATGAAAATAATCAAAATATTACAAAACTGTTACACCATTCTGAAAATTTATTAGTTTACACTTACTAGATTTGGGCCACCTCACATGCAGCCCCGCCATTTCAAAGTTAAGCGATAATAATTAATTACACTGGGTTTGCAAACAAGATTAATTATTTGATTGTCTAATTAGTTCGTCCCCACTGACTGCATATTCTTTCAAGTCAAATCATATTTTCATTGCAACCATCCATCCTTGACCGTTAATTATTTTCCCTGCCAGCTTTAAAAACGCTGCCCACTTCGCATTTACGCCGGAAAAACAAAAAGGCAAAGCATGGTACTCTAAGTACCTCATGCCTTACCTTTTGTTGACTTTGTTAATTGTTTTTCAAATCACAATTCCTAATTAAATTGTGTGCTCGATTTTGCTATGGACACAAAAGTTATAGTACAGGTTGTGTTCAAGTAGTGTTTAAGACGGCTTTCAAGACAAGCAATTGCATTTCTATATTGCACCTGCCATTCCGGCTTTAAACACTCCATGTACATCACAACATTTTTTGTAGTCTCAGTTACTTCTGTTCGAGAACTATCACGCCATGCCCATTGACGGCTAGTCACATCAGTATCGTCACGATAGATCACCTCACCAAGCAATGCTATTTCGGCATCATTTTCCCCAATTGCGGAGAAATGTTCAGTCCCGTTTGCTACCGTTAACTCAAGTTGACCATTAACTTTATCTAAGTCTAAGCAGCCAACTGGAAACCCATATTCTAAGGAGACTGAATTATATATGTCCACCAAAGGGTTAATCGAACGAACTGGGTTGCCATTTTTTGCCCTCTTTAATAGATTTTCAATTGCACTACGTGCACCTTTATCCGTTTTAAATTTTCTAAAAGCATCACGCCATACTTGAACAATCCCATTGTTGCTAATTGGTTCATCTGGAATCAGTGTAGGTGCAATCTCATTTGCATGTTGCAGCACGCTGTCTGGAACCTGCGTTCTATCCTGATTGTTAATGTTATGCACCGTGATGATTGCAATCTTAACCTCCGGGAACATTTTCCAAAATGCCGGGCTAACAGAAAACATGTGCATACTTCTCGCCTCGATTTATGCATGATTTCTCTTGAATGTACTCATCTGTCTTCATAACCAGGGAATCACTTAGTTCGTTAATTGCCATTTATCCCGAATTAGTAGCACAGTGTCAGGACAACAATACTTCCGCCACTAATAAGCCACCACCGAAGACCAGTACAAACACTACGACAGGCCAAACAAAGCGAATCCAATGCGAATATTTCATATCCAACATCTGCAATGTCGCCATAACCAAACCTGTCGGCGCTAGAAATAACATCGCATACTGTCCAAATTGATAGGCCGTTACCACCGTGTAACGTGGAATGTTTACCGTATCTGCAAGTGGTGCCAAAATTGGCATGGCCAACACAGCCAATCCAGATGAAGATGGCACGATAAAACCAAGAACAAAGAAGACAAACATCATGACAACGATAAATAACGGACCACTCATATGAGAAACAACTTGCGTAGAGGCATGCAGGATAGTATCGGAAATGTATCCATTATTGAGTACTAAGTTAATACCTCGGGCCAAACCAATAATTAAAGAAACTCCTACCAGACTTGAAGAACCACTAACGAATGCATCAACAACACCCTTTTCGCCCAGTCCATGTTTTCCAAAACACGTAATAAACATAATGATCACTGCAATTATCAGAAATGACGAAGCCATGTCGGGAAATGCCCACCCCTCTGCCATCACTCCCCAAATCATAATTGGAAAAGCCAATGCAAACAGTATCAAAATCAGTTTTTTCTTTGCATCAAAAGTTAAGTCTGTTGCATTTTCTGAGGAAACGGACCACATTTTATTAAATGAATCATGATCGTCATATGAATAGGAAAACTTAGGATTCTGCTGCACCTTTCGAGCATAGCGGTACAAATACCAAAGAACAAAACATCCCGCAATGATTAACCCGACAACACGACCAGCTAGACCTTGAGTAAAATTCGTGCCCGCCGCGTTTGAAGCAATAACGACTGAAAACGGATTAATTGTTGAAAATGTGGTGCCCACAGAACTTGCCAAAAATATTGCTCCAACACAAACAATCGAATCATATCCCATGGCAATAAAAACTGGTACCAAAATTGGATAAAATGCAACGGCCTCTTCTTCAATTCCACAAAGTGTACCGCCAAGAAGTAGCAAAACTGCCACTAAAAATACGAGAGCAAATTCATGACCTTTTGTTTTTTTCGTTAAAGTCATTAAACCCGCTTCAAAGGAACCACTTGCTTTAACAATTCCGATCAAACCACCCAAAACTAGAATGAAAATCATAATGTCAACGGCTTCAATAGTGCCATTAACCATACTGGTAAAAATACTGAGAACACTTGCCGGATGTTGTTTTAACCGTTTATATGTATTCGGAATCGAAACTGGTTTACTAATTGCACCTGACTTGAACTGCGCGATATCAATTTTCACATGTAATTTGTTCAACGTCTCCTGCGTTGCAGGCAAAGAACTTTTAATGCCGGTCGGTGACGTAACTTGTAAATGATTGCTACTATACTGCATTTTCGCGTAACTGCCAGCCGGTACAAACCACGTAAGCATCACTGCAACAATCGTAAGGAAAAATAAAATCGTGAATGCACCTGGCATTTTAATGTGAAACCTTTTCTTGATCGTACTGGTCATTATGAACTCCCCCAACAACTAAATTTTTGTCAATAAACGTAGCTAACACAAATTTGAATAACGTTTCTTTTTAGGCATGGAAAGCGCTTTCAAAAGCAGTTACGAAACATTGAATAAATTCAGTATGCCAAAGGAACTAACGAATTCAATACATTAGAGATAACTGATAGAAACATCTCACGGCAGTGTCAGTAAATTTTGCATTATGTTTGCGACAAATCTGCCATTTAGGCATTTGGAAAAAATATCCTCGCAGTGACGCCACTTTTTTAAAATCCACAAAAGACCACTCACTATATAGACTTGAGTGAGTGGCCCTTTGTGAATTGTTTGTACGATGTAAAATTTCATCGAATAACACTATTTTTGACTTTCCCAATCTGCAGGATACGTAATATAAATAAACCTAGCCGATTGTGGTGCAGAAAATTTAATTTTACTCTCCTTAGGAATCAAAATTAGCTGTCCAGGAGTAGCCGTGACTTTGCCTCGGCTTCCAATAACACTCAATGAACCTTCAATAACATAATCAACTTCATCATAATGTAACGTCCAGTCAAAGGTACTTTCCTTCATGGTCATCAGACCTGCACCAAGACGACCACTTTCATCCAGATCAAAAAAGTCCTTTGTGTAAACACGGTCTCGAGGATTCCCTGTATCCATTCGGTCGTCTTCACTCACTTCCCATGATGGAATGTCGACCATAATTAATCCGTCTGGGCTTGTGGTTTTCTGTTCGCCTATTTGTTGTGCAAGCACTTGGCGGACAACTTTTTCTATTTCCATTCGATCAATGTTCATCAACGTTCACCTTCTGTTTATTGTCCAACTCATTTTGAGATTTATGATCATTATTCCCAAGTACTCGATTAGCCATAAACATGGCAACTGCGATAGCGGTCACACCTGCAACTAACTTACTGACAATCATTGGGAAAATCATGCCTTTCGCAACACCAGCAGTAAATCCTAAATGATCACCAAATACAAATGCCGCTGACACTGAGAATGCAACATTAATAATTTTTCCTCGATCATCCATGTCCTTCATCATTTCAAACATCGGAATGTTATTAGCGAGCGTTGCAACAAGACCCGCTGCTGCAGTTTCATTCATTCCTAGTGCCTTGCCGAGACGAACCAATGGCTTATTAAATACCTTCGTAATGACATAAACTAAAGTAAAGGCACCAGACAATGTTAATGCGATACTACCGACCGTTTGAATCCCAGCACGAACTGAACCAATTCCAGGGATTAATGTGACGCCAACCATTGATTGAACGGCCCCAAGTGCCAGCCCAAAAGTCCCAATAATAACAATAATTTGGCCAAACACTGAAAATCCTTTAATCATTGCCTCTGGTTTGAACCACATGCCTAGTGCGATCAGTACTGCAAATAGAATAATTGGAACAAGGTTCTTCAAAATAATAATCAATGGCATTCCCATAATTAAACCACCAACAAAACAGCCGATAGGAATAGTAACCATTCCCGACAAGATTCCTGTCGCCAAAAAGCGGTGATCCTTTTTATCAATTATTCCCAAAGCAACAGGAATTGAAAATACAATCGTCGGTCCCATCATTGAACCCAGAATAACACCAGCAAACAGACCGGCCTGAGTATTTAATGCCATTTGTTGTGCTAGCTGAAAGCCACCCATATCAATAGCAATTAAACTCGTCGCAAACATTGAAGGGTCTGCCCCCAACATGCGATAAAAAGGAACTACCACTGGTGACAATAACTTAGCCAAAATTGGCGCTAGAATAATGATTCCAACCATTGACATCGCCAATGATCCCATTGCCATAATTCCTTCTTCAAATTTGGCACCGAGTCCAAAACGATTGCCCAGCATCTTATCAATTGCACCCAAGGCCATAAAAATGACCATGATATACATAATTATTTCATTGATACCCATACCACTTGCCCCTTCCAATGGCAGCACTAAGAATGTCTGCATCAATTAGACTAGATGAGAAACATTCATTGTTTTCTACTGACTACTATTTTCCAGGCAAAGTTGGCAATAACGCATCAACTTCACTGTGTGGCCGCGGAATTACGTGAACAGAGACTAATTCCCCGACTTGTTCACAAGCAGCTGCCCCAGCTTCCGTCGCCGCTTTTACTGCGCCAACATCGCCGCGAACCATCACAGTAACTAATCCGGCACCAATTTCTCTTTGACCAATTAGTTTAACGTTTGCCGCTTTTACCATAGCATCTGCAGCATCAATTGCACCTACAAGACCCTTTGTTTCAATCATTCCTAATGCATCTGAGTCAGCCATAATCATAATCTCCTTTGGAATTACTGATTAAAGTATTTAAACGTTCAGAATTACTTTTTAATTAGCGCAGGGATTCGCCGCAATGTCTTTTACCGCGCTAGCAAATGCCGTGCAGGCAGCTTCACAAGCAGACTGACTGCCTGTTAACAGTCCACCACCAAAGTTAGTTTCCGACGGTGGTCCATACAACACTCCCATCTTGACATCAGCAGACTTCATTGCCGCATCCAGTGCGTAAATAGATTCAAGTGGTGGTGCAATTAAATATGCAATCGCCCCGCCTTCGCTCGCACCAGCAACTTTTGAAAGATATGTTCCCGTTCTAGAAATCGTATGAGCAAAGTAGACGACACTATCTTCATCATTTGCGCTGACGAAATGGGCTTCGTTTTCAATAACGTTCACACAGATGTCAAGACCACTACGAACTTCATCTGGATTTGGTCCACCAAGTATGCCAATAACTTCACCAGCCAATTTAGTTGATGCATTGCCGGCGCCAGCGTACATGCTTTTACCGTAGACAACTTCAACATCAGCGGCTTTTGTAGCAGCATCCAGCGCCACATAGGTGACATCATCACAATCGACAGTAATTAATCCCAAACTTTTTATGTGTGCTGGTAACTTTAACGACTTTGCTAAGTGCTCATCAACGTTAGGAATTAACCGTGTACTCAGTACATTGGACTTCAATAAATCATCTTTCATTTTTAATTTTTGCCTCCTCTCTAAATAACACAAAACTTATTTTTCCGCGTTTTCGGCAGCCTTTAATTCAATACCTGATTTTTTCAAGCGCAACATTTTATCCAACATTTCAGCAATGTAAGCCCCCGCTTCAACGGCCGGCAACCCACCATCGTGAATGTTAGATACAACGGTTCGCTTTGATTCTGCCATCCCAATCGTTGGCTTGTAGGCAATATAAGCACTCATAGATTTCGCTGTAACAAGTCCAGGGCGTTCACCAACTAGCATACACACAACATCCGCATCCGTAATTTCACCAATGTGATCTTCTGCACCAACACGGGCATATTTAACAAAGATGACATCCTTTGTTTCAAAACTTAGACCGTAAACTTTGAGCCCCTGCTGAATCGCCGGGATAATATCTGGAATATTTGCTTCAATAGCTGCCGAGCTTAAGCCATCCCCAACAACCATCTGAATTTTCGGATGAGAAGTCACACTGTCCTTTATTTTTTTGATCATTTCGTCATCAAACTTACGTCCGCGATCAGGCCTAGTTAAGTATTCATCTTTTGATTCGCATGTTGTTTGCGTTTCAAGAAAACCCATTTTCTTAGGCAACTCAGGATCAACATCACTAAATACAGCATCCTGGGCAGCAGCGTGATCTGCTCTAAATCGTAAGATAGAAGCTGTTTTATATCTTGTTCCTGTACGCCACATCCCTAACCTAGCAGGTGTGAATGATTTAATTTTTAAATAGCCTGCCTTATCATGTGGGTTTGGCACTAAAAATTGTTTCTTAAGGTCAATCTCACTAATATCGGATAATACTTCATCTGAAACGTCGTTAGTATCCGTTGAATTACTAGATACAGTCTTGCCTTGTTCATCGGTTATTTCTGCTAAAATATCTTGAATCATGCTCTTTAATTCTGGTTCATTCATATTTAATCACCTTCTTCTTAATCTAAGAAAATTGATGCATCACCTGCGCGTTCAGTCAGATGACCGTTTTTACTAATTCCCATTTCTTCCATCCAGTCTTCGAATTCTTTAATTGGATGATAGCCAAAAATATCACGAATTGTTGCTGTTTCCTGGAACCCAGTGGATTGATAATTCAACATGACATCGTCGGCATGGGGAACGCCCATGATGTAATTACAACCGGCTGCACCAAGCAATACGGCCAGATTTTCGGCGTCGTTTTGATCAGCTTTCATATGGTTGGTGTAACAAACGTCACATCCCATTGAAATTCCCTGCAGTTTACCCATGAAATGATCTTCCAAACCAGCTCTAATGACTTGCTTTGAATTATACAAATATTCTGGTCCAATAAAGCCAACCACTGTATTTACGATAAAGGGATCATATTTTTTGGCGAATCCATAACAGCGTGCTTCCATAGTTAATTCATCGGCACCAAAGTTGGCCTCTGACGATAGTTCGGAACCTTCACCAGTTTCGAAGTACATCACATTCGGACCAGCAGCCTGCCCTTGATGTAGACCCAGATCATAGGCTTCACTGATCATATTGGCGTTAATCCCAAAAGCCGTATTGCCCTTTTCCGATCCAGCAATCGACTGAAAGATCAAACCAGCTGGTGCACCACGGCGAATAGCTTCCATTTGTGTCGTCACATGTGCCAATACAGAACACTGTGTCGGCACGTGCCACTGAGCACGAAATTCTTCAAACTTATTCAAAATTTTTGTCACACTATCAACTGAATCGTCATTCGGATTTAATCCAATAACAGCATCCCCAATTCCCATACTTAAACCTTCCATAACACCAGCCATAATGCCATCGATATTATCAGTTGGGTGATTGGTTTGCAGACGAGAAGAAAAGGTTCCTGGACGACCAATTGTCGTGTTTGCAGTTTTTTCAACATGGATTTTCTTTGCAGCAACGACTAGGTCCATGTTCGTCATTAATTTTGTGACCGCCGCAGCCATCTCGGAGGTTAGGCCACGTCGAATCCGTTTGATGTCGATATCAGTGGTATGGTCATCTAATAACCATTCCCGCAAATCTGAAACAGTCCAGTTTTTAATTTCTTCAAAGATTCGTTGGTTAACACCATCAATAATGATTCGTGTAACCTCATCGTCCTCATATGGAACAGCTGGGTTGTTATAAATATCATTTAGAGTTAACTGGGCCAATACAATTTTTGCGGCTACCCTTTCAGTAGCATCTTTTGCAGCTACGCCAGCTAATTCGTCCCCAGACTTTAATTCGTTGGCTTTCGCCATGACTTCTTTAACTGAACTAAAGCTGTACAATTGACCCGATAGTTTTGTTTTCAAAATCATTCCGTTCCCTCCTCGTAATTTCAAAGTCTCTGTTCATTTGTCACTGTGCTAGCCAAACACTAACGTTTTAACAATAACCGGAAGTACTTCGCCATTAGCGATTGGAGCTCCTAAATCAATATAGTCACCGTTTTCAACTTTTACACTGTCAATACATACAAACGGATATTTAGATGGCAAAAGTGCAAACAGGCTTTGTCCTAATGCTTTCGCCATATCTTCATGAACCATCACAATTAATGGTTCATGTTTCACAAGTAAAATTTGTGCGCCTTTAACAATTCCAGCAGCGTAACGTTGAATATCAGCGAATGATGGACTTCGCCTACCCACTAACGCTAATGCCACATTGCTAAGCTCATTTTGAACTTTGTACCAGTTGATTTTTTCACTAATACTTGTTGCTAGAGCATCCGCTGCTAAACTTTCGTCACTTTTGGCAATTTTCAATATCGGCAAATTTCTAATCGGCAAAATGTCCGCTGTATATGCAATCGTGCTCCCAGTTACGTCAGTTGTATGTGAACCGGCGCCGACCACAGTGGCTCTAATTGTTTCTACCGACGGATAAACTGTCTTTTCTTTGAAAATGGCAGAATGACGAACTGCTTGACCTAGTAACAATCCAATGTCGCCAAAACGAAATTCATCTCTCGGAAGCTCCTCGTTAAGACAATCTGCTACACCGCCTGAAAATGTAACCCCGTCAATCTTTTTTTCAGGATGAAGTGCATGATTGGTGATAAATAAATCGAAATAAGGACTGCGGTTACCTAAACCGATGCTATTTTCAAGAATCTGGGTTAGAACATCAACAACGGGTTGGAGCTGTTCCGCCGTGACACGCATACCGACTCGGATATCAATTTTTAATGACTTGATTAGTTGCTCTACCTTTGGCGAAATGTACGTAATTTGATGATTCTCTTTAGAAATACGAATTAATCGCCCACCAACATCAAAGCAGGCCGTATCAATCACTTCACCATCATCATTGAATAAACCAAGATTGCTTGTGCCACCGCCAACATCAATATTCACCACTGACCTTCGCTGACGTTTTGCTACGATGTTAGTTCCAGCGCCTTTACCAGCAATAATGCTTTCAAGATCTGGTCCGGCAGTTGCTACCACGAAGTCACCAGCATAGCCACTCAATGCTTCTGTAACAGAACTAGAATTTTCTTTTCTAGCCGTTTCTCCGGTAATAATAACAGCGCCCATTTGAATAGCTTGTTTATCAATATTGGCCTTTTTATATTGCTCAGTCACAAACTTCTTTATGGCCTCAGCATCTATTTTCGTCGGTGATGACAACGGGGTAAAAATAATGTCACTTTGAAAAATAATTTCTTTTTTTGAAATGTTAATTCTTGGTACAGAAAATGCCGACGCAAAGTTTTTTACCGTTAATCTCGACAAAATAAGCTGTGTCGTGGATGTCCCCAGATCAATTCCGACACTTAAAATCTGGTCATCCTCCATGTCGTTCACCTCTTTTCAAAAAATGGGACTCAAAATCAAATCAGCTTCAACACTAAAAACAATTGGTGTTAAGTTGACTTGATCTTGAGCCCCATTGCTCTCCCACAACTTCATTGTTGCGGCGTATGATCAAACGAAAATGTGACATCCGTTCCCACAGATGATGTTTCAATATTTAGTTTTCCTGACAACTTGTCTGATACGTAGCTTCGAATAATCATCAACCCTAAACTCCCGGACCGTGTCCGATGAGGGTCAAACCCAATCCCATTGTCTTTAACTTGAAGCGTTATCACGTTATTGCTAACTGTTCCCTGAATCAGAACATGATTTTGAGGCGTGCTAGCGGTGAACGCATGCGCAAAAGCATTTTGAAGTAACTCATTCACAATGATAGAAATTGTCACCACCTGATCACTGTTGACAGTAATTGTTTCGTCAACTTGCAAATCAATGGTGATTTGCTGGGTATTATCATCAAGCTGAATAAAGTGTGAGACCAACAATTGTAAGGCGGCTTTTAAGTTCGTTTCATCCTCAATTTGTTTAGACATCAACTCGTAAGTGGAAGCAATAGCCGTTATTCGACTAATGCTCTCAGTTAAAGCCTGTTTCGCCGTTTCATCATCAAGTCGACGCTGTTGAATTCTCAACAGCGAAATCACGGACTGAAGATTGTTTTTTACTCGATGGTTTATCTCACGAATGGCCACTGATTTTGAAATAATCTCAGCTTCTTTTGCTTTGACATCGGTTTTATCTTCAAGCAGAACAACCAATTGTCGAGATTCACGATTCCAAAATTTGCGAGATGAAAAAAAGTAATTCAAGTAATTAAATGTTGATTTAAGTGGCTGATCCCGCTCGTCGACCTGAGATAGCACTTTCAGATTCTCTTGAAATCGGGTACCATCTAAAGACAAATTTTCGAAGTCCAGACCAATAATTTTGCCAATGTAACCAACCTTCTGATATAGATTAATGGCTGTTTGGTTGGCAAGAACCAGAGTGCCCGAATGATCAAAAACCAATATTGCATCGGCCAGTTGATCCGTAATGGTCGTACTTTCTTGGCGGTTAAACATTTTCACCGTAGCAGAAATGTCATTAAATCGAGATTGACCATCCTTTGGGCTCTGAAAATCATTTAGAACATTTTCTGATTCATCAGATTCGATAATTGTCGCACCAAGCGTTCGATTTCCTCTAATAATTGGGTAGATTCGTTGATGAATTAACCGCTGCTCTTGAGTTTCGGCCAACAAATCCACTGATTTCAATTGTGTTTCCAATGTAGGCATAACACCTGGTTCGTTTGTGCGTAACGCTTGCTGCCCGACCACTTGCCGATGATACAAAGATTGTTTTGTTAATGGTGGTTTGTGGAAAACGACAACAGCTTGATCAGAAAATTCATTACGTACGTCAATGAATACATCAAAATCTTGATAACTTTCCGTTTGGCTAATCTTTTCTGCCGTTTCGACAAGTAGCTTTACGTCCAATGAATCAAGTGTGGTATAACGTTGACACAATTTTTCAATTTCATTCATCATGCATCCATCACAATTAGTTCAGCAATATCTTTCATGCATCCATCACAATTAGTTCAGCAATATCTTTCATGGAACGACGCTTGCTCATACTTAGATTTCTGAGCATTTTGTAAGCTGCATCCTCAGATAAATTATTCTCGGACATTAAGATGCCCTTCGCGCGGTCAATCAATTTGCGTTCCTTCAATTTAATCGTTAAATCGTCTACTTCATCAGACAATTCTTGAGTTCGTTTGCCATGAACAAGACCGACTCGAATCGTGGTTAACAATGAGCGTTCTGATAATGGCTTCACCAAATAACCTACTGCGCCTATCTGACTCGCTGTTTCAGTATCTTCGTCATCACTGTACGCAGATAAATACACAATAGATTGGCTCAAATGGTCGGCTAAAATTTTTTTGCCTGCTTTGAGACCATCCAACAATGGCATTCGAATATCCATAATGATTAAATCAGGCTTTTCTTTCTGGCAGATATCGATTGCTTCAAAACCATCGCTACCTTCACCGACAACCTGATAGCCAGCATTTTCTACAATATCGCGAATATCCATTCTCGTGATGGGTTCATCGTCCACGATTGCGATTCGTTCGTTCATGATCTTTACCCCTTATTGCTAATTTGTTCCGATACAATTACTTATATAAATAAATTATAAAGTGACCGTCTTAGTGACGTCAATCACATAAAACTGCGATTCAAGATATCGGTTACATCAGCAACAGTCGGTTTTCTCGGATTTGCAACTGTCGTTCCGTCTTTAAGTGCTGCAGCTGAGATTTCGGCTTTAGTCGATTCAAATAAATCTTTGCTAATCCCATACTCTGAAAAACTAGCAGGCATTTTCAATACCTTTCTTAAACAAATAATATTGTCAATTAGGCTCTGTACAGCAAGCTTCGGATTAGCCGCATTAATGTTGATAAGACGAGCCAAATTTGCATACTTAGTAGCTGCCCGATTTGGTTCCTCCCAGAATCCATCATTCATTTCCGCATTATAAGCAATAATATTAGGCATCAAAATTGTATTTAAACGTCCATGAGGAATGTGATAACGCGCCCCAGCGGCATGAGCAATCCCGTGATTTAATCCAAGATTGACCATGTTAAACGCCATCCCTGCAATGCAAGATGCATCATGCATCTTCTGGCGAGCTTCCACGTCGTTACCGTCTTCACTAACACGTGGTAGATATTCAAAAACCATTTGGAAGCCCTTTTCCGCCAACGCGTCAGAAAAGTCATTCGCATTGATTGAAACATAAGCTTCCAAGCAGTGCGTCAAAACATCCATCCCGGTATCTACTGTGATATTTTGGGGTGCCGACAAAACCAAGTTGGCATCCAGTACCGCAACCTTTGGCAAAATATCATCAGTGACTAGTGGGTACTTAACCCCTTTTTCTGCATTAGTAATAACCGCAAAATTGGTGACTTCTGAACCAGTACCACTCGTTGTAGGAATGGCAATCAGATCCAACTGCGGACTATCTTCGGCCACCTTCTGAGCAAAATATTTCATTGCCTTTGCGGCATCAATCGCTGAACCACCGCCAACAGCGACCAAGAGTGTTGCCTTAAATGACTGAAGTGCTTTAATGCCCTCAACCACTTTTGTAATTGGTGGGTCCGGCTGAATGTCAGAAAAAATGCTCAATTCATTCTTGACATTCAAATGCATGGTTATCTGATCAAGTGCACCGGATTTCACCATAAATGGATCAGTAACAAGAAAAATGCGCTGACTATCAATCTTCTCCAGTCCAGCTAATGCATCATCACCGGTCCAAATTTGTGTACCAAATTGAATTGTTTCCAATGATGTTACCTCCTTCATTATTCTTCCAAATTAATGCAAATAAAAAATGAAAAAAGAGGCTTTTGAGCACACTTAAAAAGTATGTTCTAAAGCCTCTTTGCTTAACTGTACGCCATTGTACAAGATATTTAGTTTTATTTACCCTTTAATGATAGCGCTTACAGAAGCTACGGTCAATATCATTGTTAATAAATACACAAAAATGCCGCAGTTTTCTGCGGCATCCCATAAACACCATTGTTTATGTTAAAAAGCACGTCATTGTGCCTGTTCGTCGAATTTATGGATACCCTACCTACTCCACGAGATAGCGTACCCGCCCAAGCATCCTACTAAAAAGACCTGGCTTATAGTACTAAACACTAATCACAGTGGCGGGACCGTGCCGGATTCTCACCGGACTTCCATTTAGTAAGCGCTTCTATTCAATTCACAAGCAGAGTATAACAAATTATTTTCCAATTTACCATTATGCAAACTGAACTGATAATCAGATAAACTCTCTTTTAACATTGAAAACTAGGCTATGTGGGCCTACATCTATAAAAATAATTTTTCGATTTAACACTAAATAATAAACCACGACTAAATCATTACTTAAGTGAAAATCTCGAACTCCCTTATTCTGATGTTTTAACTGATGATCATCAAATCTTAGTGGCATCCTTGTGCCTTCTGACAAAATCCGTACCGCCAGTTTAAAATTAGCTCGGTTTGTCTGAGAAAGAACGTACTTTTTAAAATGTTTTCTAAAGGTCGACTTGGTGATAATCTCCATAAAATTTAAATACCCAAATCCTTATATAATTCATCAATGTTTGAAAACTTTTTATCTCCAGTTGTTTGTCCTTTAACCGCCTCGTTGATCAATTTTTGAACAGAAGGAGATACTTCTTCATTATCCACTGCATGGGCAATCCTTTTTGTTAGTAAGGCAATTAAGTTTGGGTAAGAAATACCATACTGAGACTGTGAATACGCTTCTGCTTTTAAGCGATCCTCTTTTTCAACTTTAACTTGCATTCTCATAGTATCTACCTCTTTCATAGACTTTATACACTAATAATACACTTTTTAGTGTACCCACACATAATAAAAGCAATCAATCAGAATTAGATAATCCCCCTTTGAATTTTTGTTAATTGTTTGCCCCGCATATTTATAACATACGTATTTTGTTCTTCATCTGTTTTTTAAAACCAAATCACATTTGCCTAAAAGGAATGAGCCCTTCTTGCATCAAAATCTTCTCAGCAAAATAAATAGGTCCAGTATGTTGAATATATGGTAAATCAGTATCAATGCGTTCTCGAAATGGATCAACAAGTTTTTGTGCATCTGCTCTAGACAAATGTCCTTCTTCGCTTATGAAATCAATCATTTCGTTAAAGAAATCTCGATTAACCTCTTCTTTAATTGTTAAACTCATTTTCATTTTCCTCCTTCGTTAACTGTTTAATAGTTACTGTTTTTATTTGATTACAAATATGTTGCGAAATGAGTGCCAGTTGATCGTACCGACGTTCAAATTTTGAATTAGAAATTAAGTCTTTAAAACCCTCAATACTCATTGTTCTTTGATATTTCTTTAATGCATCGGTAATCTTACCATCTGCAACAGGTCCGTATTCAACTTCAATCGTTCGCTTCATGTTAGACATAGTCCTATTCTTTAAAATCTCCTGCGCCCATTCTTCATTACAGAGCGCAAACTCTTTTGAAATGGTCTCATCTAATAGACCCTCATCAAATCTAACGGTGACTAAAGCAGGCAAAGTACCTTTTCCTGTTATTCCCAATCTAAATTGTCGAGAAGCCGATAATCTTGCCCAACGAACTGCCTGATCCCTATTAGAGTTCAAATAGAAAGCAAGGCCAAAATCTTCTTTAGCTTTCTTATTCCAATTAGACACGACACCATTTTTCTGAGTACTCAGTGCGTTGTCCCATGTTGTGCCGTGATACCAGATCTGATGTCTCTTATAATAATTTTCCGAATGTGGGTCAACTGATAGCAATCATTCGTACCCGCAATATTCTGATGATAGAAATTACGCCCTTTGATATATTTAACGGGCTCATCTATCAGGCCCATCATATCATCTACATACGCAATTCACCCCCGATAAAAACGTTTAACCAGTCAATACTTTTGGTTTAAGCACAAACAAATTTTTGAAGCTTATTAATCTTCCCAAATACAAAAAAGCCGTTCAAATAAATGAACAGCTCCAAATAACTAAAACACGTTAAGCACTATGCATATGCAAGTTTTCTAAATGTCTTCATCGCATTTGGCGTCATTACCACATAATCCGCCGGCCGCAACAGCGACAACCGATACCCCGACACACTGCCAGTTTCAAATCCCAATGCTTCAGCCAAAATTGACCCAGCCGCGAAATCCCACGGATTCAATGTTGAAACATAACCAACATGTCGTCCATTCAACAATTGAACGAATTCAAGACCCGCACTACCAAGAATACGAACTCCTGACGCATGATAACCAATTGTCCCAAGATTAAAACGATTGGTGAATAACTGACGCCAGGACGCGCCGATTAATCCATCGGCTAACGGACAGTCAGCCACTGCGTCAAGCTTAACGTCATTACGATAAACACCTAGCAACGAGCCACCCCAGTATAAATCCTTATTCATCACATCCAAAATTCCACCAAAGACCGGTTCGCCATCATAATAAACGCCAATCATGGAAGCAAAACAATCATGTTTACGAACAAAATTTAGCGTTCCATCGATGGGATCAACAAAGAAAACGAGTCCATGTAAATTTTGCGGTCGTTCAGCCTTGTTTTCCTCACCCATTATCTGTGCGTCAGGATATGTTTGTCGGATATGACCATCCAATAATTTTTCAATACTGACATCTTCATTAGTGACCAAGTCATTACGAGATGATTTAGTGTCCACCTTTGAAATATGATTAACTCCGGGACGCAGTTTATCGCCGGCCTCAATCAACCAGCTCGTTACGTTACCAGCAATTTCTAACACTTCTGTCTTACTCATCATAAGCGTCGACTTCCTATTTCATTTCTAATACGTGTTCAACATTAAGCGTGCCAATGTCCTTAACTGCAGAACTTAAAATCACGGTTTTAGCACCAGCACTTCGTAGATACTTGGCACTCGCTTCAATTTGTGTCACGCTGTCCGCTAAATCCACCTTAGTCACAATACCAACAACTGGTTTATTAAACATTGTGGCAAACCCTGGAGCAAAGATCTGTCGTCGATCTAAAACACTTTGCAACATTAGAATCAGATCAACATCCGCAGCCGTCACAGACAAGGCACTGTAAAAACGATGATGTTCAACAAATTCTCCTGGTGTATCAATCGCATCTTTAAAAAATTCCACTGACTGTGTTTTATCGTACTTGATCAGTGCGCCAGTCAAACGTTGGTGTAGTGTCGTTTTACCACATCCGACCGCACCAACCAACAGTGGCCTTTTCATACTTTCACCCCATTAGTGAATTTTTTTAAAATGGCCAATTCGGATCATCGGCATCAAATAATTCTTCCTGAACGCCCATCTCAACATAAACATAGCGTGCAATCACAAAGAAGTAATTTGATAACGTGTCCAAAAACTGTGCCATTTCCATGTGCTTGTCATTTAAGGCAATTCTCACCAACCTAAAAGACTTTAGTGCCATGGTCCTTGCGACTTGTAACTCGCTGGCCTGAATGCTGCCACCGGGCACAACAAATTGATGAATCTCAGGCAACGTGACTGAATACTGCGTTGTTAAACCCTTTAACCAGTCATTTGCACCATCTGGAAATACACGGCGAACATTTGGATCGTCATCGTCAACGGAAAGATCTGTGCCAATACAGAATAGCAATCGTTGAATTGTCTTAAACTCAGCATCGAATGGACGCAATCCATTATTGACCGCACGCACACGGCATAGACCCAGCCAAGCGTTTAATTCATCTAAAGCTCCATAGGCTTCAACTTGTTCTGGATTATAATCTTTGAACACGCGATCTTGATTTTCTTCGTTGTTTCCACTCATTTTAGCAACCCCGTTTTATTGTAATTATAAAAGTTTCAGATTATCCGTTCACGTCATAAAATAACATGACGGTTGTCCACAAACAAGGTTTGAATCGTGAATCAGTTCACGTAATGATGAAAACCCTTACGATTGTGTAATCGTTGTGATCGTAAAATCAAGAATTTTTGACAACGTGTCCTCTGCTGCTTCGATGGCCGCTCGCACGTCATCCACTTGTCCTGCCAACAAAACAGAACCACTGAAGCGATCAATGAACACGACATCAACATTGCCTGCTTTACCTGAAACATCCGAAGCAATGGCTGCCGCCTCACCTGGTGTGATTGTTAACAAACCTAACGCTGTTGAAGTATCCTCAATTCCAAGTTTGTCAAAAATCTCCTTGTCGGGATGTAAAATAATATGTGCTAGTGTAACTTGTTTACCAGGAACTGACTCCTGAATAACCCGTTCTAGATTTTCTGCATGGTCAAATGTGTTCTCGCTCATGGCTTAACTCTCCAAATGTAATAGTCGTGCAACATCTCTAGCAATGACAACTTCCTCATCCGTTCGAACCACTAATACCTTAACGTTACTATCGGATGTTTGAATAAACTGAGCATTTTCGTCATTTTTTTGCTCATCCAACTGAATGCCTAAATATCCTAAATGTGCGACTACCATCCTTCGAATAGTAGAAGAATGTTCACCAACACCAGCCGTGAAGGTAATGGCATCAACACCGTTCATATCAGCAACATAAGAACCAATATACATAACAATCTGATGAACAAACATATCTAGTGCTAACTGTGCTCGTTTATTACCCTCAGCAGCGTCGTCCTCAATTTCACGTAAATCATTAGAAATTCCGGAAATCCCCAACACGCCAGACTTTTCATTTAACATATCTTTGATCTGTTCGGAATCCATATGTTCATGTTCTTCCAGAAAAGGAATGATTTGAGGATCAATATCCCCAGAGCGAGTCCCCATCATCAGCCCTGCCAATGGCGTGAAACCCATTGAGTTGTTAACCGTCTTACCATCAACAATGGCTGAAATACTTGCCCCATTGCCAATATGACAGCTAATCAAACGATGCAAACCTGGTACTAATTTTGCTGTTTCCTCAGCAATATATTGATGACTTGGTCCATGAAATCCAAATCGTTTGATTCCATACTTTTCATAATATTCATACGGAATCGGATATAAGGCGCTTGCTAACGGAATTGTGGCATTGAATGACGTATCAAACACCGCAACCTGTTTAGTATGTGGTAGTTTTTGCGCAAATGCTTTTATGCCCAGTAAATTAACTGGATTATGTAAAGGCGACAGCGAACTTAATTCATCAATTCGCTGTTCGACCTCATCATCCACAATCACAGATTTAAGATAATACGATCCACCATTTGAAACACGGTGACCCACACCCTCGATTTCATCTAAACTACTAATGATTTTGTTCTCTAGTAGCTGGTTCATCACGAGTTCAACAGCTGCTTGATGATCAACAATCGGTCGTTGTGCTGTTTTCTTCTGTTGCGTCTGTGTTCCTTCCGGCGTGTATCTGAGTGTTAGTTTTGCGTCAGGATCCCCAATTCGTTCGATTTGACCATCCGCCATCACTGTTTCACTTGGCATTTGATAAAGCTTAAACTTCAAGGACGAACTCCCTGAATTAATCGCTAACACTTTATGAGTCATATTTTTAGTTTCCTTCCTAAATCTGTCATTACAGAACTATTAATTACAAGATCTTAAACAAACCTGTTGCAATAACTGCACCAACAATTGGTCCAACCATTGGCACCCAAGCGTAGTTCCAGTTCGTGGTGCCTTTGTTTGGTACAGGGAAAAGCGTGTAAGCCAAACGTGGACCCCAGTCACGCGCTGGGTTAATGGCATAACCTGTGGTCTCGCCAAGGCTCATCCCAATTGAAACAATCAGAAAGCCAACAATAAATGGTTTCATACCAGTCGTGAAATTGCCTAAGTTCAGCAAAATATACATAAATGCAAACGTTGCAATAACTTCACTCAGAAAGTTAAAGACCGGGTTGTTAATTGCCGGAATTGTCGCAAAGTTGCCTACCGTGTTACCCTCTTCGGGCTTTGTAACCTTAAAGTGTGGGTAGTACTGAATGATAACAACAGCGGCACCAAGGAAAGCACCGATAAACTGACCAAGTAGATATGGCACAACTTGCGACCATGGGAACAATCCAAAGATTGCACTTCCTAGGGTAACTGCTGGATTCAAGTGACCAAGTGAGCCAAGGTGGCCCGCCACATAAACACCCATAGTGACGCCCATACCCCAACCTAAGTTGATTAACAGCCAAGTACTGTTATTTTTACCGTAGGTTTTATTAAGGTTGACACCGCAGCAGACACCTGCCCCGAGTACAATCAGGATAAACGTGCCTAATAATTCACCAAGAAAGCCGTCCATTTTCTCCACCCCATCATTATTCGATTACTTTTTGATAAATCTCGGCCAATTGCTCATCAGTTGGAACAATTGGGTTACCAGGAAATGTTCCATCTTTTCTAGCAGCCTTAACGATTGTTTCGCAGGCAGCCTTAGCGTCTTCTGGCTTGATTCCAAAAGCAGCTAATGTGCGAGGGCACTTCATCTGACGCATCATGGCTTGTAATTTGCGAATTAATTCGCGAACAGCCATTCTGTCTGAACTATCAGCACCGGCCAAACGTGCTTTACGAGCAGCTTCTGCGTACTTAGCTTCACACTTTTTATCCTGTGCATTAAACGCAACAACGTGTGGCAATACCATGGCACAGGCCAAGCCATGCGGAACATGGAACTGGGCACCAAGTTGGTGAGCAATTGAATGTGTAATCCCAAGTCCAGCCGTGTTGAATGCCAGACCTGCTGCAGTAGCGGCTTCATGTACGATGTGGCGTAATTCAATATTGGTTGGGTTGCGATAAGCTTCAACCAAGTGATTACCGATCACATCAATCGCCTTTTCTGCTAATGCTTCTGTAAACAAGTTAGCGTCGTTAGCAACCAGTGATTCCAACGAATGAGTCATAACATCCATGCCAGAGTATGCAGTAACTGAAGCTGGTGCACTGACAACAAGTTGTGGATACAAAATTGCAATATCAGGAATCAAATGATCATCCATAATGGGGAACTTTGCATGATTTTCTTCATCTGAAACAACAGCTGTATTGGTTACTTCTGACCCAGTCCCGCTAGTGGTTGGAATCGCAACGAAACAGCTCAACTGTTTACCACTAATCTTTTCGCCAAAATTACGAATTGCTTTAGCAGTATCAATGGCTGAACCACCACCAAGCGTTACGATAACGGATGGATCAAATTCCTGATAAACTTTGACTCCAGCAGTAATACTGGTCAATGGTGGATTTGGTTTAACATCGGCAAATACTTTGACCTCTGCACTACTTGGTAAGTGTGATTCGATCATTTTTAACGTGTCACTACCGTTCAGAAATGGATCACAAACGAACATAACCTTTTGTGATTCAAATGCCTGAAGGACATCCAAACTATCTGAACCGGCAATGATTTTTGTGGGAATCGTAAATTTTTCCATGTTTGACGCCCTTTCAACTAATCATTCCAACTGCGCAAAGAGAATGCCTGAGGCGAATTCAATCGACGACGACGGGTAAATGATTTTGCAGTTGTTGTACCTTCACCAGTTGGTGTGGCAATCGTTAAAGCGGATGCCCCAGTGAAGCCAACACCAGTACCGGCATAGGTCGGACCGTTAACAACGAAAATTGATGTGTTCATTCGATGAGCAGCTTTATTGATATGAATGAGGTCACGTGAATGAATTGATGCTGTGTGATGGAATCCCTGTTCAACTTCAACCGCAGTCTTCAAGACACTGTCAAAGTCTGGGCAGTTAACAATTGGCAAGATAGGCATCAGATTTTCAGTCATAACTAACGGATGATCTTTAGCTGCTTCAAGAATGATTTCCTTAGGACGACCTTCATAACGGATGCCTGCTTGAGCCAGAATGTAATTTGCATCCTTACCAACAAACTTTCTGTCGGGAGCACCATTATCTTGAATCGTCATGTCAGCTAATTTTTGAATGTCTTCAGGCTTAGTAACTAAGAAGGCCCCTTCATCCTGCATGTCTTTGATCAGTTCATCTTTAACAGACGACTCAACCACAACTTCTTTTTCAGCTGTACATAAAATATCGTTATCGAATGAAGCTGAATCAATGATATTATGTGCTGCCAACTTAATATCAGCAGTAGCATCAACCATTGCAGGTGGATTACCAGCACCGGCACCAATGGCCTTCTTACCACTCGTCATGGCTTGATGAACCACGGCCGGACCACCAGTAACGGCCAAACAAGCGATGTCAGGATGTGCCATCATCTTTTGTACGGCTTCAATACTTGGGTTTTCAATCCCAACAACCAAGTTTTGCCAACCAGTTGCATCGTAAACAAACTGGTTTAACTTTTCGATTGTCCAACGAGTAATGTTCTTAGCACCAGGATGGGCACCAAAGAATAACGTATTTCCACCCGCTAACATCATGATTGCGTTGGCAATCACCGTTTCAGATGGATTTGTGCTTGGACCAACAGCACCAATAACACCGTAAGGCGCATATTCGTACATAATTAGTCCGCCATCACCAGTTTCGGCTTCTGGTTGAAGAATTTCAGGACCGGGTGTGTTGTACAAAGCATTGTTCAACTTAGCGATTTTTGCTTCGACCGTACCCATGCCAGTTTCTTCACGAATGGCCTTGGCCATCTGTTCGATGTATGGTTTAAAACCCTTCTTGATTGCATCGATGACTTGAGTTCTCGTTTCAATACTTGCGTCAACAAACTGATCTTCTGCTGCCTTGGCAGCGGCAATCGCAGAATCAACATCTGGGAAAATTCCCAGCTTACCCTGACCACTTGTTAAGGGTGCTGATGTGGCCGTAGTTGATGCAGCCGCATTGCTTGAGGCAGTTGCAGGGGTTGTATCGCCAGAACTCTGCTGATTCAGTTCATCTTGAATAATTTTGCGAATTTGATCTTCTAGTTCTGCCATAAACTAATTAATCCCTTCTAGAAATTGTTTAACGCCAGCTTCACAAATTGCCTGATCCTCTTCGACAGCACCACCACTGCAACCAAGTGCACCGATAATTTGATCATTGACAATCAGTGGAATTCCACCAGCGAATGAAACGAGTTTGCCATCCAACATAGTTTCCATTTCATATAATGGTGCCCCAGGTTGAATTTGATCACTAACTTCTTTTGTCGGCTGTTTCATGGCCAATGCGGACCACGCCTTTTTAGGAGCCAGTGTGATGCTGACCAAATTAGCATTAGTCATGTGATACTGCATCAATGGGTTTCCAGCTGCATCCATGAAGCACATGGATACGCCAACACCAAGTTCATTAGCCTTGTTTTCACAGGCATCAAATACTTTTTGGAAATTGGCCCGTGTAAATGCGCCGGAACCATCTTTGTTCTTAAATGCTGCCTGAACGCTGGACAAAATGTTTTCAACTGCCATTTAGATGACCTCCTTTTAAATATTTTATTTTTAACTTACAAGATTGAAATTCTTTAATAAGCTAATTCAGTAGTTCGTTCGTTACGCCGACCAGCAACGCCGTTCCATGGGACCGGTCTTAGCTCGCTTTGCGATCTTCGACCTCGACTTTGAACCCGTAGCCCAGGTTTCAAAGCTCGTCCTGCATGACTAAGTGACCGAAAACCGTTCACTAAGTCATGCTTTCACTGAACTCTGTTTCTGGTCGACTTCACTAACCTACAAAGTAACTAAAATAGCTACTGAAAATAATGTTGCAGTCTCAATCAATAAATTATTGAAAATGCAATATGAGCTGGAGGGCGTCAAATATGAATGTAAGTCGTGAAAGTGTTGTTGGTTCGGCGATTTGTGCCAGAGTTACAACACGGACGGTCGCAAAGACTCCGATTTTCAGGAGGCTTGGCGGCGAGGTGAAAGACTCCGGATTTCAGGAGGCTTAAACCGGTCCCACGGCGGCGTTCATATTTGACAACCGTAAGCGTCATTTGGCTACTATTACCAGCAACAAACAATGTCTCTAGTTTCAATATTCAGTTAGTGTTTTGATACTGCTTGTTGGTAGCGACGAACGACTTCATCACAAATCTTCTTTTGACGATCCGCTTCATCTTCGTCGCGTGCCAGAATGTACAAAAAGTCTGACAAGCGGTTAGCATATTGGAGCACTTGTGGTCGGAAGGTGATGTCCTCACTGATTTTTGTCAGTAAACGCTCTGCACGCCGACATACCGTTCTAGCTAAATGTAAATGTGCACCCGCTAAACTTGATCCCGGTAAAATAAATTCATGTAATTCAGGTAATTTGGCAATGTACTTATCGATGACATCTTCCATTTTCTTGACGTCAGGTTCTTCAATTCGATCGCTCTTGCCATAAAACTTATCTGGATCCGATGAAGCAATTTCACCGTCTAGAATAAACATCCGGTTTTGAACCCACCGCAATAACTCACGGTTTTCCTCACGCAGACAGTACTTTTCTGCAACGCTGATTTGCGCATTGCACTCATCAAACGTGCCATATGTTTCAACCCGCGTATTGTATTTTTTAACACGTTCACCCGTGAAAAGAGATGTTGTCCCTTTATCACCGGTTTTTGTATAAATGGCCACCTCGTGTCACCTCACTTGTCGAATCGATCAATAATGCCCACAATTGCTGAATCAACGACATCCTTGTTACGGACCCCTTCACGCTGTGTTTTTCGAGCACCTGCACCGCGGACTAACAGAACTAACTCGCCAACACCGGCACCAACTGTATCTGCAGCAACCTCTTCCGTCCGAATAGGTTTACGATCACTGTCAATTGGTTGAACGATCATTAGCTTGCGACCAATTAACGAATCATCTTTCTGTGTGGCAACAACACTTCCAACTACTTTTGCCATATACATAATTGATCCGTCCTTTCTAATATCTCAATTTGTTGATCGCGAAGATATTCCTGTGCACTCGCAGTCATTTGCTGATCATTTCGTTTAATAAACACACTTTGTTTAGTCAAATTAACAACATCCCGTCGTGAAATCATGTGTGATTTACTGACATGTAATTGACGTTCATCCGCCAGAGAAAAATTAAGTGACCAGTCAACCAACAATGACCAAGGGATGAAATTCACATTGGTGAACGCGATTTGTAACCGTACTTCATCACCATCAGCTTGTGCAAGTTGAATGAATTTAACCAACGGGGCTGTCTGCGATAAAGATAGTAGCAGTGCCAAATCAGTTGGATAAATATCAGTGATAATGATTTTTCGGGCTCCTAAAGCGGTCTTTTCCGTCAGTTGATCTGTATCGTGAACAGAAACGCGGGTTGTTGTTTGTTCGCGTCGTTCAATTTTTTGTTGAACTAAACGAACAATTTCACTAATGTCACCCATCACTGGCCGCCCCCTTGTCACTCATTGCAATGCCAATGGGAGTTACAAAGTCGGGATTAGGCATCCCCATCACTGGCACACCAAGTTGTTTTGAAAATGTGCTAGCGAATGCGTCAAAGTTTGTCGCACCGCCAACAACCACGACTGGCTGGACTAAGTGATGATTAGTCACCCGATCGGTAATGTGTGCCATGTTCTCCACGACCGGTTTAACAACCATAAAGACATTGTTCTGTTGAGTCGGGTCTCTTTTTAATTGTTCGGCTGCATCATGATCCAACTGACGATTACCTGCTAAGACTAGGGTCATGTGATAACCACCAGTTGGCTCGTCACCCACGCGTAACAGGTGTCCATCTTGAAATAAACTAATGCCAGTCGTACCACCGCCAACATCCACAATAGTGCCATCGGTAATGCCTAACATCGTTGCCGCGGCCGTGGGTTCATCAACAACATCACTGCAATGCATCCCACTGTCCTCAATAACGTTTGCAACCGCCTTGCTATTAGCTGCGCTTACACCTGGAGGGATAGCACCAGCAGCGGATTTTAACGTTACGTTCAACTGTGATTGTGCACGTTCACGCATGTGAGTCACAATATCTACTGCCTCACGATAATTGACCACAATACCATCCCGAACAGCATGATCACGAATTGATTCACCATAAATGGGGACATTATTTTCATTTAATACAACGAACACAATCGTTGAGGTTCCAAGGTCAACACCGACCCTTAAATGTTGATCTGGTGTGACCTCAGTGTTGACATGAGGTTCCTGATCAACTAATTGGCTAAACTTTTTCAGTAACGCCGTTTGTTTTTCAAACATATCAGGATCCCCTTTTTACTTACTTTTTGGGTAAGATCCTCGCAACAGTGTCCTTAGTCAAACCTGCTGCATTGGCTTCATCGGTATCAATATGCATTTCCAGCACAAAGTCTTTGCGTGGACGTGCCATGACGTCATTGAAGACCAAACGACGGGATCCTGTTGTGATTTCAACAGACACTTCATCACCGTACTTAACACCATAACGTTTGCCATCTTCAAGACTCATGTGAATGTGACGTTTGGCAGCAATAGCACCGTATACAGGAATCCGCGCATCCTTTGTTTGTAAGATAACCTTTGGTGCACCGTCCAAATCACCGGATAGACGGACTGGTAAATCGACACCAATCTGGAAACCATCTGTTAATGACAGTTCAACTTGTGATTCTTTCCGGCACGGTCCTAAAACTCGCACATTGTCAATTTGACCATGAGGCCCGATGACTGTGACCTTCTGATTCGTTGCAAAGTCAGCTGGTTGTTTCAGGTTATGAAACTTGGTCATTTTTTGACCAGGGAACAACTGTGCAAAGTCTTCTTCAGAAAGATGAACATGGTGATTGGAAACACCAATCGGAATTCCTGGTTGGGTTTCTTCTTGAACAATTTGTTTAACTAATTCACGTAATTCACTATCAGTCATAAACTTACCCCGTTGTTAAAATTTATTACTTGTTGCTTGAAGGTAAAATGCTTTCAACATCTGTATGTGGACGAGGAATTACATAAGAAGCGTAAACTTCACCAACATTTTCTGCTGAAGCAGTACCTGCATCAACGGCTGCTTTAACGGCACCAACATCACCACGAACCATAACAGTAACTAATCCAGAACCAATTTTTTCGTAACCAGTAAGGTCAACGTTGGCTGCTTTAACCATTGAATCTGCTGCTTCAATAGCGGCAACTAAACCCTTTGTTTCGATCATTCCTAAAGCGTTGTTCATAATAATTTCCTCCTAATTTTTAAAGGCCTTTTAAATGCGCTTACATTTTTAAAATTACTTCTTGCGGCCAGCACTTCTTGGTCCCCGACGACTTGAAGACGTTGGTTTCTTAGCAGCCCCTGACTGACTAGTAGCTTGACTCGTTGCTGCAGAAGTAGCTGATGTAGCAGTAGCCGGCGTGGCTGACTTAGCACTGGCTGGCTTAGCCGCAACTGAGTCTGGTTCTGTTTCCGGCGCAATTTGATCAACATTCACCGAACGTTCAACAAGTGGCGTTAACCCTTCTGCAGGACGTGCAATCACTTGTTTTGCAACAAAGTGATCAACTTCATTTGCCATGCTTTCACCAGCGGCAACCGCTGCGTTAACAGCACCAACATCTCCGGTGACAAAGACCGTCATCTGGCCGGCACCCCGAGCCCGTTCTACCTTTTCAATGTGAACGTTAGCAGTCTTAACCATGACATCAGCCACTTTAATGACTGTTGAATAACCGCCAACTTCGACCATTCCTAAAGCATCACTCATAGGATTTTCCCTCCCTTCTCGAATTTTTTAAACGGTACCTGTTTTACTAACCTTGCAGCATTGGCGCCAAGTCTTCGCAGATCTTCTTGATCCGTTAATGGCACCTCAGCCAGTGGTTTATCTTCATCCAAACTGTTGAAGTGTAAATAAGCCATCCGATTATCAAAACTGATACCCACGCGCAATTGGGATGCTAATGCAGCCTCATGTGCCAATCCGATTATGGTTGGTGAAGAGACTTCCGTCGTAAAAGTATACGGAATTTCCTCTTCTTCAATCCCATAAAGCAATGGCAAAATCGCCTCATTTTTTTCACCGGCAATTAAAATTGTAGGTTCAGCAGCCATTACGACATCCCCTTCTTCAGCTCGTTTGCATAAGACAAGATCAATCCAGTTGCGACCGCATTACGTGGTCCTTCAATCGCCCGAACATTTCCTCGTCCAGCAACCAAGTTGTAGTGGGATAAAGCATCCGTAACCAACTGAGGAATTTCAAAGTCTAACGCTGAGCCACCAACAATGACAACAAACGGAATGTCACGAATGTTCCCAGTTGGGCTAACTTTAGCCAGTGCGCGTAACGCGTTCGTTACGAAGACTCGTTTCTTAGCTGATTGTCGAATCGCTTTAATTCGTTCAATGGAAAGGTCCCCTGGAACCGGTAAATACCCATCCGGCTTGACAACAACCGTTCGAGCAAACAAAGTTCCCGGCAACGCTTTCTTAAAGAATTGAACACTGCCATCCTCATGGCGGATGTAGAACAAACTTTCAACCTTCGCTAACGGATAACGTTTGATATCCTCAGCCAAGTACGGATCATCTAACCCTAACTCTGAATTAATAATCATCGTTGTCATATCACCAGCACCAGCTAAGTGAATCGCAACAATATGACCATTTTTGTCAATGATTGAGGCATCTGATGAGCCAGCACCTAAGTCAAGAATGGCCAGTGGTGCCTGAGTCCCTGGTGTAGTCAACGCACCACGGATAGCAGCCTCTGCTTCTGCACCACCAACTTCAACATCCACACCCAACTCGTCTTTGATAGCATCCGCAATCGCCTGCATCTGCAAGTGATCTGTTCGAACCATCGAGGCAATTCCGACCGCTTGTTCCATGGAGAATTCGCCTGCCAGACCACCTTTAACGTTATTGGGTACTGATGTGTTCACGGCAAGCAAATCTTGAATAAAGATATCCTGCATCTGCTTATCTGTTAGATCCGCCATCGTCTGACGAACTCGTTCCAGCATGCCGCCGATATTAGTTCCTGATTCACCGGTTACGTTATCAATGTTCTTGAAGTCGGACACCGTCTTCATAATCTTTTCAGCACCATCAGAAATGCCAACTTCTTCTTCATGACCATCACCGGTGATTTTAATCGATCCAGCCGGAATGACACGCGCTTTAACATCACCCGTTGGCGTTTTGATAACCACCGCTGAACGGTTACCAATCAAGGCCCTGGCTACCGGTACAACATTTTTGGTTTGTTCCGGTGTCAGATTAAAGACAGTCGCAATTCCGTATGGGTTAGACAACTGTTTGATGACACTGCCCTTATCGGCTACCTCTACGGCAGCTAACATGCGTTGCGGCACCTTGTCCAACAATGAAACTTCGTCAACAATTGGAATTTTAAAATTCAAACGATTATCAACAAGCACACCATCGTCACCTTGTAAGATGGCACCAGTAACTTTAAACCCAGCGTCATGATACAAATTCAGTAATTTTGCGGCATCACCAAAATCAACTTCTTTTGGAATTAAGACAATATACGTTTGCGCCTTGTCAGTCTCGTTGGCTAAATCGGTTAGCAAGATAGTTTGACCGATTCCCAACCCAAGACCACCAGGCGTTCGTGGATTATGTCCAATCATCGTTGATTCTGTGATGATAGTTTCCGTAATGGTTTCCATCGCAACGTCACCAATAACGGGTGTGGCTTCGTTAATTCTAATTAAATCAATATCGCTAATTTCAAGGCCACTTTTATGCAGCACGCCGTTAATAGCGGTACGAATCCCAATCAGATTTCGTTTGGTGCCTTTAATCCCGGTTGTTGCCGTGATATCGGAGTTGATAAAATCAACGGTGCCATCACTAGCAACGTTAGCTAACGCAACTTCGGTGGAAGAGTTACCTATATCAACGCCAATAACCTTTTGCACCATAAATTGCCTCCACTAATTGTCGCCCTTCAACTTCTTACGAATCTTGTAATTCTTAGCAGCCTCACGAACCCAATCGGCAGTGATTTTGGCGTTGTACTTATTTTCAAGTTCGTCGGCCATGTCTAATAACTCCTGTTCAGTTGAACGGTATGGACGTAATGAACCGTACATTTCCAACAGACGTTTGTCAGGAATGGCAGTTAATTCAGCGGCCCGATCGAAATTACTCTTAATAGCCGCACGACCTGCACTTTTGGCGATTTCGCCTTGTGCCTTTAAGGTTGCCGGTGTGATTCGTAGATCGTCAGGCGTGATTTTATCATTAATAACATTATCCAATGTAATGTCACTGACACTCTTACCTGTTGGTGATTTAATCATGTCTGGATGCTTACGGAAAAGTGGATAATCGTCACGACCCAATTCCTTACCAGTTGAAGTGGATGCGGTACTTTGAGTGCTAGTCTGATTTTCAGCTGGTTTACTCTTTGTATCGGAATCCTTCATGTCTGCCATTACTTTGGCAACAAGATCTTCCATTTCACTCATGATGAAATTCCTTTCTAATCAAAATTTACCTGAATTTCGTCAGGACCCTTACCTTGCACTACGTACTTTGTTTCTTTAATGTGCATTAAAGCGGACTTAGCTTGGTATTGAACTCGCGCCATCTGGTCATTGACCGTTGGCACAGGAGTCGGTGATTCACCCTTCGCGTACTTAGCCGCGTTAATACCAATTGCACGGTAAGTGTCAAGCGTAATAACAGGTGCTTGAGGGAATAATTCCAAATTCGTTAATGGATCTTCATCACGTTGATGGATAACAGTTGTTCCCTTTGACTGAATGGCAATCGCAATTCCAGAACCACATAATTTGTCACCTTCTGCAGCAGCAAATGAAACATCGGCAGTCCGATAAACTTTGATAACACGTGCACGGAGACCTTCTTCTTCAATTCCGGCGGTAACCTGACGCAAAATATCTTTGTGTGAAACGCCGGTAATATTTTCGGTCATATGTTCAGCAAAACCTGGTAAAACAGCAACAACAACTTCGTCCACTGCGGTACCCTGTTTAGCAGGACCTTCGTGTTTGAACCAATCGAGTTGCAAAGGTGCATCCTTTGCTTCTGGTTGATTTTTATTCGTCACAGTAGCAGTTGCAGTGTTCGAACTTGCCCCGCTATTGTTGGAAAAATCAACTTTCTTATTTGCAGCACTTGTTTCAGAAATTACTTCTTTAACAATTTTTCTTAGCAGATCAACATCTATGTCAGCCATTTTGACTTCCTCCTTTCTGTTAGCCGATTATTAAACGTTCGAAGGATCGATTGCCATTGGGATATTCTTAATCTTGTCCCAAGTTTCACCGGAAACCCGGTAACCAGTGCCTGGTCCTTCATAATCGTTCTTATCGTTAACAGCAGAGATAACATTCCAGTCTTTGTCAAAGATGGCTGATGTTTGTAAGAAGTCACCTGCAATACGTTGTTGTAACAGACTCAACACGGCTTGGGCAACGTCCCGGAAACCACCGTTATAAAGTCCTTTAACAATATCGATCCCAGTAATGCCACGGTTCATCATGTCTTGGGCAGCTTTCATGTCTTCAACCATGTTACGTTCAGGCATGTCGGCTGAAGTGTTGGCATAGGTTGCGGCTTCAACTTCTTCATCCGTAATCTTTGGCAGTCCGAGTGCTTCAAAGACAGTTTGTAATGCGCGGGCAGCTTTATTACGAACTTTAATGACGTCCTCTTCCTTTACAGGAACGATCCCACCATTAACTTTCAGATCCCGTTGCATAACGTAGTAGTCATCGTAGTCCATGGCATCCGTGTTAGAACCGGCAAACATGTTGTCTGAGTTAGGTACTGACGAATAACCTGATGAGATGTAATCTGTGCCGGCTAAGAATTGACCCAGCAAACGTTCAGTCCGACGCATGTCAGAGTGTGAAAATGCTTGGTCATTAGCTGAAGCACATTCGAGGTCAAGCATCATGCAGATCAAATTTTCACCCAATACTGAACGAATACCTGATGGTACTGACCCTGGGATACCGATACAACTAACACCACCGTTTTGTAGACCCTGAACACCACTTGCTTTAGTGATATAGATACAACGTGCTTCCAAATAAAGCATTGATTTTCCTTCGGCATAGCCCATCATAACTTCTGAGCCAGAACCCGAAGTGAACCGCATCTTTAAACCACGTGACGCATAACATGATGCCAAGAAACCCTTTGACCATGGTGTATCATCACCATCAGTAAAGACTTGCTCAGTCCCATAAACGGAAATGGTTTCAGCGTATGCAGTAAACCCACGCATTCCCAAACTTAATTCCAAAGCTTCTTCAACAGAACATTGTGTCAGTACACCGGGACGTCCCGTCTGAGCACCAATCATAATTGAAATCGCGTTTAGCGGTGCATAACGCGCAACAGCTGTCGTAGTTTCTTGTTCTGGGAATCCACGTAAAGCTGCATCAGCTGCATCAGCTGCAATTTGTACAGGATCATCACGCAAGTTGGTTACGTGACACTGCGTTGCGGGTGTCCGACGTGGGCGCATCTTCTGTGTAGCCATCATCATTTCAACAAAGTTCATTTTGCTGATGACATCCACTGCTTTTGCTGGAGTCATCCCAGTTGTCAGAGGAATGATTTTCTCACGAGGAACGTTAGGATCACAAAGCATATTTGCCAACTTGTTAGAATCCATACTCATAACATGTTCAGCATTGCTCTTGTCAATCCCGTGGTCAGCAATATACATATCGATCAGATCAAAGTCTTCACGTTTTTTGCTGTCCAGTTCAGTTACAACACCATTTTCAATTTTAATGCTTGGCTTTGGATCGTTAGGTCCTTCAAGGGCAACGAATCCTTCTTCAGGCCATTCCTTAACAAATCCGTCCAAGTGAATTGGACGCTTTTCCAAAGCTTCAAACCTTTTTTGACGCTTCATTGGTGTATCTCCTCTCACCTAAATGTATGAAGGAAAGTCATTCTTTGGTTTCCCAGCAAGTGTTCCCAGCAGATCCAAGCCCACTTCACGGGCTGCAATAACTGCTTGACGGACTGCTCCAGAATCACCAGAGATATGCAGAATCCCTTCGTTTGAAAAACTTGTTCCATACGCAGGTGACGCGAATGAAAGCACATCGACATTAGCTGCCTTCAAAGCAGTATCACCCATCACGACACCAATTCCGGCTGGAGCACCGGCAATCAAGCCGTACGCCTTACCAATTGGTGCATTAAATGCGAAGTGAGCTGCTTCACTAGCCCGAGCGGTGTATTGTAATTCCAAGTGTCCTGCTGGGCTGTTGTAAACATCTCCGAAGTGAGTTGGAACAGCAGCCAAAGCCACTTCAATCGCACGACGAACATCAGAAACATCGTCACCACCGACAATAATCAAAGACCCGTGTCCAGCACCGCCCTTTGTATCACGAGGCATTTGAATGCTTACTACTTGCGTATTGGTTGCCTTAACGGCTTCATCCATAGACATGATCTGTGGACCACCACCGGTACGTGCCGAAAGAATTCCGAGTGAACGGAATTGCTTTTGTAAATGAAGGTTTTCGGACAAACCACTATCAACGTTTGCAATTACCATCCCAATCGTGTCACCGACTGGGGCAGTACCTACAAATTCAGTCAATCCTGATTGTGTTGGTTTCGTGTCAACAGTTGTGCCAGCATTGGCCTTGTTGAGCAACTTTCCCATTACCTGATTGACTAATTCATCAGTATCAGCCATAACTTATTCACCCACCTATTTATTTGATTGTGGCAACAAAGTTTCAACATCTTGATGAGGCCGTGGAATAACATAATTCGAAACAACTTCACCGATGTCTTCTGCCGCTGCAACACCTGCATCAACAGCCGCTTTAACCGCGCCAACATCACCACGAACCATCACCGTGATCAATCCTTTACCGATTTTTTCCTGTCCAACGAGTTTTACGTTGGCAGCTTTAACCATGGCGTCAGCCGCTTCAATCGACGCGATTAAACCACGCGTTTCGATTAAACCAAGTGCTTCTCTGTCCATAAATGTTTCCTCCTTCATGCGAATCACGCATGTAATATGGTTACTTGGTACACATTTACAGTAACGAAGATTTGTTATACTTTAATGCCATGTCTAAAAAATCACACATGGTGAAGCATTAAATTCCTTGATATAATCAGTGTGGCAACAAGAACAGCACAGTAGCAGCAATGAAATCCCTTACACAAAAACTGATTATCATTGTTCAACTATTTACAAAGCTGTAACTGCCCATGCACCAAATTTATGGAATTTGCACGTTTCACTTATTTGACAAGAGATAAAAAGTAGGGCGGATATATATGAATAACTTTCTTGCACAAGTATTAACTGCTGATCGAACGCATCAGCTTAATAAGTTACTGGCCAATTTTTCACAGGCAACCGGCAGCATCGCCACCGTAACGGATTTACAAGGGAATGCTTTAACAAATCTGCATGGTTTTTCGCTTTTTTCTACCTTTAAGGGTGATGAAGCAACCTGTAATGATGTGCCACAAAATAAAGCCGTTCATATTGACGAACACTTCTCAGTCAGTCGTCTCTCGATCATGTATGACAAACAAGCTATCGGTTTTGTTTGTTGTGGCTATCCGGCTGCCCAACAAAACGCCCGGCCCAACTTTGGCCCCGCCGGCAACGCAGAAGGTGAACGTTCTCAGGCCTCGGTTACATTATTACGGTTGATTGTGCAACGTGAGATTGATCGATATATGATCAACGCAGACGTTGTTCAGAGTGCCGAAGTTAAACCTAAAGTCCCTGTTATTAACGTCGTCAAGCCTCAAAAACAAGAAGCGTTAGCTGATTCATTAAACAGAATTAACAACATTAAAACGAAAAATAAAGAAATAAATGACGCATTAATTTACATCGAACAGCATTTAAATCAAAACATTTCATTAGAAGAAGTTGCACAACGCGTCTATCTGTCGAGTTTTTACTTTTCAAAGTTGTTCAAAAAATCAACACATATGAATTTTTCTGACTATTTGGCCGCCAAAAAGATCAAACGTGCCATGGTTTTGTTGCAAGATACGACTACGCCGGTCAAGCAAATATCGCAACGGCTTGGCTTTTCTCAAACTAGTTATTTCAGTAAGACATTCAAAAAGTACACAAATACAACCCCATCCGAGTTCAGAAAATCCGTTCAATAATTTACTAATCCTTTGTGGATAAGTGAAGCTGACCTGAAACATAGTTCCGTGATAGCAATACTTGGTGGGTGTTTTTAGCCCACTTAGTATTGCAGGACGAGCTTTGAAACCTGGTTTATGGGTTCAAAGTCGAGGTCGAAGACTGCAAAGCAGGCTAAGACCGGTCCCATGGAACGGCGTTTCAGGTCAGCGTACCGGATCATGTTGCTGAATTGGACTAATTATTGAACATGCTCAGTGCTTACGCTTAGACTGATACGGCAGAATAGCGCAGTATTTATCAAGAAATAAAAAGGACCTTTCACTGTTGAAAGATCCTTTTTTGATTTAAAATAATATTTTTTTGACAGTTAAAGTGTGAACTATTTGGCATTATACAATAGCAATATATTGTCTAGTTTTGCGTAATCTTGCCCACGGAAAAATGTAGCAATTCTGTCATTTTATGTTCGACTTGTTCAAACGCAGCCTGTAATGCAGAACTTTGACCATGGAAGATGACTGTTCCACTAAAACGATCCAAAAAGCCAATTTCCACACCGCCAGATTTAATCGCCATATCCCCTGCAATGATCGCCGCTTCAGCAGGTGTGACAGTTAGGATGCCAATACTATCGTGTGTGTTATCAATCCCTAATTTGACGTAAACATCATCTGTTGGGCTGGCAATAATGTGGGTCAAAGTGATCTGTTTTCCGGGTACATATTCCTGAATGATTCGTTTAACTGCTTTTTGTTCTGCCATTTTTCACACTTCAATCATTTGAATTAGTTTATGCATTGCTTCATCAATCAAGCTCAATGTTTGATGATCCATCAGATTACCTTGATCATCAAACTTGGTATTGGCATGCCCCAGTAGTATTTCCGGTGGATTTACCAAACGAGGGCTTAGCATTGCTGATTGTAGAATTTCACGAACATTTTGTTGAGCGCGAACCGTCCCCAACGTTCCCGTTGAAGCTCCCATTAGCAGAGTTGGTTTATCACTCAATGGATAAGGCGCAAACGAGCACCAATCGAGTGCGTTTTTAATACCAGCAGTCGTCGCATTATTATACTCAGGCGTAGCAATAACAACTGCGTCAGCACTCGCAACCGTTTTCAAAAAATCAGTCACCGCAACACTCTGATTATTATCGCCATTAGCCAAGATCAAAGGTAACGCCATAATGTCCGGCTCCGACCACTCAATGGTCGTGCTATAACGAGACGCAATATAACGGGTCAGCAACTTATTATATGAATCAGTTGCTGTACCACCGTTAATACAAACGACACTCTTCATCCTAGATTCACCTCTACAATTAGAATAACAGTGATAATGAGTAACATGTTGTTAACTACTTTCAATTATTTGACGACTTTGTTAACTATTTTTGTGTTTGCTGAGTATCCTGAATAATTTGGTTTACCGCACGTGCCAGAACAGCATTTCTAGTCGTCGGCATCCAAACGTTTGCTGTATCTTTACGGATAACAGATGCCGTTTTTTGACCTAATGCATAATATTTTGCGTTTTTAAATGATTGTGGTGAAGTGGCGATTAGCGTTTTTAATCGACTATAGGCAGACGGACTTGTCACTAATACTGATTCAAAATGATCTGTTGCGATAATCATTTCTGCTCTTTTCTGATCCTCAGTCGACCATCGGTTAACATAAACAATCAGTGTACTTTCATTTACATTTAATTGACGTTTGAAATTCGTTAGATTGCCTATTAACCACACTAATGAATCGGTTGAATGATAAGTTCTACACAATGCGGTCAAACCTTGCTGATTTTCCTCCTTAGCATACCGAATGTTAACTGGATTATTTTCTGATAGATGCTGACGCAGATTAACGGCCATTTTGCGGCTCAAGACACAAATATCCATTGGATTAATCAGCTTTTGCAACCTCTCTTTATAGACGTTGAGCGCATACCAACTGCTAATAACGATTACTTTTGCGTCACGAATCTTGTTAAGATCATCAGAAGATAAATGACGTGCCTCCAAATGTCGTAATGGCAGATACTCTGGTTTAGTAACTGCCTCCAACTCACTGACAAATCCTGATTCAATTTTTGATTTTGGATACAAAATTAATGTCGCCATAATTACTCCTACAAATTGCGTTGAACGTTTACTACCTTGCCCTGTTTCAAATCATATTCTGTATAAGATCCGGCCCTGAAATCTGGTGTCCAATAATCATCGACAGGAATCAGAATTTGATTGATTAATCTAGCGACTCCCTGGTGAGACACAACCATAATCGAGTCACTGTTCTGCGCCTGATTCAGTAAAGATGTTATTGCGTTTGTCACTCGCAATCTAAAGACTGCAAACGACTCCGCATCCGGTGGTGTCACATTAAGCGGATCATCCAACCATCGTTGCCAGAACACTGGATCCCTCGCTTGAATTTCATCAGCATTAAGGCCTTCCCATTGCCCGCACCCTTTTTCGTTAAAGCGTTGATCTACAGACAATGCCAGTCGGCTAAGTTCGGAAATCACGGTTGCTGTTTGACGGGAACGTTTGAGACCACTAGACACAATTTTGGTCAGCGGTACAGTCATTATTTTTTGGGCCAATTGTTCAGCCTGTTTTTTGCCCACTGCATCCAAAGCAACATCCAACGATCCATAAAACTTGTGCTCAGCATTCAGCAACGTTTCACCGTGTCTTGCCAGCAATAATTTCATAGGTGACTCACCAACCCGGTATAATTTAAAATCATTTCACTTAAAAGAAAAACCAATTGTGCCACACATGTAAATGCACCAATCGTGTCACCCGTTAGGCCGCCAAATAAATGAACAAAGTGCTGACGATACGGCCAAGCCAACACTAGAACAATAACTGCACTGATAAACCCACTGATACCGGCCAGAAATACACTCAGGATCAAATAAATGACTTCGCCGATCACAATCTGCCAAGTTTTGACCCCTTGCCACATCTCAGCCAGACCACCCTGTTCACCTGCGTAATGCATGTGCCAGGTTAAAATTGTCAGACCAGCCTTTGCAGTAGTGGTGAGTAGAACAATCAGGCCGGCTAGTTGCCAGTGATTTAACGTCTTGCCTAGGACTGCAATACTATTTAGCATTACGGCATAATATGTAATTAATGCCAAAACACCCATTGTGCCTAGACGACTGTCTTTCATGATGGCACGCATTTTGTCTGGTGTTCTTGATGAAAATATTGCATCGGCTGTGTCCGCAAATGCATCTAGGTGAAAGCCACCGGTAAGCAATGCATCGGCTAAAATTGCTAAAATCCAAGCGAATGATGAAGGCAGAATAAATGTCAATCCAAAGTAAATGGCACCTTCAAGTAAACCTAGCAGTAGACCAAAAACCGTCAAATATTGCACACTATGATTAAATTTTGCCATTGGATTAGGAATCGCAACTGGCACTGTAATGCGTGTAAAAAATTGGGTAAACAGAATTATCGCACCAAACATCATTGACCTCTCTTATTTAACTGAAACTGGAATGCCACTGACAACAAAAACAACATGAGCGGCGAATGCGGCAATAAGCTGATTAATTTCACCGTATAAATCACGCAGAATCCGCCCTTCTTTAGTTGCCGGCACTAATCCTAAACCAACTTCATTAGTCACAATAAAAACTTGTCCGGCTGCCTGCTCAATGGCTACCAAAATTCGTTTCCATTCTGCCGTAATTTGTTTATCTAGATTCTCAACCTCGTTCGTAGACAGCACATTGATTACTTTATCCCAGTCTTCTTCGTGTAACTCGGCTGCCCGTTCCCCAACCTTTTTAAAGAATAAATTGGTTGTGAGCATCGTTGCATCATCCAACAGGTACCCATCAAGATGTGAGTCGCCAAACAACTGGTCGACATGTTCATACTGCTCACGAGTTGTCCACTGGCTTGAACGCCGTTCCTGATGATGCTTAATCCGACGAGCCATTTCAACATCATCTTGAAACATCACGCCAGTTGCAATATAGCAAATATGCTGATTTGGATCGAGTTGTTGCTCTGCATAAACGGACTTACCACTTTTCGAACCACCCGTGACCATTGTTAGCTGTGCCATCTCTACTGCCTACTTCCTTAGAATTGCGATCTTTTTTATCGACTTAAATGCATGATCACTACTAATTAATTGATCAAAAACACTCTGCTGATCAACTGTCACACCAATTAGTGCTACTGTTGACGGCCCCGCTGTTCGATGCATTTCATCCGATTCGAAATCAACAAGCGGTGCTGTCAAGGCACACTGGTTTGTACGTGCCATTTCTGATAATTCATACAGAATTCCTTTTGAACCCACGGGTAATATATCCTGCACCATTGGCAATTGACGCAAATGCCTAATAACGCCATAGCCAAACACGTCATCATTGTGCGTTTTTAGCGTTTCACCCGAATACGGTCTGCCTAATTGATAAACAATCAAGTCTGTCGAACTTGCTAAACCAATTAAAGATGACGACGGCGCCATGGCAATAACCGTGACCCCAATCGAAGTCGTTACGGTAACCATATTTTCTTCAGTGCTACCGTTAATAGGTAAATTGGGATAACCCGCTTTAATCAGCTCTGCCTTAATCCCAGCAATCATATTATGACCGGTTGGTTGCATTTCGTTTCCTACCGTATCAATAACTGCCAGTGGTGACGCACCGATACAAAGTGTTTCAAGCAATGGTACCCGTAAAGAATAAGCAGCCATAGTTGCCGTTGCTAGGCTCACCATGTCTGCTTTTTTCTCGCCAATGGCGGCACTGCTATCACACGCAATAACCAGCGTTTGGGTCTCACTTATTGGTAACAGCGTAAGATCGCGAAATTGTCGCATCACTGTCATCTCCACTACTACGCCTTGAGCGTCTTTGTCAAAGCGTCATCAAATGCAGCAATGGTTGTGTCGATATCTTCATCAGTATGTTTGACAGACAAGAAGTTTGTCTCATATTGGGAAGGTGCCGTGTAAATACCATTTTGAAGCAACTGCTTAAAGAACTTCGCAAAGAACTTCACGTCGCTCTTTTGAACATCATCAAAATTATTGACTGGTCCTTCGTTAAAGAAGTAGCTCCACATTGTCCCAACATGATGAACGACCAATGGCACCTTGTGTGCATCAGCACTCCTCTTGAACCCTTCTAACATATGTGTCACTTTGGCGTCCATTGCCGTGTACATTTCTTCATTAAGTTGCGACAGTGTTGCAATTCCTGCTGTCATTGCCAGCGGATTACCTGACAATGTACCGGCATGATAAACTTTACCAGCTGGTGTGATATCAGACATGATGTCCTTACGGCCGCCAAACACACCAACTGGTAGCCCACCACCGACAACCTTACCTAACGTCGTCAGGTCTGGTGTAATTCCTGTCAACCCTTGTACACCATGTAGACCAGCTCGGAATCCTGTCATAACCTCATCAAAAATCAACAATGAACCATGTGCTTTAGTGATGTCGCGCAAGGCTGTTAGAAACTCTTTGGTACCTGGAATAACACCCATGTTACCAGCTACTGGTTCAACAATGACACAGGCGATTTCATCACCCTGCTCAGCAAACAATTTTTTAATTGCGGCTGTGTCATTATAAGCAACAGTTAATGTGTCATAGGCCAATGGATCTGGTACACCAGGCGATGTGTTAATACCAAACGTGGCCATGCCAGAACCTGCATCAACTAACAGTGAGTCACTGTGCCCATGATAGTTCCCAATAAACTTCACAATCTTATCGCGCCCAGTCCAGCCACGTGCTAAACGAATGGCACTCATTGTCGCTTCAGTCCCAGACGAAACCATCCGCATCATTTCCATGGATGGAACCAGCTTTTGGACCATTTCAGCCAACGTCGTTTCCAGCGGGGTTGGTGCGCCATAACTAGTGCCTTTTTCAACTGCTTTTTGTAAAGCCGACACAACGTTATCTTCTGCATGGCCTAAAATAAGTGGTCCCCAGGATAGAACATAATCGATGTATTTATTACCATCGATATCATAAATATGGTCGCCTTTTGCGTGATCGATAAATAATGGGTCCCCACCAACGTTTTTAAACGCACGAACCGGACTGTTTACACCACCGGGCATGATTTTTGAGGCTTCAACAAACGCGGCCTTTGATTTTGTATAATCTTTCATACTGTCACTCCTACCATTCAATTTATTTAACTAAAAAACATCTGACAGTGCCGTTGTAACTGTGATCAACATTCAATCTAATCATTAACCGTTACGCCGACCAGCAACGCCATTCCATGGGGACCGTTTCAGCCCGCTTAAAACCGCGGTCTTCAAACTCGACTTTGAACCCAAAGTACAGGTTTCAAAGCTCGTCCCACAGTACTAAATGGCTAAGCCCCTGCCATTAAGTACTGTCGACACGGAACTCTGTTGCCGGTCGACTCCACTTACCTATAAAGTGATTGGAAACGGTCGGTACTTGTCAGTAGAGCATTAATAGTTTTTGCTAGCGTAATATTAGTTAGCCTGTGCTTTGCATGTAACTACTATGTGAGCTGAAGGGCGGCATTCAATTTTGACAACCGCAAGCACTATAGTTTTGCAGCAACATCCTTAGCAAAGTAAGTAATGATTAAGTCGGCACCGGCACGTTTCATGCCAACCAAAATTTCATTCACGATTTTATCTTCATCGATCCAGCCATTTGCTGCTGCGGCCTTAACCATGGCGTATTCACCGGAAACATTGTAAGCAACCAGTGGCAAGATGGTGTGATCACGAACCTCACGCATAACATCCAAAAATGCCATTGACGGCTTTACCATGACGAAATCTGCGCCTTCTTTTTCGTCACTTTCAACTTCACGTAAGGCATCTAAGCGGTTAGCTGGGTCCATTTGATAAGTCTTACGATCACCAAAGGCAGGCGCGCTATCAGCGGCCTCACGGAATGGACCGTAAAATGATGAAGCGTATTTAACAGCGTATGACATGATTGGCGTATTCTTGTAGCCGGCGTTATCTAAGCCTTCACGAATTGCCGCAACATAACCATCCATGGCGTTTGATGGTGCAATAATGTCAGCACCGGCCTCGACCTGGCTGACCGCCGTTTTAGTAATGTACTCAAGTGACTCGTCATTCAATACGACACCATCTTTGACAATGCCACAATGTCCAGTAGACGTATATTCACACAAACAAGTATCTGCGATGACAATTAAATCTGGATAACTTTTCTTAATGAGTCGGGTTGCCTCTTGGACAATGCCATCATGTTCCCAAGCACCGGTACCAACTTCATCCTTATGGTCTGGCAAACCAAATAAAATGATGGCTTTAATGCCCAAGTCCACAATAGATTTGATTTCTGTCATGATTGTGTCCAAGCCAAAGTGATAAACGCCTGGCATTGATGAAATTTCAGTTTTCCCTTTTAATCCAGCTTCAATAAATACTGGCATGATGAGGTCATCTTTTTGAATGTGGGACTCACGAACCAAATCCCGCATTGCTGCGCTACTTCTTAAACGACGGTGCCGATCAAATTTTTGCATATTAATTTTCTTCTCCCTGTCCAAATGTATTTTCTAATGCGCCTTCACTAATCAGCTTCTTAGCTGATGTGTAACCTAAACGATCCGTTAAGTCCCCGTCACGTTTATCTTCAAATACATGAACGCCATCAACGGATGTGATCATGCCCTTGAAGTGAAATTGATCCCCTGACTGAGTAGCAAAACCACCAATTGGATTAGTGCAATCCCCACCGACTGTGCGCAGAAAATCACGCTCAATCGTGACGCAATCGTTCGTTTCCTGATCATTAATAGCTGCAATGATTTCTTGAGTGTCAGTATCCTCACGACGACACTCAATCGCCATTGCACCCTGACCAACAGCAGGTAACATCACGTCGGCCAAACTCAACCGATACAAATCACCCAAATCCAACTTGAGTCGATTTAAACCAGCCTCAGCAATCACAATCGCGTCAATATCGTCATCGTGAACTCGATTAACTCGCGTTTCGACGTTTCCACGCAAGGTTACGGGTTTTAAATCCGGACGTAGATGGAGTAACTGCCCCATTCGCCGACTACTACCAGTGCCGACTCGGGCCCCCTGCGGCAAATCATCTAATGACTTCATGGGTGTGCTTGTAATCAAACAATCATATGGCGACTCACGCGGAGGGATGCAACCAATCATTAATTGTTCAGGCAAACGTGGCATAACGTCTTTCAAACTGTGCACAGCAAAATCTATATCACCGTTTAACAGTTCATATTCCAGCTCTTTGACAAACACGCCCTTGCCACCAATTTTTTCCAAACTGCTGGTTCGATCAACGTCGCCTTGCGTCGTGACTTCCTTAATACTGAAGTTAATTTCTGGCCAACGGTCCGATAACGCATCCTTCACTATATTTGATTGAATCATGGCTAAACGACTTTTTCGACTACCAATAATGACATTACTTTTCATGAGTCATCTGCTCCCGTTGTTGATATGCCCGGTCGAAACCAAAGATACGACAGAAGAAATCGAGGTGTTCTGCGGCGTCCGGTTCACTGGATGAATCTTTTATTTGAACAATTGGTCCTTTAATCATTTGATTCACAATGCTTTTCATGTGCTTGCTGATAACCTTACGTTCATGTGAATCTAATTGCGGTAATTTGCGCATCAAACTATTATAAGTATTGCTCTCAATTTCTAATGAGGATTCGCGTAGTTCACGAATAATTGGAACTACCGGCAATGATCGTTGCCAATCGTCAAACTCTGCAACCGCTGCTGGAACTTCTGCAGCCATTTGATCAATCATGTGGTGCTTAGCCAACTGATTATCATCCAGAATATCGGACAAATCATCGATATTGTCGTAACAACTCAATTTGGCGACAGCCTCTGTATCAACATTCTGAGGCACGCCAAGATCAATTACGATACCATCGCTAACTACATCCGAAGTGGTTAACATTTTTCCGCTAATAATCGGCATCGTTGCGCCAACAGCGGTTACAATCGCATCTGCACGATTAACTTCGTCGGTCATTTGTGACCAATCTGAGGCTCGCACGACGCCACCAATTTCATCAGCCAATGCATCCGCAGTCTCTTTGGTTCGATTCATTAAAATAATCTGTCCGAATCCCATTGTACTGGCGTTACGGGCTACTTGAGCGCCAATCATGCCAGTTCCAATAATCAGTAATCGCTGACCACTCAACTGTCCAAAATGCTGTTTGATCTGATGCAATCCTGCCTGGCTAGTCGATTTAGATAACTCGCTTACACGATATTTAGTATGCATACGCTTGGCAAAAGTCGTGGCCTCTTTAAATAGTTCGTTAAAGATTAACCCAGTCGTCTGTGCCTTTTGAGCAATCGCAAAAGCCTGTTTCATTTGGCCTAAAATTTGTGGCTCGCCAACAATCATGGAATCTAGACCAGTCGTAACCCGCATCAAATGCGTGACTGTATCAGTTTCGCTACCTGTATCCACTAATTCATCAATACGGGCCATATCAACATGGAACCAGTTGGCCAAAAAGCGACGCAAATAATAACGACCAGTATGTAATTGATCCACAACTGCATAAAGTTCGGTTCGATTGCATGTTGATAAAATAACATTTTCCAAAATGCTTTTTTCTTGATTCAACATAACATCCGCATCAGCCAACTCATCCTTGTTAAATACAAATTGACTTCGCTCTTCAATCGGCAAATCGTGGTAATTCAAGCTAGCGTGCATTAAATACATTTCATTCTGCCTCCTTTCCAATCCAATCCTGCAATTGCTTTTTTAAACGTTTAGCCTTCGAAGGTGATTGTCCAAACGTAGAAATACCAATCAAGACCTTTTTGGTTCTTACTTGTGCAACGTTGAAGAAATCAGAAGTGCGATGATTGCTAACATCATTCACCCACTGAGTTTGACCAGCTGATCGCCAAATCTGGTGGTTCAAATTTTCATCATCGGTCGCAGCAAAGATGATGGTCTCGCCCCTCAAATCGGCTGCTTCATAATTTCGTTGATACCAGGTGATTTTAGTTGTATCAATCTGATCAACCAACTTTGGCGCAATCACGGTCACAATAGCGCCGGCTGTTAACAGCCCATTTATTTTACGAGCAGCAATTTTGCCACCGCCAACGACTAAAACGTGACGATCAGTCAAGTTCAGCAAAATCGGATATCCCGCATCCATCACGTCACATCTCCTTCGGTTCATTAGTTTTCACAAATATTTGAGGTTGCCGTTCCGCCGAACTGAAACGCCGTTCATGGGGTCGCTTCAGCCTGCTTAAAATCGCAGTCTTTCACTCGATTATGATCCGCAGCCCACGTCTCATAACTCGTCCCACATTACTAAATGGGCAAAACCTCCCCACTAAGTAATGTTGACATAGGCTCTGCTTCTGTTCAGCTTCACTACTTTAGTAACGTAATCCGACATTGTTGAAAGCTGGATGCTATGCCAGCTGGAGGGCGTCGACATTGAAGCCGAGCAGTGAAAGTGGTGTTGATCAGGCGGGTTTGAGCCTGATTTACAGCACGGACGGTCGTCAAGACGTGGTTTCCGGCTTGGCGGCGAGATGAAAGACTGTGGTTTTCAGGCTTGAACCGGTCCCACGGCGAGCGCTTCAATGTTGACAACCGTAAGCGACGGTCACCCAACTTTAATCAGTGGCATCGAGAATCTTGTCGATGGCGGTCATATCAATGTTTTTTTCAAAGAGATCGGCCAGTTTTTCGTACTGATCGTCCTTGTATTTGGCAAATGACAAGTTGCTCTTGATTAATGGCCTCATACCATTTGCAATTCGTAGTTCGTCCAGCACATGACGTGTCCAAACTGTGTTGTCAAAAATACCATGCAAATACGTGCCCCAAACGTTGCCATCACGACTGATTGCACCATCTGGGTGGGATAACTCGCCATCACTACTCTTGGTAATGGTTAGTAATGGTCGTGCGTCCCTGCCGCGTTTCGTTTGACCCATGTGGATTTCATAACCATGAAGATCATATTGGCCTGCCCTGGCAGACGATTGCACAGTTGTCTTAACATCGTGAAAAGTAGTCACGGTATCCAGCAACCCTAGACCATCCTGTTCTTCAATCTCCGATTCAATATGTTCTGGATCCAGAAGCTTCCTACCAAGGATTTGGTAGCCCCCACATATGCCAACAATTTCTGTTCCTTGGTTATGTGCTCGTTGAATGGCTTCCGGAAAATCATCTTCACGTAATAGCTTTAAATCTTCATTCGTATTCTTACTACCGGGAATAATCAGTAAATCGGGCACACCCAGTTCGGTTACCCGGTTGACGTAGCGAACGGAGACATCTGGTTGTAATGACAAACTGTGAAAATCAGTAAAGTTAGATATCTTACCGAGACTCAATACAGCAATATCAATATCTTTGCTAGCATCAAATACTTTTGACTTGTTGACTAAATCAACACTGTCTTCTTCGTCTAGATCTGCATCACTCATTGGGAGAACACCAATAACAGGTACGCCGGTCAACTTTTCAATCATTTTATTACCAGATTCCAACAACGTTTTGTCTCCTCGGAATTTGTTAATAATGATGCCTTTGATCCGTTGTTGATCTTCTTTAGGTAATAGCTTAATGGTGCCGTAAATCGAAGCAAACACGCCGCCTTTATCAATATCGGCCACTAAAATAACCGGTGCATCGGCAATTCTGGCCATTCCCATATTGACAATGTCATTTTCATTCAAATTGATTTCAGCTGGACTACCAGCACCTTCCATCACCACAACATCGTTTTCGTTAGCCAGTTCGTCGTAAACCTGACTCAGCCGATTCTTGAGTTGTGGTTTGAACGCTTGGTAAGTTACCGCGTCCAAATCGCCATAAACCTTGCCCATGATAATAACTTGAGAATCTTTATCAGTAGAGGGTTTAAGCAAAATTGGATTCATTCGAACATCAGGTTCACGTTTGGCAGCCTCAGCTTGAAAAACCTGTGCCCGGCCCATTTCGTACCCACGTTTGGTAATGAACGAATTAAGCGCCATATTCTGAGATTTAAACGGGACGACCTTTAACCCACGTTTTTCTAGAACTCGACACAAGGCCGCCGCTACCCAGCTTTTGCCTGCATCGGAAGCTGTTCCCTGAAACATAATCGCTTTAGCAGTCATTGTTCCTGTTCCTTCCATCTTTACTTCATAAAACTATTGTATGGCGGACAACGTGTGAATTAATTGCTCATCTTCGAACATGGCATCAGCGTGCTCATACAGTGGCAAACCCAGCCGCTGGTGAAGTTTCATCAGCCATGGCTGTTCTAGTGAGCATTCAGACAATAATTTATCATCCGCAAAGGCAGTCTTTTTGTCGCCCTGCTTCACGATATTGCCATGCTGCAGTAGGTAAAAATAGTCACCAATTTCATACATGAAATCCATGTCATGACTAGAAATTAATATCTTTTGTCCGTTAGCTGCTAACCCCTTGATTAAGGTAATCATTCGCTGTTTACCATCGGGGTCCAATCCAGCTGTTGGTTCGTCGAGTAGCAACCATTCTGACTTCAGCACCAAAATGCCAGCAATCGCCACCCGCTTCTTTTGACCACCAGATAGATACTGAATGGGTCGATCCTTTAAATGCTCAATATCTAGTTGCTTTAGCACTTTACGAACCCGTGCGACAACTTCATCTTGTGGTAGTTTCAAATTATGTAAGGCAAAGGCGATATCGTCTTTGACAATGGAATAGAACAACTGTTGTTCTGAATCCTGAAATACGATACACACTTTTTGTCGTAAGTGCGTCAAACTCTTTTTGTCATACTTAAGCGGTTGTCCGTCTAAAAGAATTCGTCCACTTGTGGGTTTTAAGATGCCCACTAAGTTTAAAAACATTGTCGATTTTCCTGATCCATTTTGGCCGATCAGTCCAATTACATTCTGTCCAGGTTTGCCTAATGTTAATGAAACGTCCTTTAAAACCTGATGATCATCGTACGCAAAATCAACGTCTTGTAATTCAATCATATTTTGTTCTCCTGTACGGCAAACTCACCTTGAAAAATTTTTGCATCCAGTGCGTACGTCATTTTTTGATAATTGATAATGACTTGTTCAAACAGCATTTTTCCTAAAATAGCCGCCGAATGAACCGATAAACCGAGACTGGCATAACCAAACCGTAATTCCTGTGCGCGATAAATTTGTTCAAATGAATCGACAAAGATAAAGATAAACCGGTACATGAGCAACGTTTCTTCAATTAGTAAAGAAGGAAAATGAAGATGTTTGAATAACAAGATGATTTGTTGAAATGGCGTTGTTAACGCAAACCAATACGTACACACAATCGCTGTAATAATCCGGAATGACAACTCTAATGTCATTGGCATCATCGATTTGGCAAGCCCAAAATAGTTGCCAAATAAATGAATTGCACCATACACATTCTTCGGAGACGGTGACATCGTAAACGCAATCCCAATAATGCTGAGTGCAACAAATGGAATCACCGCATAGAACCATTTCAAATATTGATGAAGGGTTACATGAACAACGTGCAATGTATAAATAACCGCGATGGGTAAAAAAACAATTTTTAATAACAGAATCGGCTGAAACGCAATAATCATGCCGACTAACCATAGCAGGCCTTTAACACTAGGTGACCAAGAGGCAATTTCGTTGTTATAAGCGTACTTATCGATTGTGAGCATTTAGTTTTGCCTCACTTTTCCTTTGTTTCCTGCGATGCATCATCGTTATCTTTTTTCTCACGAGCTACCCGTTTGCCATGAGCATTACCAATCACATATGCAATAATGCCTGTACCAAGACTCCCTTGAACGGTAAACAAGAGACTCTCGATTTCTGCTGACGGTGGCGTCCAAAGTGGGTGCGCCCATGGTTTGTAACTCGGATCAAATTTCTTTATTTGTTCTGTCCCCTGATCATCACTACCGGCAAATGAACCACCCTTGGCAACGATGAATGGCGTAATGGTCAAAACAATAACCAGAATCAGCAAAATGACATTTTGTTTGGTTCGTGACTTATTTTTCTTGTCGCTCATGATAAGGCACTCTCCTTCCACAGATCATTATTCAAGATCAGGTTGTAAATAATGACTGTCAATAAACCTTCAGCAATTGCCAATGGAATTTGTGTAACTGCGTAAATGCTCAAAAACTTAAGCACGGCACCGCCAACACCGCCATTTGGATCAGGGTAAACAATCCCTAATTGAAATGAGGTTGTGACGTAAGTCGACCAGTCGGCAAACATGGCACATAAAAACAAGGAAACAGAACGGTTAACATTCAGTTTCCGGCATAATTTCCAAACCAAGAAACCAATGATTGGTCCCACGATAGTCATGGAAAATTCGTTGGCACCAAGTGTTGTTAAGCCACCATGCGCTAATAACAACGCCTGAAATAAGAGCACAATCACACCGAGCACGGCAAGAACACCAGGGCCAAACATAACCGTTCCTAAACCGACACCGGTTGGATGTGAACAAGAACCCGTTACTGAAGGCAACTTAAGTGAGGAAAGCACGAACACAAAGGCCCCACACAATGCCAACATAACCTTGGCGTTTTGTTGACTTGAAGTAACGATTTTACGCATCCGATACAATCCATAAAAGAAGAACGGTGCGCTAACCGCAAACCAGAAAATACACCACTTTGGCGGTAACATACCTTCCATAATGTGCATGGCATGGGCATCAATCGGACTACCAAATGTAAAGTACAAGGTAAATAGCATTGCAACGGCAGCAATCTTGTAACGATCGCCCTTCGTCAAATGCTTTAAATAATTCCTCATGATAACTGAACCCCCTTTTTAATTAATAATGTTGCAAAGTATGGCAATTCCTCTGTTCCGGACATCTCGTCCAGTCGTTGCTGCTGTTGTTTCCCCATTGAAATATCGCTGACAACGATGGCATGATCTAATAAATTCTGTTGCTCCAAGTAGGCATAAATTTCACTGAATTTAACCTTGATTTTCATAATGATCAGGTTGTCATTTGCATCAATTTCATGAGCAATTTTTGTGATGCTATCGGTCGCTGACAGAATGCATAATGATTCATCATCAATCATCAACGGATAACCAAGTGTGGCAGCCAACTGTGAATAAGATGCAATTCCAGCTAATAGTTGAATTGGGGCTTTACCACGAATTGACTCAACAATGTAACTAACCGTGCTGTAGATTGCTGGATCCCCGAGTGTTAACATTCCAACATTCTTGCCATTGGCGATATCTACAAGCATTTCTTGCGCAATATCACCGAGTGCTTGTGCACGTTTGGCCTTATCATTAGTCATCGGAAAGTGGCGTTCTTTCATGTCGATGCCCATCGGCAAATACGGCTGCGCAATTGTTTCTGCCAGACTCGCTTGGCCTTTGTGGGCGGTCGGCGTATACAAGACGTCCAATCGTTTTAACGACTTGACGACCTTGACGGTTAATAAATCGCTATCACCGGGGCCAACGCCAATTCCCCAAAACATCCCCTGTGTTATTTTTTTATTCATGTTGCGCCTCCACTGCTTGTTTTGCGTGTTCAGTGAACAACGTTAAAATTGCCGGTACATTGGCCAAACTGCTGAACTCAGGTTCCACTTTGAAACCGGCCGCAGTTAGTCGCGACGTCCATGACTTTGGCGAGTCCGATGTCATGTCATGGTGAACATGATTACCAGAAACCATCATGAACGGTCGAACAACAACACTTTGAACATCTCGCCGCTTAAGTTCGGCAATCATTGTGTCGATGCCTGGATAACTTTCAACCGCGCCCATATAGACATTTGTTCCCATCAACATATGATCTAGGCAAGCATATGTCGTGAAGGCATGATCGCCAGTACCATGGCCCATGAAGACGACCGCTTTTCCGTCATCATCCGTACCAACCGTCTTTAACCAGCCAACGATTGTTTGAAAATCATCAAAGCTCGTTAGCAGTGGCTTACCAACACTGACGTGTTCGAACTTGCGATTAAACGGTGCCAGTTGATCACATAAACGGTGGTATTCAATTCCTGGAATAATATGCAGAGACTGTACGATCAAATCGTTAAATCCACCATCTAAAATGTGCTGTAAAGCGGCTGGTACGTCATCCAACATCACCCCTTCGTTTGCCTTTACACGCCGTCGAACAATTACTGAAGTATAGGCGTGAAACAGGGTCGCCTCAGGAAAGGCTGATGCAAATGCAGTATCAGCCGAGTCATCTGTTTCATGACGCGACTCAGGGTATGTAGTGCCGAAACTAACCAATAAAACTGCTGTTTTAGTCATTTTTAATCACTTTCTTTACGTGAGGTACCATTTGAGCCAGGTTGCCAACATTCGTGACGGATTGAAATCCGTTATCACTTAAAAAGGTCGCTAACTTGTCGCCCAATGTAAATACAGGCACTGTTTGGATCTGTTTTAATTGATCAGGCTCGAGTCCGTGTACCAGTGCAAGACACGCTCTTTTACTAGTTACTACAACGGCGTCAAATGTATCTGGAGATGAAATTGACTGCTGCTTAAATATATCCGTGTACGTCATTAACTGACGATCAACGTTTGAGTCATCAAACGACATCGTTGACAAGTCATTTTGCTCCCCAACAACCCAGTCCGTGGCGTTCAAGTTTGCTAAATCAATCACATGATCGACGAGCACACCACGTTGTTGTAACCGCTCCTTGATGAGATTATTAGTGGCCAATAATTGCCAACCGCTCAGTGCTCGTTGATCCAAGCCAACCTGCATCATCTGTTGTTGCAAATACTCAAAAGCGCGTAAATTTGTAATGACCAGCCGACCAGACTGATTAAAATCTGGAAGATCAACGTCGTGTGACTGCTGATCACCTAGATTGAAGAAATCGATGCTGGCACCCGCATCCGCTAACAAGTCATGCGTCCGTGTGTGCGTTGAAAATGGCATCAGAATGTGTTTTCGTTCTAAAGCGCGATGACTGCTTAACTGTTGCGACAGGTTAACCACCCCGCCAATTACAATTAATGCGGGGGAGCTAATGTGTTGACGTTTAACAATCGCTTCAATATCCGACAATGTTCCAATCCCAGTGTTTTGCCGCCACTGAGTTGCCCATTGAATAATGGCTACTGGTGTAGTGGCTGTCTTTCCACGTTTAAGCAGTTCGGTCACAATGGTATGTAGCTCGGCCACACCCATAAGGAAAACTAAGGTTCCTTCCATCTGCGCGATGCTGTCCCAATTTAAGGGCTGCGACCCTGTCTGATGCGCAGTCAGAATATGAAAACTTGAGGCATAATCCCGATGTGTAATTGGAATTCCCGCAGCGGCCAATCCAGTAATTGCACTCGTTAATCCTGGGACAACCTCGAATTCAACGTTATGCTCGCGCAAATACTGACCTTCTTCACCACCACGCCCAAACACAAATGGATCACCCGCCTTCAAGCGAACGACCTTTTTGCCGGCCTCTGCTTGAACACGCATTAAATCATTAATTTCATCTTGGCTGATGTGCTTTTGATAGGGTTTCTTACCCACATAAAGAAAATCAGCATTGGCTGGTGCATAAGATAACAAATCGGGATTAACCAAATGATCGTAAATGACCACGTCAGCATGTTCGAGACGACGTTTTCCTAGTAGTGTCAGTAGTTCGATATTTCCAGGACCGGCACCCAGCAACGTTACAAAACCACTCATTTAGTTCACCTTCTCGATAAATTCATTTAATCCCGCCAATGTCTTAGCAACGTTTGGATAGTGCAGTTGTGGCCGGTCAATGACCAGACAGGGTATATCAAGATCTTGCGCTGCAAATATCTTTTCATTAATCCCGCCTCGCTCACCGCTATCCTTCGTGACAACAAAGGCAGCTTGGGCCTTACTAAATAGTTCAACATTAAGTTTGCGAGAGAACGGACCCTCAATTGCGTCAATTTGATTGGGCTTATATCCACCCTCTGATAATTTTGTTAACACTGTGGCCGTCGGTAGAACACGCACATGAACACAGTCCAAACCGAGAACACTTCCATATTCAACTGCCGTTTTACTCCCAGTTGACAGATACACCTTACCCTCGTGCTGTAACAAATAGTCTGTCACTTCCGATTGCGTCTGAAAGTGAATCACATTTGGTTCATTTAATACTTCGTTTTGCCGTTCAAAGCGAACATAAGTCGTACCCACAGTTTGGCAGGCGGTCATCGCTGTTTTGGACACAATCTGTGCAAACGGATGTGAAGCGTCAATCACCAATTTGATGTGGCGCATCTGCAAAAAATCGATTAATGTCGTTTCAGTAAACTTCGTCTGGAGGACATGTTCAGCATGTGCTGTGGCAAGCGTATGACCATAATCTGTCGTAACTGAGAGCACAAATGCCTGATGGTCACTAGTTAACGCATCTGCAATCTCCAAGCTTTCCGAAGTTCCACCAATCAATAAAATCATAGTGTGTAACCTCTTGGCGTCACCATCCGACCATCGTCAACGAACGTATTCTTGTTGCCCACAATAACGATGGTAGTCATGTTAATGTCTTCTTCGTCCAAGTCCTTAATCGTGGTAATCTTTTCGATTTCTTTCGGACGAGCAACATCCTTGCCATAACCAACAATCGTGTCTGGAGACTTGTACTTTAAAATGATGTCTAGGGCTTCTCGAAGGTTATTTGGCCGACCCTTACTACGTGGATTGTAGAGACAGATAACAAAATCTGCTTTGGCTGCTGCGTCTACCCGTTTTGTAATGACTTCCCAAGGGGTCATTAGGTTACTCAGACTAATGTGACAAAAATCGTTCATTAATGGTGCACCCAATTGTGCCGCTGCTGCGATACTTGCAGTGACACCTGGAACAACATGAACTTCTAGTTGCTGCTTTTTGTGCGCCAACATTTCCATAACCAGTCCCGCCATGCCATAGATGCCAGCATCCCCACTGGAAATCAACGCCACATCCTGATTGTCGCTAGCTAACTCGATGGCCTTTTCACAACGCTCCATTTCACCGCGCATACCAGTCGAAACAATCTGTTTACCATCCAACATGTCTTTAACCAACCGCATATAAGTGGCATAGCCGACGATGATGGGACATTTCTCGATGACATCAATCGCTTCCTGCGTCATCTTGCTCTTGTCCCCTGGTCCTAAACCGACGATATATAACATATGTAACCCTCAACTTTCCTTTATTGTTAAACGACTAAGCGCAAACGTTATTTCATCGGCACTAAACCGATCACCGATAACACGGTTGCCACTCGCTAATTCAGAAGACGATTCAGCTACATTGCCGACACCAACCGTTTTTTTAACAAACGCTGATTGTGGATAGTGAATTGCCGTTTTTGATAATTCGCGAGCAGAGTAAAACTGAGGCTGTTTGCCCACAATTTTTCCCAAATAATGAACCGCTGTTTCATGTGCTTTAACATCAATCGATGCAATCCGATCAACGGACTGCCATGCCAACTGACGCTCTTCACAAAACTGACTAAATGCCGCTTGCATCATGCCAACGGTGACATCCTTACGACAACCAACACCGAGCACGTTTATTTTTGGAATCAACTGAATGCAATCGGCTTGTTTATCAAAATGTGTTCGATCAGAAATGACCACTAACGGCACTTTTTCGTTACGGTCAGCCACTTGCTTTAAACGTCTAAATCCTTTTAAAGACACTGACGGAATAACTAAATTCGGTTCAATGTACAGTTCAACCGGTTCATGAGCAGCTAGGCGACCATTAATTCGTTTGGTCGTTGTTTTAAACTCGGCATACCAGCCGTGATAAATTCTGGCTAACACATCCAGTGCCTGAACGCCTTCTGTATCAGTTGCAGTTGTGATAACAGGATCACTGCCTAACTGATCTGCTACTTTGGCTGTCCATTGATTGGCCCCGCCCATATGACCGGATAATAGACTGATGACATGGTGTGCCTGCTCGTCAACGACCAGCACCGCTGGGTCAGTCAATTTGTCTTGGAGCACCTTGCTTACACTACGGACAACAATGCCAGTCGCCATAACACAGACGAGACAGTCAAAGTGATCAAATACATCTGTAAACGTGGTCCCAAATTGTCCTCGACCAAAACACTTCTCGTTAGTCTCATCAGGCAGTAAATATTTTTCTGGTACAAAGACGGTGACATCACCAGCAGCAAGTTTCCCAATTCGACGTGCTAGTTTTGTACCAGTCTCCGTCAGTGCAAAAACTGCAAACCTAGTGCTTGTCATCAGTGGTCTGCTTCTTTCGATACATGTGACTGAAGTTAGCATCGTAAAGGTGTGAATAGTTGTATTGATCCCCTAAAAATTCACCAACCATAATGAGTGCCGTACGACGAATGCCTGCTTGATGAACCTTTTCGGCGATATCGGCCAACGTTCCTGTTACATGCCTTTCGTCTGGCCAAGTTGCCTTATAAATTACGGTAGCTGGCGTTGTTTCAGAATAGCCACCTTCTCGCAATTCTTTGACAACCTTCTGAATACCCTGAACGGACAAGAAGATAACCATTGACGTTTGATGTTGGGCCAGTGATTTTAATGACTCTTTGTCAGGTACTGGTGTCCGACCAGCCATCCGCGTGATAATGACGCTTTGGGCAACTTCTGGAACGGTATATTCCACACCCAAAGAAGAGGCAGCACCAAGGAATGAACTGACGCCAGGAATGCATTCATACTCAATGTTCAGCTTTTTTAATTCTTCAATCTGTTCACGAATCGAACCATAAATTGAAAAATCACCGGTTTGCAAACGAACCACGGATTTGTTGTCATTTACAGCTGCTGCCATGGCATCGATAATGTCCTGCAACGTCATCGACGCACTGTCGAATTTTTCAGCAGAATCTTTACAGTAATCTAGGAGATCCAAATTAACTAACGAACCGGCATAAATAACCACATCAGCCGCTGCTAAACGTCTGTATCCCTTTAACGTAATAAGGTCTTTATCACCAGGTCCTGCACCTACAAAACTTACAATTGCCATAATTAATTAACTTCCTTTCGTGTTGCGCTCAAAATAAATGTTGGATTGTTCATTTTAAAGAAATGACCCTTCCCTAGACCATGCCAATTACCAACCGTAATGTTCGTAAAATCAATATTGCCCATATCTAAGGATTCACAGGTCTTAACAGCTTCTAATGCGTTTTCAAGCAAAATGAAGTTCATGACGACCTGACCACCTGGTTTTAAATGATCCTGCGCAAACTGAATGATTGTTGAAAGCTCAGAACCACTGCCACCAATAAAAATGGCATCATATTGCTGGTCGGGAATATCGGACGGGGCCTCACCCGTGATCAAATCAATATTGTGTAACCCAAAGTGATCAATATTTTGCTGCATGATATCAATAGCTGCCGGTGTATGCTCAATTGACGTGACATGAGTTAACGGCTGCGTTTTAGCAACCTGAATGCTGATACTGCCGGTACCCGCACCCACGTCCAAGAATTGTTGCCCATCTTTAAGCCCTAATCGGTCAATGCTAATGGCTCGCACTTCTTGTTTAGTCATTGGCACTTTAGTTCGAATAAATTCGCTATCCTTCACGTTTAATCACCACCACATTTAATTGATAGTCCTGATCTGGAACCGATGACTCTGTATATCGTCCTATCTTTTCGTCCGGATAACTCAGTCGTTCACCAACGAAAATAGTGCGATGCTCTCCTCGCTGTTTACATTCCTGAGCAATCTCAAACGGTCCAATCCGTTTGTCCGTAACCATGCCCACCGTGTCATGCTCAAGGATAAAATCAAAGTCTGGTACTCGACCATGACTACTGGTCAAGTAGACATCATTCATCGATAGCTTCAACTGATGAAAAAAATATTGAATCGAACTGATTCCCGGAATAATCGTCACGTCATCAGGTCCGAACCTTTTTACAACCCAGTTACCAATGCCATATAGTAATGGATCACCAGAAGCCAGCAACACAACACGACTTTGTTCATGTTCACGGATAAACTCTTCCAATTGCGCCAGTGGTGGTAACTTAACCGCTTTACTTTCAGGCACGTTCATTGTTTGCAACTGGCGATCAGCGCCAACCACATAATCAGCGCGTTTTAACTCCTTGGTTGCTCCGGCCAGGATCAAACGGTCATCACCGGGCCCGATTCCCAGCACAACAATCATCGCCACACCTTCTCAATCTCATCTAGGGGTTCTGTTGAGGCTAAGTAACCGGTCATCTTAGAGAAAATCACGGCATCAACAACTGTTTTTTGCTCACCGCGATTAAGTAATTTTTCACAACGGCCTTTAATTTTATCGACCAACACTTGATAAACCTGCTGATACCCCGCTTTATTGACGAGTTCAATCATCGAAATGGTTGTTAAACAGTCGTACACCTGTTTGAGTAAATCGGTTGGTGCACCAAGTAGTGCCAGATTGGCAACCATGATTTCAGCACGGGCGTCTGCATCCTTGCTGTGTGTGGAGAAGATTCCCCCAGCAACTTTGATCATCTTGCCAAGATCGCCAACAATCAAAACGTGTTTAAACCCTAATCGTTGCGTTTCCTTTAATACATACCCAACAAAGTTACTCATTTGCACTTGTTGTTTATTGCTGATCTTTAGGGTTTGCGTCAAAAAGTCTTCCCCATAGTCACCTGGTGTGAGAATGATGCGCTCATCCCCACGCTGCCGATGAATGTTCATTTCAATCGAAATAGAATGCTTCCAGCTTTCCTCTGACATCGGGGTCACTATGCCACTGGTTCCCAAAATTGATATGCCACCGACAATCCCTAATTTGGGGTTGTAGGTCAACTTGGCCACCCGTTCCCCTTCTGGCGCGAAAATGACAATATCTGCGCCATGGTCCTCACCTAATGTTTCCCGAACACTCTTTTTGATCATCTTGCGCGGCGTTGGATTAATTGCTGGCATTCCAGGATCATTAGCCAAGCCTTTTTCAGTAACTCGTCCAATCCCCTTGCCGCCATCTAAAGTAATCTGATTATCATCACGTAATGTAACCTTGGCGTAGATCAGCATGCCATCTGTTGCATCTTGGTCATCACCACCATCCTTTGTAATTGCAACGGTGGCCGTTTTTTTATCAAATTCACAGCTTTCAACTTCAAATGTTGCTTTTTGACCGTTAGCAGCCAGCACTGTAATGACTGTTTGTGCTTCCTGTTGCAAGATGCTTTTTGTCGCTGCCACGGCCGCGGCTGTAGCAGTTGTTCCAGTGGTGAATCCTTTTCGTAATCGTTTACCGTTGTAATAAACGTAGTCGTCTTCACTCATTTTTTTACCTCACCTGTTCTTTATTTCAGTTACAGCTGATATAAAATCGCATTGGTCAATGCTGCCGCCAAGTTACTGCCACCTTTACGACCTTCTGCGACAATGGCTGGCAACGTGCTTTCCTCCAATGCCGCTTTACTTTCGGCCGCCTCAACAAAACCAACTGGCACTCCAATGACCGCCTCTGGATCAAGTCTTCTTTCACGAACCATTTCCAAAATTTTGTAAAGTGCCGTGGGCGCATTACCAATAACAAACAGCTTTTCGGTTTGTACCTTGGCGGCCAGCTCAATTGCGGCCATCGACCGGGTAATCTTTTGATCGGATGCTAGTTTAAAGGTTTCATCATCAGCAATATAGCAATGATAATGAACGCCCAACTGATCCAATTTACGTTTGTTGATACCTGCCAGCGCCATTGTTGTATCGGTAAAAATGGTGCCCTGATGTGTCAAGACGTGCTGAATTTTAGCGATAACATCATGTGTGAATTTCAAAGTATGTAAATAATCAAAATCAGCGGTGGTATGAATTGCGCGTTTGATAATGGCCTCTTCCACCTCATTATTGAAATGGTAATTTGGATCAATCTTGTCAATTTCATCCTGAATCATGACAAAACTTTTATCCGTTATTTTATTTGGAATTGTGATGTACTTTTCCTGTTTCATTAGTTTTCTCCTTACCAAAGTGTTTGAATCAATACTCGGCAACCAGCCATTATGCCTAATGCAAGCACGGACGATAGATAGAGCAAGTATATTGTCCGGTTAATGTCCGCCACCTCAACTGGCCGAGAATTACGACTACCGATATAAGGCTTTTGAACGACCTGACCGAAATATAAATGGGGACCACCTAAGCGAATATTTAACGCACCGGCCACAACAGCCTCTGAAAACCCGCTATTAGGACTCAAGTGATTTTCACGATCCCGCTCGCCAATGCCCATTGCTTCTCTTAAATGAAAACGTAAGAGACCTGTTGCGATAATAAGTAATAGCCACGTTAATCGCGCTGGAGCCCAGTTAAAAATATCGTCGAGCTTCGCAGAAAACCAACCAATGTCGGCATACTTTTCATTTTTATAGCCAACCATTGAATCTAAGGTGTTCACTGCCTTATAAGTCAGCCCCAAAACCGGTCCACCGATAAAAAGAAATAGTAACGGCGCAACGACACCATCACTCGTGTTTTCGGCAATCGTTTCAACCGTTGCCTTAATCACACCCGCTTTATCCAGTTGATCCGTGTCACGACCGACAATCATGGCAACCTGTCCACGCGCTTTGACTAATTGTTGTTGCCGTAAACTCTTCGCAATTTTGCGACCTTCATGTGCCAGTCCCTTAACGGACAAACATGTGTAAGTTAAGTACGTACCAATAATGAATTGCAGCCATGGAACAAACGATGTGGCCCACATGATCAGGCCACTGACCAGTGCGGTAGAACCAACGACAATCACCCAAAGCAATACGCCTAACCAACGCCTTTTCAGATGGTCAAACTTTGGTCGATTAAATCTGCTTTCCAGAAACGCGATAAGATGTCCCATGATTTTAACAGGATGTGGCCAGGTTGGTGGATCGCCAATCAGTAAATCTAATACATAGGCAATGAGAATCATCTCAATCAGCATGAATAGCTGCCTCCCATTGCGTTACTAACCGGTTAAACAGGGTTTTGTTTTGATAAAAGTGAATATGCAAATAACTGGCAAATGTATTGCGAACTTGAAAGCCTCCTGTCCATTCCGAAACGACTTGTTGGTCTCTAACTTTTGTCATTTTTAAAACCGGCTTAAGTTGATCTTCATCATTAACCGTGAATACTGAATGATGGAATTCGTGACCAACGACGGTCCCATTTACCGCGGCTAACTGATTAGTCTTTAAGGACTCAGCGTAGCAATAGCCAAACCGTTTCAGCCGTGACGTCATCTCGCTGTTGCCATCTAAAACGCCAACCATGTCATAGTTTTTCTCGCCAACCATTAAGTGCTGCCCCAAATACATGAGGCCACCACACTCGGCATAGATGGGCTTGCCTGCCAAAGAAAATTGCCGCACGTCTTTTAACATTGATTGATTTTTGGACAGTTGCTCAGCAAACTCTTCAGGGTAACCTCCGCCAAAATAAAGAACATCTACATCCGGTAAATGAGCATCCTTGATTGGGCTAAATGGCACCAACCTAATGCCGCTTTGTTTGAGCAACGAGAGATTGTCCGCATAGTAAAAATTAAAGGCATCGTCTTTGGCAATCCCAACGGTTAACGAACTGGTCTTTGGTGTAACGGGTGATTCAATAACTCGCTGATCATCTCGAGCCAAGTGCTCAATGAGCGATATGTCCACATGTGCTTTCATCTCCTCCGCTACTTTATTAATCTTTTGATCGACTTGCATAACTTCATCATCAGGCACTAGTCCTAACTGACGCGACGGTAATGAAACAGCGGCATTGTGCGGTAAATAACCTAAAACAGGAATCTTTACATATCGGTCGATGGCTGCCTTTACTAGCTCATAATGACTTACCCCCATCACGTTATTCACAATGACACCACAGATATTCACCTTTGGATCAAAATCTAGATATCCCTTAACTAAAGCTGCAGCAGATGTTGAAATGCCGTGCGCATCGATAACCAAAACAACAGGCAAGTTCATCTTTTTAGCAATGCTGGAGGTTGAAAAGGCGTCTTTATCTGATCCTAAGCCGTCATATAATCCCATTACCCCCTCAACAATTCCAAAATCAACGTCCTGAGTATTTTCTGTAAATAAATAATTCAGCGTGGGATCATCCGGCGTTAGAAAGCTATCAATATTCCGTGACGGTCGACCAGTAATACGCGTATGAAATTTTGTATCTACATAATCTGGTCCAATTTTATAGGCCTGAACCTGATGAGTTTCACTCAAAACTTTCAACAAACCAAGCGTGATAGTTGTTTTTCCTGAACCGCTAGTTGTACCTGCAATTAAGAGCTTTTTCATATTTTGACTCCTTCTCCTAGAACGCTTTGTAATGCTTCTAGCAAGACCTCATTATCATCATGTCCTTTAACAGCAACTCGGTAATAATGCTCGTCAAGTCCGGGATAGTTGGCGCAACTTCGGATTACGATGTGCTTGTGCAGTAAGTGTGTCCTCAACTGTTTATCCTCAGACCAGAAGAACAAAAAGTTGGCAGCGCTCGGAAAAACGTTTATTTCTGGAAATTTTGCTAAACCATTGAATAAATATTTACGTTCCTTTATCAACCACTTTTTGGTTTTAATCTGAAATTCAGTCTGCGCGTACATTTGTTCACCTAATGTCTGTGCATAAGTATTAACTGACCACGTCAACGCTACTTGATGTAGTCGATCTAAAAGATATTCATTTTTGGTGATTCCAAATCCTAAACGTAACCCTGGCATTGCATAAAACTTAGTTGCAGAGCGAATCACAAACACAAATTGATCGTTCCTTAAGGAACTAATCACACTTAAACGTTCATCAAAGGTAAATGACATAAAAGCTTCGTCAACAATCAACCAAATATGATTTTTAGTGCAAAAATTAATCAATGGTTTCAATTCGTCCGGCGACAAACGTTGCCCTGTGGGATTATTAGGATTTCCCAAACAAATTGCCTGGCACTGATCCAAGTGACGACTCACCCAATCAATCAACATAGGAATAGACAGCCTAAAACCATTATTTTGTTCTGTTATGTATGAATAAACCGTTGCCCCAATACTTTGAAACGCTTTTGCATACTCATTGAATGCTGGCTCAATCACCACGACATGATGCACTGCCGTTGCTAAAGCCACATCTCTCAAGATTTCCATTGCCCCGTTGCCAACGACAACGTTATGACTGCGAACAACAAAGTGATCCGCAATCGCAGCCCTTAATTTTGGATAGTCCGGATTGGGATAGATTGTTGTCTTAGGCGTTGCCTGAGCTAGCAAAAGCTTAAATGCTGTTGGCATCCCTAAAGGATTAATGTTGGCGCTAAAATCAATTAAACTTTCCGGCTCGATTTTTAATTGACGGGCAATTTTGTCTATATTGCCACCGTGTTCATCAATGCTCATTATGCTGTCGCTCCTGTAATAAGAATGCTTGCTTTTGACGATTAGGAATCGCCATGTACACCACTTCGGTGAGTGCTAAATTAGCAATTGTCGCCACAGTGAGTGGAATAAAAAGTGCAAATACTGTTTTCCCAATTAATGGGTATAGCCAAGGAAATTCCTCTGGAACATCAATAACGTACGCAACAAGATCAGCAATCAATATGACAATCAACTGAGTACTGCCCCAACGGCGACGAATCGCACCGAATACAAACATGCAAAACGCCATGTTCAATCCAATTACAAGGTGCACTGGGATGGTGAGTGGAAAACCGGATAATGCTGCTGATACCATGTGTCCAAAAAATCCTAAGAAGGCGCCAAACCATGGGCCAAGCAAAATTGTACCGAGAAATGCTGGAGCAGAATCCAGTGCAATTGATCCCATAATTTTTAAATTTGCCCCAACTACGCAAAGTGCCAACAACAACGCAGCTAACATCGACTTTCTCAACATTGTCGATCTGTCCATAGTGTTTCCTGTCTCCCCTTCGTTTTTAAGTAAGCGCTTTCTACATTTTTATAAAAAAAGGTCATACAATTTCGTGATTTCATTCACTAATAAGTGTGACCTTCAATAACGTGAATAACTAAATCTACCCAACAGCAAAAGTATAGAAAATAGCGTCATGCCTGACAACGATAAGAATTAGTGGTGATTGTGGATATTTTGTTATCAAACTTGAGACTGTGATTTTATTGCAGACTTTATTTTGAAATCACTATTTACTGTTCAATCGTTGTACATTGTGCTTAGATACTTGTTTTTGTCTTTCAAATTCGAAGAAAGTGAAGTGAGTAACAATGAAAATCTACACAAAAACGGGTGACCATGGTCAGACACGTATTATTGGGAAACAAATCGTTAATAAAGATGATGCTCGAGTAAATGCATACGGCACTGTTGACGAGCTAAACTCTTGGGTGGGCTATATTATTTCAACCCTGTCATCAAAAACAACCGTCCTGACTGAAGAGTTGACTGAAATTCAACAACTTCTTTTTGATGCAGGTACTGATTTAGCAACACCTAAAGATGACGAACGCCACCATTTTATTTTTGAACATGAAGGTAAAGCAACTGCCTTTCTTGAGCAGAAAATCGACTCTTATACTGAAAAAGTTCCAGCAGTAAAAAAATTTATTTTGCCCGGAGGTTCTCAAACTGCAGCACAGCTTCATGTCGCTCGCACAGTTACACGACGTGCTGAACGTTTAATTGTGTCACTCCAGTCACAAAATCCGATTAATCAGGATGTGTTAGTCTTCATTAATCGCCTGTCAGATTATTTCTTTGCTGCCGCACGATATGCTAATATGCTGGATGGTCAAACAGATGTTTTATACCGGAACAGCAAACCTGTCTTTAAATAAAAGCTATGACGACACTTTACTTAATTAGACATGGAGAAACTGACGCTAATAAACAATTGATTTTACAAGGCAACGTTGAAACTAACTTAACTGAATTAAACGATTACGGCAGAAAATTAACGACGTCGGCCGCAGCCAGGTTTTCAACATTAAGTTTTGCTCAGTGTCTCGTTAGCCCTTTGAAACGTGCTCAGGAGACTGCCCATCTTTTGCTTGACCATAGCGATTGCCCCATTAAAGTCGATAATCGTTTAGCCGAAATTAATTATGGTATTTGGAATGGTCAGTCAATTCCTGAGTTAATGAAGAAATACCCACAATATTGGCGGAGGACGACCAGTGACGTTTGCGGTCACTATGAACAAGTTTCAAATGGAGAACCTATCGATAATGTAGATCAACGTGTGGCAGCGTTTCTCAACTCACTGCACGATATTTATGGTAATCAGTGCATTGCAATCGTGACGCACGGTTATATTATTCAAACCATTTTGAGAGTGCTCCAATACCCACACATTCAAACCATTAAAAATCTTCAAACGATAGAGATTCAACTTAATTCACAGTTTTTACTCAGCTCAAAAAACACAGTTACCACATTAGAAATTTGATGTGGTAACTGTGTTTTATCTTGGAATGCAACATCTCATTTATCGGCCAGCCATAGCCACAAGCTCTTTTGCAAATACTTGCAGATTTTCGACATCTTCTTCGTACGGTTCTAAATCAATCTTGATACTCTTGGTTCCTTGAGTGGCACCTGATTTAACAAATGCCTTTTCAAACTCATCAACAGCTTTATTGAAATCATCACCATAGAAAACATCGCCTGAGCCTGCCACTCCGAACACTTTGCCCTTCAAATCAGCCTCTTGAAGCTCGTCAAAGAAATCCATCCCTTCCTCTGGCAACGCACCCTCATCATATGTATAAGCACAGACAACGCAAATATCAACATCTTTAAAAGCTGCCACGTCCGTTTGAGAAATTTCTGTTTCAACAACATCGACTTTGAGCCTGCGCAAAGCATCCACAACGATATTTGCAACCTCTTCATTGTTGCCAGTAATTGTCGCATACACCACTAAGGCTTTCATTTTGAATCCTCCAACTACTTATTTTTGTTCATCGTACTACATGGCTCTCCTTTAGTTTCAACTCTTATATTGATGAGACGTTAAAGTCACAGTTATTCATAATAAAATCATAGCCACAATATTTAAAAACTATTTTTTTAGAAACGATTGGTCGTATCAAAAAAGAAGTGAGTTCCAAAAAGTTGAATAAAATTCAATCCATGGAGTTCACTCCTCTTCAAAGCCAATCATTAATCTTTATATTTCTAAATTAACTTATTTTGCGGGCACCAATTTCCATCTGCACATCTAATGCAACTAATATTCCCGATAAGGTACCAACGTCTGGAATTTGCTGAATGTTCTCGATCTTTGCAATTTGACTTTGACTGAGATTAACTTTCTGTCCCAGTTCTGCCTGGGTCCATCCCTTTGCCAAACGTTCGTGGAGAATTTTAAACGCTGCACAGACATTGATTGGCAAATCCAAGGCTTCTGCCACATTTTCACCATTTGCCGCTGCAACAATCATTTTAGCGTCATCGTCAATCGTGTCCTTATGATCTAGATGTTTGGCAATCAACGCTGCCTCTCTAATATCCATGTGCTCATAGTAGAGATCATCGAGTTTTTTTGAAACACGACTGTACGCTGTAGAACTAGGCAGTGATTTTTCAAATTCTTGCCGAAGTTCTTTTATTTCGTCTCGAACTTGGTCTACTTTCATTTTCGTTTACCAACCCTTCCCTAAATACTTAGTAACATTTTTTTGACAAACCTCAGGCTGGAAAATCATCGTTTGTTCAAACCAAATGGCACCAAGATGCAAATAAAACATTTGTACACCGTTTGTCTTGGTTCTCAAACTAACATAACCACTATTATCAGGAATTTTAATCGCTTCTCGCATCACAAGTGCTAGCAATATTGCGCCATAACGTTGTCTCCGATATAACTTTGCGACTTCAATCAAGGAAACCTTTGTAAATCCTTGTAAATGTGAAAATGAAATTAGCCCGACTAACTGTTTATCTACATATATTCCCATCACCTGATGGCTTTTCAACTCAAATTTCCAATCAAACCCAGACTCAAATCCAATCCCATTCAGGTTTCTCAATCTCTTGCTATCATGTATGAGCTTATATTCTTTCATTGACTATTATACCATATATTCTATTATAGAATATTCTTCCGATTTGATATCTGTTCATGTTTAGCGTTACTCATTACATACGCAAAAGAATTCACTTTTGATCGGACATATAAAAATCTTTGCCACCGACATATAAAAAAACATCACTCACAAAAGCAACAGCTTTCATGAATGATGTCATTTACCGAACTCAAAATCAGTAACTTATTTATATTCTGCCTTAATCTCATCCAATGTTGGAATCGAAGGCTGTGCACCAAGACGTTGAACAGTAATCGACGAAGCATGGTTAGCAAACGTAATGGCTTCACGCATGTTACTGAAGTCTGGCTTCAATTGTGAACTTAAAGCGCCAAGGAATGTGTCCCCGGCAGCTGTTGTGTCAACGGCCTTCACTTTGAATGCATCAACAAAACCACTACCGTTCTGGTTCGCATAAAAGGCGCCACGAGCACCAACGGTAATGATCAGTTCCTTACAACCCATTTGGGCAAACTTAGCCGCATTCAACAGCATTGAAGCGGCATCAGTCACTTCGATGCCGGTGATGGTTGCTGATTCTGTTTCGTTTGGTGCAATCAAATCAGTGACCTTTAATAGATCAGCTGGGATCGTTGGGATTGCTGGTGCTGGGTTTAAGATGGTCGTTACGCCAACGGATTGCGCGTACTCGAATGCATACGTCGTCGTTTCAATTGGTGTCTCAAATTGAGAAATCAAGAAATCGGCATCCTTGATCACATCTTTGGCAGCATCAACATCAGCCTTGCTTAAGGACTGGTTAGAACCAGCGTAAACAAGAATCGAATTTTGACCACTCTCTTGCAATAAGATGAACGCTTGACCAGAACCGCGTTGTTCATCCGTTGTTACGTGTTCAACACTAATGTTGTCTGACTTCAAAGCGTCGCGCAATACTTCAGCGGCATCGTCAGCACCAACTTTACCGATGAACGATGTTTGTGCGCCAGCACGAGCAGCAGCAACAGCCTGGTTAGCCCCTTTACCACCAGGAGCTGAACTCTTATCCGTCATTTCCATAGTTTCGCCGCCAAGTGGCAGACGTGGAATCCGTAAGATGGAATCCATGTTTAGACTTCCTAATACAACGACTTTGTTCGCCATAATTGTCCCCTTTTATATTCAATAATAAACCGTATAAATTGTTCTACGACTAATTTACCATAAAACACCTAAACAAGAGTAGTGTCTACGATGCTTTTAGTGTTCCGCAACAGTTTCTGGATGTGCAACTTCATAACGATGTTCAAAGAAGAAGTATGTCGTTACGATGACGAAACAGATCACTGGCACGATGAATGAAAATTGCATTGTCGTCAAATCAGAAACGGCACCTTGCAACAACGGCATAACTGCACCACCGATGATGGCCATAACCAGAATGGCACCAGACGTTTCGGTGTACTTCTTTTCGGTAACTGTGTCCAATGTGTGAGCATAAATCGTTGGCCATTCAGGACCAAAGAAGAAGCTGGCTAAAATGGCAGTGTAAACGGCCGTCATGTTTGGAATCAAGAATGTTGCCAATAATGACAACGTTCCTAGGAATGAATAAATGGTCAAAACTTTCGTAATTGAGAAACGGTTCATCAACCAGTTGGCAACCACCTTACCAAAGAACCACATTGCGTAACTGAAAATCATGAACGTTGAGGCAGCTGAATCACTAATTGAATGGTTTAGATTTAAGGCCAAACGAATGGTGAATGACCAAACGGTTGTCTGCATACCAACGTAGAAAAATTGAGCCATAACCCCGCGTTGATAACGTTTGTTATGAGAAAGATACTTTAATGTTTCACGTAATGTTACCTTTTCAGCCTTTGTATCAGCAGCTGTTGCTTCTTCAGCGCCTTCTGCAGTGGCCTTAGCGGCTGGCATTTTTGTAAAGGCAATAATCACAAAGATAATCAGCAGCACACCGAGAATGTACTTGTAAGGTTGCAACGTTAACTGCAACATTTTTTCGCCATAAGCCTGACGAGCAGCCGGCGCCATGTGAGACATCTTTTCAGATAAGTTCCCACCGTTACCAAAGATCAGGTACTTTCCTAGCACGATACCCAACATATCACCAAGCGGCACTAAAGTTTGTGAAAAGTTTAACCGCGCGTTGGCCGTCTTTTTCGGCCCCAGCATGGACGAGTATGTGTCACATGCTGTTTCCAGAAAACTCAAGCCAATGGCAATCGCAAAAATAGCAACTAGGAACATGCTGTATGTTGCCATTCGTGATGCCGGGAAGAATAGGCCACATCCGACAATGTAAGCAAACAACCCAATCATAATGGCAAACTTGTATGAACTTTTTTTAATAACCAGCGATGCCGGAATGGCAATTAAGAAATAGCCACCGTAAAACGCACTTTGAACAAAGGCTGTTGCCAAGTCGTTCAGTTGGAAAACGGTTTTAAATTGTGTGATCAAGATGTCGTTTAAACTAGCTGCGGCACCCCACAATGGGAAAATCATTGATACTAATAAGAAAGTAAACATTGGTGTACGAGATAAATACCCGTCTGATAATTGCTTAACCGAAGTTTGTTGCATGTTCGTCTCTTCCATTTCTATGCTCCTATAAAATGATGGCTGACCGTTAGAATGTCACGCCACTCTCCAAAATGATGTTTGAGTACGCCGTCATTTCCCCTGTGCGAACAAAGGCGTGTGTCTTGCTGAGATCTTTTTTCAATTCGCTGTGCGGTACAAACGTAATTGGTGTGTCAGGTAACAATTGCTTAATGGCTGTCAATTGTTCTGGATTAACTGTTTTAATTTCTTCTGCCAAATAAATGTGTTGTACTTCTAATTCAGCTAAAACATTCTTTAGAACGTCGATAAAACTTGGCAATTGTTTGGTAACTGCAAGGTCAATTTTCTCTGTTCCTGCGGGTACCGGCATGCCCGCATCCCCGATTGATAACCAATCCATGTGACCCATATTGGAAATCACACGCGATAGATCTGAGTTAATTACTGTTGTCTTCTTCATTTTGTTGCTCCCTTCGGTTTGAATAACGTTTGTATTGGTAAAACGTTTTACTTAAATAATTTTAAGTGAGCCTTGAAAGCTCACCGTTTTTAGTAAAACGTTTTATTGAAAATCAATGTGAAAAATATATCATAGTTTGGAAAGGCTTTCAAGGGTTTTCTTGAATTAATTTTACTAGTCTGTGTTCACTTCCTGCATCACAATTGTTACCGCTCAAACGTTAACTTGATTGTGTAGCACGTTGCGTCGACCCAAAACGACGTTTCAGTGGGACCGGTCTCAGCCTGCTACGCAGTCTTCAACCTCGCCTTCGAGCCTTAAAGCCCAAAGTCTCGAAGCTCGTCCTGCATGACTAAGTGACCAAAAACCGCTCACTAAGTCATGCTGCCACGAAACTTTGTTTTGCGTCAACTCCACTTTTCTACAAACCAACGCAAATATTATTATTTGGAACTAGATTATGCTAAATTTATGGTGGTAATGGTTGATACCTCAAGCATACACGAGAAAGGTCAAATTAATGAGAACAGTTAAGATTCAAACCATCGACTCACAAACTTTTTGCCCTTGCCATTCGATATTCATCCGAAAAATGATACCTTTGACGTTCTACAAGGACGTGACGGTGCCGTTATTTACTTACCGGAAGGACACAATCCCTTCACTGATAAAGAATACGTGACCGCACATAGCGGTAGTGAACTTGATGAAGGATTCAATATCAGTCCAGACGAATTTGTCTGATTTTTCATTCCACTACTTCGTTTTCAACTGAGTACTAGTAACTTTGATTTAGGTCAAAAAAGGACACTAAGTTCCGTTTTAAAATGAACATTTAAGTACAAAAATTGACCCACTAGAAATCGATCATATTTCTAGTGAGTCAATTTTAATATACGTTTTATTTTGTTCTACCAAAAACCAATTACTTTAGTCCAAAGTAAACCACCGCCAAGCCAAATGACGTTGAACATAACCCCAAAAATGGCACTCAGTTTCCACCAATCTTTAGATGTTACATAGCCAGTGGTTGAAAGCATAGCCGCTGGACCAGCGAAAGGGAAGAGACATTTTGCAACAATTTAGGAATTGATCCAAAAAATATTTTGACACATACGTCATCGTAATACTGCGGTCAAAGCAAAAGTGCCCTTTACAATGATCTGTCAAAAAAACTCATGGCATGATTTCACGCCATGAGTTTTTTTGCATTAGTAAAGATTAAAAGCAAAATGGTTAATTAGAACCCTATTCCAAAAATTAGACAGTAATGCTTGTTTTATTTAAGCCTAATTATTAAGCTGCATCACACCATATCGGTCATACTTATTCGTTTAAAATGAGTTTAGATCACGTTTACTGCGAGAAAAAAATTACTTAACCTTACTCAACGCATCCTTAACCGCGGTCTTAACAGCCCGGCTGGATGATGAAGCACCGGAAACAGCATCAACGTCAGCCGTGTTTTGTGCGACGATTTCGCGTGGAATCTCCTCCACGGCTTTACGACCAACGTCTTCACTTTCACTTTCCTGAAGCACTTCGACATTTTTAATGTGTTGATCCGCATAAGTTACCCGAACCACGATTTGACCACCAATACCGTTGTTAGCACTGCCCAAATACTGGTTCTCACCAACCGTGTAGTTGGTAGCATTATCCACCAAATCGTTGCCACCAAGGTCAATCTCAGAATCTTCATGAATGGAAGCAGGCGTGTCCGCATCTGTAGGCGTCTGGTCAGAATCACTAACCTTCTCCTGCTTTGATGCAGCTGCATTTTCACCCGCAATCTTGCCGAAAATTAAACACTCGGCCAAATTTCCGCCACCGTTATACTGGTTCGCATTGATACCACCAAACTCACCAGCTGAATAAAGGTGCGGGATCGGCTCGCCTTCAGCGTTTAAAACCTCAGCCTTGGCATTTCGTTTGGCACCACCCTGGGTATTGAGCATTGCAGTGGCCAGTTCAACGGCATAATATGGTCCGTCATGTAATGCACGCATGCTATCAGCGGCACGACCCAATTGATCATCACGACCTGCAACGGCAAAGCGATTAAAGGAAGCCACCGTTTGCGACAACACTTTAGGATCAGCCTGAATCTTCTCCGCAAGCTCTTCAATTGAGTTTGCTTTAATAACCAACTTAAAGAAGTCAGGATATGGCAACTCGCCCTGCTCTTTGATGGCATTGTATTGCGCTTGATCGAAAATTAAATGTGGATGTGCATACACGGTCGGGTTATGCCATTGACCGTGCTCATAAGCATGACCATGACGGCCATTCTCATCCTCGCGCACATACCGGCTACCATCATCGGCAGCAATGAAAATACTGCCATGCGATAACTCTGGCCAAGCACCAAGAATGAACTTTCCACGTTCTTCGCTTGGATTTTCAAACGTAAAACCGGTATCGAAGCCATACCCCTCATAACTGTGCATGTGCCAGAAACTAGCCCCAACCGCTTGCGCCATCCGAATACCGTCACCCTTGTTGTATAAGGTTCCAATAACTTTTAGCTTTGGAACACCGATAAAGTTTTGAATATCATCATTATTGTTTTCAAATCCGCCCATCGCCATCACAACACCGTTACGCGCAGCAATATTCACCTCGTGACCATTGCGTTTGACTGCAACACCAGTAATCGTCTTTGTGTCAGCATCTTGAATCAAACGCAGTGCTGGACTTTCAAGCCAAACATCAATCTTGTCGGATCGGTCAGTCACGTGTTTACGCAAATTCTTCCACAGCGTGGCATCAAAGAAACCGTCATGAACTGTCGTTAAATCAATTGCATCAGCGCCATCAAACTCTGGGTATTCGGGTGACAATCCATGAGCAAAATCTTGCCAACCCGGATCACGATGCGTCTTGTTGTAACTAACTGGTTCCTCAACATCGAGATACTCGTGCATGTATTCTGGAATCTGATTAATACCGTCAACATACGTGGACAGCATTTCATCGTCGATGTTAATGCCGTTAAACAGTTGCTTAAAGTAGGCCTTTGTTTTAGCTCGATCATGACCAGTTAGAACAACTTGACCAGCGTACCGTGTGTTACCGCCTTCGTGGCCCAGCGGCGCGGCATCTATTAATAGAACCTTGGCACCGTTATCTGCCGCAAACCTACTAGCTGTGGCACCAGCCGCTCCGAATCCAATCACAACTACATCATAGGTGCGTGCCCAATTTGTCTTTACCATTGTGTTGCCTCCATTTTTTATTCGGATAAAAAGATCATTCAATAGTTTGTTTAATAGTGAGCATAAAATCGTAACAATCCTGTTTGATTCAAACTACCCAACCTCATTGTTACTGTTTTTTTGTCGATTGTGAAATATCTTTTTAAGTGAGATGATATGCCTAAAATGGCATAATGTTTGGAGGCTTATCGATGACAACCATGAATCAGAACCAGCAGTTATTACATATTCTCAGTTCGTTGCAGACAACAGGCAGCATTTCTGATACTGCGAATGCCATGTACCTCACCCAACCAAACGTCAGCAAGCAACTCAAGCGATTTGAAAATGAACTTGGCGTTCGGTTGGTGGATCGGCGTACCCATCCCCTGTCGTTAACAGCAGCAGGCAATTATTATCTCAATCAAATGGGCGTCCTGATGAACGAAGTCGATCGTGTCGTGACCAACTTGCAAGCCTTCAAAACAGAGGCGCATGCTACTTTACGTTTAGGGGTCACCCAATCATTAGGCTCAATCCTGTTGCCAAATCTTTTACCGGCCTTTCATCGCCTCCATCCTGAAGTCACATTAGAGTTACACGAATTAGCTCCTGAACAAGGCGAGCAGGCGTTAACTAGCAATCAACTTGACATCTATTTTGGTGTGGCACCGACACCACAACCTGAAATCACGCACATTCCGCTCTACTCAGAAGGATGTACCTTAGTAATGTCGAAAAACGCAGTCGAAAACATTGGTACCAAGGATGTAAGTGCACATTTAGAGGACATATTATTTAACTTTGCTCGCCAGGAACTCATCATTGAACGCGGTGATTCCGGCTTTCAGCGAATTATTTCAGGATATCTTGCCGCTCATAATATTCATCCATGGCGAACATTTACCACTGCTAATTTAATCACAGCTGAACGATTAGCTGCTAAGGGCATGGGCGCCGCTATCGTACCAAATTCACTTGTTGAATCCGCCAAATTAACGACAGACGTCGCCGCTATCCCTTTGCCCATCAACGAATTAAATCTCAGTGTCGTCGCGCAAATTAATAAGCAAGCAACCGCAAATACCGTGATTACTGATTTTCTACAAATGAAGTTTGACTATTAATCACATTGTTCTGCCGTGTCGCACCCAGCATTAAAAATAGCTAAAAACTGGCTTTAAGAAAAATGAAAACCTTCCCCTTTACATAAGTTTAGGTTAGACGGACCAACAAGCAATCCTTGCTGTCCAAAACCTAGGTCATAATGTAAAGGAGTTGAAAAAAAAGTGGCGTTAATGCTACTTTATTGGATGAATACAAAGCCAAAATTTATTCCCAGTGACCGTTTCTTAAAGTTTTTGCACGATCTTCCGGATAAAGATCGTGCGAAATTGATCGGAACAATTTCGTTAATAGAGTCACATGAGCTGCATATCGCTATTCGACAACTGTGGGTCAAAAAGATTGAGGACAATTTGTTCGAGATTAGGTCAATTCAATCTAGCAACATACAACGTGCCATTTATTTTCACATTAAATGAAATAATTATTTTATTACCCTTGGTTTTACAAAGAAAAGTAATAAAACACCGCGAAGACAAATTGATAGTGCCAAACGTATACGTGAAAAATATTTAAGGAGAAACACTAATGATCAAGAATAAGCCAGAGACCATGGATGACGTCATTCAACAAGAACTAAAACAACCAAAATTTCAAAAAACTTATGATCAGACTGTCAGCGCAGGCAATGCAGCAATTGCTTTATACGAGTTTCGCCATGAACTTGGTTATACTCAGGCTAAACTGGCTCAAAGGGCCGGATTAGCCAAATCAACGATTGTTCGTATTGAGACCGGCATTATGAATCCACGATTGGAAACCTTACAACAAATCGCTGACAGCGTTGGCGCGCATGTGGAATTAAAATTTGTCCGTTAATAAACATGGTATCAAAAAAGGATTGAAATGATCGCAGTGTGACTCTGCCGATCATTTCAATCCTTTTATTATCTTATCTATATTTTCCGTACCGAATCACGTTTGACTAACGAAACATCAACCACTTTCAACTGTGGTGCGTGCTCCGGATCCCGGAGACGATTCATAATCATCTGGCTCGCCCATGTCCCCATGTCATAAACAGGCTGGTGAATGGTCGTCAAACGCGGCGCCATATAGTCATCCAAATCAATGTCATCATAGCCGACAACGGACAAATCCTGTGGCACATTCTTACCAACGGTCTCAATACCGCGCATCAATCCTAGGGCCATTTCATCATTGGCACAAAATACGGCGGTAGCCCCTGAATCAATCACTTGGTTGGCAACAGCCCAGCCGCCTGCCTTAGACAGCTCAGTTGAAAATATCAAACTGTCATCAACCGAAATACCATGACGAACTAAGGCGCTTCGATAACCAGCCATCCGCAACCGCACATTTTGTGAGGGTCGGTCCGGCAACACCACCGCAATCTTATGATGACCAGACTCGATTAAGTGAGTAGCAGCTAATTCCCCGCCTCGTTCATCATCGACGATAATGCGATCACCTTCATTAATAGGATCATTTTGATCAAACAACAAATAGGGCACACGGTTACTCTTAAGCAGTCCATTCAGCTCCTCATTACCGACGGCGGAGCTAGCGATAATCATCGCGTCCACACCACGTTCAACTAGTGTCCGTAGATAATAATGTTCCAATTTTTCGTTGCGGTCCGCGCTTAAAATCATTGGCACGCATTCGTGCTCATACATTGCATCCTGAATGCCTCGCAAGAACATGGCGAAGAAGGGATTGACTAAATTGGGCACGATAATTCCAACCGTTTTCATTGAATGACTGATTAGATTACGAGCATTAAAGTTAGGAACGTATCCTAACTGATCCCTAATTTTCATCACTTTTTCTTGTGTTGCGGCTGGAAAACGTTCGCCCTTCCCATTGAGAATTTGGGAAACCGTCGTAATCGACAGTCCAACAGCCTTTGCGACGTCTTTAATCGTTACCCGCTTTGCCATTTTTACTTTTCAACCTCCATAAATTCGGTTAAATCATAAGTTTTTTTGTTACGAATATCATAGCATATTCACTCTCTATAAAGTGTGCTGATCCGCGTGAGAATGCATTTTGTTCACCTTCATACCGACAATAAATCAACTGACTTTTGTGTTTGTTCGGCGAATTTACAACTTAACATAAATATTGTTATTCAAAAAAATAACTATTTATACTCATGCTAGAAACATTAATTGCAATATAAATGGAGATGAAAATCATGATTAAAATCTACACTATCCCGTCAAACTTACCCTCTCGTCAGGCTGTCCGTTGGTTAACCCAACATGATGTTGCTTTCACTGAGCAACGTGTCCATGTAGACCAACCAGAATTGACGATTGACGAATTGAAGCAATTTTTAATGGCCTCCGAAAATGGTGTTGATGATTTGCTTTCCTTTCAGTCACTCGCTTACGCTGCGTTTATCAAAAATCATGATCCTGAAGCAATGTCTTTACAAGCATTGTTAACAGCCATGATTGAAAATATCCGTCTTTTACATTTTCCAATCATTTATGACGACCACCTTCACATCCTGCAAACTGGTTTTTCACAAGATGACATCAGAGTATTTTTGCCTAGAAGTGTTCGGGTTCAAGAGCTAACTACTATGCTCCTACGCGAATCCAAAAGCGATGAACTTTCTGATATTGAATGAAGATTAAAAACACCTTCTGACAATCGTGCGGGGCCAACCAACGGCTGGGCATACACAATTGTCAGGAGGTGTTTTGATGCTATTTCAAATAAACACACTTTTTCCACACTAGAACATTTACGCTATGCTTGGAATAAATGTTTTTCACTACTCTACATCATCACTTTGTTCTACCAGCATCATGATACTGGCACTGATTTGTTGAATCATGGTGGTCGTTAACGCCGGATTAAGCAATCGTAGTGTTTGCATCCCCACTTCCATTAACCACTGCGTGTCAGCACTCATTCCGAGCAGAGCATGAAAGGCTAGTTCTAAGTTAGTCGCTGTTCCGTTCAATTGTTTGCTGGCCAAATCGTCCGGTTCGGCCGCATAGTAATTGGCGCGTACCTGCTCGTGAAGCAACTCATAGTCCTTGAGCAGTGAAGACTCTTTGTCCATTAACGATGCTAACTGCTGATGTAATGCTTGGCTGTTCTCGGAAAATTGCTTTAAATTATCTTCATTTTCGCGTTGTTCTAACAGGTTATAGTTTTCCGTAAGGGCAAACGTTTGTAACTGACAAGCGAACACGTTATTGAGAAATGATAATAAATCAAATTGACGACCACTAATCAGCCCCGTCAAATGCTGATCCATTAAGTTCTTTACGTTTGCAAGTGGAGCGTCAACAGTCACCTTGCGTTGGTGAAACCGTTTCTTATCCGCCTGACTTAACGGTGTCACATACTGCATTATTTTTACCCCTTTCGTGAGGATCCATTGGCGTTGCTAGCATCATTATTATCCGGATCATCCGATTGCGGTTGGTTCATGTCAACTTTGCGTTCTTTTGGCCCATGCTTTGGCGCAAGCTTGGCCTGAATTTCAGTTGCGACTGTTTCAATGTTTACATCAGGATTAATGTTAGCCAGGATTTCCATGATGTTAAAGAATTCCCACTTTAAATCAACCTGGAACATAATGTAATCATAGCCAAACAGATCTTGAGACCGCCATTCACTACGTGGCTTATTAAGTAGCTCTTGAGGGAACCCTTGCTCCGCCTGTTTTGCTAACTGAACCCGTTCCTGTTCAAACGGACCGAACTGATCAGCATGTGCTTTCGTGTTAGCTGATAAACGATCCCCAGTTAACTTATGCCATGTTTGTAGCTGCGACCACCACTCCTGGTTAATGGTGTCCACTAAACGGTTAAAATCTAACTGAACGGCGACATAGTCTGACAGTAAATCGTTCAAGTCAACATCACTGCCCTCAAAATTTCCTGTCATATTAGGAACTTGTTTTAAACTGTCGAATACACTCAGTGGATCATGTACAGGAATCTGGTAGTCATGAAAGACCTGTTGTTCTTGCTTCGTGATCGGTGTCGTAAAACTCATTGCGAAAGCCTCTCTTTGTGTTGTTTTGTTGTCTTTATCATAACGCTACGGAATCCGCTTTCATAGAAAAACTAGTTTATCTCGTCGTCCTTATCTGACACAAAGTGACGTGTTTTCGGTACAATTAAATGCCCATGTCCCCTTAAAAACTGGCGTGCTTCTTTTGCAATCGTTTCACGGTCTAAATTAAGCACGGCATCGTAGCCATCCACTAGAAAATCCTCTAACCCTGCTACCATTAAAACTTCAACCGTGTGAGCATAAAATTCTGTTTCGTCATGTAAAACTTGTTCAGGCCGCATTCCTAATACTTGTGCCAACTTATTGGTAAAATTCGGTCGACACCGATCAAAACCACTATTTTCAACCATCAATTCCAATTGCTCCTTCTGCAATTGAATAATCGTCGCCGCATCTCTTAATCGTTGCAGCATAAAATAATGTGACAACGGTAAAATGAGCTTCATGTTATTTTTAAAAATCAGCAAGGTTTCATGGGTCAAGCGACGAACCTGAACTAATTTGTAAAATCCTAACCATCCAGTCTCTCGCATCGTCGATCCCGCGGTTGGTACAAAACCATATTTACCGTTTACGTAAGGTGTGTAATGTTGCTGCCCCAAAAAGTGATGGGCAATCGCCATTTGTTGGCGAGTCCGACTGTTTTTAGCCATCAATTCTCGCATCAGCGTGCCACACGGTCGGCGCACCAATAATGGTCCCAGACGATAATCCAGAATCAACGTTAGTCGTTTTTGCTTCACGGTCACAGGTAAAACCAGCAAGGTCGTTGTTAAACTGATTTCGAAGTCCGCAATAGTTTCTTGTGTGGTCCATAAATGATTAATAAATGTTGATACTCGTAAATCGATTGTTTGATCGCGCAAACTGGCGGTTGAAAATTGTGGCTGGCTCATTCTTGATCCCCTTAAAAATAATGTATCGGTAGAATAACGATTAATTTTCATTAATGCAATTCATTAGACGGCAATAAACTCACAAAAGTACCGTTTCAGCAAAAAAATAAACACGACATATTAATGACGTTATCATCATGAATATGTCGCGTTTAACGTTTGTAAACGGATTATATATTATCAACGACCTTTAAAAATAGAAGTCGCCGCACCCTCGATATTTATTTAATTATTTTCAGGTACCGTATTCCTTAATTTTACCGTTAATCGGCTCAGTACCAAATGTAGACTAGCTGTAATGAGCATTGCAAATACCGTTGCACCGACTGTGTTTGTTACCGAACCGACTTGTCGTAACAAGAAATAACTCAATATTCCTAAGCCCCAGTTTACGTAGGCTAACCAGTTCACCCTTGGTGCGTTAGCAAACATATTATCAGTATAGTGTGCGCCGTGGATAAGATAATAATCGACTAAAATAATGGCAATCTCCGGTCCTAAGATCATGCCCACATAATCCAAAAACATCGTGAACACACCCAAAAAGCTGTTAGACCACAAAGGAATCAATGTCATCAGCGTCGCCAACACCGTTACTAGCCATAAAGCTGGTGTAAGTCGAAGTCGTTTAAAAATGTTAGTCAATGCCGTTCCGGCAGCCATTAGATTAACTGCGTTTGCAGTAGTACTCGTCAATACAATCACAATCATTGCCAAAATACCTAAACCAAGCCGTGAAGCCACTGTACTCGGGTCCGATGCATTGGGATCAAATCTATGAAGTGTTACCGCTGCACCAATGGTAGCAATGATGCCGACGAGAGCAAACCAGAACAGTCCCACTGTGCCGCCAATAAACGGCGCTACTGTGGCAGCCGTCTTATTCTTAGCAAACTTGGTGAAATCAGCACCAGCAGTCACCCAAGCGAGGTTAAACGCCGCTAACGTATCAATTGCGTTACCGGTTGGCAAATGGAACTTAACTGGCACTTGCCACTGAGTCAACTGATTCAACGATACGGTTTGAAAAACCGCCCATGTTTCCCACAATACCAGTAAAATTACCAACACAATTCCAACACGCTCAATAATCCGCACAGACCGTTGACCGAGCGAAATACTAATCAGATGCAAGATTGACATCATCAAAATACCAAAGATAATACCTTTTAACCCGCCACGTTGACCAAAAACTGGCCAGCCCAGTAAATCATGAAGCAAATAACTAATAGAACCGGCTGCAATAAATGTGTTTACCGCAGCCCAGCCCATAAACTGAACCACATTGACTAATGACGGTCCAACGCTACCCCAACGACCAAACGAAACATTCATCAAAGCCATTGTAGAGCGTCGCGTTTGAAACCCCATATACCCGACTAGAGCCAGTAGCAGGTAAGCGACCGGACCGGTGATCATTAATACTTTCATCGCCCCACCCAGTCCTAGTGCAGCTAATACACCACCAACATACCAGGTGCCGTTGTTGGCATTGGCTCCAATCCATGTCGCCGTCTGATCCCAAAAACTCATACTGTGTGATGCTTCTGATGCTGTTTGCTTCATGTCTCTTCCTCCGTTTGCTGTTAAGAAAAAGCGCTACCAACACATTAGTGTCAGTAACGCTTATAATTAACAATATTTGCGGAAAATGACTGAGGGGCCACGATGCCCTTAACTTGTTGTTCGAAAAAAAGATTCGTCAAAAACATCATGGTCCTGCCTCCAAAAAAGGTCCGCTCACTGTCGGACAGTTATTTTCTAAAGTAGTTTAGCAATAATCGCATGCAGATTCAAGCGCGTGACCCAAAACTCACCATGCCTTCTTCAATACAAGGACGGCACCGCTGGCCCAAGACACTCACCTGTATCAAGCTTAAGTTCAAATGTCACTTGAGTACACGGTAACTTGCTCTAACCCCAAACTTTAATCGATAACCTCGTGGATGAGTGTCAATGGCTGCGCCTCATCACCAATTGAAATATTTGCTTCAATCAATTGCTGAACATCGCTAACATCCTCTCGGTTACTGTGAATTGTCAAAATCGTGTCACCTTGATGAACTTCGTCACCAACCTTTTTGGACAACGTCAAACCGACAGCATAATCTAATTGATCATCCTTCTTCTGCCGTCCACCACCAAGCATCATCGCAGCAATGCCCATTTCATCTGCCTTCATTTTGGTGATAACGCCATCACGAGCCGCCAATATCGGCATTTGATAGGTTGCCTGAGGCATCATTGTTGGGTTTTCAATCACGCGACCGTCACCACCCTGAGCGATGATCATTTCTTTGAACTTAGTCAAAGCGGAGCCATCATCAATATGCTGCTGTAGCATTTTTCTGGCAGCATCTAGATCGGTTGCTTTATTTGCCATGACAACCATTTGACTGCCAATTGTTAATACCAAATCAAGCAAATCAGCTGGGCCATTGCCCTTTAATAATGCAATTGACTCTTCAATTTCCAAGGCGTTACCAATGGCATTTCCTAATGGCTGATTCATGTCGGAAATAACCGCCATTGCATTCATACCAACACTTTTACCAATGCCGACTAGTTCTTTGGCTAACGCAACTGAATCTGCCTCTGTTTTCATAAAAGCACCGCTACCCGTTTTAACATCCAAAACTAAGGCATCTGTTCCACTAGCAATTTTTTTACTCATAATTGAGCCAGCAATCAGCGGAATGGAATCAACCGTATCGGTTACATCCCGTAATGCGTAAATCTTCTTGTCTGCTGGGGCAATGTTTCCAGTTGCACCGACAATGGCACAGCCAACATCGCGCAACTGCTGCTTAAATGACGCTTCACTAATTTCAACCTTTAAACCAGGAATGGCCTCCAACTTATCCAACGTGCCACCTGTATGACCAAGACCGCGCCCAGAAATCATTGGAACCGGAATACCAACCGAGGCTACCAAAGGCGCTAATGGAATACTGGTCTTGTCACCAACACCACCGGTCGAATGTTTGTCCACCTTGACGCCAGGAATTTCACTCAAATCCAACTGATCGCCCGAATGCAACATCGTCATTGTCATGGTGGCCGTTTCTTGCTTTGTCATTCCTTTTAGATAAATCGCCATTAATAGCGCACTAACCTGATAGTCCGGAATGTCACCTTTTGTATATCCGTTAATAAAAAATTCAATTTGTTCGGTGGTTAGTTCCCCACCATTACGTTTCGTATCAATTACGTCGACCATTCTCATGGTTACTGACCTCCATCACTTAGTGAACTGGGTCATAATTTAATAGCTGAGTTGCGCTTCCTTGATCAATAATCAACGTGTTCGCATAACCTGCTGTAACAGCGCCGTGTACAGCAGGTACCTTGGCGGGATTAGCGGCAACTAACACGCTGTGTGGAATATTGGCAAGCGCATCCAGTGGAATGCCAATCGTTCGCTGATCAATATTTGTATCAACCAACTGACCTTGGGCATTAATAAAGCGGGAAAATACATCGCCAACCGCATGGTCTTGTAAATAAGCTTGTTCGGCTTGAGTGAAGTATCCCAGCTTAAACAGCAACGCTGAATCGCGAACTGTACCAACGGTAAAAACAGCAATATCAGCCTTTTTGCCCAGTTCAATAATGTGTTTAATGTGTGTATCCTGTTCAACTAATTCCTTTGTTTGTTGGTGATCGAAAATCACTGGCAGTGGCAAGTACTGCGGTAAAGTATGAAAAGCGTTGGCAAATGTATTAACGCTTTCAAACGCAAAGTTATTACTCTGCGTATTCGCCACACTACCTTTCATCTGGACAACGGTTATGCCGCTAACATCCTTAGGATCCAAATGATTTGCAACTTGATGAATGGTTTTCCCCCACCCAAGTCCGATAATGTCATCTGTCGTTACAATTGATTCAATATATTCTGCAGCCGCTTTCCCAACACGTGACAATAAATCAGGAGTACCCGCCCCTTGTGTTGGCACAACTAGCAAATGTGTCAGCTGATACTTTTCTTGGAGCTGCGCCGTCAACGTAGCTACTGGTGTCATCGGCGCCGCAATTTCAATTTTAACCAAGCCAGTCTTTCTTGCGTACTGCAATAAGCGTGAAACCGTTGCACGTGAAATGTTCATTTCGGTTGCAATTTCGCCTTGACTCCAATTATTTTGGTAGTACAAGGTCGCTGCTTTGAGGCTATCTGCCGTTTTTTGATCATCTGTTTCCACGAACATTTCCTCTTTTCGTCCCACGGTTTCGGAATCTCTGTCACGATTGCAATTAACGTCACGTTGCCCCTAGAAACGGGTGCAATACCGGCAATAAACGAAGGGCGAATGATTTGGCAAATCGCCGAACCATTCGCCCTTTATTGATTAACCAATGTCTTCCTAAACATCTCAAACTCAATGTTGTATTACTTACCAGCAATCGCTGTTGCTAACGAAATGTTAATCATGTCGTTGAACGTTTTTTCGCGTTCCTCCGCCGTGGTTTTTTCTTCGCCAAAGATTAAGTCACTGACCGTCAACACTGACAGTGCACGGAAGTGAAGTTTGGCACCCAATAAGTATAACCCTGCTGATTCCATTTCGGTGCCAATAACACCATAATCAGCCAACTTCTTCATGTCTAGTTCATCATTATAGAAACGGTCCGCGGCAAAAATGTCACCTACTTTGGGCGTAATGCCCATCTTCTGAGCTTCATGAAAAGCCGTGTCCAACAGTTCAAAGTTAGCTAGTGGTGCATAATGAATGCCTGGTCCAAATGTATTCGCGGTTACGGCAGAGTCCGTTGTTGAACCCGATGCTAACAGCACGTCCCGTAAGTGAACATCCGGCGCCATACCGCCACACGAGCCGACCCGAATGATTGTTTTCACACCAAAGAATTTAACTAATTCATTAATGTAAATGGACATGGATGGAATCCCCATCCCTGACCCTTGAACGGAAACACGGTGGCCTTTATATTCACCAGTGTAACCAAAAGCATTCCGAACCGAATTTACCTGTTTTACGTTGGTCAAAAAGTTTTCAGCGATATACTTTGCCCGCAGTGGATCTCCTGGCAGCAAAACTGTATCAGCGTAGTCGCCCATGTTGGCGCCAATATGTGTACTCATTATGCATCCTCCTCATTCGAAAGGTTTACTTTACCGTTTCGCCATTGCTGACTTCACTCAAGAAACTCGTGCCTTCACTATTCCCTTGCACACCAAAGTTTTCCAATACTGTCGCGCCCATATCAGCAAAAGTCGGGCGAATGCCCAATGACTGATTAGCGTGCTTCATAGATGGTGAGTACGCCAGCAAAGGAACGAATTCACGTGTATGATCCGTACCGCGGTAGCCAGGATCGTTACCGTGATCAGCTGTAATCATGAGCAAATCGTCATCCTTTAAGTTTGCCAATACCTTGGTCAACCGTTGGTCAAAGTCCATTAAAGCCTGACCAAATCCCTTTGGATTACGGCGGTGACCATACATTGCGTCAAAATCGACTAGGTTCGTAAAGCAGAAGCCATGGAAATCACTAGCCATAACTTCATCCACATGATCCATTCCGTCCATGTTACTTTCATTGTGGTAGCCTTTGGTAATGCCATGGCCGGAGAAAATGTCATTAATTTTACCCACACCAATCACATCAAGTCCAGCCGCCTTTAAGCGATCCATGTCCGTTTCGCCAATTGGTTCTAGACTGAAGTCATGACGGTTAGCCGTTCGAGTAAAGTGATCCTTGTCAGGGCCAACGTAAGGACGCGCAATAATCCGGCCAATTGTCCATTCTGGTCCGTTAACTAGTGAACGCGCATATTCACAAATTTTGTACAGTTCTTTAACAGAAATAACATCTTCATGGGCCGCAATTTGAAGCACTGAATCTCCAGACGTATAAACAATCAATTCGCCGGTCTTCATCTGTTGTTCACCGTAATCATGAATAACGTCAGTTCCCGAATAAGGCTTGTTAACAATTACATGGCGGCCAGAGAAATCTTCCAGCTTTTTAATAATTTCTTCTGGAAATCCATTTGGAAAAGTCGATAAAGGCTTTCTAACAGGCAGCCCCATCATTTCCCAATGACCGTCCATGCTATCCTTACCAGCAGAAACTTCACGCATCTTACCGAATGCGCCAATGGCCTGATCAGCAACTGGTACACCCTGAATCGGCTTGCCGGGACGAATGTTGCTGAGGCCTAACTTACCTAAATTGGGCAGTGCCAAATCTCCCGCATAAAATTCGCCGACATGCCCAAGTGTATCAGCACCCACATCATCGAAGTCTGCGGCGTCTGGAGCCTCCCCAATACCGACTGAATCCATTACAATTGCAAAAATTCGTTTGTATGCCATGATTTTTGAAAGTCCTTTCCTGTCTCGCTTACGCTCATATTAATGCGCAGTTATCTAAAATCACTTAACCTTTTCGTTCGGCAAGCGCTTACATTTTATCGAAAATGTGTCTTGTTAAACTGTTGCCGGTTGTGCTTTTGCTTCTTCGAGGATTGCAACTGATGCAGAGACACCTAAACGATTGGCACCTGCGTCGATCATGGCTAACGTGTCTTTCAAGCTGTGCATGCCACCAGCTGCCTTAATCTTAAAGTCAGGACCAACTGCCTCACGCATTAAACGAACGTCTTCGGCCTTAGCGCCAGAGGTGGAAAATCCAGTCGACGTTTTAACAAAATCAGCGCCACCCTTAACGGTCAACTCGGAAGCCCGTCGTTTTTCTTCATCCGTTAATAAAGCGTTTTCAATAATTACCTTAAGTAATTTACCCTTGTCATGAGTTGCCTCTGCAACCGCCTTAATATCTGTCAAAACGGCTTCATCGTTATTAGATTTTAATTCGCCAATATTGATCACCATGTCAATTTCGTCGGCACCGTTATCAATAGCCTCGTTGGTTTCAAAAACTTTTGTTGCGGTCGTTGAAGCTCCCAGTGGGAAACCAATTACAGTACAAGTGGCAATGTCGGTTCCCTCAAGCCCCTTATGAACACGGGCAACCCAGTAAGGATTGATACATACAGAAGCCGTGTTGTATTCGCGAGCCTCCGCAATAGTTTTATCAATCATTGCCGAAGTTGCTTCTGGTTTAAGCATTGTGTGGTCCATGTATTTTGCGAGTTGTGCAACAGTTAATGTCATTTTATGAAACCCCTTTCATTTGTCTGACATCAGTATATCAGAAGTCGTGAACATTTGTCCACAATATTTTAGAAAATAATTTCACGGTGACAATTAAGCGCTTTATATCCGTTTAGTAAATTTACAATCTTTCATGCCTTTAATGCCTATCATTATGGCAACCACAGATTGATTGAACGGATTTAGAGGCCAGTTTTAAATGCATTGGTCTAGCCCAAACCGTGAAGCGATTTCACGTGTTCTGTTTGCACTCGCTCAGTCCGAATTTACAGCATGGTTTATTGTTCAACAGCACGTTATTCTCCTTTACGTCAACGGCCTTCGACGCAAAAAAATAATCGTTTTGACTGTGTCTGTGTACAAGGCAACAATCAAAACCAAACGAGGAAATTACATGCCCATTCATAATGAAGATGAACAATTAACACAGCAAGCCTTCACCTTTATCACACACGAAAGTAACAGCCGTGTTCTGTATGGTGTTCTGAAACGCCTTAACGTACACCCTGGAGATTCAAATTTTGACGATGCTGTTTCTGAAGGTCGCCTCATCTACGTGGCGGTATTTAAAGACTATGTGAATGCCTTCGGAGATCAAGACGCCGACGCCTTACGTCGCTATGCTTATCAACGGCTCTACTGGCGCCTGCTAGACTGGTTACGTGCTAGCACTCGTCGATTAAGCCATCAAAGTGAACTTAGTGATACTGTAGTCAACCAGCTCCAAAACACGGAGGCAACAGCGATCAACATGGAAAACCATGATTTTATTAATCGACTGATCACAACTTGCACACCATCAGAAAAAAGGCTACTAAGCCATTTGCTTGATGAAGAAATGACCATTAGTCAAGCTGCGAAGTCACTTCATGTTTCCAGACCGACTCTGTACAAACACCGTGAACGTTTGGCGGCCAAGCTTCAGGCTCACTTTCCTGAATTCTTTTAACGCTACACCTTAATGGACACAAAACGGTCATCACTACCTTTCCCAGAGATAGTGATGACCGTTTCGTCGTGTTATTTTCTCAAATCGTGCGTTGTAGTCCAAGTTAATGACAGTTATAAGTCGGTGGCTACTTAGTCAAAATCTTAAAGCCAAGTGCCTGGCTGTCGGCCTTGAAACGTTTGACTGTGTCTAATGAATACTCAGCCAGTGGTTTGCCCAATAACGTCAGCTTTTTCAATGAATCCGGCGTGCAAGTAATGATATCTGTATGCGTTTGAGCCGCCTGCATAATGTTGTAAACTTCTCGCTGACTGGCCCACAACAGCTTCAAGTTAGGCTTAAAGTGAACAATATCAGCATATTTAGACATTAATGGGCGTGGATCCACACCGGTATCAGCAATCCGGCCTGCAAAGACCGAAACAATCCCGCCTGTTGTTTCATCAAGAGCATCGCGTACGTTACGAACTTGTTCTTCCGTAAAAATGGCGGTTGCGTTAACCTTAATGCCATCATGAGACAATTTGTGAATCAACGGAATACTCGATTCACCTAAAGAATTCATGACAGGAATTTTCACATACACATGCGTTCCGAAATGACTGATAATATGTGCTTCTTCTTCCATATCGCCAAAATCATCACTGAATACCTCAAATGAAATCGGTAAATCAGGAATGCTTGCAACAGCTTGATGTGCAAACTCAATATAGTCCGTAACCCCGGCAGCCTTCATCAAAGAAGGATTGGTTGTAAACCCAGTCACTAAACCTGATTTGTAGGCATCGACCATTTGGTCAATATCTGCACCGTCAGCATAAAGTTCTACACCTAATTGATTAATTCTTGTTTCGTCCATTGGTATCACCTTTTCAATCTAAGTATATAGGCCTTTAGTACATGTTTATATCAATTGGTCTATGCTTCACACCATACCTGTTCACAATTAGCTCGACAACCAATATATTATGAGAAAATAATTAAATTCCGTTTTTTCTCTCATCAATTGTCAGAATTGGTTATTGACTAATTGCTTATACATCAAGATATTTGAAAGATTGGTCTAGGATAGCACAGACGTTTGCACAATTCTCATGAAACAAATCATAACGATTTTCGGTCATTTTCGTTTTTCGCATCAAGTTGCAATTTCAGGATAGTCAAACAAGACGGATGGACGTAAATTAGCTTTTTTACACAAACCGCCACTTTTAGTCGAAATAAGTGCTATAAAGGATGTAATCGGTTTAGAAAAAGGTGGTTTGAGAATCTATGGAAGAAAAGCAAGTATTAACGTTGTTAACGGATTTTATCAAAATTGATTCACGCAATGGCCATGAAGAAGCCATATCAGACAGGATTATCGCTGAACTCGGGCAGCACGGCATTACAGCCAAAAAGATTCCTTATCAAGATGGCAGAACAAATCTTTTTGCTGAACTGGATTCGGGTAAACCCGGCAAAACGTTGATGTTGACGGGTCATCAGGATACGGTAGCGGCTGACGAACATGATGATTGGCGCTTTCCACCGTTAGCAGCCCATGTTGAGAATGATCAACTTTTTGGTCGCGGGGCGGCGGATATGAAGAGCGGTCTTGCTGCCATGGTGACCACTCTGATCGACCTACATGACGCGGGGTTACCCAAAGCCGGTAAACTACAATTTCTGGCTACAGTGGGCGAAGAGTACGGTGCCCCTGGTTCACGGATGTTAACACAGGCAGGCTATGTCGACCACGTTGACGCCATGATTGTTGGAGAACCTACTAGTGATCAAATTATTTTTGCTCATAACGGTTCCATTGATTATTCTGTCGATTCAATTGGTAAATCCGTTCATTCTTCCATGCCTGAGAAAGGCATCAATGCCATTACCAACCTAGTCAAGTTTATAAATGAAGAAAACCATGCATTTGATGACGCACCAACCAGTGACGTTCTGGGTCCGGTTGTCCATTCTGTCACTGTCATCAACGGTGGTGATCAAGTTAATTCAATTCCTGGTCAAGCACACCTAGAGGGCAACATTCGACCAATTCCGGAATTTGACAATACAAAAATCATTGACCGACTGCAACAAATTATCGACAAACTCAATCAGGAACCCGGCGTGCAGTTAAAACTGACTGTCGATTTCAGTTTCTTCCCTGTTATCTCAGATCGTGAATCTTCCCTGGTTAAGATTGCCAGTGATGCCTTAGCGAAAGCGACAAAACAGCCAGCAAAATTATCCGTGATTCACGGCGCCACCGACGCCTCTGAATACACTAAGGCGGATAACAAATTCCCCGTTATTGTCCTCGGACCTGGTCGGTGGGACATTGCACATCGAGTTAACGAATATGTCGATTTGAGTGATTATTTGCATTTGATTGATGTATACAAGCAAATTGCCACTGAATATCTAAGCTAACGTTGCATATCACAATATCTTATTGAATAGGAGTTTCTCACTATGACCATCAAGCTCATTGCCGTTGACATGGACGGCACCTTTCTAAATGACGAAAATGACTACAATCGTGCTCGATTTGCACAACAATTCCGCCAATTGAGTGCAAAGGGCATTCATTTTGCCGCAGCCAGCGGTTCACAGTTTCAACGACTTGTTGATCAATTTCTACCCTTCAAAGATCAAATGGATTTCATCTCAGATAATGGTGCAATTGTGCACGCTCGCGATGCATTATTATTTGCTAGCGAGATTCCCCATCAGTTAGTCAATCAAACCTTGGCTGTGCTGAAACAGCATTACCCTCAGCCAATGGCACTGACGACATTATCTGGCGTTAACCGCGCTTACGTGGATAGTGAAACGCCAGAGCCAATTTTCCAATTGATCAAACGATACTATAATTCACTAATCCGTTTGGACCACCTGTTTGATGTCGATCCCGCAACTCTTGATGACCAACTGGTTAAAATCGCTGTCAGCTTCGATCAAACGATTAACACTGAGGCAGTGATTCCAGAAATGATCAATCAACTTCAACCTGGTTTATCTGCGATGAATTCTGGTTTTAATACTGAAGATATCGGTGTTTCTGGAGTATCAAAAGAAACTGGCCTACAGCATTTACAAGAACGTTACGGTATTCAAAATGATGAGATCATGACGTTTGGTGACAATGAGAATGATCTCGATATGTTAACGATGACGCCGCACGGATATGCCATGGCTAACGCTCATGCTGATGTGCTGGCAAAGGCGCCTCATAGGACGGACTCTAACAATGATGAAGGGGTTCTTAATGTCATCGATCGATTACTCTCCGGTTCATTGGACGTTTAGCTTCATTTCAGTAAGGAACTTGATAATGCCATAATGCCGTTAAATGCCGTTACGTTGTTGCGAAACGCCGTTCCCTGAGGACCGGTCTCAACCCGCTTAAAACGCGGTTTTCAACCTTGATTATGAGCCGAAAACCACGTCTCATAAGTCATCCCGCAACACTAAATGGGTAAAATCGCCCCATTAAGTGTTGCCGACACGGAACTCTGTTTCGCCACAACTTCACTCCATCGACCTTTTAGCTTCAAGATTGCCAAAACTACTATTAGAACAAATAAAACGACGTTGAATTTCCGTTTTTGTGGGAAATTCAACGTCGTTTTTCATTAACAAAGTCTAAGAGAACTATTTTTCTGCTTCATTGATAGCATCATTTAAACCGGATAATTCAATGTCAGCTTTCATAAAGTCAGCATTATCTGTCGGCAAATGTAACATCAAGTTTGGTAGTACTTGCGCGGTCACCTCGCCTGTCATGACGGTAAAATCAAGCAGGTGACCGGCAAATTGATGGTCGTCACTGATAAAATGCAAGTGAAATCCACCGACAGTCGCACCTGCGTACAATGCCGGGGCAAAGTAACCGACAACAGTTCCTTGAACATTTTCCCGCGTAAATTCCGGCTGAGCGGCAGTCGCCGTCGTCAGTGGTGGATACGGTTTCGTTTGTTTAGGTGCCACCCGTACGTGTACTCGGTTAAAGATACCAGTCATCACAATGCCCGCAAAGGCATTTTTCAAGCCTGCAGTCGTTTGTAACCATGTCGTAAATGCTGGCATTGTCATGGCTGCCAATGGTGTCTTAGGCAATTGATTATCAAACGTATGGACTGAAGCGAATGGCATCGTCGCATCACCATTGACCGTGTTGACTGAACCATCAGCTCCAGCTTGAAAGGCCTGTCCATCAACAATGATCACTTCACCATCCAGACCGGCTAGTGTACCAATGCCAGTATCACCATGGTTCAGCAGTTCTTTCGTTGTGATCGTGCCGTCGAACAGCCCGGGAACTAACAGTGCCAAGGTTCCGTGCTGATATAATGTTTCCGTATCTTTCATTAACCTAAACTCCCTCTGTGCTATCGATGTTTGCTAGAACTGATCTGGCAACAGTGTCTTGCCCAGCTCTTGATTATGTGAGTAATCAACGGGCACATCAACAATTACCGGTCCCTTTGTCGCAAAGGCTTGATCCAGCACTTTGTTCAAATCTGCTGGGTTGTTAACCCGTAATCCTGTTGCACCAAAGGCCTCAGCGTATTTAACATAGTCAACGTGACCAAAATCAACAGCCGCATCTACACCATATTTCATTTCTTCCTGGAACTTCACCATATCATAGTGACCGTCATTCCAGATAATGTGCACAATATTGAGTCCTAAGCGAACTGCAGTTTCTAACTCCTGACCGGAAAATAAGAAACCGGCGTCGCCTGAAACAGAAACAGCTTGATGATTTGGCCGTACCAGTGCCGCAGCGATTGCCCATGGTAATGCAACGCCTAATGTTTGCATCCCATTGCTGAATAGCAAATGACGTGGTTCATAGCTGCGAAAATGACGCGCCATCCAAATGTAATGGCTACCCACATCAACACTTACAGTCATATCATCGGTAATGTGATCCTGCAGAGCGGCCACTAGCGCTAATGGCTCCACAGTTGTGTCTACTTCACCTGCTTCAAAATTTTGATCTCGCGTCGTTAACTCTTCATGAAATTCAGCTAATGTCTGCTTGGCAGCAGTGCTGGGCTGATATCCTTTAATCGCTGGTTGTAGGATGGCCAGTGTTTGGGCAATGTCGCCTACTAGCTGTGTTTCTGGTTGAAAGTGTTGATCCAACTGGGCCGCTGTCGCATCGATCGTCACGATGCGGGCCTGCTTCTCAGCATTCCAATTACGCGGTTCGTATTCAACCGCATCATAACCAATGGCAATCACTAAATCAGCCTGTTTTAGCAAACGATCTCCTGGCTGATTCCGGAATAACCCGACACGACCAAAGTAGTGGTCAGCTTCCAAATCGCGAGAAATAATTCCGGCGCCTTGGAACGTTTCAACCACAGGAATGTTGGCAACTGTCACGAGGTGGCGAATCGCACCGGTGACTTCTGGTGAAGAAGCTCGCATGCCGGCAAGAATAACGGGCAATTTCGCACTACGAATCTCCTGAGCCAATAAACTAATATCTGCGGGACTTGCTGGTCCCAAAACGGGCGCTTGCAATGGTTCCAACGCTGGGCTGGTAACTTCGGCGTCATCCACATCCTGTGGCAAAGAAACAAAGCTCGCGCCCTGTTTGCCAGCAGTCGCGGATTCAAACGCATTTGCCAACACTTCTGAAATGTTTTCTGGATCTTGAATTTCCGCAGATAATTTCGTGATTGGCTTAAATAATGCCGCATTTGCCATGCTTTGGTGGGTCAACCGTAGTAAGTCCTTACGTGGAACTTGTCCCCCAATGGCAACTACGGGATCACCTTCGGCTGTCGCAGTGACCAAACCAGTTGCTAAGTTACTTGCACCTGGTCCTGAAGTAACTGCAACTACCCCTGGTTCGCCTGTAAGTCGGCCAATCCCCGCCGCAATAAAGGCCGCGTTTTGTTCATGTCGTGCGACAACCAGCTTAGGCGATTGCGGATCAGTAGGATGAGCCAAACGCTCAAATAAACGATCAATCTTAGCACCAGGAATACCAAAAACATACTTCACATTATGGTTAATCAAGCTCTCAACAACGGCATCAGCGCCGTAACGAGTTTCTTCAGTCATGAATAATCTCCTTAATTAATTCGTGACGTAGCGACCGTTTTCGGCCAGCAAATACGTTCACTTGTGAAAAAATCATAGTCCCAGCGTACCACACTTTTCACAAATGATTAAATATTTTGTGACAAAAAGGCAGTTCCATTATTGAAGCTGCCTTTTGTCTGACACTATTGCATTTAGGATGAGTTTCCAAATGATAAATGTCAGCCTATTTCACAAGTAAAAATTTTGTTTGTGAATTCAGTGACCGTATCTGACACATTTAAAATTCACAAACTCAAAAATTCAGTTTAGTCACTTTAGGCGTCGTCTGTGCAATGACACGACCGCCACGGATTGAATACAGCACTTCTGAATGTTCATTAAGTACATTGTAGAAATCACTGTTGTTATAAACAATACAGTTACCAGGCTTGCCGACTTCAATACCATAATGGTCAGTAATATGCAGTGCCTTAGCAGCATGGCTGGTAACAAATTGATATGACCCATTAATCTCGTCATATCCCATTAAGTGGCCAACATGGAGGCCCATCGAAACGGGATCTAACATATTACCATTTCCCATTGGATACCATGGATCACGAACATCGTCTTCGCCGAATGCGACATTAATCCCATCTTCGTTAAGTTCTTTGACCCGCGTCATCCCCCGACGTTTAGGATAAGTATCAAACCGTCCGCCTAGATTGGTGTTTACTAACGGGTTCGCAATCATATTAATGTCTGCCATCCGTAACAAACGGAATAATTTATAGGCATACGCGTTGTTGTAAGACCCTAGCGCAGTCGTGTGGCTAGCCGTCACCCGGTCAGACAGGCCTGTTTCGTATGCAATCGTTGCCAAAGTCTCCAAATGACGAGATGCAGGATCATCGATTTCATCACAGTGGACGTCAATCAGGCGGTCATACTTTTGAGCTAAGTCGCCAATAAAATGTAACGATTCGATACCATATTCACGAGTAAACTCGAAGTGAGGAATGCCGCCAATGACGTCTGCCCCCAACTTAACGGCCTCTTCCATTAACTGCTTGCCATGAGGAAACGACAAAATACCTTCTTGTGGAAAGGCAACCAGTTGCAGTTCTACCTCATCAGCCATCTCTTTTTTAACTTCCAAGAGTGCTTTTAAGGCGGTGAAGGACGGATCGGTTACATCGACGTGTGAACGCACAACCTGAATCCCATTGGCAATCTGCTTGCGCAAGGTTTCCTTCGCCCGCTCTTTAACGTCTTCAATCGTTAACGTTTTCTTTCGCTCCGACCAAATGCGAATACCATCAAATAATGTACCAGATTGATTCCATTCAGGATCTCCAGCCGTTTGGGTCGCATCCAAATGAACATGTGGGTCAATCAATGGTGGTAATAATAATTTGCCGGTTGCGTCAATCACCTGCTCATTATCCTTAGGCGTTAAATGCTGATCAATCGCTTTAAAGACACCGTCTTCAATTCGAACATCTTGTAAATCGCTCTGATTGTTGATGTGAACCTGCTGAATAAGCATTAGTTGTAACCTCCATGTGTCAGTAATATGTAAACGTCTTCAATCTCGGTTTAGCGTAATGCTAATAAGTTTTGAATGCAAGCAAAACTATGATACAAACGGATTTGAAGCACTTTTCGAAAACAATTTGAAACCTTTTTTCAAAAATTTATCTTGATATTTGTAAATGATTTTCATATAATCAACATGTGCAACAGACAATTTATTTTAAAAGAGGAGCTTTCTAATGAAATTAGGGTTAATCGGTTTAGGCAAAATGGGTCTGAACTTAGCAGAAAACATGATGGATCATGAAAACGAAGTTGTTGGTTTTGACTTAAACAAGGACTTTGTTAACCAAGCAGTAACCGCTGGTGCTGAAGGTGCCGACTCACTTGCTGACATGGTCGCTAAATTACCATCACCAAAAATCGTATGGGTTATGGTTCCAGCCGGCAAGCCAACTGAATCAACGATTGACCAATTGTTAGACTTACTTGACGAAGGTGACTTCATCATCGACGGTGGTAACTCCTTCTGGAAAGACTCTGTTGCAGATGCTCAAAAGGCTGAAGAAAAAGGGATCAAGTTCTTCGACTGTGGTACTTCTGGTGGTCAATCTGGTGCCCGCCACGACGGTAACTTCATGATTGGTGGAAACGATGCCGCTGCCTTTAAGACACTTGAACCTTTGTATGAAGGTATCGCCCAAAAAGATGGTTACCTTTACACGGGTAAAGCTGGTTCAGGCCACTACCTCAAGATGGTTCATAACGGGATTGAATACGGTATGATGGAAGCTATCGGTGAAGGTTTCGATGTGCTTGAACACAGTGCATTTGACTACGATAACGAATCCGTTGCCCGTCTTTGGAACAGCGGTTCAGTTGTTCGTTCATGGCTGATGGAATTGGCTCAAGACGCTTTTGCTAACGATGCCAAGTTAGATAACATCAAGGGTACTATGCACTCATCTGGTGAAGGTAAGTGGACTCTTGAAGAAGCTATGAACCAACAAGTGGCAACCCCTGTTATTGCTATGTCACTATTGATGCGTTACCGCTCAATGGAAAACGATACCTTTACTGGTAAAGTGGTTTCTTCATTGCGTAACGGCTTCGGTGGTCACGCGGTTGATAAAGCTTAATTTAATAAATTTTTTCTATCGGATGATGCCCTCTTGGGTGTCATCCTTTTTCTTTGCTTATATCAAACTGATTTAACTTCCTCGAGTATGTCAAATCAGCATACAGCATACTGCCGTTGCGCTGAGCAGAAATGCCATTCCATGAGGACCGGTCTCAGCCTCCCAAAACCTGGAGTCTTCTACCTTGATTATGAGCCGAAAAGTTCATCGTCTCATAAGTCATCCCGCAACACTAAGCGGCAAAATTCCTGCCGCCAAGTGTTGCCGACACGGAACTCTATTTCTATTCAGCTCCACTTCTATGACAAACAGTTTGTAAATCAACATTTTTCAAGTATTATAAGCCTGCTCTCGTAATGATAATCACTATGTTAGCTGAAGGGCGTCAATAGTGATACCGAGTCGTGAAAGTGGTGTTAATTCCGAATTTACACCACGGACGGTCACACAGACGCGGCTTTTGCGAGGCTGTGTGGCGAGGTGAAAGACTCCGGTTTTTAGGTCCGGTCCCACGACGAGCGTGTCACTATTGACAACCGTAAGCGCCATTCACAGCTCTACATTAATGCCTTAGCCGAAATAAAAAAGCTGTACCTCATTGTGGGGGTACAGCAAAACAAAATTGAATTTAATTATCGAACCACCAACACAGACACTGGTGAATATTTGGCCACATAAGCTGCCTGGCTACCAAAGTACTTAGCAACCCCTTGACGCGACAATGAGCCGACAATTACAAGGTCTGGATCAACTTGTGGGATTACCTGCTTGACAATTGTTTCACCAGGATCACCTTCAGCAATCAACGTTTTAACGGACTTAACCCCTGAATTTTCGGCAACCCGACGATATTTGTCTAATCGTTCTTGAATCGTCTTTCGTTGTTGATCCAACATTTCCTTGCTTAACGCAGTAAAAACATTAACATCCTGCTCTTCAAGGATGCTAACAATAACCAGCTCGGATTTATCTTCCTTCGCCTGTTTGACCGCGTACTGATAGGCTAGTTGTGCATCCGGAGAATCATCAACACCAACAAGCACACGCTTGTAGTCGTAGACCTTCCCCTTTATGATGTCATCCTCACTTGGTACTTTCTTATTTTCACTTTTTGCCATGTTAAACAACTCCTTCACAGATAATTGTAACCGCTAACACTGCAATAAAGCTAGTCTAAACGACTAATGATTTTCAATCGGCTTAATATAATCTTGAGCTGTTGCCAAAGTATTCGCCGCTGCCTGTTTCATTGATACGGTCGCTTTGTTCTTTAATCCAGTCAACCGCTTGTGTTTTACATCAACTCGGTATTGCAAAGGCTGCCCATCTTTCGCAAAGATAAGTTGGCTCTTAAAGGCCTCGCCGCTGCGGTGATAGTTGGACGCAGTATGCTTCTTGTAGTCCGCCTCAGTCTTATAAACAGCAGTTGCCGTCGACTTTGGCACTAGAGTTAACACGTTGCCCTTTTGTGTTACTTCCCCATCTGTCACTTGTTCTTGAATACCGTTCATACTTAACGAAGTAGTGACACGCTGCCTAAATTGATGGTCTTTTGTAAAGACGACCAACAGCGTATTATTCAACATCTGCTTTTTACCTAGTGTACTTTGACGTTTGTAAGACCCCTGATAACCAAGATCTTGCCAAAAATTAGACTGTGTTTTAGTACTCTGCTTTTTTGTGGCCATCTTTGCGACTGATTGATGATGCGCTTCTGCCTTCGCGGGTTGACTGACGACACTGATAGTCATCAAACTGACTATCACTGCTAATGCGACGACCTTCATTTTACTAATGTAACGTTTTCCCCCACTTGGTGCAGATTGGTGCTGTGTACTCATACGTTATTCGTCCCTCATTTCAAAGTTTTGATGGCAATTAGGCACTATGCGCTGACCAGTTGTCATCCCCTTAACTGATTATCGAGTACTATTATCGCAAACATTTGTGCAAATTTCAGAAAAATTTAAAGAATTTAACCTCTGAATGGCTTGTACGATGTTCCTGACAATATAGAGAATTCAATGCAGTCAACGCATCTACCGCTTTCGAAACAAGAAATTACAAATTCATAACAATTTGTTCCTATTTGTGCAAAAAAACCGTTCAATTCAATTATTGAGCGGTCTTTTCTTGCATATATTTAACGGCATCAGCCAATTTTGTAAATTGTTTAGTTTGACCAGCATTTAATTTATGAGCCCGCTGGTACACCCGTTTGGTTGGCGTAAAGTGCGTATGTGTTTTTACTTTGCGACTCGCACTCGCATACGCATTTTCTAATTTTTGATACGTCGCTTGGTTGCTCGTTGCATCAATGTTGAGTCGTTTTTGGTCACTAGCCTGCAAATGATCGATGTAAACGCCCGCCTGCGGTTTAACAACCTTCATCGTCTGATTAATCGCAGTAACATTGTCCTGCTTGTTGGTCGCCAGTTGCTTAGCATACGTGCGTTCAAATTCACTAAGTGGTAGCTGATAGATAGCTAACGCAATATTGTTAGGCTTAGCCTTCTTCTTATCGCTACTGTCAAACTGATAATGAGCCACTGTTACCACCACTGCAGAACGACCAAAACTCATTGAAGTAATGGTCGCCTGCTTGTGCGAGAACGAAGCCACCCCGTGTGCCGTGACCGTCTTGCCCTTATATGTCAACGGCTGGGCCGCATCAACCAACTCATAATTCGTTGTTGTCATATTTTTATACAACACAGTGCCACCCACTGCTGCAATTGCGATCACAACAGCAACGACAATGGCGCTAATCAACCATATGAGGCCCCGATTATGAACCGGAGCGTTTGTCTCTGTTTGCTTCATTACCCAAGGTCCCCTTTATTGCGCTATTTTATTCTAGAAAGCCCGCATAATGTGAAGAACTCCCTCAATGAAGAAGTAGATGCCAATCAGTGTCGCTAAGGTTAGTGCAGCCACCACTGGTTTTAGTAACAATAAAATACCAACGATAAGACCAAGCACATCTAAGCCGATGCTGACCCAGAAATACCGTTTGTCAAACGAACGCAGTAACCCCGACGTAATTAAACCAGTCAATGAATCGACGATGAACCATATTGCAAAGAAAATTGGTAATAAGCGCATCCCGATGCCTAGATGAAAGATTAAAAATGCACCAATTACAATGTCTAAAATCCCCATAAGCAACAACCACACAGGAGAGCGTCCCAGAAGCCGACGGACGTCATCGTGGAACCATACCTCATAAATGCCTCTAAGTAATGCAACGGCCCCAAAAATGGCCACCAATGCCATTAAACTCGATGCAGGATCCACAAAAGCAATTCCCGCTGCAATGATAAATAATACGCCAAGAATGAAACTATACCAGTCAAAGGACCGACGGGTGGAATTCCAATTCATGTCATCATCCCTATCTTTACAAAATTTTGATTCACGTTCATTACGCTATCTGTGTTCAGTCTAACACTCGTATCATGACCGACCAACAGTTGCGCCCCATTCATCAACAAAAATTAGTTAATGTCCTATCAGCGTCATTTTCCGAGGAAGTATAAACGAAAAAAGCATCCCATCCCCGGACAGGGAAATAGAATGCTTTCAGAATAAGGATTGCTCTCACGACTTTAAACGACGATACCAGTCCGCATTGTTCTCACCCAAAGCCGTAATGAAATCACTGCCATCTGTCCTTAAAATTTAAATTAACGGTGGTCAGTTTTACGAGCCCACAAATCACCCAAGATTTGGATGATAAACACGATGGCTAAGATAATAATCATCGCCATGATGGTGATGTCATTTTCAAAACGGTCATACCCGATACTAATCGCTGTATTCCCAAGACCACCACCACCAATGGCACCAGCCATTGCAGTAAGTCCGATCAAACTGATAACCGTGACAACCGATGTCCGAATTAAATCAGGGAGCGCTTCACGTAGATAAACACGAAAAATAATTTGCATCGGTGACGCACCGACTGCTTCCGCCGCTTCAATAATGCCGCGATCAACATCGACTAAGGCATTTTGAACCTGACGTGCATAAAATGGCGCTGTACCGATGGTCAAAGGAACTAAGGCTGCGGTAGTGCCAATTGAGGTGCCCACAAGTAGCCGCGTGAATGGCGCGATTACGGCCAACAGGATGATAAAAGGAATGGACCGGAAGATATTTACCAGTTTATCCAAAATCCAGTATGTTGTCCGATTCGCCAGAATGCCACCTGGTGCTGTAACTACTAACGCAATTCCGATAATAATTCCAAGAATGCCGGCAATTATTCCGGAGACCAGCGTCATGTAAATTGTTTCCCACGTTGATTGGATGAAGACATCCTTGTTAGCCACAACGTTTGGCATAATGGATGTCCAAAAATCTGTTGCTAAAATAGTTGTCATGCTTATGCCTCCCCTTCGGCGTTTGTGTCTGCCTCAGCAGCCTTGCGTGCGAGTTCTGCCTGATATTCTGCGACATTGATTTGCCGGACAGTCACGCCCTGTTCCTTTACGTAGGCCAATGCCTTATCTACTGCGTCGCCTTCACCGCTTAATACCAAGCCCAAATTACCAACTGGCGTATTTTGTAGAATCTCGACGTTCCCGAACAAAATATTTGGCGTAACTTTAAATTGCTCATACAGTTGTGCAATCAAGGGATCATCAGTCGATGCACCCGCATAGGACAGTACAACCAGCCTCTCATTTGCTTGTAAGTGCTGGATACTTGGCTGGGCAACAACGTTTGCCAAGGCGGCATCAATCTGAGAAGACGTTTCGATGAATTCTTTCGTCAATTGCTGAGTTGGCTTGGAGAATATCGTCAGCAAGTCACCCCGTTCAACGATTTCTCCACTCTGCATAACGGCCACCTTGTTACAGATAGATTTAACTGCCTGCATTTCGTGAGTGATCAACACGACCGTCAATCCTAACTTTTCATTCAAGTTTTTTAATAAGTCAAGGATCGACGATGTCGTTTTAGGGTCTAGTGCTGACGTCGCTTCGTCGGAGATTAAAATCTCCGGATCATTTGCCAATGCCCGGGCGATTGCCACCCGCTGCTTTTGCCCACCAGATAACTGCGCCGGATAATCATTTTTCTTTTCAGATAGGCCAACTAAGTCCAAGAGTTCATCCACCTTAGCCTGCTTGTCATGCCGACTCAATTTAGAACCCAACAATAGTGGAAACATGACGTTGTCACCGATGGTCCGCTCATTCATCAGGTTGAAGTGCTGGAAGATCATGCCAATCTTTGTTCGTGCTTGGCGCAGTGCCTTTCCCTTTAAGGCACCCATATTCTGACCACTAACGGTCACCTTGCCAGATGTTTGTCGTTGCAACTGATTAATCACCCGAACCAGCGTACTTTTACCCGCGCCTGAATAGCCAACGATACCGTAAATGTCACCCTTGGCAACTTCCAAGTCAACATTCTTGACGGCTCGCACAGTGCGGTCAGCCTCTTTAAAAGTTACATCAATGCCCTTCAAATCAATAATCGGTGCGTTTGCTGCCATAATGGTTGTTCCTTTCCTAATTCGAATTCAATACGGTTAACTAAAAATGTTCTATGTATGCAAACGTGAACTGCGAAACCAGTGCATGTTTGTCTAAATAATACAAAGGAAATTATTTGATGTCCAAATTCCATGCTGGCTTTTCAGTGCCTTTGAAGTCCTTGTTGATGATATCAGCAATCTTCTTGGTTTGGTAAGCCTTAACAATTTCTTTGACAGCTTTCTTGTTCTTGTCAGCCTTACGGGACACGATAATGTTGATGTAGGGTTTAACATTCTTGTCGATTTTTTCTGCATAAACGGCGTGTTTGATGTTCAACTTAGCGTCAACAGCGTAAGTATTGTTGACAACTGCGGCCGTGGCAGAGTCGAGCGAACGTGGTGTTTGGTCAGCAGCCACCGCCGTAATCTTCAGATGCTTTGGATTTGAGGTAACATCCTTAGGCGTTGGTAACTTAGCATTGTCTAATTTAATCAAACCGGCGTTCTTTAATAAGTTTAAGGCACGTCCTTCATTAGTTGCATCGTTAGGAATTACAATCTGATCACCCTTCTTAAACTCAGAAACCTTCTTAAGCTTTTTTGAGAATAATCCAAGTGGTGCAACAGCTGTTTTACCAACCGGTGTCAAATCTGCTTTGTGCGCCTTGTTCCACTGGTCAAGAAAGTAATAATGCTGAAAGGCGTTTAGGTCAATCTGCTTATCATTCAACGCTTGGTTTGGTTGAGTGTAATCAGTGAAGGTCACGATTTTTAAGTTAATGCCCTTCTTCTTAACATCCTGAGCAATTGGCTTCCAGATCTTTTCATCGTCGGTGCCGACAATACCAACTTTAACTGTTGTCGTCTTAGCGGAACTAGACTTGCCACAACCCGCTAGTACCAAACCTAATGCAAGGACTGATGCAGTGCCTAATAAAATACGACGAATTCTTTTATTCATGTTAATTTACCCCTTTTTTCATCCAATTAGATGTCATTAATATCGACTCATTTTTAATTTGCCGACTTCACATAACCGCTAACTGACAAGACTGAACTTCAACAACGAAAAAAGCCCGCCTCTAATAAAAATTAGAAGCGAGCTTATCGCGTTACCATTCTAGTTCGAACTGAATTTACATTCAGTTCCTCATCAACCGACACCTAGAAAGGGTCTAGAATTCCTAAGTAGCGGTGTGCGCGGTAATGGGCGCCAAGTCATTATCACCTTACTGACAGTAGCTGCCGGTTCGACGATACCAATCGCAGGCCATTTTCATCCCAATTTAACTACCTGCTCTCAGCAAACGCAGGTTTTCTGTACAGTCTTGTTAGAACTACTTTCCTGTTCAAATTGTTTTTCGGTCATGTGAAATTGTTATTAGATTACCGCACAAAAAATCGCTTGTCAACGATTATTGTAAGAAAATAATGAGATTTGCCACGCCGTTCTCATAATTATTTTTATATAACCCAATGAGAGCACGTCAAATCCCTTTAACGGTTTAAAATACTTTCAATTCGTTCAAGTTCATCTGTCGTGAAGGTCAGGTTGTTAACCGCCTTGATGTTGCCCAACAAATGGTCAACATGTGAGGCACCAATGACAACACTTGTCACCACGTCATCATGTAATAACCAAGCCAAGGCCATTTGAGCCAAGGTTTGTCCACGATCAGACGCCAAACTATTCAGATCATTTAACTTGCTAACTACTTTATCAGTACCTTGTTTCAAAGACAGCTTATTGCTCCAGTGAATTGGCATATCTTCGGGGATACCCTGTAGATAACGATCAGTTAGCAGACCTTCTGCCAGTGGTCCGTATGCCACTAATCCTAATTTATTTTCCTTCAGTACGTTTAGCAAACCATCGTCTTCCACAGCACGATTAATCATGTTGTAGCTACTTTGGTTAACAACAAATGGCGTATGGTGTTCCTTAAACAGCTTAGTGATCGCTGCTGTTTGATCCGCAGTGAAGTTTGACACACCAACATATAAGGCCTTTCCCTGCTTAACCATCAGGTCCAACGTTTCAACTTGTTCTTCGAGTGAGGTATGTGGGTCGAAGCGGTGCATATAAAAGACATCGACATAATCCAGGTGCATCCGGGTTAGTGATAACTCCAGTGCATTCATCAATGTTTTACGCGATGAAAACTCGCCGTAGGGCCCAGGCCACATGTGAAAGCCAGCCTTTGTCGTTATAACCAATTCATTACGATATGGCTTCAGGTCCTGCTCGTAAACCTTACCGAATGTCTCTTCGGCACTCCCGTTGCTAGGGCCATAATTTGACGCATTATCGAAACTGAAAATGCCGTTGTCAAACGCCTTCAGCATTACCTCACGGCTATTTGCGTAAGGTTGTTCGTCTCCTAGATTCCGCCACAGGCCAAAACTGACCGCTGGCAACATAAAGCCAGTGTCAGCAACCCTGCGAACGGGCATGTTTGCGTACCGTTCTTCGTTTGCTTGATACATATCAATTAGCTCCTCTCACTCTATGCTTACAGGCCTTATTTTAACGTAAAATACTGTCAAAAACGAACTTGTCTTGCTTGCGGCGCGGGGTTGGCGCCGGTCTTTGTTAGTGGTATATAAGTTAAAGTAAGAATTTGTTTATAAAAATTAAAAGCAATTCCTGTTTAGAACGTATGTGATTGTCCCTATTTTGTGGGCACAAAAAAATCGTGCATTCTGTTCGAATACCACGATTTTTTGATTTATCTTTTAAAAAACATCAATTGGTCTATCTTAATTTAACGTCCGGATTTTGTTTGCTAATAAACAATTCATCGACCGGCTGATTGTTGTGAATCCGTAAAATAGCCTCGCCAATTAAATCAGCTACCGAAATGACCGCCAACTTATCAAACTGCTTTTCGGCAGGGACTGCAATTGAATCCGTTACAATCACCTTAGTTAACTTTGATTGTTCCAACGATTCGGCCGCACGACCAGAAAAGACCGCGTGAGTCGCAACCGCATATACATCCTTGGCCCCACTGGCTTTAAGAATATCTGCCGAGACCGTCATCCGGTCCGCTGTATCAATCATGTCATCAATAATAACGGCAGTTTTACCCTTTACATCACCAATCACTGAGTCTGGCTCCGGATCAAATTCATCTTCTGACCGGTTATCAATGATTGCAATCGGTGCCTTTAATAACTCAGCAAAGTTACGGGCCCGTGAAACACCAGCATGATCAGGGGCAACCACAACAATGTTATCCAGTAAGTCGTTGGTGTAGAAGTATTTCGCCAATAACGGTGCACCCAACAAATGATCAACAGGTATGTTGAAGAACCCCTGAACTTGATCGGCATGCAAATCTAACGTCAAAACACGGTCGACACCGTCAATTTGAAGAAAGTTAGCCACTAGCTTGGCTGTAATTGGTTCACGGGGACGCGCTTTCCGGTCTGCCCGTGCATACCCATAGTAAGGCAGCACCACATTGATTTCACCGGCACTAGCACGCCGCAATGCGTCAACCATAATCATCACTTGCATGAACGAACTGTTCACGGGATCACTAATGGATTGGATGACATAAACTTCATCCCCACGAACGCTTTCATCAATGGTAATCGCAATTTCACCATCAGCAAACGTACTGATGGTAGTTGGACTCAGCGGAATATTAATAGACGCTGCGATTTTTTCTGCCAACGGCCGATTGGTGTTCAGTGAAAACAACTTAATGTTGCCGTTAGACTTTTCTTCACTCATGACTGCCTCCACAAATTCATTTCAATAGTCCTATTATCGCAAGTAAGCCTGCGAATGACAAGGAAAACCCGGTTAAAACCGGTTAACTTGCGAACATTTATCACACCGCCAACACTGCCGCAATCTTTTACTTGATCGGCGCTTGCTCACGGCTAGCTAAAGTGTGGTTAAACCACCAAGCAATCCCAACCAGCAAGATGCCTGTAATCATAAATAACCACTTGATTGCCACCACATCCGCTAACGGACCAAAGAACAACATTGCAATCGGATAAATTCCCGTCGAAACAATCTGAAAAATGGAAAAGACGCGGCCCATCATGTTTGACGGCACGGTTTCTTGAATCAAGATATTACTCGTCGCCTGAATAATCGGCATTGCAATGCCACTGACAAACATGAAGAACAAGTACACCGCAAATGGCTCGGGAATGCCCATCGCAAAGAACGCTACCCCGCTAACGGCCAGCGCCACCGCGATAACAGGCACTTTATGATTAATTTGTTGATGGCTACTGATCCAAATGCCGCCAATGGTAGCACCTGCCGTCCACAACAATTCGTTGAGTGTCAATAACATCACCCGGCTGCCAAACGTTTGTTTAACGAATAATGTTGATAACTGTGAACTGGGTGCCACCATGATAAACGCTAACGCAATGAGGATCATAAACCAGCGCATAAAACTGTGGTTGAAGGTAAATTTCAGCCCACCGCCAATTTGGCTCAACGTCGACGTAACCGCACCTGCCGTTGCCTTCTGCTGGTCAAGAACAACCGGATCGACCTTGATTAAGGCTAGTAACAATAGCCCAACTCCGGCCGTCACCACATCCACGACAAAAATGAAAATGATTCCGAGTTTCCCTAAAATTAAACCAGAGACAATCGGCGTGATAAGCAATAATATCGCATTGATCAGCTGGTTCAGTCCATTCATACGCGTTAACTGTTTGCGCGGCGTCAATTGCGGTAATAATGCATTGCCGACGGGCATTTCCACCCCTGTTCCCATCGAGCGAACAGCGGCGATTAGTAATAAGAGCCATAAATCACGCCAGCCAAAATAAAACATCAGTGCAATGCCTAACGTCACAACGGTGACCATCCCCGTTGCCCACATAAGCAGGTTCCGGCGGTTAGACCGGTCAGCCCACACACCAGCCCATAGTGACACTAAAATTTGGGGCAAACTTTGTGCCAGCGTTGCCAACATCATCCATGTTCCAGACGACGTTTTAAGCGCAATGTACCATAAGATCGCAAAAAAGACTGAAGAAGAACCGAACAAGAAAAAATTCTGAGCGGCTAAAAACAGCCCTGTATTCCGCTGCCAGTGTTTTTCAATCGCAGCATTTACAAGACCATTCGACACATTTGAAGCAACATTTGATGAAGCCATCATTCTCCCCCGCTTACCTTAACTTTAGGCTAACCCTTTCCTGGCGCAAAATCTTGGGGCGTCAACTTGCCCATTCCAATCAATGGATCGATATTGCCGCTCAGGATTAAGGCCGTCGTCAACCTTGGCTCACCTAGTGTACCGCTTTCTTCGTCAAGCGTGGTTGCAGACGACTTTTCCACATTACTGAACGCTTCTTTTGCTTTCGTTGAGGGCTGTCCTAATTCAGATATAGCTGGATCCGAGACACTTTCGTTTGCAATCGGTGCCTCTGAGTCGATTGTTGCTGCCGCACTAGAATCAGTAACAGTATCATCACGGGTTGGACTTGGTGCCGTCTGTTCTTCAACAGTGTCGTCACCCTCATGTTTGAACACCTGCCGCAACCGAGCCTGCAGAGTCGTTTGCCGGTTGGCGGATTTATTGGCAGCGGCTTCAGCAAAGGACTGTGCGTCACCAACCAGAATCAGCCATTGTTGTGCTCGGGTTACCGCTGTATAAAGCAGGTTACGTTGTAGCATCCGACGAAACTGGGGTACCAAGGGCAAAATTACTAGTTTGAATTGCGACCCCTGCGCTTTATGAATGGAGACACAGTAAGCCAACGTCACCCTGTCAAACTGGGCACGTCCATACGTAACCTCTGTTTGATCAAAGGCAATGGTTAACTTGTCAACCTTGTCTTCGTTGGTCTTATCGGTGGCTAAATCAATCCCGACAATCTCACCCATGTCGCCATTAAACACATTATTTTCCGGGCTGTTGACTAGGTGCAACACCTTGTCACCGATCCGAAAATGCTCATTGTGAGCCTCGACTTCTTTCGTCCGCGCACTCGTTTTCGGATTCAAGGTATCCTGAAGGGCCGTGTTTAACGCATTGATTCCGGCAGCCCCCCGGTACATAGGTGCGAGTACCTGAATATCCGTTTTAGCAAAGCCACGTGACTTCGCACGGGCGACGACCTGGTTAACTAACGGCACAACTTGGTAAGGCCGAGCTGCAAAAAAACTGCGGTCCGTTTGATTCACCGTAAAATCGGCTGGCAATTCACCGTGCTTGATAGCATGTGCCAAAGGAATAATCGAAGAACTGTCGTCTTGGCGATAGATCGTTGTCAATTCGGTAGACGGCAGACAGTCTGACTTCAACAGGTCAGCAAACACCTGCCCCGGGCCAACGGAAGGCAATTGATCCTGATCCCCAACCAAAATCACCTGCATGTGATTAGGCACGGCCTGAACCAATGTCCTAAAGAGAAACGCATCCACCATCGACATTTCGTCCACGATGAGCAGTCCGCCTTCTAGATCTTTGTCTGAAGACTGAGTGGCTTCATCTTCACGCCCGGTTAAGCCAAGCAAGCGATGAATCGTGCTAGCAGGTAAATCTGTCACTTCACTCATCCGTTTAGCAGCCCGGCCAGTTGGCGCCGCTAATAAAATCGGAAAAGTGCCATCCTCATACTCATTGACGTCCAGTGACAACTCATGGATCCGTGCAAACAAGGCGACAATTCCGTTAATAATCGTCGTCTTACCCGTTCCGGGACCACCCGTGAGTAAATAGACCGGTGAAGAAATTGCGGCCACTAACGCGTCTTTTTGAGCATCGTCGTACGTGATTCCCAATTGCTTTTCGACGAGTCGCACCTCATGATCCAAATCAACATCTTTAGGTAACAACCGCTCCTGCTGTTGTTGCAAACGCATCAGGTGTTCAGCACTATCCCATTCAGTATCATACAGTGACTTCAGGTAGACCTGTTGTCCATTGCCGACGATGAGCTGATCTTTCGCCATGGCAATTAATTGATTGGCCAACATATCTGGCGAAATTTGCACGTTTCGCGCCGATTCTAACAACGCCGTTGCATCGTGAATCAGTGGTTTTAGCTCGGCAAACGTATTCCCGGAAGCAAAACAAATGTCGCTGATTGTTTCCAACAGTGCTGCGCGTAACCGACCTGGTGCATCCGCATCAAAGCCCAATTGTTCAGCGATTTGATCCGCTCGTTTGAAACTCACCCCGTTGATATCTTCTACCAACTGATAGGGATTTTCTTGAATAATATGAAGCGTGTCCTGCTTGTATTTTTCATAAATCGTGCTGGCCAACTGACTGCCAAACCCGAAACCATTGAGACCGATGATAATCTGTTCCGTACCGTGATTTTCGGTCAGAACTTCAATCAGATGATCAGCAACAGACTTTTTTAAACCAATGGGATTTAGAACATCTGGATTTTTGACGACCTTGTCGATTACGCCAGTGCCAAGAGTTTCAACGATTCGTTCCGCTGTTTTTTTACCCAGACCGGGAAATTGATCGCCAGATAAATATTTGACCAGACCTGTTTTAGAAGTCGGCGTCTCATTTTCATAATTGCTGGCATTAAACTGTTTACCATATTTCGGATGATCCACAACCTTGCCGATAAAACGGTAGGTGCCCTCTTCCGCCACGTCACCAAATGAACCGGTGACGACAATTTCGTCCTCAATCCAGTCTAAGTCTGTCTGATCCACGTGAACCAACAGAACCTTATAAAAAGAATCAGAACTACTAAAAAAAATGGCGGCGACCTTACCCACGACATAATTGGGTTGAAAACTGGTGTTGTCGTCAAATAGCGACATTGACTCGGCCATGTTGGTTACCTCCATTCGTTAATTTCAATTATTTTGCTTGTGGATCGCCATCTTGATGACGTTTGTTGACCACCGTTGCGATATCGTTAACACGCTGTTGACTCCGTTTGACAAAATCAGGATCCAAACGTTTAGCAGCATTCATAAATGGCGTGGCATCCTTCTCCAGCACCATCGCCGTCAAGCCGCGACTAAAATATACATGACCATTTTGATCATCTGCTGCTAACGACTGATCATAAAAGTCTGCCGCCTGGTTAAAGTTCCCCATGGCCATCAAAATATCGCCCAGTAAAGCATTAACACTTGCATCCTTTGGCTTTGCATCGTGAACCGTTAATGCAAACGCAAAGGCTTTTTGATACTGATTTTGTTGCATCGCAGTTTGGGCCATCATCTGATAAGCTTCCAAGCGCAGCTTTTCGTCTTTTACTTTGCTAAACGCAGCCACGGCCTTATCGTAGGAAGCCGCCTGATAGTACACGTTACCTAAACCATAGTTCAGTAATGATTGTGCAACATCATCTTTGACAAACAATCCCTGCGCCTTCATCAACAACTCCTCGGCCTGCTCATAATCCTGCATTTCTGTCAGCACCGTGGCCAATTGGTAGTACAAATGAAAATCGTTGGGGTTCGCGTCAATTTGTTTCACCAAACGTGCAACCGCCTGCTTGGCCTCTGCCTGAGCAGCGTTTGCTGTCTGGTCATCATGTTTTTCACTCATGTTGTTGTGTGCCCGTCTCCTCGTTAAATCGTGTTGGTGGCATCTGGCGATTCCTCTAGGTACGCCGTCAGATTGCGAACCAGCAACTTAAAGTGTTGTCCACCGTCCACCGTTTCAAGAATTGTGGTACTAGTATTCGATAAACCGCCCTTAGCACGCATTTGCGCCAACGGAATGTGCAGTAGTCCGTTAATGCCGGCATTCAAAGCCGCTCCGTGTGAAACAAACAACAGGTTGTCATTGTCATCAGGGTGACAAGCGGCCGCCCGCCGAATGACAGGATCCATCCGCGCAATGACATCTTCAAATGTTTCACCGCCAATGGCAGTTGGATCGTAGTTTTCCGCATGAAAACGAAAACCATCGTACTCCTCAGGAAATTGCCGTTTGACATCATCGAAATACATGCCTTCCATTTTACCCAGTTCAAACTCACGCAAACCGGAATCCAGTGTCAGCGGCACACCCTGATGAAGACCTGCCATTAAGTGGATGGCGGTCATGCGCGCACGTTTAATTGGACTAGCATACACGTGTTTAAACGGAACGTCATGCAAATAATCAGCCAACTGATCGATTTCATCATAACTGCTCCGCAGCAATGGTGAATCGCCATTAGCACCTTGATAACGCCCCTCTAAATTCCATTGTGTTTTACCATGTCGAATAAAGTACAGTTTAGTCACAGTAACCCCGCCCTAAAGTAAATAATGTGCCTATATTATGTCACAAAAAAGGCCGTCAAACCAGCTCAACTGGTTTGACGCCCCCTTTATGTTTGCAAAACCAACTTAAGACTAAAACAACCTGGACTGATGTTTACAAACAAGCTTTAAATGTATTGTAATTCACGTGCTTCGTTGTATGCTGCGTCAATGATACCGCTACCTAAGCACTCGTCGCCATCATAGAAAACAACTGCCTGACCGGGCGTAATCGCACGAACAGGTTGATCAAACGTCACGGTGGCAACCGTTCGCTCATCATTCAAGTGAACGGTCACACCAGTGTCCTTTTGACGGTAACGGAACTTGGCGGTTACGTGGAAATCATTGTCATCACTTGGGTTAACCCAGTTCAGATCTGACGCAGATAACTTGGTTGCTAACAAGTGCGGATTATTGAATCCTTGGCCCACATACAAAATGTTCTTTGAGAGATCCTTGCCGATCACAAACCAAGGCTCATCACCTTGCTTTTGACCGCCAATACCGAGCCCTTTACGCTGACCAATCGTGTAATTCATCAAGCCATAATGAGTGCCCATCTGCTTGCCATCAAGGGTCATCATCTTCCCCTCTTGTGCAGGCAAATACTGGTTCAAGAAACCCTTCCAGTTCTTCTCACCAATGAAGCAGATACCAACAGAATCCTTCTTCTCGGCAGTTGCCAAACCGGCCTCTTCCGCGATTTCACGAACCTGTGGCTTCTCCATTTCACCCAGTGGGAATAGCACTCGATCCAACTGGTCAGAAGAAAGCTGACTCAAGAAGTACGTTTGATCCTTATTGCCATCTAAGCCACGCAATAAGTGACTGTGACCATCCTCATCGTGAGTCACACGGGCATAGTGCCCCGTTGCAATATAGTCAGCACCCAACTCTAACGCGTAATCTAAGAAGGCCTTGAACTTGATCTCCTTGTTACAAACAACGTCTGGGTTAGGAGTGCGGCCCTTTTTGTACTCATCCAAGAAGTACGTGAACACACGGTCCCAGTATTCCTTTTCAAAGTTAACAGAGTAGTAAGGAATGCCAATCTTGCTGGCCACCTTAGCCACGTCCTTGTAATCTTCTGTCGCCGTACATACGCCATTGTCATCGGTGTCGTCCCAATTTTTCATGAACACACCGACCACGTCGTAGCCCTGTCGCTTTAGCAACAACGCTGTCACTGACGAATCTACCCCACCACTCATGCCGACGACAACACGGGTATGTGAATGATCAACTGCTTGATCAGTCATGGTATCACCATCATTTCAATTAGATTCTGAGAATCAACGATTTGAAGGTCGTTATTATCAGTGCTTAACAGTATAACAGGACGTACTTACAAAATTCAAGTGACACCTGTTGGTAGTAGACGGTGTCACATTTGTGTGTTGTAACACGTTACAAACAGTAAAAATGCCGCTTGCGGTTGTCAATTTTGAAACGCCGCTGTGTGGACCGGTCTCAGCCCGCTTTGCGGTCTTTGACCTCGACTTGAAACCTCAAAACCCATGAGTTTTCAAGCTCGTCCGTAACCTAAATTCGGATAGCCCACCGAATTAACGTTACTCTCACAGCTCTGTTTCAAAATTGACGCCCTTTCGCTACTTTTAGTTGCGATTGACAATATTTCATCAGATGTATCCGTCTAACTTGGCTTCGCTTATTTTGCATAACATGTCTAAACTTCAATATCTAAAAAAGAAGCTAAGTCATTACACTGACTTTTGCTCATCTAACGCGAATAAGGCATTCATGGGAAAATACCCATAAATGCCTTATTCGCGTTACCTGAGAAGACCAAAACATGTTATGTTATGTCCCACTCTCGTTTATTTTGTTTGAACTGCAATCACATGGCGCTCGATCAAGTTATCAATTTGATAACCATACTGTTCGACCAATTCATCATGATTAGCGTTGGTATAGATGTTCACGTTACCTGTACCACTGGGATTGACGGTGCCCATTTTAAAACCGTTCAATTGTTTGTTGATCAACACGCGTAGCTTGATTGATTTAGCTAACCCAGCAGCCGGATCCAGTGGTCGTTCCAAACTGAAGCCGCCAGCATTGGTCTCCATAAAGCCAAGATCACGCAACGTGTATTTCTTCAATTGATCACTGAGGGTAAAAATGCGGTCATCCCCGGGAACCTGAACCGTTTGTTCAAATGCCATTAAAGCCCCTTCCTTCCTGCCATTTGTGGTTGTAACCGAGCAGTCATCGCTGCCATCGCCTCAATAAAGGCATCCAGATCCGCGGTTGTCGTGTAACGGCCAAAGCTCAATCGGATCGATTGCATGACGCGCGGATTATCCTTGCCAAACATTGCGACTAGAACATGACTAGGGTCTAAAGAACCTGCTGTACATGCTGAACCAGCGGAGACCGCAACACCGGCCAAATCAAGATTGGTTAGTGTGACATCGTTGGGAATTCCCTTAATCCACAGATTAATCACATGCTGCAGATTGTCCGACTTCAAACTGCCATTAAGTTCGAAATCAACCTGAGCCTTTGTTAAGCCATCAATAACATACTGTTTAAACCCAGCATACTTTTCTTGACGATGTGCTTTTTCCGCAGGTGTCAAAGCTTTCACAGCTGTCGCAAAACCAGCGATGGCCGGAATGTTCTCTGTGCCGGCACGTCGTTTGTCTTCTTGGTCGCCACCCTTTATGAAGCTTGGAAATGATACGCCATCGCGACGATATAGAAAGCCCATCTGCTTGGGGCCGTTGATTTTATGTGCCGAAGTTGACAGCATATCGATATGATCACGTTTAACATCGATGTCTAATAATCCAAAAGCTTGAACCGCATCTGTATGGAACCACGCCTGATGATCCTTCAATAACTCGCCAATTTCATGAATCGGCATCGTTGACCCAACTTCGTTATTTCCTGTCATGATGGAAACTAAAATTGTATCATCTGTTAACGCGGCCTTTAAATCGGCCATGTTAATCTCGCCTTGTTCGTTGACTGGCAGATACACAATGTCATAACCGTTATCGCCAAGCCATGCCGCTGTTTTCATAATGGATTCGTGCTCAATCGCAGTCGTAATAATTCGCCGACCAAGATTCTTGCGGGCAATGGCCGTTTGCATCCACGCCGTATTATTACTTTCTGTACCACCAGCAGTAAACACAATCTCATCGTCATTCGCATTAATACTTTGTGCAATCACATGGCGCGCATCATCCAGCACCGACCGGGCTTTCCGACCAAATGCATGGACAGAACTGGCATTACCAAAGTCGTTTTTCATCTGGTCCATCATGGTTGCGACCACCTCGTCACTCATTGGCGTGGTGGCAGCGTTGTCTAAATAAATATGCTTCACAATCCTGCCTCCTGTTTTATTGCTGGAGTGATACCGAGCTTCGGCATCACTCTTTTTAAACGTGCACCTGACTTCTGAATCCTGTGCATAAGCTACAAGTCAAAGCATTCGGAAAACCACCGAATCATTCGCCTTGTTTCTTATTGCTCGGATTCAACCCGAAGTAAGGCATCACTCTTTCTAAACGTGCACCTGTCGCCCAGAAGCCTGCGCATAACCCGAAAGCCGTCCCATTCGGAAACCCACCAAATGCGCCGTCTTCCACGTTATTGCTCAGCTTCTCCCAGGGCTTCGGCATCACTCTTCTTAAACGTGCACCTGTCGCTCAAGGTCCTGTGCACAACCCAAAGCTGTCATCCCACAAGCAAAATGCGCTTGCACGCTGCCACCTTTACGTTGTTGCTCGGACCTTCCCGAGCTTCGGCATCACTCTTCTTAAACGTGCACCTGTCACCCAGAAGCCTGCGCATAACCCGAAAGCCATCTCATTCGGAAAACCACCGAATGCTTCGTCTTCCACGTTATTGCTCAGCTTCTCCCAGGGCTTCGGCATCACTCTTTACTTTGCTTCCCGCTCAAAAAAGTTTAATAACATGTTAGCAGAACGTTTGCCGGCCTCGATGATAAATTCATCGAAAGAAACACCAGCGTCACCGTTACCTGTGTCACTCATAGCGCGAATGACCAAGTATGGCACATCGAATTGATGCGCCACTTGTCCAACGGCAGCGCCTTCCATTTCACAACTTACCGCTTCAGGGAAATGTGTTTTGATCTCTTTGATGGTTTCATCACTCGCAACAAACGAATCGCCCGTGACGATTAAGCCACGCTTAACGGCTAAACCAGTAGCATCAGCCGCCTTAATGATTTCATTGGCCCATTTCTCTGAGGCTGTAAACCGAGCTGGCTGTTGTGGCAGTTGCCCATATACATAATCAAACGCCGTTGCATCAACATCCCAGTAAGCTGTTTCATCAGCGATAACGACGTCACCCACCGTTAATCCAGTACCGATACCACCAGCAGAACCACTGTTAATGACCACGTCGACGTCAAAGTTCGTAATGAGCAACGCCGTCGTTAGACCAGCTTCAACCTTACCAATACCTGAGCGGACCAACACGACATTGCTACCATTAATTTGACCGCTGAAAAAATCAACTTTGCCAACCGTGGTCGTTGTTTCATCGCTCAACTGTGCCTTTAATTCCTTGATTTCTTCATCCATGGCACACAAAATTCCAAATTTCATTCATTTTCTCCTTGTTGTTGACGTTGGGACCACACGACCATCACCTTTTCGCCCAACTTCTGAATCCGCAGTCAAGCATCAATCCGCCTTTTAACCCACAAATCTTAAAATGAGATAAACAAGCACGATTAATACAACCAAAACAATGATGGCAATGTTCAAACGATGCGCCAACCGTTTTTGTTTTTGCTCAGGGGTTAGTGGCCCCGTGGCCTGCATTCGACTTGTTGGCTCACCACCAGGCTGAGAGGTTCCACCGCCAAATGATGGATCAACCTCTGGTTCCGACGCTGATGTTCGCCGTTGACGATGCAAACGACTCCGAGTTGGTTCATCTTCGCCTTCACTGTCCGGCTGACTATCATAATCAGTCTGCTGAGCACTTTGTTGACGGTACTGCTCACGCGTCAAATGATCCTTATTCTGATCGTCGTTCATATCTTCATCCCTCGCAAAAATTTCAGCTACTTGTGTTTTGATTACGCTAATCTTTAGGCTTAACCAATCCAGCTTCCAGCAATTGCCAGTAGTACACTGCGGTAATCGTCTTCTGATCTTTTAGTTTGCCATCGTCCAACAACTGCTTGGTCTCTGCCAACGTGTACTCATGTAACACAATGTTTTCATCTGCGTCCTGGGGCAACTTTGTTGTGACGGGTTTTAATCCCGTCACTAAATACAGCGTCATGTACTCGTCCGTGAAACCAGCCGAAGTATAAAAACCGCAAACTTCATGAATTTCACTTGCAGCGTAACGAGTTTCCTCGTTTAGCTCTCTGATTGCAGCAGCCTTAGCATTATCACGGTCACGATCATCCAACTTACCAGCCGGAATTTCTAATGTCGTTTCAGCAACCGGTGCCCGCCATTGTTCTTCAAAAATGGCCTTACCATCCTCGGTGATGGCCAACATGGCGACCGCATCAGCATGGTGAACAACGTCGCGATGAGCCGTCTGTCCGTTTGGCAACATAACCGTTTGATTTTCAACATCGATAATTGCGCCATGGTACTTAGGTGCTACCGCTGTAACTTTCTCTTCGAAATTCATCCTTGGTCTGCCTCCGTCTCTGTTACACGTTTAACTTTCGCTGCCTGAGGTCCGCGAATACCCTCGACAACCACAAATTCAACATGGTCGCCAGGTGTTAATGTTTTATAACCTGACTCCTCAATTGCAGAAAAATGCACAAACACATCAGGGTTGCCCTTCACAGCGATAAAACCAAACCCTTTTTCCTGGTCAAACGTCTTCACGACGCCATGTTCACGACCATCAGTAAATTTTGCCATTATGTTCTTCTTTCCACTTAGACTTGATAATAAGTATATGAAAAATTCAGCATTTTTTCCACCTTCAGCGATATCAGATCACAAACTTAACGTTCAAGCGAAAAACTTTGCAATTTTTTAATACATTTTCTCAAAAAGTGACTTAGAACCCTTTGAAACCCTACTAAAACAGCATTATTAGTTAATTAATACTTGTGAAAAGGTTTTACTTATGTTATACACTGCCCTGTATAAACGCCGACTTAGACCCTTTTTTATTGCAAGTACTTGTCTTACTAAATCATTTATTCGGAAAACCAAGTGACAAAACAAGTTGCGTTTTTACCACACACTTGTATAATTTTCTTGTTTCCATAGATTCACAAGCACATCAACCACAATTATAGGAGGTGGCTAACTTGTTGGGAGTTTTATTAAAAGAACAGCGGCTTGGCAAGCACATGACGTTAAGGCAGTTGGCTGCAACGTTAAACGAACGCTATGGACTTAATTTATCAGCAGGCATGCTGTCTCGTTACGAGAATGGCACTAATGTTTCGACTGGTAACTTATTTTTCATTGCGGACTTTTTTGAAATTGACCTCACCGCATTCGCGAAGTCATTCGTTGAAAACCGCCGCGCTGAAATAGCTGATTAAGTGTTCTTTATAAAAAAATCGATTTCCTTGGAGATGACAACATCTTCAGAGAAATCGATTTTTTTGTTAACCAGACTACCGTTGTGTAGCCAGCAATACGTCAAAACCACGTAACTGCCGAATCAGCTCAACATTTAACCGTTGAACGCTACTTGGTACGTCAAATGCGTGGGTCAACGCATAACGACTTAACAAGCCTTGCAAGTGCCGTAATTCGGTGCCATAATCGCCAGAATTTAAACGCCCTCGTTGTTGTTGCAATAAGTGCGTCAATTCAGGACGATCTGCTACAGTCGGATCATCAAGTGCTGCTTGCATCTTACCCAAAATGACCTGGATGGACTGAATACTTGTCGTCATGGTTTTAACCCCCTTCGTCACTGTGCTATCGAGCTTTTCCCTCAATAACAACCTCAATCACTCTTTTACCGAAGCTATTGTAACACCTTAGTTCAATTTTGCATGGTCAAACGACTTACACAATGTAAGTTATTAATTAGCATAACTGTTTGAATTCGACTCGAGAAATTTTGCCACCAAAAAAGGTTCATTTTAACTTTTAAACTAAAAAGATTTCATTCCAAACAAAATCAGGAATGAAATCTTTTTTATATCAAGAATCATATTTAGAGATAACCAGTCTAATTAACCAATCCTAATCATGCAAAGATCGGTGACGAACAGTTTACTTCTCTAATCCTTCAGCAACTGATTCAGGATATTCAGCACGAACAATCTTTGCACAACGGTCACATAAAGCTGGGTAAGCATCGTCAGAACCAACGTCCTGCTTGATCATCCGGCATCGTTGACAAACATCACCGGCGGCATGGCTTACCACGACCGCAACGTCCTCATATTTGTCAGCTGTTTCCGGTGCTTCTGACAATGGGTGAACCTGAAGTTGAGACACAATAAGCAATTGTGCCACGTTGCTGTGTAAGTGCTCCAGCATCTCAGCATTGTGATCGCTCACATACAAGTCCAGAGCAGCTTCCATTGGACGACCAATCAGCTTAGCGTCACGCGCCTCCTCTAGTGACTTTAGGACGTCGGAACGTAGTGTCATAAAGTCCGCCCAGCGACCGATCAGAGCCTCATTTTGCCATTCAGGTTCGACATTCGGCATTTCTGCTAATTGCGCAAATTCTGGTTTTTCATGCAAGAATGGCCAGATTTCTTCAGCCGTGTGTGGTAATAGTGGTGTCATCAAGGTCGTCATCCGAACCAGCACTTGATAAAGCACTGTTTGCATGCTCCGACGCGTCTTTGAATCGGCTGCATCGATATACAAAATATCCTTGGCAAAGTCAAGGTAGAAGGCTGACAAATCATTGGTTACAAACGATAAGAGCAGTTTGTATAAATCAATGAAGTCGTACTTCTCATAATCTGCGCGCACCTGTTCTACCAGATCGTTCAACCGGCTGAGCAAGTAACGGTCCGCCCCAGCCAAATCAGCGTACGGTACCGTGTTCTTGGCCGGATCAAAGTCAGTTACGTTCGACAACATAAACCTCATTGTGTTCCGTAACTTCCGGTAACTTTCGGAAATTTGCGTAAAGCTTTCCATCGAGACCCGCACATCAGCAGATGAGTCAACGGATGCGACCCACAAACGGAGAATTTCAGCACCCATCTTTTTGATGATTTCGTCAGGTGCAATCGTATTTCCGATCGACTTGCTCATCTTCTTACCGTTCTTATCCAGCGTAAATCCTTGGCTCATAACAGCCTTGTACGGCGCCTTACCAGAAACAGCGACAGACGTGATCAAACTAGAATTGAACCAACCACGATACTGGTCTGATCCCTCAAGGTACAGATCAGCTGGATACGTCAACTCAGGTCGTGCTGCCAGCACAGCTTGGTGACTGGATCCAGAATCAAACCAAACATCCATGATGTCAGTTTCCTTCGTAAACTGGCCATTTGGCGAATGTTCAGATGTAAAGCCATCAGGCAACAATTCTTTAGCATCATGTTCAAACCAGTAATTGGAACCATGTTTGGCAAAAAGATCAGCAACATGGTCAATTGTTTCTGGTGTCATGATTGGCGTGCCATCTTCCGCGTAGAAAATCGGCAGTGGAACACCCCAAGCCCGCTGACGTGAGATAACCCAGTCACCACGATCTTTGATCATGTTATACAGACGACGTTTGCCCCAATCTGGGTAAAATTTCACGTCATCTAAAGCATCCAAAATGTCTTGTCTGAAAGCAGAAACACTCGCAAACCATTGTGGTGTTGCCCGGAAGATAATTGGTTTCTTTGTCCGCCAATCGAATGGGTAACTATGCGTATATGGCATGTACTTAAGTAACAGGTTCTTTTCCTTCAGTTTGTCCAAACTGATTTGATTAGCGTCCTCGTAGAAGACACCTTCAAAACCAGGTGCATCGGCAGTCATCTTCCCTTGACCATCAACTGGTGAAAAGACAGGCAAGCCGTACTTAGTGCCGACATTGAAGTCATCTTCCCCAAATCCAGGTGCCGTGTGGACCAATCCAGTCCCAGCATCCAGCGTGACAAAGTTACCGTTCATGACCAGTAAATCACGATCGTAATAAGGGTGATGAGCAGTCATCTTCTCAAGTTGAGCACCCTTTAAGGTTTGCAACGTCTTAACGTCTTCCCAACCAAGCGTCTCAGAAACTGAACTGAGCAATTGTTCGGCAACAACAAACTTGCGAGTTTCGCCCTTGGGCTGCACAACAGCATAATCAAACCCGGCATCAACCGTAATCCCCTCGGAAGCTGGAATAGTCCATGGCGTGGTTGTCCATACAACGAAGTAAGTGTTGTCATCTAATAAACCGTGCCCATCCTTCACTTGTTCAGCAAAGAATGCCGATGGCGATTCAACGTCTTTATAATCAACTTCGGCCTCAGCTAAAGCAGATTCTGAGGACCATGACCAGTACACTGGTTTCTGGACACGGAAGATGTAGCCCTTCTTCACGAACTCAGCGAAGACACGGACTTGGGCGGCTTCATATTCAGGCTGTAAGGTAATGTATGGGTGATCCCAATCACCAGCCACACCTAAACGTTTGAAACCATTTCGTTGTTTGTCAATTTCTTTAAGCACAAATTTGCGACAAAGCTCACGAAATTCGGCAGTTGACATTGACTTACGGTCGACACCTTGGTTAGTCAGTGCCTGTTCTGTTGGCAAACCATGTGTATCCCAACCGGGAACGTATGGTGCGCGGTAACCACTCATCGACTTGTAGCGAACAATAAAGTCTTTGCTGATTTTATTCATCGCATGGCCGATATGAATGTCACCATTGGCATATGGCGGGCCATCGTGGAGTACAAACGTTGGTTTCCCTTCATTTAATTTTTGACGTTGCTCATACACTTTATTTTCAGCCCAAACGGCCTGACGCTGAGCTTCCGTAACGGGTAAATTGCCCCGCATTGGAAAACCTGTTTTATTCAGGTTCAAGGTCTCTTTAATGCGCATTTAATCGTCCTCCTTAATTTAAAATCATGGTTAATATTGTGCACCACCAGGATGACATCAAATAAAAAACTCGTCCTGTATATAATCAGGACGAGTTTATCGTGGTACCACCTAAGTTTGAGTTTAGCTATAGCCATTGAAAAGTCAATCATCAAAAAAACACAATGATGGCGTTAACAATTAGCCAAACTCCTTGTTTCCGGATAGCGGACGGCGCCGGTTGTTCTTACTACCAATGACGGCGTTCAGAACAGCATTACCTAAAATGATAACTTAAACGACGGTGCCGGCTAAACTCTCACCATAATGTCAGCTCGCTGTTCGGACGCCGATTAAGCATTGTTTTTAGTGTTCAAATGAATACTTATTTAATTGAGTCATCTGATGCAGACGTAGATTCGGCGTCACGAGTTACTGATTGCGCCTCACTTGCGTTACTGCCAGTGCCACTGTTTTCAGGGAAGATCACAACCGTTTGTGGTTGATCAGCAGTTACCGGCGAATTATCGCTGGTTGGTGCTGGTGATGTTTGACCAACAGTTGCTGGCGATGATGCCAAGTGTGACGGACGCGTCTTCGAAATAGCATCCTGTAATTCAGGATAACTTTCTAATCCAGTTGGCTGCAATAATTCATTCCAGTTGTCCGAATGAACAAGATCCAATTGTGATTGCAACATAGCGGCCAAACGTGATTGGAACGTCTTCGTTTCTTCACGTAAAGCGTTGCTTTCGTTGTTCAAACGAGCAGCGTTGTTAGCTGCATCAGACGTAATTTGACCAGCCTTAGCTTGAGCTTCAGCCACAACGGCCTGAGCCTGTTGTTGAGCCTCACGAGAAACACTGTTGGCTTGAGTGTTAGCTTCCTGTTTAACTTTGTCGGCAGCCTCTTGCGCAACCAAAATTGATTGATTCAATGAGTTCTTCATTTCATCGTACTGACTCAAATTATGGTTGGCTTTATCAAGTTGATCCTGCAAGTCTTTATTTTGGTTCAAAACTTGTTGATAACTGGCGATAACTTCATCTAAGAAATCATCGACCTCCTGAGCGGCGTAACCATTACGCCCCTTACGTGTAAACTCTTTATTGTGAATATCCATTGGACTTAATGCCATAGTGACTTCCTCCATCCGAAACGAAATCCGTAATTAACTTACGTTTTCATACACTCCTAAGCATAAATTAACTACGCACGACTGACAAGTCGATTTTTATTTTATCTTTACGAGTTTTACCATTTACGGCATCTAACCGTACCCGACCAAAGTGACGAACTGAAATCATGTCGCCAGCCCCAAGCGCTGCATCGGGATGTTGGTTTGTCATCCAATTTAACCGCACATCACCATTTTCAATAATGCTTTTAACACGGTTACGTGACAAATTGAAGCCCTCAGCGACGACTGCATCGAGTCGCAACGAAGCAACCAGACCAGACGCCTGCTCCCAATCAATCTTGGGTAAAACCACATCGGTCAATGCCCGCTCGCTGAGGTGAACCTTGATCTTACCGATGTGGTCAACTTGAAGCTTAAAAAACGAAGCCATATTTTCAGCAACAAATACCTGCCAGATACCATTATCAGAAACAATATCGCCGAAAATCGTTGAATCAATACCCAAATTGGCAAGTGTGCCTAAAATTTGTGAATGATGCAACTCTGCGAACTTAGTTGGATAAACGATTTCAAATAATTGTAACTCAAAATCGGTCGTCTGTGGCACATAATAATCAGGATAAACGAGCGCCCGCTGTTGCTCTGCCAATGAGTACCCACCATTAAAGTGAACCCGAACGCCATCCTGACCATTAACCAACGTCTGCAAAATATAAATTTGACGTGGATTTAGAAAACCAGTTAAATACGGTCGATACTGACTAACCGCAGTCGCAATCCACGTCTCTGCCTCTGTAATGAACGGCGCTTCTTCAGGTCGGAAATGTTGATTAATATTCTCCTGAACATCCATAGTCTACTCCTAAAGGCTCGTAACCGTCGACAATACCCCAAACAATCCGTATTGTACTAAACCCAGCACGATAATTGCGACGACCGGTGCAAAACTTAAACCAAAGATTGGGGGAATGAAATCAAAAAGTCGTAGATAAGGTTCACAGATTCTTGCTAAAAACTGCCCAAATGATGTCGCATAGGCTCCGGGAAACCACGATAACAACACATAAACAATAATCGCAAATGTGTATAACTCAAAACCCCAGTTAAGGATGGTAAATAAAAAACTAATCACTTACGTTTCTCCATTCGCGGCGATTCCATTGTGACTTACTTAAAAGCCGAAGCATCCTGATCAAATCGAGAACTCAGATCACCAGAAACTTCGAAATTATTGGGCGTGCATAGAAAAATAGTATCGCCAACCCGCTTTATTTCTCCACTAATGGCAAACACTGTTCCCGTCAAAAAATCAACGATTCGCTTGCTGGACTGATCATCTAACTTATCAAAGTTAATGATTACCGCCTGATTTTCTAATAATTGTTGCGCAATTCCCTTCACGTCAGAATAAATCCGGGGTTCAAACAACGCAATATGATTGGTTGACGCACTTCGACCACTCATATCCACAACCTTAGCTGGTCGACGACCATTGACAGAAGACGGTGAACTCACTGTCTTATCGGCCGTTTGCTGTTGTGTCGGTTGATTATCAAGTTCATCAGTACCAAAGAAATTACTAAAGCTAAATGCCATGTTCATCCCCTCTAACAATAAAGTCACTCAATGCATGAGTGACCTGAAGTTACCATTAAATTAACGATTTTTACAGCAGACCGCAAGTGTTTTGACTTGAACTTTACCTAAATAGCAAGGTTTAGTCTTTATTACGATTCCGACGACGGCGTAAGAATGGTGGTAAATCTAACCCATCATCTTCGCTTTGATCCTCGCTGCTGCTACTTTCTGAACTCGCAGCAGAAGTATTGAAAACGTCAAAATCTGGTTTTTCAACACCGGCAAACTCACTGCTGTCAGCCTGTTGACTAACCGGACGGTTGTTTGTCGTTGGTTGCTGACGGATATCCCAGTTACCAAACGGATCGTTGTTAACGGGTGCCGCTTCACTCGGCGCTGCTGAACCAGCAGAACCAGCCGGCGTACTATCGAATGGCGTACGACCAGCCTTGTTTTCTTGACGTGTACCCGCCTTTTTATGATCAATACCAGTTGCGATAACAGTGACTCGCACTTCATCGCCCAAGTTTTCATCAATTGACGTCCCAAAAATAATGTTAACGTCAGTGGTTGCAGCCTGTGCCACGATGTCTGAAGCTGTTTGCGCTTCAAACAAGGATAAGTCAGGACCACCGGTGATGTTAAGCAAGACTTGTTGAGCACCATCAATAGCAACTTCCAGAAGTGGTGATGAAATGGCCGCTTTAGTAGCATCGGCAGTCCGGTTTTCACCAGAAGCTGAGCCAATGCCCATCAGTGCTGTCCCTTGATCCTGCATCACTGTCTTAACATCGGCAAAGTCCAAGTTAACGTAACCAGGTGATGTGATCAGGTCTGAAATACCTTGAACACCTTGACGAAGCACGTTATCAGCCTCTTTAAAGGCATCCATCATCGGCGTCTTCTTATCAACCATTTCCAACAATCTGTTGTTGGCGATGATGATCAGCGTATCAACGTTTTCCTTTAAATTGGCAATTCCTTCGGCAGCAAAACGGCCACGACGAGGTCCTTCAAAGGTAAATGGCCGGGTCACAACACCAACCGTTAAAGCGCCCTGTTCTTTAGCAATCCGGGCAACGACAGGCGCAGCACCATTCCCAGTGCCACCGCCCATACCAGCGGTGACAAAGATCATGTCAGCGCCAGCAAGTGCTTCTGCTAAGGCATCTTCACTTTCTTCGGCAGCCTTTTGGCCAACCTCTGGATTAGAACCGGCACCCAACCCACGAGTGAGTTTTGGTCCTAATTGAATTTTCGTTGCGGCATTACTTGCGTTCAATGCCTGTAAGTCAGTGTTGGCCACGATAAAGTCAACACCGGCCACTTCTTCATCGATCATTCGGTTGACGGCATTACTACCCCCGCCACCAACACCGATGACCTTAATTTTTGCGCCAATTGGTTGGCTCTGGTCCACTGCGTTTTCCATTTATGGTTCCTCCAAATACTTAATCAAAGAAGTTGCGGATAAAATCGCCAACACGGTTCGTGCGAGATTTCTTTTCCTTTGGCACCTTAGGTTTTGCTGACGGTTGTTGACTTGCTTCATTAGCAACCTGCTGACGTTGTGTGCGTCCATCGGCTACTGGTGCCTGACTTGTCTGGGCCACAAATTCGCCCATCAACGCATCTTTCACCAGACGGCGAGTTTCTGACTGACGACCACTATACGTAATCAAGGATAAAGCAGTCGCATTTTGTGGATGCCGCAATCCCATTTGTTCAGGGACGTAAATCCGTACGTTAACACCCAAAATGTCTTCAGCCAGTTCAACGATCCCAGGCAAGGCAGCAACGCCACCCGTCAAGACCACACCACCTGGTAATTCTAACGCGGAAACCTCATCTAATGAAGCCCGAATTGTTTCAAAAATTTGTTGTAACCGAGCTTCGATAATTTCCGCTAAATACTCTTCACTAACCTGAACAGGCTTATTTTGACCAACAACCGTCACCGGAAACTGGTTTTTATCACTAGCATCCTCTGTGTTGGCAAAACCATAATCCCGTTTAATCTTTTCAGCATCTGCCAGTGAGGTGTTTAACACGACTGAAATATCCTTGGTGATATAGTTACCACCTTCTTGATCAACTGTCGTGTATTTTAACTTGTGATCATGAATAACCGCAGCAGTGGTTTGACCACCACCTAGATCAATAATCACTGTACCGAAGTCTTGTTCGCCATCGTTCAACACAGTTTGGCCCAAAGCAACGGGCGTAACTGTGACATCTGCAACATGTAAACCAGCTTGCTCAACAGCCTTTTTGGCATTGTGAACAATCGTCTTGGGACCAGTATACATAGTGCCGTGCATTTCCAAACGAACACCCATCATCCCACGAGGATCCTGAATGTCATCGAATCCATCGACCACAAACTCATCTGCTGTAATTGAAATTATCTCACGTTCAGGTGGTAAACTTTGTAAAAGCGCCGCATTCGTCACGTTCTGAACATCGCGATCTGTAATTTCACGAGTTTGGTTGCCTTCTGAAACAGCCACCATACCACTTGCCGGTTCGATTTTGAGTTGATTAGCCGGAATGCCTAAAATCACAGAGTCAATGTGAACGTTAGCCTTTTGTTCAGCTTGCTCAATCGCTGCGTGAATCGCACCTGCAGCCTGGTCAATATCAACAATCACGCCACGGCTGAGACCACGTGACGGTTGCGTGCCAGCGCCAATTACATTCATTTCACCATTATTGCTTTCTGCAACAATGACTTTAATCGCGGTGGTTCCAATGTCTAGCCCAACGAAAATTTCCGCATTATCCATCCTACCGGAACCTCCCATTTACTTTTTTTGTTTCATGAAATTTAGTCCATTTTAAGTTTCATATTTTTGCAGTTACATGGCGAATCACAGCGTTTTCGCTCCGACACCAATTAATTAAAAGTTTACCATACTTAGACGCTCTTTCGCACCCGGATTTAAAAAAACGCCGCATAAGAACGGCGTTTTAAACAATTTTTTCTATTCTGGCCAAATCCTGACTAAATTGTCGTCAATTTAGTGCGAACTTTGTTGATTGACAGCACTGCTAGCTGCATTGCCAGTCGTTGTTGCCACACTGCCGGCAGCAGTGTTTTGTGAGCTCAAGTTGTTACTGTCACTGCTTGAAACAGCGTTATCATCAAATCCAAATGGATAAGAATAAGCACCAACTTCGAGATTAATGATTCCCTTACCGTTCATCTGAGCAACAATCTCCGGATAGTATTTCATTTTTGAACCAAACGTCGCGGCCGTCGCATAAACCTCATTGCCATCATTCATGAACATATGAAGGCGTTCGGGATTACTCTTCGTCGGCGACAGATCAATTTGTGAAATACCACGTTTAATGTCACTACTTAATCCAGCATACTGTTTGATCACAGTTGCAAACGTATCGTCGTGACTAAAGCCACTGTACACAGGATAACCAGCTACTGGCCGGGATAAGGCAGTCGATAAGATCCTTCCATTTTCAATGACAACGTAATACTTTCCTTTACGTAGCAAATAGCCTGCTTGGCGATACTCTTCGACGTTCAACTTAACGCTGCGGAAACCATCACGAGAAATGGTTAAGTGATGAATCATATCGTTGTTCGCCTTAGCTGTGTTAAAAATCTTCTGTTGATGTCCCCAAACAGTCCACAATGGCTGGCCCACCTGTAAACCGCTCGCACGGACGATTTGTGTACCTGTCAAATTGCGGGTTGCTGGCGCACTAATTTTGCTAAGTGAAAACAACGGTGAACCAATAATCGCCAGAATCACAATCACGGTCATAAACCCACCAGTCATCACATTACGCCGGTGACGATTCTGCGCATCCGGACGTGGCGGTTTAGGCAACGACTTTTTAATCGGTTTCAGTACTTTTTTAGAGCCTTTACCACCCTTTTGAGGATCTCCCTTCACGACACTAATTGTTCGTTTTCTCTTGCGCCAGTGAAACCACCGGTGGCGGGGCGGTCGTTTGTTCAATTCAACACGGTTAGCGATGTCCGCCACCTCCTTTACTGTTCAGTCCGCAATTTTAGGTAAATGGACAATTACCTGATTACTTTTGGTGTGTCAATTTGATGACTGCTGCCAATAATTGATCAGCAGCATCAGGAACTCCCATCTTTTTAGCGGCAACCGCCATCTGCTGGCGTTTATCATCGTCTTTCATCAACTGATCCACGACACTCATTAAGTGATCGACCGTCAAACTATCCTCGGTAATCATTTCAGCCGCGCCAACATTGACCAAGCTACGGGCGTTCTTGGTTTGATGATCATTAGTAACGTAAGGACTCGGAATTAAAATCGAGGGAATCCCTAACGCCGTGATTTCGGCCAGACTGGTGGCTCCAGCCCGCCCAACGATGGCGGCCACACGTGGCAACACCTCTGGCATGTTGCTGATGTAGGGCTTCACAACAACATTGGCTGCTGGTGTGATGTCATCTTTCTTCATCTGAGCAACAACATCGTCGTAACGCTTTTGACCCGTCACAAAGACAACTTGATAGTGTCGATCATTAAATTTAGGAATTGCTTGTTCGCTCACTGCATTGATCTTTAATGCGCCCTGGCTACCGCCAAAAATAAGCAATGTCGGCACAGTATTCTGCAGGCCATAACTATCCCATTGGAAGTCACTGTGCATTTGAGCAACTTGCTGTGCCCGCGGATTACCCGTAAAAATCACTTTTTTACCAGGAAATTGACTTCGAGCATCTTCAAACGCAATGGCAATTTGATCAACGAAATGTGACAAGAACTTGTTTGTCACACCGACCACTGAATTTTGCTCATGAATTAGCGTTGGAATATGCATACGACTAGCCGCATACAAAACTGCAGAGCTCACGTAGCCACCGGTGCCGACCACAACGTCCGGTTGAAAATCCTTGATGATTTTTCTTGCGTCACGAACACCACGCAAAAACAAATTTACTGTTTCAATGTTGGTCGTCAGTCCGTGCCAATTCAGTTTGCGAGAAAAACCTTGTAGTTTAATTGTTTCAAACGGAATCCCGCGGGCAGGAACAATTTTGCTTTCCAATCCGCGGTGCGTGCCAACGTAACAAACCTTCGCCGTTGGATCCTTGGCGACTAAGTCATCAATAAGTGCCAATGCCGGATAAATGTGACCACCGGTACCACCGCCAGATACCATTAACCTCATGCCTGTTGCTCCTTTTCTCCACTAAGTTGTTCGACTGCCTTGATGAATTTATCACCTCGTACTTCAAAACTAGGAAATTGATCCCAGGAAGCATTGGCTGGTGACAGTAACACAACATCCCCCGGTTGACTCAACTTATAAGCTTCAGGAACTGCTGCAACCGCATCCTCTGCAAAGTGAATTTCCGTAATGCCAGCTTTTTTAGCTGCATCAGCTAGCAGGTCCTTTGTTTGACCAAACAACACAACGGCTTTAACGTGTGCTTTCAGATCATCGACTAACCGATCAAACGTAAAGCCACGGTCCAAACCACCAGCCATCAACACAACGGGCTGTTTAAAACCGCGTAAGGCCATTTGAGTCGCTTCAATGTCAGTTGCTTTAGAATCGTTGTAGAATTTACGGTCATTGTACGTTAATACATATTGCAGACGGTGCCGCACACCATTGAAGTGACTTAGTGTGGTGGCAATCGCTGCGTTACTTTGACCAGCCACTTTGGCAGCGGCTAAGGCAGCTAAAGCATTTTCAACATTTTGAATTCCGGGTACGTTAATTTGGTCAACTGGTAAGATAGCTTCATCCCGCCACATTAATTGACCATCTGCAACGTAAGCATCCGCACCAGTTGCGCCCTTTCGGGAAACCTTAATGATCTGTGCCTTGGATTGCTTTGCCAGTTCATGTTGTTCAGGCAAATCCCAATTCATCACCAAAAAGTCATCGGCCGTTTGGTTCATCGTGATCCGCATTTTTGCAGCTACATAGGCTTCACGGCTACCATGCCAATCAATGTGTGCTGTGTACATGTTAGTGATCACAGCAATATGTGGGTGCAACGTTTTAATGCCCGTTAACATGAAACTGGATAATTCAGTCACCATCACATCATCCTTGGTCAAGGTCTGGACAACTTGGCTGGCCGGCACACCAATATTGCCGGCAAATTTGGCCTTTCCCACAGGACGATCCTGATTCAACATTTCGGTAATCATTGTGGTAACGGTCGTTTTGCCGTTAGTTCCAGTCACGCCAATAAGTTCTGCATCATTAACTTGGGCAGCTAATTCTACCTCTGTGATGATTGGAATGTTGCGCGATTGAGCAGCTTGAATCAGTGGATTTGAATAAGGAATTCCTGGATTTTTAACAATCAGACTAAAGTCTTCGTCCAGCAATGAAACCGGATTACTCCCCGTGACTACTTTGATGCCATCACTAACCAATTCCTTAGCATCCGGGTTTTCATCAAACGGTTTAGCATCATTAGCTGTGACAAACGCACCTAGTTTTTTAAGTAACCGGGCCGCGTTCACCCCGCTCTTAGCTAATCCTAAAACCAATACCTTCTGATTCTCATACGTTGTTACTTGCTTCACACTGATCGCCCTTTTCTCTTCTATATTAGTTTAACCATACCACGATGCCGATCATGACGGGATACTCCTTAACATGATCGGCGTAAAAACTTATATGTACTGCGGAGGTTCCCGCATTTAAATAGCAAAACGATATTTACCACATTGCCCAGACACCAGTTGCGGCAAACACGGCGCCAATTGCCCAGAAAGTAAGATCGATCCGCCATTCACCCCATCCGTCCAATTCAAACTGGTGATGAATTGGCGTCATCTTAAACAACCGTTTGCCATGAGTAATGTGGAAATAGCTCACCTGAATCATGACTGTTGCTGTTTCGATGACGAACACGCCACCGACCCATAACAAGGATAATTCGTGGTGAAGTAGCAATGACACTGCGGCCAACGCGCCACCAAGTGCCAACGACCCCATGTCACCCATGAAAATCTTGGCAGGTTTATGATTCCAAATTAGGAAAGCGGCCAACGCACCAACCACCGTCAAACAGAAAACCATTACGCCATATTGACGCTGATGTTGGGCGATAATGCCATAAGCTAAGAAAGCAATAATTGACAGTCCCGTTGCCAAACCATCCAAGCCATCCGTTAAGTTGACAGCGTTTGAAAAGCCAATCAGCCAAATGATGGCAAACAAGACATAGCCGACCCCTAAAGGCACATCACCAATAAATGGGACGCGAAGACTCATTGAGAATCCTTCATAAGAGAACACAATGATGAAAACAATGGCCCCAACGATCTGACCAAGCATTTTTTGCCAAGCCTTTAATCCGTCATTTTGACGATTAAACACCTTAATAGAATCATCCCACATCCCTAGTAATCCGTAGAATACTAGCGTAAATAGAAGAATTCCTGCACTACCATTCAACACGTGTTTCCAGATACCAACAATTAATGTTGCCACAACACTGGCAGTAATAAACATCAAACCGCCCATTGTCGGCGTGCCGTTTTTCTTTTCATGCCAACTCAAGCCTTTTTCCCAAATCGTTTGGCCCTCGCCGTGTGCTCTGAAATAACGAATCAAAAACGGTAGAAAAATTGCGGTCACTGCAAACGCAATGATTAACGACCAAAGCCAAATACGAACTTGCATAACTCTACTTACCCCTTTAATTGTGCGGTTGTTAGGACAATCCGCTTTTAAATACACTGCCGAAATTAAGGCCTTTACGTTGTTGCTCGGACCTTCCCGAGCTTCGGCATCACTCTTCTTAAACGTGCACCTGTCGCTCAAGGCCCTGTGCACAACCCAAAGCTGTCACCCCACAAGCAAAATGCGCTTGCACGCTGCCACCTTTACGTTGTTGCTCGGACCTTCCCGAGCTTCGGCATCACTCTTTCTAAACGTGCACCTGTCGCTCAAGGCCCTGTGCACAACCCAAAGCTGTCACCCCACAAGCAAAATGCGCTTGCACGCTGCCACCTTTACGTTGTTGCTCGGACCTTCCCGAGCTTCGGCATCACTCTTTTATTTTACACGAAAACAATTGCGGTGTTACTTAAATTTCACAGTCACACCGGTTCCTTCCTGGATGGTGCGACCAGCCGGCAAACTTTGACTTGTCACATACCCACTACCAGAAGTTTGCACAGACAATCCCGTTAGCTTGGCAAACTCAAGGACATCGCCCATTGACCAGCCTTTCATATCTGCCATCGTCAAATTGTCACCAGCGCGGAGAAAAATCCGCTGATTGGTCAGCGTCTTTTTGCCCTCAGAAGGCGACTGTGCAGTGACCTTGCTACCATCACCAATTACTACCGGTGTCAGTGAAAGATCACTAACTTGCTGTTTAGCATCATCAACACTCGTGCCCACTAACTTCGGCACCTTAGTACTAGTTGCTTTGCCGGGTAATGCCGTGTCCTTATCCATTGCCAAAGCTTCTGTCATGACGGGACTAAAGACATCATTTTCCCATTGTGTAATCAGCTTGTCCGGCACTTTCTTAGGCTGATTAACGGTTACGTACATCAAGTAACGTGGATTCTTCGCAGGAACCATTCCCATCACAGAGTTCAAAGTTGAATCCATTCCGTCCATGTATTGGCCATTGTCACCAACCACTTGAGCCGTCCCAGTCTTGGCCGCTACTTTGTAACCAGCAATCTTGAAGTCTTTCCCCATTCCGTAGGATTTGTACACGTAGTCTGTCATGTGTTGACGCACCTTTTTGGCCGTCTCGGCACTAATTGGATTGCCAACAACCTGCCGTTTGCCACGATAAACGACCTTTCCGGTATTGGGATCAACAATTTTGTTTATATAGTACGGCTTCAACATCTTCCCATTATTGGCAACTGCGGTATACGCCTGCATGAGTTGCATTGGTGTCACGGTAATCCCCTGACCAAACGCTGTGTTTGCCTGCTCGATTGGTTGCGTGAATTGCATGGCACCGTGAGCTTCGTTTGGCAAACCACTGTTCGTTGATTTTAAGAAGCCAAAATTCTGAATGTACTTTTTCCAAGTGCTGGCTCCCATTTGTTGTTCCAAATGTGCCATCGCCACGTTACTGGAAAGATCGAATCCCTTGGAATAAGTGATTGTGCCCCAACCGGCTGGGTTCCAGTCAGGGACCACGGCGTTACCAATCTTATATCGGCCAGATTGATAGGTGTCACTGCCCTTAAAGTTACCAGAGTCAATTGACGCTGCTAAGGACATACTTTTCATGGTCGAACCGGGTTCATAAGGATCTGAAACCAGCAAGTCATTCCACTGGTCGCCCAGGCCTTGCATCGTCGACGCGTTAAACGTTGGCCGCTGAGTAGCCGCCAAAATTTTTCCAGTCTTGGTGTCAATCATCATGGCAACCATGTTTTTAGGCTGCAACTTGCTGTACAAAATTTGCATTTGATTTTCTAACAGATTCTGCAGATCAGGATTCAGTGTCGTATAAACATTGTCACCATTCTTCACACTGCGCTTATTCCGCTGTGAATTGGGCAAGGTATAACCTAACGAATCGTGCTTAATCTGCTTAACACCATTTTCACCAGACAATTGCCGGTTCAACTGCTGTTCAATCCCCATTTTACCAATCAATGAACTGGCCCCGTTGGCCAAAGTGGTCGGCTGTGCGTAACCAATCATATGACTGGCAAAAATTCCATTAGGATATAACCGTGCACTTTGTGTCGTGAAGGCAATCCCATTTAGATTAGCTTTCTGAATCGCTTGCTTAGTTGCCACAGACAAATCCTTACCGGCCGATCCAAACTCTACCTGGAAGGTGTTTTTATTGCTGGGGTTTAGAATTTTTAAAATCTCGCTCGAGCTCATGTTGAGCGTTTTGCTAAGTACCTTAGCCACTTTATCTTTGTCTGTTACATAAAGCGGTTTGCCCGTAGTTGAGACCTGATGTTTGTTTAGCACGGCATACACCGTGTACGTATTGGTGTCCATTGCAATTGGATTGCCGTCAGCGTCATAAATGGTCCCCCGCTTAGCGTGGATCGTTTGCTGTTCGGTGTAGAGTGCCTGCGCTTGTTTGGACAAACTCACATGCTGCACATGTTTGCCAACTGCAATATAAACAAAACGAACGCCCAGCAGGATAAACACCGCAAGAATTGCAACAAGCAATACGTTACCGAAGTGACGTCTGTTTGAACGGGTGTTATCTGGACTGGACATTCGTTTGGAATCTTTATTCATTATTTACTGACATTCCTTATGTTTTGGCTGGTTAAGGTCAATCCATTTTTCTGTGCCACTGCGTCCAACCGAGAACGGCTCGACAGCTCGCTAATTTCTTGAGTCGCGGAAGCATTGGCGTTATTGACCTTTGTCAATTGTGTTTGTGTCGTTTGCAAATTACGCTGTGCATTCGTAATCTCGATTTGAGAATGAATGATGTTCACGGCGAAACATACAACAACAATACCACAAATTATACTCAATAGAATCTCGAATCCTGAAATTGGGAGCCGTTTCTGATGAACGGCTGGTTGTTCGACCGATTGGGGCTGACGGAGCGGTTTGGCAACACTAGGCTGCTCATATGGTTGTGATTGTGCTAAATTCTGTGCCATGTTAATCAACTTCCTTAACTATGTAAGTCTGGACGACAGACGATTTTTTAATGTAATGACAAACGACTAATTGACCTACCGACTACCTCAACAGTGGCTGTTTTAAATCGGTATTTGTTTCATTGCGCTCGATCACACGCAGCTTAGCGCTGTGTGCCCGACGGTTAGCGGCTAACTCAGCCTCGCTGGCCTCAATCGGTTTACGTGTAATCAAGTGGTAATCCGGTTGCATGTCTGCTGGAATCACTGGCAATCCCGCTGGCAATTCTGGCACTGTCGTTTGCTCCTTAAACATCGTTTTGACTAACCGATCTTCTAGGGACTGAAACGTAATGCAACTGATACGACCACCGGGATTTAAAAGCGCTAAGGACTGCTCTAACGACGTTTCCAATGCGCCCAATTCATCGTTAACCGCAATCCGAATGGCCTGGAATGTCTTCTTTGCTGGATGACCGCCATGACGGCGAGCGGCAGCCGGAATCGCGGATTTAACTAAGTCAGCTAGCTGAATGGTTGTTTCAATCGGAGCCACCGCACGTTGTTGCTCAATTTTTCGTGCAATTTGTTTGGCAAACTTCTCTTCGCCATAACGATATAAAATCCGAACTAACTGCGCGTAATCCCACTCGTTAACGACTTGCATAGCGGATAAATCCTGTTCCTGATTCATCCGCATATCCAGAGGTGCATCCAGCCTGTAACTAAAACCACGCTGCGCGTCATCAAACTGTGGTGAACTCACGCCGAGATCATATAACACGCCATCTACATGCTGGACACCACGTTCAGCGAGTTCCTGAGTAATATTTCGAAAGTTAGCCTGAATCAAGGTCACCTGGTTATTAGCAATTGCAGTTGCCAAATGTTGGCGATTGTAAGCTAAGGCCGTTTCATCTTGATCAAAAGCATATAAATGACCGGTCGTTAATTCAGAAAGGATCTTGGCGGAATGACCACCGCCACCCAATGTGCAATCTACATAAATACCGTCGGGTTTCACGGCCAAACCTGCGACTGCTTCATTCAATAAAACAGTTACGTGATTAAATTCTGCCATGTCACCCCTCCTTTGCACATTCTTTGTTAAGCCCATTGTGTTTAGTGCTCTATTATCTAAAAGCTAAAAGTCAAAGTCGCCCATCGATTCCGAAATGTCATCAATGTTAGCTTCGGTTGACTCATTGTATTGTTGCCATGTGTCAGCGTCCCAAATTTCAAACCGGTCAGAAACCCCAACGATGACACAGGCTTTAGTCAGTTTTGCATGGTTCCGTAATGGTGTCGGAATATTGATACGGCCCTGTTTATCGAATTCACACTCTGTCGCGCCAGAAAACAAGAAACGAGAGAATGCACGTGCGTCACGTTTAGTTAACGATAATGTCTGGGTCTTTTCGACCAACGCGGACCATTCTGCTTCTGGATAGCCAAACAAACAACCATCCATCCCGCGAGTAACCATAAATTTTTCGCCCAGTTGATTGCGAAACTTAGCTGGGATGATGAGACGACCTTTATCATCAACATTGTGTTGAAATTCTCCGATAAACACGCTCGATCACCATCCCTTCCATTTTTTACGTCAACTGACACTGTGAAAGCTGAATGAAAACGGTTTAACAATAGTTAAATCAATCATCCTTCTCGCTATAAAAAAGTCTACCACAATCCCCCACTATTCACCACGCACTTAGAAAAAATGTAGTAATTTTGTCACAGAACGTGGCTGTAAAAAAAACGGGTCGTGAAAGACTGCTGAAATAGCAGTCTTTCACGACCCGTTTAACTCACCTTTCCTAAAGTGGGGATTGGTGGGGAAAAATATTCAAATACACACGTTTTAGTGGTGAATAATGGCACCGATAATCGCTAAAATATAAATCACCAGCCACACTAAGTCACTCACGCGCCAGTAAATCAATAAGAATGTACGATAGCGAACGAGTTGACGGCCACGAAAAGTTCGCCACACCACACCCACACCAATAACCAGCCACAGTGTCACGGCCCAAATAAATAACGGCCGCACACTCACCGCAGATAACACGATGGCACTCATTACAATTAACACTGGCAACAACACATCAAGTGGATGAATCCATGTCGGCCAATTATTTTTAGAAATCATTCGTAACACTGACAGAATGATGTACAGTAATATCAATGTTAGAATTTGAATTAATAGTTGATTTGTCCATCCCACTGCGGTCACCTCATTTCTTTTCAACAGTGTTAGTATACTGGTTTGAAATTTGACACGCAATTCGTGGATTCAGCGTGCTTCGCTTAATTACCAGTAACACGCTAATTTACCCCGGAGGCTCCTATGATTGAATACTATGCAAACGATAAAAACGGCAATTTGATTCCAGTCAACTCACCCCAACAAGACTGCTGGATCAACGTTGAGCGCCCGACTCATGACGAAATCAGTCAACTTGCTCACCGCTATGATTTTCCAGAAACCTATATTAGTGCTATTTTAGATGATCGGGAGAATTCTCGAGTCGACGGAATTGATCCGCAACGCCCCGAACGACCGCTGCATCTGTTACTTCAATTCCCGAAATATGAAGTGAGCCCGCTAGGCTACCTCAGTTTTACAACCTTTCCGTTTTCATTTATCCTCACTGACTCTGCCGTTATCACAGTATCTAAACAGCCAGCTACCTTCATTAACGATTTCATCATGAATCCGGATAACGCAACGATTAGAATTGCTGATCGACAAGATTTTATCCTCCGTTTCGGCTGGTACATCGCCCATTCGTTTGTTCACGCCCTGTCGCTCAGTGAACGGGAAACAACTAGTCTTGAACGTGAGTTGACCACGGCCACCCGTAATGAACAAATTTATAAAATTATGGGATTGCAAAAGTCGCTCGTTTTATTCGATAGTGCGTTAAAAGACAACCGACCCATTTTAGATCAGATCTCGTCTGCACAAGATTATTTTAATGGCCCTCATTTTCACGAATTGCTGGCGCAAATTATGATTGAAACTGATCAGGCCCAGTCGATGACCATTATTCAAAATAACATTTTGGAACAGTACAGCAACATGGTTTCCTCCGTTGTTTCAAATAACTTAAACGAAGTCATGAAACTATTGACCTCTGTTACACTGATCATGACCATTCCAACCATCGTCGGCGGCATTTACGGAATGAACGTCGACCTTCCATTCGCCCACATCGCGCATGCATTCTCACTGGTAATGGGCTTTACAATCATTGTCTGTGCGATTACTGCTTGGATTCTCAAACATCACGACTGGTTTTAGCTTTTCACATCAACATCTTTGTTGCCCCTTGTACTTTTGTACGGAACACGGTAACATTAAGGATAAATTTTTCAGACAGTACAGACAATTAAGGAGACAGGTAAAGTTATGCAAGGTAAAAAGAAACGCAGTGGCTTCGAAAAACTCACAATGGTCGTCGTTTGGGTCATGATCATCCTTACACTTGGTGGGGTTGTATTGGCAGCCTTGCAGCCACTTAACTTGTTCTAACCCTAAACATGCTAACAACTTAAAACAGTCCGTTTGAAATGTGCAATGTACATTTCAAACGGACTGTTTTGTTTTACCACTAAATCAATTAGTAATGATGTCGTTTTAGATTATCAATTATGAGAACTCAAAAGTCGGTCCTTAACAAGATTTAAATCCTAGCAAGCGCCACTACTACTCTTAAGCGTCATTTTCCGAGAAAACTTGGCGTGGTCGCGAACCATCGGCCGGACCCACAATGCCGCGAGCCTCCATGTCATCAATCATTCGAGCAGCCCGGTTATAGCCAATTCGGAAGCGACGTTGTAACAACGAGGTGGATGCCTTTTGTTGATCTTGAACAAAAGCAACGGCGTCGTTATAAAGTTCATCAACTTCGTCCGCCCGGTCCTCATCGCTGTCTTCCTTCAGTTCCTCGTCGCTAACCTCCATGCTACCGTCGTACTCAGCCGTCTGTTGTTGTTTGATAAAATCAACAACTGCCGCGACATCCTTATCAGAGATAAATTCACCCTGTACACGCGTCGGTTTGTTTTGATCAATCGGTTCAAACAACATATCTCCACGACCAAGCAACTTTTCAGCACCGTTGGCGTCCAGAATCGTGCGTGAATCAATACCACTAGAAACCGCAAACGCAATTCGTGACGGCACATTTGCTTTAATCAATCCAGTAATGACATCAACAGACGGCCGTTGCGTTGCCAGAATCATGTGAATGCCGGCTGCCCGGCCCATCTGGGCAATCCGAATAATGGCATCTTCAACCTCGGATGAAACGGTCATCATTAAGTCAGCCAGTTCATCAACAATGGCAACCACATACGGCAAACGCGTCTGTGCCACATTATCCTCGGGGTTAGCATTGTTTTGTTCAACTAGTTTGTTATAACCATCAATATTACGAACACCAAAGTTCGCAAACAGCTCATAACGACGTGTCATTTCATCAACCACTTTATGCAGTGCCTTGGCCGCCCGCTTGGGTTCGGAAACAACCGGCGTCAGTAAGTGAGGAATATCATTGTAAACAGACAACTCCACCCGCTTTGGATCAATCAGCATAAACTTCACTTCATTTGGCTTCGCCTGCATGAGCAGACTGGTAATGATCCCGTTGATTGCCACCGACTTCCCTGAACCAGTGGATCCAGCAATCAACAAATGCGGCATTTTCGTCAAATCACACATCACGATATTCCCCGTCACATCACGACCCAACGGCACGCTCAGCACCTTGCCAGGATGAGCCGGCTCATGCTCAGCAACATCACGAAATGAAACGGTCGAAATCTGTTTGTTAGGAACCTCAATCCCAATCAACGATTTACCGGGAATGGGTGCTTCGATTCGGATATCCTTAGCCGCCAACGCTAACGCTAGGTCATCGGCCAAGTTAACGATTTTCGAAACCTTGACCCCAATAGCCGGGTGCAATTCATACTTCGTTACTGACGGCCCTAAGCTGACATTCTTAACTTCTGCATCAACACCAAAACTGGCCAGTGTTTTTTGCAATGTTTGCGAATTTTTCTCAATCGCGTTGAGTTCGTCTGTCTGATCAGTTTGCGGAATCTTGGTGAGCAGATCTGGTGTTGGCAATTTATAGTCGCTCAAATCCTCACTCTGGTCGCCAAGGTCCAGCTCCTCCTGTTTGGGTGCTGGCGCACTCTCTTCATTTTGATCAGCAGCAACAGTAATCACCGGTGCGGCAGGCGTTTTCGGGGCTACACTATCAGCTGTTTCTACCGGTCGCTGGGTAGCGCGGTGAGCCCGTTTAGGTGCCGTCGAAGTAGCTTGACTCTCCGGCTGCGATTGTTCCGGCTCTGTCGACTGCGCGTCGATCGGTTGATCCGGGGTCGCGTTTTTCTCAACCGCCGCATAAATAAAGTCGTGCAATCGTGAGCTACCTTGTTTTGTCCACATCACGAGGTGTTGACAAGTGACCACAATGCCATGACCAATCACGGCAAAGGGAATATTCAGTAGAAACATTGCGCCGACAAATAACAAAATCGTCGAAAAAATTGCCGTCCCCAGGTTAGCAACTAAATGTTCACTGCCTGCATAAACGTACGCAGCAATCATGCCACCACCGACTTTGCCATTTAAGGTACCGCCCGCCAAATTATCACCGAGCATCCCCCACGTCAATGAAACAAAGTGAGCGTGGTAGTTTAAGCTAGTGAATAATCGCAAATGGTCATACACAAGGACGCCCAGATAAACGAGTAATCCACCAATAACCCGTTTGGCAGGTAACTTGGGCCATTTGCCAGTAATCCCGACGAACACCCCAATGGCAATGAGAATAATTGCGAGCACCTGATTGGTATTGCCGACGAAGATCGAGAGAATATTAGCTAGAAATACTCCTGCGACACCTAACCTTAACAAGGCAAACAGCGCAAGCAAAGCTACGGCAAAGCCAATAATATTCTTTGTATATTTAAAATCCTGTTTTTTCTTAGTTGTTCGCGGCCGTTTGGTCGTTTTTCTGCGCGTCGTTTTTTTTGCTGGCACGCTGTCAGACTCCTTTCAACACGGTACCTGTGAAGGCTACTTTAGTTTATCGTTTTTATACCAGTGTGTTTGTTCCAATTGGTTGAAGCCCTGCTGACGAACGACTTCGTAGATGACAATCGCAGCTGAATTAGATAAGTTCAACGCACGGATATGTGAGTCATCCTGAGGAATTCGAATCGCCTCATCAGGGTGTTGCCGCATAAAGGGCTCTGGCAATCCTGTCGTTTCCTTGCCAAACAGGAACCAATAATCATGATCTGACTTCGTATAGTCAGGATCAACATACGTTTGTTTAGCAAACTTCGAGACAAGAAACAGTTCGTCCCCCTCTGGAATGGCAGCCATGAAGGCTTGCAAATTTTCATGGTACGTAATAGCCACTTTATCCCAATAATCTAATCCTGCGCGCTTCAAATGTGCGTCATCGGTGGAAAAGCCCAATGGTTCAATTAGATGCAAAGCAGTATCCGTCCCAGCACAAGTGCGGGCAATATTACCTGTATTAGCAGGCATCAATGGCTCAAATAAAGCAATGTGATTCGTCATTATCTTTCTCCTTATTAACCTTTATGACCTTTTTGGCACATCTATATCCATCATTGTAACTTACTTTGGCTGCTCAACTTCGATAATTACAGCACTCTTAAATAGTCCTCAATTACTGACGATAGCCTGTCTAACACTAAAGTCATTACAATCAGGCGAGCACCTCAATATTAGCAATTGTAAGATGCAGCCAGCACCCATCATCATAACAACTATTTTTACTGATACTAAAGTGATATTTTTTGCAGCAGAGACTAAAAAAACGTAGTCATCTCGGTAATGGCATACGGCGAGACGCTACGTTAATGAAGTCCGAATCTGAAAGCCACTAACGAATCTGTTCGATATTGACCTCCAAATGATTCCATAAGCATATTAGCACTAGTTTGTTAACTTCGCAAGCGGTCTGGACCTGCAGTCAACGCCTGTCTGACAGTCCTCAGCCGCCCTTGCTCCAACATCTACGACATTTGAACGGTTAACACACTAACGTCAACGGTCACAGCGTCCACTGGATTGGCCAATAACGCTGCACGATGAGCGTCGTCACTCCCCCAACTTAACGGTGTCATTGCCATCATATCGGCAATGCGGGCCTTGCCGATGGGAAAGTCATAACTCACTGTCATTTGCTGCATAGTTGGATAGTGGTCGGCAAACAGCTCCACCACCCGATCATTTGTGTACTGATACTGCGGGGCAGACTCGTCATATAAGGCATGCCGCAACTCCACTAAGTAGTTCGCATTAGGCACCACTTTAACTAGTTTGCCGCCCGGTCGACAAACGCGTTCAAATTCACGGTAAGCCGATGGGGAAAAGAATTCCATCACCGTATCAAACGCATTATCTGTAAATGGTAGTTGTGCCAAGTCGGCAACACAAAAGAAGGCTTTAGAAACCAGCTGTGTCGCAAGGTTAATCCCTGCTTTAGACAGGTCAAACCCAATGAGGACATCATCAGGATTGCTGCGTTCCTGATCCAATTGCGCCAGCGGTGTTCCTTCTCCGGTGCCAACATCAAGAATCCGTTGACCCTGTGATGGCAATTGTTGATTGACGGCTTTTACAATCGGCGCAAACAGGCCTGCTGTCAGCATCCGCCGTCGGGCAGCCAACATCGGTTCATCATACTCAGTCACCACATTGTGTTTGAGAAATGTGGCACTGCCCTTTTTATTTAAATCTAATGTATGGCCATTCGGGCAACTAAGTGTATGACCACCGATTTTTTCATAAGGCGTCTCACAAACCGGACAACGAAACATTGCCAAATGTTCTTGTAGGTAAGCAGCGCCACGATCAATTTTTTTCATGATGCTCATTATACCATGATGCCGCCTACCCCACTAGTTGCAATAAGCTTCGTCAACGGCCACATAATCTGTCACAACAGCGATCTAAACTGTTTACTCATCGACATCCTGTTTGCGGTTTGCATTGGCCGAATTTTCATCGGCTAAAACGCTACTATGACGGTCTTCCTCATCAAACCACTGCGCATGTTCCCGCCAGTATTGGTACAAGTGGCTCACAATTACCTTTAACACCGCGTAACCGGGAACACCGAAGATAACGCCCATGACACCAAAAATCTTTCCTGCTGCCAGCAATACAATAATGATCGTCACTGGATGAATTTTAAGTGATGAGCCCAACACCAACGGTGAAATCAGTCGCCCTTCAATTGTTTGTTCAACTGCAAACACAATAAGCACCTGAATTAGCATCCACGGTGACACAAACGCACCTACGACTACCGCAGGAACCATTGCTAAAAACGAGCCCAAATAAGGAATCAAGTTTAAAATTCCGGCAACAATCCCTAATGTTAATGCGAATTTCAAACCGATGAGTAAATAGCCTAGATAAAACATTAAGGCGACAAAGAAGGCAACAGTAAGCTGACCACGGATGTAATTGGAGACTTGATCATTAATTTCTTTTAGAACGGTCAAAAACGATTTTTGTAAACGTTGCGGCAGTAAGCGAGACACATATTCCGGGAATTGGTGGCCATCACGTAACATGTACCATAATAAAAACGGAAATGTTACAAGGGCAACAATAACCGTTGTCACACTGCCAACAATACTACCCAAGCCGCCAACAGTGTTACTGGCGGTATTCTTCAACAGACCGCTCAGTCCCTTTTGTAACTGGGTATCATACTGATTTAAAATATCGCGCAACCACTTCATATCCGAATTCTGCCAAAATGCCGTTGTCGAATTAATAAGACTATCCCAATAATGCGGCCAGTCTTTGATTAACCCGGTAAGTTGATCCTGAATGAGTGGCACAACCAAAACCACGCCCAGAACAACCAATGCAAGAATCACGGCAAACAGGCCAATAATTGTCCAAGTTCGATGGATGTGAAACTTGCTCTTTTCCAAACGGTCCACTAGCGGGTTCATCAGATAGTAAAAGACTCCTGCCAGAACCACTGGACCCCCAATAATACTGAAGAATTGTTGCAACGGTGAAAAGACCCAGTTTACCTTATTCAAGAGCCACAAAATCAACAATACTAACACTACAATCACTAAACGCAATGCCAGTTGACGTAAGCGACTAACAGGTCGTTGTCGCCGAGTAACGGTTTGTTTTTGCATAGCGGCCTCCTTACGTTTTCGCCCAGTTGCTTATTCCGGACGATGCTTCACTTTGCGTTAGTATAGCATAGTCGCCGAGCATTCTTCGCCCTTGGCGCCTGTCAAAAAGCAGACTGATGCAACCGTTTGCAAGGTACTGTTAAGGAATCGTTTTCATTATGATATACTCAAGTGGTGAAACGCAGATTAAACGCAGAACTCTGTGGCATTGCATACATTGAGGAGGAAGCACGCATGTTAGAAAAATTCTTAGTAGGAACTTATACCAAAAAGACCAGTCAAGGTGTTTATGAAATGGCGCTCGACACCACGTCTAATGAACTAACGTCACCAACACTGGTTGCTAAGGCAAGTAGCCCAACTTATCTGGCCCTTTCCAAAGCAAACAAGCTTTACACTGTTGACGGTGACAAAGCGGCTGGAATGGGAGGAACCTCAGCCTTTGACCGCTCCACTACCCCAGCAACTTTGCTAAACCACGCCTTTTCAAAGGGTACTAGCTCAGCCTACGTGGCAGTTGATGAAGCACGTCAACTCGTCTATGAGGGTAACTATCACATGGGGACGCTGAAAAGCTTCGTCATTCAGTCTGATGGTTCATTGAAATTAGCTGATGTTGTTACTCATCAGGGTGAGGTTGGTCCACTACCTGAACAGGCCGATGGTCCCCATGTTCATTACACGAATTTAACGCCAGACAATCGGTTAATTGTTTGTGACCTCGGCATGGATCAAGTAACTGTCTATGATGTCGCTGACGACGGTAAATTTAGCCTCGTCTCAACATACCAAGCAGAGCCAGGATTTGGCCCCCGCCATGTGGTCTTTAACCCACAAAAATCTATTTGCTACCTTGCCGGTGAGTTGAGCAGCAACATCTCTGTACTGAAGTACGACGAAGCTACGGGTACGCTTACGCATGTTGAAACGTTAAAGACCATTCCGGCAGATTGGACTGCTCATAATGGTGCTGCTGCAATTCGCATTTCAAACGATGGTCAGTTTGTTTACGTCAGCAACCGTGGTTTCAATAGCTTAGCCGTGTTTGCTGTGAGCGAAGATGGTACACTATCATTACGTCAACAAATCAGTACAGAAGGCGACTTCCCACGGGACTTTGACCTAGACCCTTCTCAACAGTTTGTTGTCGCTGTTAATCAAAATACAGATAACGCAACCTTATACAGCCGCAACGCCACCACAGGTCAATTAAAATTGATTCAAAAGGATGTTGCCGTTCCTGAACCGGTTTGCGTTCTGTTTGAAAACTAGCTAATTGTTTTAGTTAGCCACAAACATCAAAGGAGCCAATTGTGAATACACCATTATTTAAAGAAGTTGCTATCGAAAATTATACTGATCTTCCCACTGCCATCGCGGCCGGGGCCAACCGCATCGAGCTAAATGACAATTTGGCCGTCGGCGGCACAACGGTCAGTCGTGGTGTTATGAGTGAAAGCAGTCGTTACGCTGCTGAACACCACATTCCCCTCACCGTCATGATTCGGCCACGGGGTGGCAATTTTGTCTACAACGATACCGAAATTAAAATCATGGAAGCTGACCTATTTTCTGCCCAAGAACTTGGTGTGGACGGCGTTGCTTTTGGTGCTCTAACCCCAGACAACAAGTTAGACACCGATGCACTAGAACAGCTCATGGCAGCGGCTGGTGGCATGAGTGTTACTTTCCACATGGCCTTTGATGCAATTTCGCCTGATGATCAACCGGCCGCTATCGACTGGTTAGCTGATCATGATGTTGATCGAATTCTCACGCATGGTGGACCATTAACGACGCCGATCGACCAAACATTGACACATTTAAAAACACTGGTTGAAACGGCATCTGGTCGGCTGATTATCATGCCAGGCGGCGGAATTACGGTAGACAATGCTGACCATATTGCGGAAGTGCTCAGTGTTAAGGAAGTTCACGGTACGCATTTACTGAAATATTGATATTTTCACGGTTTAAAAAAGCGCTTGGCAAAAATTGCCGAGCGTTTTTATTATGGTTATTTTGAAAGTGAGTTGCTTACTTTGAATCAAAAATGCGCGTTACACCAAGTTAATTAGTTTCAAGATCCGTGTTCAGTTGCTGCATGACATTATCAACATTAATTTCATAACGTGTGAGCAATTGTTGTATATCCCCTGCCAATGGCGCAGTTAATTGCCGTTGAACGCCAGCAAACGGATCATAAAAGCCTAGCCGTTCACAAGCCAACGCTTGACGATTCAAGCCTTGATGCAAATCTCCCCCATACAGCTGATCACCGACTAACGGATATCCTGCACCGGCAAAGTGAACCCGAATTTGATGCGTCCGACCAGTGTGGAGTTTAACCTTCACTACTGAAAAATCGCCAGCTGTTGCCAGGACCCAAAATTCGGTCCGGGCAGCCTGTCCAGTCTCCCCCGTTTGCCGTTTGATAAACGATGTCGGGTCGCGTTGAATTGGCTGGTCAAAATTACCATGTTCTGGCAGACCAGTGCCACTGACCACGGCCAAGTAAGTCTTTTGTAATGAGTGTGCTTTCAACTGCTGATCTAAAACGGAATGTGCCATGTGATGCTTTCCGAACAGCACCAACCCGCTCGTATCCTTGTCCAGCCGGGTAACAATATGAGGCACCTGTAACGGAATACCATGAGTAATGAAATAACCCTTCGCCCGGTTAACCAGCGTATTATTATCATAGTGATGAGCCGGTACGGATGCCACTCCAGCAGGTTTATTAACAACTAAAAAATTATCGTCCTCATAGACAATTGATAACGGTAGATCTGAAATGGTTACCGCTGCATTCGCTGGCTCCGGCGGCAAGATGATCGTAACGACATCGTTAGGACGAACATCATCCACGCTCCATGCCGGTCGGTGATTGATTGACATCGCACCACCGTGAAACTTGATCTGGATTAAAACGGCATGGGAAACGCCGTGTGCACTCAAAAAGGTTCGTAGCTTTACCGTTTCGTGCGTTTGATTACGCCACTCGAAGCGTAACGGATACGCCATTACAACACGTCCCCGATAAAGGACTCACGAACACGCTGCCAGAATGCCGTATGCCGATACTCTGCGAAATAAATCCGTTGCTGTGATACCTTAAACGTAATTTCTTTAACCAATCGTTCTGGTGTTAAAAATTGATCACAACTGATGGCAAAATTGTCAGCATCCTCTGACCGTAACGTCACCCATTCATCCTTACCGATGATAAACGAGGCACCTAACGTCCGGAACACCCGGTTGTTGATGGATGCAATTTCTGCCATTTGAATGGCCTCGATACCAGGATGAATGACCGCACCACCCAATGATTTATTGTATCCTGTTGAACCAGTTGGTGTTGAAAAACACAAGCCATCCCCACGAAAACGTTCTAATAATTGATCTTTAATATACACGTCACAAACTAAGGTCTTGGCAGCTTTTTTGACAGTTGCTTCATTGAGCGCCAAAAACTGATGCGGCGCTGTTTCACCTTTGTAAGTGATGTTGATATCTAAAAGCGGATAGCTGACACTTTCACCATTATCATGCGCCAGACTGTTCACGAGCTGGTCCGTTTCATAATCACGCCAGTCCGTATAAAAGCCAAGGTGCCCTGTATGCAAGCCGACAAAACGAATTTTTGCCAATTCTGCCCGATAGTGATGAAAAGCTGACAGCAAAGTGCCATCCCCACCAACCGAGACCACCACGTCTGGGTGCTGGTCATCAATCGGTAAGTGCGCCTTATTCAAAGCTGTCGTCAATCGTTCAATGACAGCCCGCGTTTCATCATTTGGATAATAACTATAAATCGCAACTTTCATACTTTGTTCTCTACTCTCTCAATTACATATGATCGTCTCGCCATGCACAGCAAACACCGATCACACAATTATTTGGTTTCATTCGGCGTCGAAGAAACGTCGTCATTATTCTGCTGACTTGCACCATCAGACGGATTGTTCGTATTCTCGTGTGGTTGTGCTTCCGAAATATCTTCTCGAATTGCAGACATTTCTTGATCCAATCTGAATGCCGCCTCACCAGCTCGTTCCAAACGACCTTGCAATTCCTGAGGAAATTCACCCTGATATTTGTAATTTAGGGAATGCTCAATTGTTGCCCAGAAATTCATGGCCAATGTTCGCACCTGGATTTCTGCTAGGATTCGTTTTTCACCTGTCAGCATCTGAACCGGATAAGAAACCACGATATGATACGAACGGTAGCCACTAGGTTTGACGTTTGAAATGTAATCACGCTCTTCCAAGATGGTCAAATCCGTTCGTTTGCGCAATAAGTCGACGACCTGATAAATGTCGCCAACAAACTGACACATAATCCGTAGTCCAGCGATATCCTGCATGTCCTCTTCCAGACGATCTTCGGCGACATGACGACGAACCATTTTTTCCTTAATACTGTCAACAGGTTTCACCCGTCCGGTAACAAACTCAACGGGTGACTGTAACCCGGCATCTTTATATTGTTTACGGATGCCTCTCAATTTTATTTTTAATTCCTCGACCGCTTGCTCATAAGGAAGCAAAAAGTGGGACCAATCCTCAATCATCGAATGACCTCCTTGATGATTCATCGTTTGTTGAACAACCTCGCGGCGGCCAACTAACTGCCAACAGTTTACCATACTTTGGGTCACCAGCGATGAACCGCCAGCGAACCCTCGCGACACACGATTCGAAACGTTTAACTTTACATTTCCGGTAAAATCGGGCATGATAGTCCCAGTTAAGAAACGCACAGTGGCGCAGTTGTGCTAATGCGCAACCGATTGCCTTATTAAGTAAAACGTTTCATTATTATCGTATTTATATTCTATGACTTTTTATTTAATTTTTTAAGATTGTTGATATGGAGGATATCCCGTGTTAGAAATTTATCTGTTTGTAAATCCACTCGGAACAAATTGTTATGACTGTGAGAAGCAGATTAACCAGATCTCTGCCCAAACTAAGCGCAAACTTCAAATTCAGTTTGTCCCAATGCTTAATTTACAGACGATAAGTGATACATTTCACCGACTGGCAACGGATCACCCAGAATTGGACCGTAACACGTTAGCTGAACAGATGTATCAGATTATCCTAGATTACAAAGCCGCTTCCTTTCAGGGCAAACGTCTTGGTCGCCAGTACTTTCTTCGTTTGCAGGAGCACATTCTGGTCAACCACGAAGCTTACACAGAAGAGCTTGGCATCACCGTTGCTCATGAATTAGCATTAGACACAGCAATGTTTATTGATGATCGTCGAAGCAAGCTCGCTGAAGACGCATTCGGCGCCGACCAACGTTTGGTCTCTGAAATGGGCATTGAACACCCAAGTCAAACAGTTATCTTCGATGTTGAAGACTTTGATTGCGGCTTGCTGATGGAACATTTCGATTACGACACGTTATTAGAAATCAGTGAACATACAGTTAATAATAAGTTAACAACGTTGCCGCAAGCCATTAAACAAAATCACGACAAAGTTAATTTACGCATTCTTTAAGTCAAACGGAACATTAAATGAAGAGCCTTCAATCAGTCCAATACCGATTGAAGGCTCTTTTTAATCAACTGAAGCATAGATAAAACAGGTTATTTTTGCGAATCGTCAATTAACTTTTCAAATTCATTCAAACGTTGTTCAAAAACATCAAATGCTCGGCGCAAGTAATCTGGCTTCGTCATATCAACTCCTGCCATCTTCATTACGTCCAATGGATATTGTGAACTACCGGCCTTTAAGAAGTCCAAATAATGATCCAGGGCTCCTTGTTGATGACTGGTAATACCATGTGACAATGTCGAGGCAGCAGCGAACCCAGTTGCATATTGGAAGACATAGTAATTGTAATAGAAATGTGGAATTCGTGACCACTCCAAAGCAATCTCCGGGTCTGGGGTTAAATCTTTCCCATAGTACGTTTGATTCAGCTTGCCATAAAAGTCTGACATCCGACTAGCAGTCAACGGATGACCCGCGGCATCTTCTTGGTGGATCCAGTGTTCGAATTCTGCGAATTGTGTTTGCCGATAAACAGTTCCTTTAAAACCATCCAGGTAGTGATTCAAAACGTAGGCCCGAACTTTAGGGTCGTCATTATTATCAAGCAAATATTGAGTCAACGTATTTTCATTAGTTGTCGATGCAATTTCCGCTACGAAAATAGAGTAGTCGCCATACTGATAGGGTTGATTATGACGCGTGTAATAACTGTGAATGCTATGGCCCATTTCGTGAACTAAGGTAAATAATTCCTCTAAATTATCCTGCCAGTTCAACAAAATATATGGATTAGTATCGTAAACACCAGATGAAAACGCCCCACTCCGTTTGCCTTTCGTTTCGACCACATCGACCCACCGGTTATCGAAGGCCTCTTGAACATGGCTAACGTAATCTGGGCCCATCACAGATAAGGCGCGTAATGCCTCTTGTTGAGCTTCAGGATAGGTGTAACTCAGCGGTGAATCCCCAGTAATTGGAGTATACAGGTCATAAGAATGCAAATGATCAACACCTAAAATACGTTTGCGCAAACTAACATAACGATGTAATAGGTCAAGATGGTTATTAACCTCTTCAACAAGCGTGTCGTAAACACTTTCAGGAATATTATTTTCCGCTAATGCCGCAGCACGAGCGTTTGGATAATGATGCACGCGCGCCGTATAATTATGTGCCTTAACGTTGCTAGACAGCGTCGAAGCAAACGTATTCTGGAACTGCTTGTACACCTTATATAGTTGTTTAAAGGCCGCACCACGAACAGAACGATCTGTTGATTGCAACAGGACGCCATATACCCCCTGAGTCAAACGAACATCGTTGCCTGCCTCATCTTTCACGATTGGGAACTCTAAATCCGCGTTATCTAAAACACCGAACGTTTTTGCCGAAGCTTGGAAAATATCTCCAGCTCCCGCCAATAATGCTTCTTGATCTGCCGGTAATGTATGATCACGTGCGCGATCTAAGTCCTCAAAGAAATGTTTGAACGGCTTTAACTCAGTCGTATCCAGCCATTCATTGAGCGTCTTTTCTGGAATGGCCAAGACTTCTGGCTGAAACCAAGCTAATGCGCTAGCAACCTTAGCCACCAAGTCATTAGCTTGGGCAGCCAATCCTTGTGCTGCTTGATCACTAGTATCTTGTTCTTGTTTCAATGACGCATACACATCGACATTTTCCAATTCATGGTAAACATCAAGTAAGTAAGCCACGCCAGCTACAAGTTGCTCTGGTGATTCAGCTAAATGTCCTTGATATGACGTTACTTGTTGTAGTTTTGACTCAATTTGATGATAAGCGTCTGTCCACGCCGCGTCAGTTGCAAAAATTTGAGTTAAGTCCCACTTTAGCGTCTCTGGAACTTCATCTCTAGTAGGTAACTGTTTTACGTCTGCCATAACGACCTCCAACATTTAAAATAAGAAAGCTAATTGTATTTTAATCACTTTTTAACTTTACCACACTTTTCTATTAGTTGGATAGTCGGACAACTGTTTTACATGCTCACTACTAAAAAATGCTTTACATAACTGAATGCTCATCCGCTGTCGCATCCGTTCATCAGCCAGCTGTAAGTTTGGCAACCACTGGATTCTGGGCAAACCAATCCTCGTCCAAGCAAACTGACATTGACGTGATGACGCATTTTGATGGCACCACCACCATAAGTAAAGCGGAATTCGCCAGTCTAACGGTGAATTTATTGAAATCGGCATCTCATAAACATCCCCCAGTACCCATTGCGGTAATATTGTTAGACTAGTCCCCGCCTGATAGCACAATGCTTGCCAGCGCATAAAATTAGGCTGTCGGTGATGTAAGCCTAACGCAATGGCTTGTTGTCGATGACTCAAATTCGCTCTGCTAACTGAGTGCATCTGAAACTGCGTTTGCTGTTGTGACCAGTCCATCCAAGAAGTCCAAGTATCAAATGACTGTTGGGAATAAGTGATCGGCAATAATGCCGCTTTACCTAAATGATGCAAAACGATCAGTTGACGGCGTTGTGTATGCCAAAACAATAAATATGCGCCAGTTTTTCCTCCCCAGCGAATAAACTTGGCAACTTTGCTCAGTGACAACCGCGGTTTAGGCCAATACGGTTGACCAAGAAGCCATATTTGATGAAAGTCGTGTTCACGATACCCTACCACTCGTTCAGAAAATCGCTGTAAATCAATTGGACTACATTGAAACTCAACGGCCGTTTGATTGTTGACGAGCAGATCTGGCCGTTGGTGAATCACCTTCAATGATTGTTCCAGCATAACTTCATGATCCTGTTTTTGTAGCCACTCAGATAACTGCCGTTTGCCCAACAAATGTTCAGAGGTCTCACCCTCTGAAAAGGTCTGACAATCTGCCAAACGTTCATGTGCAAAATAGGGCTGCCGCACTCGCCCACGTCGCAAATGGACGGGCGCATGGCAAGCAGGACACTGATATTGCTTTTGCTCGGCCACACTAGCCGCCACCAGTTCACCACCCTCGCAACTCAAAGCCATCAACATTGATCTCACCTCCACCTATTACATACGAAAAGGCGGTGTGATTTGTTCGTAAAGATCAAATTGAGGATTCATTTTGTCCGCGTACTCACGAGACACTGCTAAAGTTTAATGTTTTCAACGTTTCCTCTTGCTCACCCCATAGATTAAATTTTAACTGTCACGATACCTTCAGTCATTTTTGATAGATAAGCACATTAATTGTTTACTGACGCTTTATTTGAAATAATATGTGTATCGGTAAATGTCACTAATGCAATAGGAGGTCTCGATATGAGTACAGAAGATAAAATTGATAGTACAAAACACAAGGTCGCTGGTAAAGCTAAAGAACTTGAAGGAAAGGCAACCAACGACAAAGGCCGTGAAGCAGAAGGCAAAGCTGAAGGATTGATGGGTAAAGCCAAAGAAAAGCTAACCGATGCCGTGGATAACGTTAAAGACAAGATGGATAAGAAATAATCTTTGGAAGAAGGCTTTTATGCCTTCTTTTTTTGTGCTTGTACATCCCTTTAAAAACCTTGACCACTCTGCAAACCGTTTATTTCATTACATGAACGGTACTGATATTTCAACTTGATTCTGCAACAGGTACTCATTTTGAAAAGTTCGAAGTTTTTTTGCTATCTTCCTTTCAAATTAATCGTCTTATCATTTAAAAGTTATTAGCTTCCTTTATACTAAGATTACGGCGTTGAAATCTTAGGCGTCTCCTGTCCATTTACGAACAATTTAAACAAATTTATTTAACCCAGCGATTATTTTTTAGTACATACGAACTTATAACACTGAAAACCAGGCATTGATTGATAACAAATAAATTTTTGTCCAACGCTGATGACATTAAAAGCTGACATCATTCAAAGGAGACTTTTACATGAAAAAGTCAAACATTGCTGCTACAGTCGCAATTTCAGGCATGCTCGCTGGAGCAACATTTATTACAGCAAGTATTTCCTCCCCTCAAATCGTTGTTCAAGCGAAGGCCGTACAAAAACAGCTTATTCCCGGAACATACACGGTTGGAAAGGACATCAATGCTGGCCGTTACACAGTGACAGCAACGGGTGGTTCGGGAAACTTTAGTACTGAACCCAAGCACTCTCTCACTGGTGAATCTGTGAACGAAATTTTGCAACGGGACGACCCTGACATGGGAGTTTCACAAGTAACTGCAGACTTTGCCAAAGGTGATAAAGTAGAAATTTCCGGAATGGCAGGTGCCAACTTTGCTCCCGTAACTAATCGTGACAAGTCAAACACTTCGTCTCTCAGCACTGGTTATTGGGTTGTGGGCAAAGATATTAAGGCTGGTAACTACACCGTAACCCCTGCTGATGGTCAATCCGGTAACTTTATGGTAGATCCCAAAAGTTTAACTGGCAGTGATGTCAACGAAGTCTTGGGTGGGGATACCGATATGCATCAAGTTCCAAAAGTTAATGTGTCACTTCATAAGGGTGATAAAATAACTATTTCCGGAATGAACTCTGTAAACTTTGTTAATAGATAAATTTAAGGAGCGTTAAATATGCAGAAGTTAAAAATTAATATGTGGGCCGGCATTTTGGATATTATTAATTGTGTCTTATTTGCGATGTCATGGTTTGTTATTTTCGGTGCAGCATTTTCTGACGCAGCTGCAGGTACACACGCTACAAGTGGTGCGGGGGCATTCTTTTATATATTAGCCTGGGCCGGCGTTGTTTTAAATATTGTCGCCTTGGTTCAATCACGCCGACACAATATTTCGATTGTTGGTTCAGTCCTAGGAATTATTGGGAGCGCATTGTTTGGCTTTACTGCTATCCTAGCCTTCCCTGCAATTGTTGTCTTGATTATTGCTGCAGTATTTGTAATGATGCAACATCCTGCTAAAAACGGCAACAATGCATCTGTAAATTAGCCATTATTGGTTGAACGTGACATCTCGTAGGGAGACTTGTCCGTGAGTTCGAATCTCACCACGTTCATTTCTGCAATTAACATATCCGGGGAGATAACATGAAAAGGTTCGTTATATTAGGCGTAACAATTTTGAGTACCTTATTTCTAACAGCCTGTGGTGGTCACAATGTCAAAAGCTCTAGCGATAGTTCAAGTTCGCATGTCAGCAAAGTATCAAGGCAGACTAAAAAGGACCGTCAACAATCAAGAGACAAGTCCAAATTTGAATCTGTTTCGGAGAGCAAAGATAGTTCTAATAAAACGGCTGCTAGTTCACAATCAGCAAACGAATCCCAAAGTAAAGCTGAGTCCAGTTCCATGGCGTCGGCACAACTATCTAGTCAAGTTTCTGGCAGCTCGGCTACAGCATCACAATCTGCTGCTAGTTCATCGAACATTTCCAAACAAAGCCCAACATCGAACGGTGGTTTACAACAGGCTGTGGGTCAATCAACCCCTGGTATTTCGATGGATGAAAACACGCTGACTAGTTTTCTTAACAAATATGGTGAATCACCTGCTGCCTACAAAATTGATCACGGTATGAGCGTTCAGCAAGCTTTGAATAGCACTCCTGACAATATGCTTTCTTCTGGCGAAATACAGGACAAAGTCGCGATACAACAAGGATACTTGAATCCTGATGGCACTCCAACCGGAAAACAAGTCCCTGTTCAGAATGACACTAACTCAGACTACGGACAGTAGTCAAAAAAGTAAATTTAGATTTATGGTTAAAAACGGTTCAACTCTGCTAATATAATTTTATCCAGTATTAGGGGAAACTATAACTGAGTTGGTGGAGGAAAATACGGCCATGACAAAAGATGAGATTATTGAAACTTTGCAACTAACAGCACATCCAGAGGGCGGATGGTTTAAGGAAACTTCACATAGTAAAGATACTTTTTTAGAAAACAGAGGCAATGAAAACCGATTCTTCTATACTAGTATCTACTTTTTGTTAGATGGCTCATCCCCTTCACATTTTCATCGTTTGACTCATGATGAACTATGGTTCTTCCACACGGGAAAACATTTGTTTATTCATTGTATTTTCCCGGATGGCCACTATGAAAGAATCGATTTAGGAAATGATTTAAACGAAAATCAAAAACCTCAATACTGCGTTCCAGCCGGAACCATATTCGGCTCTGAAACTGCAGTAGATGATTCCTTTTCTTTGGTCAGTTGTGTTGTTTCACCAGGCTTTGACTACAAAGACTTTGAACTTTTTACTAAACAAGAATTACTTGCTAAGTATCCAAAATATCAAGGAGTCATTAACCGTCTGGCATATGAGACAATAGTTAACTAGCAAAGGCAGAATAAAAAGTATAATGGTTCTTTAACAGTCCGCCCACAAATCAATAGCTCAGTTAGATAGAGTGTTCAACTTATATTGAAAGTTTGTTGGTTCAAGTTCAACGAGTCCTATCGTGATAATTGTGGCAACTAATTATCAGAAATTACTGTTGATAGTTTGCATAGAATACGTAGTAGGTAACTGACGAGTAAATCAATATGAAGTGAAGAACATGGGGACCGTAATATCTCTACTAAGTCCAATGCAAAAGGTTCTAATTTGCGGAAGGACAAAATGCTATTTTCAAAGAAAGATGAGTTGTAAAGAGCGGTCAGCTATTTAACTGATCGCTCTTTTCCGTGACCGACGTGGATGCTATTTTAACCTAAAATACCAAGCTTTATCCCTCTAAAATCGGGATAAAGCTTGGTATTTGAAGACTCTCCTAAATCGAAAGTGCTGTTAAGTCAGCTTTTTTGCGCCCTCTTTGTTTCGAAAACCTAGCCGAAATAATGTCGTGCTAATTCAAGCGCTGAAGTTTCCATAATCTTTTCACCATGCTCTGACAAAACATCACTAGTAATCGTAGTTTTGTTTGCGTATTCCAAAGCCACCGCCACATCATCCTTGATGGTTTCTGGTGTAGTTTGATCTGTGAAGAAAACCAAATCAAGGTAATATTGATCACGGTATTTATAAAGATTCGATACAGCGCCATCTAAATGAAGAACCTTAGCAATTGAGACAAGATCTTCAAAATCGTTCAGACGGAGCACAACCTCCCGCGTAGGAACGTTAGGATCAGAAGTATAATTCTTTAAAGCCTCAGGATCATTATCATCCGTGGCTTCACTACTGATTGTTGTTTTACGATCATCATCGTCTTCTGAATCCTTACCCTGCAACTGTTGTTTTAAAAAGTCGGAGATCTGGTCAGTTGATGCATTGTCACCAAAATCGACTGCGCCGCTAAAACCAGCACTAGCTGCATCAAAATCATCAGTCCCATCACTTTCATCGCCTACATTTTTGCTGATAAACAGCTCTAAACCGTGGCGGTTTGGCAAAACTTGAAATGTGACTGCGTCATTATCTTGGAATTGATGGTCTACGTCAACTTCCTCTAAAATGCTGTAAAAGAACCGTTCTATCTGCTGATGATTACCAAGTAGATCAAGTACTGTAATGCCACGTGCAGATAAATCATCATTGCCAATAACGACTCGAATTGTATTCTCGTTAATGCGTTCCATTTCCATGCGAAACGCCCCTTTCGCAAAAGGAATTCCATCCTAAATGTTTATTCATATTTTAGTCCTCTAATCGTCAAAGTAAAGTTTAATCAACTATTTTTAACGGTTTCGATTCGGTCAATCACTTTAGTGCATAAAGATAACAAAAAGACCCAACCTATGCCATTATCCCATAGATTCGGCCACTTGCAAATTAATCTCAAAGTGTAGTTTTATAAATTTGCTAATCGTTGTGCTTCAGCCAATTCCAATGCACGCACGTCACGTGGCAAGAAGCGACGAATTTCATCTTCGTTGTATCCCACTTGAAGTCGCTTATCATCCATAATAATAGGACGACGTAACAAAGCCGGGTTTTCGTGAACAAGATCAATTAACTTATTCATTGGCAGATCATCAAGATCAACATGAAGATCTTGGAAAACCTTCGAACGTTTGGAGATGATTTCTTCAGTTCCATCTTCTGTCATTCGCAAAACAGTTTTAATTTCATCGGCTGACAGCGGTTCGGCAAAAATATTCCGCTCTTTGAAAGGAATATTGTTTTCAACGAGCCATGCACGAGCCTTTCGGCAAGAAGTGCAACTCGGTGAAGTGTAGAGCGTAACCATGTTACTCATAAATTGTCGTCCCCCTTTAAGCATGTTGCGAGCGTTATGAGATCTCTTATCTCATGCTTATATTGTACAGCACGTTTACAAAAAAATAAAGAGGATTTTATAAAGAAAGGGGAACATCTATTCGTGAAATTAAAAGACAAATTTTTAATTTATGTGTTTTATCTATTAACTAATATGCATAAAACAGCATAAGTAAATAAATATATTACCGCATTTATTATTTCTATCGAATTGTATCAATAAGTTTTACCATATAGTAATCGGTTCAAAACAGCGTCATATAAGGATTATGCTTCTTTTTTGTAAGTAAAATAGTTGTGTTATGTTAAATAATAATTTGATTAATGTCTGACGCCAAATTAATTTGTATTTTTTTGCCGGCAACTAGCTGTGCCTCTGCTTTTAATGATTCCAAATTGCCTGTTTGCGGTAAATGAGTCAATAATAACTGTTTGACCTGCGCCGCTTTGGCTAAGGCGCCCGCTTGGGTGGACGTCATGTGCCACATCTTGCCAGTATGATTTGCATAAAAGTTGGTGTCAATCATTAACAAATCCGCCCCCTTTGAGAAGCGATTTAACGTATCAGTCACTGCACTATCCGCCGTGAATACGAGCGTGTGACCAGATTTTGTTTCAGTAATGCGAACTGCAAACGTTGGAACTGGATGAACAGTTCGCGAAAAGGTAATCATAAATGGCCCAAGGACTAAAGACGATTGTGGATCATACGCATGGCCTTCTGTCGCGCCTGCCCACGTTAATGCGGCAAAATTCAATGGATCTTCTGTATTACCATAGATTGGCAGTACAGCATGTTTACGTGCGCCCTGCTGAAGTTGCCATTCATATTGAAGCACGCCCACATCTGCTGTGTGATCGTGATGATAGTGTGTCAACAATAGTCCATCAAGTTGTAATGGGTTCAGCACTTTCTGCAATGCAAGCAAAGTGCCACTTCCAGCATCAATCATTAAATTGTAATCGTCACTCTGCAATAAATAGCCGCTTGTACCTACTCCGTTTGCAGGGTAACCGCCATAATAACCCAATATTGTTAGTTTCATCGTTTTTCCCTCCTCTCTAAAGGTAACTCATTCATGAAATTAATTCGAATAATGAATGCCCATATTTTGCACATCATTTAAAGGTGCGCTTATAATTAGGGTAAATAAAGCATGGAGGTATAATTATGACATCGGCGATTTCCTTAGCATTTGGCACTAAAAACATTTTACAGAACTTGCAGGAACAAAATCCTCAAAACAAGTTGATCTCACTATCTGAAACAAGTGGAGTCGCGCGTCTCATGCTGCTTGATGTAAGTGACTTGCCCACAGTATTTGCAAACCCCATTACGTTTAAAGTACTAAACGAGTTACCTCAACCCGCATATAAAGACTTTTTTGCTTTCATCAATTTGCAATTGGACCCAGACCACGCGAAAATTTTACGCGCAAGCGTTGATCACTTTTTAGATCAGGAACGTCCCTTAGGCTTGCGAGCGTTTGCCTTGCTGGAAAAGGAAAAAGCTAGCAGTGAATACACTATATTAATGTCTTGGGATCACGTTAATGACTACCACGCATGGATTTCTAGTAGTTCATTTGCACCTTTTGAATCGTTTTACAAGCAGTCGCAATATAGTTATCGTGAAACTGCATACAATCGCGTTAGCCTAACACGCTAAATACTGCATTTTTTAAAACATACACATATTAATAAGAGAACATTCCAGCAAAAATCATAATTTTGCTAGAACGTTCTCTTTCTCTTTTATAAACAGAGGTCACACTTCAATTCCACAAAAAAACTACGCATAACATGCGTAGTTACAATTGATATAAGATTGCGGGGGCTGGATTTGAACCAACGACCTTCGGGTTATGGGCCCGACGAGCTACCAGACTGCTCCACCCCGCGATAATAATAAAAAGTAATGACCCCTACGGGATTCGAACCCATGTTACCGCCGTGAAAGGGCGGTGTCTTAAACCACTTGACCAAGGGGTCATAAAAAATGACCTACATTCTAAAAACAAAAAACGGAGAAGGAGAGATTCGAACTCTCGCGCCGCTTGCGCGACCTATACCCTTAGCAGGGGCACCTCTTCAGCCACTTGAGTACTTCCCCAAAACCAAGTGGGCACAAGTGGACTCGAACCACCGACCTCACGCTTATCAGGCGTGCGCTCTAACCAGCTGAGCTATGCGCCCATGGAGCGGGTGACGAGAATCGAACTCGCGACAGCAGCTTGGAAGGCTGCGGTTTTACCACTAAACTACACCCGCATAACATGGTATGAATGGCGCGGGACAGAATCGAACTGCCGACACATGGAGCTTCAATCCATTGCTCTACCGACTGAGCTACCGAGCCATAAACGGTCCCAACGAGACTCGAACTCGTGATCTCCTGCGTGACAGGCAGGCGTCCTAACCAACTGGACCATGGGACCAAAATTGCGGGGGCTGGATTTGAACCAACGACCTTCGGGTTATGGGCCCGACGAGCTACCAGACTGCTCCACCCCGCGATAATAGTATATAAACAAAAAGGAGGATAAGAGATTCGAACTCTTGCGTGGACTTGCGCCCACCTGACGGTTTTCAAGACCGTTCCCTTCAGCCAGACTTGGGTAATCCTCCATAAGCTGAATATAAGCAATGGACCACCATATTAGTGGACCTTGTAGGACTCGAACCTACGACCGGACGGTTATGAGCCGTCTGCTCTAACCAACTGAGCTAAAGGTCCAAGTTCACTCATATGCTTAATCGCGGCGGGGGGGATCGAACCCTCGACCTCCCGGGTATGAACCGGACGCTCTAGCCAGCTGAGCTACACCGCGATCATAAATAACTAGAGAGCTATTTATAAATCGGGAAAACAGGATTCGAACCTGCGACCCCCTGGTCCCAAACCAGGTGCTCTACCAAGCTGAGCTATTTCCCGAAAATGTAATTGTTTGCAGAATAAAAACTGCAATGCACCCAGTAGGAGTCGAACCTACAACCTTCTGATTCGTAGTCAGACACTCTATCCAGTTGCGCTATGGGTGCAAATAAGTGCCGAGGACCGGGATCGAACCGGTACGGTCATCACTGACCGCAGGATTTTAAGTCCTGTGCGTCTGCCAATTCCGCCACCCCGGCATTATTGTGAATTGGCAAAAGCGGAAGACGGGATTCGAACCCGCGACCCCCACCATGGCAAGGTGATGTTCTACCACTGAACTACTTCCGCATATAAATGGTGCAATGCCGACTAGAGGATTCGAACCTCCGACCCCCTGTTTACAAGACAGATGCTCTGCCAACTGAGCTAAGTCGGCGTTAACCGAAATTTTTTCACTACCCTCTAAGGGCAATGAGCCGTGACAGTCTCGAACTGTCGACCCTCTGATTAAAAGTCAGATGCTCTACCAACTGAGCTAACGGCTCATTAAATGGAAGATACAGGGCTCGAACCTGTGACCCTCTGCTTGTAAGGCAGACGCTCTCCCAACTGAGCTAATCTTCCAATATGCATGGCGACGACCTACCCTCGCAGGGAGCGATCCCCCAACTACTCTTGGCGCGACGAAGCTTAACTTCCGTGTTCGGCATGGGAACGGGTGTATCCTTCGTGCCATCATCACCACACTCTGAGCGTTATCCACTCAAAACTGAATCATGATCTTCTTTTCTTTAACCGGACCACCACTTCGTGGTTAAGTCCTCGACCGATTAGTACTAGTCCGCTCCATGTGTCGCCACACTTCCACTTCTAGCCTATCTACCTCATCATCTCTGAGGGGTCTTACTTCCATATAGGAATGGGAAATCTCATCTCGAGGCGAGTT
>NZ_AUAW01000005.1 GCF_000428925.1 Furfurilactobacillus rossiae DSM 15814 | reverse complement strand
CGGTTCCCAAGTGAAATCTATAACTGTTGATCATGGTAAGGAGTTTGCCGATTATCGATCCATAGAACAAGACTATCAGATTAAAGTGTATTTTTGTCACCCGTATTCACCATGGGAACGGGGATCTAATGAATATTTCAATCGACGGTTACGTTGGTTTTTCCCGAAAAAGACTAACTTTGACCAGATAACGACTGATGAAATCCTGGCAGCACTTGAGCTTATTAATCAACGACCATTAAAAATCCATCATCAACAGACTGCCATTGAAAGTTTCCGGGCTTGTTCGGATTAAACTTGTAATTTGCCCACAAAAAATCGGAAGGAGTGATGCCATGTGGAGCAACTTTAAACGCAATTGGCTGTTAATATGGATTGGATTGAACACGCTAAGCCTAGGTGTGTTTTTTATTTACGTTTCAAATTTTCTCGCCGACGAAGATCTAGACCACGCACGATCCCTGTTCACTCACTTTGAGGATCCGGACATGGCAATCCTGCTTGTCATCGTTGGCATGACGTGCGTGCTTTCTGGATTGTGGCATGTTCAGCGTTATAAGGCACAAGCAGCCTCATTAGTGATGGCTGGCGGTATGTGGTCAATGTATCTCGTGACATTTATTTTTCATGATTTGCACACACCAGGGCCGATTGATTTTTCAACAATGTATGCGATTGCTATGTTCACGGCTATTGTGATGGCAGCACTGACGAATACAGGATGGGGCGGTGGTCACCAGTGAACCAAGCAATCATCATGGCGGTATCAACGTTTATTGGTGGTCTATTAACCTATCTAGGTATTCGCTACAAAGCAAATTCAAGCACAATGGCAACGGGCATTGAAAACATCAATGAATTACTTGGTCAAATTCGTAAACAGTCACAAACGATTGAGGACTTGAATAATCAAGTTTTCGAGCAATCAAAGGTGATTGACACGCTGACCCGTAAGGTAGGTGAGCTAGAGCAGAAGTTAACTGATAAAGGGGACATTAAATCATGAAAGTAAGACTGAATTTCAACTATAAATCTGCGACTGCATGGGGAACGTTGTTAACCGCCATTGCGACTGGTGGAATCGGTATCTTAACCGGTCTTGGTGTTGTAGTTAAGCAGACAGATGCAACAACCATTTACGGTTCAATTACGGCCGGTGTTTCACTGCTGACAACGCTGGGTATTCTCACCGCATCTACTGATAAGCAAGGAGGTAACAATGATCAAAAATAAAATTGTAACTACTGGAGCAGCCATAATGGCTGCTTTTTCTTTGGCTCTATTTTCTGGAGATACTCAAAAGGCCAGTGCCTATGTAGTTAATACGCAGTACGCATTTGGCGCCGGTCAAGGTTCACCGTACCAAACGAACAACAAGTTTGTTGTGCTACATGATACGGCCACCGAAGCGAGTGCTGCTAACACCGCCAGTTATTTTGACAACAACTGGAATGTCGCATTTACGAGTGCAACATACGTTGTTGGTGATGGTGGTGCAGTGTATCAAGTCGAACAGCCTGGTTATCAAGCGTGGGCCGCTGGCACGTATGCTAATGCCAACGCTCCGGTTCAAATTGAACTAGCTCATACGTATGACTGGAACACGTTCAAGGCTGACTATGAGTCTTATATCAAACTGGCTCACGATAGTGCTGTTCGTTATGGGATTAACCCCGGTTCATTTAACCATGTAAATGGTGGAATCATCACACACCGTTTTGTTAGTGAAAACTGGTGGGGTGACCACGTTGATCCAATGGAGTACATTCAAGGTCGCTGGGGTGTTTCTGCTGAGACGCTTGCTAATGACATTGCCACAGGGGTATCTAGCCTTGGAACTTCTACGATTAACGTTCCGCAAGCCCAGACGACGGTTCAACAACCTGTCCAACCGTCTGCATCTGTTCATGCCAATCCAACGATTGGTACATTCACATTTGCTGCCACGACTAACATCCGTAGTGGTGCAGGATTGAGTAACAATGTACTTGGTCAGTATGAGGCTGGTCAGTCGGTTAACTATGAACGTGTTGCTTACGCTGATGGTTACAAGTGGCTTGGTTACACGTCATTTTCTGGTAGGCAATGCTGGGTTGCAGTGTTATCTGGTAATGTGGCACAGTCGTCACAGTCCACTACGAATCTAGTACCACAAACTGGTGCTTACGTTCCTTACGGAATGAAGTACGTTCGCAATGCGCCGTCAACGCAGACTGGTGACATCAAAGCGTACTACAACGCTGGTATGGCAATCAGCTACGATGGTTACGTAGATTCAGAAGGTTACCGTTGGATTAGTTACATCGGTGCCTCGGGGAACCGTGCTTACGTTGCCGAAAAGATTCTGTCTAATGGTCAACGATTAGGCTATTGTTACTAAATTGAATATTAGTTTTGCTGATATAAGATAGACCCTAACCTCCAGTAATGGAAGTTAGAGTCTATTTTTTGTGCATTCAGATAGCAAACATTCACCAGATGAGCAGGATCAGCAATGAAATTGTTTTACAATCCATAAAAAAATGATAACTAAATGTAAAGCATTAACACTATTACAAATGTGGTTGTCTTGAGTTTGTTGTATTATTTAAATATTGTAAAATATAAAAAGGCACTTATTCCCTAAAGATCACTATATAAAAATTGGAGTGGATAACTTGTGAACTATCTAGAAATGATTGGTGTAATCATCGCTATAATTTCAACGTTGGGACTTCTGACCCTACCAGTAATTCAATATTTTACGAATGCCTCTGTTGAAAAAACAAAATCTGATAATGAAACAACTATTAGACAGGCAGAACTAAAAAACGAATCAGAAGTAAAGCAGTTTGTCGTCAAATCAAACAACGAACTAAAAAGATACTTGTCAGAACAAAAGCAGGCCGAACAAATCGCCAAAATTCAACAAAAAAATTATGACCGTGTGATTTCACATATGCAGACACTATTCTCTGAATATGTAACCGTTACGTATTCAGAGTTAATAACGCTGATTCCAGACAAGAATAAACAGCCATCTACGCGGCCCTTAGCACTATCAGATAACCAGCGACAGCTTGAAGCGGAGGTGGTGTTATACGCCCCAGGGCTTTCTAATGAATTTGAGTCATTTAGAGATTCAATTGTATTCGTATACAATTACTCACGAGTCTTTAGCGATTTCTGGACTATTGTTAAGGGTTTAAACAAACTAATAGGAGCCAGCCCGATATCACTACCAGACATAAACTCCAAAAAAGATAAAGCCAATTAAATTTGGCTTTTTTTGCATTCATCAGTATGTTGCCAACAAAAGCCCAAACAACAATTAAAGTCCATCCCGTCCACTGAATCATATATTTTTCCTCTCTACTCAACCAATCGGATTATTTAAAATGTGTACTCAATGTCCGCAATTTCCTTAAACTGCTCGGCCGTAATCATTTGACCGGTCACAAAGGTTTTTAATTCGTCAACAGTGTAGAGTCCCATCTCAAAATACAATTTAATAAAATCAAACATTATGCTTGTACCTCCTTAGTGGTCTTGCTTGCAAGCTGTAACAACACTTGTGCATTGAATTTTGACTGAGCCGTTTTGTCTGCGGCCAGTGTTGCCAGAATCTGTGCGTTTATCTTATCTTGAGCTGTTGCCTCAACGGGTTGTGCCGGTTTTGTCGGCTCTTCAATCCAACTCTTCGTTTCAAAGTCAAAATAAACCTTATTGGATTCATTCGGCTGCGGCACATCTGTTTCTGGAATGGTTGGATCAGGCACATAATCGTTTGGCATGACTCGGTAACTGCCGGTGAGATGATGCTGATCATTGATTAAATAAACATTTTTGCTCATGGTTGCCCTCCTTATTTATTAGCAAAGTATGCGAATCCAATATCAAGTACGTCACCTGCATGCAACGCATTCGTATTAATGATTCGAACTGTTGGTGTCGCATTTGATGGCACCATATATGTTACTGATTGATAACCGTAAGTTGTAACGTGATCCAAGATAACGCCACCGCCCCAACCAGGAATACCTTCTGGTGCGTTACACAAGACGATTGAGGTATTTGAATCAAAAGTGTGCAATACCTGAACGGCACCCATAAAGGTAACTAGCCATGTATCACCAAGATCATATTTATGGAACGCACACGGAATGTCCCACTGTTTGAAACCATCCGTTAGCGAGACGGGAATCATGCCGCTATCGCCACCAATAGAACGTACTTTGCTCCACAGATTACTGTTAGAACCATCCTTGGTAATAATATCTTGGACGGTTAACTTACCGGAAATTTTCTGTTGGTCAGCGTTCAATAAGACAGCGCCAGCTGACTCAACCGCTTTTTGATTTGCCTGTGCGGCTGCCTGGGTATCCTTCTCTTTTTGAACGTAGGCGTCAACTTGGTTCATCCAATTCTTAAAATCGGCATCCTGTAACAAGCTCGCCTTGAATGTTGCCCAATCGTCTTTGTATGGATCGTAATTAAAGCTCAAGTACTCACGACCTGCTAATACCGTTGTCGACAGGTCCATCGTTGATTTGACACCATCGCCAGTAATAACTTCGATGAAAAATTTAATTAATCCCTGCGTGGTCAGTGTCGGCTGAGGAAAACGAACGTTGGCAAGACCGTTTGCAATATCAGTAATCTCACCAGACATCGGCACGCCAATTTGTTTGTCATTATCATCCGTGATAACGGTGTTAATTTGAGCGCCTTGTAAGTTACACAACGTGCCATCTTCGCGATAAAGTTGCACTGGTAGTGCATCATTGTCGTCGCCCTGACGTAAACGTAAAACACTGGTGACATCAAGGGTGGCTGCGCCTTCGTACATAAAGAGCCCTTTGCCAAGCGTGAGTTTAAGCGGCAATGTTAACTCACCGGTTGGCGATAATCGTGTATCCATAAATTTCCTCCAATCAAAAAGCCCGCTGACCTTAGTCAACGAGCTTTCTCTGTTTTAATATATCTTGCATTTGATGCAGCGTATCATGAACAATCAACCAGTTTTGTGACCAGATTTGCTTAACTCTATTTCCTAGCCATAATGAATGAACTGCCCTTAGTTGAATATGTTGCATGGGTTGATTCTCAGGCATGTGATACCAGGGTAACTGTTTGGTATTAAACCAATCAATCATAGCATTCACGTTACTCTCAATTTGTTGGGGCAACGTCACCAGCCAGCGGTAGGTACCACGATCACCATTTGGGCGAATTTTAATTGTATCTGGTACTGGTACGTTCGAATCATTCATACGTGACATGATTAACCGCTGCATGCTGGCTAAAGTTTCTTGTGTGCCAATCACGTTGGCTCGTGTCTTAGCCAAGAAATCACCGTCTAACACATCTTGAACAGGTTGGCTGGCCGTAATCTTTGCTGTATTGGTTGCATGCACGCTTAATGACTGACCATTTAAAAAGGTAATCGTAGCGTCCAATTCGCTATCTTGTACCCAGTACACGACTTTCTCATCGGAATTAGGGCCAAGATAACGTGCTGCCCACAAGCCCCCAATTTTGTCGCTGATCCAGTGGTCAAAATGATAACCAGTCAGTTTATCGCGCAAATTCAACAATTGTGTCGATGTCTGATTGTATGATCCGTCAGCGTTCACCATTGACCACGGTGACGCACCAGACATATCAAAACCGTAAACAGTGAACAGGCTATAACCCATTGCATCTAATAGAACTGATTGACGTGTGATGTAGTTAGCGACAGTTGTGTCGTCAAACTCATCGCGCGTATACCCGTATTCCGTGCTGACGTATGGCATCCCCTTTATTGGCGCGTAGGTTGCCGGATTCCACTTATCGAATACGAATTCTGGCTTACCTTGCCAGTAATACTTGTTTCCGTATGGGTGATTAGCAAACGCATCACTATCAACTAGCATGCCGTCGTCAAAGTAAGGTTGCCAGTAGTCCACACCGTCAGATGAAGCAGCTGGATACGTGAACAGATTCCCACCAAAATACATCATGGCTGGATCTTGTTTGACTTGTTTTGCCATTCTGGTATTCAATTGCACGATTTGTCGAACACGAGTCGGATCAATTGCGCCTTCATTATCGAACCATGGCGTGGCCCCGTTGTCGGGTTCATTGAGACCTTCCCACAGCACTTGTCGTCCTTTGTAGCGTCTAATCAGTCGGCAATGAATCTCAGCAATTGCATTTAAAAATGTTTGTTGATCGTGGTTAAAAATGTCCTGGTCAAAATCGGTCATCGCCCACATACCATAACTAACGATTGGAATCACATCGTTGCGTAACGCCGATTCAATCGCATACTGGTTAATTGGTTCAGTAGATGCATGATAATTATTCAACCCATCGCGGCTCAGATTGGCATATGTCATACCAAGAACACAGTAGTTAAGACCCAGTTCAGCCATTCTTGCAAATGACTTATCCAGCAGCTCGTGCGTTTTTTGACTGTCAGTCAGCCCATATGAGTAAGGCCAAATAAACGTGCCAAGCTTTTGGTCAAACGACTTTTGAGCATCGAGAATCTGTGCATTGTTCATAATAACTCCTCCGGAATCGACCAACTAAATCTTACTGTACCGCCAGTACCAACTGTTTTCTGCAATGACAACTGATTGCCAAAGATAACCAAAACGGGCGAACCACCGCTGTCGCCAGAGCCCTTGAAGGTAATCAAATCAGTGCTAAATGGTAAGTCACAAAGTGCCTGACTAGCAGCATCTGACTGTGTGTAGCCACCAAAGTCCCCACGAATATACCATGTATGATCTCGCTTTATCACACGAACGTTACCGTTTAACGGTGATTTAACAGGAAAAGTCATCAACTGATCATCGTCGGTGGCCAGTGGTGCTACATAAAATCCACAGTCCACGTAGTCATTGTACAGCGCTGGCTTACCAGTCCTCACATTACTGTAAGAGATATTAATCATGCTTGTACCGGTCGGAGCAAATTTATCTAATTTAAAAACAGTATGCTCATCATCGACCGTAAATGTCATCGAATTAAAGACCGTTTTATCCGTAATTGATTTGTAAAAGAATAACTTAACCGTTTCACCAGTTGAGCCACTATACAACGTTAATGTTTGATGGAATTTACCGTCATTCAGAATCAGGTCAGGCACTACGGACGTATAGCCATATCCCTTGTTCTGCCCCAGACTTCCAGATTTGAAAGATCCATCGTCATTTAAATCAGTATTGGCAATCTCGGTTGTCCACAGATTGATTGGCACAACATACTTACTCAAATAATTTAGTGGTTGCATTGGACCAGCAGGTCCGACAATCCCGTTCGCAATTAACTGCCAGTTACTGGACTTGTCAGGATCATCCCCAGTTGTGGTCACTGTCGAAATATAAGAACTATCTTGATAACTAACGATACACATTCGTTCATAAGTTGTGGTAGCACTCCACACACCGTTTGTGGTTGGGAACACTTTCCCAATATCTGCCATTACTGAATCACCTCACTAATCATGTGGCCTTTCTCGTCCTCTCGTAAATTAATCTTCGTTAAATACAGGTTCATCATGGCACCCGTAATCGTGCTGTCTGTCGTTGGCGTAGTTTCATAATCAAGATGTCCTGTGACGAAGTTTGGTGTCACCTTCAATCCTTCCATGAGTATCTGCATTGCAAGATTGGCATCAATATCTGGCAAACGTCCATCAATAATCGTACTGACAGATGCGAGTGTCGCAAACGTGGCTTTCTCTTCCGCTTTGGTAAAGCTATCACCAACATCCGCTTTCTTGGCGAGTGCAGCTGTTATGTCTGCATTTTTAGCAAAGGCATCAAAATTTGGTAAATCGTTCGTTAAGACGTAATTTTGAAGCCTGTTAGTTAAATCTGTTCCAAGAACATACGCATTCATAGCAGCAATTGTCTGATAGCTGCTCAAGGCATCCTTTTTGAGATAGCCAGTTAAGTCAGGTTGCGGAATCTTGGCGATAGCAGCAGCTAAATCAGGCTGATCAATTAAATCGGCAGGTTTACCCACAATAGCATCCCATGCAGTGAAAGGCCAGTACACACTGCCATCCGAATTCTGCAAATAACGTTTATGCGTTTGGTCTGTATTGGACATCGCTAACACCTCCATCAATCGTCTGTAAGCCAGCAAAGTGATCTTCATTGACCCGAATGTTATTCGCAATCGCCGTCAGATTAGTTATCTGATTATCGTGATCACGTACTCGATTACTCGACGTCAACGAGATACTGCGTAGTGCCGCAGACGTATTGTCTAATGTAATTGTTGGCATCGACGCTGGGTTATACGGATTCTGGGTAATTCCTGTCACCGTAACCTCACGTTCCAGTCCGATGCTAGGTGCACGTAAATACCAGCCATCCCCTTTATTGATTACAGTTCGACTGAGATACTGCATCGTCAATTGCAATGTTGGTTCGGTCTGTAACGTCGACTGAACGTACTGTTGCATTGAACCTTGATCAGTAAATCGTTCATCAGAAATGGCGGGTCCACGATGCAGGCCATACTTGTTGATACTATCTTGATCGGAAAATAAAAACTTAACCTGATAGTTGCCTTTGGTTAAGTCATTGTTTGAAGAACTATTCTCGTTATCAACTGGCTTACCATAGCACCAGCATTGGTTAATCAAGTTACTCGAATCCGTCGACAAATGAACCGCATCGGTATTACCGCCATAAACAAACATATTGTTGGTCTCATGACGAAACGTGTCGCGAGAATAAAAGTGAATATGCAGGTTATCCGGTATCATGACAGCGCCAAACTTATCCAGATAGCTCGTCAAGAATTCAAGAAACGAGGTATTCCCCAAATTCTCGATTTGGACTGACTGAAAGTTGCCATCGTAATCAACCGTCACATCTTGATCATTACCATTTACAAATTGACTGCAAGCATCTTGAAACGAATAAGTCAGCGTACCAGCATTGATATCCTCTTTGCGCACATTCTTTAGCACGTCATACATAATATGAACAGCCTTGACTTGATTAGTCAGAATACCTGCATCAACCGCTGGACTTGCTTGTTTAATGACGTACTGTTGTCCACCATACACAATCAAGTTCTGTGTTTGTAAGAGATTGAAAGCAGACGTGTACCCTGGCAACAATCGTGCTGTCAGCGATAACTCCATCGACTGATTCATTGACCAAGCGTCCTGAAACGAGTCGTGCGCATCGTTAATATTCAATCGTTCCTCGCTATTACCATTACGCTCACGTACAACCAGTGACGGATAACTAAACATAATAAAACGGCGTATCGAAGCTGACAGTGGCCTCGGTACAACCCGTCAACGTAAACTGATTATCGCCACGTTGTAATGAGATGATGCCGTGATTCGTATCAATGCCACATTGTTGACCATTGATAAACGGATTGACGCCAGCCAATTTTAGTTCATCCCCTGTGCTTACCTGACGATTACAGGTGAACGTTTGACCGGTCGTCTGATTAATCAACGATGGCCTACCGTTCGCATGAATCGTAATCACTAACGGGTGCTGTTTAATATCGGGTTCAATCATAATGTCGCCAAAATTCATCACAGTAAAACTATCTGTGTTGAACGTATACTGTGGCACACTACCAGCCATCTCAATACCTTGGCCTAACGCCCAGATTGGTGAATCAAAATCATTTATCTGTTGCGTTGTCCCCAGCGTTTGACCAACACCAGCAGAGTTATTAAACGTCACAGTAACATAGAAATCCTTGTCGTTCGGGTACGTTGGTTTGAACGTCTTGGCTTTTACCTTAAACTTCAATCCAGCATGGTTAGCAAACGTAATCCAATACTCGTCACGGGCATACAGAAAACGTTCTAGTGCTTGATAACCTAACGACTGGTCATTCTCATCTTCACCAAACGCATAGAACTGCGTCACGATATCTCGTTGATCATAACGAGAAGCCATCAAAGTTTGACCGTCTTGTTGACCAATTACTTGATACGTTTCAGCTGGCGTTAAATCTGGTAACACGGCGTCATACATATAAACATTCTTCAAATCAGGAACATCAAAGCATGACACCCAGTTCACACCGTCCGTGCTGATGGCATACTCAACCGGATTGAACGGCAACTTATTGTCGGTCTCACTGAACCGATACGCGTGCGGCTTATTTGAACTTTGCGAAAACACTTGCACGATACGCGCCTCCTTTCTTTTATGATTTCGTTGGCTTAAAATTAGAACATCAAACAAAGCGAGGTAATGATGATGCCATTATTCGGTAAAAGTGACGACAAACCTAAACTAATTGAAACCGTGGGACCAGTGCCAGAAGGATATCATTCGGACGGGATTATTCAAACATCCGTTTCAGGTCAAGACGAAATATCTTCTCAATCTAAAACTCTTAAGAATTTAGCAAATATTTGTAAGGCAGCAAATGCTTCTGGATTTGCAAACTATCGACTTAGTACACATTTCAACTCTGGCGTAAAGGAAGACGTAATTTTCGCCTACGCTGATATCATCAGAGCCAATTAAAAAGACATCCCAGCGGGTGCCTTTTTATTATGCTTGACCCTGTGCTTCGGCCATCCGGTAACGGCCAGCACTCACACGTTCAGTCGTCTTAGTGACCTTTTCGCCATCTAGGTAGGTATCATCGTTTTTATCACGAATTTCGGTCAACCTTTCAATAATAGTGTCCAACAGTTTAGTTGATATACCTGAATGGCTTTCATCTGATTGAGCATTAGCAGTATGAACCTGCATCCCCGTTGCCGACGGTACCGTAGCGTCACGTAGTTGTGGCTGTTCCTGTACTGTCCGTTCATACGCTTCGTCAAGGAGTTGCATCGCATTACCCATACGAGGGTTAACTACAAATTCATCTCCATGCTCAGCGATTGGTGCTAATTGAGGTGTCGTTGGGTGACCACCTGTCCACCAACCGTGACCCTGACCAATATAGTTCCATGTCCCCATTGCGTCCAAACGACGAATGGCGGCAATAATCTGGTCAAGTCCACTCTTGATATTAGTGTGACCACCGATAGCCCATTGACCAAAGGTTTGAGGGATGAATTGCAGTAATCCTTGTGCAGGATTGCCGTTCGCCATGTTAACGTCCCAAACTTTTTGAACGATGTTGTTATCCCCACCAGATTCAGTAGCGATTTGTGACAGCAAGTGCCCAATCTGAGAACCAGAAAGCGGTGCATGATGGAGAATGTCAGTTGCTTGACCAATAGCTGAACGCCAGCGGTCAACTGCTGGTCCAGATGGGCCATTAGTATTCTCGGACTCGATTTTCTGCTGAGTTTGGCTCAGCATGTCCTTAAATTTATCGACTGCAACGGAAGCCAGCTTATCAATTGTGCCCGTGGCTAAGTCACCAAAGCTAGCAGCACCTTTGAACAGTCCATCAGTCGCTTTATGCAAGACCTTTGAAATATTACCTAGCGGGTCCTTCATAAACTTTTCAACAGCGTCGGCCTTATCACCAATCCATGAACCGATGTCAGCCAGTTTACCCTTGGTCCAATCAATGGCGTCACCAACAATCCCACCATCAGCATAGTGTTGAACACCGGCTGAATGCATGATATTGGCAGTTTCGTCCCCATTGTAGATTCGAGTACCGACTGGCAATGGCATAACAGCGTTACGTTGATGAGACATCTTCAATTCGCCGCTTGGCAGTTGCAATAGTTCTTTCCAGTTTTGACCAGCCCCATCGTTAATCATCGATAAACGAGTATGAACCACACCGCCTTGTGCAAACTTAACCGGCTTCAAGTGATGAATGCTGGTCTCATGTCCGGTAAAGAACTTCCAAACCGTATCAATGGCATCAACACCAGCGTTAATAACGTTTAGGACACCATTAATGCCGTCCTGTGCAGCACCTTTGATGCCTTTCCAAATGCCGCTAAAGAAGTCGCCTAATCCTGACCACATTGAACGCCAAACAGCGTTGATGGCGTCAAGGACGCTACTAATGACATCGTGAATGGTACTCATATAACCATGAATAGCCCCAGAAATATCTTTCCAAATGTCGATGAAAATTGATTTAATATCGCCCCAAATCTTACTCCAGCGACCGTGAATAATATCTGACACTAATTTAATAATGTCGGCTATCGCATTCATCGCGCCAAGCACGAGTGGTTTCATCACAGCCCATGCCATTTTTAGGATAGCAACGATAGCATTCCAAACAGCACGCCATGAACCCTCGATAACCTTAAGCGCGCCAGAAATGACAATTTTAATAACTGCCATCCCAAGGTCAACAATTGGTTTCATGATTGCCCAGACAACTTTGAGATAGGTCGAAACCAACCCCCAGCCAATCTTCCAAACATCAACAATCAAGTCAATGCCCAGTTGAATAGCGGAGCTAATAATCTTCATACCAACGGAGACAATGGGTTCAATCTGTTTCCAAACACTTTGAACGGCTTTAACCGCTTCATTGAAGAATGGTCCAAAGGTCTTTCGAACCCAGCTAATCGCATCCCCTAACCACTTCGTTGCATCCTTGTAGAACTGTTTAATTGAATCGACAATTCCATTCACAAAATTTCTGAACTTTGCATTGTGTTTATACAGCTCGACTAAGGCAATCACGATTGTGGAGATAGCTGTAATCCAGATTGTAAATGGAACAGCTTTGAGAGCCGCCCCAAAGGCTGGGAAAACTTTGCTTCCAGCCTTTATCGAATCGGTGAAGCCACTAACTGCGCCTCTTATACTCTTAAATGCGGACGATGTACCTAAAGTGTTCGTTAAATCCTTAAAACCTTTAATGAATCCATTTATTTTGCTAACCGCAAACGCAGCCACCAGAATCTTGCCAAATTCTTGAATGGCACTCTTGTGTTTCAAAATTGCGTCTAATGCAGACTCAATCTGTTTCAGTGGGTCACCAGACTTCTTAGCGCTGTCACTGACAAGTCCAAACGCACTAGCAATATCTTTAACAATACCACTGACTGTTGCCCAAATAGACTTAGCCAGAATACCGATAATTTCACTGATGTCACTGATAACAGCCAAAATGTCTTTTCGATGGGCCGCAATGTAAGAAAGTACGTTAGTCGCACCTTCCATAACTTTAGACAGTCCACCAGAAATCAAGTTGGCGTATTGTTCCATTGACTTATCAGATGTCAGGCTTTGCAAGTCTTTCAAAGCCGACTTCGACATGTTAAATGAAGACTTTTCAATATCCCCAAACAACATACTCGTCCGACTTTGCAAATACATCGACATCCCTTGAAACGACGTTAACGCTTCGGCTTGACTACTCTTGTACTTATTACCTAATTCATCCAGAGCTTCTTCGAACACCTTACCGGTCAACTTACCTTGTGCCGACATCTGATACAGTTGATCCATCGACTTGCCGGTAGCCTTTTGTAAAGCCTCACCAAACATAGGAAAGCGGTTGATCATAACCGACATGTCCTCAGCATTGGCTTTACCACCAGCGTCAATCTTCGCAAATTGCTCACCGGCTTCAGCTAGTGCATCATTACTAACATGTAAAGTAGACCCAAGATTAACGAAGTCTTGCGTCCATTTTTTAGTTTCCTGTGCATTTGAATGAACATGGTAAAACGACTGAGCCATCTTATCCAATGCTTGTGATGAATAGATGGAGTGTTGCGACATGTCGTTGATGAAACCAACTAACTGTTTCCCATCTTGGGGTGCTTCAGTAGTCAGGTTATGCCAGTTGATACGCATGGTATCTTGCTGGATGTTGTATTCCATCCCTGCTTTAGTGGCTTCATGTAAACCACTTAGTAAAGCAGCAGTTCCACTAGCTATCACCGAACCGGCAAACGTCCCCATTAACACATCCTGTAGCTTGCTACTAGACTTGCCTGTCTCTTCTGTTGCTGTTCGAACATGTTTTAATGGCTCAGTTACTTCATCAGTAACTTTTAGATTGGTGTTGTGACTAGTCGGTACATCCCCGATATCCTTCTTAAAATCAAGAATCTTATTAGCTTCAGTAGTGGCATTAACTTTAACTAAAGTGTCTTTCGGCAACTCTTTAATATTTGTTCCGAGCTGTTTAGCGTGGTCAAGCGCTTCACTGGTATTCGCTGTAACTTCAAGTTTCGTATCTTTAGGAATACTAGTCATTTGCGACTGCAACGCCTTAGCGTCCGTCACAACCTTGCTGATAGATTCCGACCCAGAAGTACCCAGCATCCGCATGGCATCTTCTAACACCTTAGTTGGGCTCACTGACCCATTAACTAGGTTGGTCATATCCGTCAGCATCTGTTTGACACGAGTTAATGGACTGGTGACATCATCAACGAATGACCACCGGACCTTTTGGTCAACTACATAATCGGCACTCACTTGCTGTCACCTCCGTGCATTAACTGATAAAGCATCATGTTTTGGTCGTTACGAGCTTGCTGTTGCTTGATGAAGTATGGGTCAAACTGCTGTTTAATCTTGGCTTCCTGCTGCTTCAAATTCTCTGTAATTTGTTGTTCGTAATCTTGGTTCTTCTCACCGTCCGCTAGCAGGACAGGCCGAGTAAAACTAGCAGCTTGCTTTTGTGCATGTAAATCATCAATGCGAGCCAATAACGCACCTTTTAACATAGTGTTGTATTCGTGAACCGTCATATCGTAAAAGACATTAATGTCTGTCACACCAATATAGCGACGGGCACCTTCTAGCCAATTTGAGAGGTCGTCGTCTCCGCTGCCGGTGCTTCCTGTGGTGCCGTCATCTTGTCGAAGGCGTTCTCGCTGTCGTTGATTTGATCCAGACCGACTTGATAACCCGTCTTCTGGTTGGCTGCTGCCGCTGTATCGCTGTCGGCCAATGCGTCTAACTGTGCTTGCAAGATGGTCCGCAATTGTTCGTTGCGTTTCTTCCAAGCTTTGGCCTTGATCTTGAAAAAACCACTGTTGTTTAAGGCGTTGACTGCATCACGGAAAGCCGCATCCTCCGAGTCGTCGTCTTTAAATACTTGGTCGTCCATTGCATCAAATAAGTCATCGTCACTTGGATGGTCACCAGCTAAGGCAGCTTCATAGAATGAAAGCAATGCATCTGGGTCAGATTGAACCAAACCGGTGATTAAGTTGCTAAAGCCTGATTTATCGTTTTCATCTCCAAGCTTTTTGGCTAGAACTGAACGAAAACGAAAATTAATCCGTGGTGTGAGTGATTTACCGTTAATGTTTAATGCTTGCATGATTTAATAATCCTTTCTTGTTTAGAAGTTACTTACCAGTTGTTGATGAACCAGTTGTCGAACCCGTTGAACCAGCGCTCGATGTATTACCGGCTGGTTGTGATTCATCTGGCAATTGAGTTGTCGCACTGTTATCACCAACATCTTGACCATGACTAAATGCGTAAAGTGCCTGACTCATGACTTCAAATGAACCGTCAGCTAAATCGCTTTCTTTAATTCGTGCAGGTGTACTGTTATCACCTTCCGTGTCTACAGCTTCGCCCTGAACTTCAAATGTCGTGTTGGATTGTGTAATCGCACCAACACCTTCTGTAATTGGCAACTGTGGTACTAGGCACTGTGAGTATTCAGCCTCTGCTGTACGATTAGGCGTTGTTCCTTGCAACGTGTTAAAGTCCACCTTCCAGAGATGGATAACTTCACCTTTGGACCAAGCGTCATTCAATTCGTGATATAGTCCATCATTTTGTGTGTAGACAAGGTTAACAACTCGCTGTTGTGTCTTAGCTCCTACGGCCTTTAGCGTAACCGTCTTAGTCTGCACATTAGTGGCCGTCCGTGTGTTAGTACCAGAACTGGCACCTTGTAACCCTAAAACTTCTGGTTTACGTGACTTCGGCCAACTATCACGCTTGTAAAAGTAAATAATCTTATCCGCAAATTTAGGACTGATAACTTCAGTCGTTGCTCCAATTCCTGATGGCATATTTCTGCCCCTTTCCAAAATAAAAAGACGCCTAAGCGTCTCAGTTAATAACTAACTTGATAGTCCACTAGTATCGGCACATGAAAAAGTGTCCGGTCTTCTAGTGAATTATCGGTAATAATACGACTTGAATAATGTGTGGCTTTGAATGGATAGTTCAACCCAGACAACGACTTCAATCGATCAATAACAGTCTGTTGTAGATTAAGTGCATCTCCATAGGAATCATGTTCAACGTACAGGTCAGCAGTCAGTGTAATTTTGTCTTGACTGCCGTATTTTAATTGACTGATGTCCACGCTATCGGCAAGACTTAAATCAACTTGTGGAAAATGTAGATTGTCGTCATCGTCACTGGGTAATAAGACCAGCACATCAACGCCTTTTAACGCTTGCTTTGCACTCAGTATCAAGTCCACGGCTGGATAGATGGGTTCCATGTTAAGCCTCCTCACTCGCCTGTTTGAGAGCCTTACGGGCAGTTTCATTTAGATTACTCCCGATTGCATCCCCAGCAGGTTTCATGAACGGTTCAGCAGCCATCTTTTTTGTACCAAACTCGACAGCCTGACCATATTCATAGTCTTTTTTTGACATTGCTTGTGGTGCAATTTCAGTTTGCATCCCGTTTGAACTGTCATGGGAGTCAATACTGCGCATCAAGTTCCCTGTTGGCACATAACCTGACTTCTTACCACCAACATTGGCACGTTCAATCTCACGTGCTCTACGTTTGGTCAGAACACCAGCACCGTGGATAACTTTCTTGGCATTCGTATCCAAACCAAACTGTACTCGTTGAAGATGCGCGACACCTTCGCCTGAACCGACTGATGCCATCGTGTGCATCAGGTTCTTAATCGGACCCGACCAATTATCCGTCATCCGATAGCGAACTGTCGGAATGTGTTCATTGTTAGTTGCCACTTAGATCACCTCCGACTAATTGCTTATCGACGACGATATAAAAGTCAGTCTTGTGTTGATGATGAGCGATTTTAGTGATGGCATAGTTTGGCTCAAACGACTTGATGTTCATATCTGACAGACCGATTCGTTCTGCTAGGTGTTCACCCGTGACTCGAACAATACGAGCGTCAGCATAAACTTTTCCAAACGCCGTCATCTGTCGTTGGTCTCCCATTTGATTAATGCGTGCATCAGCAATCGTTTCAATCAATTCTGGTTTCTTCTTGCGGTTCAATGAACCAGCTGGCGTTGATGACTGGTTGCTGAGTAGATAAACTTTTTCAATCCTCAATCCCAAGTCACCACCGATCCAAGTCGATTAGCACCAGACTGATTGTCCATATACTTGTTCAGTAGTGTGGCAAATGGCTTCATGTCATCATCTGAGAATGTGAAGGATAAACCTTCTTCTGATGTAGCAGTCGTGCCCTCTGCAGCTTCCTGCACAAACTTAGCCGCTGCCATCTTACGAATGACACCATCGAGTTGTTTTGGTACATCCACGTTGTTGATAAAAATACCGATAGCGTCCAATGCATCCCCGATGTACAACGTTAGTTTTGCATCAAGTTCAGTGTCACTATCCTTCAAGTCACGCATCAACTTCACACCATGCAGAAGGCTATCAATACGTGCTTTACGTTCATCATCAGTCATAGTGCACCTCCGCCAACTACTTGCTTGAACCTGACGTTGTGGTACTTGTTGAACCAGTTGTGCTAGTTGCTGGCGTTGCACCGGCTGTTGTGTCCAAGATAAAGACAGAATCAGCCTGTTCAAATGATGGTAACGACATCATAGAAACCTTGGTTTCAACGTTCACTGGGTCAGTCTTCGTCATAGTTGTAACTGCAACACCAGTATCAACGATACGAACTTGTGCAGCGGATGAAGCCAACAGGTCAGCTTCTTCAGGCGTTGTACCAAAGTGGGTTTCGCCAAGGTCAACAGCTGGCATGAAGATTGCCTTACCGTCTGGAATAAACTTCGTGAACTTACCATCAGTACCAACGTAACCTTTGTCGTAAATTGCGAAGTCCAGACCGTATTCATCTGAGATATAACTCATAATAGCGGACTTAGGTAATACAACATTTGTTTTGCTTGCGGCGTTAGCCAGCAATGTGGACTTGATTGCATCGTTGCTTGCTAACGTGTTCCAAGTTGTCCGGTTCATCAAGACACGACTAATTGTGGCACCTGTCTTATTCGCAATCTGGTCAGTAATGCGAGTGAAGTCATCAAATGGATTACCCTTTGCATCACCCCAAGCAACCTTTGAAGCACCGATGTTTTCTTTTGGCATGTCATAATCAATGGTCATGTCCACGCCGTTACCCGAAACGTGTGCAAAACCAGTAGTCAGTGCTTCCATCCGAATCATTTCACGACGCAAGGCAGCACCTTGAATCAGTTCAACATCGTCATCAAAGATGTGGGCGATGATTGTGTCACGTAATGTTTGATCAGCACTGTTACCCAACATCAGTAATTGTTGACGTAATTTTTCATCAACATACTTAGATTCTTTGAAGAATGCCAAGTCTTGGGTTAGCTTGGTCAATCCTTTACGGCCACGTGGTACAACGTTTGAATCAAAGGCTGATGGTGCTAAAGCAACCGGCGCACCAGAAGCACCCTTCAACCAGTCCATTTCCATCCCCACTTGTCGAACATTGGGGAATAAAGTTTCACCTAAAAAAGGTTGTTGTTCTTGGGCAATTGTTTCCCAGTACGCAGCAATGTTTGTAGCGTTGACTAAATCAAAAATATTCATCGTTTTTTATCCTCCTATTGCCGGTTAAAGAACGTGACTTTACCAGCAAGTGACTTTTTAGCGGCATCTGACACAGTGACATTTGGAATGCGGGCTGTATTCACGAAACCAAAGATGATGACAGTGCCAGTCGCATTGCCGCTGGTAACATCAACATCATGTTCTAGAACACCCTGTGCATTAGCATCTTGACCTGCTGATAACACAGCTTGTGAGTCATCTAAGAACGATGCAGAACCGCCAACCACTGTGCCAGCGGGAATTACTTTGCGGCCAAAGTTGTCAGCAGTTACAGCAGTTACACCAGTTGAACCAATCAAAGCAGGCAAGGCCACTTTGTGTTGTACGTTTCCCAGAACTTGATTTTCTGAGATGAAATCATGTTTAACTGTCATGAGTTAAACCTCCTTATTTGTTACCAAAGAAGTCATTTGCTGTCTTCTTCGGATGGGTTGCTTTCGCTAATTTTTGGGCGAATTCAGTGTCATCATGATTACTGCCATTATTTACGGATTGACCAGGATTGCGATTGCCTTTCAAACGTTCCTCAACGCCTGCTTGAACTGCCTTATTGAATGCCTTACCAAAGTTTTCAACACGTTGTGAACGCTTGTCAGCGTCGTTATCAGTCAGCATTTCTGCAAAGTCTTCTGGCAAACTGTTCTTAGCCAATAAGTCACGTGTTGCACTGACTGATTCACGGTGATTCAATTCAGCTTCACGCTTATCCAGTTCGTCTTGGTGCGCTTTTTGGTCAGCCGATTCACGTTGCTCTTCAGTCATCTTGGCACGGCTCTCACCGTCTTTACGGGCCTGTTCTAGTAACCCTGGTAATGACTTATTTTTAAAGTCATCCATTGCACTAGAAATCAGGCCACGGACATCTTTACGACTAAAAGTCTTGTCACTACCTTCTGGATCATCACCACCATTGTCATCTTCATGCTCACCGTCATTGTTGTTTGATTGAGTGTTAGATACATTGGTGTTGTTGCCCTCGCCGCTACCTGCTGGAACTGGTTCAGCAAAGTACTGCAAATTCATTGGTAATAATCGTGTAAACATAATAAATTCCTCCCGAATACTTTTTAAGTGGTATAACTATCAGCTGTTCTTTTACGCCCGCTGCCGAAAAAAGGGCATAAGAAAAGCGATGCCTGTTAAGGTCACCGCTTAGATAGATTATTTAATTAGAGTTGCGTTACTGATTTAATTTCTGGCTCGGTGATGTTGATAACGCCCGTCAGTTTGGGATCATCAACATCTTTCAAATCCAGTTCTTGTACATTATCGTCACTATCACCCGGTGCCGTGTATCCGAACACTGTTCCCGTCAATGGGCGACTACCATCGACGAACTCAATTTTAACTTTTCCAGAATATTTGAATAAGTCCATGGCTACTCCTCCTTTGGTAGGAACGGAACAATATGTGTTCTCGTTTGTGAATGATGAATCTTAATCCATTGTGTTTCTTTACCAGTTCGATAATCAACACCGACGACATGATCAGTTTTAATGATTTCGGTGTTTTTATAGTCGCCTGCATGAGTCTTTTGCAACTCACCATGACCTGAATACTTATTAAGCAGTTGTTGCGGGTCTTCGGTATCGTACAGATAACTCTTTCCAGGTAGCTTTGAAGATTCCATGTGCTTTTGCTGCATGTCGGTCTTAATAAGGTTAGTCCATTCGCCGGAAGACATCTTGTCACTAACGTATTTCTGACCGACTTTTACGTCACCATTATATAACGATGACGTCGTATCTGTCTCGGATTGTCGGTCATCATCCCCTAATCCGTAATACTTTGGCATCTTGCTAAAGTCGACATGGAAATCATCATCGGTCACTTCAATAATCGTGCACTGACAGTTCGGATGAAACGGCGGTAGCGTCACGCCCTCACTTGCTTCGTCCATGTCAAACTCTTTACCATCTAGACCTTCACACTCCTTGCAGGTATTCGCCGATAATGCGGCTTCAATCTTGTATCGCTTAACGTTGCGTTGTGTGAAATCATCAACCAGTCGCCGTGAGAATTCACCGCTTGATTCCGTTCGTAAGATTCGTTCAGACCGCTTCTCAGATGAATCAAGTTTGGCAGCAATCTCTTTACGAAAATCCTGTGGCTTGTAATGATTCTTCAACACGTCATCGACCTGCTCATCTAACTGCCGCATTAGTGCGGCTTTTTCTTTATAGATACGGTCTTGCCATGAAGTACCCTGCCAACCTGGGTGATGGTCACCCACAATCTTGCGTATGGCGTGTTCAGTTTTAGAACGTGAATAAACGGGCTTATTGGGTTGTGGATTCACTTCTGGCGCTCTGTCAACATTGTCCAAGTTATCCTGAACGATTTGCTTTTCGCCAAGTGCCAATTGAACCAAAATCAGGTTAACTTTTTGTTTGGCAACATCCCCATAAGTCTTCATACGTTCATCACGGAACGTTTGATTAACAAATGGTCGTTCATCCATGGCCGCATTCACGGCTACCTTAGCAATATCGTCCATCAGCTCTTGTATCTGAGACTTCGGCGCAGGTGATGACCAATTAACCTCATTAGCAATAAACTCGCTCAACGCATTCGTTATGTCGTTACCGGCAGTGCTGAACAAATCAACAAGTTCAGTGACCCTTTTGTCGTTCTCGCCGTAGACTTGCTTGGCAAGTTTCAAAACGTCCTTGCGTTCCATTAATTACCGCCACCCTGTTGTTTTCGCTGATTAGCAATTGCTTGCAAGATGACCGCTTGTTTATCCTGTTCAACCGATTGAACACCGGTTGGTTCAGGATTGGTTTCATCCCCGTTACTGTCTTGTTCTGGCGCCGTGCTGTCCGTTTCAGACGTTTTACCGAAACTGTCTGGATAATCACCCGGCATTGTTACTTTCGGTTCAGAATCTGCTTGTGCGTCCATTCGTGATTGTTCTTCGTCAGGGTCAATACCAGTAACTGGCTGCGCCATCTCCCACAGCGTTTGCTGACTAAAGTCACCAGTCTGCGACAGCTTTTGGACGTTGCCAACGATCTCTGAATCATTCTTGGGCAAGTTCGGTGTGAAGATTGGTGTGATGTTCTCAATCAAGTCAGCACTCTTAATCTTACCCAGCGTGTACCAGTAGTTCCCTAACAACCGTAAGCGACGCATTAAGCCACGCGCATACAATTCTTGTTGGGTCGCTCGTTCTTGGTCACTGCCCCAAAGTTTGTAAGACATCGCAACACCTGAAGCATTGCTAGCAAAGTTCTCGTCAGCGACATTCGGCGAATTGGTGAACTTGTGCATGTTGTCAGATAAAGTCTTTACATAAGCGTTCCAAGCATCAATCGGCAACTCTTTAGTCAAGTACTCGGCTTTAGGTGGAACAACAGTGTTACCACCTGTTCCATTTTGAACCTGCGCTGGTTTCAGCCACATGTATCTGCTCAATGAATCAACATCAGGATGTACTTTTGGCTTTCCATTTTCATCAGTGCCAAAGTCGAATTCCCCTGAAATAACTAACGTTGCGTTACTAAAATCTTCTTCGCTGTTCGCCATTTCAGAGATTGCTTTGTCATAGGCATCGAAGTTGTCCATTTCACCTTCCCAGTCACCTAACCGCTCGTCATTGTTGACGTATTCGGTCACTGGAACAGCACCGAAGTAATGTTCTTCGAAGCTATCCTTTTGTTGTGGATCAAACGCGAGCTGTGAGTTTGGATAACCCGTCGGTTGATAGTGAATGATGTGGTCAGCTGTATAAACGTCCACATACCACAGTGGCGTCTCGTCATCTTCAACGTAGTAATAGTGAACCGCAAACAGTGAATGTTGTTCAGGGTCGGTATCATACACGACAAATGCTTCACTTGGGTCTAATGCCATTACATAAGGATCATTTGTATCCTTGTTGACGTAATTCAACTCATAAGCACGACCAGTCACGGACAAATTCTTTTTCATAACCTTTTCGTGATAAGCCTCATTGGTCCGTTTATCAAAGTCATCAACAACCTCATTAACGGTATCCCTGTCAGTATCTGTTTGACTAGAATCGTCGTTGTACTGAAAACGGATTGGATTACCAAAGGTATACCCAACCCGCATGTTTGTAATATATTTCGGCATCTCATTAGCAATCCGGTTATCCGCACGGTTAATTGCCTTGCCTGAATTCCAAAACTTAATGTCATTAGCACCAATGTAGTAACGCTGCATAGCCAAAATACGCTTTAGTTGATGTGTGTAGTGCCGATTAATAAACCGACTCACAACATCCCCTAAAGCGTCTGGATCATCTTTTACTTGTGCAAACTTATTGGCATCAATCTTAAACGTTCGATTAGCGTCTTGGTCAAATCGTGGGCCGTTTAACATCTTCACGTCCGCATTCTTGGGATAAAACGACCAAGGCTGCATCGTCGATGGTGCATTCGTATCATTTGCCATAATTCACCTAGATTCCTAAATTTCTTAGTGCGGCTGCCTGTTGTGCATGGCTCACCGTGTTGGTCTTAATTCTGTCAATATCGTTATTCAACGCATAAGCAGTTGAGTCAATCGTGTGGTCATTACCATCTGGATAACCGGCTTTGAAATTACCGTTGCCATCGCGTGCCAGTTCATAGCCACTAAACTCACGAGCCGCATTCGGACAACGAATCGGATCAATCACAATCTGGCGTAAATCTTGCAGCCATTTGTAATTGTGGTCACGCGAACCCGGTCCTTTGATTGCACCTACAATGTTTAAGCCTAAGTCGTTAAACTCAGCTATCGTTCGTGGTTCACGATCAGAGATGATTTGGTCATTCATGGGATTTAACTTCTGAATGGCCGCAACCGCTTCACGGTTCGTCATCCCCACTTGGTAAATCTCGTTGTAGATGTACAAAACTCTACGTGTTGGATCATAATTCTCCAACATGTAGGCAATTGGATCGTGTGCAAACCCGTAGTCAAGTCCTTGCTTAATATGGTCGAAATTAGCAATCTCATCATCAGATATTTCACGTAAATCAAGGTTAGTAAATACTTCAGCGCCAGTACCCGTGACTTCACCTAAGTATTCATGATCATAAGCTTTTGGATTGTCCTTTTTAAGCTGTTCAGCGTCCGCTATGAACTCTTTGCCTAACCACTTAGGATTAACTGATAAGTAGTCCGAACTGTGCACCAGCGTATCTTTACGAAACTTCTCATGGGTTACTGCCTGATTGACCCAATTGTTTTGACTTGCCGGCGGGTTGTACGTGTAAAACGTGATAATTCCTGAACCACCACGGTTAAGTGACTGGTTGATACTCCGAATTTCAGACGTTCCTACAAATTCGTCAGCTTCTTCATAGTGCTTGTACTTAGTAAATCCATGACGAAACTTCTGTGATTTAATCTTCTTTGGCTTATCAGCACCCTTGAATCGTATTTGCTGACCTGTGGGGATGTACGTTAGCTGCAATGGACTAGTTGACGTTGCCCACAAGTGACTGACCTCTAAGGCATCAATAGCCCACAGATACTGGTCATAAACAGATTCACGCATCGTGCCGAACACCTTACGTAACACAACGGCATTTGCGTCTGGATCAGCCATTAAGCCTAAGACAATCTCCAACGATACAAACGATGACTTGGTAGAACCACGTCCGCCTTTCAACCAATAATTCGAGTGTTTGTGGTGCTTAACATCCTGATGCAATCCATAAAAAGAAGGCGCGATAAGTTGGCTTAGTTTAGCCATCCCCATCAACACCTTTATCTGGAATATCATCAGTTATTGTTACTGGACCAACACGGGCATTAATCTCCTGACGCTCTGTGAATAACTTGTAGTACTTGCCTAAATCCTCTAATGCTTGCAACTGTGAACCTGTGTCAGGAGCCACTGTGGTCTCGGTATCGTACTCAATCACTGGATTGCCATCGTCATCACGTTTGGTCTTATCAATCCGCTTAAATGCTGTCGTAGTTGGAGTACCACGGGCAATGTTAGTCAAACGTTCAATGACCTCTTCCTGACTCATTTTCTCGTTTAATTTTAGTTCACTGAGGCGAGTGGCGAGATATGCTGACACGTTAGCATTCGTTAGCAATCGACTCGCATTAGCACGCTGCGTTGCATTCGTTTTTGCAGCATAGCCAGCCTTGCGATAAGCGTCTGCTGCATTCAGTGTTTGCAAATACTCGTCTGCAAACTTTTGCTGTTTCTCAGTTAGTTTTGTCATAATATCTCACCGTCACCTCAAGATTTAACTCAGTTCACTCTTCCTCAAAAATTGATGTAGTTACTAAAGATGATCCTATAATAAATAGCCAAAGCAAGCCGCCAGCACTAGTGAGAGTTTGCAAATTCAAACCTGCGTTTTTCAATCTCATTATTCCACCAAGAAAAGTGTGCCCGGCCTGAATATTGTTCAAAGCTAACCACAAAAGGCTCGCAGACACCAGTAGTTCATATACATTAACTTCGTTCCAAAAGGCACTTAAAATAAATTTAAAATTTAGCCACTTAAAATGACCTTCTGTAGCAACCTGTGCTAACAGAGTGGTTACAAGAAATGGAACAACAAGTGCTCGTATAACTGCTACGTCAACAATCATGGCGGTATTAATAAAACGAATATATGATTTATCTAGTCTAAAACTCATGTAATGACTAGCTATACAGCAAATAATTGCTGTCCAAAAAATTCCTTTGCGACTTCTGGACAATCGTTTAATCTCTTCAGGCATCACATTACTAAGTAAATTAAGCATATTTCAAGCTCCTTGGTTTAATATGCTTTAAGTATTGATTCTTTGATCTCTTTTGTCACTATGTATTTTCATCGTTTTCCTCCATGCTCTTACTCTACTTTCATTAGAAAAGCGCCGCCCACTTGGACGACGCTCACTCTGCTTCTTAAGTTTTAACCACCGTTCAAAATAACCATCAATCTTGGCCTCCTCACGGCTTATGTATCCGTACCTAGTATGCTTCATTTTTACTCCAAAATAAAAACGCCCACTATAGGCGTTTACAAACTCAATTCAGTTTATCTAAATAATCTTGAATTTGTTTAATACTAAATGACGTTGTCAAGACCGGTTGCCCAGTGATTGGGCTACGCATTTGTGTTAAATACGCATTATTTCCAGAATCACTGTTCTTTGTTAAATAGTCCATAATATCATTCAGTCTTGATTCATCAAGACCTTTATCAATACCACGTTCTATCAGTTCTGGACCACTAACAGGTTCAGGGTTAGGTGGGAGAACTTTTGCAAGTTCGCCTTTAAAGAAATCTACTTCTTTGCTCATTTTGCTGCCTCCCTTTTAGGGACATTGTACAACAAAATCCGTCTTGTGAGTGAACGACCCATAATTAAAAACGGCTAGTCGCAATGACTAACCGCTTAGAAACAATTCATGGAATCGTCTCTGTTAGCTAATATATTTTGTCTCATGAAAGTTGGCAACATCATAATCCTTGAAGGCCTTCACACTCTCTGTATCGGTTAACCGATGTTCTAGCTCCTTTTGATCTCCGTCATATTGCCATTTTCCATTTTTCTTTTTCCAAACGAGCTTAATACGTTCTCTGACTTCAGTATGAAAATAAATTGTAATCTTTAAATCCTTTGGAATTGGATCCTTTGGTATCAAAAAAGCATTAGTATGCGTAGGTTTAATATACGTGGTATAGAAAACGTTTGGCTTCTCTTCACCAACTTGTATGACAACCTTTACAGCCATTAATATTTTTTCTGAAACATTATGAATACGTATAGCAAATGATCTATCAAAGTCAATTTGACTCTTACTTCCATTATAAAAGATTATCCTGTGATGTTTTGTTATCCAGGTCAAATCTTTTACTTCTTCAATAAGAAAAAAAGGTCGGCTTTCACTAAATCTAAATTCTGAACTTTTAGCCCTGTTCTCACGAGAAATTTTTAATGTAAGACGCTGGTTCGCAATAGCGATAGCTATTGCCACAAAAGCAGTAACAAACGCTCCAATTGCACTGATGATTGTCCAGAACGAAGTCGACTCCCCTAATTGAATAAATGTAAACATTGTAATTATCAGCCCCAACAAAATTTATCCTTTTATTTGAAATACTTTTCATTAGTAATGATAACATAGCAATGCTCCCCCTTTGCAACTGTCCTTTTTAACTATTTGATGCTGCCAATATAACGTGTCGCTCTACTACAATTATTATTCGTACTCAAGTGCCTTTAAATATTTCTCCACTCTGTCGACGCTAATCAACGCCTTAACTAAATATCGTGTATCTTCAGTTTCAATTGCGTTAGCAATGCAGTCACGCACTACCTTAATATCGTCAATTGCTTTGTCGCCATGTTGTTCTTCACTACGTAAGGTTTGAACTCGCATATTAGTCTCCTCTGCCATAAAAATATCCCAGCCAACTTAATGACCGAGATACCTGCAAAACTTTATGCTATTACTGTAAACCCTGATTACCTAGAAAAACATCGGGTTAATGACCTGAAACAAACCTAACATTTTTATTCTCCGGCCTTCGCTCTGTCCCATTCTAATTTAAAATATTTTGAAGACTGTTTGACGCCATTGTTAAACAAATCCATCATATAATCATTTACAGCTTGAAGCTTGCTTTTGGATATTTTTCGAGTAGCAACTAAATCTGCGTAGTCACTCATATTATCTATTTCACCCCAAACAAGTTTCACAGAATGAAGTAACAATTCATTTGACTCGTTATCAGGTGTAAATAAAATGATTTGGGTGTACAGTTCCTGCACTTTGACTAAATTGTTGTTTAATTCCGGAATACTTAAAGTTTGTGATTTCGTATTTGCATGTAGTCGATCGAAAATATACTTTTTTGAATCAGTGTAAAAATTGGCAACCAATGGTCGAACTTGTTCCATCCATTTTATTCTGCTTTTAGAAATAAGGTCAGCTCTAAATTGCCTTCGTCTATCCCATGCGTTGTACGTCAACGTGACGATTGCCAGCACTGAAGTAATTCCTATCCATTCAAATTTTCCATGTACGTCTACAAATAAAAATTTCATCAAATCAGTCATTGTATTTTCATCCCCATTTAACAAACAAAATAAAACGTACCTCAATTATGAGATACGTTTTATCATTCTACAAGGGCAAAACAGTCTGTCCATCATCGGTCCATTTATCTAGCCAGTCTAAACGTTTATGCAGTTCAGCATGCTTCTGGCGAATGTAAGAGATATTGTAATTCAAATCCTCTGCAATCTGTTCTAAAGTTTCGCCATCAACATACTTCTTATACATAATTTTCTCATCAATACCGTCAAAGCTTTGAACCAACTCCAGTAGGCTATCTTTCAGATCAATGCGCTGCTGTCGTTCCTTTTCTAGCCTGGCGATTTCACCTTCAATATCGCGTGAGGTACTTTCACCGTGTCGTTCAAGGTCACCACCGATTTCCCAGCGACTCAGCTCAGCTTTCGATTTACGGATATCCCACTCAATGAAGCCGATGTCATGACAAAGTTGTCTGTACTCCTGTAACCACTCAAACCTACTCCCCATGTGAGCCGCCGTCCTTTATGTTAGAATAATTTTGCTAATAATTATTTGAAGAGCGACCGTACTCACAAAGAGTTCGGTTATTTTTTTACACTTTTTCAGGGATTCCAACTGACACCATCACTGGGATAACTTGTCCGTGACAGCTCTTAGCAATCTTTGCAGCCAATTTTTTGTCATGAAATTGCTTGGCCCCCATGACATGAGTTCGAAATTTAAATTCACTGTTCTTAGTGGTCCCAGAATACTCTGATAAAAATAATTCATCCAGTTCGACTACTAACCAGCTATCAATCACGGTAGTTTCCTGTTCAGCCATTATTGAGCACCTACCACTTCGTCATCATGAGTTTCAGCACTACCTAAGATTTCAAATGTACCGTCAGGATATACGTCCAACCAATCGTTAATACCTGCAATCATGTTAGCAACCCCTAAGGCTATGTAGCCTTTATTATTGCCAGACACGACTAGTACAATTGCATGATTATCAACGTTGCGTAAGACATCGTTGATCTTGATTGTTTTACCGTTAATGTCTTTGCTCATGACTATGCCTCGGCTTTCTTTTCATCTTGAGCACGGTTCTTAGGTGTCTTCGTGCCATCTTCCTCAACGTCGAGTGATGTCTGACCATCAGCTTCCTTGTCATCATCAGTATCAAGTTCAGTTTGAGCAGGCATCATCGTGATACCAACAGATGAGCCTTGTGCTTGAACGAGTGACGCTACTTCGCCAGATAAGTCTTGTGTTGGTGCTTCCACACGTAACACGGCAATCTTGCCATCCTTACGTGTCTTAAATTGCACGTTTGCTAATTCACCTTTGAATGAGAAGCTGTTGTCCTTTAATTCTGTTGTTTTCTTTGTAGCCATGATTATTTCCTCCTGTAAGCCCGCTGTGGGCTTTTTCTTTTGTTCGAATGTAATTAACCATCTTGTTGTTTAAAACGTCTCTACGTGTGTTTTATGACTATCATATGACACTCTGTTGTATTAATGAGCTAAGAGTCTACTGATATGGTCAATTCGTGAATAATCTTGTTAACGTCCTGTGGTGTTAGCTCATGAATTGCTTTTATCAAATAATAGTCTTCATCGTTCGTATGATTAGGCTGCTTTCTTCTTAGCACGCCGTTTGCCCACACAATCGTGGCCCACATGTTGCCTTGATGATCCTGTAGACCTGCGGCTAAGAAGTTATAGTATGCCGTGCGACATCGTTCATGCTCTATCGGTCTCAATAGTTGGTCGCCTCTTTCCAGTTGTACCAAACATCTGATTTAACTCTTGGCGGTACTGTTGGCTTTTTATTTTCCTTAGCACGCTTAGCAGCCTTCTTAGCAGTCCAATCAAGGTCTAACTGTTTACTAACACCAATTGCGGCGACCTTAAAGTCGTGTGCTCTAACGACGACACCCTCAACAGGGATGCCATACTTTCTTGCAAACATTTTGAACGTCAATTTGTTGGCTTCACTCAATCCGTAAACACCTAGTGAGTTTTTAACGTCATAAACATGTAGAAAGTGTTTGAAGTCGTCTAACACAACAAAATCAGGTGTGTATTTCCAACTTCGAATTTTGATTGGTCCCATAACGGGGTCGTTAGTAACCTGGTATAAATCACACAGTGGATATGAATGGTGAATCAGTAGATTATCAGGCTTAACTTGCTTCATCAAAAATCGTTCGTAAAAATCTAGTTCCTTCTGACTATCCCAATCCTGTCCCCACTTGTGTATCTTCTTACCGCGCTTATTCAGCGCAGTAGGTGAGTTCATATTCATTTCTTCCTGCCCTTTCCAATCGTCACATCACAAGTCACGAATCCTGCTAAGAACCCAATTGCTAGTGCGATGGTGACGTAATAACTAATGTCCATACTCAATCCTCAGTTTTCATAAATACCAGCCAGTGTGTCTTGCCCCGCTTATCACCGAACAACGGTTGATAGCCTAATGCGTCTAACACTTCACTTAGCTTGATTTGTTCTTCGTTCCATTTGAATATCAGTGTTCCATATGGTTTCAATACTCTCATGCATTCAGTCATCCCTTCACGTAGATCAAATGGCCACGTATCATCTAACGTCCCATATTTTTGCTAGCCAGCTATTCTTACCAGCCTTTAGCAAATGCGGTGGGTCAAAGACAACCATGTGAAAGCTGTTGTCATCAAACGGGATATTCCGAAAGTCGGCCACAATATCAGGATTAATCTCAATCACACGATTGTGACCCCAATTGTTGTCAGTAGACCGAACCGTCTCATGACGTTTATCCATGAAAGTAACGTTGGGATTCTCTTTGTCGAACCAGAACATCCGACTACCACAACACACATCAATAATTGGTGTCATCAAATCACCCCAAACATTTCTTCCAAAATTAATCTCATCAATGCTGCAATCTCTTGAATGGAGCCTCTGAACGTTCCCAACATAATTTGCTTGTAGTCTTCCCAATATTCGTTCGCCATAGGTGTACTAGTGAAGGCTGATGTTTTATGTTTCATCACTCACCAACTCCTTAGCAATGTCGATTGCCTGTGCGATAGCAGGCGACTGTGTGGACTTCAACTTTTCAATTTCGAAATCGGTGAACTGATAGCCTTTATCACTTTTCCAATTTTTTCTCTCTTCATACGTGACCATTGGCTTGTCTTGATTTAGCCACATGTTTTGCGTGTAGTCACTCGCGTCGATCCCCCACGGAATCACCCACTTGCGTTCGTCCTTGCGATTCTCAGGCTTGGTTTGTAAATAGCTATTGATTAACCCAATGTCATCCGACGTAAACGACATACCGCCGCCACAGATTGTTAATTGATCGTCGATAATGTGTAAAATCTCATGAAAACTGCTGCGCACTATTACGCCATTTTTGCCAAAACGCGTAGCCTGTTCGTCTTGACCATCTTCATTCCACTTCTTAATAAATTCACTAGTCTTCATTCGTTGCCTCCTAACTCATTAAACTTTGCATTTTCAATTTGTCACTTTGCTCTTTTTCAGCCATTAGATGACCGTAAACTTGCATGATCATTTTTGTATCAGTGTGTCCCACTTGTCTCGCAATCATTTCAGCTGAAATACCTTGTGTCAGTAAATAAGAAATGTAGGTATGTCGCAATTTGTGAATAGAAAGCTGATTTTCTTTCACGCCGTATTCGTGTAACAGCCCCTTTAGATATCGGTTATACGTTGCATTATATGGTTTTGCGTCATCCGTCTGAACAAGCAAGGGAAGATCTGGATATGCTCCAAAGTTTTTATCCTTCCAATTTGAAAAGTTGTCCATCAGGCCAATCAGAGATTCGTCAACAACCGCATGACGCACTGACGATTCATTTTTTGTAGGCATATAGCCACCTTCAGGAACTCTATAATTCCAAGTTTTGTTAATGTCTACATACCCGTCGTCATCATGAATGTCGCTCTTTTTAAATCCAAGGCTTTCAGCAAAACGTGCTCCCGTATGCGTTAAAAACACAATATCAGCCAGAATAAATTGCTGACACGTTCCCGTGTCTCGATTAGATCCGTAGATTGGCTTTTCCTTCAGCATGTTTCCAAGCTCAAAGTCAGTTCGTGATTTAAACATTCGATATTCAGCCTCAGTCATTACCTTTGGAGCATTTCGCACTTCATTTTGATGTTCAATACTCCACGTAGATTCAACAGATGGAACAACCAAACGGGATTTGGGGACAGCCTTTACCAGATCATCATCTTGAGCAGATTTTAAGGATTCCATTACATGAACTTTGAAGTCCAACACAGTTTTGTGACGATGATTTTTACCATACTGGTCCAAGAGCCATTGCAAGGCTGGACGATTACTATCGAGGTCGTGAAGCATCATGTCCGGTGCAACAGTTTTAAGCCATTTTGCATGTGCAAAATACTTTTTGAGCGTGATCGCACTAATGCGGCCGTTCTTATACGTGTCTATCCACCACTCAAAATACTCGGCAAAGCTCATTGCACTTACTTTCTTTTTCCAAAATTGTGAGCCCCTGCCTTGTTGCGACAGTTTAGCTATATCACTGGATACTGCCTGTAGGTCTTGCAAGTGGCACACCCCATTTCGCTTTAAACTGTAAATTGTAATCAACATGCCTAAACCACTCATCCAGATCAGTCTCAATGTGTTCCGGATATCTATCACCAACCCATTTGCTAACCTGAAAATATTTCTTTGTTGCTTCGCTGTACGGCATAATGTTGACGTCACTAAATGCTAAAAAGTCGTCAGTAGGGTTCTCTACTAAGAACACGCCCCGGCATTCACGTGTTAGTGCATCACCATGCCATACAACTGCGTTCATTCCGCGAATTGCTAGATTAAACAGTAAAAAGGGAATTGCTCTGTCAGAGAGTTCCTCACACCAGTAGACGTGTTCATGAGGCATGTACGTTAGCGGTGTTTCTTGTAAACAGTCTTGCCACCATTTGTTGATAGTGATTCCTCCCGTCCCAGCGGTTGGCTCAAATGTTGTCCCAGTATGCTGACCCGTCAGTCTGTTCATGATTTCTGAAACTTCGTTAGGCGTAAAATCCTGCTTTTTACTTTTCCGTTCGGCCTGTTCCTCTTCAAAATAATCATGGAACCAGTCGTAACTGACGTCTGTGGAAACTTCGAGAAAAGAACCAAACACCTTTTCGCGCAAGCCCTTATCAAACACAATCTCCATTAATCTATCGGGAACCTTAAATGCTTCGTCAATGCCCAACAGCCGATTAACAGTCGCTACATCAAATTTTCTTTCCATTGCCTCTCTCCCTATCGTGAATGCCAACCTCTAATCTACTCAAAGCGATTCCAGCTCTGGTAACGTCGGGATTAGAAGTGATTCGTTTGTAATAATTTATTGAACCCATTGCTCGCGAAGAAACCAAAATTAAGTTGTTAAGCTCACAATTTGTTCGGTCTCCATCGGCAAACACAATCATCATTCCACGTGGAATTGGTCCGTTGACTCTCTCCCAAACAACACGTTGCTTATGAACCCACCGTCGGCGATCATCTACTTTTGTCCAGACGTATCCATCCTTGTGCAGCTTATCTGTTCCAACCGGCAGTCTGTATTCCAAGAGTCCACTACTAAGTCCGTGACGGCTTTTAAATGATCGTAGAGAAGTCACGTTTGGTATCCGGCCAAACTGTTTTATAAATTCATCTTTTAATTCCACCAACGTTCGGCCCTTGTAATTGTCATAAATAAACTGGCTTTCATCTTTTGTGAATCTCATTAGCTACTCCAACATTTTTGGCTTTTGGGCACCGACTGCCAAATCATCGCCATATAGTTTTTGTGCAGACAGTACAACTTGAGCATTGTTAACAACCACGTTAGCAATGCCGGCAACGGCTTTAGCACGCGCAGTTTCTTTTACGATTTCTGCTTCTGTCAAGCTTTCGTCTCCTAAACGATCTAGTTCATCAAACAGGTGATCGTTCAGAGTGCTCAAATTGTGATCAGCGGCCTGTACGTCGTTCGGTAATTTTGGTTTATCATTCATTTCTCTTCACCATCCCCACTTCACACTCTGTAAACTAACTATTTTCATCGTCATCACCCACTAACCGTGACCGTGTTTCCAGAAGTGAATCGAGCATCTCGTTAGTAATCTCCAGGCTCGGTGTTTTAACTCAGCTGCACTACCTTCTGGCCGGTCTTTAGTTTCTTTTGAAAGTTGATACAGTCGCACACTGATATTAGTGCTGACCATATCCAACACATCAAGATTCGCTAGTGATTCATCGTCATAGTTGGTTTCACCCCAGAAACTAGTGTGACCAATCAATAGGTCCAGTAAATCCTCTTTCGTATAAGTCTTTTCTTCGGTCATTGTTGTTACCCCTTTCGCCGGATGGCATTTTTAATTTCCAACAACTCATAGTCGCCAATGTGCATTCTTCTTTGCACGTACTCAACTTCGCTCAGTAATGCGACCAGAATCGAACCACTGTCACCCGCAATTTCCTGATGTAATTGACCGTTCCTGACAGACATTCGGACAGTCATGTCCTTGTGCATATGCTTGTTTAATCTAGGAAACTGTTCTTGAGCACTGTCTCGCTGGTCTAATAAATTTTCATACTCGGCAATTGCGAATCGTGTAAATTCAGGACTGTGTGCGTGTCTCATAGTTCATTCCTCCTAACTCATCATTTCTGCGTTTGCAAAAACTGTGTCGTAATCTTGTGGTTCAACATCGCTAAACGTGTCATAGCCTAATTCTTGTGCAGCTACCTCTAGTGCCCATGCTGGTATATCATCCATGTTCTTATCCTCACTTCACTGGGTTATTATTTTCATCAACCACCATAAGTTTCAGTGGCTTCATGTCACTAAGCGGCATTAATTTCATAGCAGCGTCCATTGCTTGGCAAAAGGCTGATGCCTGCATCAAGTCTGAAAATTCAAAAGCACTGCCGCGATTGGCATAAAAGAAGATGTAGCCAATTCGTGTTGCCATATACTTGCCACTATTTGCGTCACCAATTCGATACTGCATAATTCACACTCCCAATCCTGTTTGTGTTGGTCTATTTCGATGGTCCTGAATACCGGTAAAATCAATCGTATTGTTTGGATCCTTTGAGATTAAGCGACTAATCAATTTGCCATCGTATGCTGCCTGTAGCCGCTCGCCGCTTAGATTTGTTGTCACAATTGTGGTTTTACCGGCACGTGCATCAATCATTCGAAACATCCATTTTTGTGTGAATTCACTGGCCGTTTTTCTCTTATCACTTGTGTTAAACACTGACTCTGACCCAAAGTCATCAAGAACAAGCACATCCACCATTTCACAGCGTTGCTCCAACTTTGTGACTTGGTCTTTTTTTGTTTGGTCATCAGATGTTGAAGCCTGTAACTCCCACTGACTCATTTTGGCGATTGAAACAAACATGCAGCTTAATGCTGGTTTTGCGTTGTCATGAATGTAGTTAAGAATCGAAACAGCCATGAACGTTTTGCCACGACCAGGCAAGCCAGTAAGTGTCGCATTAAACTTTTCATGCTTGATCGCAATCCGATACGCCATTGCTACTGCTGCATTTCGAACTTTGTTTTCCTCGGCAGTCAAGCCTGTTTTGTACTGGTCAAAGTTATGATCCAGTACACCTTTTTCAGAATAGATAGACCCACGATGTAAAAAGTCGGCTTTGCTACGTTTAAACCAGTCATTTGTCACAGCCATATCAGCACGTCGTTGATGCTCAGCCCACCACTTTTTATAGTCGTCGCTATCTTTTGGCAACATTGTCATTGCCAAATCATCAGTAGGCGCTGTAATTCCTTTGGCTTTTAATACCGCAACTGCCTTGTTGTAATCAAAGCCACCTGCTGCAGTCTGTAAATCTTTAAAGTCTGACATGCTACCACCTCCTAGAATGGTAAGTCGTCTGATTCATCGCCTTGTGGTTGGCTAAATGCACCGTCCTGTGGGCGATGTGAAGCTTTGTAAGCTTCAACATCCTTGGCAGATAGAACCTTGTTATCCTGCCAGCTATGCATAACTGCGCGTGCATATGACCATTTACGGACGTTGTTGTTCAACGCTTCTTGTAAACCAAGAACAACCATGTGCTCTGGTTCAGGCGAACCAGCCGTCGTAAAGTCATTAATTTCCTCATCAATGTTTTGAATCTGAAAGCCACCTAATTGACCGAAACCGCCTTGCTCGAAAAAGTTGAAAACTTTCTGCCTATCCGTAGTAGTTGTTTCTTCTTGGTCATTCTTATCATTCTTTACATTCTTGTTTGTGTTCTGTTGTTGTTCTCTAGTTGTTCCTTTGTTGTTCTCTTGTTGTTCAGTTTCTTGGTACTCACCCCAGCCAATGATTGATATGACGCTGTATTTCGTGGTTGATTTGATGTTCAACATTCGAAGGTTTTCGAATTTCTTAAGCCATTTCCAGAGAGTTACGCCAGATTTTTGATGTTCACGTTTTGAACCTTGGTTGTATTCAAACGCCAGTGCGTCGCGCCCTGTGACGAATTCTCCGTTGTTCAAGTGCACTATCTCGCCATTAAAATTCACGTCAGCCTTGCTGTGATTAGCCTTTAACATGCAATAAATCCACAGTTTGAGCATGTAGGGGTTGGTCCACACCCAAGACTTAATCAACTTTCGGTAGAGCTTTATCCACCCCTGCATGGTTTCACCTCTACTCTGCTAGAATCTCGCCAACATCAATAGCTGATGTGATTGTCTTGTGTTTACGGCAATACTCACAATGTCCGCAGGCTGTCGGTGCAACTTCACCATTCATGACCTGTTCGATATGGTCGATGTGTTCTTTGATCCAAAATTCTTCTGGTTCTAACCAGACAGAACTCGGATTAATAAGTTGAACATCGCTTGGTGTCTGCTTACTAACCGCCCAGATAAAGCACTTGAATGGCCTGCCATACTTCTGTTCAAGCAACTGACTGTAAACCCACATTTGGGGCAAGTAGTCACGTGCTCGAACGAAATCAACCATGCCGCGATACTTGTCAGACCATGAGCGTTTGCGAATATCGTCAACAGTCTTGTAGTCCATGAAGAAGCCTTGCTCAACGTTTAGTGCGTCAATCTTGCCCTTCCAGTCGTAGCCAAACAGTTTGCCAGTCACAATGACCTCATGCTCACAAGTGTTATCCATGTTGGTGAAAAGCTGCTCGTCACAGAGACGGTCAATCATTTGCTCGCCAACTTTGAAGTTAGCTTTTAAATGCCCTTTACTGGCGCCACGGGTGCTAATGATTTCAGGATGTTCGTCAATGAACTTTTGATGGGCTTCTTCACTCTCGAAAAACGAATGAACGAAGTTACCAACCAGTAACGCTTCTTTGTTTGACTGTTCGTAGTCACCTTTTAGCAGTGCTAGTTCAGCAGTTTCACATGACATCATTTGCTTGAATACTGACGGGCTCATATATTGGAAGTCCGTGTCATGGTCGTAATAGTTTTTATGATTGAGGGTTATCATGCTGGTTGAAGATGTCGCCTTGGTGGACGTCTGGTTCTTCGTCTTCATGGTCGATGACAACGTTGTGTCCGTCTTCGTCAACTGTGTCAGCCCCCTTTGATGATTGACTCTGTTCGTAGCCGTTGATAATATCCTCAGCGGTTGATGACGGCTTAGCAGTCTTGCTAGTCACTGCCGATTCAGCACTTGGGTTGGCTGACTTTTCAGCCGACGTCGCTGTGCTTACTGGCTGTGAAGATTGACTGGTGGCCGACGGTTGCTGTGATTGATTACTTGATTGGAAACCGTCCAATAAGTCCTGTGTGCCCTTTGATTCAGCAGAAGGTGTAACATCCTTACGACTGTCGTTATCGTATTCATCAGAAGTCGTGTCATTGACTGCTTGAACAAATAAGTCGCTGTCGTCACTCGTGTTAATGAACAACTTAGCCGCTCGGTTAATTACAGTCCGCTTAGCCATTTCGTCTGGATACTCTCTCTGAACCTTCGTTGTTTTGGCATGTGACCACGAGACGTCAATCTGTTTCTTCGTCATAATGGTGAACGACTTTGTGCCGTCTTCCTTTTCGATGACACAGACGGCATATGCGATTGGCTTATCCAGATCAGCAACATGCATTTGCCATTTAGTTACAACAACTTGTTCTCCCTCAGACGCAACATCAAAATCATTGCCCTGACGGACTACATAGGCCTCGATACTTTTAACGCCCTTAAGCCGTTTAACAACTGCCATAGATCCCATGTACGAACGTGTTAGTGAACATGTCTGACCATATGGGATGAAATAGCACTGACTTTTGGCCGGTGATAATCCTTGAATTGTCATGTTTAGTAAAGCTTTATAAACTGATTCCGGCGTACATTTGTCTATCATGGATGGGCCATTAGATGTATCTGCCAGAATTAGGTAAGCCGAGTTTAATGCGTTTCCGACTGAGTAGTTAGCTGGTAGTGTCAGTCCTTGCTCCGTCTTCATTTTTTCAATACGATTTGAAACCTTTGCTACAATTTCGTTTTCTGCCATTAGGCCGCATCCCCTTCGTTTGTGACGGTTGCTCCGATGTTTTCAAGCAGCGTGTCAGTTTCAATAAAGCTATCGCTAGTCAGCCATTCGAATACATCAGCAGCCGACACGTTTTCAATTAATTCCGCAACGGTATCTGCCACCTTGTTGTGCTCAACAACCATCAAATAAAGCCATTTGTCCTTGTCTTGGTCAGCAAACAGTTCTCCGTGATACATCCAAATCTTTTGATACGTGTATGTCATATCGCCTTTATAATCAGTGCCGAACTCAACACGGTTATCGACTGGATCACCAACCATTCCGTTTTGTAAATCTCGTGCATTAGTCATGTGATTCATCCCCTAACAGTTCTTTGATTCGTTTGTTTGTCTTCTCGTAAATATCTGTAAGTAGTTCAAGCTTTGCTCGGTCACAAGCGTCCAGATATACGGCGTCCTTTTGTGATTGAACAATTAACGGCTCTCTTAAATCACTAATCATTGTCTGGAAAGAAAACGATTCTTGTATCTTTGCTTGTGTTACTGTTTGTTGTTGTGCCATTGTTTTTTTCTCCTAAAATTTGTTGTTTGTAAATTCCGATTTGTTTCTTAGCAGCGTTGAGTGTTGCTAGTGCGGTTGCTGAACTACCAGTCATCAAATTACCTTCACGTTTAAGCTGAATCAGTGGCTCACGTTGGTGTTTAAGGATGGTAAACACATCGTCCAACACACCTTTTTCAATCTGGTGTAACTGCTCAACAGTCAAGCCTGATGTGGATTCCATTTGCGTTTATCCCCTTTCCGGTAGATAATGTTCTCGAATAATTTATTTCTAAGCGGTCGATCGGAGTGCCAGCTCCAGTCGGCCTTTTTGTATGGCTGCATACTCTGCAAACCAGCTAGTGCTAACTTTTCGTTCATCGCTTGACCTTCTTTGGTTGGTATTCAATCAGCTCATTCAATGGAATTTGTAAGTAGTCACAAATCGACATTAGGGTATCCCACCGAATCATTTTCACTCGGGCATAATACAGAGCCGTGAGTGTGGTTCTTGAAACCCCAGTGCCTTCCGACAACTCGGTGATCTTGATTCGGCGTTTACCCAAAATCTCTGATAGATTATTTTGTAAAGTTAACTTGCCGTTTGCCATTCGTTCACCCTCTTTCTGTGGGATAATGGGTTTAGAAAACCCTTGGAGGTAAATCATGCCAACTAAACATAAGCAGCTTGTTTGTTTGAATGGACATCAAATCAAAGACGCAATGGAACTCAGCGATAGTGAATCCGGTTTTTGCAATAAATGTGGCCAACCACTTATTTCAAGTTGTCCTAAATGCGGACATTACATTCCTGGAACAACAGACTATGAGGGTGTGATTAGTTTCTTTCAAGAACCGGTTCCCAAATACTGTTCAAATTGCGGTGCTCCATACCCTTGGACTGAATCTGTTCTGAAATCCGCTACTGAACTCATCGAGCTTACTGACCTAAGTCAACAAGACAAAGATTCATTTTCGAAAACTATTCCAGATTTAGTTACCGATACTCCAAAAACCAAAGTAGCAATTGCCAAGTTCAAAATATTTTCAGCCAAGGCTGGTAAAACAGTTGCGTCCGGACTAAAAGATTTGTTGGTAGATGTCGCCTCAGAAGCTGTTAAAAAGGCTATTTGGGGAAACTGAACGCACACATTTCACAGTAGTTGCCCTCATGTACTACGTGGCGGCAATTTGGACAAATAACATAACCTTTAGGAATTATCCTTGGCAGTTGTTTTGCTGATTTCAACGCCGCAAACAACTTGCTATTACAATCCATTAGTATGTTTATCGTCTTCTGATCCATTTCGATGACTGCTTCATACAACTCTTTATCCATACATGCTTCCTTTCCTGCCAGCCTTAGTGCTGGCTTTTTTATTTGCCTTGTAACTCACGTAAGTCGTGCTTCAACGTTTGAATCGGATGAATGTGCTTCCAGCGGTCAAACATCGTACGACGATTGATTTGCACATAATGTGTGCCGTAACCAGCCAGATAAATTGCAGCTGACCACAAGATGAATCCTGTTAACTCGTATGTGACTGTCATTGATGTTTCCCCCGTTATGCCTGCCCGCATATTTTAGAGTTAGTAATTTACTTGTTTGTTTTTGATAACCCAGTCCAAACAGTCTCTGGGAATGTAACGCCACTTACTCGGTGGATCACCAGGTCGTATCTCTACATGAGGAAAGCCTGGTTCAAACTTGTAATGCTTATTGAACGTGTCGTAATCCACCTTTATCCAGCGCGTATACAATTCTTTTTGATTGACCTGTTGCAGCGGATTATCGTTGCGTTCAACTATTTGTTGCATGTAATCACCAGCCTTTCCGTTACTGACTAAGTTCAACTTAGGAACCTGTTGTGAGATGATTGTGTTAATTCAATTAATCGAGGTGATACTCATGGCTATCGTGAAATTAACTCGCCAAAACTCTCATGAAGAAACAACTTTTTATTCCGTTTATCAAGTTGATATTGAAAAACAGACGGTTCAAAAAGGGTCTTAACCGGTACGACAATCGGTGCTTTGCTAACATACAAAGACCGTTTTCCTGAATCAAACTCATTCACCGTTTATGATGAAGCCCGTGGCATTACCAAATTTCTATTTGACCAGTGGCCTGTTTATGAAGTAGATCTATAGGCTGTATTGTCACTAATGCTCTAATCGCTCCATCGTTTTCCGTAGGCCAAGCCTTAACTAGAACATTTTCGCTACCTTGGTCTTTTAAAAACTTTTCAATTTCATCGAACACTCCATTCACCTCATTCACCACAATGTCGTGTGGAGCGTTCTTTTGTTTATTGAGAACAACACCTGCTTGAAAACTACCGTGTCCGCAATGAAGTATCTGCATCGACTGATAATTTTTAGCTTGTTGCAATGCATATTGTCGAAGCACTTCAACTTGCAATACTTCTTTGTTCAATTGCTGTTCATCCCCTTACTTCATACCCACAAATTCCTTAACCTTTTTCAGATTCTCTTCTGCTGCTGGTCCAAGCGTCATACCACTTACTAGTTGTCGGACGTACTGACTAGTCCAACCGAAGTGATCTGCTACCTCCTTTTGCTTCATGTTTAAGTCGATTAGTCGCTTTTTAAAACGACGTTCAAATGCTGGCATTATCTTGTTCACCTACTTTCCTAGTTAATTGAAATTTCAGTTATAAAAGGATTGACTAAAAAGTATTCTAGTCGTACCATTTAGGCATAGTTTAATAAACAAATATCTTCCTAAAACAACGGCTACCAACTGAATGTATTAGGTTCATATTTATTACGCTTTAAACTGATTGCTTAACTGATGAACAAAGTATAATTCTTATCGTACTTTTTGTAAAGCATTAATTACGATTAAAATACTTTTTTCTTTCAGTTTCACTGGAGGAAAAGCTTTATGACACTAATTGATCGTACTAAACGAATCGCAAAAACACGTGGATGGAATCTAAAACAAACCGCTGCACACGCTGGCTTAAGTGAAAATGCCATCTATGGATGGAAAAATCACAAACCAACAAAGGCAACATTACTATTGGTTGCTAGCACGCTTGGGGTTTCCTACGAAGAACTGACTGGTGAAAAGGAATTAAAGTCTACAAATATTGATTTAAAAGCTTCAATAGATGATGACGATGTAATCATGACCTACGAGGGCCGACCGATACCACAGGAAGACTTGGAGTACATCAAACGTATTTTGGATGGAGGCAAGTAGCATGGACGATTTATTAACTGAGCTGTTCGAGTTTGCATTTGAACATGGTATTGCAGTTACGACAACACACGTCCTATCGAAAGATACACCTTCCGTTTCACGGCCATCTAAAAATGCAATCATCGTCAACATGAACTGGCATACAAAAAAAGAGATCCCGATGCAATTTGCACACGAGATCGGTCACGTTCTAAATGAAGATAAAGGCACTTTGTATTATTGCAGTACCGCTTCACACAATTCGATTGAGTATGGCGCTAGTAAAACTGGTATTAAGGTGCTAGTCAGTTTGTACTTTCAAAACGTCAGTCCTGATGAAGCCAACTCAAATACGTTTGTTAAGCAACTAGCAATACCTTCTTACATGGAGCCATATACAGAAGACTGTATTCGCGAGTTTTATCAAAAATAATAATTGTCCAAAATCTGATGACGTTAAAAGCTGACATGTACCGTAGGAGAAACTATGACATACGACGATTATCAACAACAAGTTAAACCTCTGAATGATCAGATTAGCGACTTAACTGAAGTTTTATTTTTCAAATTCAAAAAGTTGATGGAGCAAAACAGTAGCACTTTATTTTCACTTGCGTTGGACGAAAGCTTCAATTTCATTGATAAGGATGATAAGCCCATCGAGACAGAAGATGACACCTATATTCAACTATTTTCAATAGGTAGCACACCCTTATACTTGAATACATCCAGTAAAGAGGTTTGCACTTTAAACTTTGACCCTGATCTAGGATTTAAGGTACCTCAAGCTGTCTCAGATGATGCCTTACAAAAGTGCTTCCGCTATAAAGACAACTATTTAAGTGCTATGCATATTGTAGGTCTGGACGGTATCTTCAATAAGAATTTGGAAAATCAAAAAAACATCATCGCCAGCTTGACTAACATTTAAAAAATACCTTAGTTATATCCATATGCAGCTCATATTCCAGGGGGGATATCATGAAGAAATCACTTACATTAGCGATAACAGTTTTAAGTGCACTACTACTAACGGCCTGTGGTAATAGCAATTCAAAGAGTTCCAGTAGTACAAGTTCTAAACCGCGATTAAGTAAAACATCAAAGCAAAATAAAAAGGCCCGTCAACAATCAAGTGACAAGGCCAAGTCGGAATCTATTTCAGAGAGTAAAGACAGTTCCAGTCAAACAGCCTCAACCAGTTCACAGCCAGTGTCGCAATCACAAAGTAGCACTGAATCTAGTTCGACAACCGCTGCACAGTCTTCTAATTCAAGCAACGAAGCTAGCTCTAATGATGAATCTGGCTGGATTGTGCATAACGCCGACGAGGCCACTAGTTTAATCACTGAAAAAATGGGTGATCAAAGATGGACCGTTGTCGGTGGTACATTTGGAGGAGCTCACTCTGGGTATGATGAAAATGGCAACCCCAATCCTGTTTCTAAAGACTATGTTCCCTACATATCGTTGCAAAACAGTAATGGTGATATGTATACAGTGTCTGCTAAAGGAGAAATTGCAAAGATGAACTAATTGTTTCACAGACCCGTAGCTCAGTTGGTTAGAGCGCTCAACTTATAATTGAGAGGTGGTTGGTTCGAGTCCAACGGGGTCTATCGTGACAAAATACATTCAAGGAGATTTCGAAATATGATTAGCTATAATATTTCAAGCATTGATTCAATAGATGTACCTGGAGAAACATCTTCTACTCTGCGCAAAGAAAAAGATGTTATTTCAGCATTTTCATCACTAACCTTACCAGTCAAAATTACAATTTATGAAAGTAATCAGACTGGCTACACTATAACTACAGATGCTAAAGGCACAGAAGTCAGTACGGCCTTATTTGATTTCGGATATGGTGGATATGGGCCTCATCTTCTACAAAAGGCTATTAAAAAAATTCCAAACCTTAACGATACCGAAAAAGACCTCGAATTCATTGATCACGCTCATGGCGATGAAGACGGAAACAATTTAAATGGTAAAACCGCTAATGGCTCTGAATTTGCTTACAAAGTTGCAATCACTATTAGTTAAAATTGCCCGCATCTCCTGTAAAGATAGTGAAAATATGCAATTCAACAAAACTGGCGACTATAAAAACTAAAACCTATGAGGGATTTAACATGGAAAAAGAATACAACATCAAGTCCCCTGGACATACGATAATCAGTTTAACTGACAACGCTATAGTCATCACACGTAAAGGCATGATAAATGCAATTAATCAAGGATTGAAAGGTGCAAAAACTATTCCGCTTAAATCCATTACAGCAGTTCAAATCAAGAAGCCTGGGTTGACTAACGGATACATTCAATTCACTATTCCTGGTGGTAATGAAAGCCACGGTGGCGTTCTAAACGCCACACATGATGAAAATACTGTTATGTTTAGCGGACACTATTTCAAACAAATGCAGGAACTAAAGGAAACAGTGGAACAAATAATTTTTGCTGATTCATCAAGTAGTGATTCATTTGTTGATGCAGCAGACCAAATAAGGAAAATGAAGTACCTGTTAGATGACGGTATAATTACCGAGGATGAATTTAACGAAAAGAAAAAACAACTTTTGGGTATTTAAATAAAAAAACGCATCCCCTCCCGCCAAGAAGTTGGATGCGTTCCACTCTAAAAACTCACAATGTGTGTGCGCTTTTCGTATACACATTTTACACGAAAGGTCGTGATAAATCCATGTTGCTTCCGTTATGCCTGCCCGCAAAAACGAAAGGAAAATAAACATGGCAAGTTATATTAAAAAATATGGAAAATGGCAAGCACGGTTCTCTTATGATTTTCAAGGTAACCGTAAAACAAAAAGTAAGAATGGCTTCACTACAAAGGCTGAGGCTCAACGCTAGGTTCGAACAACACTCACAGAGTTGCCAACACCAAAAGCGCTCAATGATTCTGGTCGATCACTCTACGACTACTTTATGGAATGGTATGAAATCTTTGAAGAGCCAAAACTAGCTCCGGCGACTAAAAAATGGTACATGAACTCAGCTAAGATAATTAAAAAATATTTTGGCAAAGAACCGATGACACACATTAGTCGTGCCAGGTATCAACGATTCCTCAATGACTTTGGCAAGACACATGCAATTAAATCAGCCAGTAAAGTTGATAGTCATATCAAAATGGCCGTGCGTTCTGCTGTTGATGATGGTCTTATACCATCCAATTTCACTGCTCATACGTCAATGAGTGGTCATGCAGGTAAAAGTGCTGAGGAGAAGTACATCGACGGAGCCAGCATGTGGCGGCTTATTAAGCGGTGTGAGCAAACACCAGACATTCATCACATCTCGCAGGTAATGATTCTCACTGCCCTATTCACTGGTTTTAGAATTGCTGAGGTTGCTGGCCTTCAATGGCAAGACCTTGACCAAATCAACAACACCCTATCAGTCACAAAGACCTACGATTGGACGACAGGTGGCTTTAAACCGACAAAGAATGCTCAATCAAAACGAACTATCGCAGTCGTGCAAGAATTAGTAGACAATTTGAATAAATTACACGCCAGTCAAACGAACATAGACAATCCAAATAATCTAATGTTTATCGGTGAGAATCCCAAGGTACCGTCAAGCAATGGTGCAAACCATGTTTTACGAGAACTACTAACTGAATTGGATATTCACCCAACGATTACATTCCATGGTCTCCGCCATACTCATGCAAGTTATCTACTAGCAAACGATGTCAGCATTTACGAGATCAGTGAACGTTTGGGTCACAAGGATTATACAACTACACTGAAAATTTATTCACACATGCAAAAAGAGATGAAGTTGAGAGAAACAAAAAAAGGGCTCCAAGCTTTTCAATCTCGTACACGGTTCGTACACGGTTTTGAAAAAAGGCTTAGAAACCCTTTGATACCGGCGTTCTTGTGAACGCAATAATTGGGTATACTGGATTCGAACCAGTACATTACGGATTCAGAGTCCGGTGCCTTACCAATTTGGCTAATACCCAATAATCCATTATTAAAGTCGTAAATCTGCCAAGCAAGCGCCCGGGTGACTTTAAATCACCCCACTGGGGATCGAACCCAGAACTCCGCCTTGAGAGGGCGACGTCTTAACCAATTTGACCATGGGGCAAATTTACTTAATTAATTATACAGTACTGACAGGTGACGTCAACGTCTTAGCGCATAAAAATGACGACTTTTTTAAATTCTCATTTTTCATTGTCGTTTTCTAAGTCTCTAACTAAAAATAACGACCGTTGCAATAATGTAACAGCCGTTAAGCTACTAAAATAAAAACACCACCCTGCGGCGGCCATTATTAGTCTATCGAAATTTGTTTGCGAACAATTTTAAATGGCTCCTCAAAGTCTCGATCGTAGATATCACACAAGGCAACTATTAGCAAAAGCGGAATCGATTTAAGACTGGTATTGGGATCCTCGTATCGGTAAAAAGCTGATTTACTAATGCGAAAGTTGTAACGATCCTCCAGTTGTCGCAATACTTCCTTGCCAGTGAGACCTTTTTGCCTTCGTGAAACGTGTAACCACGTTTGAATATCAGTTGGTTTTGTATCCATGTTGCAAGTCAGCTCCTTTAGTGCTCATTTTATCAATTTATTGACGTGAATACGCAGTAAATAAGAAATTCGACTTGCGGGCATCGAGAATTAAGGTTAATATTCCCATATAAGGGAACGGTTTAAACATTTAATTATTAGGGGCGTGGTAACCATGGAAATTTTCCCAGTCTCGGGATGGCTGAAATCAAGGGGTATAACACAGCTTGAGGTCGCCGATCTATTGCAAATCAACAAAAGTACTGTAAGTCGCAAATTACACGGACATTCTCAATTTAACGTTCGTGAGATTTCTTTACTTAACCAGCATTTTGGCATTCCACTGGAAGTATTTATGCAAACGACACAAAGTGATGATCCTACTAAATTGTCTTAATAATTATCATAATTGTGGAGTAACAAATTAAGTTCAAACAAAAACGACGTCCTGAATATCAGGTACGTCGTTTTTGTTGTCAATTCTAAATCTATTCAGCTTCATCCTCTTTGACAACTAGCACATCTACGTCCGCATTACGCACCACGTATCCTGTTGTTGACCCAAGAATTGCTCGCTCAAATGCGTTTGTTCCAGTAGCCCCGATAACAATTAAGTCGATGTCATGATGCTCTGGAAAAGTCTTGGCAATCGTTGGCTTTGGCGCGTCCTGCATTGCAAAGGCCGAAATACGGTCAAAGCCAGTTTCTGCCTGCATCTTTTGCGCCAGTTCTCCAACATATTTTTTAGCCTGCGTCAGCATACCTTCCGACATTCCCGCCATTGCGTATTCAGGAGCTGCATACAACGGCGCGACAACTTGTAGTAATAGGATGTCTGCATCAGCCGCTTTCGCAATGTCAACTGCTTTACGCAGGGCCAATTGTGCGTTTTCTGAGCCATCTGTCGGAACTAAAATGCGTTTTGGTTTAAATGTCATGTTATGCCTCCTATATTTCATTGCTTTAGATTATTGTATTTATAACATAAAACTATTTTTGCTGCATTTTTTACGCCTGTATTCCTGTTGTTGATCTTCAATCATTCTTGTCACAAATTTTGCTAGTAACTGTCGAGGATATTCAACAACACGCCAGGCCGTTTTGAAGACATTTTTGTTTGCGTCCATCATTAATTTCGTCCATGATTGTCGTATACAGAATTTAACGAAACGGAGCCTTGATATGGAGAATACATTCTTTCTTCTCATCATTTTAATTGCAGTCGTAGCCGCTGTGATCATGCACCATCATCTCAACCGCGTGCCGCTCCCCATCATCTTTATCGTGGTGGGAATTTTATTGGCACTGCTGCCGCTGTATCATCACTATATTTTTAATCCCAATTTATTTTTATTTTTCATCGTGGCTCCTTTGCTCTATAACGAAGCGCAATCGGCCTCTCGTTACTGGATTGGCCGCGGTGCCATCAATATTTTTTCGCTGTCCATCATGCTTGTCATTGCCACCGTGATAATCGTTGGTAGTGCACTCCACTTACTGTTTCCTTTTCTGCCACTAGCGTTAGCAATTGCGCTATGTGCAATTGTGACCCCAACCGACGCTTCGGCAGTCAGCGCATTTGCTCAGCCTAATCCAAACTTCCAAGTGCCTTTCACCATCATGCAAAACGAATCATTATTTAACGACGCATCCGGCTTTGTTGCGTTTGATCTGTCGCTGTTAGCTTTTACTACTGGTTCGTTCTCAGCTAATAGAGCCGTTGGGGTGTTTGCGTTAGAGTTTATCGGTGGATTGATCACCGGTGCAATTATTGGCGCACTCTTTCTAAGCATTCGCCGTGAACTTATTCAAGCTGGTGATGATACGCCATTCGTCATGATTACACTAGAGTTATTGGTGCCATTTCTAGCTTATTTCGTTGCCGAACGCTTAACGTTGTCCGGAATTTTGGCGGTCGTCGCTGCTGGCTTGTTTCAAGGAATGGAAAATGATAGTTTACAGCTCGTTTCAAGTCGGGTACAGCTTGTCCGGTCAAACATATGGGGAATTGTGCAGGAGGCGCTCACAGGGGTCGTTTTCGTCCTTCTAGGCGTATCCCTGCCGACAATCATGGAGCAAATCATTTCTAAGCATCCAGGTCTCCTTGGTCTACTAATTCTTATCGGGATCGTGCTATATGTTTTGAAATTTGCTATTCGCTTACTATGGTCGCGTTTTTTAGTTTGGATGCACATTTCTAGCAACCATCGCTGGCAAGACGCTTGGCTAATGGCTGTCAGTGGCGCCAGTGGGACTATTTCACTGTCGTTAGCCTTCCTGTTGCCAACCATCAACGGTCGCGATTTAACTACTGATCGGAACGCACTGATCTTCGTCGTCACCGTGGTCATTTTAATCAGTCTGACGGTAGCTGCCATCGCTGTGCCAATCATCACAAAGATGCCCACCGGCACTCAGACAAAGCCGATGAGCCAGTGGACACGAGAAATGATTATGACCGCGATGAATAAGGTTCGTTCAAGCAAGGACGCTCAGGCAGAAACGCACATCGTGGTTGATGCATTGAGTCAGCAACTCCATCAAAACAATCGGCCCCACCGGCGTGAGCAACGACGACTGTTTGAACTTACCGATGCTGCTGAACGCGAGGTCATCAACCGTAAACATGATCAGGGTGATTTTAGCGATGATGAAACGTATTATTATCTGCGTTTTTTAGACCTAACCAAGTTCACGTTCAATAATACTGTTTGGCAGAACCTGTGGCTCCGAGTGCGTTTTGGGGTCCACTCTAGTCGCCTGAGCCGTGACCTTAAGTTTGGCGAAGAAATGTTCTTTACTACTCCGCTAATCGCTGAACAATTCTATTGGCAACGTCAATTTCATGCACACGGCGAGGACATTCGCCCCTTAGAAGAAGTTGGCTATCAGGCAGTCATGCACGCTCTTAAACAAGAACGCCATCAACACGGCGAAGTCACGACCGTTGAGCTACATGATGTGCAGCGTTTTTATCGGGAACGCCATCGTCGGATGAACATGCCAGATCCCGTCCCTCAAGTTGTTTATCAACTCTTTTTGACCGCGTTTCATGCCGAATATGAATTTGTTCAAAACGCCCTCGATAAGGGCACCATTGATGTCGAAACCGCTGAATCACTTCAACAGCACATTATCTTTGATGAAATGGCTTATATTCAAAATAATGCCGCATTTATCAAACAGTAAACGTAAATTGAGGTGCAGTCGACAACTTTTCAAAATGAATAATCCCAGCAATATCGTCGTTCATCGTTAGGGTACGCTCATGCAGTGCCTGTCCTTCAAAATTTCCTTCCATAATTTTGAAGGTCCCGGTAATATCGTTGACTTCCGTGACATAGGCAACGTGCATCGATTTAAACGACACGACAGAGCCTACCGCTGGCCGAAAATCTACCAATAGCCCTCGTTGTGTTGCCGATTCGGCCCATTGATCACCATTACCAAGATAACTGTAAGTATTAACCGGGATTTGTTGTTGGCGCAAAACGGCTGCAACAAATCCCGTACACTGTCCCACTGGATAGCCATCGATGCCGTTATAAAATCCTTGTTGCCCAGCTTGTTGGGCCTCCGTCAGTGCCTGACTAGATAACAAATGAGTCCCACTTATGTTCCCTGTCATTGGTGAACTACTGTCTTGTTTCTGGACTGTCGTTGTACCCGGCCAAGAAACTTGGTCAGCTGATACTTGAGTATCTGAAAGACCAACCGTAATACCGCACACACACCCTACCACCGTTAAACTAGCGCCAATTTGTTTGATTAATTTCATTTTGTCCCCTCCTACACTGTCCTTTTAATCCGCTTCATCCTGATAATGATTGTCTTAGCGACTATAAACGTACGTATAGGTGCCGTCATTATTTTTCTTAAACGTAAATTCATGCTGACGCGCATCCAAACAACGCCAGCGTGAAAGTTCGTAATGAAGTGAACCACTTTGTTTTAATTTATAACTGACTGTTTTAATGGTTTTAGTTATATCTTCGTCGGCACGTTTAGCAGCACCGCGTAAAACTTTGTGTAAATCGTGAATAAATTCCGTTGCGTTTGTAATCATAATAATGGCCTTCTTTCGATTAATTTTTGCGTAACCATAATTTATAATTAATCGTTATCATTATTCAAAACAAATGCTTGTGAATTCTAAAATCATTTTTGGGTATGTAAGTTTATTCTGCTAAAAACCTTTTATTGGCGTACACTTAGGTCAATTTAACATTCAGGGAGATGTGCTCATGAAATTAACCTTATCTGAATTACAGCCAGACGAAGTTGCCGACTTTTGGCAATTAGCTTTTAGTGACCCAAACGCTGAGTGGACAAAATGGAATGGTCCTTATTTTCAAGATGTTTTACCGACACGTGAGGAATTTGTGAACGGTCCCGCAAAAAACAAATATGTTCTAAATCCATTTTGCCAAGTTATTCGTGTCGATGACAAAATGGTCGGTATGGTCACTGCCTATTACGACGATGGCAAGCTTAAGCGGTGGCTTGAGGCTGGTATTGCCATTTATGATCAAACAAATTGGCATCATGGTCTTGGCCATCGAGCGCTTGCCAAATGGATCGATGCACTGTGGCAAATGGTCGACCTTCCTCACATTGGCCTCACAACCTGGTCCGGCAATGTTCGCATGATTGGTGTCGCTGAACATTTACATTTGAAGCGAGAAGCCACGATTAGACAGGTTCGTTATTGGCAGGGTCAATACTGGGATTCTGTGAAGTATGGTGTCTTGCGAGACGAATGGCAGTCTCCCAAAGATTAATACGTTGTAAAACAAAAAACCGCACCTACTGAATTACTCAGCAGATGCGGTTTTGCTTGTATATATAGTAAATAATTGTTCCGAGTCACTTACGAATAATTATTTTTGAACACGTTTCTGAATTTCGGCAGTTTCCTTTTCAAAGCCAGGCTTACCCAAAAGAGCAAACATGTTAACTTTATAGGCTTCAACACCTGGTTGGTTGAATGGGTTAATCCCGTTCAAGTAGCCAGAAATACCCACAGCAGCTTCGAAGAAGTAGATTAAGTAGCCAAGTGAGTATTCCGTTTGATCGGGAATGTGAACGGCCATAACAGGAACATCGCCATCTGTGTGGGCTAATGTAACGGCACGGAATGCTTGCGTGTTCACATAATCCATCGTCTTGCCTTCAAGGTAGCCAATTTGGTCAAGGTCACTGTCTTCCTTAGGAATATCAATGTCGTAATTTGGTTTATCAACCTTAACAACAGTTTCCATTAAGTTACGACGGCCTTCTTGAATGTACTGGCCTAGTGAGTGCAGGTCAGTAGAGAAGTTAGCACTTGATGGGTAAATGCCCTTTTGGTCCTTCCCTTCTGATTCACCCATTAATTGCTTCCACCATTCAGCAAATGAAGCCATGGTTGGTTCGTAGTTTTCCAACAATTCTGTTGTCTTGCCCTTGCGGTACAAAATGTTCCGCAAAGCAGCGTAACGGTAAGCATCGTTGTCTTCAATCTTGTCTGATGTGTAATCTTTAGAAGCATCTGCAGCGCCTTGCATCAATTTATCAATGTCGGCACCAGAAGCAGCAATTGGTAACAAACCAACAGCACTCAATACAGAGAAACGACCACCAATACCATCAGGAACAACGAATTCTTCGTAACCCTCAGCATCAGATTCAGTCTTCAACGCGCCACGCGCACGGTCAGTTGTTGCATAGATACGCTTCTTAGCTTCAGCTTCACCGTACTTTTCAACCAACTTATCTTTGAAGATACGGAAGGCGATTGATGGTTCAGTCGTAGTCCCGGATTTCGAAATAACGTTAACAGAAAAGTCACGGTCACCAATCACATGAATCAAATCGTGAACATATGAAGATGAGATTGAGTTCCCAGCAAACAGAACCAAAGCGCCCTTACGTTCACTAGCAGGCAATGCGGTGTAAAAGGCTTCGTTTAAAAAGTCAATGGCAGCACGTGCACCAAGATATGATCCACCAATCCCAATGACAACCAATACTTCTGAATCACTTTGAATTTTCTTTGCAGCGGCCTTAATGCGGCTGAATTCGTCCTTATCGTAATTCGTTGGTAAATCGATCCAGTCACGGAAATCAGCACCCGCACCTGTACCATTACGTAATTCTGAGTCAGCTGCAGTGACCATTGCCTGCATTTCACCCAGTTCATTATCGTGAACAAACTTTGTCAGATTCGAGCTATCAAAGGAAATATATGCCATGCTTCTCCTACCTCTTTCTTATAATGATTACGGTTACAAGTATACACTAATACATTGGTCTGTGGGCAATGAAAGCCAATTCATGAAATTGGTATATACCAAAATCAATAATATTTTTGCTCGTCATCCCCATGCCATCAACACCTAGACCACTCAAAATTTTTTTGGTCTAATTTTTAATTTTCTTCTCAATTGAATGATATAGATCCCGTTCGTTTTTTTGTTTGCCAAACAAAAACAGCAGACATCCATCGTCTGCTGTAACTTTTTAAATACTATTACATTGTTCCAAGCATGATACCACCAACGATAATCAAGACAGAGCCGATGATGATATTGACCATTTCCCAATGCGTCTTGCGTTCGCCCAACAGCCAAATAGAACCAAAAGTAGAGATAATGATTCCCATCTGGGCCATTGAATAGGCAACCGCCAAACCAACTTTGATTGTTGCCAAGAACATGAACAGGTTACCAGTACCCCAGAAGAGACCGGTAATAATGTTTTTCCAAGATGGTAACTGCCACATTTCCTTACGAGCGCCAATCATGATAACGAACACGATTGCACCAAGGAACATCCCAATGGACTGTGGTAAAACAACCGCATGGGTAAAGTTCGTAACATCGCCAACGTTACCCCACTTTTCAAAACTCTTAATCACAATCGTGTAAGCGACATAACCAAGGGTTGAGTACGTCAAAGCACGTGCACCGGCGCCAGTATTCTCATGACGATCCGTCTTCGTAGCATTGCGTTTGTCAACTCTTGACGTAAGCGCCGCTCCAATGATCAAGGCAATCACAGCAAGCGTACCCAAAGTGTACTGACGGCCCGTTGTCCATTCTCTGAACAACAGCACACCAGCTAGTGCATTACCCGCAAGCTGCATCCCAGTCGAAATTGGAATCGTCTTGGAAACACCCAGTGCCTTCATAGAGGTAAACTGGCCACCTTGGCCAACTACCCAGAACAACCCGGATAAGATTCCGGCAATCCAAACTTTGGCATCCAATGTTGGTCGATAAATAAACCAAGCAATGATCCCAAAAACAACAGCCCCCATTGTCATACCAAGCGTTTGCTGAGCGGCAGAACCACCCAAACGGCCTGAAACAAGACCGATACTCCCCCAGGCAATGACAGGGACTAAGGCAATAAGAATGTTTGTAATTCCCATGATTCAAAAATCTCCAATTCTCTAAATCTCTTCGTTGTCTAGTTTATTCAATTATTCAGCAACCGTTGCTGCAACGTTGGCCACTTTAGCAGCTTCACTTAAATCGGCATCATCGACAAAACGTAATGCCAGTGACGAAGCACCAATAACACCGGCGTCGTTGCCTAATTTAGCCAATTTCAAAGTCGTTGAAGCACGGACGGTTGAGAAGGCTTCCTGCTGGAATGTCTTGTCAACAAGGTCAAGTAAGAACTGACCGGCTGCTGATACGCCACCACCAATAACGACATAACTTGGGTTCAACACGTTTGCCATATTAGCAACGGCTAAGCCAAGGTACTGGCCCACTTTGTTTGTTACTTCGTTAGCCAAGAAGTCACCTTGTTTAGCTAAATCAAAGACAATCTTGGACGTGATTTCATCGCCATTGTCGACCATTTTTTTAAGTTTGGAGTTACCAGAATATTCTTCGGCAAAATCGTGTGCCAAGTGAACAACACCTGTTGCTGAAGCATAGGTTTCCAAGCAACCATGTTTGCCACAGGTACACAAGTAACCACCAGGTTGAACGGTCACGTGACCAACTTCACCACCAGCACCGTTAACGCCGTGTTGCAAACGACCGCTGGCAATGATACCACCACCAACACCGGTTCCTAAAGTAATGAAGTCAACGTCTGGTTCATTGTTACCGGCACCCTTCCAACGCTCACCCAAGGCTGCAACATTGGCATCGTTGTCTAATGCAAACTTCATGTGTGTACCGGCTTCGATCTGTTCCTTCGCCTTCTGGGTTGTCTTCCAGTTCAAGTTGTACGCCGCAGTGACTGTGCCATTTGCAAGATCAACTGTCCCAGGTGTCCCCATCCCAATCCCAGCGAAATCATTAGCGCTCATTTTGTACAGATCTAAGTGATGATTAATTGATTGCACGATATCAGGAATGATGTGTGAACCCTCATCAAGAATGTTGGTTGGCACGCTCCACTTTTGTTGAACGTCACCATCTAGGGTTAAAATCGCGAATTTAATTGTTGTCCCACCAAGGTCAACACCGATTAACTTTTTCTTCTTAGCCATAAAATTTTTCTCCTCAATTCTCTTCTTAACAAATAAACATGTAAAAGGTTTACGGTTTATTCTCTTACAATGAAAGCGTTTTTACAACCCCTTTTACATAACTTTTCTAATTTATTGATAACGTTTACAACTCACAAAGTCGTTAATCCGCGCGGCTTAGCGGATTGTGGACTAGTCCATTATAAATTAATTTTTGTACGAAAAAAGTTTTCATTAATTATTAACTAGGCTTACGGTTTTAAAGATTGCCTGTGCGAACGGTTTTGCATACGTAATTTTGCAAAAAAGGCGTCATTCTGACGATTTGCCAGAATGACGCCTTCCTTAAGAACTGAAAATGAGCATTAATCTCATTCAGTTCACTACCGGATATAGTTTTATGGAGGTGGCGGGGATCGAACCCGCGTCCAAGCATATCGCCACCCGAACCTCTACGCTCATAGTCAAACCATTTAGATTTCACTAACCAAAACGCCGTTTGACCAGGCAACCGTGATTAGCTAAGCCTGATTAATCTCTTCTGCTCACTTCAGGCGTGAGTTAACAGCGTAGCCCAAATTTTTGAGACCCGTAACCCGCCACCTGGGCCGTAACGGACGGATCTACGTCAAGCTACAATTAAGCAGCTAAAGCGTAAGAATTGTTATCTTTTGCAGATAAAAATTAGGTAGCGTTTTTACGTGGACGCAACCCACGAAGCGCAGTTCAAGCTCGACCTATACCTGTCGAATCCAGAACACCCCCAAAAGGTGCGCTATTATCATAACACGAGACCTTATAAACGTCTACGTATGAGGTTTGCCTCAAGGCTAACAAAAACGCCCACCAAATATTGGCAGACGTTTTATTCTTTTACAAAGTAGATTCACGCTTTAAAACCTGATCAGCCAGTGAAGACCCCAGCAATCAACCACAGGTTTAAAATAATCAATACGACAGTGACGAGCCATGCCGTCCACTTTACCCATGCTTTATTGCGGAAATCACCCATCAATTCTTTGTTACTGGTGAACAGAACCAGTGGCACCATGGCAAACGGTAACGCGACACTCAGGAAAACCTGCGATAACGTCAGCAAGTTTTCAATCTTGGCCTCATTACCATGATAGATAAATGCGAAAATCAGCACTGGCGTAATGGACATCAACCGTGTTAACAGCCGCTGAGCCCACAGCGGAATGCGAAGATGAATGAACCCTTCCATAATAATTTGCCCAGCCAGCGTACCGGTAATGGTCGAACTTTGACCAGAAGCAAGCAACGCGATGGCAAACAGCATGCTGAGCAATGGGCTGGCAATGGCGCCCACAATCTTTGAGTTGCTTAACGCATTGAATAAATCAACAAATCGACCGAGTTCACTGTTAGTGCCGTAGAACAGCGCCGCACCAAGAATCAATAACAGACAGTTGACCACAAACGCAATCGTTAATTGAATGTTTGAGTCAGCAACTGTAAAACGAATGGCCTTTTTAACGCTGTCGTGATCGTCACGATCCAATGCCCGCGTTTGAGAGATAGATGATCCCAAGTACAAGTCATGTGGCATAACCGTGGCCCCCACAATCCCTAATGCCAGATAAAGCATTGGTTTGTGCGTTAGCAATTGTCCCGGATGTGGCACGAAGCCAGCGAAGATCTGTGGGACGTTTGGCTGGGCCAGAATGACTTCATACAAGAAGACGAACAGGATAACAGCCACTAGTGTGGCCACAATGGCTTCAATTTTACGGAAGCCCATTTTCATCAACACTAGCAACAGCAAGACGTCAAACGCCGTGATAATCAAGCCAACGATCAACGGGAAACCGAACAGCAACTCTAGCGCAATCCCTGAACCAATAATTTCTGCGACATCCGTCGCCATAATTGCAAGTTCTGTAATGATCCATAAAAAGATTCCCATACCACGGGACGTTCGTTCACGGGTCATCTGCGCCAAATCTTTACCAGTTACGATTCCTAACCGAGCTGACATTGCTTGCAACAGCATCGCAATTAAGCTCGACAGCAGAATGACACTGATTAATGCGTATTTGTACTGAGCACCCCCAGCAATTGACGTGATCCAGTTACCAGGATCCATGTACCCAACGGCGATCAATGCTCCCGGTCCAGTATAGGCTAGTAACGTTCTGAAATAGCCTGCGTGCTGCGGCACCAGAATGGAGCCGTTCACTTCATCCAAACTCTTGGCATGATTGCCAGTTGTATCAACAAAGTGTTTTTTCTTAGAAGTCTTCTTCTCGGCCACCAACGTGTCGTCCATGACTTCTTTTTTTTCGTGCTTTTTGCTCATTTTCGTGCCCTCTTTTCCGTTTTGATTCCTGAATAATCAGGTCTAATCCTTCAAAGATGGTCGCTAGCGTCGCATCATCAAAAAACACATCAGTGATACTGATTGGCTTTTTGCTAAGTCGACGTAACATCGGACTGTTACGCATTTAATTTTTGAATTTTAAAACCGTCACAATCACTCCGTCTTTGCGAAATTGATAGTCCTTTTTGAACCACGTATACTATGTGCCGAAATTGCCCAAATTACAAGCCATAAAGGTCGTTTGAAAATGGTTACATTGAAGTTTTTTTGTTATTTTTATAAAATCCGCAAAAAAGAAGAGAATGTGACATAAGTTTATCTGGGACGAATACTGTGAGTAATATCACGCTCCAAAGTTCTGAGAATTCCGCCTAACCCAAAACTGACCCATTCCCAAAGTTCGGGAATAAGTCAGTTTTACGTTAATGCTCGTTCTCAAATCGAACTTGTGTCACAAATCCAATAAATTTATTGAAATCACGATTTTTAACAGCTGTCTAAATTAGAATGAGTGTCAGTTTACTACAGCTGATGCGTCTGTCCTGCCGCGTCACGCCAAGAGACCACATTAACATCCTGATTGGTCGCGTCAGCTAGCGCATCACCAATTGAATCTTCTTTTTCACTCATTAGCGACGCAAGTTGATCTGCACTCACATTGCTATTAGTTAGAACCAATAACACACCCTGTTCAACATCATGAATCTCAAAATGAGCCTGGATGCTCGCGCCATTTACTAAATCAACACTGCCTTCATTCACAACGACTGTTGTCATTCATCGACTACCCCGTTTTCATTAAAATTTACACGTTTCATTTTGGTTTGCGCGAATCGTGTGTGCCATTCGGATCGGCAAACTTAGTCCCAAACTCACGAATAAAGGCTAACACTTGTTTAGCCTGATCCTCCCCGAATTCATTAATCCAAACGCTGAAGCGATGAGTCACCCGTTCACTGATTTGCGATTCTGCTTTGCTACCTTTAGCAGTTAAACTAAGATTCATTCGACGACGATCATGAGTATCCGCAACTTGCTTAATCAAATCCTTAGTTAATAAAGCACGAATCTGACGAGAAACTGCACTCCGTGTGACATTACGACGTGCAGCAATCTCCATCAACGTCAAGTTTTTTTCCCGCGAGACATCGTGCAAAATCAAATACTGTTCAAACGAAATTTGATACTCCGCCGCTGGTCGTGATACAAATTCATCTAAGTATTTTAAAAAGTGGATATAAACATCAATTGATTCATTCAATAATTCTTCGTTGGCCATTTGCTTCTTCCTCCATTTACAAACGAGGCACCACCAAAAAACGACTACCGTGGCCTACATACTCATCTACTATTATATACATAAACGGTGTGGCTTCTAGGAAAAAGGCCTACACCTTTGTGCAACCGTTTTTAACCACATTAATTGCGTTAATAAATAAAATAGTGCACGATGAAATAAACGTCAAATACGAAAAGATAAATACACTTTTTTAGGAGAATCTCATGAATAAAATCGTCTCTTCTTTATTAGCCGCGGCCATTTCAGCCACTGTGTTGGCTGGTTGCACACCATCGGCAAAGAACTCGGCATCATCACAACGCCAAACATCAAGTAAAAAGGTTGCTAGTGAATCAACACAATCAACACAGGCACATAAAAAAGCACCGGTAGCGACGTTTGCAAACAATACGCTTACGGCCAGCACCGGTACTATTAAAATTACAGGCCAACGTCAAGTTGCATCGGCATTTCCAAACCATCAGCAATTGCTCATCACTTACGATTACTCAAATCAATCGACGAAGCAACAAGTACCATCAGATTTATGGTCGAAACATTTCAAGGCCACCCAAGATGGCAAAAACTTAGTTAGTGGTTCATTATCACTGTCAGGTCAAAACAGTGACAGCGACAATGATGACATCAACAATTCTGTGACGCCAGTTGATGCTGGCCAACACGTCACAGTGGCGGCCATGTATAAAATTTCGCCGTCAGCTGGCCCGGTCACATTGACCGTGCATGATGGTCAGAAAAACATCGGCACCACGACATTAACAATCAATGCAAACGAATCAAACTAGATTAACTGGAGATTCATTCACTGGCGCCACTGTTTAGGGCTCCACAGTTGCCCTTCCATCGACCCATGCAAGCTGTCAATTTCATCCTGTTGTTCCTTGATTAAATCAATCGCTGCATCAATAGTCACCCGATTTTCGTCCGTTCGCAATTTTGCTAGTTCATCTAATACCCATTTTGCATCATGATCATTCATAAAGGGGCTTCCTCCTTAGGCGTGTTACGGGTAGTGTAGCATGTCATCCGGTGAAAGACCCTTTATTTTGCTTGCCACTTTATGAGCATCTGGTTCGAGTCGGTTCAAATCATCCCTTCAAGAAATTTTCATCCTCAAAGGCTGGGTTAGGATAGTGGTAAAATCCTTCTCCGCTTGAGACACCAAGTTTTCCTTTATCAAGGTACTCCGTTTTCATCATTGTCGCCAACTGTTTGAAGTCTGGATCTCCAGTTGTTGCGACATAGTTCTGGATAATATTGTAAACCGTCTGAATACCGACCATATCTAGGATTGCAAACGGACCCATCGGTGAACCCGTGGCAATCATCCAAGTTCGATCAATTGTTTGCGGATCACCGACACCCTTCAAATACAAAAGTTGTGCTGCATGTAAAAAAGGGACCAAAATAGAATTCAAGATGTAACCGGGCTGTTCTTTTTTAACTTCAATTGCAATCATGCCAATATCTTTTGCAAACTGAACGATCGTCTGATAAATATTTGCGTCAGTCCCCGCGTGCCCCATGATCTCGACAGTATTGTTCTTCCAGATTTCATTGGCAAAGTGTAACGCAAGAAACTGTTTAGGACGCCCTGTTGCTTCTGCAAATTGACTTGGAATTAGCGTCGATGAATTAGTAGCAAAAATCGTTTTGCTGGGCGCTACTTGGCTTAACTGTTGATAAAATTTTGTTTTTAAATCCAACACTTCAGGAATGGCTTCAATCACCAGGTCACTTTCCTGAACGGCGGTTTTCAGATCCGTCGCATAGCTTATTCGAGCCGGGGTTTCCCGTGCAACTTTTTCCGCATCCTGAATTCTGCCAATAATGGCATCTGGTAATCCGGGCAACAAGTTAGCGTTGTAGTTTGTCCCCTTTACAAGGTTACTAAACTGACTTTGTGAGCTTGCAATCTGGCTAGCATAAATTTCGGCCAGTCCACCAATACGCGTTTTGGCCTTGTCAATCACGTCACCGTTGATATCGTAAATAGTAACATCAAACCCCTTAAAGGCGACCTGAAATGCGATTTGACTTCCTAAAACACCGCTCCCTGCAACAGTTACATGTTTAATTGCCATGATTATCTCCCTTTCCAAATCTTTGTTCCGCTTTAAAGTCAGCTATTAAAAACTTTCCACCTTCACTATATGATTTCATTAACGTGGGAGATATTATTCATCCTTAAGAAATGAACCAATGATACTGTTTTGCTTACGATGAAAGAACGGTAACTTTTCCAACAAAAAAGGCAACTGCCACTTGTCTTTCAACCTAGCAGTTGCCTTGATATTTTATTATTTTCCAAGTCTTACACCAATGTTTGCAATTATTCTCATCAGAAGTGGTGTGTCAGTTTTTGCCAATTTGTTTAAAACATCGGGTGTCCATTTGCACTATGGTTCGGGAATGGTTGTTTCACAGCCCAGTGTTCAACTAATTGACCATCGCGAACACGGAAGATATCAACTTCTGCCATTTCGGTAGCTGTCGGAGAATCCTGCCTAATAACATGCAAATACACAAGATCATCCCGGTCGGCTACACTGACAACCGTCCGTTTCGACTCGTGCAAACTGCCTTGAGGACCAAACAAAACTCGATAATAATGCGTAAATGCTTCTGCGCCATCGGCAATGCTTGGATTGTGTTGAATGAACTCTGGCGCCACATATTGCGTCACTGCAGAGACATCGTGACGATTAAAGAAGGCATTCCAAAAAGCCAATACGACTTGGCAATTCGTAAACGGACTCAAATCAGGCGTTCCATCGTCGTTTAACAGTTGAACACTACCTGTAAACCGTTGGGGGCCCTTTTCCGAATCAAATCGAACGCCGACTAACGTATGCCTGTTAAAATCCATCGTTTCGGACATTGCACCGCGTAATCCCAACCAATTTAAATTGAATACACCATCGGCGAGCCGTGTGATCACTGCATCTACATTACGTTGTTGCAGCGTTTCATCAACTGTCGACGTCCAGGACAAATGTGTTTCATCTTCGACAACATCGATAAATTGACGTCCATCATCCTGTTTTACCAAAATCTTGCGATTAAAAAGTTGCTTAGTCATCTAACCCCCACCTCCGTTTTATTAATCTTACGGATATTAAGTGTGTAGGTGACGCCCGTCATGCAGTCCCAAAATGCCCAACAACACCATAATCAAAATTGCGGTAATGGCAATGATTGCTAGTTCAACCTGAAACCCCATAAGATCATCTCCTTAATTAATAGCTTCTTTCCATACCTCTATTCTAACCGATTCTGATTGTTTTGTAACCGTTTACAACTCGAATTGTTTTAAATCCCGTCTTTTACTAAATCGTGGGGCTGCTACCTAACAGACAATCATACTAATATAGAAACTTGAGGGTCTCACAAGGCTTTGATACTTCGATGAAGATCTTTGAATCACATGGTTCTTGAACTGATCAAGTAGTCCTTAATGACCATTCCCGATAATAGGTTACTCTGAGCGATAAAGTCCGTGGTACATGCTATAAAGATATTTTTAAAATAGTCATTGACAGCGCTTTCATTATTAGGTATATTGTTCTCGTAAGGTATTTAGTAATTACCTTCTAATCAATTCTCTTTCTCTCTTATGCCGGCCACCGTCGCAAGATGGTGGTTTTTTTTTACTCTTTTTTCGTCAGCAAATAAGTTTCATGCGATAATAGACTAGCGTTGTTTTAACAGAAAGGAGTTATATACGATGGCAGAAGAACCAGCACCGTTAAAAGAACCAGGCCATGAGTCGTTGGACATGATTGAAGAAATCACCCGAAAAGACGGCTCAAAGTACATGGAAATTGGCAATATGGTCCACAATGGGCGTGCAGAATTTGCAGCCGAGAAAAAGTTCATTAAAGAGGTCCGCATTCTAAAACTCAATATTCCTGAATCAGCAAACGTGATTAAATATGAAGATTACATTAATCATCATTTTCTCATGCAAGGTTGGGATATGGATCACTGGGAAGAATGGATTAAGACACCAGAAATACAGGCTGTGGTTGATTCTATTCTCAGAGAAAACCAAGTCGGTTAACCAAAAAAAGAGGCCAAAAAAGGAACCGACGGGCATCGGTTCCTTTCAAGGGCCATTTAGGTTAGGAACACCAAATCAACGATGTACCGTTCCAAGGCGTCATTGGGGTGAACGTCCTTGGAAGAGGAAGTAAATAAATGGTAATTTAAAGTTATCACGTATTTTAAATTATGTCTATCCATATTTTAATGTTTTTATTAGAAAAATAACCAAATTGCCATTTATCGATGATAATTTGGTTATTTCTTTTATAGACACCTAGGTATTGGGACATAACGCTTCGGCTTGAACCTTAGTGAAATGAAGGCAAATATTTTTCCTTTAATCGCAAGGTTTTATGCAGATTAACAATTGTCACAAACGCGAGTCTAACCCTGTCTTTTACTCATCTAATACAAATAAACGTTCATGGGCATGTCCACCCATGAACGTTTGTTTGTGTGACCTGAGAAAGCTAAAACATGTTATATCTGATTTTTTTATTTCTAGTATTTTTTGCTGAGCTTTGAAGCAGCTGCTTCGTCAATCACAACGATAACCTTGTCATGGTTCTGCAATGAGCTAGCAGGTAAATCTGGGGTAACAGGTCCCTCAATCATGCCCTTCACTGCATCAGCTTTTTCTTCACCATAGGCTTCCAGCAAAATTTGTTTATCCTTCAAGATTGAACCTATTCCCATAGAGTAAGCATACTTAGGAACCTCTTCTTCGTTATCGAAGAAACGTGCATTGGCAGCGATAGTAGATTCTGTTAATTTAACCTGATGCGTAGTGGAATCAAATGGCGTACCTGGTTCGTTAAACCCAATGTGGCCATTACGACCCAATCCAAGAATACCTAAATCGATTGGATTGTCAGCGATTACCTTGTCGTAACGCTTCGTTTCGGCTTCAGCATCTTTGTTTAACCCATCTGGCAAATATGAGTTTGCAAATGGCTTCTTGTTAAAGAAATGCTCGTGCATGAAATAGTTGTAGCTTTGTGGATGATCAGGTCCAAGACCAACATATTCATCCAAGTTTACAGAAGTCACGTGACTAAAGTCTAAGTCTGAACTCGTAATTTCATCATATGTTGAAATTGGCGTACTACCAGTTGCCAACCCAAATACCTTAGCACCATTAGCTAATGCGTCCTTAAACACTTGAAAACCTTGCTTACCGCCTTCAGCGGCGTTCTTTACAACAATAACCTTCATGTCGAGTCTCCCTTTTTCTTATTGGTATAGTCCAATTATAACAGGTCTAGACAATTTTACAAGTCACCTCAGCTGTAAATCTGATTTTTGTTTGTCAGAGCCACCTTCATACAAGTAAAGACTGTCCGTTTAACCTATTCAGTGAATTATTAAAAAGGACAGAAACTGTGTTATATGTTTGTTTAGAGAGGCCGCTGTAAGCACTATCGCATTTCAAGTTTCTGAGAATTCTACTTAACGTAATAGCACCCGATTCCCAAAGTGGGAATCGGGTGCTATTACGTTTCATAATCGTTCTCAAAACGGACGTGTGTCAAGACCTCTGTCCAAATAAAAGACAAAACATCTATTATTGAACCGTGACACTCTTAGCCAAATTTCGAGGTTTATCAACATCTAATCCCTTAAGCAAACTCGTGTAATAGGAAATGAGCTGAGCTGGAATGATGGTTAATAGCGGCGTTAACATCTCATCGACGTCTTCCAAAATAATGTCATCATGTGCTTTAGCCAACGACTTCGTCACAATCGTCATGATGTGGGAACCCCGAGCGGCAGTTTCTGCCAAATTGCTACGGGTCAGTGAAGCCGTTCGTTCTTGGGTAATGATACCGATGACCGGCGTGCCAGACTCAATCAATGCAATTGGGCCGTGTTTTAATTCACCGGCTGCGACCCCTTCGGAATGAATATAAGTAATTTCCTTTAATTTCAACGAGGCTTCAAGTGAAACCGCATAGTCAATGCCACGCCCAATGTAAAAGGCATCACGTTGATCGACAAAATTATCTTTAGCAACAGCTTCAAAACGTTCTTTCTGATCAACTAAAGCTTGAATACCATTAGCGACCAGTCCCAATTGGGGACGTAAGTCAAAATCGGCTGCGGCCACTTGTTGCGTTGCTTCTCCTAACGCCTTAGCAATAATAGCTTCCACAGCAATTTGAGCCGTATAAGCCTTGGTCGAAGCAACCGCAATTTCTGGACCCGCATTTAACAGCATTGTGTAGGTTGCTTCACGCGATAACGTTGAGTTTTGCACATTTGTGATTGTCAAACTGTGATAACCCTTTGCATTTACCTCAGTTAACACTTCACGGGAATCAGCAGTTTCACCACTTTGACTCAGGAAAATAAAGAAAGGATGTTTGGAGAGAATGGGTGAATTATAAGCAAACTCTGAAGAAACATGCGCTTCGGTAGGTACCGCTGCTAGCCGTTCAAATAAACGTTCACCGACTAGACCAGCGTGGTAGCTTGTCCCCGCAGCAACGATATACAACCGGTCGGCTGATTGTAGATCCGCCAACAGTTCGTCATCGATAGTCACTTGACCGTCATCATTGAAGTACGTTTGCGCTAATTTACGCATGACAGTTGGTTGGTCATCAATTTCTTTCAACATGTAATGTGGATAAGTTCCCTTATCGGCCTCACTGGCATCCATGCTGACGTGGAATGGCAAACGGGTAATGTGGTGTCCTTCCTCATCTTCAATATCAACTTTTTCAGGCGTTAAGATCATGATTTCGCCATCCTGCATCTCAATGAAATCATGCGTGTAGTTCAGCATTGCGATGGCATCTGAGCAAACGACGTTAAAGCCATTGCCGACACCAACTAGCAATGGGCTTTTATTTTTAGCAACAAACAAAGTGTCTGGTTCTTCGCGATCCATCAGCAAGAAACCGTATGAAGAATCTCCCACCAAGTAAAGCACTTTGCGGAAGGCTTCTAGGGTTGTTAAGTTATCATGTTTGACGAAGTAATCGATTAATTGAACGACGACTTCAGTGTCTGTTTCACTCTTGAACGTTACATCTTGGAGGTACTTGTCTCTTAATTCGATGTAGTTTTCAATGACACCGTTGTGAACCAAGTAAAAACGACCATCAGCAGATACCTGTGGATGCGCATTAGCAACACTAGGTTGTCCGTGCGTTGCCCACCGCGTATGCGCAATCCCCGTGGAACCGTGGACATCTTCACCGATTGCCTTAGCCAGATCAGCCACGCGGCCTTTTTCTTTAACTAAGTAATCTTTGCCATTTTGGTCGTTCACGTAAATTCCGGCTGAATCGTAGCCACGATATTCCAGACGGCGAAGACCATTCATCAACATTTCAACCGCATTTTCGTTTCCTGTCACTCCAACAATTCCACACATAACGTTCATCCTTTTCAAATTGGTATAGACTATTATAACACCGTTTTCTTTTTTGAAAGCAGTATTATAATAACGTTTTTAAACACTTCACGTCAACCTTTTGTCTTTAGTGGTCTATATGATTACCAAACCTTAATTTTCTCTAAATGGGAACATTTAGGCCAAATCCCCCCAGCACGACTAATGGCGGATTACCGTGCCAACCGGATTCGTGTTTGACTACATTAATGTGATATTTCGAATCGCAAACAAAAAAGCCGTGCCTCCAGAAACGGAAACACAGCTTAAATTATCGCGTTCATTGATTATGCTCATCAGCCAACAAAATAATCAGCCTTCAGTGCGCATTACCGCTATTCAATACCGACTTCTTGACGCACAACGTCAGCGATTTCATCGACATAACCGTCAACAACCTCCTGAGTTGGTGCCTCAGCCATCACCCGCAGCAATGGCTCAGTACCGCTTGGACGAACCAACACGCGTCCGTCGCCATTCATTTCAGTTTCGACCTTTTTGATAATTGCCTGAATCTGGTCATTTTCCAAAGCCGCCTTTTTATCAGCAACCTTAACGTTAACCAGTTTTTGAGGATACGTCGTTACTTCACTGGCTAGTTCAGACAACTTTTTACCAGTCGTTTGGACAATGTACATAAGTTGTAAGGCAGTTAACATGCCATCACCAGTTGTATTGAAGTCCAAGAAAACAACATGTCCAGACTGTTCACCACCGACGTTATAGCCATCCGCTAACATCTTTTCAACCACGTACCGGTCACCGACTTGCGTTTGCACGCTGTGCATCTCGTTGCCTTCCAGAGCCTTGTAAAGGCCAAGATTGCTCATCACTGTGGTGACAACTGTGTCTTTCTTAAGACGACCATGTTCATGCATATATTTACCACAGATGAACATGATCTTATCACCATTAACGATGTCACCATTTTCATCTACAGCAATACAACGATCACCATCGCCATCGAACGCAACACCCATAGTAGCGCCCTTCTCAACAACAAACTGTTGTAGCGCCTCAGGATGAGTAGAACCAACGCCATCATTAATGTTCAACCCATTAGGATTCGTCGCCATCGTGTCAAAATCAGTGTCTACATCTGCAAACAAACGTGATACCAATTTACTGGTAGCACCGTTGGCCGCATCCACGGCAATGTGTAAACCATTTAGCTGATCAGGAATCGTTTGCTCCAAGAATTGCGTGTATTTGGCAGCACCTTCTTGATAGTCTTCAACGGTTCCCAGTCCTTCTGCTGACGGTCGTGGCAATTCATCTTTGGGTGCATCCAAGAGGGTTTCAATTTCTTCTTCCAAAGAATCAGACAGTTTAAAACCGTCACCACCAAAGAACTTAATCCCGTTGTCAGCAACTGGATTGTGAGAAGCTGTAATCATGACACCGGCATCCGCTTGTTGTACCCGGACAAGGTATGCGACTCCGGGCGTTGTAATAACACCGAGTTTGAGTACTTCAATCCCAACTGACAAAAGCCCTGCAATCAGTGCTTCTTCCAACATTTGACCCGAAATACGCGTATCATGTGCCACCAAAACCTGTGGCTGATGATCTGCATCGGCGTGCTCCGTTAGCACGTACCCGCCGGCACGCCCAAGTCGGAATGCAAGTTCAGGACTCAAATTCTGATTTGCAATGCCTCGTACACCATCTGTTCCAAAATATTTCATTTGTTTCTTCCTCACTTCGTCGTTTGTCCCTAAAGACTTGTTTATTTGCTAACTAATTGCTGCCGGCAGCTGAACTACTGGACGCACTTGTGCTGCTACTGCCCGTTTCGCTGCTACTCGCCGTGGTATTCGTATCGTCGCTACTAGAAGATGTTTCACTGCTGCCGGCAGCTTCACTAGATGATTCATCAGAGGAACTTGTTGATGAATCGCCATGCTGAACCCCATTACTATCTGCGTTACTGGATGTCACTTTAATTGTTACATTGGCAGTCGTTTCAGAATAGCTTCTAATGCCACTGGCAGAAGGTGTTAGATTAACTTGTTGTTTTGTCGTTCCAACTGGTAGACCAGAAACATCTACGTTAGCTACTATACTACTCTTTAATTTGCTAATCGCACTCTTTGTGCCATATGCGGTCAAACTATCAACGTCACCGGTAATTGAATAGCTCTTACCATCCTCAGCATTCTTCGGCTCGTAATTAACCTTAACTTTCTTAGAACTTTCGTTGGACGTAATTGGCACGGTCACACTAGCCGTTGAAGGTGTCATCACCACATTAACTGTATGACCATTAGCATCCTGAGCCTCCAACTGAACGGTTGCTGTTAAGGTTGACGTGCTGTTCTTGGTCAAATTAATTGGTGCAACCACTTGAGCCACCTGTTCAACCTCAGACGTCGCACCGGTTACCGTAACACTATTAACTGACGTTGTTGGCGTGCCAACTTGATAGCCGCTTGCCAAACTGTTGGCATCATACTTCACGTGGACAGGCATTGTGATCGTTTCACGATGCGCAATTGTGACATTAATTGTCTTCGGCTCAATCTGGTAGGTTAATTCTTTATTGAGTCCGTCAGCCTTCAACATCACTTTGTGCTTACCCATTGACAGCTTTGACAAGTCTGCATTAATGCTAAAGTTCTGCGTGTTTGTCGTCGCCGTAACCAATGCAGCCGGTCCTGTGATTTTAACTTTAACGCGCTCTGGATAACCCGTTACAAAGTATTTATTTGAATTGATATTTAGTTGCAATGGCATCGACACCGTTTTCGTTTTGGTCGAAGTCAGTGATGACACCCTGCTAGGATTGTCCTGACGTGCTAAACGGGTGTCGTTGCCCGTCGAACCGGTGACGTAAATAACTAAGAAAATGGCCAAAACTAACGCTGATAAACGGTAGAAGAGTGTGCTATTGAGAAAGCGATTAAACTTTTTCATTTATGGCCACCTCCCCTAAAAATTCGGTTAACAATGTCCAAGAACCAATTGTGACGTTCTGGCTCTGCCGGGATTAATTGTTTACGAAGGTAATTTAGATAGTCTTCCTGAGTCAAATTACGCATCATTTCATTATTTCGCGTAAACATCACTTCGCCGGTTTCCTCGGACACGACAATGGTCAACGCATCCGTTACCTCGCTAATCCCCACAGCAGCACGATGACGTGTCCCTAACTCTTTAGGAATCAAATTACTGTCTGATAGCGGTAAATAGGCAGTAGCGGAAGCAATTCGATTATCCTTAATGATAACGGCCCCATCATGTAAGGGTGTATTGGGAATAAAAATATTGATCAAGAGCTCGCCGGTCACGTCCGCATCCAAATCAATCCCAGTTTCAATGTACTCTTCCAAACCAGTTTCCATTTGAATAGAAATTAGCGCCCCAATCCGGCGTTTGCTCATGTATTGAATAGCCTTATCCAACGCATCGATTAACTTTTCTTCATCATCGTGAGCCGTCCGGCCTCGTTGAATAAACGAGCCGCGACCCAAACGCTCAAGACCTTGCCGAATTTCCGGTTGAAAGATGATCACTAGGGCAATAACCCCCCAGTTAATGATCTGGTCCATGACCCAGGAAACTGTCTCTAAGCCCAGATACCAACTAGCAATCTTAATAATGATAATCACAAGGATCCCGCGGAACAACATTACCGCTCGCGTGCCTCGTAATAGCATAATCAGCTCATAAATAACAAACCAAATCACTAGAATGTCGAGCAAACGTGCTGCCGCCGTCCAGGTGAGCCAGTTGCTGGGATTAAGTAACATAACACTCCTCCTAAAATCGCCAAATGTTGGCGTGCGATCTTCACATTACGCTTCAAATCGCTCATTTAAGTATAGCAGATTTACCATCGTGCAAACCAATCGGCTAGCTTGTTGCCTCTGTTTGCAAATCTTCACCAAGCATTAACACATTTTCCGAATAGTTAACGTATTGACGCAGGTTAGCTGCCATTACAGCATTGATCCGTCCGGCATCCAACAATTCTGTCACCGCTGACCGTTCCGCTGCCAGCGCACGAACCCGTAAATCTCGTAAATTAGTTTCATACTGGAGCTGCCGAGCGCTGCCATTAGTCACAGGATGACGCCGCTCAATCCGGTAGCGGTAATGAACAATCAGATGATAAACACTTTGTCGTTGCTGTGCGTTCTTCTTGGCGTTATGGACTTTAAAGAAACGTGATAACCGGGCAATCGCTGCCTTGGCAGTCTCCGTTTCAACTAACTGTCGTTGCTGGCGAAAGGTGACCATATCATTGCCGGTCATTAAAATTCGTACACGCCGCAACCCATGTCGAATCAACCGTCTGGCTGTTCGCCAAGCGGGTAAGGCTTCCCGTCGCTGATGGGCATCAACATTGCGTAACCGCCACTTGATTTGGCGACGGTAATAACGAAAATTCCAAATATTGACTAGGCCGGCATCATGTAACTCCTGTAGCCGTTTCAACTCACCTTGCAAAGCAATTCGACGAATATCAACTTCAAAATCGATCATCGTTTTCACATCCTCGGAAGGCTGTGTTCGCATCTGCAAACGCCGAATAATAAATTGATAATCAAGAATCAAGTCATACGCTGCCCGTTGATTTTCAGGCCGTCGCAAGGACTCTAACACTCTAACTGCCGTTTTAGAAAGGTACGTTTTTGCTTCATCTACTGACATTAATGGCACCGTTTCGCCATCGTCAGCCTCTTCTTGCGCAGTTAATTCCTCCAACGTATCAACCTGACTGCCTCGGGTCAACAACATGGCACCACGCCGACTGATTAATGGCAAGGTCACTGCAGCGATGACCAAACTCAATACAATAACACCGGCAGCGACAAACAAAATCAATGACCGTTCCGGGAATGCATCCCCGTTACTAATGGTCGCCGGAATCGTCAGCACACCCGCTAACGTAATGGCACCACGGACACCTGTCAAACCGGAAACAATCGCTGTTTTAATCGTAACTGGTTCCGTGTTCTTATGTTCGATACGCCAGTTTTTGCTTAAACGGCTCAATGTCCCATAAACGTAAATCCAAACAGCCCGTAGGATGAAGAGAATGAGCCAAATCACAATGACATAGCCAATTGCACGCCACGTTCCCGTTGCTGGATCAGCAATTGTTGCCTTCGTTGCACTAGGCAACTCATCCCCAAGAATAATAAATACAATCCCGTTTAACACGTAAACCACAATATCCCATGTGCGCTCAATCAAAAGTCGCTGTTCAGGCAAATCCTCAACAATTCGGTTTTCTGAAACGTGGGCTAAAACGCCGGCCGTGACAACGGCAATGACGCCAGAAGCATGAATGGCCTCTGCACCGAGGTAAATCACGAACGGACCCACTAGTTGTAACACTGTGTTAAACACTGGATCATTGATTCCCGAGCGTCTCAACACCTCCCGCAACATTTGTAATCCTGTCATCACGACAAAACCGACCACAAAACCAGCGATACTGGTATAGAGAAAGTCGCCAGCAGCAGACCAAAGTGAAAATGTTCCGGTCACAGCCGCTGCTAGTGCATATTTAAACCCAATCAGACCACTAGCATCGTTGATCAAACTTTCGCCACTGACCAGATGAATAATTGCGGATGGTAAACTCACCTGCTCGGCGATGGATGTCACCGCTACAGGATCCGTCGGTGACAAGATGGCGGCCAACGCAAATCCCACGGATAACGGCAAGCCGGGAATGAGTAAGTGAAATAACCAGCCACCTAGTAGCGTGGTTAAGAACACAAGTAAGACTGCGTTTGCCAAGATTGGCCCCCGTAATGTCCACAACTCACTTTTTGGAAAACGTCGCCCATCATTAAATAGTAGTGGTGCAATAAATAATAGTAAGAACCAATCAGTTTCGAGTGGAATCGTAATGTGAAAGATAATGGACCATAATAATCCCAAGGTCACTTGAATCAAGCTGACCGGAATGGCCTCCAAGTAGTGTCCCAGTATGTTTGACAGCAGCACTAGCAGGACAAGAATGATCACCGCTTCAATAATGTTCAAGTTGTTGTCTCCCTTCCTGTGGCCACGTATTGGCACCACGCTCAACATGCATCTACTTCTATCATACAAAAAAATTGACGCATGACCAATCAGATTGGCCTGCGTCAGCAGATAAAATAATGTTATTTAAAGATTGAAACCTCACCTTTGTTTAATTGGCTATTTCAATCAGCCGACAAGCATGTCAATGCACTCAGCCAACAACAAATGTCTAGTTGTCACCAATGATTCTGACTTCTGTTTCAAGATGCACACCAAACTTAGCAAAAACTGTTTCTTGAACATGGTGAATAACCGCTAAATAATCTGTGGCCGTCGCTTCACCAACATTCACAATAAAGCCAGCATGCTTGGTTGAAACTTGTGCACCACCAGATGTATAGCCGCGTAGTTCACTGTCCGTAATCAATTTGCCAGCGAAGTACCCCTCTGGACGTTTGAACACAGAACCACAGGATGGCAATTCCAGCGGTTGTTTGGCAGCTCGACGTGCATTTAAATCGTCCATTTTTGCACGAATTGTAGTTGCTTCGCCTGGCACTAAGGTAAAACTGGCGCCAACGACAATATCCCCGGTCGTTTGAACCAGACTGTGTCGATAACCGAACGCCATCTCTTCAGCAGGATATGTCACGAACTCACCAGCACGCGTCAACACATCAACTGAGCTAACAATGTCCTTGACTTCCCCACCATATGCGCCGGCGTTCATGAAAACTGCTCCACCAACACTGCCGGGAATGCCAGCTGCAAACTCAAAACCAGTCAGACTATGCCGATAAGCAACTTCAGTCGCATCAATCAGCGCTGCACCAGCATCGGCAGTAACCGTGTTACCCGTCACAGTAATCGTCTTCATTTGGGTCAGAATAAGTACCAACCCACGAATGCCACCATCACGAACAATCAAGTTGCTAGCATTGCCAATCACCGTTAATGGCATCTCATGAAGTCTGGCAAAATCGACAAACTTGGCCACTTCAGCACGCGACTCAGGAAAGGCGAGCCAGTCAGCCGGACCGCCCGTTTTCGTATTTGTGTAATTCCCCAATGGTTCGTTTTGCATCACCTTGCTGGACGCAAAAACAGTTTTTAAATCAACCTGTTGCATGATGTCACCCATTTACTTTCTTCATTAATTAACCGTTTCGGTTTCACTTCACACTAAAGTGGCCCGTTGCCACAATTAGCCGGTGCCCGTAAACCTCGTCCTATTTTACCACGATTTGAGTTCAAACCTGTTTTCCTTATTAAAGACTTCATTTTTATGGCTGTGGTAAAATCAACTTGTTAAACTACATAGCGCGAACACCGGTGAACAACGGCCGATCACACAAAATTCTTGGAGGATGACATCATGAAATTTGTATCATGGAATGTTAACGGATTACGGGCAGTTTTAAAAAAGGGCTTTGAGCAAACGGCGATGGATTTAGATGCCGATGCTATTTGTATTCAAGAAACCAAGATGCACGAGGGTCAAGCAACAGTCAACCTCCCCGGCTATCATCAATACTGGAATTATGCCGATCGTCCGGGTTACTCAGGCACGGCCATCTTTACTAAACATGAACCGGTAGACGTCACCTACGGCATTGGCGTCGATGAATACGATCACGAAGGTCGCGTGATTACGTTGGAATACCAAACGTACTACTTGCTCACGAGCTACACACCTAACTCTGGTCAAGAGCTTAAGCGGTTAGACTATCGTGACGGCTGGGACGCTGCCTTTTCCACTTACGTAAATGAATTAGCAGCTAAGAAACCCGTCATTTTTTGTGGCGATTTAAACGTCGCTCATGAAGAAATCGACCTCAAGAATCCTAAGACAAACCATCAGCATGCTGGCTTTACAGACACTGAGCGTGACAATTTCACGGCTTTACTGGGTACCGGCTTTACGGATAGTTTCCGGCACTTCTATCCCGACCTAACCGGCCAGTATTCGTGGTGGAGTTACCGCTTTAATGCTCGTAAAAACAACGCCGGATGGCGAATTGACTACTTTGTTGTATCAACGCCTTTGATGGCTAAAGTCACTGATGCTAAAATCCTTAATGATGTGCTTGGCTCTGATCACTGTCCGGTTGCTTTAGAAACAGAAGTGTTGGACTGATCCCGGTTCGTTAATCAGCACCCTGCCTAAACCCGTTAACAGATTTCTTTACATTTAAACGTGAAGGCCTTAGACTGACATAATAAATTTAAGTTTAACGTTACCTAACGATTAAGGAGGCTTAGCGTCGTGAATTTTGTCGCAATGGATTTTGAAACTGCTAGTGCCCAACGCCACAGTGCGTGCTCATTGGCACTGACCATCGTCAGACAAAACAAGGTCGTCGATGAATTTTATACGCTGATTAAACCCGACACAGAATTCTCTTGGCGCAATACGCAGATTCATGGCATCCATGCGAGTGATGTCGCGGACGCGCCAACCTTCCCAGAAATCTGGCCGCACATTAATCAGTTTTATACAAACAACCAACTTGTCGTGGCTCACAATGCCCCATTTGATAATGGCGTATTAAAAAGCACGTTAGCTCATTATGACCTAGCACCAGTTCATTACTTGACCTTAGACACGGTCAAAACAAGCCGTCGCTTTTTTCCGGAATTTCCAAACCACAAACTTAATACCGTCAGTGAACGGCTTCACGTTAATTTGGAACATCATCACAATGCGCTAGATGACAGTTTGGCTTGTGCCAACATTTTAATCTACCAAGATCAACAGTTTGGTGCATCCGCAATCAAGCCATTTGTAAAATTACAATAGTCGGTCTTGATTCTCGCAATCTGCCATCGACAATAAAAATCGTCTCGTCATCAGATGTAAAATCTGTGGCGAAACGATTTTTGTTTGCGCTTTTACATAACTAATACTAACAATGTATCGATTGACAAGCGTGAAGCCACCTGTTCTCAGTGACATTCACACATATGGCTACGCCTGACGCCCATGATGAACAGTTAACGTCATTTCCTGGGCAGGCACCTCATCTCCGACAGCATTCACGACAGAATCAGAATGAGTGACCTTAAACCCTAAATTGCTATATAACCGTTTGGCATACGTATTCTCCAACTGGACGGTTAAAACAATGTTTGTCAGTGAACTAGCCGTTTTTGCCCAATAAAGCATCTCTTCCATGAGGGCTGATCCCAATCCCTCATTCCAATACGACTTCAGGATGGCTACTCCGATTTCGCCAACCGTTTCATTTTTAGCAATGATACTAGCAACACCAATTAGCTGACCGCCATAATCCGCTACCATCAGATGATTTTGTGGTGAACTGATCATCACCCGTAATTGAGCGGCTTCCTCTTTGACAGACAAATGTGCCAAAGCAGGATCAGCAGTGAACGTGGTAGATTCCTTTTTTAAATCTTCCAATAAGGTTAGCAGATCTGCTGCATCATTTTCAGTAACAGGCCGAATGTCTACAGTTGGTTCACTCATCGTATTGTGCCTCCAATTTATCAGTCATTTTTTGATAGTGTTCACCTTGTGGGTCAAACGTTAGGGTGCGTCGATCAATATTACTTTCATCACGGTGCAAATGAATCGTTAACCGTTCGGCCGGCAACTCACCCTTAACAAACTGTGACCACTCAACAACACTGACACCTTGTCCGTTAAAATATTCATCGAGGCCCAAATCATCACCACCGCCATTTTCCAGTCGGTATACGTCCATGTGATACAGTGGCAAACGGCCTTCTTTATACTCACGAATGATGGTAAACGTAGGGCTTTTAACGTACCTGTGAATGCCCAAACCGGCTGCCAAGCCCTTGGTCAGGGTCGTCTTACCAGCACCAAGATCGCCATCCAGTAAAATAACATCGCCCGCAGACACCAGCTCTGCAAGATGTCGTCCAATAGCCTGTGTTTCTTCGTCAGTCTTCGTGGTGATTGAAAACATGTGTGATTCACTCCTCAAACGTACTTAACGCGTCATTCTTTGAATAAAAATCGCCATCCCAAAGCAAGTGGAATCGCGATTAATTGTGACCTTATCTAACTACTTAACGGATTGTGCAGCAGTGATGATAGCAACTTTATAAACATCCTCTTCGTTACAGCCACGAGAAAGATCGGATACTGGTTTGTTCAAGCCTTGTAAGATTGGGCCGATTGCTTCAAAGCCACCAAAGCGTTGGGCAATCTTGTAGCCAATATTACCAGATTGTAGTTCAGGAAAGACAAACACATTCGCGTGACCAGCAACCTTTGAGCCAGGTGCTTTGGCTGCTCCAACCGTTGGTACAAACGCAGCGTCGAATTGTAATTCACCATCCAATGCCAAATCAGGTGCCTGTTCATTGGCCAACTTAGTAGCCTCTTGAACCTTAGTCACCATGTCGCCCTTAGCAGAGCCCTTGGTTGAGAAGCTCAACATAGCAACCTTTGGATCAATATCAAAAACCTTCGCCGTGTGGGCTGATTCAATGGCAACTTCGGCCATGCCAGCAGCATCTAATTCAATGTTAATGGCACAATCGGCAAAGACATAACGTTCGTCACCCTTTTGCATCACAAACGCACCGGAGATTCGTTTGACACCTGGCTTAGTTTTAATAATTTGAAGTGCCGGGCGAACTGTATCACCAGTTGGGTGAACGGCACCGGAAACCATGCCATCAGCTTGATCCATGTAAACCAGCATTGTGCCGAAGTAGTTAACGTCTTTTAACCAGTCCGCCAACTGTTCACGCGTATTTTTGCCGGCACGACGGTCAGCGAGAGCATCAAGCATGTCCTTTTTCTTATCTTCAGGATATGTTTCTGGATCAATCAATAATACGCCGCTGGCATCCAAGTTGTTGTCAGCTGCAGTCTTTTCGATATCAGCCTCGTGTCCTAAAATAATTGGCTTTACCAAGCCATCCTTGGCCAATCGAATCGCAGCACCCAAGATTCGCGGGTCCTGACCTTCTGGAAAGACAATGGTTTTGTCTTGACCACCAATTTTATCCTTTAAACTATCAAATAAATCCATGCGTGATTCCTCCAATAATTTAGTCTAATTACCCATTTTTTAAATCCGCCATCGAAACTGAGGCAGGTAGTTGCCAATTAATGGGATTCTCCCCCATCGCAACCAACGCCTCATTCGTTTTCGAAAACGGTTTGGAACCAAAAAAGCCACGATATGCAGAGAGCGGACTCGGATGTGCTGATTGCAACACAATGTTAGTATGCGTATCAATCAGCTTAATCTTATCACGAGCAGCACGACCCCAAAGAATGAAGACAACCGGTGTCTCACGTTCTGACAATCGTTTGATGGCCGTATCGGTCAGGCGCTCCCAGCCTTTTCCAGCATGAGAGAATGCCCTGCCATCCCGAACCGTCAGAACGGAGTTGAGTAGCAGCACGCCCTGTTGAGCCCATGATTTTAGAAAACCATGATTCACTGGGGCAATCCCCAGGTCATCCTGCAATTCCTTATAAATATTTTGAAGCGATGGTGGTACTTGTACACCTGGCATCACGGCAAAACTCAGACCAAATGCCTGATGCGGTCCATGATACGGATCCTGTCCTAAAATAACCACTTTAACATCTTGAAACGGCGTCCATTCGAAAGCCGTGAAGATGTGGTTCATATCAGGATAAATCGTTTGCGTGCGGTATTCCTGCTTCAAAAAATTGTGTAACTCTTGGTAGTAAGCCTGTTCAAATTCAGGCTGCAAAATATCCCACCAGTCATTATGAATAAACGGTTTCATTCCCAGCACCTCAACGTTTATTGTAGCAGACCTCTAGCGTAAAATACATTATCAACTAACTGTCTTCACCAATCTAAAAGATAGTCGAGAGAAACAACGAGTTTCCCACAGTTCAGAGCGTGGACCGTGTTACAATCAAACGTAGACAACAGTTTACTAAATCACTCGTCCTTATAATGGAGACTAATCATGCGTCAGTTATACATTAGACAAACCCCGGGCGTTTTAAACGGTGTCCGCCCTGTATTAGACGTTCATCGACAAACACTCTACCTAATTACTGGTCAATTTGGCTGGTCACGGGCACAATTAATTGCTTCTTCTGCCTCAGGTGAAGTTCTGGCGGAAGCAAAACAACTCTCTTTAGGTATTATGCCAAAGTTTGCCATCTACTTTAATGGTAAAGAAGTTGGCTCCGTCCGACGCACATTTGGTTTTTGGCGTGAGATTATTTATATTCATGGTCTTAACTGGGTCGTTATGGGCAACCTCATGTCTGGAAAATACAAAATCTACCATGGGACCCATATTATCGCCAACATGCGCCCAGTTGACGGTGCGGACGGTGGCTATGATCAACTCAGCGTGGCTAACCATTCCGCCGAACCTGTCTGCTTGCTAATTGCGGCAATCATGGATCGTTGGTCCAAACAAAATGGGCGGCGGCGCCTCGTTCATAATCAGGCTCTTCGTTTGGGGCAAGAACCAAAAACTCTTGGACCCGAATATCGAGAAAAGGAATAAATTAGTAAAGAAATTCGCTGTGATTATCGTTATTTGACGAGTCACGGCGTTTTTACGTGCGACAAATGCCGTTATATCAACGTTTCAAGGAATAGTTACATGTTTGTAATCAGGCCCATTGCCGTCACTTCGGCAACCCTTTAATAATTTTCGAGTTATAAACATTATCATGTTACAAAATATTTCAAAAGCATCTTTATGTGACAAAACACTCTGATTTTGTAATGTCTACGGTATTTCGTTGTTATTTACACCATGTATAGTAGGCATCGTTGTTTGGAAGAGAACAACACCCCAGCCACGAATCCTCGTGAGGGGTTGCCAAGCGCGTCGCCAATTAAGATGCGACGCCATACACAATATAGGAGTGAAAATTTCTACATGAAGATCAAACAAATTTTGTTAACTACTTTAAGCGCCGGTGCTTTATTAGCCGCTGGAACTGTTGCCGCAAACGCAGACTCAAACGTTACTGTTAAGAGCGGAGACACTGTTTCCGCATTGGCACATGCCAACAACACAAGCATTGATGCAATCATCAACGCTAACCAGTTGCAAAACCAGGGAGACTTAATCTACGTTGGTCAAAACTTGATTATCCCTGACGGCACTTCCAACACTACAACAACTACGACAACACAAACTGCAGCTCCTGTTCAACAACAAGCTGCCCCAGTTGCACAAACACAAACTGTTGCTAAGACACAAGCTCCAGTAGCCCAAACAACTACGCAAGCTGCTCCTGCACAACAGACTGCCCCTGTTCAACAAGCTCAAACTACACAAGCTTCAACTACACAAAACACACAGGCTGCCTCAACTTCAACAGCTTCATCATCTGACGAAGCTGCCATGGCTTATATCGCTGCCGGTGAATCTGGTGGTAGTTACAGCGCCCGTAACGGTCAGTACATTGGTAAATACCAATTGAGTGCTGACAAGTTGAACGGTGACTACTCTGCTGCTAACCAAGAACGTGTTGCATCAGCTTACGCTGTTTCACGTTACGGTTCATGGTCAGCTGCTGCTGCCCACTGGGCTGCATACCGCGGTTGGTAATCAACTGTTAATCTAACAATTATGCTCTGACTTAAGACCCATCTTCGGATGGGTCTTTTTTTGTGACCTCTTTTAAACTCCTAAAAGTACACAAAAAAAGATCCTGCAATTAGCGCAGAATCGTTTTCTCTTACTTATTCTGTTCATTATTCACTGTCTCTTCTGTCGTTACGCCGACCAGAAACGCCGTTCCCTGGGGACCGGATTCAACCCGCCAAAAACGCGGTTTTCATCCTTAATTATGAGCCGAAAAACACGTCTCATAAGTCATCCCGCCACACTAAGCGGCCAAATTCCTGCCGCCAAGTGTGGCCGACACGGAACTATGTTTCTGGTCAGCTGCACTCCTATAGCTAACGATATTTGACTAGCGGCCGGCAGTCGCAATTGACGCGAGCCAAATACACCAAACACTCTACAGTAGCTGAAGGGCGTCAACAGTGATACCGAGCAGTGTAGGTAACGTTAATTCGAGCGGTTTACTCGAATTTAGGTTACGGACGGTCGCCAAGACTCGGCTTTTCACGAGGCTTGGCGGCGAGGTGAAAGACTCCGAATTTTAGAAGGCTTGAACCGGTCCCACGGCGAGCGTGTCACTGTTGACAACCGTAAGCGGCAGTACAGACCCTACAAAAGTAATTATCGTCGACGCGACAATGCACGATCGATATCGCGTTGTTGATCGCGTTTTTTCAGTGTCTCCCTTTTGTCATAAGAATGCTTCCCTTGTGCCACACCAATCAACACCTTCGCAAAACCATGTTTGATGTAGACCTTCAATGGCACAATGGTCATCCCTTTTTGAGATACTGCCGACTGTAACTTGCTAATTTCTTTTTGATGCAACAACAGCTTTCGTGTACGTAACGGATCGTGGTTAAAACGATTTCCCTGCGTAAACTCGGCAATATTGACATTCATGAGGTAAGCTTCCCCATCTTTAATCGACACAAACCCGTCACCGATCGTGATTCGAGCCGCCCGAACGGATTTAATTTCCGTACCGGTCAGTGAAATACCAGCTTCATATGTGTCGAGAATCGAATATTCATGACGCGCCTTACGATTATTTGCCAGCGCGTCGTTGCCAGTTTGTTTTCGTTTGGCCATATTCACGCCTGCCTTTCGTTCAGCATTTTGGTCTTAAACTTACTTTTTCCGGTCACCGTGAAAATTGGTCTTACCACTGCGACCAGCCTTATTGCGATTACTTTGATAGTGGTTAAACTTTTTACCACCATTTTTCTCATCACGTTTGGCATTGTTATGGAAGTTGCGATTACCACGGTTACCGTTTCCACGACGGCCACCATTGCCATGATTATCATGGGCAACACGAATGTCTGTCGTTGGCGCAGTCCGTGGATCCACAATGGTAAAGTCCACTGCGGCAGCATCCTTATCGACCTTCTCCAAATGAACCCTGATTGGCTGGCCAATTTGGAAGATGTGATGATGCCGTTCACCGATCAATGCTAAATGGCTTTCATCGTAATCGTAAAAGTCATCCTTCATGTTAGAAATGTGAATAAGTCCTTCAACCGTGTTTGGTAATTCCACAAACATCCCAAACTTCAAAACGGAACTGACAACGGCATCAAAGTCTTCACCAACGTGATCAGCCATGTATTCGGCTTTCTTCATGTCGTCGGTAGCTCGCTCAGTATCGATTGAACGACGCTCGCGTTCAGAGGTATCTTGAGCAATCTGCGGTAGCTTATCTGCGTATTTTGCCTTAGCAGCATCACTATCACCGTTTGCTGCATACCAGCGAATCATCCGGTGGACCATGTCATCTGGATAACGTCGGATTGGTGACGTGAAATGCGTGTAGTATTCAGCGCCAAGACCAAAGTGTCCTAGTGGTTGATCTGAATATTTCGCCTGTTTCATAGAACGAAGCATCATGGTCTGAACCATCTGCTCTTCAGGTGTTCCGGCAACTTCCTTTAACACGGACTGTAACATCTTCGGTTTCAGGTTGTTTGGATCACCCTTGGCATTAATGCCAAAGACATTCAACAAGTCAAAGAAACTCTTTACCCGATCACCATCTGGCGTTTCATGGACACGGTATAAGAACGGTACGTGCATCCGGTCATAATGTTCAGCGACGGTTTCATTAGCAGCCAGCATAAAGGATTCAATCATCCGTTCTGCCAAACCACGTTCACGTAGCTCGATATCGGTTGGATGCCCCTCCGCGTCAACAATGATCTTTGCTTCTGGAGCATCAAAGTCAATTGCACCACGTTGGTGGCGTTTCTTAACCAAGATCTTGTGTAGTTCTGCCATCGTTTCAAACATACCAACAAGGCTGTCATAACGTTCCATGGTTTTGGCATCATGGGCTTCCAAAATCTTATTAACGCCCTTATAAGTCATCCGCGCATGACTCTTCATCAAGCTAGGATAAATCTTATGACTAACGACCTTACCAGTGCCATCAATTTCCATGTCACAGGTCATTGATAAACGTTCAACACCCTCGTTCAGTGAACAAATGCCGTTTGATAAACGTTTGGGCAGCATCGGAATAACGCGGTCGGTCAAATAAACAGAAGTTCCACGTTTGTAGGCTTCTTTATCAAGCGCAGAGCCTTCCTTCACGTAGTAACTAACGTCGGCAATGGATACGCCCAAATGATAATTACCATTAGGCAACTTCCACGCAACGACCGCGTCATCCAAGTCCTTACTTTCAATACTATCGATGGTAACTAACGGTTGATCGGTAATGTCAACTCGACCATCCTTGTCAGCTTCCTGCACCGTATCAGGAATTGCATTTGCTTCATCCAGTACCTCCTGCGGAAATTCGGAAGGCACATCATGAGCGTAAACGATTTGAAGAATGTCGATACCCGGTTCGTCAGCGTTCCCAATCACCTTCGTGGCCACACCACTTAGCAACTGTGGATCGAGATCTGTTGGATAACCGGTAACATCGGCCGTGACAACTTCTCCATCCACTGGATGAATGCCGCCGTCGAGCACATCAAACGTATAACTGCCGAGTTTTTTGTCTTTAAGGAGCACTTCACCAATCACACTAGGTAGCTTGGCGTCACGTTTGGACCTAAACTCACCAACGATTTGTGTGTAGTGACGCTCAGTTACTTTTGTTACTTCACCTTCAGGCCCCCGATCAGACCCCGGTTTAGACGGTCGTAAAATCTTCATTTCAACCGTGTCACCCGTCATTGCGTGTTTGGTGTGATCTGGATTGATGTAAGCATCTGGTTGTTCGTCATCATATGCGACGAAACCAAACCCCTTGTCGTTACCATGGAAAGTTCCTGATAACCCAGCTGCCACTTTAACAATGGCCCACTTACCTGTGTCCGTAACGGCCACTTTGCCGGCACGTTCCAACCCAGCAAGTGCCTGCACGCTTAACGTGAACTCCGCTTCTGATTGTTTAAGTGCAGTGCCGATTTCGGCCGCTGTAAACGACCCCTCCTGATTGGCGTTTAAAAACGTCAAAATTTGTTGTTGTAAATTGCTTTCTGTCATAATTACCTCATTTTTACTTTCGCGTTAGGTTAAAACAGTCGTTCAAGAAATTTCTCAACGTCTGTTTGCAATTGGTGATGCGCGTTATTTACTGTTAAAACATGGCCTGCGTTCGGATACAGCTTAAACGTGACATCTTTATTTAAACTCTCCATTCGTTCATTAAAAGCCGCCCCACTGCCAGGATCAATCATTTGATCCGCATCACCCTGGGCGATAAAGAATGGCTTATTAATCATTTGTAAATTGGCTGCCACTTGTGTTTGGACAAAGTCTTCAATGTCGCTCAACTGTTCTGGATTGTGCTGAGCTAACCAGTCGAGACTTTGTTGCTTTTCATCCGCCGACATTTGTGTGCGTGAATAAATTTTGTTGCTCAAACTTAAAAAGCTTTGCGGCACGTTCGTTTGGCCCACCCGAATAACTGGCGATGCAAACGTCCCACCGCCGACTAACGTGCTGTCAATTTCCAATAAGCGCGTTGCAAACAAACCGCCCATGGATAGACCAAAGACTGCAATTTGTTGATAGCCATGTGCTTTTAGAAAAGTCACTGCATCTTGGGCGTTCTTCAGCCAAGCGGCCACACCGCCCCTTGTAATAATATCTCTGGGCTCCATGGTGCCATGACCAGCAAACATTGGGGCATATACTGTATAACCATCACGCGCCAATCCGCGCCCAATCATCCCCATGTCATTGCTACTGCCAGAATATGCATGCAGTAACAAGACTGCGTTTGCACCCGCCTCAATAAACAGTGGTTCTGGTTGACGAAAATGAATTGTCATTCTTTCCATCCTTTCATTGAAAAATTGCATGAAAAAAAGCCGGGACTAAGCCCAGCTTTGTCATACATCAATGAAGATGGCACGAGGCCATCACCAATTTGTAAACGTTAGTCGTCAAAAAACAAGCCTACTTATGCGAGGACAAGTACACTAACGCCAAGGCAATAGCAAAGAACAAAATGCCAAGGATTACTGTAACCCGTTGCATAAAGCCTTCAAAGCCCCGTGACTTTTGTTGAGCAAATAAGTCGTTTGCACCGCCGCCAGACAAGGCACCTAATGCATCATCTGTTTTCGTGGGTTGCATCATGACTGCAATAACGATTAAGATTGCGATCACAATCAGTGCAGTTAACAAAAAATTATACAAAGTGGTTCCTCCCATTCAAACTTCGCGGTATGTCTCAACTAATTTAACATAAAATGGTGGGGATTGCTAGTGCAAGCATACTACTAGGCGCATGCAAACAGGTAATCCTTCAGTCTTCACCGCGCACACTAACTTGCTCTGCCATCCCCGCAATTCGTTCACGAATAAAGGCCCGATTATCGTGTTGTGTTTCCACAATCAGGGTATCACCAGCACGCAAAATCGTATCACCGTGCGGAATAATCTGCCGTTCGCCACGATGAACACCAATCAATAGAGCATTGGCTGGCCATCTAAATTCCCGAACTTGATGGCCAACTAAAAACGAACCATCGAACACGGGCACTTCAATTCGATCCGTAAACCCTGCAGCGCGCTCTGCCGTTGGTGACAACATTCGTCCCAATAAGGATTCGTAAATTGGCGCGCCACCACACACATCTACTGTAATATAGGCAACTAGACAAACCACGGCTAATGGCATTAGGTGTTGTAATGACCCGACCATTTCCGTAATCAACAGAATCGCCGTAAACGGTGCTTTTCCGATTCCGGCAAAATACCCTGCCATCGCAAAAATAACTAAGTTGACCACATAAATACTCGGCAGCAATCCCATCATGACCATCGCACGGCCATAGATTGCACCAATGACAGCACCTAACGTTAAAATCGGTAAGAAAATGCCGCCGGGTAATCCAGAACCATACGCCACCATCGAGAATACGAACCGCACAACAAACAGCCCGATGAGCACCCAGATTCCTGGATGAATGTGCGCCAAATCCAAAATAACACTATTACCGCCACCCAAACTGGATGTCCACCACCAACCAACAGGAATGGTGAGTAACAGTGCCACGACGCCGTCTAAATAACGTGGCAGTCTTAACTTAGCGTACCAACTTGGCAAACGCAGCAGGACGGTTTGATACAACCGCCCTAACAATCCCAAAATAATGCCCAGTACAATCAAATGGCCGTAATCACGTAATGGTAATCCGCTGGAATACGGAATATGTAAGACCGGCGTTTGCCCGAAGAACCCCAGCGACACGAAGTTTGCGACGACAGCACTGGTCAACGACGTCAGCCAAACTAACGGTGAAAAGTTATGATAAATTTCTTCCAAAACAAATAGTGTGCTGGCAATCGGTGCATTGAATGCCGCTGACAACCCTGCTGCTGCGCCACTAGCGATTGCAACCCGGCGATTAGTTCCTTGATGACCACGAAGTGTGGCATAACCTTGCCCCACAGCAGCCCCAAGTTGAATCGAAGGACCTTCCCGACCCAACATCAGACCAGAACCAATCGCTGCAATACCGCCAACAAACTTTTTCCAGAGTGTTGGCCACCACGGCTCGTCGAATTCCCCAGCTAATTGACCTTCAACTTGAGGAATCCCTGACCCACTAATTTGTGGACTGGTCTTAACCAGCAGCCCCACTAAAATGCCCAAAACAACCATGCCAAAAAGCCACGGTACAATTAACCAAGGTTGGTGATGCATCGCTACATAGCCAGTTTTGACCAGATTAAGACCGTGTTCAATCGCCAGGCGAAACAAACTAACGATAAGACCCGTCATTAATCCAACCGCTAACCCTGTGATGACAGTTCCAACCCGTGTTAGATCGAGCGAAAGTCGACGTTTACTTTTTTTCTTCAAATGATCATCTCTCTTTTTAGGACAGTTTTTATAGGAACGTTCGATTATACTCATTCACAAAATATTCAATAATCAACCGGACAGGCTGATCATCAATTACGTTTAACTGCTCAGGTAAAAGCAACTGTGTCTTCTTTAAATTATAGTAATCAGTCAATACTTTCGTGAGATTCAAACTATGGCGCAATAAAAAGTGACGGTCAATTAAGCCGCGCACCATCACGCGATCTTGCAATAATAAAACATCCCACTGATACGTGCGAAAGAGACCACGTTTTACACCGGTCTCGAAATAAATAATTGCTTGCTGCTGTTGCTGATTAAGTGCATCTTGCAAATTTCGATAGTCTGAATCGTTGGCTGATTTCAGATCACTCAAGAATTCATCAGAAATTGTTCGCGAAATTGTCAAAGATTGATCGAACAGCATTTGAAACTGACGAAAAAAGTTTGCCACATCCCCATTAAGCTGAGGAATGTCAAGATCCTCTATGTAGTCTAAGTACAGCTTAACAACGGCATGCACGATGTCTTCTTTCGAGCTGAAGTATTTATAAGCCGTTCTTCGCGAAACACCCATTACTTTAATCAGGTCATTCATTGTTAGCTGATTAAAGCCTTCCCGCATGAAAACAACGGCCATGCGTTCTAATAGCGCGTGCCGTTTTGCCACCTCATGTTGTGTTGCCATTTAGCTCCCCCGTTTCATTGTTGCCAAAAACATTCAAATTTAGTATAGGTGAACAAAGTAAACACATTAAGGACTTCATGTATATTTCAGTTTTTCTTTTAAATCTTTAGAAATTCATAATCTATCAAAACTTGGCGACAAAAAAACTCCCCACTTCGAAAAGTGAGGAATTTTATTATCATAACAACCTATTTCAAGACGAAATTACTTGTTGATGATGGCGTTACGAGCTTGTTCACTCAAGTTGTAGAATGAGTGGATGCCCTTGTATTCAGCGGTTGTGCCTAATTGGTCTTCAATCCGCATCAACTGGTTGTACTTAGCGATCCGTTCAGTCCGGCTCATTGAACCAGTCTTGATTTGGCCGGCGTTTGTAGCAACAACCAAGTCAGCAATCGTTGTGTCTTCGGTTTCACCAGAACGGTGAGAAACGATGGCAGTGTAGCCAGCTTCTTTAGCCATTTCGATAGCTTCAACAGTTTCAGTCAAAGTACCGATTTGGTTCAACTTGATCAAGATAGCGTTAGCAACGCCCATCTTGATACCCTTAGCCAAGTAGTCAGTGTTAGTAACAAACAGGTCGTCACCGACAAGTTGTACTTTCTTACCTAACTTAGCAGTTAAAGTTGCCCAGTCATCCCAAGTGTTTTCATCCAGAGGATCTTCGATGGAAACGATTGGGTACTTGTCAACGATACCTTCAAGTAAGTCAGTGAATTCTTCGGCAGTGTAACTCTTACCGTCACCAACTAAGTCATACTTCTTAGTGTCGGTGTTGTAGAATTCTGATGCAGCACAGTCAAAGGCAATTGAAATGTCCTTACCAGGTACATAACCAGCCTTGGTAATAGCTTCAACCAGAATTTCAAATGGTTCTTCATTGTTCTTCAAGTCAGGTGCAAAACCACCTTCGTCACCAACGGCAGTGGAGTAACCACGGTCGTTTAAGATGCTCTTCAAAGCGTGGAATGTTTCTGAACCATAACGAACGGCTTCTTTAATTGTTGGCGCACCAACAGGCATAATCATGAATTCTTGGAAGTCAACCTTGTTGTTGGCATGCTTCCCACCGTTGATAACGTTCATCATTGGTGTTGGCAGAACGTGCGCATTGAAACCACCTAAGTAGTTGTAAAGTGGAACTTCAAGTTCGTCAGCAGCTGCACGGGCAGCGGCTAATGAAACACCTAAGATGGCGTTCGCGCCTAATTTACCCTTGTTTGGTGTACCATCAAGCTTGATCATTGCTTGGTCGATAGCAACTTGGTCAGTAACATCGTAACCAACAATTTCCTTAGCGATGATGTTGTTTACATTATCAACCGCTTTAGTAACACCCTTACCTTGGAACCGGCTCTTGTCGCCGTCACGTAATTCAACAGCTTCGTGTTCACCAGTTGAGGCACCTGAAGGAACGATTCCACGGCCCATTGCACCACTTTCTGTGTACAATTCAACTTCAACAGTTGGGTTACCGCGTGAATCTAAAACTTCGCGTGCATAAATATCTGTAATAATAGACATCTTATTCTCTCCTTATATGGGTAAATGTAGTCGCAATGACTTCCCTACTATTATATGTGTTACGCGTTTCACTATCAAGATTATGAGCAATTATTTTCCGGGATCATTGCTAATAAGTTCCAGAAACGATTCAGGTTGAAGACTCGCATTGCCGACCAAAACCCCATCGACATCCTGTTTCTGCATGATCGTGTTTATATTTGCAGGCTTAACAGAACCGCCATATAATACCCGCACTTCATCAGCAATTTCATCATCGTAAACGTCTGCGACCGTTTGACGAATCAGATAACAGCCTTCCTCAATTTGATCTGGTGATGCAGGTGTGCCAACACCAATCGCCCAGCTTGGCTCATACGCAATAATCGCAGTTCTTGCCTGCTCCTCATCAACACCCTTTAACGCTTCGATCACCTGAGCCACAACCCAGTGAACAGCATCATTAGATTCTCGCTGTCCCATCGTTTCATCACAACAGATGATTGGCCGCATATGGTTCCGAAAAACGGCCTGAACTTTTAAATTAATCATCTCATCGGTTTCACGGAAAATCTTCCGACGCTCCGAATGTCCCAAAATAACAAAATCAACGCCAGCTTTACTTAACGCATATGGACTGGTTTCACCGGTAAACGGACCGTTATCCTCAAAGTAACAATTTTCTGCGCCAACTTCTAAAGGCATGTCGCGAGCCTGATCAACCATTTGCTCTAAAAACAAAGCAGGTGCACAAATAGCTGTTTCTAACTGCATCGCATTAGGTAAATTGCCTCTAATTCCATTTACAAACGATTCTACTGAGTCCGCAGTCTTATTCATCTTCCAATTTCCAACAATCATTGGAATCCGCATGGGTTAGCCCCCTCTTCATAATGGGTCTTGGCATTACTCTTTTAATCTGTCAAAGCACTCGTTGCCAAACGAACACTCACAACTCTTTCTCCTACACATGCATTGTAGTGAAGTCAGTCCTAAAAAGCTAGTTTCACCTTGCCTTGCTAAGCAGTAACAGGTCGTTGCGATGACCGAAGACGCCGTTTCTTGGGGAACGTTTCAGCCCGCTGAAGTACACGGTCTTCAACTCGATTCTGAACCGAAAACCACGTTTCAGAACTCGTCCCACAATACTAAATGGCAAAACCCGCCATCAAGTATTGTCGACACGAAACTCTGTCTTCAGTCATCTCCACTCACATATATGTTAACGATAGTGTAGACAAATTAATTAATCCGATTTCAAATCTTCTTCTAAACTAGATTTTTTGGGCTGATTCAAGGTTATATGAATATGAGCTGGAGGGCGTCAACATTGAAATGTAGTCGTGAAAGTGACGTTAATCCGGTGTATTTCCAGATTTAGGTCACAGACGGGCTTGAACCGGTCTCACGACGAAGTTTCGATGTTGACAACCGCAAGCGTCCTTAACCACTCAAAACGCAAAAACGCCCGCCAACCTGTTAAGAAGCAGATTGAAGGACGTTAAGTAGAACGGTATTAAACTAAATTACTTGTCACTGATTGCTGCAATCCCAGGTAAAGTCTTACCTTCAAGGTATTCAAGGGAAGCACCACCACCAGTAGAGATGTGGGTCAATTTGTCAGCAACACCCAATTGTTGAACAGCAGCTGTTGAGTCACCACCACCAACAATTGTCGTAGCATCCAAGTCACCTAAGAACTTACCAACAGCCAAGGTACCCTTAGCAAAGTTTGGCATTTCGAAGACACCCATTGGTCCGTTCCAAACAACGGTCTTAGCATCACGCAAAGTGTTTTCAAATAATTCAACAGACTTTGGACCGATGTCAAGAGCCATGTAACCATCAGGAATTGAACCATCAACAGTTTCTGCAGGTGAATCATTCTTGAATTCCTTAGCAACAACAGAGTCGATTGGCAATACAAGCTTATCGCCAGCCTTTTCAATGATTGCTTTGGCTGTGTCGATCTTGTCCTTTTCAAGCAATGAGTTACCAACTGAAAGGCCTTGGGCAGCGAAGAAGGTGTAAGCCATCCCACCACCAACGATAACCTTGTCAGCTTTGCTCAACAAGTTGTCGATGACGCCGATCTTGTCAGAAACCTTAGCACCACCCAAGATAGCAACAAATGGGTGAACAGGGTTATCAACAGCGTTACCTAAGAACTTGATTTCTTTTTCCATTAAGAAACCAGCAGCAACTGACTTGCCGGCTGCCTTCATGGCAGTTGCGATACCAACGTTTGAGGCATGCTCACGGTGAGCAGTACCAAAGGCATCGTTAACGAAAACGTCGCCAAGTGAAGCCCAGTATTGACCCAATTCAGGGTTGTTACCGGATTCCTTCTTGCCATCCAAATCTTCAAAACGAGTGTTTTCGAATAACAGAACTTCGCCGTCTTTCAAGTTGTTGATGGCGTCTTCAAGTTGTGGACCACGGGTAGTTGGTACAAACGTTACAGGTTTGCCCAATAAGTTACTCAAACGTTCTGCAACAGGACGCATGGATAATTCCTTTTTGTCCTCTTCAGTCTTAACACGACCTAAGTGACTGAATAAGATGGCACGGCCACCGTGATCCAGAACATAGTTAATCGTAGGTAATGCAGCCACGATTCGGTTGTCGTTACCAATCACGCCGTTTTTAATCGGCACATTAAAGTCAACACGCATTAAAACTTTTTTTCCAGTTAAATCTAAATCAGAAACAGTTAATTTAGCCAAAGTAGTTTCCTCCCAACGATTTTTGCGTACGCATATATTTTAACGATTTTTAATGGTAAAAGCCACTCACAGCCCAATTTTCTGAAAACAAACACGACTATTTGTGAATCATTCCACTAAATCATTCAAAGAAAAAGGCGGGCGGAGTCTCCCTCCTCCCGCCTTTGCCACATCTAATCAAAAACGTAATGATTTAAATTAAGCTTCCAAAGTGGCGAACTTCAACAACGTACGGATCATGTTGCAAGTGAAGCCCCATTCGTTGTCGTACCAAGCAACAGTCTTAACTAATTGGCTGTCACCGGCAGTTGTAACTTCCGTTTGAGTTGGGTCAAATACGGAACCATGTGAATCGTCGATGATATCGCTTGAAACGATTTCGTCGTCGTTGTAACCAAAGGCGTCGTTACCTTCAGTGTGCTTCTTAATAGCTGCGTTAACTTCGTCAGCAGTAACTTTCTTGTCCAGAACAGTTACTAATTCAGTTAATGAACCGTCAACAACAGCAACACGTTGTGCGTGTCCTTGTAACTTACCGTTCAATTCTGGGATAACCAAACCAAGGGCCTTAGCAGCACCAGTTGAGTGAGGAATCGTGTTAACAGAAGCAGTACGGTTGTTACGAGGCTTTGAACCACGAGGGCCATCAAGGATTGATTGAGTTGATGTGAAGGCGTGAACCGTCGTCATCGTACCAACCTTGATACCGAATTCTTCGTTCATGAAGTAAGCCAGTGGTGCAAGACAGTTAGTCGTGCATGAACCAGCGGAAACGATCTTGTCATCGTTGCTCAAAACGTCCAAGTTAACACCAGGAACAACAGTTGTGATCTTACCAGCAGGTGCTGAGATCAGAACACGCTTTGCGCCGGCATCCAAGTGGGCTTGTGACTTTTCTGCTGAAGTGTAGAAACCAGTACATTCAAGCACGTAGTCAACACCATCGTTCTTAACCCAAGGAATGTTCTTTGCATCGCGTTCTGCGTATACAGGGATTTCCTTACCGTCAACGACAATGCCCTTGTCCGTTGAACTAACTTCACCAGGGAACTTGCCATGAGTGGAGTCATACTTGAGTAAGTAAGCCAACATTGAAGGTGTAGTCAAATCATTGATTGCAACAACTTCGATGTCGCTAGTGTTCAATTCGTGGATCCGCTTTAAAGCTAAACGACCGATACGGCCAAATCCGTTGATACCAATTTTAACAGTCATTGGTGAACTTCCTCCCTTAAGGAAAATATATGTTTAACACAGATGTAATTATATGACAATCGGCCAAAACCTGCAAACGTTAGACTTGTTTTCACAAGTGCTTTCATTCGTTTACATTTGATTGTTTCATAAGCGTGACGCGCCTTAGCAGAAGATTCTTCCGTTTGCTAAAAGTTCAAATTCTTACCAAACTCTAAGCGTATTTGTGTGCCATCTTGGCGGCCACTGCAGCAGCAATCGCGCCAATGATGTCGTCAATAAAAGTATTGACCTGATCAGTCTTCTCTTCATCCAGCCGTTTGATAACGCCTTCCTTGACCTTATCCACATAACCATAGTTGGTCACACCGATGGTGCCATAAATGTTGGCAATGTTGAGCGCCAGTCCTTCATCGACACCAAACACGCCGGCATCATTTCTGATAATCGATTCCAGCGGCTCCTTCAGTTGATTTTCAGTTGCCAATCGATCCAACTCAAGCGCCACCATCACGTTGTTCATCACTTCGCGTTTGTGGAGTACGTCCTCAGTTTCCGTTTCAAACTCACTGAGCGGAACATCTGGTAAATATTCGCGTTGCATGTCCTGTGTGATTGCAGCAATCTCTTTATAGGTAATATTTTTGGCTGCTAACTGGTCAGTCACCAACTTATAAGCAGCCTGATCTGGATATTTAAATGATGAGTTATTCATATTTTTATTGTCATTCCTTCCGTAAATCTAAATGTGTTGACCGATCAGCTCAGTGAGATGGAGCCCCTGCACACCTATTCTAGCGTACACACATTGCGCAAAAAAAGCATGTTTGACGGGTCAAGATTCATTGTATTATTGCAAAAAAACAGGGCGACCACATAATCGGCCCCCTACTTTTAGTCCTGTTCAAAATTTCGTGCTTTCACGTTGAACCAACCGCGTACCCAAAACAATCTTCTTAGCTATCGGATGATCACCTTTAGCAATTTCCTGAGCTAACTGAACCGCCGCTTCACCCATGTGATTAGTCGCGACGTGCACCGCAGTTAATCCTGGAATCGCATAACTGGCGATTGACGTGTCATCAAACGTAACTAGTTGAACACAATCAGGCACGCTGATGTTAGCTTCGTTCAACGCTTTCAACGCTCCAACTGCCATGGCATCATTCGTAATGATAAACCCATCTGGCAATTGCGCCTGCAAGTCACCAATCAAAGCTTTCATCTGTTGGTAACCCGATTGACGCGAATAATCGCCTTGTGTAACAAACGCCTCATTGTAATCCTGACCCATTGCCATCTGAAAAGGCGCTTTTCGTGGATCCTCAATGACTCGCTGACGATCCGTGGTCATCTCTGTGCCGCAAATCATCCCAATATGGCGAACACCGGCGTCAGTTAAGTGATGAACCGCATCGCTTATTGCATATTGAAAATCCGTAACAACCGAATCATAACCTAATCCCATTGCGTCGAAATCCACAAATACAATTCGATCCGTAATGCCCGTCAATTTAAGAATTTCAGCTTGAGAATATTTTCCCAGTGCAATGATCACGGATGTATCGTCGTGAATCTGATCCAAGGAACCAGCAAAGACCGTTTGAACGCGAAAACCTGCTGTCATTGCCGCATGCTCAATACTGATGCGAATTGACATATAGTAAAGATCTTCCATTTCCTGCATCTGGGAATACCATTCAACCACCGTGATTTGTTTGACCACGCTAGTTTGATGATTCCGCTTGCGTTTGGAATAATTCAGCGCCTCGGCAGCCTCAAAAATCCGTTGCCGCGTTTCTTTGCTAACCGCCATCGTCGCATCATAGTTCAGCACACGAGAAACAGTCGCAAGTGAAACATTTGCCCGTGTTGCAATATCTTTCAGCGTTGCCACTGTCTCTCACCTTCCCACACATTCAAGATATTATTCGATTGCTTTAATAAACCGAGCTTGTGCTTCACGACCAGCAGCATCCCACTTGAATACGCCAGCATCCTCCAAAACGCGACCAAAGACTTTACCAATCGCATCGTCGACTACTTGTTCAACATTATCACTTGTAATGGTGTTGTTTTGTTTGATCTCTTCCGCCCAAGTGCGGTGATATTCAGCCATATCGTTTGGCTGATCCAACAAGAATTTTTGAACTTCTTGCATTTCGGTCTTCAAACGAGCAGGCAAAATCGCACGGCCCATAACTTCGATTAAACCAATGTTTTCCTTCTTAATGTGCTGAACGTCCTTGTGCGGATGGAAAATGCCATCCGGATAATCGGCGGAAGTTTGATTATCCCGCAACACAATATCGAGAACAAATTGATCCCCATTACGATAAGCAATTGGCGTAACCGTATGATGACGGGTCTCACCGTCATATGCTTTTACAGAAACGGCTGGATCGTCATAGTGATTCCAAACTTCACGGATATGTTCGGCAGCATCGGCGACGTTCTGCTGGTTAGCGCCGGTCAAACGAATTGTCGACATCGCCCATTTCACAACACCACATTTAACGTCTGGATAATCAGCTAATTTAAACGTTGAAGCAATCGGTGCCTTCATCATTGGGAAGTTGTGCCGCCCACCTTGATAATGTTCATGGCTCAACATAGAGCCACCCACGATCGGTAAATCAGCGTTGCTACCAACGAAATACTGTGGAAATTGCGTAATAATCTCAAACAAATTAGTAAATGTTTGCCGATTAATTTTCATCGGAACATGTTGTTGATCGAGGAAAATCGCATGTTCGCCAAAGTATGCATATGGTGAGTACTGGAAGCCCCATGGACGACCGCCAACCGTTAATCGAATGACCCGGTGATTACTTCGTGCAGGATAACCAAGGCGACCTAGGTAGCCTTCATTTTCCAAACATAACTGACAAAGTGGATAGCCGCTCGCTGCTGTGTGGGCAGCTGCCGCAATCGCTTTCGGATCCTTTTCCGGTTTGGACAGGTTGATTGTGATTTCCAAGTCGCCAAACGTTGTCGCTGAATTAAAGACAATATTCTTTGCGATTGCCTTTGTCTTGATATAGTTATTGGCTTTACTCAAACCGTAAAAATATTTTGTTGCTGCTTCAGGGCTGGTCTGATAATCTTCCCAGAAACGTTCATTCACTTTACTTGGCCGCGGTGTCGTCAAGTCCATCAACTGCGCATCCAATAGTTCGCGGGCTGTTTGATTATCTTCGATTTTACCGTTTTCCACGGCGGCATTAACCAGCGCCTCACTGATAGCTTCAACACCATCGCCTTCTAAGGCAACAGCCATTTCATCACCAATTAAGGCAAAAATTCGATTTCTCAAATAAACCCGATCCAACGGTTCCGCCGCACCATTCTGCACGGCTAAGCTAATTAAATTCTCTACTGCATCTTCTACCATTAGTGTCACTCCTACGTTTATGCCGTAACTTCGTGAGTCCCATCGGCAATTTCAGCCACGTAAAAGTCTGCTGCATAACCAAAGCGCTTCAGGTACGTGTCGCCAACAACTTCCTTAACGTGATCAACTTGGTCGCGACTAACGATCGCAATTGCACAACCGCCGAAGCCACCGCCAATGATCCGTGCACCAAGAACACCGTCTTGTGCCCAAGCAGTATCAACCAACGTGTCGAGTTCTGGAACACTCACCTCATAATCATACTGCAATGAGATGTGTGATGCGCTAACAAGGTGACCAAACGTCTTTAAATCATGATCATCCAATGCTTGTTTGGCATCAATTGTCCGCTGATTTTCAAATACAGCGTGGCGTGCACGACGGATCAAGGTGGCATCGTTAATTAAGTAAGTTGCTTGGTCGAATTGTTCTTTGGTTAAGTCACCCAATGTCTTAACGTTGACCCCTTGTTGAATGCGGCGTAATGCTTCTTCACACTGTGAGCGACGTTCATTGTACTTCGAACTAGCTAAGTCATGAGACTTGTTACTGTTCATAATCAAAACGACATTGTCACCTAAATCAACTGGATAATACTCATATTTCATGGTGTTAACGTCTAGGAACATGGCTTGGTCTTTTTTACCCATGCCAATCGCAAATTGGTCCATGATACCGGAATTCAGGCCAATATAGTCATTTTCAACTTGTTGACCGGCGTAAACTAAGTCCATCTGTTCAACTTCGAGGTTGTAAAGTTTCTTGGCAATGACACCAACCAATAATTCCAAAGATGCTGAGGATGACAAACCAGAACCGTCAGGCAAGTTACCATGAACGTATAAATCGAAGCCATGGTCAAACTTAGCACCCTTCTTGGCTAGTTCATAAAGCATTCCCTTAGGATAGTTTCCCCAACCAAAACCCTTGTTGAAGGATAAGTCATTTACATCAAAAGTAAGCACGCCATCCTTGGGTAAGTTGCCTGAGTACAAACGAACCGTGGTATCCGTCCGTGGTGAAGCAGCGCCGTATGTTCCCAATGTAATCGCACATGGAAATACGTGACCACCATTGTAATCAGTGTGTTCACCGATCAGGTTGATCCGGCCAGGTGAGAAGAAAACAGACTGTGGTGCGACATCAAAAGCATCTTGATATTCTTGTTTAATACTTGCTGCATCCATAATGTATAAACCACCTTTTAACATTTTTTATTGCTGCATTTTAATTACTTAATCTTGGCGATATCTTCTGAATCCGCACCAAGCTTCTTTTCCAATTCCTTAACAACTTCAGCATGTTTAGCTTCGGTCAAGGTAACTTTTGTTAAGTAAACAACAGCGGCAATGACAAGCATCACCATTGGTGCGTAGAAAATATACATGTGGAAGTTTAGCAATTGTGCCGAACTGATATCACTAGGTTTAGCATTACCACTCATTCCAGTGTGAATGGCAGCGATAACAACAATTCCGTTCGCAAACGCACCGGCCAATTTATCTAACAATGGCCGAACAGCCAACGTCACTGATTCGTTTCGTGTACCTAACCGCAACTGACCATATTCAACACTGTCGGTAATGGTCATTAAGGCAGCTAGGAAAATCATTGGGTATGGGAAGAAAATTAACGAAATTGCGACTAAAGTCATTGCTAAACTAGTCCCGGCAAAGTTGAAGACCACATAACCAACAAGCATTAGGCAAATGCCGCCAACATAAATAGCTTTTCGTTTGATCAACGCTTCTAAAAATGGGAATAATATAACTGACACAATGCCTAGAACGGCAGTTATTGCACCTTCCATCCAAAAAGCATTTGGCTGACCCAATACATATCTAAAGTAGTATAAGAACAATGAAGTTGTAATGACGTAACCAAAGGCAAGCAAGAAATATGATAATGCCAGCCACATCAACTGGTCATTTTTGAAGAGAACTTTAAAAATTCCTAAAATGCCAACTTTTTCCGTGTTTTCACGAATAATATTATCTTCTTCTTTGGTACCTGTGGCAGTAGCCAATGCGCCAAGGAAAGAAATTACTCCAATTAAAATAGCAAAGCCTAGCCAACCAATTTGATTCTGTTGACCTTTTGCACCACCAAACCAGCCAGATACAAGCGTGACTGTGGGCATAATAATTAATGCAACACCTTGTGCACCCAAAGTTGAACCAAAACGAGCAATCGTACCAAAACGAGCACGTTTATTTGAATCAACCGTCAAAGCAGGTAACATTGACCAAAATGAAATATCTTTGAATGAATAAAATACATCCAAAATCACAAACACAATTCCGAACAAAATCAAGTATAACGTAGGTTTATTAACAGTTAATCCACCAAAATCAGTAAATATCAAAATCAACATTAACGAACTAATTGTTGCACCAATCATTAACCATGGCTTGAATTTGCCCCATCGTGAGTGCGTGTTATCAACCGCACCACCAATAATTGGATCAAAGGCGATTTCAACAATCCGAATAATAACCATAATCAAAGTAACGGCACTAATCATTTTAGCGTCATTAGCGTGATTCCCCGAACCAAATAATTGACTAGTAACAAAGAAAGTAAAATAAGTGCTAAGTGTTGCATAAAACGCATCATGTCCAAACGCACCAAATGCATAGGATAAATATTGTTTAACTTGATTCATTTTCAAGTTCTCCTTTTTCCATTCGACTAATTTAACGTTCGTTTGTCGAATTAGTTATAGCGACGCTCAATGACTTTTTCGAGAATGGCATTACGTTGCTTTTCTTTTGCCATGTCGAATGATGTTTCTTCCAAACCGTTGAAATCTTGCACGAGTAAAACGGATTCAAGGTATAACGTCAATTGACGTTTGATGTACAACTTGTTTTCCTCGCCCTCGCGTTGAGCATTACCGCCCAGCACTGCACGTGCAAACTTATCAGGGTCAATTTTGATTTTCTGATTCTTATCAGCCATCTTGCTAACCTCCAAAAAAATAGTTATGTAAGCGATTTCAAAGTCGATAATAACAGTTTTACTAAAAGTTTCAACAATGTGATTTTGTATACAAACGCTATGCAACCGGTTGTTTTGCCTACCTAATCAGTTTCATAGCTTTTAAATATTTTTACTAAAACTTTTTAGCCTCTTTTTTCAACTGACAAACAAAACGTCCGCCTGATATCAGCTGCTGCTGAACATCAAACGGACGTCATTTAACCTAATTAAACTATTTCATTTCCCGATATTGGTAACTGATGCTATACGTCTGTGGCGCATTTGCTGGTAACACAACATCGCCAAAACCATCGTGATGAATAGCATCTGGTAGCCATTGTGCTTCCATCGCCAAGGCCGTGTAAGGGTGACTGGCCTGATAAGCCTCATCCTTATCATAGGCTAGTGGGTCAGCCGTAAAAATCACTAGGCCATTCCGGCTAGAATATAGGTCCACAGCGCGGCCACTGACTGGGTCACTAACTGTCGCAATCGGCGTGTGTTCATCCCCATTGACACGGTATGCATCATCGAATTCTTTGCCGCCGTTTTCTTCTTTTAACTGGACCAAATGATCCGTCACAGTCCCCGTCTTACTGAAGTCATAGGCGGTACCAGTAGCATCACTGAGTTCACCAGTAGGAACCTTTTCGCTGTTCAACAAAACACGTTGCTTGCCGTTAATGTGCAACTGTTGCGTCGTCAATGCTTCGTTATCCGTCACATTAAAGTATGTGTGTAACGTGGGGTTAAACAGTGTCTTAGCCGTTGCTGTACCCGTGATTGACCACGTTGCTCGGTTGGCATTCGTCAAACTATAGGTCACAAGAACATCCATGTCACCAGGAAAATTATCTTCACTACCCTGAACGCTAATCCCTAATGTAACGGAAACAGTATCGCTCGTCTCTTGGTGGCCAACAACCCGCCAAACACGGTCAGAAAAGCCATGTAAGCCACCGTGTAACGTGTTTTTGTTTTCGTTCTGATCACTGTGATAACTCGTCCCATCAATGTCGTAAGTCGCTTGACCGATTCGACCAGCTACCCGACCAACTGTCTTACAAACATAAAACGGTGTGGCTTCGTAATCCTTGAGTTGATCGTAGCTGATCAACAAATTCTTACGATTGTTACCATCGGGCACGTCAAATCCTTGCCACGTTGCTCCTAGCGTCAATACACGTAATGATACTTGATTATCATTACTTAAAATTAATTGGTCGACTGACCGACCATCACTCAATTTACCAAACGGTTGCTGACTAAAATTCATAAAGGATGCCTCCACAATTTTTACTAAACTTTACTAGAGCCATTATAGGTTTTGATGGAAGCGGTTTCAAGGACATTTAACTAACTCCTCCTTTCAAACAACCGCCTCGACAGAAAAACATTTCAAAAACTAGCCATATTAGCATCTAGCTTTTGAAATGTTTTTTATTGACCAATCGTTTCACAGAACTCGAACGTAGAAGCGAAGTACGGGAATTAAAGCCGAAGAACGTAACAATAAATCGCTCCCTAGACGAGTGCAATTGATTTTCCAACTACAGCCGACAATCACCATGCACATAACCATCAGCAATTAACGAACGAGTTTGTCCCAAATCACAACCTGGTCTTGAGCTAACGACTTCGGCACGTCAATAATTCGCTGATTTGAACTCCCACGAAATTGCAACGTTAAGTCCTTCTGTGACTCAAGGAACCGCCCATCAACCAAAATGTCAATCAACGACAATAACTCAAGCTTGTCATCAGAGTCCTTCAGCAATTCGTTCCATTTGTAACCAGTCCATGACCAAATATCCTTATCGTGGCCAAACTCCCGACGAATTCGTTTGCACAGCTGAATGCAAACATGTGTGTTGAGAAAGGGTTCACCACCCAGTAGTGTCAAACCTTGGACATAATCCTGACTCAAATCCGTGATAATTTGGTCCTCTAGATCTTGTGTATACGGATGCCCATAATGAAAGTTCTGTGCAGCCACATTGTAACAACCCGGGCAATGAAATAAGCAGCCGCTAACGTATAAGCTGCAACGCACCCCTTCCCCGTCAACAAAATTAAACGGTTTGTAGTCCGCCACATAATCTAGACTGTGCTCACTGGCGAGCCATTCTTTGGGTGTCGGATTGTTTGGTCCTTTCGTACGCTGCTGCATGTTTAATCATCTCCGAAGTCATGTTTTTCTTTCGTGACGTAATCTCAATGTGACGACCGTGAACCATTGGGCGTTGCTGTGGGTTGCCCAAATAACCACACGTCCGTTTGACCACGTCACAATATTGTGGATCGTGATTTCCACATTGTGGGCACTCAAAACCCTTGGCTGTCGCCTTGAATTCGCCCTTGAAACCACACTTGAAACACTGGTCAATAGACGTGTTAGTGCCTAGATAGCCGACGTGATCATAGGCCCAGTCCCAAACGGCCTCGAGGGCTTTAGGATTTTGCTTCAAGTTCGGGTACTCACAGTAATGAATAAAACCGCCTGACGCATATTTAGGAAAGACTTCTTCAAACGTCAGTTTTTCAAACGGTGACGGGTGTTTACGAACATCATAGTGAAAACTATTCGTGTAATACTCTTTGTCTGTCACGTCAGCCACCCGACCAAATTTCTCAATGTCATCCTTGGCAAACGTGTCGGTCAGCGATTCAGCCGGGGTGGAATACAGGCTATAGTGATACCCGCTTTCCTTTGCCCATTGATTACACTTTTCACGCAGTGCGGCCACAATCTTTTCAGCAAAATCGTGCGCTTCAGGATTCTGTTCCCATTTAGGTCCATAGAAGGTCGTGCATACTTCATAGATACCGATGTAACCAAGTGAAATTGTCGCCCGTTCATTCTTGAACAACTCATCAACGTCGTCATCCGCTTTAAGTCGTTTGCCAAACGCACCATACATATAGAGTAACGGTGCGTTCTCCGGCCTAGCTTCTTTCGTTCGCTCAATTCGGTAAGCCAGTGCCGTATGACAAACGGCCATGCGTTCTTCAAAAATATCCCAAAACAGCTTTTTGTCACCGTGTGCTGACAACGCAATCCGTGGCAAGTTGACAGTCACCACGCCTAAGTTCATGCGGCCAGAGTTAACCTCCACGCCGTTTTCATCTTTCCATCCTTGGAGAAAAGAACGACACCCCATTGGCGTCTTAAAGCTACCAGTGAGCGCTTTGATTTTGTCATACATCAAGAGATCTGGATACATTCGTTTGGTTGAACACTCAATCGCTAATTGCTTAATATCATAATTAGGATCTTGTGGATTCAAGTTAAGCCCGCGTTTAACGGTAAAAATCAGTTTCGGAAAAATTGCGGTCCGGTGTTCTTTTCCCAAACCTTTAATCCGAATCTGTAAAATAGCCCGTTGAATTTCACGCTCGATCCAGCTAGTTCCCAATCCAAAGTTCACCGTTGTAAATGGCGTCTGCCCTTGTGACGAATACAACGTGTTAATTTCGTACTCCAAGGCCTGCATAGCATCGTAAATATCTTTTTGCGTCTTTTGACGCGCGTAATCCTCACGTTTATCTTCGGCGACCCACTGTTCAGCATCTGCCATGTGCTTGTCGTAATTCAGTTGCGCGTAAGGCGCCAGTAGCTGATCGACCCGGTTTGCCGAACACCCACCATACTGAAGTGACGCAACGTTGGCAATGATTTGTGACATTTGAGCGGTCGCTGTTTGAATGGAATGTGGCGATGAAACCCACGCGTTACCAATTTTAAAACCATGTGCCAGCATTTCATCAAAGTCGATTAGGCAACAATTTGTTTCAGGTGTGACTGGTGAATAGTCAAGATCGTGCCAGTGAATGTCACCGCGCAAATGAGCCTTAGCCACAATATCTGGTAGCATTTTTAAACCAATAGCTCGACTCGCCGCACCGGCCTCAAGATCACGCTGCGTGTTAAAAACATGACTGTCTTTATTCGCGTTTTCATGAACCACGTCCGCATCCCGACTAAACAACCTTTGAATACGAGCCTCAACACTTGTCGCCGCCGCGAATTGATCCTGATCATGCTTAAAATTGGCCTCATAGGCATCAGCGGCTTCCATTTGATCGTGCTTCAATAAGCTATTATGTAAAACCCGATGAATTTCCGCCGTTGGAATAATCTCTAAATCGTGCAGTGCATTCACGAGATCATGTTCAATTTCGTTAATTAAATCTTCGTCATTGACCAATTTGTGGAGGACAAACACAATCTTATAGGGGTAGAATTGAGTCACTGCCCCGCCGCGTTTTTGAACTGGCAATAATTTTAAAATTGCCAAGGGATTCGTAATTTGAACATTCTCCATTCGCTCACAACCTTTTATTGATGATAGTTTTATAATACTGGTTACGAGCTTTAAATCAATATGTAGTATGTGGATATCCTGTGGATAACTATATATAGTGTGCAATTAAATGATTCAAAGACAAAATTGCCTAGATAACGAAATGACAACCTGTTGTGTAGCACAACAGGTTGTCATTTTTTCGCTTTATCGTTTGTTTATTGCGTTTGTGTTACAAAATCCCACCACAACACCTTTAAAATTCTTCGTAAACCGTGGGATCCTGATTGAATGTCCGCCCATCAGGCTTAGTGAGTTGATTTATAGCAGTGATGTCCGCCTGGTCTAAATCAATTGCATCCAAATTCAGGTTTGCCCGTTGCCGATCAACGTGTGCTGCCTTAGGTAACGGCACAACATTTAATGATTGTTCCCAGCGTAAAATCACTTGACCAACGCCACACTGATGTTTATCAGCAATTTGTTGCAAAACTGGATCTTTCAACATCGCCGAGGCACGCCCTAGTGGACTCCACGCTTCCGTGATGATGCCATTTACGTAGTCATACCGACGTTGCGCTTCTTGATTAAAGTACGGATGAAGTTCGATCTGATTGACTACCGGCTGAATTCCCGTTTCATTTCGCAAACGATCAATGTATTCGCCAGTGAAATTTGAAACACCGATGTACTTAGCATACCCACGACGTTGCGCTTCTATCAGAGACGTCCAAGCTTCCACATACAAATTCTGTTTAGGATTGGGCCAGTGTAATAGAAATAAATCAAAGTAATCTAAGCCACTTCGATATAGGGATTCTTGAACGGCACTAATCGCATCGTCATGATGATAGTCACGGCCGGGCAACTTTGAACTCACAATCAACTGATCACGATCGACATCGCTGGCCTTAATGGCGGCACCCACTGCACCTTCATTTTCATAGCTAATAGCCGTATCGATTAGGCGGTATCCTGTATTAATGGCTTGTTTAATCGTGTTCATACCAGTCTCGCCCGTCAGCTGATACGTACCAAAACCGACTTTAGGTAATTCAAATTTTGTTTGACCCATTCTTCCACTCTCCTATTTCAAACTAACTTCCACTGTAAATCCAAATTGATAACTATTGCTAGGTTAATTAGCCACAATTTACTTGTTAAATGATGTTTTTTCCCATGAATCGTTGCGTAACAGGAACAATAAAAGTAATCTGAGTATAGAAGTTTTTATAAAATAATACATATCATTCGGAGCAAACAATTATGAAAAGAATCATCTCTATTGGCGTCACGTTTTTAAGTGTTCTAGTGCTTTCAGCATGTGGTAACAGCGATTCAGCTCAACATAGCAATTCAAATTCAGTCAAGCAATCAAAAGTGAGCAAGACACACAAACAAGTCTCACCTAGTGTAAATTCTGCTACTAATAATTCAGCATCATCTTCATCCACCAATCAAGCGGCTGAATCTTCAAGCAACAGCAATCAAGCCACAACTTCAGGTCCTCAATTTCCAAGCTCCTTTCAGCGAACTTGGTTCGGCTATAACAGCTATACTCACAACATTGATACAATTACGTTCAGCAACAATAGATCCACTGATTCATCCGGTGACTCTTCAACCATACACAGCACCGAAGAGCGAACAAATGATGATAATGCCATTTTAAACGCGAAAAAACAGCCAACTACTCCTGAAGAAAAACAAAAGTTGGATCATTGGGGCCTCTTTAACGAGGTTCATTTAGATAATGGTGAGAACTGGATCAACATTATGGGGTGGTATCAAACTGCTGGTGATGGCGAATTTTATCGTGTTGCCAATGAAAACATTAATGGTCAATCAACTCCAGTTTTGTTTGATGCTGGGGGTGCTGAGATATGGATTAACGAACATTACTACACAAGCAAAGACATAGCTTTGCAAATGAAAGACAAAAACTTTCCCGGCGATCGTACTCGTGATGACAACGATAGTGATTCGAATGATCAGTCTGATAGTGACAGTGACACCAACGATTCTAGCGGTGATGACGAAACAGACAGTAATGATGACACAGATAGTAACAACGATGACTCAGATGATTCAACCTCTGATAGTAATGATAATGACAGTGACTCTAACACACAGCAAAGTGACTCAGATAGTGATCAGGATTCCTCATCCTCTGATGATCAGGATGACAGCAATAACACAGTTGATAGCAATAACGACGATCAATCTGATCAAAACGATTAGTTTAAAAAAGAAGTCCACTTGGGGGCTTCTTTTTTAGAACTCAATACTTAATTGCAGAAACGATACATTGACCATAAACTCAAAACGCTAACTCGTGTGAACTATCATTATAAATACCCCAAAACATTTTTAAAGAAGGTAAAGCTGACGTCCCTAAACAATCTGTTTGATGAACTCACGAGAATTAATGATGCGCTCACCTTGAGAAATCCGACTGACAGTCTGTATCAATGCACCAGCAGTTGAGCTGATTTCGAACAGCACACGTCTTTTACCGAAAATACGATTGTTGATTTTTGTTCAGTAGCTAAACAATTTTTAATTGCATTAATTTCTCGGATTGTTGAACAAAACAAAATCCAGTTTGATGCGCCCGAAAAAAATCAACGGTTACAAATTCAGTCAGGAAGTCACGATTTAGCAATTGTTTAATATGGAGTCTAGCGTGCTTGATTACACAGATTTAGTTTCCAACAAACTCGAGAAAAGTACAAAGACATCACAACCTTCCCTGGAGTAGCAGAGATCATGATTACCAAGACGTTAGGAAACGACATTTCGTTTAATCAAATATTGACAATGATTAATGCGTAACCAGTAGATTTCATGCCTGACTTACAGTTCGCCTATAGCAATACCAACTACGGCATTTTAGCAGTGAGCAGTGGTGTTTGAGCATGGTTCGGTGAATAGCCGCTTAGCTAAGATTATCACGTTATCAACTTTGGCAAGATAATCATCAACTGAGAGACAGCTTTGTTTTGACTTAAAATTAGTTTACAACCAGTGATGATGTAAATAAAAAAGTAGATAACTGGCTGCGATACTATCAGACCCCCAAACGATTTGAAAACAAGCAAATATCCCTTGTGTTTCGAACCACTTTTCGCTAATATAGTAGGGTACCTGTTTAACACAAACAGTTTGCGCCTGTAGTGTAATGGATCGCACGTAAGATTCCGGTTCTTGAGATGAGGGTTCGATTCCCCCCAGGCGCATCGGAAGATTCAATAGAGTGAAACACAGTTGACCGATGTTGCTATTCTAGGCAATATCGTTTTTTTTTAAAATTGAATATCATTAAATGGACTTTAAATTCAAGAGCATTTTAAGATTGAGAGGTCCTTGAACACCGGGAATGATAATTTATCATTCCCTTTTTGTGTGGCAAAAAGAAACATTCCTTGGGGAACAAATTATTTTTTTGCTCAAAGTCACCACCACAGTAATTCTGCTAGGAATTTCTTAGCGATTCTTGCTGGTCACACTCATTGTGCCCTTCGAAAGGATGTTTCCAATTTTGTTTTTATTTTACTTTGAAACCAATAAAGATTACACAAAATTCAGTAGTGAATTATTTTATACATTAAAAGCTCGTTATTGCTGAATTCATCAACTGAAGTTTATTTTTGCTGATGCTGAAACGGTATTCTTCCGGGCCGTTCTTTTAATAACTTCATTTCTTGTTTAGCGATATTGTTTAAATCAATCTGTAAGAAATCGCACAACGCAAACAAAAGTGGAATTGCCATTTGACCAGAAGTAACTGGTTTACTAGCGTGCTCATATCTGGAAATCATCCCTGAAGAATTTGGAATTCCATAAATTTTTAAAATGTTTTCAGATAGTTCCATTTGTGTCAAACTTTTTTCAATTCGTGCTCGCTTAATGGCGTCTCCAAGCATATTGCCATCTCCTCCACAATAAAAAACATATATTATAGAGTGTTGCACAGCCGCTACACCCGTAGCAACTGCAAAGTAAAAGTAGTTGAAGGGCTACAATTTTCGAATTATAATTCAGAAGTGAATATTTCTAACTTGCAAAGGGATTAGGTGATTCATATTGAAAGCAGAAAATAATCAAATTTCAAAAATAGAAACGACAAAAAGATTGCTGAATTATTTAAAAAAACATGGAATTACTCAAACAGACGTTGGTCTGACCATTAATATGCATCGTACTACCGTCAATCGACGATTACATGGTCAGGGTTCCTTCACAGTGGATGAAGCGGAACAGATACATCAACGCTTTAAAGTTCCGTTAAAGCTTTTCTTTCCATAAGCGACCCTTTTTACCTATTGGAGGTATCAGTATGAAATTTTGTCCTCAATGTGGCACACAAAACAAAACTAGCGCTCAATTTTGCATAAACTGTGGGTTTCACTTTGACATCATTCAGTCTGAAACACCCGATTCTGCCACAATTGCATCAACAAAATCATTTAATGATTCTGAAGACCATTTTAATTCTTCACCTGCACCGAAAATTGAGCAAGAACATCATCAAACGAGCATTGGTCATCAGGAAAATCTAAAAGGCCGTAATTTGGGAGTCACGGTAGCCATCATTATTGGTGGTTTTAGTGGTGCATTCTATGCAAGTGGCTGGAGAGTGATGGCAACTGCTTTTAACATATTGGGCGGCGTAGTCATTACCCAACTAAACGGTTCAAGTTTAAATGGACACAGCCTATTTCAGATTTTCCTCATGGGCATAACTGCTAGCGTTGTTACGTTCATGTCATTCTTCTAAAAATAAAGGAGTATCAACAATTATGAACAACAATTCAATCATCTGTCCTCACTGTGGCGCCAAAAATTCCGCTACAGCACAATTTTGCGGCAACTGTGGTAAAAGTCTTCAAGGCATCCAGCCCACGCAAGAGACACAAACAAAGTCTAGTTCTCATAAACATATTGTAAGAAACAGTATCATCCTTCTGTCCTTATTGGCAGTGGCTATCGCAGCTGGAATTGTTTGGTCAAAAACATTACCAAAATCTGTTAAACATCATACTTCCACGACCAACGTTGCAAAGATAACTAACTCATCCAAAAAGAAATCACATAATTCTAAAACCGAAACCAAAGAGCTTGATCAGCTTTCATCCTCAGACCTTAAAAAACTTGGTATCAAGTTTCAAATTCAGCAATACATAGGCGTTCAATCTCTAAACGCTCGACTATTTATTGAATTGGCTAATCCTACAAATAAAGAAATACAGATATTTCCGAATAAAATATCTTCCAATATTGGTGACCTTTATTTAGAAACTGGGTCTACCACAATAACCCTTCAGCCTAAAGCAAAAAGAAAATCATACTTGGTCTATGGTCAAGTTTTAGGCAAGGAAATCTCTGATATTTTAAATTCCGATGGTTATTGGATCTATGGCAAAAACAATCTGGAACTGCAAAAGCTGAGCAATACCGAAAAATTAAAAAATGACAATTCTCAACCTAATCGAAAAGGTGACGGATATCACCCAAGTGCTGATAGTGATTCAAGTAGTATTGCCAGTTCAAGTTCTTCTAGCTCACAATCTACTCAGTCGATAACCTCTGGTACACAAGCAATCGCTGCCGTTCAGGCCAATGTCGGCAACAGCATCCACGGTGTACCCGTCAGTTGGAGCATTATGGGCACTACCGGAAGTAACATGAGTACCGACGACAACGGGAACAAATGCTATTGGGTTCGAGGAAAGCGCTCTACAGATTCTAATATGAGTAGCTATGACAGTCTAGACTATTATGTTTATCCGAACGGCAATGTCGTCCCAAGAGACGGCAACAATTACAGCAGTGATGCCGATAGCAATGATAGCTCCAGCAGCGACAGTGATGATTCAGACCAAACTGATGACGATACTGATGACAATACCAGCGATGACGACGAAAACGATAACAACACTACAGATACTAATGATGACGCTGATGGAGATACTGCAGATTAAATTTAGGTAATGAAATAAATTCTATATGGAGAAATTGAAACATGTTAGTTAAAAGATATAAACGCTGTCCTAAATGTGATTCGGAAAACTCCGATACCGCTAAGTTCTGTTTAAAATGCGGTACGAATCTTCAAGATGTCCCAGTTAACACAGATTTGCCTGGCGCAAATTTTTTTGAAACAAATGTTGATCAGCCCGACACTCTCACAATAACTACAGGTGGAATACCTAACGGATTTATATTAGCCGCTTCTGTAGAGGTTATTGGAGCAGGCGAAAATTACACGGAAGCCTGGAAGACAATGATCCAAAACCTAAAATCCATTTTGGGTATAAAAGGGTTGGATGGTATAGCAAATTATCGTGTCATTCTTTCGCCCTTTCAAACTACTTCAACTAAAACAAAAATTACACTTATGCTTTACGCAGACGGAATTCTCAACGTGGAGCGGAAAGACAAAAATTTGCGAACGCCTGATATGAAAGAAGATTCCTTATGAACAAAAAGTATTGTCCGGAATGCGGAACACCTAACGACGAAAGCGCCCTCTTCTGTATAAACTGTGGATTTAAATTCCCTAACACAGAGCCAACTCCTTCCTCAACGCAGACTAAAGTAGCAAACAGTGAGACCGCTGCTTTTGACTCAATTTCACACTCTGACCAGCCACAGAGTAATGCTAATCTTTGGGCGACACTGGTTATCATTCTCTTAATAATTGGCAGTATAGTTGGCATAGTTATCCACCAGAATCCACCGCAGTCAACAGACCAAAAGATACGAAGTTGTGTTCAAGCACATACTGCTAAGGATGACTACAAAGTCGTGATTAATAAATCAAAAAAAGCAGTTGGACTAGAAGCAAAAGACAGCGACATTATCGACTCCATGGAGCAGATGGTTGATAAACAAGTCTATTACGATGAAGATGCGGACATTCAAGCTACTGGTAAAAAAATATCCAAATCAATTAAGCAAAAGGTTGGATCAGGCTGGACCTTAGTTATCGTAAATCCAGAAAATTCGCAGCGTGCACTTTGGAGATACGTAGATGGTGACTTAACTTATGCCGTTGAAGATGATTTTTAAGCGTGCAAACTGTAAAAGGAAGTGAACAAAATGGCATCTAGTATCCAAGAAATTGTGAATTTCAAAGTCGCTCATGGATATTCAAATAAGCCTAATAACTTTGTTCAGGTAATGTCTCTTCACGATTATCATAATTTGTGGATTACCTGGTTAGCAATTTTGGGAACCAAAAATAATATTATTTGCTTTGAGGATCAAGGGTTGGTACTCATTCCATCGACATTTTCAGGAAAAATTATTGGGGAACCAAAATTAATTCCAATCAATCAAATTTTAGGCGTCGAATTTAAAAGAAGAATTTCAACAACCTTAATTCATTTTTCGGGTGAAAACACTGGAATAGACTTTGTCGCATCAAACTTTACAGCCGTAATCCCATGGCAGAAAAGTAACCTACTACACCTTGGAGGAAATAAATAATGAAATACTGTCAACAATGTGGAGCAAAAAATAAAGCGGATGCAAAATTTTGTGTTAACTGTGGTGCTACTTTTAATCAGACGGATGATACACAACACGAAGCGCAATCTGGCTCATCATATGAACAATCATACTCACCGCACGCTCAACAACCTCAGCCTGCGCAGGTTCAAAATTTTAATGATGCTGCTAACCAAACTAATAACAACTCAAGACTTTTCTTAATCCTCGGCTGGATGTCAGCTGCCGTTTCGCTATTTTTCATTCCCATTATTTTTGGTGGTATTGGTGTGGCCTTGGGATTTGCAGCACGTAAGAAAAATGAAACACAGGGATTGATTCTAATTGTTGCGTCAATCATTTGCGGAATTCTTGGAGTTGTTCTTGGAGCTATAATCGGGTCTTCAACTTATTAAACTTTTAAACCTCGTACTCTAAAAAATCATCACAAGCACATAATTACCCCTCCCCTAAAACGCATGCTAAACTCGTACTCATACTTAGCAAACACAAGGAGGAATAACTATGATTACAATTTTCCATAACGAACTTGGCCATCACAGCATTCACTTCCCTAAAGGTAAATACATCACATTTAACCTGATTCACCCGGCGCCAACTGCCGCTTACCGCATTGAAATTCTGGACACTAACTTGGATGGCGTTAAACGCCTGCAATTACGTTTCAGTCACCTCGGTCAGATTTTCAAACTGCGCGACCAACAACTTAGTTTCCAACTCATCTAGTTGACTCACTCCCCCTCAATGAGGCATCTAGATGTTGTGGCTCCATAAAATGGGCTTTCACAGCCATTTTATGGAGCCTTTTCTTTGCTCTGACACGGTTTTACCGTTGAAATTCAAAAATTATAGCAAATCGTTTTCATTCATTTTCACAACTTTCATATACAATATATAGATTTTTCAAAAAAGTTTTCACATCATCTTGTGTCCACCACAAAATAGCTCTCAACGCCGCCATTACGGTCTCAAATCACCACGTACTGGTAACCCATGCTACATACAATAAGCGTTTAACAGGCATTTTGTTTTCCACGGTCTGGGTGCTAACATATCTATCAGTGCGTTGCGGGCCTGAATCTTTTACTTCTACCGGGCCACAAATACAAATCATAGAATGGAGATCTTTTCATGCGTCACGTTACCAATTATTTTAAGTTTCTCGGCCACCAGTTAACTGGCTGGCACAAAGCTTCATACTGGCTCTTCGGTTTTTCATTAGGTGCCCAAGTGATGACCTTAGTTTCAAACCCCTTCAGTTTGGTTAGTCTGATCACGTTCATCGGGACGACACTTGGGGTACTTTGTATCTTAGCCATCAACCAAGCTAAGAGTGTTAACGGTTTGCTTGGTGTATTATCAGCACTTTGCTTTATTTATGTTGGTTTTTCTGCCAAAAACTACCTGTCCATCGGTGAACAGATTGTTTACATGGCCACACTTGACCTGCCAGTTTTGCTAAGCCCAAGCTGGAACAAAAACATGGTCAGCAAAATTCGTTCATTTACATGGCGCAGTACCACAGTTGCTATTATTGCTACATTAGTTGTTTACGGGATCTCCGGTTACGTCATTGGCGCAGTTACCAACGACCCTCGTCCCTGGATTGATGCCATTTCATTCAGTATCTCCGCTTGTGCCGGTGTCATCTGCTTCATGCGGTTCAAACAACAATACATTTGGTGGGTTGCGTCTGGTTTAGCCCAAATGGTTTTGTGGGCCGTTTCCTTCCGTCAAGGTGACGCTACGTTAGCCATGTTTGTTAACAGTTCTGTCTACTTGATGAATGACTTCTTAGCTTTCACTATCTCCCCTTGGTACAACAAAAAGAACCAAGCTGCTGAAGCTAAGAAAGAAACAGCCTACTTCGAACAAATGGAAGCTGTTCACCAGAACTAGTTTTCGTATCAACACATAGATAGAGCAACGCACAGCTAAATTTATCGAACGAACCCCGGCAATTTTAAAGTTGTCGGGGTTTTCTCGTGCCACTTACGGCTATTTCTATAGATTTGGGCATAAGACTTCAGTTTTAATTTGGTGAAATTGCCGCGAGTGTGAAACAAAGCACTGTCCTTTGTTCATCTAACTAAAAAAATACGACGTTCATGAGAAAGCCCCATAAACGTCGCATTTGAATTATCTGAGAAAGCCGGTCGCCCTCTCCTAATATCAATTCTATTTCTCCGTTAAATTAACGGTCATCATCCGTTTGACTGGTGCTTTGCTGCTTAAGGCCACTTCCTGTCCGTCACAGTAAATTGTCACCTGATCACCCTCAATCAGGCTAAAGTGCGCTTGATTACGTGTGATGTGCATTTCAAACTGACTGCCACGATAACGAATCTTGAACGTCAATGCTGACCACTGAACCGGTAAGTGTGGATGAAACTCCAAGCCACGGTCAGCGCGAATCATGCCGGCTACACCTAGCGTCATTTCCATCCAACTAGCACCCATATTGCCGACATGCACGCCGTCTTGGGAATTGCCCTGACTATTGTTTAAATCAGTTAAGATTGATTCGGCAATATAACGGTACGCTTTGTGATGCGCTAAAATTCGATGAGCCAGAATACTAAAGATTGGTCGCGATAACGATGAATCGTGTGTCGTTAATGGCTCATAGTAATCAAAATCACGTTTGAGCTGTTCAATATCTTGATCAGCCGGGAACAATAAGTCACTCATCAGTGTATCAGCTTGCTTGTTGACTTGATGGCGATACAAACGCATTGGGTGGTAATGAAGTAACAATGGGTAATTATCCCGCGGCGTCTGGTCAAATGGCCAAATCTCCATGTTAAAGGCACCATCATCCTGCATCTTGACACCGAGTTCTTTATCAAACGGCAGGTACATGCTATCTGCAATGTGTGTAAAGGACTGTAATTCCTTTTCGGTCACCCCAAGCTCTTCTAACTTGCTTGGATGACTCTTCTTAAGCTGTTTAGCATAGCTAACGGCTAAACGTAAATTGTGTTGAGCCATCCGGTTGGTGTAATAATTATTATTCACCATTGCCGAATATTCATCGGGTCCAGTCACTTTATTAATCACAAACTTACCGCCCTGAGGCCCATCAATACCGAAACTGCCGAAACGCTGCCAGAAGCGCGCCGTCTCCAAGATCAGTTCAAATCCCATTTTTACCAAGAAATCCTGATCATCTGTGACCTGCACGTATTCAGCGACCGCATACGCAATATCCGCGTTAATATGCACAGCCGCCAGACCAGCAGGAAAGTAGGGCGACGCTTCCATCCCGTTGATTGTCCGCCAAGCAAACATTGCCCCGCCGTCCAAGCCAAAGTCCCGGGCCTGACGTCGCGCCTCGTCCAACGTATGGTAACGGTACGTTAGCAACGCCCGGGCCATTTGTGGATCTGTATAAATGAAGGCCGGTAGCATAAACATTTCGGTATCCCAGAAATAATGCCCTTCATAACCTGCCCCGGTGAGTCCTTTGGCCGGAATGCTGGTCTTCCCATCGTGACCAGCAGACTGATGCAGATGGAAGAGATTAAAGCGAATCCCCTTTTGCGTCTCTGGGTCACCATCAATCCGAATATCCGAATTGTGCCAAAACTCCTGCATCTTGTGGGCAGATTCTGTAAACAAGGTTGAAAACGAATGATGCTCCAGATGTGCGTTTGCGTTTTTCAAGTATTGCGTGTGGTTCATCGCGACATCCATCAGGCTGTGAATCCGCCCAACAGAATAACCGAAGTCAAAGGATTCTGCCAACCCTTGCTGGAGATCAAGATCCATTACGTATTTGGGCATACCGTCCGAACGGTCAAACTTGACCAAGGAGTCTTCGCCCAAATAACGCCACATAAGTACTAGCCCCAATTGACTCCGTTGCGTCGTAATCTGCATAGCCGGAAAGTCTGCATTCAAAAACTGTCGATCCAAAATGTTATTTCGCGACACCGCACGAATATCGCCGTCCCTGGTAAATACCTGGTCAATATAGGGGTGCTGTTTGTACAGCTTTACCGCCCCGCTAAAGTTAATCGGCCGAATGGTGTAGCTGACACAGTAAATGCCATCATCAGCCTGTGACGCAAACGTCGATAAGGATAACTGGAGTATTTTTCCAGAAGGTGTGGTTATCTCAAACAATTCATTGAGTAACCCCGTTTCCATATCAAGGTTTTTATCCACAACTCGAGTGGCAAATGTCGTTTGATCCGATCGTTCTCCATCGACCTCAATGACGAGGTATCGTGGGTCAGGTAACTGAGCGATGGTTTGGTTATTTTCTGGGTAACCCGCGTATGATTCCCCATATGTAATGTGACTCAAGTCATAAAAGCCGTTAACAAATAGGCCAGGCATCCCCTCATCTAATCGCAGGTTCCCCTGTAATGGATTGCTGGCACGCACGCCTAGATGTCCGTTTGCCAACGCGTAGATGGTCTCTAAGAATGAAGCATTACGGTTCGTTAAATCCTGTAAGTGAAGTTGAAACGACTGTTTTTGCTCACTTATTGCCATATGAATTACATCTCCAACAAATCAGCGTTATCATCGTGTTTATCATAGTGCAACCGCTTCAATATGCGCAAGATTTTACCTTTAAACTATTGAATAGTGCTCTAATCACTGTCGGTTGTCACCGTTGATACGCTTGTCGTGGGACCGGTTCAAGCCTGAAAGTCACAGTCTTTCACCTCGTTAGGAAGCCTCGCAAGATCACGAGTCTTCCCAACCGTCCGTGCTGTAAATTCGACAGAATCATTCGAATTAACACCACCTTCACGACTCGGTATCAACGGTGACGCCCACACACAATGGCAAAATCCACACATACTATCATGATTCCCGGCGGTCAATCTTCATTTACATAAACGAATCTATTGTGTAGCCAATAGAACCGGTCAAGGACAAAATTAACAACAGCAAATCAAGATAGTCCAAGACACCGCTTTGATTCGCAGAACGAATACAGAGACGTTTCTTTCAGTTTCAAATCGAAGTCTCAGCATTTCAATGTTCTAAGGGCGAAACCAATTTCACGGACCGGATTCTTCCTAACTAAGCTCACTGTCACAAACTTTAAACATACTTATTTCAAATTCCTTCTTAAAACGACAAAAAAGCCAACGCACGAGGTCGCTAGCCTTTGTCATACTTATTAACAACAAGTGATTCTTATTTATCCAACAGACTTTCAGTTAATTTGTTAGCAAATCCCTGTGGCTTTTGTGCATACCCCAAATGACCGCCGGGAATCGTAGTGATTTGAACATCAATTTTCTGACCAATGGTCTCGTCAACCTTTTGTGGCAGAAAGCCCACGGAATCTGTCCCATTAAGCAGCACCACTTGATTACGATGATCGGCAAAAATTTGCCAATCAATAATTTGGCTCGTATATTGTGATGACTCATATTGCAACCAAAAGAGCATTGATTTCATCTTTTCTTTGTCCGGATGAGAATCCGGTGCCAGTCCCATCATTTGTGCATCCAACGGTTGAATATGCATCTGATTAAATAAATCTGTAACGGCAGAAAAGTCACCCTTTAAAACTCTTTGCACTAAATTATTGGTCGTGTTGCCAAGTGCACCGTTATCATCAAGAACCGTTGTTAACGGACATTCATGAATCGCCACTTTGGCAAAACGTGCTGGTGCATTGGCAAACGCCTCAGCCGCTACAATTGAACCAGAAGATGATCCCATGAGGTAAACAGGGGTTAAAGGATTAAAGGTGTCCGCTAAGGTTAAGACGTCATCGACATCAGCCTTGATGCGAAAACTGCTGTTAGGATTCTTGGCTTCATCCGGCAATGGCACGCCGGGAATTGTTTGACCATAACCGCGTCGATCATAAGTAATCACCGTGAAGTTTGCCTTCAAGAATTGAGTCGTTTGACCAAAGATGTCACCTGTTCCATTTGCACCAGGCACCAAAATCAAGACTGGTCCTTGGCCAATTTTGTTAACATATAATTGCGTTTCATCATTCGTTTTTACAAACATTTTTATCAAATCCTTTCGTTGATGTTAGAAGCTTACAGCCGAAAAGATCTCAAACAAACAACAGATTCACCGAAATGTGTTGCAATTATCGTGGCTGACTTAATTGTTGATGATAAATGGCCATTTTCTGTGCACACGGCGGATTTTGTTGCTTAAGCCACCATGTGATTAACGCAATATGACCACCAATCAGGAACTCGGTTTGAATTGATGGCGGAATCGTCGATGGTTGCGTCAATAATAATCGATGATACCTTTTAGAAACAATGTCCTTCAATCTAACAGTTAAGTCTGGTATCTTTTGATTTTCTAGAAAAGCTTTCAGCACAGTTTGATGATCAGCAGCGTACATATAAAATTTTGTAAAGTCCAGTGAATCATTGTTGCCACGTTCGACTTGTTGTGTGATTTCAGTTAGCATATCTTTTTCCAACCAGCTTAGAAAGTCGTCAAAGTTTAAAAAATGGCGGTAAAAAGTTGACCGGTCAACATCAGCCTTGCGAACTAAGTCTTGAACTGTGATCTGAGTTAATGAGCGTGTCGTTAACAACGCTGCCAACGCAAGCTTAAATTGGGCTAAACTGTTTGTTTTCCCCATTTGGTGTGATTCTCCTATACAACTTTTTAAAATTCAGATTAAGCACAATGTTATCAACCAAAATTGATTCACAAAGGCAGTCTGCCATTTCTACCCTTTTAATAGCCGTCATCCCAGCGATTTTTAAGAGATTAGAAACAAAGCATGATCAGTTTTAAAATCATATTACTTAATCATTGTTCATGCTAAACCTGAATTACTTTTAATATAACATCAAAAAGGAGTGATCAACCGTGGCTACTAAATTCCTTTTAGTTCTTACATTAGTTGTGGAAGCTTTAAAAAATTCCAATCATCGTTGCTTAGAAAACAGCAGTCACGATTTGTTTTTTTGTGTTTTACTGCCATAATTTCAGACATATCGTCAATTACATGAGTCCTTGACAATTCATCTAATTGGTATTTAGATAGAAAAGTGTTTTAATATTAAGTTAGAACAAGTCTAAGGAAGGAGTTGCCTATAGCACAGGTTATTGATGAAGCAGCGGTAAAAGTATTAAAGGACAAACATCTGCGGGTTACCCCGCAACGGCAGATTGTGCTCCATTACCTCATGACACACCACAATCATCCTGACGTTGGCACCATGTTTGACGAACTGAAACCCGTTCACCAAGGACTAAGCTTGGCAACGATTTACAATACGTTAAATACGTTAGTCGAAACAGGGATTGTGATTGAATTAGAAAACGGTGATGCCGGAACACACTATGACTACTTTGGCCGGCCACATTTTCACGCCGTTTGTCAGAACTGTGGGAAGATTACGGACATCTTTTATGATGATTTCGCTAATCTGGAAAGCGCTGCGGTTAAACAGTCTGGTTACATGATTACCGAAGATCACATCGAACTCTATGGTTATTGTCCAGATTGCCAACGCAAACTGGGACTAACACCAGATGTAAAATAAATCAGATATAAATAAAAAATCGTCGCTCACAATTAATGTGAACGACGATTTTTCTTACTCCTACTTCGTTGGTGCCTGTTTACCACGCGGTAAGGTAAACGTTAATGCCAAACCTAAGATTCCGATAATCAGAAAAGTTAAGAACGTCATCTGATAACCAGTCAGTGTAGCCTGATGTAAACCTTGAGCAGCCTTATGTGCATCCGTCACCCGCGTCAAAATAATCGTGGCGGCAGCAACCCCTGCCGATCCCAGAATCTGACGAGCAGTCGTTGTCACAGCGGTTCCGTGAGAAATCAGTTTATCCGGCAATGAGTTTGCCCCCAATGTAACGGCTGGCATCATAACAAATGCATTCCCACCTTCAGTCACAATTGAAGCCAAAATCAAGCTAAACACGTTTAAATGACGTGCAAAGATAGTCAGGTAGCCAAACCCAAGCACGATCAAAATCATCCCTGTAAGGACAACGTTTCGTGGTCCAACTCGATCCATCAAATGACCGGATAGTGGGTTCAATAGACTGAGACCCACGGCCGCTGGAACCAGCGACAAACCAGAAAATAGTGCTGAAAGACCAAGCACGTTTTGATAATACAACGGTAGCACAATCGTGGTCACAATCAGTGCAATGTAAGAAGCTCCCGTTAGCAACACACCAGTCGTGAACAAACGGCTGTGGAAGACTCGTAATTCCAATAACGGCTGGTCACGGTGCAACTGACGATAACAAAAGCCAATCAACGCCAGAATACTGATAATTAGCAACGCTGTCAGCCACCAATTAGCACCCTTTACCCCAATTTGATTGAGGACGTATAAGACACCGATGAATCCCAGTGAATAAATAATCGATAGCCAGTCCATTGTCGATCGATTGACTGGCATAACATCTTTAATCGTCCAGAAAGACAGAATAAACACAGCGGTAACCAGCACGAAGAACAACACAAACAGACCACGCCAACTGGCAAACGACAGGACAATCCCAGAAACGATTGGCCCGGTTGCTAAGGCAGATCCCATGATTAGTCCTGCCGTGCCCATCGTTGCTCCCCGATGATCTTCAGGCGTAATTGTCAGCAGCACCGTCTGAAACGATGGAAAGATGATGCCAACGCCAAGTGCCTCAATCAAACGACCAATTAGCAATACTGGGTAATTCGTCGCCGTCATACACAGCAATGTCCCAAACGCAAACATGGCGGTCACCCAACGAAATAACGTTGTGAATTTAACGTTATTCAGTAACCACGGGCTCACGGGAATCATGACACTCATCACCAACATAAAACCAGTCGTCATCCACTGCACTTGCGGTGCTCCGATATTAAACGTGCGCATTAAGGTCGGATATGCAGTCGATAAGGACGATTGACTAATGGACATACTAAATGTGCCCGTTAGTAACGTAATGATGAACCATAATCGATTATAAACGTGCCCCCTATTGTCGACACTCGCTGTTGCCTCTTTCTCACTCATACAAATGCACTTCTCTCTATGTGTTCGCCGACTCACATAAAAACGGCGTCTGAATTATTCAAGACGCCGCTCATATTAGCCAACGATTAATTTAATTTTGGTTCGTTCGGTTGTTAACATCATCCATGCTTAACAAATGGAACGTTTGTGGGTGGTCTGGATCATAAGCCTCAATCTGGGCCATCATCCCTGTATCCTCGTGTTCCAAAATGTGGCAATGATACATGAAGACCCCAGGCACATCAAACATAACCCGAATTCTGACGGTCTCACCTGCATTAACACCGACAACATCCTTGTAGCCGTGTTCATTTGGATAAGGTGCCTTACCATTCCGTGACAGGACTAAGAAGTGACAGCCATGCATGTGGAACGGATGAATCATGCCACTACCCATGTCATTTGTATTAGTCACATCCCAGTCGACGACATCACCCAACTTCTGTTTGCGGTCAATTCGTTGCATATCAAACAGCTTACCGTCAAGGCGAACTTCGTCGTCCATGCCTGACATAACTGTCTTTTCAACGGGCAAACCTGGCGTTGGTTCCCAATCGGCCAAATCAACCAAGTGATCTGGCAACTGCGTGCTATCTGGTTCAAACTTGCCAATTTCAAACGTCATCAACGGCACATCGTCAGACATCAATTGAACTCTGTCACCTGGTTTGTGATCACCGAAGTCAACGATAACTTCTGCCCGTTCAGCACAGGTCAACATCAACTTAGTCAACTTAACTGGTGCTGGCAAAATGCCGCCATCAGAGCCAACCTGAGTGAATTCGTGATCATCACTGAAGTGCAAACGGTATTCACGCCGGTCAGCACCGTTCAAAATTCGTAACCGAACCCGTTGCGTCGTGACCTTAAAGACACCATTAACGGTGCCGTTAACTAACGGCGTGTCACCTAACGTACCGTCCACGTCATAATCGGCATCATAATCCAATTGATTGTCGTGATAACTACGATCTTGCAAGATAACTGGAATGTCATCAACGCCATAATTGCGTGGGAATGGTAGTTTACTCTCTACGTCGTCAGTCACAACAACTGCCGCTGCCAAGCCGTTCCAGACCTGACGAGCAGTGTTCGGACATGGGTGCGGGTGAATCCAGTCCGTTTGGGCCGGTTGATTCAAGATGAAGTCAATATCACGAGATTCACCAGGATAAATTGGCGCATGTGGTCCACCGTCTGTGACAGGGCCAGGCACATTGAGACCATGCCAGTGCAATGTCGTCACTTCAGGTAATTCATTGACGATATGCACGTGATAATGGATACCATCCTTCAACACAACCGTTTGACCCAGCAAGGATGCATTGTAGCCCCACGTCTTCGTCTTAGCACCGGGTAAAATTTGTGTTTCACCAGCTTGCGCGCGAATGGTGTACCAAACATCATTGCCATCCACTTTGTCTGGTTTTAATACACTCGGAATTGTTAAGGGCTTCTCCGGCACATCCGGTACCTTCAACGGCACATAACCCCCGTCATGCAAATCATAAACAGGTTCATCGTAAAAATAATCGTTGTAAACCTTCTGTTCACTCATGCGAACGCCTCCTATAAATATGTATCATGGTTTTGACTTGCGAAAAGCACACCAGCAATCAATGATGGCTTGCAATAACATCCCCACTGCCATCACTTCCATTGCTAGCATGTTCTTGTTAGCAAATACTAAATAAAACAGAAACGCATACAAAATCACGAAAAAAATCGTGATGGGTTTAGAACCAGTTCCCATAACTCCACCTCCCGAGTACATTGTATTCATTCTAAGTTAAAATGTCATCGCAGAAGGCTGAAAAATTTCAATTTAATTTGGATTATAGATCTAAATCACTTAATCTAAACTCATCGCTTTCCTGGTCTGTCGTCGGAATTGACTGATCAATCACATATTTGTTTTTCTCCAAAAAAGCGCGAACTTTGAAGCTGGAAGCCAATTTAAAACAGGTCTCTGCATTTTTGACATCAATGCCCGTTAGCTCAGTTATATGCATCAGTCGATTTCTAAGAGTATTAGGATGAACAAAGAGTGACTTAGCCGTTTGCGTCAAATTGCATGTAGACTCGAGATATACATCTAAAGTTTTGACAAGTTCCGTATGATTCTGTTTATCGTAAACCATGAGCGCCCTTAAAGCCGGATTAATAAAAAACGGTAAAATTTCAATATGATGTACTCGCGCTAACACAAGATCAAAAAATTCGTCTTCGCAAAAAACAACTGTTTCTTCATGATCCCGCAATTTCGAAGTTCGTGTGCAAACCATATTGGCTGCAATGGTGTCCTCCGGTCTAGTGTAATAGTTCGATACAATGAATCGACAACCAGCCTGTTCGGCCACTTTTGTCAATTTATTTTTAAACGAGTCACAGTTATAGGCCTGTAAACCAATGGAGATAAGTGCTAAACACTGATGATGAAAAATTGTAAACAAACATTGTTTAAACAATGGTGTCATCAAATATTTTAACCGTTCCTTAAGTGCGGTCGCTGATTGCCCAGATTCAGGTTCACAACGAATTAATACCATCGCATCTGGCAAGGTTACGTGCTGCTTCGCAAACTGGGCTGGAAATAAACTGCGCTGTTGTTCCGTTAATAACATTGTCAGTAGTTCATCTCGTGGCGAAGACGCTGATAAGGTGACATGTTGTTTAATCATCACTTGGCCTAACACTTCCGCCAGCATCGGCAACATTGTAACTACTTTCGCGTTTAGCGGTGTTTGAACCGTAGCCATAGCAAGATAGCCTAAGGACTGCTCATGATTAGTAATCGATGTTACTAAAACTGGTATTGTTTGTGCAGCAGTAGCTAACCGTCGTAAATGAATCTTCAATCCATAGCTATTAGCCAAATCACGTTGTTGAAATAACCATGATTCGCCATGGATGGGTTTAAATGCACTTTCAAGAGTAGTTGTCATTGACTCATCAGTTGCTATCGTTGAAATAATTTTGCCACTTAAGTCAAATAAAATTAATGGATTTTCCAGCATTTCACTAATTTGACGAATGCAGGTACCAAAATCATCATTTATGGCGTTAATGGCCTGTTTACTAACATTGTGCTGGACAACTGTTTTTAGCATTAATAAATCCGCAATATCGTTAAACAACTGTAGAATGTCCTTATCGTCAACAGCTTGATTTGAACTACGGCGATGGTTGATCTGTCCCAAGACAAAGTCGTCTAGCCTTATAGTTAAAGTCCCGTCGTCATTTTTTACAACACCTAACGTGCCATATTCGTTAGCTTTAACAGAAGCATTAAGCAATTTCACATTCTCAATGCTCTTGTCACTAATTTCTTGCGATACATCAACACTAAGCTCCCAATTCGTAGCGATATGTTTAAGCAATTCTTTTAATTTCATCGTTTCATCCTTTCAATGATCTCTTCAGGGACGACGTGTTTAACGTATTAAAGTCACAAATGATAGCACTTTCATACTTAATCGTACCTAATGTAAGCGCTACCGTAAAGACGTAAAAAGTCATGTAGGATATTGTGTATTTCCTGTAATCATTTAATCTTGTTGATTAAAGCCTAAAAAATTCTGTAAGCTTTTACGGGCAAAGTTATGTTCATTATGAATAACGCCTTGGCTTGAACTGGTAATCAATAAACAATCTGGCATTCATCGTAGCCATCCGGTAGATGAAATTTATCCCATTCAGCCGGTATAGTTAAGGTATCGGCTTGACAAGCGTACAGGCCCAGTCTCTCCGTAAGCATCGAACTGAATGATTGTCCTTTAATGAAATACTTAAAATGTCGTTTGATAAAATTAAAAAACAACAAATGGTTGTCGAGTTTTTAAGCTCAGCAACCATTTGTTTTAAATTGTTTAATTTATCTGAAAGACCGCAGACTAAAGAAAGTCAGTCAACGTCTTGGCGTCATAGCGGTCAGTGTGAAGAATATCCTTGCTCTTATCAGCTTTACCGACAGCAACAGCCATTACCGGAACGAAACGCTTTGGGTCTAACCCGACAGCCGGAATGATCTTTTCGAAATCATATCCAGACCAAGCATTAGCGTCATAGCCATGTGCCCGAGCAATTAACAATAGCTGCATACCCACAACAGAGCCATCAATAGTTGCATCTAAGGTCAGAAAATCACGAGATGCATTTTCATAGAGTGGTAGGAAGGTTCCTAAAATCTGGTCCAAACGTGCTTTATCAATTTTGCTGTCTTTATAAACTTTTGTCCAAACGTCACGATAAACTTCGTGTGACTGCGTGTCACCTGCAATAAAAATAATTGCAGATGAAGAATCAATTTGAGGATAGTTAAATTTCATGGCAGCGGATTTTAACTTTTCTTTTGCTTCCGGCGTGTCAATGACCACAAAATGCCATGATTGCAGATTACATGCCGATGGTGCTGAAGTGGCCTCTGAAATCATTTTTTGCAATTCATCACGTGAAATTTTTACCGATGGATCAAAGTTACGAACTGAATGACGATCGAACATAACATTCGAGAAATCATTGTTAACCAATTTTTTTGTCTCTGTTGCTTCTGACATCATCATTGCCTCTTTCGTTTATAATGTTCGTGCCCAACTAACTAATTAAATAGTAATGGTATCGCTTTCATTTAGCAACCTAAAGCCTAAATCATGTAAGTCGTTGCAGCTGGGTTGATGACACCACGGTCATAGTGGCCTGTAATCAAGTATGGCGCCATCTTGTCAGCATCAACTGACTCTAGCTTCAAGGTGTTGTACATGGTCGATGTAGCAAAGTGGAACCATGCAGCACCAAGTGGCTTAAGCACTGGTAATTCGCCAAATGGATCGTCATCAGTGGAGTCAACCTTAATGGACAGGCTCCCTGGTTCAACCCTGTCAGCCAAGTTGCGCATTTGCGTCGAAACTAACTCAACGTTTGTAAAGTGATTTGTCCCATCTTCATGTTGATCCAAGTCGTAGTTAAAGAAGAATGAGCTCATTTCAGCCTCTTTGTTCAGTGCCAATTGACCCGCAAATTGTTTCATGATAGAAGGGTCATTTAATTCACCTGCTGTCCAAGAAAGGTCTAATAGACGTTTGCCATGACGATCAACAACTGCACTGGCAGAATTGTCGTTGCGTCGTAATTCAATATTGTCAGCTAACTTCTTTGGAATGCCGGCACCTTCACGGCCGGCAGTCAGACCAGCCTCAGCACCAGGGCCATGTAGCAATAATTCAAGTGGATAAGCGCCCATCATCTTACCTTGATAACTAACAAGAACAAATAAACTCTGTTCCAAATAGGGTGCACCGAATGTTGGTTTACCCATGTGAACAACGTAACCACAAACAACTGGTGCCATCAATTGCAGTGGTGCAGGAATCAATTTCTTTAAGATTGCCTCGTCAGTTGCATATGCAAACCCAATCCCCTCTTGATCATTCATACTTGGTGACTTCAAAAAGTTTTTTACGTCTTCTTCACTTGCAACAAAACTAGCCATAATTAATCTTCCTTTCATTAACAAAAGTCATTTTAAACAGGTACTTTACGATTACATAATGCCATCCATGACATGAACATCAGGTGCACCGTTGTTAACAATGCGGTTTACCCGGTCGGAAATCAGTGGGTTGTATTCTGGGTGAGTCAAAATGTAGAAGTCGTTGTTTTCAAGTGCCTTAAAGACTGTGTCAGCGATAGTGTCAATTGGCTTACCATTTGTAATTACATACTTGGCAAATTGTTGACCTTTCAAGTAAGCTTCACTTGAGTAGTAAGGGTCAGATGGATCACTGTATTGTGCTGGACGGTGATTTTCAGTGTGATAAAGGTCCGTTTGAACAAATCCTGGACACATAACGTGCATTTCAATGTCGGCGTTAATGCGTTGAAGGTCATAAGCAGTTGCCTCTGTCATCCCTACAGCGGCAAACTTGCTGGCGTGGTAAGAAGGCATCCCTGGTGTGTCAACGAGTCCGGCAATGGAAGCAACGTTCAGAATGTCAGCGTGTGTCTTTTGCTTCAACATAATTGGAATAATCCGCTTCATTGCATAAACCTGGCTCATCACGTTGATATGCATGATCCATTCCCAATCACGGGTCGGTAACTCCCACATCCGTCCTGGCAATGCGATACCGGCGTTATTGATTAATAAATCAATTTGATTAAACTTAGCCATCGTTTGATCAACTGCATCGTTAACAGCATCCTCTTTGGTGATATCCGCGGTAATCATAATGGCGTCAGCACCAGCATCCGTGACATTCTTGTATGTTTCCTTTAATGCTGGCTCATCGATATCAACTATTGCCAACTTCATGCCCCGACGAGCACCCTCTTCAGCAATAACCTGGCCAAACCCGTGTGCGGCACCAGTAATAAACATAACCTTATCCTTAAAATCCTTCATAACACTGCTCCTCCTAAACGTTTTCACGACGCTCTAGAAATCGTTATTGTTGTGCTTATGAACGTTATGAGTACGTTTTAATATAATAATTTTTGTGAGCTTATTACCAAAAAATCCCCTGGAGATATTCAAACGTTATGTAACTAACTCTTGAATACACCTATATGTTAGCGCTTACACTAAACTTCAATAAGGGACAATCCATACAATAATCTGTAGATAGGACTGTACCTTTTTCACATTGTCGGAATAAAGAGCTGATAATCAAGGAATTATCAACTGTTGAGTAGGAAAACAAAATTAGCTTTATGAGAGTTTGTCGAGTTTCTTCTTTATCAACTGAATAAACTAAAGTATGTCAGTGATGATGCTAATACCCGTTTTCTGCTTCATAGTCGTAACGCGCTTTGACACCCCAGAGACCTGTTCGGCAACAAACCCAATTTTTTCTATTACATTATCGCAAACGCGCTCTCACCCACCGAAGTCTGTGCATAACCCGTTTTCCTGCTTCATAGTCATAACGCGCTTCGACACCCCAGAGACCTGTTCGGCAACAAACCCAATTTTTTCTATTACATTGTCGCAAACGCGCTCTCACCCACTGAAGTCTGTACATAACCCAAATACGCCGCCATAAAGACAAAGTTCGTCTTCATGACGGCGTATTTACGTTATTGCTCGACTTCAAACCGTGGGTGATCACACTCTAAAATAAAAAAACCGCAACCCCATCATTTTCATGACGAGATTGCGGGACTAAATGCTTTTTGATGTACTGAATTAGAGACGATCAGAAAAGCCTACCAACCGAAATTACTTAGCCTTTGGAGCTGCTTCGATCGTGTCAGTCTTACCAGCAGCCCAACGTTGGATTGCGGCAATTTCTTTTTCACGGCGAATACGACGTTGACGTTTAGCAACGGGACGTTGGCCGGCGAATGAGTTCAATGGTTTCTTTTCTGCCATGATGCTTCTCCTCTCAATACTGTGTTTAATAACACGTAATACTATACCAGCTTTAGACAACGTGAGCAAGTCCGGTTTAGTCATCAATGTAATAACCGCACCACAAACGGCCATAATAATTATTTTATTTTGGTCACGACCTCGTTCACACGCTACCGTTTTAACCGGACGTATTACTCTTCCACAGCCGTTGAAGCCGTGACCTGCTTAAAATTTTCTGGCTCCGTTTTTGCAACGTCTTGATGCTTCAAACCGATACCAGTCAAGCCACTTAATATAGAAAATACTGGTGACAATAAGCTAAATAATGCGAATGGTAAGTATTGCATCGTTGGAACACCAAGCGTGTTGGCTGCGAACACGCCGGCAACCCCCCACGGAATCAGGTAGTTAATAACCGTTCCGCCATCTTCAAGTGCCCGTCCTAATGCGACAGGAGCTAATCCGGATTCGTCAAATGTTTTCTTGAATGCCTTACCTGGAAGGATAACGGATAAGAATTGTTCACCGATGAAGATGTTAACGCCAATACTTGAGAGAACGACCGCAATGATCCGTTTGCCATCGGAGTTTAAATGCTTCGCAAACGGCGTCATCACAGCGTCAATCAGTCCAAACTGCATCAACAAACCACCAAGTGATAAGGTCAACACGATCAGTGAGACCGTTCCCATCATGCTTGCAATACCGCCACGTGATAATAATAAATCAACTTCTTTATTACCGGTGTGAGAAACAAATCCTGCTTCAATGATGCTAGCAATTTTGGTTAACTTAGTGCCTGGATGCTCAATCAGTAACATCACCAGCGAAACGCCAATGTTTAAAAATAATGTTGGAATCGCTGGCACTCGCCGCCATGCGCAAATGAACATGCACGCAATCGGCACAATCGCCCAAGCTGAAATAGTAAAGTTGTTGTCTAAAATGTTGATGACATGATTGATGCTGGCTAGACTAGCACCCTTTTCGCCGCTTCCCATAATGGCAAATACAACTAACGCAATAATAAATGCAGGAATGGTGGACCACATCAAGTTCATAATGTGTTTGAATAAATCAGCATCAACAACCGCTGCAGTTAAGTTGGTTGATTCGGATAACGGTGACGATTTATCACCAAAAACTGCGCCGGAGATAATCGCGCCGGCCACTAAAGCTGGGTTAACGTGCATCGTAACGCCCATCCCGAAGAACGCAATGCCGACTGTAGAAATAACGGTAAAAGCACTACCAACGGCGCTACCAACCAGTGCGCAGACGACAAATACGGAAGGAACGAACCACTGAACACTGATTAAATGAAAACCGAAAACCATCAAGGATGGAATGATGCCAGCAGCAATCCATGTACTAATTAACGCACCAACCAGAATGAAAATGAAAATTGGGACAATCCCGGTTTCAATCCCATCCTTGATTCCTTCGTTAATTAACGACCATGGCAAACGGTGAGCCACACCCCATGCCATCAATAATCCCATAACTAACATAACGGGAACTTGGGGCGACAAACCAAATTTAATCACGCCAAATCCCATAATTAACAACATGCCTAGTAAGACAATTAGTGCTTCGTTACGACCAACTTTAAATGTTTGTTTTTCCATGTGAATACCTCATTTTTTGAATGTCCAAATTGTTGTAAACGTTGAGTGTCATTCATTGAGGTTCTATATCGAGGATTGCCCCCACAATTTTCTGTCATTTTCCATTGGCCCCCTTTTCTCTCTTTTTAATGCCGGGCTGCGGCACCATTCTCCTAAATGTGCACCTAACCTCTGAATCCTGTGCATAAGCTGTAAGTCAAGACATCCGAAAAACCGCCGAATATCTCGTCTTTCTTCTTATTGCTCGGATTCAACCCGAAGTTATGCAACACTCTAAATACAAAAAATCGTCCCTGCTATGCAATTATGCATAACAGGGACGATTAGTTTACCGTGGTACCACCCAGCTTAATAAAATGAGCCTAACGCCCATTATATTCACTCTCGCTGGGATAACGGTCCAACGGTGCCCGGTCATTTTCGTTTTCAGGTATTTCGATGAGATGATCCTGATCGGTTCGCAGCAACCACCGACTTCCTGACACACAGATCATTCACTACTAGGTTTGAAAACAATGATTAAATGTTGATTAGAAATATACTAGCATTTTAATCGTTTGTCAAATAATTTTCCTAATTTATTCTTCACAACCATGCGCCAATTGCAAACAGGGCAGTGTACCCAATGTAAAATAAAGATGTATTTTTAATCACTTTCATGTACGTTTTCTGCTTGTCTTGAACTGCGTAGAACGGTTTAATTCCTTGCCACATAATCGGCAGCAACACCACGCTTAGCACAGTGATCCACGGTGCTAATCCAAAAACCAAGTTTACAATTGGCCATAAGCTGCCAACAACCAGTAAGACTTGCATCACTTGGACGGCTCGTTTGCGACCAATGAAAAAAGCCAGTGTATGACGATTGTTTTTGATATCCTCGTCAAGATCCGCCGTGTTATTTCCTAATTGAACAGTAAAGAACAACAACGTAATTGGTAGACATAATGCAAACGTCGTACCCGCCACGCCCCATGTAAACGGACGCTGGCCGTAAATGCTGATGTAAACACAGACGAGTTCAATTAAATATGTAATGGAAAAAGCAACCACAGTTTCACAAATCGGCATGGCATTTAATGGATAGGGTCCCGCGGTATAGAAAATACCGATTAGGTAACCAATAACCCCAAACAACAATACCGGCCATCCAGTACGCATGACTAAAACCACGCCAGGAATTGCAGAAATAATGTACAAGGCAACCGCTAGCCACCACACGCCACGCTTAGGCAAATGCAACCGGCCAATTGGGTTTGTATGTGCAGCGTATCCTTCACGGTCCGCGGCATGTACATAGTCATAGTAATTATCGGATACGTTAACTGCCAGGTCAAAAATGAACACATCCGCCAAACACAAAATAACGTTAAGCCAATTCACCACGCCATAACGATATTGAGCAATGGCAGAACCCAAAATGAACCACATAATATTTAACGGTGCGATATAAATCTCACTTAGCGTGACAAATACCGGCCACGTTAACCATTTTTTATTCATCTCTAACTCTCCTAACCCCTTGATACTCTAAGGCTATCACATTGCACACAACTTTTTATCACATTTTTTCAAACAATCGCACCATTTTGTTTGACCTTTTTTGACCTTTGGGTTAAACTACAATTACGTTGATTAGCAGAGCACCATTACAAGTGCTAAATAACAACGCAAATTACAAGGAGGCCTCAATTATGGCTTTGATTCCAACTGTTATTGAACAGTCCAGCCGTGGCGAACGTGCCTACGACATTTACTCACGACTATTAAAAGACCGGATCATTATGGTTTCCGGACCAATCGAAGATGACATGGCCAACGCCATCATCGCTCAATTGCTCTTCTTGGATGCCCAAGATTCTGATAAAGATATTTACATGTACATTAACTCACCCGGTGGTGTTATCACTTCCGGAATGGCAATCTACGACACCATGAACTTTGTTAAGTCTGATGTTCAAACGATTGTCATGGGAATGGCTGCTTCAATGGCTTCCATTCTGGCAACTTCTGGTGCTAAGGGCAAACGCTTTGCCTTACCACACTCAGAAATCTTGATTCACCAACCTTCTGGTGGTGCTCAAGGTCAACAAACTGAAATCGAAATCGTGGCTGAAGAAATTCTGAAGACACGGAAGATGATCAACAACTTGCTGGCTGAAAAGACTGGTCAAGACATTGAAACTATCAACAAGGATACTGAACGGGACAACTACATGACCGCTGAGCAAGCCTTAGATTATGGTTTGATTGACCACATTATGACTAACTCCAGCGAAATGCAAAAGTAGTCATAATAAGCAAGCAAAGACCTTCGTCAAATGACGAGGGTCTTTTTTGCGTTTACAGTAAATTGAGGAGGCCATATTTGTTCATTGACCATTTTTAACACCGTCCTGATGATAGGGATTATCAGGACAACCAGTCATGTATATTTTTAGTTGAGCGCTTCTAAACGGCCATTGTTCAGTTGGTAGTGACGATCATACTTTGACAATAATTCGTGTGGAATATGATGGTCTACCTCGATCACTGTCAAATTAGTCAACGACAACAGTGTGTCATGAATCTGTCTTACCGTTGCTGAATCAAGGGAAGCTGTCCCCTCATCAATCAACAACACTTGTCGTTTAAATAACAATGCCCGCGCAATTTCAATGCGCTTTAACTGACCGCCTGAAAGATTTTTACCATCTTCGGCTATTTGCTGATTCAGCTTGGATTCTTTGATGACGTCACTGAGTCCAGCCTGTCTGACGGCTACTAAAATCGCATCCTCAGAAAATGGCATCCCTAAAGTCAGGTTATATCGGACAGTCTCGGCAAAGATAATCGGTATTTGTGAGACCTTGCTAAATAGATTTTCTACCTGAGCATCGTCATATTCCTGACCATTGAGTAACAGCTGTCCGTTTGTAACTGGCAACTCCTTTAACATAATCGACAGCAATGTTGATTTGCCTACCCCAGATGGGCCTTGAATCAACACTTTTTCGCCCTTCTGAACTCGCAAGTTAACGACATTTAAAATATCGCGATGTTCACGTTTAAAGCTGATATTTGTCAATCTCAATTCCTGAAACTGTGCCGATTTCATGGGCAACTTCGCTGTTACGCCTTCTTTGGAAATACTTCGACGCAACTGTTGGCGAACATCCTTAGTACTTCCAATCTGGTTAATACAAGTCAGCATTTGATTGACGCTGTTTAAAATCATGTTGGTTGAATATTGGACTGCAACAAATTCCGGTAACGTTAATATTCCCGAAATAGTCAGGTAGATACCGATGGCAATCGGCGTTTCTGAAAATAGATAAAACAAATACATTAGCAGACTGTTAGCCAGTGCAATGCGATTCTTAAGCGCAGCATTTGCCTCTTCAACACTACCGACATCCCTGAGTAGCTTAGTTCTGTAACCAGCCTCAGCATGATAGCGACGAATGGTCATTGCCCCATGTAATAGGTCCTTTACGCGTGTTGCCAACTGTGCATTTTTTTGTGACCAAACGGTTGCTTTAGTCGTCGTTCCTTTACTTGCCAAACGCTGAAAGACCATTGGCACCAACATAAACGCTAAGAAAATCCCGGTTAGCCGAAAGCTATTGTGTAGTGCATACCCCGTGGTGACCAAAATTGTCGTGCCATATCCTAATAATCGAAACACGTTGCGCCAATAATTATCCTCGAGTAGCTTCAAATCATTCATTAAAAATGATAGACCATTTGCTTCGAAATCCTGCTGGCTGGGATCATCTCGCTCGACCTTTGCTTCTACATAACGGGTTTTTAGACGTAAATTGATAAACGCCACATTTTTATTGACTACCCAGCTTTGCTGGTATGACAAAAGCGAAAAGAATAAATATCCGCCTAGAACGATCGCCAGATAAATCCCGACGCCGGCCAAGTCACGCGTAGTAATCAGTTTAAAAATATAGGCATAGGTAGCCGTGTTAAAAGGAACTTCTAAACCATTGATCAGCGCCACAACAATAGCGATGCTGAACCAACCGCGATGAATTATTTTGGTCATGCAATCTCCCCCATTCGCTCTTTATTAAAGCGAACCTATCACTGCTTGGGAGGCTACAACAACACCTTATTGTTAATATTTGCGTATATGCAAATTTATTTCTACCCACTAACCAGACTGTTTCTTTCGGCTTGAATTAGTTATTCTGAACCGCCTTCATTAGCATGCGTTGGATTCTTTCAAATGGCACGTCCGCCTCAGTGTACACACCTTGCCGCAAGTTGTCCGTGTGCAGTTTGATCGTCGAAAAAATAATGTTTCTAAGTAGTGAAATATCCACTTGCCGCAATGTTTTGTCAGCCAGCCCTTTAAATAACAACTGCTGTACGGCACTTTGATGAACGATGACATTAATTTGCTCACCAGCCTGCTCGTCAAAGGCGTAATCCTCTTTTAACTTTTGAATGATCGTCATACTTTTAGGATAGGTCAAACCATAGTGAAACAGTTGCTCAAGATACTGTTTCATTGCTGTTTCAAACGACAGTGAACGCAAATCTTCCCCGCTGTCCTGAGCATACAAACGCTTCAATTCACGGACATATAGTGTAAGTAACAGTGCCTCACGATTCTTGAAATAAACGTAGATACTAGACTGGGAAATGCCAACTTGCTTAGCAATTTTTGTAGTTGAAACTGCACCGACACTATCGGTAATAATCAGATCGCCAGCAACATCAAGAATGCGATTATATTTTTGGTCGTCTTTTTTCTTCATCTTTCTGATCCCATTTCTTTAAAAGTAATTTATTTTAGTTTACCACTTGATACCGATAAGTCTATCGGTTATAATCTTTACCGATAGAGCTATCATTTATAAAACAAACTTTATCAAATAAATGAAATTTAAAAAGAAGGCACTTATTATGAAAGTTTTTGTTACAGGTGGTAATGGCTTCATTGGTCAGGTTGTTGTTAAAACCCTAATTGAACATGGTCATGAGGTTCTTGCACTGGCTCATTCAGATCATTCGGCTCAACAATTAACTCAGGCAGGCGCCACACCCGTTAAAGGCTCACTGGACGATTTAGATGGCTTATCAACGGCCGCAAAGAGCAGTGACGGTGTTATTCACCTCGCCTTTACTAATGATTTTAACCATTATGATGAAGCCGTCGCTAAAGACATGGCTGCTGTCAAAGCGTTAGGCGATGCTTTAGCCAACACCGACAAGCCACTAGTTAATACATCTGGCACCTTAATGGCGGTTGGCATGGGCCGCACTGCTACCGAACAGGACCATATGGCACATCCCGTTGGTCGAGCAGCTTCCGAAGCACTGGCGCTCAGTTATGCGCAACAGGGCGTTCGCGCCAGCGTTGTTCGTTTGGCACCAACAGTTCATGACATTCAGCGTCAAGGATTTGGTAGCATTCTAGCTCAAATGGCGGTTAATCACGGTAAGATTGGCTACGTCGGTGATGGCGCCAATGTTTGGCCATCCGTTCATCGTAACGATGCAGCACAGCTGTTCGTGGCCGCATTAGAAAACGGCGAGGCCGGCGCGACCTATAACGCGGTTGCCGAAGAAGGTGTTCCTGTAAAGACCATTGTTGAAACAATTGGCAACACGTTGCGTGTGCCGGTAGAACACTTTGATGAAGAGACTGCTAAGGCCTACTTTGGCTGGTTTGAACCTACCGTTGTCGGCAGTAATCCCACCAGCAGCACGTGGACTCAAGCGGCGTTGGACTGGCATCCGCACGAAACAGGTTTGCTTGACGATTTAAAGACATGTTTGAGCACCCCCGCCAATGTCGCCGCACTGCAACAGCCACGCAATTAACTCGAGCATAAATAAAATGACCGGTTTCCCAGTTAAAGAAAATCGGTCATTTTATTTATGCTCACATCAAACTACAAACACGACAACTACGCTGAAATAATGTCATCCTCACGCAGTTTATCAGCGAATTCATTGATTTTCCGCAAACGGTGATTAACGCCAGACTTGGAAATTGGTCCTCCCGGAATCAGGTCACCTAGTTCCTTCAAACTCACTTCACGATTGGCCAATCTAGTCTCGGCCATGGCCTGAAGCTTAGCTGGTAACTGACCTAATCCAACACGCGATTTGATGTACTCGATGTTATCAATTTGGCGAGAACTGGCAGATGCGACTTTCTCCATGTTCGCCGTCTCACAGTTAACAAGCCGATTGACTGAATTACGCATGTCACGCATAATGCGAACATCTTCAAACTTTAGCATGGCATTGGTTGCTCCAATTAAGGTGAGAAAATCAGAAATTTTCTCGCCTTCCTTAAGATAAGTAATGTAGCCACTTCGACGATTGGTCATTCGGGCGTTCAAGTCATACTGATTCATTAACTCACAAATCTGTTGATTCTGTTCTTCATACAAAGAATAAACCTCGAGATGATAACGACTGGTGTCCGGGTTATTAACCGAACCACCTGCCAAAAATGCGCCTCTTAAATACGAGCGAACTTCGCTATCTTCGGTAAGCACATTTTGTGGCACCACCTCTTCGATTCCCATGTCACCTAACACATGAAGATCGTTTAAAACTTGTTGCGTACCGGTCTTTAGCCGCACGACATACATGTTGTTTTTCTTAAGTTTGACGTTTTTACGAACAATCAGTTCTGCTTCCAAACGGTAAAACTGCTTTAATAATGCATAAATTCGTCGAGCAATCGCCGGATTTTCCGTTTGCACGTTTAACACAAACGCGTGGTTAACAATGCTGACCGCGCCGTTCATGCGAATCAAGGCCATTAATTCAGCCTTACCATTCGCCGCGTGCACCTTTAATCCAGTCAGCTCTTTTTTTACGTCACTGGCATAGGACATCGTGCTGCCTCCTTTTTTATCACCTTATCAATCAAGGCAGTTATTGAATATGTTTATGTGCAAGCAACTTCATCAGCTCAGCAACCACTTTGGTCCCGTCGTGAAAAGCACCTGCATCCCGTAACTGTAGTAAATTGGCTCGAATTGAGCGGACACCCATCCTGGTCAATTCGTCGGTATCAGATGTCACTTGTGTTGACACCTCGTTCCAGCGTTTCCAATCCATGTAATCCTCTGGAACCCGTTCGGTATTCACAAGGACTGTATCCACGAAATTGGCGCCCAAATGCTTGTTTAATACCTGAACATGATCAGCATCAGTAAAGTGATCCGTTTCACCCTTCTGCGTCATAATGTTACAAATATACACAACTTCCGCAGGAGTATGCATAATTGCCTCGCCCACGTTTGACACCATCAGGTTTGGCAAAATGCTTGTAAATAGACTACCAGGTCCCAACACGATCAAATCGGCGCCTAAAATGGCATCGATTACGGCTGGCATGGCCTTAGCAATCTCATCGTCAGAATCTGGCTGTGGTGTGACCCACACCCGTTTAATCTGTTTGTGGGCAGCCGTGATTTCAGCCTCACCGGCGAGTTGCGTGCCATCGGTAAACTCAGCGTGAAGCACCAACGGTTCATTGGCAACTGGATAAACATGCCCATCTACATGCATCATTTCGGACAGTTCCTGAACAGCGCCAAACACGCCATGCTCCATTTCAGTAAGCGCCGCGATAATTAAATTACCAATCGCATGACCGGAGAAGAAGTTATCGTTAGCTTCAAACCGATACTGAAAAACCTTCAATTCCAATGGTGACAGCCGCGACAAGGCGGCCATGACATTACGAATATCACCAGGTGGCACAACGTTAATATAGTTCCGAATGATTCCCGAAGAACCACCGTCATCTGCGACCGTCACAACGGCAGTTACATCGACGTCCTGCTTATGCAGGGAATTAAGGACAACGGGCAAACCCGTGCCGCCGCCAATGACAACTACCCGTGGCCGCCGCTTCTCCATGATTTCTTTCATGAGCGGTTAACCGTTTCCTTTCGTTTCTCCACGTCACGATGACTGACATGGACGCGATAGTCCTGACTTAAATCTTTGCCTAGTCGCTCTGTGATAGCGACTGACCGATGTTGCCCACCAGTACAACCAATTGCAACGGTCAAACTGGTTTTGCCCTCTTTTTGATAGCCAGGCAAGGTCAGTTTTAACAGCTCTAAAAATTGTTTGTAAAAAGATTCCGTGGCTGGCTGTTTCATTACGTAATCATAGACGGCAGGGTCACGACCAGTTAATGATTTTAACTCAGGTACATAATATGGATTTGGCAAAAAACGAACGTCCATCACGATATCCGCATCGATCGGCAAACCATATTTGTACCCAAACGACAAAATTTCAACATGAAATTCCGACTGTTTATCTTGATTTTCAAATTGTTCAAAAATATCTTCGCGTAGCTGACGTGGCGTCAAATGATCCGTGTTGATGACCAAGTCTGCCCGTTCCTTCATTTCCGACAGCAAGCTTCGCTCCTGATGAATACCATCTAAAACGCGGCCATCCATGGCTAATGGATGTGCCCTCCGAGTTTCCTTGTACCGTGCCACTAATTCGGCATCAGACGCATCGAGAAATAATACCGATGTATCTACCGTGCCAGTGCTTAAGGAAATTGCAATCATTTCCTGTAGGTCATCAAAAAATTCACGTGAACGTAAATCTACGACAAGCGCAACTTTTTTAACATTTCCTGACTGCCTAACCAACTGCCAAAACTTTGGCAATAGTTTGGGTGGCATGTTATCCATAACAAAGTAGCCCAAGTCCTCAAAGCTTTGCATGGCAACCGTTTTGCCAGCACCACTCATCCCTGTAATAATAACCAATTTCAGTTGTTGTGCCACTTCTTTGCCCCCTTACGTCGCCGCTTATTGCTTTTCTTTGCTCAGCTGACGACGTCACTTGTAACAGTATAACATACCGGGTGTGTCTTTTTATTCATCTGCATCTACTTTAGTTACTATTGGCTTTTTTTGTGACTGTTGTGACTGTCGATGCCAACGCCAACTAGCTACTGCTGCCGTCATTGGCACCGTAATGAGAACACCGATAAACGATAACAACACCATTAACAATTCCGCAACAAACACCTTGTCATTAAAAACCTCACCAATTGAATAGCGAAGACCGACGAACCATATGAACAACGATAAGAAACCACCAAAAAAGCCGAAGAACAAAGTATTAAACGTGGTCCCAATAATCTGTTTACCGACGTTCAAACCATCGCCAAACAGACGTTTTCCGGTTATTGTAGGCTGTTGCATTTCAATCTCCGATAGACCTGATGAAATGGCCATAGCTGCCTCAGCAATGGCACCTAATGTGCTTAACACAACGGTGCATATTTCGACCTTCAAAAAAGAAATGCCAATATACAGCGACATGCCTTCCAAGTCTTCACTGTCCTCATCCCCGAATCCAGCGACCTGCGCCCAGTGCTCCACAGGCACAATAAACAACAAAAGTAATAACATCACGATAACGGAAGCGTAAAAAGCTGTCGTCGTACTGTTGTCATCATCATTCCCAAAGAAAATCGTCACAGCCAATATAATCGTCCCAGCAACTAATGTGACAGGTAGTGGCGGCAAGTGAAACTGAACTAACACGATGGTTAAAAACAACAACGCAAAGTTAACACCGAGACTGACAAACGCAATTGCCCCCTGTTTACCACCCACAGCCCACATGGCTAAGAAAAGCAACAATGCTAACACACTAAAGGTTGTCATCTGTCATCACCTTCTTCTTCATCAATCGGCTTGCAACGAAACTGGCCACTGGAATGGCTAATACAATTCCTAGACCACTGATTAAACTTTGAATAACCCCCATCGACATATTCATCATGTAAGTATATCCCCAGTTATTACCATTCTTTAAGTACAAGAGTGTCAACGGAAAGGTATCGGCTACAAAGATAAGGAACAGCACGTTGATCAAAGGTCCCATAATGGAGCGACCAACGTTTCGTCCTGATAAAAATAGCTGGTTTCTACTAACATCTGGACGTTCAGCTTGCAGTTCAAACAGTGTTGCCACGATATCTGTTGACTCATCCATCACCGCCCCTAAAGACCCAATCAGTGTCTCTGCTAAAAACAAGGGTCGCGGCAATGTGGTCACATACTGAAGCCCTTCATAGTGCATACCCCGTTCATGGGTAAGTGCGAACACAATCAGGCTGATTAAAATTGCTAACGCCGTCCCGGATAATGTCGCCGTTAGCGTAATGACCGTTTGTCGACTCCAACCTAAAACCAGCCACAGCGTTAAAGCTGCAAAAGCAACACTAATTAGACTAAAAATGACAAACACATTGCCATTTTTTAAACTCAAATCAATGTTGATTGCTAAGAAGAACAGCACTGCATTTAGTCCAACGGATAACAATGCCATAAAACCGGCCGAGCGCATAAAGATAAACAGCAAACTGATTACAATCCAGGTCAGTAAAGCGACAACGGTATCTCGTTTTGGTCCTTTAATATTCGACTGTTGACCTCGAGTTAGTTTTGAAATGAATACCTGATTGCCCACGCGATAGGGTTGATCCATTGCCCCGGAACGACTGTATGTATTGCTTAAAGTAATCTTTTGTCCCTTGTGAATTGTGTTAATCAAAACTGCATTGATCCGCTGATGGACTGTTGCATCTTGATTTTCAAACTCATCTTGTTGTTTGACAGGGCGTTCATTACGTACATTAGTAATTTTAGCGATTGGCCGTTGATAAATTGGGGCATCGTAAGCAACGCCTAGTACCAACAGTCCGCCAAACAAGACACAAACTAGGGTTACCCACCAGTTTGCAGAGTGTTTTGGTTTAACATTCATGTGACGATTTCCCCGCTTTCAAAAATAAACGCAAGCACCCTAACCCAACTCGTTTTTTCATAAATCTACGTTTCATTCTACCACCCGCACTAACACGTCTTTCAAAACGTAACTAAAACTAAACTTGCCAACGATTTTTTAACAGTAATTAATAATTGTGAGCAATTTTGTGTCTAAAACAAAAAAACTGTTTTGATTGATTGACCAAAACAGTTCCGTTGTTGTTTTAAATAGAAGGCTAAATTGTGAATCAATATTAAATAACATTGTCCGTGAAGATGGATTAAACCGCTCTTTGCGGACTAATAAGTGCCATTTATGTGATCGCCTAACTAGGTCAGCGGGAGGGCGCCAACATTGATACCGAGCCGTGAAAGTGTTGTTAATTCGAATGCACTTCTCGAATTTACAACACGGACGGTCACGGGGACTCGGAATTTCACGAGGCTCTGTGACGAGGTGAAAGACCGTGAACTTCGGGCTTGAACCGGTCCCACGGCGAGCGTGTCAATGTTGGCAACCGCAAGCGGCATTTTCACCACGCCCACAACCTCCTCTGAGGTTAAATCAATTACATCACATCAATAGAATCATCGTTTTTATAATGCCGTTTCAACCAGTAATAAAGTGGAATTCCTAGTCCAATAATAACCAGTGACGTTGCCGCCCCGACAAAATCGAAGAACAGTTCACTGATAACCACAAAACTAGTTCCGATGATGGCAATAATTGGAACTACTGGATACCCCGGCGTGCTGAACCCAGCCGGTTTGCCACCATTGCGATGACGCAAGATAAAGACACCAACAAACGCAGCAATATAAAAACTGTACATCGCAAAAATACAGAGCTCAGATAGTCGATCAGTATCAACAGTCAGGATCATTAAACTAGTCAATGCCAGTAAAATCGTTGTTGCAACGACCGGCGTTTGTGTGTGACGGTTCAGGCTACTAATTTGTTTGGCAAACGGCAAATGGCGTTTAGCGGCCATCGCATAATAAATCCGTGGAAAGGACATCATTTTACCATTCAACGCACCAATAATTGAGATCATTATCCCAATATTAACGAGTCGTCCACCGAATGCCCCAAACGCATTTAAGGCAAAGTAGGCCGTCGCGTTCTGGCCGAGTTCATTAATTTTAGCTGCACTTAAAGACCGAAAAATACCAAATATTACCCCGAGGTATAACACAATAACAATGGTAATTCCCAAAATGATGGCTAACGGTAACAACTTTTCGGGCCGTTTGATTTCGCCACCTAGATTAGTCACCAGAATCCAGCCATCATAGGCAAAGATGGTACCTAACACAGCAACGCCAAAGTTACCAACACTCTGGTGAATACTCGTTACCGTCTCACCGAAGCCAGCCTCACGACCAAAGAAGAGCCCGAAAATTACGATTGCCGCAATCGGCAACAGCTTACAAATGGTTGTCACAATCGCAAAGGCGGCACCATAGCGATTTTCCAACATATTCAACATCGCGATCAGAATAATGGTGCCAATCGCAATTGGTGCCTTCCAAACCGACCCGAGACCAAAGAAGTTAGTGACCAACAAGCCTAAATACCCAGCGATCGAGCCGACAATTGCCGGTGCATAAACGATAACCTGCATCCAGCCTGACATGAAGCCCCAGAATTCACCATAAATATGGGTCATATATTGGTAAAGACCCCCAGTATGCGGAATTTGAGAACCAATTTCAGATAACGTCAGCCCGTCGGCTAGGGTAATTAGTCCCCCTAGCAGCCAAGCCAACATTGCTAAGTTGGTAGAACCAGTCATTTGTAAAACAGATGCTTGCTTAAAAAATATCCCGGAACCAATGACTGTACCGATTACAATCGCTAGTGCAGACCACAGTCCTAGAGAACGTTTCAATTCAACGTGACTCTCTTGCATTGCCTAAACTCACTTTCCTGAATCATCTTTAACAAAATCTTTTGCATGATTGTGTTTAATTTCATAGTAATAAACTGGAATACCAACGACAACCATTCCCAAAGAGAATAAAACGCCCGTGAAATCCGAGAAAACTTCACTGATGAGTACAAACAGCGAACCACCAATCGCTACAATCGGGGTTAACGGAAACAGTGGCATCGAAAATGGCCGTTCCTTATGCTGACGACGCAATTTAAATGATCCCAAAAACGCCATGACGTAGAAACAATAAACCGTAAAAATACATAGTTCTGATAGCCGATCTGCGTTTGCAAATAACACCATCAACGCGGCAATTAATAACACTGCAATGGTCGAAAAGATTGGCGTCCTTGTTTTAGGGCTTAAATAGCCCAGCACACGGCTAAATGGCAACTCCCGATCACGTGCCATCGCGTACATAATGCGTGGGAAAGTCATGATTTTGCCGTTGATACAACCAATAATCGAAATAATGACACCGATACTCAACAGCTTACCGCCAATTGCGCCAAAGTCTTTTGTAGCAAGAAACGGAATTGCCCCCGTTCCCAGTCGATGAATCGTTGACGCCGGCAAACTTGCAAAAACACCGTAGGCTACCAATAAATAAATAACCATAACGATACTAATCCCACCGATAATTGCGCGGGGCAATAATTTTTGCGGTTCTTTTATTTCATCGCCCAAATTAGCAACCAGAATCCATCCGTCAAACGCAAATAACGTCGCCAAAATGGCAACACCAAAGTTGCTGCCATGCTGAGTAGCGGTCGACACACTGTTGCCCAGCGCATTGCCATCACCGAAGAATAATCCGAACACAATGATTGCAACGATTGGCAACAATTTACAAATCGTCGTTATAATTGCAAACATTGCACCATATCGATTAGAAAATAAATTAAGTCCACCAACTGCTACTAGTGTACCAAGCGAGACGGCCAATCCCCACCCACCTGACAGGTGAAAAAAGTCAGTCATTAAAATACCTAAGTATGCCGCAAGCGCCGCAATAATCGCTGGGCCATAAATAATGATTTGCATCCAACCAGATAGAAAGCCCCACAGACGGCCATACATTCGTTCCATATAAACATACAAACCGCCAGTATGTGGCATTTGGGAGGCAATTTCAGCAATGGTCAGCCCGGCTGTTAATGTCAGAACCCCACCTGCTAGCCACGCAAACAATGCACCCGTGGTAGAGCCAGCGTCATCAAGTACTGCCGCTTGTCTCACGAATACGCCGGCGCCGATAATAGTTCCGATCACTAAGGACAGAGCTGACCAAATACCTAAGGAACGATTCAGTTCTACCACTGGTGTTTTTTGTTTCATGTCGTCACATTCTTTCTCGCACTCATATTTATTAGATAAGTTTGTGCTAGTTTACCAAATTTTAATCTTGTAGGCCAACCTTAAGCAGAACTTCAATCTCAAAACGGTCGTGTTAAAACAAAAAAAGGCTGATCAAAACGCCTACAGATTAGGATTTGATCAGCCATATTATTAAATTATTAAAAATTGTAGCGTTGTTATTTTGCCTGTTCAGCAACCTCTTCAGTGCGTTTGGTATCTCGTTCCAATACTGGTTTCAGGTACTGACCAGTGTAGCTTTCCTTAACTTCAGCAAGCTCTTCCGGTGTCCCAGTCGCAATGATTTGGCCACCACCGGCACCGCCTTCTGGGCCAAGGTCAATTAAATGATCGGCAGTTTTAATCACATCCAAATTATGTTCAATGATCAAAACCGTGTTGCCATGATCAACCAGTCGCTGCAAGACAACCATCAACCGTTTGATGTCATCAGAATGCAACCCTGTTGTTGGTTCATCCAAGATGTAGAAATTACGCCCATTGGCCTTCTTGTGTAGTTCAGAAGCTAACTTCATCCGCTGAGCTTCACCACCTGAAAGCGTGGTTGCTGACTGACCCAAATGAACATATCCCAGACCGACATCAACAATTGTTTGTAGCTTACGCGTGATCTTAGGAATCGCAGCGAAAAAGTCCAAGGCTTCGGAAACCGTCATGTTCAGAACGTCTGAAATATTCTTACCCTTGTACGTCACTTCAAGAGTTTCTGAATTGTAACGGGAACCATGACAAACTTCACAAGGCACATAGACATCTGGCAGAAAGTTCATCTCAATCTTTAAGATTCCGTCACCATGACAGGCCTCACAGCGACCACCTTTAGTGTTGAATGAGAACCGGCCCTTTTGATATCCACGTAATTTAGCTTCATTCGTTTGAGCAAACAAATCACGAATGTCATCAAACACACCCGTATAAGTAGCGGGGTTTGAACGCGGTGTCCGTCCGATCGGTGACTGATCGATATCCACAATCTTTTCAATGTTGTTCACGCCGGCAATACTCTTGTACTTACCAGGTTTGGCGGAATTGTGATTGAGCTTTTGAGCCAGTACCTTTTCAAGAATACTGTTAACCAATGTGGATTTACCGGATCCTGACACACCAGTCACGACTGTTAACTCACCTAGTGGGAAACGTACATCAACATTCTGTAAATTGTTTTCTGCGGCCCCCTTTAATACGATGGCCTTACCATTCCCCTTACGTCGCTTAAGCGGCACCGGAATGAAGTCTTTCCCAGCTAAATACCGACCAGTTAATGACTTAGTACTGCGCTCAACCTGTTTAGGCGTTCCAGCGGCCATAACCTGGCCACCATTTTCACCAGCACCAGGGCCAATATCAATTAAGTAATCGGCCGCCCGCATTGTATCTTCGTCATGTTCAACCACAATCAGGGTATTACCCAAATCTCGCATCTTCTTAAGTGAACTGATCAAACGATCGTTATCACGTTGATGCAACCCAATGGAGGGTTCGTCAAGAATATACAGTACACCCGACAGATTCGAACCGATTTGGGTAGCTAAACGAATTCGTTGTGCCTCACCACCAGACAAAGTTCTGGCGGATCGACTCAGTGTAAGATAACCCACGCCGACACTCGTCAAAAATGATAACCGATCGCGAATTTCCTTAACGATTGGTTCCGCAATCACTTTGTTTTGTTCACCCAAAGTTAAGCCCCGGAAGAATGGCAACTCATCATCAATCGCCATTTCAGAAACTTCACCAATATGCCTCCCGTTAATTTTAACGGATAGTGCCTGGCGATTTAGCCGATACCCGTGACAGGTCTGACATGTCAGTTCAGTCATATACTGACGCATTTGATCACGTGTAAAGTCAGAATTAGTTTCCTTGTAGCGACGTGACACATTGTTCATGACACCTTCAAAATCGGCATCGACATCACGAACACCACCAAAGTCATTTTCATAGTGAAAATGGAACTTTTTGCTTGATCCATGAAGGACCATATCGCGTTGCTTCTTAGGTAACTTGTTAAATGGTGTATCCATATCAATCTTGTTTTGTTTAGCAAACTGTTCCAGCATGCTTGGATAATACATGGAACTAATCGGATTCCATGGTTCCAAAGCGCCCTCACGAAGTGTCTTACTGGGGTCTGGAACGACAAGATCTTCATCAACTTCCAGTTTGACTCCTAATCCTTCACAATCGGGGCAAGCGCCAAGTGGTGCATTAAACGAAAACAGCCGTGGTTCCAATTCGCCGACCGTAAACCCACAAATGGGACATGAATAATGTTCTGAGAACTGCATCGGTTCACCATCAATGATGTCGGCAGTCGCATACCCATCACTCAAACGAAGGGCAGCTTCAAATGAGTCAAACAAACGACTCCGACTATCACCGTCTGGATGTACAATTACCCGGTCAATGACAATATTGATACTGTGATATTTGTTTTTATCTAGTTCAGGTACCTCATCGATATCATAAGTTTCGCCATCTACTTGAACACGCACAAATCCTTCACGTTTAATCTTGGCAAAGATTTTCGCATGTTGCCCTTTCTTTCGACGCACAATCGGTGACAATACTTGAAGTCGCGTCCGTTCAGGCAGTGCCAGAACCTCATCAACCATCTGCTCAACAGATTGGCTGGTAATAACTGTGCCGTCGTTTGGACAAATTGGTGTTCCAACCCGTGCCCATAGTAACCGCAAATAATCATTGATTTCCGTAACAGTCCCAACAGTCGACCGCGGATTTTTACTGGTTGTCTTCTGATCAATAGAAATCGCCGGGCTCAGACCGTCAATTGAGTCCACATCCGGTTTATCCATCTGTCCAAGAAATTGACGCGCATATGCGGACAAACTTTCGACATAACGTCGCTGTCCCTCCGCATATAACGTATCAAACGCAAGCGAGCTTTTTCCTGAACCAGATAACCCCGTAATGACTACTAGTTTGTCACGTGGAATCGTGACATCAATATTCTTTAAATTATGGGCACGTGCCCCATGTATTACAATTTTGTCGTTATTTGCCATTGGTTACCTTTGCCACCCTTTACTGTTTGGCTTTTAATTCCATGATTGTATCACGCAACGTTGCTGCTTCTTCGAAGTCCAATTTCTTGGCGGCTTCTTGCATTTGCTTGTTCAAACCAGCCAACATTGCGTTCTGATCGGATTTTGACAGATTATCAAAGTCTTCCTCATTAAGTGTTGATTCTTTCTGACCATCACCAGTCGGCGCTGTTACCGTGATGTTATCACGAATTGGCTTAACGATAGTTGTCGGCGTAATGTGATGTTCTTCGTTATATTTTTCCTGAATCTCACGGCGACGTTTGGTCTCATCGATGGCCGCCTGCATAGAACCTGTAATGGTATCCGCATACATAATAACTGCCCCGTGTGAATTACGGGCAGCACGACCAATCGTTTGAATCAATGACCGTTCATTTCTTAGGAATCCTTCTTTATCAGCATCCAAGATTGCAACTAAGGACACCTCAGGCACATCAATTCCTTCACGGAGAAGGTTGATGCCGACCAACACGTCAAATTTGCCCAAACGTAAATCACGGATAATTTGCGTTCGTTCCAAAGTTTTAATGTCACTGTGTAGGTAACGAACCCGGATACCCAGATCTTTCAGGTAATCCGTCAAATCTTCCGCCATTTTCTTGGTCATCGTCGTGACAAACGTCCGCTCATGGGCCTCAATCCGCTTATTGATCTGACCAACGAGATCATCAATTTGACCCATAATTGGTCGAACTTCAATCGTTGGATCGAGTAAACCCGTCGGCCGAATAATCTGTTGAACCACTGTGTCCGTTTGTTCATGCTCGTAGTCACCAGGTGTTGCGGACATGTAAACGACTTGGTTAATGTGCTTTTCAAACTCGTTAATTTTTAGTGGCCGATTATCCAGTGCACTTGGTAAACGGAAGCCATAATCAACCAGCATCTGCTTTCTAGAACGGTCACCTTTATACATACCACGCACTTGTGGCATCGTAACGTGACTTTCATCCACAACTAGTAAAAAGTCTTTCGGGAAGAAGTCTAGAAGCGTAAATGGCGGTTCACCGGGTTTCCGGCCATCCATATGACGGGAATAGTTTTCAATCCCACTCGTATAGCCCATTTCACGCATCATTTCCATGTCGTAAGTTGTCCGTTGCTGTAAACGTTGTGCTTCCAGCAACTTGCCTTGATCCTTCAACACCTTTAGCCGATCTTCCAACTCGTCACCGATCGTCGTAATGGCATGATCCATGATGGCGTCATTAGTCATGAAATGCGTGGCTGGGAAAATTGTGACGTGATCACGATCACCAACTACCTCACCAGTCAGCGCATCGACCTCTCGCATCCGATCAATTTCATCACCGAAAAACTCGATTCGTAGCGCATGTTGATCTTCAGATGCTGGGAACACTTCAACAACATCCCCGTGCACTCGAAAACGGCCACGTTGGAAATCAATATCATTACGCTCAAACTGAATGTCAACCAACTTGCGCATGAAATCATTACGTTCGATTGTCTGACCGACCCGCAAGGAAATGACATGGTCTTTATACTGGTGTGGATCACCTAAACCAAAGATTGATGACACCGAAGCCACGACAATCGTATCATTCCGTTCCAAAAGCGAACTAGTAGCCGCATTACGCAATTTATCAATTTCATCATTGATTGATGAATCTTTTTCAATGTACGTATCAGATGAGGGAACATAGGCTTCCGGTTGGTAATAATCATAGTAGGAAACAAAATATTCAACGGCATTGTTAGGGAAAAACTCCTTAAACTCACCATAGAGCTGTCCTGCCAATGTTTTGTTGTGTGATAGAACCAGTGTCGGTTTGTTAACGTTGGCAATCACATTACTGATTGTGAATGTTTTACCGGTTCCCGTAGCACCCATCAAAATCTGCGCTTTTTTACCGTCTTCAATCCCATCTGTCAACGCTTTGATGGCCTCCGGTTGATCACCAGTTGGCTTATACTTTGAGACTAAATCAAACTTTCGATCTGCTTGACGTTCAATCATGCCAGACGTTACCTCCCCTAGTTCATTTACATGGTCTAATTATTGTGATGGTAAGTGATAAACCATCATCAACACGATTTAAAAAACAGGTTCATGACTGCACTGGTCGGCTCGATTCGCTTGGGTAATTCATTGCGACCATATTGCTGTTCTGAACCCGTCAACTTAGCGTAACTATTCTAGCATACCGAACATACTTTCGCACGAGATATGCACACTTTCGGTTAAAAATATGCATTCACTCACTACAAAAAACGTGTGCACGGTAACGGAATCTCTCATCCCGTCAATCGTGCACACGTTCTTTTTATTCATTGTCGAAATTTGTATCAAGCAAAAACTAATCAGCAACAAAAGCATTGATGTCGTCAGCAAACTTCTTTAATTTGGCGTTTGCTTCATCCAAAGTGGTACCGTTTGTACCGATATAGAACTTGATCTTTGGTTCAGTTCCTGAAGGACGAACAGCAATCCATGTACCATCCGTTAACCAGTACTTCAACACTTCAGCATGTGGCAGGTCCAGTTGTTCAACATGACCATCTGTAAAGGTCTTTGTACCCTTAGCAATGTCATCAACAGCAGTCACATCGTAACCAGCGAAGCTCTTTGGAGCAGCCTGACGGAACTTCTGAATGATTGCTTCGATCTTCTTTGGCCCTTCAATACCTTCAAAGGTTTGTTGAATCGTTTGTTCACGGAAGTAACCATATTGCTTGTACAAGCCTTCCAAGCCATCGTATAACGTCTTTCCTTGTTTACGATAGTACGCAGCAATTTCAGCCAGCAACGTTAAGGCTTGAATAGCATCCTTATCACGAACAAATGGCTTAATCAGATACCCGTAGCTCTCTTCAAAACCAAACATAAACGTGTGACTGTTTGTATCCTGGAAGTTTTGGATCTGTTCAGCGATAAACTTGAAACCAGTCAGCACATTGATCATGCCAACGTGGTAGCTTTCGGCAATCTTGGTGGCAAACTCAGTTGAGACGATAGACTTAACAGCCACCGCATTAGCAGGCAATGTTCCGGCATTTTTGTTTGCTTCCAAAATATAATGCAGCATCAATGCGGCGATTTGGTTACCAGTCAATAATTGGTAGTCACCATTTGGCAAACGCACTGCGGTTCCCAAACGATCAGCATCTGGATCTGTTGCAATCAACACGTCCGCATTCTTTTCTTTACCCAATTTAATTGCTAAATCGAAAGCTTCAGAAAATTCTGGGTTAGGGAACTTAACCGTTGGAAAATCACCGTCTGGTTCAGCTTGTTCTGGTACCGTGATGAAGTTTTTAAAACCAGCATTGCGTAATGCACGTTCACCAGGCATTCGTCCAGTACCGTGAAGTGGCGTGAAGACAAAGGTCATGTCCTTACCTTCTTCAGCGGCCAAATCGTGATCCACTGTGACAGTAGCGACGTTATCCAAGTACGCCTTATCCACGTCTTCACCGATAATCGTTTCCAACCCGTTAGCCTTTAATTCAGCTTCATCGGCAGTTTGGATAGCAAATAGATCAGTGACCTTACGAATGTAACTCGTAATTAAATCAGAATCCTTCGGTGGCATTTGCGCACCATCTTCACCGTAAATCTTGTAACCGTTGAACTGCTTTGGGTTATGACTTGCGGTAATCATGATGCCGGCAAACGTCTTTAAATGACGAACCGTAAAGGACAATTCTGGTGTTGGCCGTAAACCTTCGAACACAAAACTCTTGATGCCATGTTGGCCTAAAACCTTCGCGGCCTCGTGGGCAAACTCAGTTGAATGATGACGAGAATCAAAACTAATGGCAACACCACGTTGTTTCACGTCATCGCCCAAAGTATCCATATATGTAGCTAAACCTTCTGTGGCCTGGCGCACCGTATAGATGTTCATCCGGTTGATCCCAGGTCCCATGACACCACGCATCCCCGCAGTACCAAAACTCATTGGTTGATAGAAAGCATCTTCCAATGCCTCATCATTACCCTTTAACGCTGCTAATTCTTTCTTCAAACCCGTTTCCAGGTTTTCTTGATTATCCCAAACCTGGTAAGTATCTTTCCAATCCACAGTTGCATCTCCATTCATCTAGACCAAAGTCACAAATATACGTTAAGTATACCGCATTCATATTGTTTGCGTCGCCCGTTCATCGGGCTTTATCAATCAAAATAAATAAAAAAAGCGTGCCTCACACAAAAAATTGCAATTTTGCAACCTTCTGTATGCAGCACGCTCCGATTATTCACTTAAAATCAAATATTTAATTAACCGCAGCCTTAGCCTTTAAATCCTCCAAATATTGGAAAACCTGTTGGCCAGCAATACCGCCGTCACCGACAGCAGTGGTAATCTGGCGTAAGTCCTTTTCGCGAACATCACCAATAGCAAATACACCAGGGACACTGGTCCGCATCTTGTCATCAGTTGGAATCCAACCAACTTCGTTTGTAACGCCAAGACCAGCGAATGGTTCTGTCATCGGCACATTACCGACATAAATGAAGACACCATCGGCAGCCATTGTGCTGGTTTCACCGGTTTGGTTGTTCTTTAATTCAACACCAGTGACTTTCATGTCGTCGCCAACAATTTTAGTTACTTCTGTGTTCCAAACAAAGTCCATCTTCTCGTTAGCAAACGCGCGATCCTGAGCCACTTTCTGGGCACGTAACTGATCGCGACGATGAACAACAGTCACCTTATCGGCCAATTGAGTCAGGTAAATACCCTCTTCAATGGCACTATCCCCACCGCCAACAACAACGACGTGTTTATTGCGGAAGAAAGCACCATCACATACAGCACAGTAGGAAACACCACGGCCTGAAAATTCAGTTTCCCCCGGCACACCAAGCTTGCGATACTGAGAACCTGTCCCAATAACAACCGCCTTAGCAGTGTATTCATCAGTGTCTGTAGTCACAGTTTTAGTATCGCCATTGTCGACAATCTTTTCCACAGCACCATAACCATACTCAGCACCAAACTGCGTGGCACCTTCATACATGGCGCTAGCTAAATCAGGTCCTTGAATAGATTTAAAACCCGGATAGTTTTCAATTGCGGCAGTATTGTTCATTTGACCGCCATAAATTCCACGATCCAATAGCAACACTGACAAGTTTGCCCGTGAAGCATACAGTGCTGCAGTCATCCCACCGGGGCCAGCACCGATCACAATCACATCATAGTTTGTTGCCATATCGACTTTCCTCCTACTGCCTAACATTTTTCAATGCTCACAGTCTACTATCTTTTCGTAAGTAATACAAGCTTTTTGCTTATACCCCCTGAGGTAAAAACGTGCTGACCCGATTAATCCGGCGTCAGCACGTTTCTGCATTCATTATTTTGTATTAGCTTTAATTTCGTCAGCCAATTGAAGCACGTAGTCGCGAAGTTCGTCCTTCACGTCCGGGTGACGCAAACCAAATTCAATGTTTGTCTTGATCAAACCAAACTTGTAACCAACATCATAACGGTCACCTTTAAATTCGTGAGCGTAAACATGTTGCTTCTTGTTCAGCAGGTCAATGGCATCTGTTAATTGAAGTTCATCGCCTTTGCCATAAGGTGTTTGTTCCAAAGCTTCAAAAATTTCAGGTGTCAATAAGTAACGACCAATGATGGCCAAGTCAGAAGGAGCGTCTTCAGGTTTAGGCTTTTCAACAAAGCTCTTAACCTGATACAAACCATCAGAAACTTCCTTGGCTGGGTTGATCACACCATACTTGTTCGTTTCTTCATGAGGAACACGCATAACGGCAAGGGTTGAATCACCTGTTTCTTCATAACGGTTAATCAGTTGCTTCGTTAAAGTAACTTTGTCTTCCATCAAGTCATCACCAAGTAAAACAACAAATGGTTCATCACCGATAAAGTCTTTTGCAGTTAATACAGCGTCACCTAAACCACGCATGTGGCTTTGGCGGATGAAGTAAAGGTTGCTGTCGTTACTTGATTGGACGGCATGCAACATAGCGTCCTTACCCTTACTTGCCAAATCAGCTTCCAATTCAGGTGCTGAATCAAAGTGGTCTTCAATAGAACGTTTGCCACGTCCTGTTACGACACAGATTTCCTCGATGCCGGCTTTGTGGGCTTCTTCAACAATAAATTGAATCGTTGGTTTATCAACGATCGGCAACATTTCTTTGGCGATTGCCTTAGTTTCTGGTAAAAAACGCGTGCCATAACCCGCTGCAGGGATAATGGCCTTTCTAACTTTTTGCATAACAACAAATTCCTTTCGTTTTTCCCACGATAACGTGGTCTACTTTACCCCAGCCACAACCAACTTGTTAGCCAATTTCAGCGCGACCTTCACGTTGCATCAATCCGGTAATGACTGAGCGAACTTCGGCCCCGTTGTACAGGACGTCATAAATGGCGTCAGTGATTGGCATATCAACATGGCGTTTAATGGCTAGTTCGTGCGCCGCCTTTGTGGTAGCCACACCTTCAATTACCATACCCATGGTATCAATGACTTCTTGTAACGATTTGCCTTGACCCAGTTCATTTCCCGCACGCCAATTGCGTGAATTTGAACTCGTCGCCGTTACAATTAAATCACCAACACCAGAAAGGCCGATAAACGTTAACGGATTAGCACCAAACGATTGACCTAATCGACTTATTTCAGCTAAGCCACGGGTCATTAATGCAGCCTTCGCATTATCGCCATATCCCAGTCCATGTAAAGCACCGGCACCAATAGCAATAATGTTCTTTAAGGCGGCACCAAATTCAGCACCAATCACATCCGTATTAGTATAAACCCTAAAATATGAGTTCATAAAGAGTTTTTGTACTTTTCTCGCCGCATCCTCATTTAATGATGCGGCTGTTATCAACGTAATATCCTTTTTCGCAACATCTTCGGCATGGCTAGGACCGGACAGTACAACAACCGCGTCTCGGTTGGCAGATGGAATCTCTTCCGTTAACATTTCTGAGACCCGTTTATATGTTTCTTGTTCCAATCCCTTGATTGCGTGCACAATCGTTACTTTTTGATGATTAGCAATTAATAATTTAGCAGCCTGAGCGCTGACCTCACGAATTGCCTTCGTTGGTACAACAAACAAGACAACCGACGCGTCCTTGATCGCTTCAGCCATATCATCAGTTACCACCAGGTTATGTTGGTATTCAAAGCCTGGCATATAGGCCTGGTTTGTGTGGTGTTGATTCATTTCTTCCACCTGGCTGGCTTTATGGGACCACAGAGCAACTGTTTGACCATTTTCCGTCAATAAGTTTGCCAGCACACTGCCCCAAGATCCAGCGCCCAGCACTGCAATTTTTGTTGTCATTAGTTTCTCCTCAATTTATTGCGAACGTGAGTTATTTCTTTGTAACCGTCATTCCTGATAAATAAGATGGTACATTATGCTGTCGACGCCGAATAATCAACCACACCCAGGCACCAATAAACAAAACAACGGACAACCATTGTGACACTCGCGCCGGGCCTAACATCAAGCTATCGGTTCGCATGCCTTCCACGAAAAAACGACCAAACGCATACCATGCTACATAAATAAAGAACACCTCGCCACGCAAATACAGCCCCTTAATATGACGCGTGGCTAACAAAAAGACAAAACCAGCGATGTCCCATACGGATTCATACAAAAATGTCGGCGTACGATAAACGCCACCAATGTCCATCTGCGTAATGATAAACTGTGGCAAATGCAAGGCCTGTAAATGTGCCAATGTGGTTATTTTACCAAAAGCCTCTTGGTTCATAAAGTTCCCCCATCGACCAATCCCTTGCGCCATAATCACGGTCGGTGCTAACACGTCCAGAAACAGAAATGTCGGAATTTTACGCCAGCGGGTAAATAGAATAACCACAATAATGGCACCAATGAGTGAACCATAGATCGCGATCCCACCATCCCAGATGGCAATAATCTGATCTAAATGATGTTGATAATAGGACCATTGAAAGACCACATAATAGATACGCGCAGAAATCAGCGCAACTGGTAGTGCCCAGAGTAAAAAGTCATATAGATCATCAGGATTAATCTGACGTCTGCGGGCTTCACGAATGGACAACCATAACGCAATGAAAACGCCGGTGGTAATAATGACGCCATACCAATGAACCTCAATGGGTCCTAAATGCAGTGCGATTGGGTTCAACGCCCCAACAAGTGAAGTAAACGCCATTCTTTAATCCTTACCCTTAGTGGCCGATGCACTATCATCGGTCGTCTTTGCTTCATTTGCTGCCTCAGCAGCTTCATCACGTTTAGAGTTTTCCTGAATCAAACTATTTAAATTATCGTCGAATGTCTTTGTCGCATCATACCCCATGGATCGAGCACGGAAGTTCATCGCGGCAGATTCAATAATGATAGCTAAGTTACGACCTGTCTTAACGGGAATTGAAATCATCGGTACTTGAACGTCGAAAATTTGGCGCTCATCATCGGCGTTGCCCAGACGATCAAATTGGGCATCAGGGGTCCAGTTTTGCAAGTGGACAATCAGCTGAATCTTGGCTTGACTTCTGACTGCACCGGCACCAAACAGATTCATGACATCGATAATACCAATCCCACGAATTTCCATTAGGTGATTTAAAATCTTTGGTGCCTCACCAACCAATGTTTGTTCATCCTGTTGATAAACATCCACCCGATCATCAGCAATCAGTCGGTGTCCACGACGAATAAGTTCCAGGGCTGTTTCAGATTTACCAACACCTGAGTCACCAGTAATAAGAACCCCAAGTCCATAAATATCAACTAACACACCGTGAATCGATTGCCGCTTGGCCAATACGCCGCTTAAGTAAATCGACATATTTGAAAGAATTCGCGATGACGTTTGTTTGGACCCCAACACAGGAATATGTTGTTCCGTTGCCGCCTGAATCAACTCTGCCGGCGGTTCAATTCCGGTTGACACAACAAAACAAGGCGTTTGGGGATCTGCCATTTTCCGCATAATCATGAGTAGCTCCTCATGACTCATCTTTTTAGAAAATGATGTTTCTGTGATCCCCAGTAACTGAATGCGTTCCGGTGGATAATAGTTAAAATAACCGGTCATTTCCAGACCCGGACGAGAAATGTCCGGTGTCGTAATGCGGCGATGGTCCAGATACTCTTCACCATAATAAACGGTTAACCTGGTATTCTTTACCAGCTCCCGTATCGTTACACTATCTGCCACGAATACTCCTCCTTAAATATGTCTCTACGTTGTTGCTCGAACCTTCCCGAGCTTCGGCATCACTCTTTACTAAAGTACCCAGAAATAACAGCGTTACAGATGGACATAATAATCGCTGCCAACATTGCCATGCCGAAGTTGGCAATATGGAAATTCTGCGCGCCAACGAAGAAACTTGTCAGTTCCAACATCAGTGCATTTATGACAATTGAAAACAGCCCTAATGTTAAAAACGTTATTGGTAATGATAATACCACCAAGATCGGCTTAATGGCTGCATTCAAAATTGCCAACACCAAACTGGCAACCAAGGCGTACCATACGCTGGAAACCGCAAAACTATTACGGAAAAATCCAGCAATCGCCATAAATAATAGTGCATCGACAATAATCCGTTGCCAAAACTTCATATTTACTGTTTATCCCCTTTATTTTCATGCACGTCACGTTCTTCGGCATGGATTTGTTTTCGCGCTCGTGATCGAGAGGATTGTGAGGCACTCTGACCACTAAATAAGTCACCAAACAAGTTGAAAAATGATGCATCCCTCTGCTGACGGTCATTTGGTAAAAACCACAGTAAAACACCGTACAGAACCACCGCCAACAACGATATCAACCAGTGAGGCGGAATCGCAATAGCCAAAATAATATATGCTATTCGCAAAATTGTTGGATTAATGTGCAAGTACTCACCAATACCACCGAATACGCCACCAATCCAACGGTCCGTTGCTGACTTTGTCAATTTTCGTTTGCTCAAGCAGGTTTACCTCGCTTTCTGTTGTGTTAACTGAATGTCCTAATTTTATCGCAAACGACGTACCGTGACCAATTTTTCAAAAGCCTTTAATAAACACTAAAACAGCTTCCCCCTCATTATCGTTTCTTCACGTTCTTTAAAACACGCGAATTCACTCAAAAGTGACAAGCTGCCCTTAATCAATTCATTAATGGTTCAACTATTTATTTTCTGTTCCAGAATCGATATTTCGTGGATTTAATTCAACAATTTTACCCGTCTGAAGATAAACGATCCATTCACAAATATTGGTCACGTAATCGCCAATCCGCTTTAAGAACTGTGCTACAGATAAGTAGTCTGTACTGCCAATTACGACCTCGGGATCTTGCCGCATCTGATCGATGCTTTCCATATAAATTAACTGATAATAGTCCGCAGCCTGTGCATCCACTGCAGCAATCTTGCGGGCACGACCATCATCATCTTTGACGTAAGCGTCTAGTACATCTGCGACCATCTGTTGAACAATGGCGCCCATCTCTGAAATATGTTGTTCTGTCGAGGCCACCCGCTTGTTCCCTTTGACTCGAATCGTTGAGTGGGCGATACTGCGTGCGTAGTCTCCCATTCGTTCCAAATCAGAAACAGCCTTCAAAATTGTCACGATTTCCCTTAAGTCGGTTGTCACCGGCTGGTACAAAGCAATCATTTCAAATGACTTCTTTTCCAGTGCAACTTCACGATCATTGATTAGATGATCATCGTCAATCACTGATTGAGCAAGCGTTCGGTCATGATTGACAAACGAAGTCACGGCCTTTCCAATCGCCTCAGAAACAAGCATGCCCATTTCTGTAAAACTAGTATCCAAATCATTCAGTTCATCATCAAACAACCGTCGCATAATGCCAGCTCCTTTTCAATGTTTGCTACAGCGGTTTCGGTTAGCCGAAACGACCGGAAATATAATCTTGTGTTTGCTGTTTCTGAGGATCCATAAACATTTTCTTAGTATCACTTACTTCAATCAGCTCACCTTGAAGAAAAAATGCAGTACGGTCTGCGATTCTGGAGGCCTGCTGAAGATTATGTGTCACCGTAATCACGGTGTAATCATACCGTAATTGCAACAGAGTTTCTTCAATCACGTGACTAGAAACTGGGTCAAGAGCACTGGTCGGCTCATCTAGCAATAAAACCTCTGGTGAAACAGCCAGGACTCTTGCGATACAAACACGTTGCTGTTGTCCACCGGATAATGCCAATGCATTTTTATGCAAATCATCCTTCACTTCATCCCAAATGGCTGCCTGACGTAAACTACGTTCGACCGCTTCATCAAGGACTTGTTTATCACGCACGCCTGCCAATCGCAAGCCATAAATCACATTCTCATAAATGGAAAACGGAAATGGATTAGGCTGTTGAAAAACCATGCCGACCTCCTTGCGAAGAGCCACGATATCTGTATCCGGTGCATAAACATTTTGATTTTTAAACATCACGTTACCCGTAATGGTTACGTCATCAATCAAATCGTTCATTCGATTTAAACAACGCAGAAAAGTTGATTTACCACATCCTGAGGGGCCAATCAGCGCGGTAATTCCTTTTTCTTGGAAATCGAGGTTGATTCCTTTTAACGCTTCCTTTTTCCCGTAGAACAAATGTAAGTTATCCGTCGACATTATCGGTAGTGCCATTACACTGAGCCTCCCCCACTTTAACCAAAGTTACCTGAAATATAGTCATTTGTAATTGCGACTTTGGGACGGGTAAAAATTTTGCGGGCTTCGTCGTATTCAAGCACCTTACCGAGGTGAAAGAAAGCGGTATAGTCGCTAATTCGAGCGGCCTGCTGCATATTGTGTGTCACAATAATGATGGTATATTTTTCTTTGAGTTGTAACAACGTATCCTCAATCTGTGAGGTAGCAACGGGATCTAATGCACTTGCTGGTTCATCCAGCAACAGAATGTCTGGCTCCATCGCGATTGCGCGCGCAATACATAATCGTTGTTGCTGCCCACCTGATAAAGCAAGCGCGCTTTGGTGAAGTTCATCTTTGACTTGATCCCACATAGCAGCTTGACGTAACGATGTTTCTACAATTTCATCAAGACGCTGCTTGTTCCTGACACCGCGTTGTTTCAAAGCAAAGGTAATATTATCGTAAATGGATTTGGCAAACGGATTTGGTCGTTGAAACACCATGCCGATGTGGCGACGCATTTCATAAACGTCAATTTGATTACTATTAATGTCCAAATCACGATAACGAATTTCGCCCTCTACTTTTGCGATACCGTCATTCATACGGTTAAGCGAGCGTAAAAAAGTGGATTTGCCAGACCCGGACGCACCAATAAGGGCAGTGATTTTGTACCGTTCGAATTGCAGATCACCCTCTGTTAAAGCCTCATTATCGCCATAAAAAACATGCAAATCATGGGTGGATAACGCAATTTCGTGCGTGGTTTCATCAAAATGATAAATATTACGTAATGGCGCATCTACTGGTGTCGTGCTTTTTTCACTCATACTCATGACTCCCTTCCTGCATGGCTTAGTTGGTGGCGGACGTTAATCGATGGTACAAGCGACGACCGAGCCAGCGTGCCAAGAAGTTAAATAACAGTACTGCCAGAACCAGAACAGCAGAGGACCCAGCGGAGACAGCACTTGCATCCGGCATAATGCCTTCCGAATTAATTTTCCAAATGTGGACTGCTAGCGTTTCAGCTGGACGCATCGGATTTAACGGACTCGAAATATTGAACGGATTCCAGTCGCCAAAGTTTAGTGCTGGTGCCGATTGCCCTGATGTGTAAATTAAAGCCGCCGCTTCACCGAATACACGGCCAGCACTGAGAATAACACCAGTCAGGATGCTGGGAACTGCCGCGGGCAAAATAACGTGGGTAACCGTCTCCCAACGTGACAGGCCCAGTGCCAATCCAGCTTCCCGTTGAAGATTAGGAATGGCAGCTAACGAACCTTCAATGCTTCGGGTCAGCAACGGAAGGTTGAAAAACGTCAACGCCAAGGCGCCTGATAAAATTGAAAAACCCATTTTCATGTGAACAACGAAGAGTAAGAACCCAAACAGACCAACTACTACTGATGGTAAAGAACTTAGAATTTCAATAGCGGTTCGAATGATTGTTGTCAGCCAATTTTGTTTAGCATACTCGTTGAGGTAAATGCCGGCCCCAAGTGCGATTGGAAACGAAATTAGCATAGCCAAAAGCAATAAATAGAATGAATTAAACAATTGAATGCCAATCCCTCCACCAGCCGTAAAGGCTTTAGCTGGTGTCGTCAAAAATTGCCACGTCAGTTTGGGAAAACCTGAAATCAGAATATAACCAAGTAGAAAAGCCAGAATTAAGATGACCGAACCCGCAATGGCGTAAAACACTGCCGTTGCAATTTTATCTGCCGTTTTTGCATTCATTAGCGGAGTTCCCCTTTCCGTCCAATAATCCGAATGATGACGTTAAAGAACAAAGACATAATCAATAGAACTAGTGCTAATGACCACAAAGCGTTGTTTTGCAAACTTCCCATAACCGTATTGCCGATTCCCTCCGTCAGCACGGAAGTCAACGTGGAGGATGGGGAAACTAAGTTATGCGGCAGCAATGTCGCGTTACCGACTACCATCTGAACAGCAAGGGCCTCACCAAACGCCCGGGCCATCCCAAAAACAATCGCTGTTAAAATACCAGGTGTAGCTGCACGGAGAACTACCTTATGAATTGTTTGCCAGCGAGTAGCGCCTAGTGCTAAAGAAGCTTCCCTGTAGTAGCGCGGCACCGACTTGAGTGTATCAGCCGTCATCGAGGTAACAGTAGGCAGAATCATTACGAATAGAACAAAAGTGCCAGACAGAATTCCAAAGCCACTACCACCGAACACGTGGCGAACAAATGGGACAACAACCGATAACCCAATAAACCCGTAAACAACTGACGGGATTCCCACCAGCAGTTCGGTAACAGGTTGCAAAATCTTGGCACCGTTGCGCGGCGCAATTTCGTTCATAAACACGGCCGTTCCAATCGCAAATGGTGTCGCTACTAGCGCCGATAACAACGTAATTAAAAACGACCCGACAATCATTGGTAATGCGCCGACTTCAGGCTTTCCATTAGCGCCTTTGACAGACGGGTCCCACGTTCTACCGCTTAAAAAATCCCATACACTAATATGGTTTTGAAAGAATGTTGCTAATCCCTTAGCGGCCACAAACCAAAAGATGGCAATCACGACCACCAAAATTAAAATTAAAGCTAGGAAACTGATAAAGCGACCTCGTCGTTCACTGCGTGTCGCCTGCGATGTTTGTTGCAACTTCTCTTTTATCTTATCCATGCCGTTTGCTCTCCTTCATTCCAAACTAACGAACCACCGTAACCCGACCCTTTACATCTCGTTCTACATGCATTTGAGAAATACTGATATAACCTAGCTGTCGTACTAATGTTGACTGAATTTTTGGTGATTCAATGTAGTTTAAAAATGATTTTGCGACGCCTTTAGGACGACCATTCGTATACATATGCTCATATGACCAAACTTGCCACTTGTTAGACGTGACGTTTTGATTTGTCGGCGCCACACCGTTAATTGCCACCTTTTGAACTGTTTTATTAGCGTAGGAAAACGCGACATAACTAATGGCCCCAGGTGTCGTACTGACAATGGATCTCACCATACCAGATGAATCCTGCTCTTGTGCTGTCTTCACGCGATGACCGCGTAACGCCCATTTTTCAAACGTTGCCCGTGTACCAGAACCCTGGGCTCGATTCACAATTGTAATTGGAACGTTTTTGCCACCAAGTTCTCGCCAGTTTGTATACGTACCATCGAAAACTTTTTGTAATTGAGCTGTTGTTAGCGTTTTTAGTCCAACTTTCTTATTGATAATCGGAACAATTCCAACAACGGCAACCCGATGGTCGACTAAATTATGTGAATGAATGCCTGACTGTTCTTCGGCGAAAACATCTGAGTTACCAATTGCAACAGCTCCCTCCTGGATTTGGCTCAATCCGGTTCCTGAACCACCACCTTGGACATTAATAAAAACACCGAGATGATCACCACTAAATTGTTCACCAGCTGCTTCAACCAGTGGTTGCAAAGCAGTGGATCCCACTGTTGTAATTGAACCGCCTGCGGAAGAACGGTTACGTGTTTGGTAACTCAGTCCCAATAGTCCGCCAATGGCAATCAAGAACAAGGCCACACCTGCAATGCGTCGTTTGTTCATGTTGTTCCTCCTAAAATGCCGAACTTCGGCATCACTCTTTTAAACGTGCACCTGTTGCCCAGAAGCCTGCGCATAACCCGTAAGTCGGTTCATTCGGAAAACCCACCGAATGCCACGCCTTCCATGTTATTGCTCAACTTCTCCCAGGGCTTCGGCATCACTCTTTTAAAACGTGCACCTGTCGCCCAGAAGCCTGCGCATAACCCGTAAGTCGGTTCATTCGGAAAACCCACCGAATGCCACGCCTTCCATGTTATTGCTCAACTTCTCCCAGGGCTTCGGCATCACTCTTTTAAACGTGCACCCAACTTCTGAATCACGCTTTTGCATATACCCAGTGTATCGAATTGATGTAAAGGACTCTTGGTCAGCATGTAAAGGTTGTGTAAAGACGTTTACAAAAACAGCGTTTGCCCCAGCACCAGTCTTTTTCAATGACTGTATGCTAGCGCAAACGCTGTTTTCAAATGATTATTTAATGTTAGTTATTTAGGAAAACTAATTGTCATAGTCGTTCCGACATCCAGCTGACTCTTAACGCTCACTTCACCTTTTAATAGAGTCGTCAGCTCCTGGACAATCGCCAATCCCAGACCAGTACCTGGAATACGTTGTTTTGTCCGGGATGGATCACCCCGGTAAAAGCGTTCAAAAATTCGGTTTTGCTGATCTTCCGCAATACCATAACCCGAGTCCTGAATACTGAGCTGCCACCCATGCTGAGAGGTTGCGGTAAACATAATGTGAATATCACCACCAGAACGATTATATTTAACTGCATTAGAAATCAAATTCTTAATGATTTGTTCTAACTTGGTAACGTCAGTCTCCACCATTGCTTTTTCCGGAACCTGATTAGTGACCCTTAAGGCACTTCGCTGAATAGACTGAGCCTGTAATGTTAGTTGTCGATCAACTAGCTTACGCAAATCAACTTTAGTTAGCGTGGCTGTTTGGCTCACAGGATTTTGCAAACGTGATACAGACAAAACATCTTCGATTAGGTCCATCAATTGATGGGCTTGTTCATCAATGATTTTAAGAAACTCATCCCGCTTTTCCGGATCATCTTTAGCTCCCGCCAACAACGTTTCCGTAAAACCGGCAATGGCTGTTAACGGCGTTTTTAACTCATGTGACGCATTGGAAACAAAGTCTAACTGCATCTGCTCGATTTGAGTAACTTCCGTAAGGTCGTACAGCAAAACGAGCACTTGCTGATGGTTTGGCCGCGGTTCCGTATAGATGGTTGAAACTTCAAGTGTTCTAGGTGATGTCGGCAAGTGTAACGTCAATGTTTGCCTTATATTATTGTGATCACGCATCGTCGTTTCAATTTGAGTCATTAAGTCATACTGCCGCACATCTGCCGTATACAAATGTGCTTGCGGGTCTGTATTGATTTCTAACAACTGCGCTGCCATTGGATTCAATAATTGTGTCATCCGGTGACGGTCGATCACAATGACGCCCACTGGTAGATACTCAAGTAAATTATCAAGCTCATTTTCCTGGCGTTGAAAAACGTGACTCTGATGGCGTAATTCGTCAGCGGCCATGTTTATTGCCTGGGCCAAATCAGCATAAGCATGGTTGTCCGGTAAAATAATCCGTCGTGCATCCTTTGGGGAACTCAACCGTAAGACCTGCGTTGTTAAATCACTGACCACGCGCTGCTGATTAGCAATTAACCATGCAATAATCAATGTTTCCAAAGCCATCGCAGCAAAAACAGTGACCACGACAACCATTTTTAAACGTGATTCTGATACGTGACCAATAACGCTAATCAGCAAAAACAGTAGTCCTAAATTGACGACACCTGCAATAAATATTAAACGTCTGCCTAAAGTTCTCATACGCTATTCACCAAATTGATAGCCGAAGCCACGAACGGTTTTTAAATACTGTGGATGTTTGGGATCGGGTTCAATCTTTTCCCGTAGATGACTAACATGCATGTCAACCATGCGACTATCACCTGCATAGTTGAATCCCCAAACACCATTCAATAACGTGTCACGATCCAGCACTCTACCCTGGCGTTCAGCAAAATAATCTAACAGTTCAAATTCCTTGGGCGTCAATGCAATCGGTTTATCATCCCGTTTGACCTGCAAACGGTCTTCATCAATAGTTAACGAGCCAACTTGAACCAGTCGATCAGGTTCTTTCTGAGTGACCGCTGTTCGCTCACTACGGCGGGTAACCGCCTTAATACGCGCCAACACTTCGCGTGGTGAAAATGGCTTGGTAATATAATCATCCGCACCAATTTCGAGGCCAAACACCCGGTCAAATTCTTCACCCTTGGCCGTGACAATAATAATCGGTGTTTGAATACCATCTCGACGAACCTGTTTTGTCACTTCAATACCATCTAATTCTGGCAACATTAAATCTAGTAGCACACAAAAGTAACCACCTTCGCGAATCTTTGCTAAGGCTTTAGGACCATCTGTGGCAATCTCGACCGCATATCCTGCTTGTTCGAGATTGTACTGTAGCAACGTTACAATACTCGGTTCATCATCGACCACCAGAACTCGTTTCATGGCTGTTTCCTCTCCAAATTTTCAATGTCTGCGTCAAATGTCAGGTGCAGTATATCATATTAAACTTTGAAGTCGTCTCACAAACACGACGTTTGACAGGCATCACAACAAACGCGTTTGAAATGTGCCTAATCAGGATTTTTCTGTTTCAAATTCCATTGTAAATAAGCATCAATAAACGGATCAAGATCGCCATCGAGCACTGCTTGCGCGTTACCCGTTTCATAATCTGTTCGGTGATCCTTCACCATCGTGTAAGGCTGGAAAACGTAAGAGCGAATTTGCGATCCCCAGCCAATCTCAAGTTGGGTGCCTTCCAGTTTTGCCTTTTCCTCGGCCTTCTTTTGCTCCTCACGTTCATACAGCTTGGCCTTCAACATGGACATCGCAGTCGCTTTGTTTTGGAACTGTGACCGCTGCGCCTGTGAGGAAACAACAATCCCCGTTGGAATATGGATCAAACGCACGGCTGACGACGTCTTATTAATGTGCTGACCACCAGCGCCACTTGAACGGAAAACCTCCATCTTGATGTCGTCAGGACTCAGATCAACTTGAACAGAATCATCCAATTCTGGCATAACGTCAACACTAACAAACGAGGTGTGTCGCCGACCAGCGGAATCAAACGGTGAGATTCGTACAAATCGGTGAACGCCTTTTTCACTCCGCAAATAACCATATGCATTTGTGCCACTAATAAGCAACGTTGCGCTGTTTAAGCCGGCAGTGTCACCGGCTTGGTAGTCAACGATGTCAACTTTGAATTGATGTTGTTCAGCCCACCGTGTGTACATCCGCATGAGGTTTTGACCCCAATCTTGCGATTCCGTGCCACCAGCACCAGGATGAATTTCTAAAATGGCATTATTACCGTCGTAAGGCTGGTCCAATAGCTGTGTCAGCCGGTATGACTGTAACTTTTTGGCGGTGTTGGTCATTTCTTCATCTAACTGAGCGGCCATTTCAGGATCATCGTCTTCTTCCAGTAACTCAATCGTCACCGCAAGGTCCTCCACGGCCTGGTCAAGCTCCATAAATGTGTCGTGCTTTGCCTTCAGCGCGTTATTGTCATCAATAACTTGTTGAGCAGCCACGTTATCATCCCAAAAGTGTGGTTCAGCCATTCGTGCCTCGTTTTCAGCAATGCTTTGGTTCAAGGCATCGAGGTCAAAGTGACCCCCTAAAGTTCGTGATTTGTTGTTGCATATCGGCCAAGCGTTGGCGTGCATCTGCTAATTCCATATGCTCACTCCTTATCTTTGTTTAATTAACAATGAAGGACTGTCATACCTGTAAACAAGGTGAGACAGTCCTTCTAAGTGTTTGTACTTATTACCGTTCCATATTTTGACGAATTTCACTCTTCATGAACAGACGGGTTGCATCGTATTCAATATCGGAAATCATTTCTTCAAACATGGTAAACGCATTACTCTGATATTCAATCAACGGGTTCAACTGACCATAACCACGCAACTGAATGGACTGACGTAGTTGATCCAACGTATCAATGTGATCTGTCCAATGAGAGTCCACACAACGCAACACAACCACCTTTTCAAATTCAAGCATTTGACTAGGGTCATAAAGTTGCTTTTGTTTATCCTTGTACACAGTTTCAGCCTGATCCATCAGATACGACTTGATTTCTTCAGCAGACTTGCCTTTTAAATCATCCTCTGAAATCGCATCGTCATTAACCATTGCTGAACGGGCAAAGTCAACAATACTGTCAAGTTCCCACTTCTTTTGGTCACCATTAGTATGCATATCAACAATCCGGTTAACTGTCCGTTGAATCATCGGCATGATTACCCACTTAAGGTCATCCGGTTCGTTGATAACTAACTGCCGTTGCTTATAAATAACTTCACGTTGCTCACGCATAACATCATCATATTGCAGGACATTTTTACGTGAGTCGTAGTTATTCCCTTCAACACGTTTCTGGGCTGATTCGACCTGACGTGTAATGAGTCGACTCTTAATTACCGCATCGTCATCTTCCACGTTCATCCGTTGCAAGATAGCCTTAACTCGATCTGAACCAAACCGTAGCATTAAGTCATCTTCCAATGACAAATAGAATTGTGAAAAACCAGGGTCACCTTGACGACCGGAACGGCCACGAAGCTGATTATCAATCCGTCGTGACTCATGTCGTTCAGTCCCAATAACGGCTAATCCGCCAACTTCTTTAACACCAGGTCCGAGCTTGATATCCGTCCCACGACCAGCCATGTTAGTGGCAATCGTAACGGCACCCTTTTGACCGGCATTCATGATGATTTCGGCCTCACGCGCGTGATTTTTGGCATTCAAAACATTATGAGGAATGCCCAGCTGATCTAATTGATGTGACAAGTATTCAGAGGTTTCAACGGCCACCGTCCCAATTAACATGGGTTGACCCTTTTTGTGAAGTTTAACGATTTCGTTAATAACCGCGTTAAACTTGCTCTTCAAGCTTGGGTACAGTAAATCAGGCTCATCCTTACGAATAACCGGCCGGTTGGTTGGAATTGAAATAACTTCCATGTTGTAAATCTCACGGAATTCTTCCTGTTCCGTCTTGGCTGTCCCAGTCATCCCTGAAAGTTTGTTATACATCCGGAATAAGTTCTGGTACGTGATGTTGGCCATTGTCTTGGTTTCTTCTTGAATGTCCACATGCTCTTTAGCTTCCAGAGCCTGATGCAAACCATCTGAGAAACGACGGCCTTCCATAATTCGACCAGTAAATGAATCCACGATTTGAACTTCACCGTCTTGAACCACATAGTCCTTGTTGTTAAACATGATGTAGTTAGCACGTAAAGCTTGATCCAAATGGTGAGTTAAAGCTGTGTTTTCAGTGTCATAAAGGTTGTCCAAGCCGAAGTATTCTTCTGCTTTACGATTCCCTTCATCCGTTAACGAAACCGTCTTGGATTCCAGGTCAACCTTATAATCACTCTTTTCACGTAGCGTTTTGGCAAACCGATCAGCACGTTCGTACAAATTCGTATTACCAGCTGAACCACCTGAAATAATCAGCGGTGTCCGTGACTCATCGATCAAAATGGAGTCAACTTCATCAATAATGGCGAAGTTCAAGCCACGTTGCACTTGGTCCTCTTTGTAAACAACCATGTTGTCACGCAAATAATCGAACCCAATTTCACCGTTGGTTGAATAGGTAATATCAGCATTGTAGGCTTCCCGCTTTTCTTCAGCTGACTTCTCAGAGCCATTAATCCCAACACTCAGACCAAGCCAGTTATACAGTTCACCCATTTCAGTAGCATCACGCTCTGACAGGTATTCGTTAACCGTAACAACGTGAACACCATCACCGGTCAACGCGTTAAGGTAAACAGGCATGGTCGCCGTCAACGTCTTCCCTTCACCGGTTTTCATTTCAGCAATATCCCCATTATGGAGCACGATGCCCCCCATAATTTGAACGCGGAATGGGAACAAACCTAAAACACGTTTGGCCCCTTCACGTGCTACCGCAAATGCTTCAGGTAATAAGTCATCAAGACTTTCACCCTTTTTGTAGCGTTCTTTAAATTCAGGCGTCTTAGCCTGTAAATCTTCATCACTTAATTTTGCGTATTCATCTTCGTAAGCCATCACCTTATCGGCTGTGTGGCCTAAACGCGTAACTTTCCGGGCATCAGATTCAACCCAGCGTTTTAATACATTTGGCATGTTGTAACTTTATCCTTCCCTAAAAACGCGTTAAACGTTGCAACTAGTGCAGTCTATCAGGTATTCATTCTATCATTTAAGTTTCTCATTGCAAACACATTCAGCTTAAACCAATCAGAAAAAAACCAAACAAAACCCACCGTTGCGGACACTGTCCATAACGGTGGGTAAGGTAAAACAAAATTAAATTATTCGATGATTGTGACGGTACTAGTCGTTTGAACCAGCCTGAAGTAAACCATAGCGACCGTCATTACGACGATAAACAACATTTACTTCATCCGTCTCTGCGTCCTGGTAAATGAAGAAGTCGTGTCCCAACAGATCCATCTGAAGAATTGCTTCTTCATTGTCCATTGGTTTCAACTGCAAACTCTTGGTCCGCACAACATCAAACCGAGTTTCTGGCTGGGTTGGTGTTGCTTCTTCATCTGGACGGAAGTCTAAGCCTTTGTAGCCCTTTTCACGGGACTTCCGGTTAACCTTTGTCTTGTACTTCCGAATTTGACGTTCCAGTCGATCTGACATGGTATCAATACTCTTGTACAAGTCATCAGAAGTTTCCTCTGCCCGTAATGTTAAGTAAGGCAATGGAATGGTGACTTCCGCTTTAGCGGTCTTGTTGGGATAAACGCGCAAGTTTGCATGCGCAATAGCGCTAACATTTGGCTCTAAGTAACGGCCAATTTTAGTCACCTTTTTATCTACGTAGTCCCTGAGTGCATCGGTTACAGAGATGTTTTCTCCACGAGTTTGTACATCTAACATAAAACTTCGCTCCCTTCCGAACTAAGTTCCCGCTATGCGGGGGCTTTTAGATTCACATGTGGACGACGCCATCCAAACATGAATTGATTTCGATAGGACCACTCTATCTCTATCTGTAGTTTCATTATAACCAACCCGCTCCAAACTCTCAACGGATATCCCTCTTAAAGACTGTCATCTTGCTAATGTAAGCCCTATCAGTGAAGTGGCTTCAACCGTTTGCAACGCCTGTGCTGCAAAGTGTAGCGTTCGGCCAGTCGTATAGACATCATCAAAGATTAAAATTTTATTGCCTCGTAATTTTTCTACATAGTTAGGATCAATTACGAACGGTTGAGTACGAGTCATCCGGTCTTTTCGTCCTTGCTTAGATTGCTGCTGTTTGTCGCGCGTAACTACTTTTAAGGCAGGACAAACAACTGGATGATGGCGATTCTCCACAATCAATTGCAATAACTCGGCTGATTGATTAAACCCGCGGTGGTCAAACGTTGTGTCTGACACTGGTACTGGTATCACAACATCCACTTGAGCCGCATCAACAGCCAGTTGTACTGCATGTTGGAAAACCTTTGCCAATCTCAAATCACCATTGAATTTATACTGATGCATGTAATCATGCATGGTCGGAGTGTATTGAAATAAACCACGGTTTTTGATCTTTAATGTATTCGGCATTAAGTGCCAACGTTGGCAATCCTGACAAATCTCCTGATTTGCCTGATTTCGACCACATTGAGGACACGCTTTTGATTCGTTAATGACAGTAAAAGCGGCCTTACAGGTCTCACAAATCGTATCAGCCGTCACTTTTCGCCAACTTAATATCTCACGAATGGTCAAGGTCCTGGGTAACCTCTTTTGACACATCAGGCATGACGCCATTCGGGTAACCGCCTTCCCTTTTGGTTCACAACTTGAATCTGACGGATTGCCCGGCGCAGCGTAAGCGTTGTTTGTTCAATCCAATAAATAACTTTCCCGTCCGGTGCCGCTGCGTTTCTGCCCGCACGACCGGCGATTTGCACTAGCGCTGCCGTGGAAAAAACCGCGTCGTCAGCGCCTAGCACCAACACATCAATGTCCGGAAACGTCACTCCCCGTTCCAAAATGGTGGTCGTTACTAAAAAATCCACTTTCTTTTGACGCATTGCAGCCACCTTCTCAACCCGTTCTCCATCTGCCGCATGAACAGTGACAAACGACGCCTTGGGTGCAAAGCGTCTGATTGCCGCGGCAACATCTGGCAATTGTGCCACATGCGGGACAAAAAGCAAAAAGCGTTTGTGCTGACGCAGGCGGGCTGTAATGGCAACTTGCAGAGCCGTCGGTAAGCGTCCACGACGTAATTTTTCACGCCAGTGCCACGCTCCTCGACACTGGATTTCAGGCAGCAGATGCCCATGAAATCGTAACGGCAAGTAACTCATCGTTAATTGCCGCCTAGTCACGGCGTGCATCAGTTCAGTCCCCGGTGTGGCGGTTAGGTATAGGCAAGCACCATTAGGTTTAATGGCTTGATCAACGGCAAACATTAATTGCTTGTTTTGTGCAAACGGAAAGGCATCAACTTCATCAACCACCAAAATATCAAAAGCATGATAAAATCGAAGCAGTTGATGCGTCGTACACACGGTAAACTGGCAGTATCGATAAGGTTCCGTTTGCTGACCATGGAGCAAAACCATTGACGTATTTGTAAACGCTTGTTGAAAACGTGGAAACAATTCAATACACACGTCTACTCGCGGTGAGGCAACTGCTACCCGATCACCACGTTTGAGCGCATCTGCCAATCCCAAAAACAGCATCTCAGTTTTGCCCGCCCCCGTAACCGCCCATAACAAATGGCGCTTGCGTTTGACGAAGACACTCTGAACATCCTGCGCACAAATTTGTTGTAATCGCGTCAGTGATCCCGCCCACGTCAGTGTGTTCCTTTGTGGCGGAAATGCATTGGGCTCAGGAATTGTCAGTAACGACTGACGACTCGTAATTCGTCCCAGTGCCAGGCAATCTGGACAATAGTAGCCGCCTGCTGGCAATGCCACATGAGCTTTTTCAAGTTGCTGATGGCATCGTTCACAACGAACCCACCGACCGCTGATCGTCATTGCAGGTCGCGACACGATTCGCGGATCTGTTGGTTCAAAAGTCGGCGGCAATTGTGTGACCGTTAATTGACGACCAAATAATTCTTCATTCATCGTTCATCCCCGCTTTTTAAGCATTATCTCGTTCATAACCTTACATACGTATTTTTAAACAGATTTATTTGTTGGAGGACAAAAATGTCAGAATTTCCTTTTCTTTCCCTTGCCACCGCTCACGAAGCTGAACAAACCATTAAAAAATCGCGCTTTATCGGTTATGCTGCGCCAATCACAACCGAAACAGATGCAACAAACATTCTGGATCAAGTCCAAGCCCAACACGCTAAGGCTAATCACGCTGCCTACGCCTACGTGGCCGGTGACCACGATGAATTAACTCGCCAAAGTGACGCTGGTGAACCTGTCGGGACGGCCGGATCACCAATTCTAAATGTCATCCAGCAACAGCATCTGCACAACGTTATTATTGTGGTTACCCGATTCTTCGGCGGAATCAAGCTGGGTGCTGGTGGCCTCATTCGTGCGTATGGCAGTTCCGCCAGTTTGGCTATTCAAGATGCGCCAATCGTGGAGCGAAAAGCTTTAACACGATATGAGATTACTTTGGACTACAAACAGGCTGAACCACTAAATGCTTGGTTGACTGATCGTGTCGACCAAATTGTTGGGACCGACTACGGTGTCGCTGTCACAGTTATAATTCTTGTTGGTGCTGATGATATTCAATTTGCTACTGAACTAACTAGCAAAACGAACGGTCAAGCACAACTCAAGAAAATCAACGAAGAATTCGCAGAAGTTCCTTATGCTGTGTCAAAATAATGCCCGTAAAGCCTTGATCAAAATACATTTAATGACCAAAAACGTTCTCACTTTGCAATCTATGCAGAGTAAGAACGTTTTTAATCTCTAAAAATATACTTTTGAATTCGCTTTTCTAAGCGCCCTTGTGCATGTTGCCATTCACATCACGACTGACATGCATGCTCGTCAGTTGAATGTAGCCAAGCTTTTTAACGAGGTGCTTTTGAATAGCATTGCTCGTCATAAATTTAATAAAGGTCTTTGTGGCGAGGCTAGCCTTACCTTTGGTGTACATGTGTTCATAGGACCAGATCTTCCAGTGATTATCAGCAACATTCGCATCCGTTGGCTTAACGTGGTCGATACTGAGTGCTTGCATGTCCGGCTTAATGTATGAAAAAGCAAGATAACTAATGGCACCAGGTGTCGTTTTAACAATCTTTTGAACAGTCCCATTAGAGTCTTGTTCTTGACTTTGAGCAGCCTGTTGGCCATCGAGCCCGAATTTTTCAAAAGTTGCACGGGTACCTGATCCCTTAGCACGATTAATAATGACAATTTTTTCGTCCTTACCACCAACTGCTTTCCAGTTGTCGATTTTGCCAGTGAAAATATCCTTCAACTGTTGTTTGGTCACGTTCTTCACATTCGTATCAGGATTTACCACCGGTGCCATCCCGACCACGGCCACACGATGGTCGACCATCCCAGCGGTGTTAAGGCCCTTTTGTTCTTCAGCAAACAAATCAGAGTTACCAATGTTAACGGCGCCCTTGGATACCTGACCTAATCCGGCACCGGAACCGCCGCCTTGGACATTAATGGTGACACCTGAATGATCATCCTGAAATGTTTGTCCCGCCTGTTCTACTAGAGGTTGAAGTGCAGTAGATCCAACCGCGACAACCTTGCCAGAAATCTTCTTATCGGCACTCGCAACATTTGTATGCTTAGCTGACTGACAGCCTGCCAAGGTAAATACCAAACTCAATCCCAGGACACTCACTAAAGCTGCTTTTTTCATAATCTAACCCCCACATTTTTTGAGTAACAACCTGCCTTACCCGTTGAACTAAGCATAGCGAATCAACGTAAAAGCCTTATGTTTGTGTTGTATAGGTTGTGTAAAGCTTGCGTAACGAGCCTCGACACATGTGCCAATGAAAAAAGATCCTATTCAAATTTCGAATAAGATCTTCACAAAACAAAATTTAGTTAATTACTGTTTCAAATGGTAGTTATACGTGGAGACAATGATGTTTTCACGCGAATTCAGCACTGAGCGCAAACGTAAACTCGTTTGGTTATGCAGAATGTTTTGCCACGGTCGTTTAGGCACGAACTGTGGTACCAATACCGTAGTACTGTAATTTCGTTCGGCCGCCCGTTTGGCAATAACATCACAGAACCTTAGCACAGGCCCAGAAACAGAACGGTAGGATGAATGAATATCCACAAACCGGACATTCGGGAAGTCACGCTTAAATTCAGTAACCGTCTCACGTTCCTTACCCGGGTTCTGGTCAAACGAAACGTGCATCGCAATGACATAATCTCCGATGGACTCAGCGTAATCAATCGCGCTCTTAGTCACCCGCGTGACGTTTGAAACCAGCACGATGACAGTCGCCCCGTCATAGTGGTGTGGCTTCGTCTCAACGCTAGCTGCAACGCGCAATTGTTCTGCAACAGTCATGTAATGTGAATGAATCTTGTGGAACATCCACATTAACAACGCCATCACGATTGGGTAAGGCCAAACGTTACTAAACCGAGTAACAAACAGGAAGATGGCAATGGCAGCTGAGATAAAGGCACCAACAAAGTTGATAAATGCTTTCCCTTGCCAGAAACCTTCACGCTCACGCCGCCAATGAATAATCATCCCTGATTGTGATAGGGCAAACGGCACGAACACACCAACCGCATACAGTGGAATCAATAGCGTTGTTTGCGCATGGAAAATCACAATTAGTGCAATGGCACCCGCTGCTAACGTGATAATCCCGTTTGAATAACCCAACCGATCACCGCGGTCCATGTAAGCATGGGGCAAGTTTTTATCCTTAGCCAAGTTAAAGGCTAAGATTGGGAAGGCGGAAAAACCAGTATTGGCCGCAACCGCCAAAATCATGGCCGTGGACGTTTGGAACAGGTAATACAGTAACCCATGACCGAAGACAGTAACGCCAATCTGAGATAACACCGTTTGAGTCGCCATTGGCTTAATCCCCAACCAGTAGTTGATGAACGTGATGCCGCCAAAGAAGAACGCCAAAATTGTAGCCATGATAGCCAGTGTTCCAGCAGCATTCTTTGTTTTCGGTTTCTTGAAATTTGGCACCGCATTACTGATGGCTTCAACACCAGTTAACGATGATGACCCAGAACTAAAGGCCTTGATGAACAGTAATACCGTCATCCCTTTAACCGGCGCCCCCACAGCAGCCGTAGCGTGATAAACAATGCGACCTGTAGCAATATTAAAAATCCCCACAGAGATCATTAACAGAATCATCACGACGAAGAAATACACCGGCACGGTCAGGAAATTTGCTGACTCGCTCATCCCACGCAGATTGAGCGCCATAACAAACAACACAATTACAATGGAAATCCCAACTTGATGATTGTACAAGGCTGGAATTGCCGACGTAATCGCTTCAGTCCCTGACGTCACAGAAACTGCCACGGTTAGCATATAGTCAACCAGTAATGACCCACCAGCAACTAATCCAGCCGGACGACCCCAGTTTTTAGTGGCAACCACGTACGCCCCACCACCAGAAGGATAGGCATGAATAATCTGTTGATACGATAACGTAATCGCCAACAGTAAGATGAGCACAATCCCTGCAATTGGCAGGGAGAACCAGATTGCTGCAGCGGATAATGTTACCAACACCGTGGTAATCTGTTCAGTCCCATACGCCACTGAGGAAAGTGCATCTGATGAAAGCAAGGCCAATGCCTTAAATTTAGTCAGCGATTGTCCGCCTTCATCTAAAGTTTTTAGCGGCTTACCAATTAATAGTCGCTTCAAATAGCGCCACATATTGAAACTCCTTTTAAATGGACAGCTAATGGCAGAACACCGCTAGCTGTCACTCATTATATCGGCTATTTTATAAAAATAGACTTATCATTTATTTAAACGGTCAGCCAATTAACTCAATTGGTTGGCTAAAAACGGCAAAAAAGCCACAACTTGCTTGCGGCTTTCAAGCTCAATCATCTTACACCAGATTGACACAAACACCAAGCTCATATGAAAGTTTGATGAGCAAACGGATAAATGGTTTTCAACCCAACGCACGCAACACATTATAACCACTTTGATGACTGATTCAAGTCAACCGGGTCGTGTCTTTCAAAACTTTTCTAAGTGGAGTTTTCATCAACAAATTAGCAGTATAATAAACATAAATTTTCAGTTCAACTTTAAGGAAAACCTCATGAAAATAACAATTCGTAACGTTAGACCATCTGATCTGAGTAACATTGTGGCATTCGCCGCGGCAGATCGTGATGATCAATTCAAATACTTTGCAAATAATAATCCCGACTTCACCTTTGTAGCCGTTGATGAAAACGATCATCCCCTTGGTTTTATCACGAGTTGGAAAAACCAAGTGCATCCTCATCACCAAAACATCCGCATTGTGTTGAGTCCACGGTCAATTCCCGCCGACGAGGTTCTTTCTGGTCTAGTATCCAGAGAACAAGCACGGCTTGATGAATTAAGCATTACGTTACCGTTAATTGTCATGTATTGGGAACCTCAAACACGAAAAACTGCCTATTTTGAAAAACAGGGATATCACATCTTCCGTAAAACATGGATGCCTGATTTGTTGCTCGATAAAGTTCCATTAGCAGATACTGCACTCCCTGATAACGTGACCACGTTACGTGAGGTCTGGCAACGACCGACGATGAAGCGCAGTGCACTCACTTTATTGCGCGAACAGTATGAGCGGGTTCACCAAGACAATCCCGCTGCTCACCTAAGCATTGAAAATTGGGCTCGAAACGTGGATGGTGAACTGCCCTATCTTGACTGGTCATTGGCAACACTTGTTGATGGTGAATTTAAAGCCTTGAGTTTCGTTTTTCCTGGTGATGCTGAATCATCCTTGGATGTTGGTTGGCTCACGGATGTCGATGACGATGCACACCATGTTATCGACCTTCTGAAGATTCAACTCCAATTGTTCAAACGAACCCAACTCGTTTCGATTTTTGGAGAATTGGATTCAACCGATCCCGTCGCTATGAAGGTCAAACAATCTTTCTCATGGGAACCAGCGCCGGCTTGGATCAGTTTAATCAAATAGCATCTCAACGATGCAATCGTCGCTGCAATATTTAGTATTACAGTTGATGCTATTTACGTTTGTTTATCGATCTCAACATGCAACTTTTAAATGTGCGAATCACTTGCTAAGGTTAGTGAAGTCAGCCAAAGACAGAGTTTCGTGATAATAATTCTTAGTAGTGATATTTATGCACTTAGAATTGTAGGACGAGCTTGGAAACGTGCACTTCGGTTCCAAGTCGAGGTTAAAGACACGCGGCGTTTGCGGGGCTGAGACCGGTCCCATGAAACGGCGTCTTTGGCTGACGCAACGCTAGTGCAACAGCAGTCATCGTTAATATTTGCTGCAAAACAAAAAGTCAGAATCTACGGAAGTATCGCGTAGGTTCTGACTTTTAAGTTTGCTGTTAACAATCAGCATTGATGTTCAATTAAGCTACATCATACCGCCCATTTGAGCAGCTTGTGCAGCGGCAGCAGCATCGCCACCACCATTATCTTGCTTTGGTTCTTCAGCAACAACGGCTTCAGTCGTCAACAATAATGATGAAACAGAGGCAGCGTTTTGCAAAGCAGAACGGGTAACTTTGGTTGGGTCAACGATTCCGGCATCAACCATGTCAACCCATTCGTCAGTTGCAGCATTGTAACCAATACCTGGCTTTTGTGACTTCAACTTTTCAACGATAACGGAACCTTCACGGCCTGCGTTTTCGGCGATTTGACGAACAGGTTCTTCAAGGGCACGACGAACGATGTTAACACCCGTTTGGACGTCTCCTTCTTCTTTCAGGTCGGCCACAGCACCGATAGCATTAACCAATGCAGTACCACCACCAGATACAAACCCTTCTTCAACAGCGGCACGCGTTGCGTTCAAGGCATCTTCAATCCGGTAACGGCGTTCTTTCAATTCGGTTTCAGTAGCAGCACCGACGTTAATCCGTGCAACACCGCCTGATAACTTAGCCAAACGTTCTTGCAACTTTTCCTTGTCGAAGTCAGAAGTTGTTGCTTCTAATTCAGACTTGATGTTTGCAACACGTTCGTCAACAGCAGCCTTGTCGCCAGCACCTTCAACAATGGTTGTGTTGTCCTTAGTGATCGTGATCTTACCAGCTTGACCCAACTGATCAACAGTTATGTCCTTCAGGTTCAGACCAAGGTCATCAGTGATAACAGTACCACCTGTCAAAGCAGCAATATCTTCAAGTTGTGCCTTACGACGGTCACCAAAACCAGGTGCCTTAACAGCAACAACATTGAATGTCCCACGCATCTTGTTCAAAACAAGCGTTGGTAAAGCTTCACCAGTAATATCATCAGCAATGATAAGTAATGCACGGCCTTGTTCAACAACAGATTGCAACAATGGCAAAATGTCTTGAATGTTGGCAATCTTCTTATCTGTAATCAAGATATAAGGGTTGTCCAAGTCAGCTTCCATCTTGTCATTGTCAGTAACCATGTATTGACTCATGTATCCACGGTCAAACTGCATCCCTTCAACGACATCAGAAGTTGTTTCAATTCCCTTGGATTCTTCAATGGTAATAACACCATCGTTACCAACCTTTTCCATAGCGTCAGCAATTAACTTACCAACTTCTGGATCAGCGGCTGAAATTGACGCAATTTGTGCAATGTCAGACTTAGTCTTAACATCGTGGCTCATCTTGTGCAAAGCATCGACAGCGGCAGACGTTGCTTTTTCAATCCCAGTCCGGATACCAACAGGGTTAGCACCAGCGGTAACGTTCTTCATCCCTTCGTTAACGATGGATTGGGTTAAAACAGTAGCAGTCGTTGTACCATCACCAGCGATGTCGTTGGTCTTGGAAGCAACTTCAGCAACTAGCTTAGCACCCATATTTTCAAAGTGGTCTGACAATTCAACCGCTTTGGCAATTGTGACACCATCGTTAGTGATGGTAGGTGAACCATAACTTTGTTCCAAAACAACGTTGCGACCTTTAGGTCCAAGGGTCGTTTTAACTGTGTTTGCTAATTTATCAACACCGGCAAGCATTGCGCTGCGGGCATCTTCAGAAAACTTTAAATCTTTAGCCATTGTGAATTTCCACCTCAACTGTAATTTATTGTGATTTTCTTTTATCGTTCAAACGCACTGTAAACTTTAACTAGTCCACAACTGCGACAATGTCTTTTTCATGGAGAACGAGGTAATCATTGCCCTCGTACGATACTGCTGTGCCGGCGTACTTATCAAACATAACGGTGTCGCCTTCCTTAACAGATGGTGCAACCTTTGTACCATTGTCTAAGACGCGGCCTTCGCCAACTGAGATAACCTTCCCAGTGGTTGGCTTTTCTTGAGCGTTGCTGGCAAGCACAATGCCGCCAACAGTTTGTTCTTCTTCTTCAGCAGCCTGTAAAATAACGCGATCTCCTAATGGTTTTAACACGTTAATCCCTCCAATAATTTCGTTGAAATTGAATGCTTTTAGCACTCTTACACGTTAAGTGCTAACAACATGCTCTATAATAACCATGCCCGTTTATGAATGCAAGTGTTTTGGTCAAACTTAGTCAAAAAGTTTGTCAGCTGTCTTAGAAACCGCATCACAAAAGGCGTTTGGAGAATCAGTCAAACCATTTTTGTCTGACTAACACCCAAACGCCTATTCAAGAAGCAATAATTCAGTTTTCTAATTAATCCTGAGACTTTTCGTTCCCGCCTAACAACTCACCATAATTATCAATAAAATAAATTAAGGTTTGAAGCTCATTGGTCAAATCAACATTTTGAACCCGAATGGTATCAGGAACTGACAACCGTCGTGGCGTAAAGTTCAAGATTCCGCGTACATCGGCCTTTGCCAGTTCATCAGTGACCTCTTGCGCCGTGTTTTCTGGCACCGTAATAATTGCAATGGCGATCTGTTGATCACGCAATTGTTTACCCATTTCTGACAACGGATAAATCGGGACACCACTTTGAACCGTGTTGACGATATTGTCATTAACATCAAACGCAGCACTGATTCGAACATTACTGTTTTGATGAAAATTAAAGTTGAGCAACGCATGCCCAAGATTACCAACCCCGACCAATGCGACATTAGTCAATTGATCCTGATTGAGAATCTTTTTAAAGAATTCGATCAGTTTAGGCACATCGTACCCATAACCACGTTTGCCCAATGCGCCAAAGTAAGAGAAATCACGGCGAATCGTCGCTGAATCGACTTTAACAGCCTCAGACAGCTCAGTGGACGAAACGCGCGTTTTATCCGCATCCAGTAAAATATTTAAGTAACGGTAATAAATCGGCAGCCTTTTTGCTGTCGCGCGTGGAATTCGTTGTTCAGCCACAGCGGTTCACTCCTTTTAATCCTACATTTGTTTGTGAAAATAAACTATACGTAAATTATAGCATAAGGACGGTTATTGTGAAGCATATTTCATACCAGTCTTCGGGCATTTCACAAACTGGTAAGGGCATTTCGTAAAATGCCGGGGTAAAACTAGCAACTACAAAAGCTTTTATACCTGTTTCAAAAAAGGTAAAACAGGCGGTCTTGTTAGCTTAATCACAACGACGAAAATATCATTCTTCACAATCTGTGGTGCTTCTGACCATTTCAAATGTGTGTTTTCTGCTCACTGCCAGCTCAACATAGTGTCGCCGCACCGAACATGCTAAAATAGTGTTTAACTAATTCAAATGAAGGAGTACGCATATGTTAGTTCTTCAGGTTCAACAGGTCGCCCGCCGTTTTGGTGCGGACACACTGTTTGAACATGTTTCCATGACAATTGAAGACCACGGCCGCGTGGGGCTGGTTGGTCGAAATGGCGCTGGCAAGTCCACCTTGCTTAAGATTATCGCTGGTATTAATGATCCCGACGAAGGTACGATATCGGTTGCTAAGGGCATGACTATCGGATATTTGCCACAAGATGCCGGACTCGATTCAGACAACACTGTGTGGGATGAAATGCTGACGGTTTTTGCCACCCAGCAGCAACAAGAACGACAACTGCGCGAATTGGAACAGCAAATTGCCGATCCCACTGCTGATCATCAAAGTGACGCTTACAAACGTTTGCTAAATGCTTACGACCAAACGCAACACGATTTTGAGGCAAACAACGGTTACGGCTACCAAGCCTCAATTCGCGGCGTTTTACACGCTTTTCACTTTGATGAATCCACTTTTCAACGCAATGTCATGAGCTTTTCGGGTGGTCAAAAAACACAACTTGCACTCGCAAAGTACTTGCTACAACAGCCCGATTTACTCATTTTGGATGAACCTACTAACCACCTGGATATTGAAACATTATCATGGTTGGAAGACTACTTGAAAGGTTATCCTGGTGCTGTCTTGATTGTTTCACATGATCGTTACTTTCTCGATCACGTGGTGCAGGATGTGTTTGACATGAATCAGCACACCCTGACCCACTACCACGGCAATTACTCCGCCTACTTAACGCAAAAGGCCGAACGAATCAAAACCGAACAACGGGCGTTTGAAAAACAACAAACACAAATCAATGCGCTTGAGGATTTCGTCAATCGCAACATTGTTCGCGCCTCCACCACTAAACGGGCTCAGTCACGGCGCAAGCAATTGGAGAAAATGGACCGTTTGGAAGCGCCTAAAGATGATGATCAATCCATCCGGATTCGTTTCACACCTGATAGCGAAAGTGGCAAGGAAGTCCTCAATGTCGACAACGTCAGCATTGGCTATGAGTCCGATCATCCACTGGCAACTAACGTAAACTTTCACGTTGTCAAACAACATGTTGTGGGCATTATCGGACCAAACGGGGTTGGCAAATCAACCCTCCTAAAATCAATTCTTCATCAGCTCCCCTTGTTGGCGGGCACGGTTAAGATTGGTGGCAGTGTTACGATTGGCTACTATGATCAGGAACAGGCTGTGCTTCATGATGAGAAAACCGTTTTAAACGAAGTATGGGACGAGCATCCGACTATGCCTGAACGGGATGTGCGCACCCTACTCGGCTGTTTTCTCTTTACTGGTGATGACGTTGCTAAGCCCGTTCATAATTTAAGCGGCGGCGAACGTGCCCGTTTGTCACTAACTAAATTGTCGCTTGATCATGACAACTTTTTAATTCTTGATGAACCGACTAACCATTTAGATATCGATTCACGAGAAGTACTGGAAGAAGCGCTTAACAATTTCATGGGAACCGTTTTATTCGTTTCTCATGACCGTTATTTCATCAACCAAGTCGCCACAGAAATCGTTGAATTGTCTGCCTCAGGTACACAGTGGTTTGAAGGCGATTACGATGATTATCAGGCCGAACTCGCTAAGCGGTCAGCGTCTGCTGATGTCGAGCATCATGAGACTGAATCTAATGGCTCAGCAACTGCCAGTGTATCAAATTATGCCGCTAATAAAGCTGAACAACGCGAGCAAAGAAAGTTGCAACGCGCGGTTGATGAGTTGGAAGCACAAATTGACGATCTTGACCAACAAAGCCAGACAATTACTGAGGCGATGCAGGCGCCTGAAAATGCCAGTGACATCGGCAAGTTAACGGACCTGCAACATCAGTTGGACAATCTAGATGCTCAAAGTGACAGCCTGTCAGAAAAGTGGGCAGCGGCTGGTGAGGCGTTGGAAGCCTATAATAATGATCACCACCTACAGTGACTTTAAATATGCAATTGAAAACGGGATCACATCTAACCGGCCATTCGCCGCATTGATGTGATCCCGTTTTCAGCTGTAACTATATTTTCATTTTATGCTTCAACGCCAGTTAACCAAGGAAATTCCAAGCTCGGATCTGCATTGAGACTCATATCAGCACGATCGCCTTTAGCATAAGCAATATGCGCGGCGGCACCAATCATTGCCGCATTATCGCCACACAATGCCAGTGGGGCAGCGACAAGCTTCGTTTGTGGTGCAAAACGCGTCATCTTAGTCTTCAAGGCGTCACGAAGACCATGATTTGCAGCAACACCGCCGGCCAACACCAGCTGTTTAACTTGGTACCGCTCAAGAGCAGATAATACCTTAGTGACTAGAACGTCCACCACGCTAGCTTGAAAACTTGCAGCTAAATCTGCACGATCTAACTGTTCACCACGCTGGTCCGCATTATGCACCGTGTTAATAAACGCACTCTTAAGGCCACTGAAGCTAAAATCGTAGTTTGCTTCGTGGATCATCGCCCGTGGAAAATTAAACGTATCGTGGCCTTCGTGCGCTAGCCGATCAATTTCCTTACCAGCAGGATATGGAATTCCTAGCACGCGACCAACTTTATCAAAGGCTTCGCCTGCGGCATCATCACGAGTATCTCCAATAATTTCGAACTCCCCAGCTGCCTTCATCAGCACAATCTGCGTGTGACCGCCAGACACTAATAACCCGAGCGATGGAAACGTCAAGGGTTCAACGTAACGGGCCGCGTAAATGTGACCCGCCATATGGTTAACGGGCACTAACGGTAAATGATGTGCGAAGGCAAACGTCTTAGCAGCAGTCACACCAATTAGTAACGATCCGACTAAACCTGGTCCGTAGGTAACGGCAACAGCCGTTAATTCTTCAGGCGTTACATCTGCTTCTGTCAAAGCCTTGCGAATGCCAATGGTAATTTCCTCGATATGATGGCGACTGGCCACTTCCGGCACGACACCACCAAATCGTTGGTGACTCTTAATCTGCGTTGCGACAAAGTTACTTAAAATGTGCTCGCCATTTTCTACAACAGCAACACTCGTTTCATCACAACTTGTTTCAAAGGCTAAAATCAATTCCCGTGCTTCTGTCACTGTTTTCTCCTTTTTGGCTCGGACCTTCCCGAGCTTCGGCATCACTCTTCTAAACGTGCACCTGTCGCCCAGAAGTCTGCGCATAACCCGGAAGGCGTTTCATTCGGAAAACCACCGAATGCCACGCCTTCCACGTTATTGCTCAACTTCTCCCAAGGCTTCGGCATCACTCTATCTTTTTTTGCATAATCCAGGCATCTTCGACGGGACGGTCGTAATAGTCAGGACGGCGCATCAGTTTATGAAAGTCGAGGCTCTCATACAAGCCCAACGCAGCCTCGTTATGAACCCGAACTTCTAAGGTCACCACTGTTCCCGCTTCATATCGTTTCAACCAAGTCGTCAATAATTGCTTACCAAGACCATGACCTTGCCATGATCCTACGATACCCAAATTAGTTAGTTCCAATTGATCGATGACCTTGGTTCCGCTAAGAAAGCCCACAGGCTGGCCCGCTACTCGAATTAACCAGTATACACTGGTCGGTGCCTGCATATTCTCTTCAATCACTGGTTCAGACCACGGCGCACCAGTTGGATACGCTTCCTCACCTAATGCTTCAATCAAAGCAGCTCCACGTTGCGGACTTGACGGATGAAACGGTTCACAGATAACTTGTTTATCCATTATTGGTCTCACTTGTTGTGGCCTTGATTAAAGGAACCATCATATCAACGGCATCTTCATGATCGCCGAAATAATAGCCTCGTTTAATTCCCGTTTGACGGAAACCAAGCTTATGATACAAATTTTGCGCCCGCTTATTACTGATCCGAACCTCCAAGGTAACCTGGCGCATCCCCATATGTCGCGCCTTTCGAATCAAGGCACGCATTAAGAATTCGCCAAGCCCATCACCCTGCCAATCTGGTAATACGGCAATATTTGTGATATGCGCATCCTTCCGCTGGATATCAAACGAACACCCAGCAAAGGCAATCAACTGATCATTCTTACGAATTACCAAGTATAGCCGATCCTGTTTTCGTTTAAGCTCGTTTGCAAACGCTTGTGCATCCCAAGGTGTCTTGCCATCATAAACTGCTCGTTCAACACCCACAATTTCCGGAACATCTGGAAATTGTGCCCGTCCCAAAAAGTACTGAGTATCGCGAATCATCAACCGATGATTCTTGATGTCCAGATCTTCAGCCTGCTGTTGCCGAACCTCACTGGCAAAGTGACGCCGGTACCATTTTTGAAATGCCTGCTTATACTTCTTCAACATAATTTTTGTGGTCTTCTCCTGGATGAGCTGCTGCCCACTGAGCTTCAGCAGGCGACAGACGTAAATATTGGGGCACGAAAGAGTCAATATCATCAATAGCTTTAAGTGGTGCACCTAATTGCCCGAGCACACCAGCATCAGGTAAATTAGCATTGCCTTCAGTAAACGTAGCTGGAACATCAAGTGCATCTGCTAAAGCATTGTGATAACGCGTCAACTCACCAATTAACGTTACAGGATGACCAGCTGCATTCAATTGCGAGGTCCAATCCGGGATGTTAGTGTGTTGATCTGCGATAACAGGGACGGGTTGGCCATCTTTAATTTGATACAAACCAGCATACAGTTGCGTGTTGCGTGCATCAAAAATAGGACTGACAAACGTTCCTTCCGTTTGAACACTGCCTGCCAACACAGCTAAACTTGACACCCCAACCAACTGAATGTGCAGCGTAGCCGCCAGTGTCTTCGCTGTTGTCACAGCAATCCGTAACCCAGTATAAGAACCAGGACCCTGGGCAACAACTACGCGGTCTAAGTCCTCCGGTTGCCACTGCTGGTCTGCCATCAATTCAGTAATGGTCGGCATCAGTTGGACACTGTGATCCAATTGCGTAGCGGTTGTTTTTTTAGCAATAACTTTTTGATCAACCAATAGTGCAACACTCATTGGCTGGTTTGATGTATCTAGCGCGAGAACCTTCATGTAAATCCTGACTTTCCGTTCAGTGTTCTATAGACAGCAATAATATTAACACATCTAACATGGGCGCGTGAACTTCCCGATATGTCACAATCTTTCCACAAACAACAGCTTGTTACCTGTGCTTCTCTTAATATGCCTAAAACTAAGGACAAATGACGCACAGCCTATGTGTTTCTACGTGCTTAGTCACATTACTATTTTTTTAGTTGACCACGAAAAAAACTTCGTTGCACAAACGAAGTTTTTTAACGTAAATCAATTTAACAATAAATCAAAGCAGACTAACGATCTTCATAACCGTTTGGATGACTCTGTGTCCAAGCCCAGGCAGTCTTAATAATGTCATGAACATCATCATATTGCGGCTTCCATCCAAGGATATTACGAGCATCTTCCGATTCAGCAACTAGTGAATCAGGATCTCCGGGGCGCCGTGGTGCGATTTTAGCTGGAATTTCTTTTCCAGTCACTTCGCGGGCTGCTTCAACCATTTGTTTAACAGAAAAACCAGTAGATGAGCCCAAGTTAAACGCACGACTCTCATTTCCTTCATCCAGGTATTTCAATGCCAAAATATGAGCATCAGCTAAGTCCAGAATATGAACATAGTCACGTACATTAGTACCATCTGGCGTATCGTAATCGTCACCGTACATATCAATATGATCACGTTCACCAAGTGCCGTTTGCAAAATAATTGGAATTAAATGTGTTTCTGGGTGGTGATCTTCACCGATGGAACCATCAGCCTTAGCACCAGCCGCATTAAAGTAACGAAGTGCAACCCATTTAATGCCGTAAGCAACGTCACACCAATGAATCATGTGTTCCATGATCAGCTTACTTTCACCATAAGGGTTAATTGGCTTTTTCTGATCATCTTCATGAATCGGAATCCGTTCAGGAACACCATATGTAGCAGCAGTCGATGAGAAGATCATCCGTTTGCAACCCTGCTCATGCATCACTTCCAACAACGTAATCATGCCATAAACATTGTTGTCAAAGTACTTTAATGGGTCTTTCATGGACTCTGGCACAATGGAAAATGCGTCCATGTGGATAACACCATCAATGTTTTCTTTTTCGAAAACGTTGGTCAGAAACTCACGGTCACGGGTATCGCCTTGATAAAAGCGCGCCTTTTCATTAATAGCAGCGCGATGACCAGTAGATAAATTATCTACAACAACCACGTCGTAACCTTTTTCAATTAAACGATCCACCATGTGTGAACCGACGTAACCGGCACCACCGGCAACTAAAATTGACATTTTATTTTCCTCCAAATCGTTAACATCGGTACTATCATAGCATAACCTGATTAACCACAACAGCACTGGTCAGCACAGATGCATTAATCCACCGTTGTTGCGGATAATGGCCGCCATGTCAGCGTTGCTTCAGCATATCGCTCATCATTGCCCATAATATGGTGATGGGTAGTCGCCGTACCATCTTCATTATTAACCGGCGCAGTCACTTCACTCTTCACCACGTGTCCATAACGAACTTCATTTTCAAAGCGAATCGCCAGATGGCACAATTCGTGATGAATCAAAAATTCTTCATCTAAGGCATCCATCATCCAATCAAAATAATGTGAGTTGTTTACATGATGATTTGAATCTAAGTCAAAATAACGCACTCGATACGTCTTGGTTGCCGCGACATCTGACTCTTCAAAACTAGCCGGTCGTGATAAGCGAGGAATCCGTTTGACCACCTCAGAATGGTAAGGGGCCACAGCATCATCTGGGATGGCCACCATTTTACGAGCTGTCAGATCCATCACCACACAGATTGTATCTACATGAACCAGCTCGTTGCCCTGATCATCTTCTAAAAAGAATTGGCGATAGGCAAAATAACGATTATTAGAGGTCGCTTCAGTTACCAAACGTACCTTTTCGTGATCGCGAGGCAACCGCTTAATATCTATTTCGTACTGGGCAATGACCCAACCGTAGCCCTTTGAAAGCATATAATCCGTGCCAACGCCAAAGCTATCAGCTTGGTCATATGAAGTTAACACCAGCATGTTGATTAACATGCCTAACGTTACCTTACCCGTTAAATCTGTTTCGTAATACTGAATTTTATGTTCTTCATCATACCGGTTCTGTTGCGTCATTTAATTTTCCTCGTTCAAGTGATGGTAAATTGCATAAACCTCTTGCTTGCGTAACTGACGGGCTTTGGCGACAGCTTTAATTGCATCATTAGGCTTCTCACCTCTAGCAATCAACGTCTTAACGTGCTCTTCAACCGGCTGACTCAACAGTGGATCCTGCTCTTCAACGGGCGGATTAGTGTTGCCACCAATTAGAATGACAAACTCACCGCGCGGCGGGTTTGTGGCTAACCAATCTAAAACTTCGCTAGCAGTCCCACGAATAAACTCTTCAAACTTTTTAGTTAATTCGCGGCAAAGCACCAATTGTCGGTCCGGACCGACCGCGTTTGCGATCGCAGTTACCGTCTTCACTAATCGGTGCGGTGCCTCGTATACAATCACGGTTTCCGGATGTTTAGCCAGCTCAGCCAGCTCAGTCTTTTGTTCTTTTGTCTTGCGGTCTAAAAAGCCGTAAAAATAAAACGGTTGTGGTGCTAAACCGCTCGCAATTAGTGCTGTTAGGCCAGCATTAGCTCCTGGTAGTGGCACTACTGGCAATTGGGCAGCCACAGCAGCAGCAACTAATTCTGTGCCTGGGTCGCTGATTGATGGCATCCCCGCGTCGCTCACCTGGGCTATATTTACACCAGCGCGAAGTTTATCCAGTAATTCCGGAATTCGCTCTTGCGTATTGTGCTCATGAAAACTAATTTGTTTTGTCTCAATATCAAAGTTGTTTAATAATTTCTGCGTGTTGCGCGTGTCCTCAGCCGCAATCAAGTCGACCTGTTTTAGCGTTGCAACCGCCCGGTACGTCATGTCCTGCAAATTACCAATCGGTGTTGGTACTAAAAACAGCGTACCGGATTCATGTGGCGCAAAGCTGCGCTGACTTGTTGCTACCATGACTGTGTCCACTCCTAACTTGCTTTAATCGTTCGATCCCGTTCTCCGTAAATGACGTCTAAACAAAATGCACAGGAGTCATTTTCTTCTCTACGTTGACCATAAAACTCACGGCAAACGTGAAAACCGGTCTCGTACAATCGTTCTAAATTCTGTAGTGATTTAGACAATCGTTGCTGTGCTTCTGTCGTATCCGTATCGGTACCGAGCAGTTCACGTAAATGCTGGTTTTCGACAGTTAATTCAGCATTCTCTTCTGACAATGCCGTAACCTGCTTTTTTAATGCGGCCAACTGATCCAAAATTCCTGTCGTCTGATCTTGCAAGTGCTCAAAATCGTCGAGCATTGTTTGTCGTTTATCCACGATTACACCTCCATCAGTGTCATCATTGCATCGTTTCAAAACTGGCAATCATCATTTAGAAAGAACGTTAAATGCCTTCAACGTCAATGATTCGGCCACATTTTGAAAACTAACGTTGCGTTCGAGCAACTGCTTTGATTGTAACCCTAAATCTGTAACGTCGACGAGTTGCTTTTTAGAATAACGCGTCGTTAATTCCTGTAAATCCTTGCGATGGCTCGGAAAACTCATGACAAATTTTTCCTGATCAATATTTTCTAATAGCATGTCTCGAAATCCAGCCAAAATAATGTCCAAGACAATTCGCTGATGTGGACGATCCCTTGCCAAGGGTACAAGTGTCGTTCCCACCGTGACAAACGCACTCATGTCAGGCTTCAGCAGCTGACTCTCCCACTGCCACACAGCAGCTGCGGTTTGACCCAGCCAGTCATCGACTAACCACTCAGCCGCTTGATCAGGGCTATTAGTCAGCCGGCTGGTCAATGCTAATAGGTGCTTTCCGACGCCGGCTGATTCGAGTTGAGACTGAAGTTCATTGACCGCTAATGGTTGCATCTCCATCTCCTGAGTCCGTGAAATGACAGTCGGTAAAAGCAAATTGGGATTGGTCGTCAGCAACAAGGCAGTAATGTTCCCACTAGGTTCTTCAAGGAACTTTAGCAAGCTGTTGGCTGCGCTGGCAGTCATTGTTTCAGCTCCGGCAATGATGAAAACTTTTTTATTACCTTCCATCCCACTTTTGGAAAACTCAGATTTCAGCAAACGAACTTGATCAACTTTAATCGAGTTACCTTCTGGTTCAACAATCAATACATCTGGGTGCTCACGTTGACTGATTCGCTGACATTCCTCACATTTGCCACAAGGCTGACCATCTTGCAGGTTAATACAAAAAAGGCGCATCGCAATCCACATTGCGAGCTCCTCCTTGCCACTGCCGTTTGGTCCGGCAAATAAGTACGCATGGGCCAGTTCATTTTTTTTAATTACATTTTTAAAATGCTGAACCAGCACAGGTTGGCGCTGTTCAGCAATTGTTAAAACATCATTATTTGTTGGCATATTTCCTCGTTAGCAGTGCGGTTAACGACTAAAACTGTTGAAATGCCTCAACTGGCAGTACAAAACAAGTTGCTCCACCAACTGTGACTTCAACTGGATATGAAGCAGTCTGATCCATTGAAACATCCATATTAACTGGCGGTGTCATGAATTGATCCCGAGTATGTGATGTCTCCTTAATGAGATCCATAACTTCCTGAACGCGGTCATCTTCGATCCCAATCAAGAACGTGGTATTTCCCGAACGTAAGAAGCCACCCGTCGTTGACAATTTTGTGGCTCTAATATTTTGTTCGATAAACTGATTACTCAGCCGATTACTATCCTTATCTTGAACAATAGCAATAATCATTTTCATATGCGTAATTCCTCCTGTGAAAAAAGCTCGCGACCGCGATAACGGGGCTCCGTACCATTAAAATAAATTCGGGAACCGTTGAGCAATCACCTTTTTCGTGTCGGTAATCACTTTTTCCAGCGGTTGGTTCGCGTCAATTAGTGTAATGCGTTGTGGTTCGTCTTGCAACAATTTAAGGTAAGCGTGCCGTACACGACGGTGAAATGACAGTTCTTCATTATCCAAACGATTGATTTCATCTGACCGATATTCATGAATTCGTGTTAATCCTACCTCCGATGGTACATCAAAGTAGATTGTTAGGTCTGGTGTAAGTCCCTTCGTAGCAAAAAGATTCATTTCTGCTACAGCAGCCTCACCAATTTCACGGCCAGCGCCTTGGTACGCAATTGAGCTATCAACATACCGATCAGAGAAGACAACTTTGCCTGCATCTAAGGCTGGCAACACCGTTTGGACCAAATGCTGGCGTCGTGCCGCTGCGAACAGTAAAGCTTCTGTCCGCGCATCCATCTCCGTGTTGGCCTTATCCATGATAATCGCACGAATTGCTTCTGAAATCTTATTACCACCCGGCTCACGGGTTGTCAGCAATTTCTCCCCTAGTTGCAATGAATAATCATCGATCAGCGCATTCAGAACACTGGTTTTTCCTGCCCCATCGGGCCCCTCAAAAGTTATAAATGCGCCTGTTTTCACTATTCCAAACTCCCTTATCGTCAATACGTTCATTGTACTTTAGAATAGGGGTCGCTGTCTAACGTAATTACACGGTAGCCGGCAATTCCAATTTGGTTCCGACTGTTAAATGACTTTGAGGCACGCGGTGGTTAACCTTTGCCAATGAGTCTATCGGCAACTTCAAGGCCTTCGCAATCCGATGTAGTGTGTCTCCTGGCTGCACGGTATAATGCGCCATTTGTGGTAACCATAGCCCTTGACCTGGATAGATCCACCACCGAATCGGTGTTTGGCTGGCCTGACTGATTTGGCCCATCGAAATACCACTGGCCATGCTAATTCGCCACCAGCTGTCACCCGGTTGAATCACGTACCGCCGCAGAGCGTCTTGTTGACAAGGTTGATTAATGCTGTTCGCCGTTTCATTTGAGTTAGGGGCCGCTACTTTTGGATGTTGATCAATGCCTGATTTTCCCTGATCCCATCGGGTTAAATTATTAGCCCGAATGATTTGCATTAGTTCATCCGCATAAGCAGGATCAGTAGCGTAACCATCGCTTTGCAATTTCTGAGCGGCTTGCCATGCATCTTGCTCACCCAAAACATTGTGATAACGACTATTCACGCTCAAAAATTGGCCATGATCCGCAATGCTTTCGACAAACGACGGATAAGCTCGGAAATCTGCCCAGACGGACAATGAATACCCGTTGACAACTTCGCGTGTTGGCATGCGAACCGTTGCCCCGTCAGCATTAGTTCCTTTAATGCCAAACAAATTATGAGCATTGGTGGCTAACTGAGACATCCCCCAGCCACTTTCCAAAATAGCTTGGGCACCAGTCACCGAGGGCAAAATTCCATAATGATCCCAGTTCTGTTGTGCACCTGACTCCACTTGCATCAAAAAATCTGTTTTACTCATTGCCTTTCCAGTGTCGCATAACCCCAGCACGAGGCCAATTACCGATATTGCTATTGCTAAACGTTTCATTCGAAACTCCTCCGTCTTTTGTGATCTACCTGTTACATACGCAAAAGACTGGAGAAATTAACGCCATCAAAAAACGTTTGCTGGGGTTCAATGTACAATTCTCCAGCAAACGTTTTTCAATTATTGTGTCTAGATGCTAATCGTAATTAATTATCAATCACTGAGGCCTGCAATCGGCCCCGAACTTTCCGTTCTCGTGCCTCACGGAATAACAACATATATTTTTGTCGCGCCAATGCAGTTTGTGCCGAAAGTTCACGGCCGTTGCCTTCATCTACGACTGCTGTTTGCGTCTCTACAGCTCGGTCCCAACTACGTTTTGCTCGATCAATATCATCCAACAGCGCTTCATTATATTGCCCATGCAAGCGTGGACGACGACTAAATAACATTTTGACCTCCCACATCGCTCACGCTGATACAATTTCCATTCACATAAGAGTAGTACCAGCGTCTATCGTCTACATTTCAGTCCGGCCCTCAACAGCTTTAAGTAAGGTTACCTCATCAGCGTAATCAATGTCAGATCCTACTGATAGACCATGAGCTAACCGAGTCACCTTGATGCCCGCTGGCTTAATCAACCGTGATAGGTACATAGCAGTAGCTTCCCCTTCAGGCGTGGCATTTGTTGCCACAATGACTTCTTTCACTTCATCGTGCTCCTGAAGCCGTTTGACCAAGCTGGTGATGTTAATATCTTCAGGACCTTTACCTTCGATTGGTGACAAGACGCCGTGCAAAACATGGTATAAACCATGATATTCACGCATTGATTCCATCGACATAATATCTTTAGGCTCTTCAACCACTAGAATCGTGCTTTGATCACGCGATTTATCAGAACAAATCGCGCACGGATCTTCTTCAGTGATATTGCCACAAATTGAGCAGAAGTGTAAGTCACGTTTGGCCGAAATCAAGGACTTAGCAAAACCAGTCACGTCATCACCATCCATATCAATTGTATAAAAGGCTAGCCGTGTGGCAGTTTTTGCACCAATACCCGGTAACTTCATGTAACTTTCAATTAATTGCGCAATTGGTTCTGGATAATCCATTGTCTACCTCGTTTGTACTTACATCCCCAGACCACGGCTGTATTTGCCCATGGTACTGTCCGTTGCAGTGTCAATTTGTGTCATTGCATCATTAACCGCCGCCAAAACCATGTCAGCCAGCATGTCGGGATCATCTGGATCAATCGCATCAGGATTAACGACCAAATCAGTCATCTTGTGGTCTCCTGTAAATGTGGCCTTCACCATATCATCTGGCGCAGAACCAGTGAAAGTTTGTGCTTCCAGTTTCTCTTGGTCTGCCTTCATCTGCTTTTGCATCTTTTGTGCCTGACGCATAATATTTTGCATATTGCCACCCATCATAATCTTCATTCCTCCAAAATTAAGTTATTCATATTTGGTCATCAACTGACCGTTTAATCGTTTTTGATAGTCACGTTATCAGCGCCAAACAGCTGTTGCGCTTTTGTTACCAACTCATTCTCCGGCTCACTGATACCAGCGTCCTCCGATGGCGAGTCAAGCGGGGCTGACGCCGGCTCATCTGAAACCGGCTGTTGCTGCCGAGTAGCAGTAGTCCCGGTCGGGGTCGTCCCCCCCGTTAATTCTTCTTTATGATCCGTCAAAAAGTCCTTACGAATCTGTGGCCACTGATCCTCTGGAACAAACCAAACATCGGTCGTATCGCCAGTCAATCGGTTAAGATTGTTCTCCAATGCTGTTCGCAAACCATCATCAGTGGCTGCCTTATCAAAGAAGAAGGCGTAGCTAAATGAAACAATTACACCTTCATTACTAGCAGCGACAGGCTTTGAAACATGCATCATCGCTTTTTGCGTCACAGGCAGCGTATCCAATAAATCGTCCCATACGTCACGCATCGCATCTAAATCATGCTTTGTAGCGGCTCGCAACACTGGATAAATTTTTGCCAAGTTAACGTTGGCACTTGCATGGCTAGCAGTCGCAGTCGTCGTTTTGGCCCGTGCCGGCTTTCCTGTCTGCGTGCCTGTGGTTGATGCTGGCTGATTCGTTGGCGCTGGCGTCGCGCTAGTTGTCGAGGTCGTTTGAGTCCCTTGAACACTATGAGACGAAGCTTCTACAGTAGGTGCTGGAGTAGGTGCTGGCTGTTGCGGTTGAGTCGTCGCTGCGCTTAAGCGGCTGACCGTTTGCTTCAACTGTTGAATTTGCGTCTCCAGTTCAGCAACTTCAGACGCATTAGAAGCGCTCCCTGATGTAGGGGCCTTAGTTGTGCCCACATTCGGATATATCTGTGCTAGCTTAACCGTCAACACTTCTAAATAGACATCCGGATGAGTTGTAAATCGCAACTGTGCAGCTACCTCATTTAAAGCATTGATCATTTGGTAAAAAACGTCAGGATCTGTGTTCTTACTCAATTGTTGAAAAACATCACCGGTGGTATCGCTACCCGTTACCATATCAGGCGCTTCTTTATAAAGAAGCAGATCACGAACATAACTGATTACGTCCTCCACAAAACGACCGGCATCTTTACCATCGTCTAGGACCTTTTGGAGGGCCGCTAACCCAGCCGTCGTTTCATGAGCAACGACCTGTTTGACATAGTCAGCCAATAAACTTTCGGTCACACTTCCCGTGACTAACAAAGCATTGTCCAATGTTACTTCATTATCACCGAAAGAAATCGTTTGATCCAGAATACTCAAGGCATCACGCATTCCGCCTTCCGCCGCGTTGGCAATGACCTTTAAAGCTGGTTCTTCGAAGTCAACTTGCTTTTGCTTCAAGATGTAAACCATTCGGTCAAAACTTTCCTGAGCCGTAATTCGTTTAAAATCAAAACGCTGCGTCCGTGAAATAATGGTTGCCGGAATTTTATGCGGCTCCGTAGTGGCCAAAATAAAGATCACATTGGCCGGCGGTTCCTCCAAAGTCTTCAATAAAGCATTAAAGGCCCCGGTTGATAACATATGCACTTCATCGATAATGTAAATTTTATAAGTGGCCTGTGTTGGCGCGTATTTGGCCTTATCACGAATGTCACGAATTTCTTCAACACCGTTGTTGGAAGCAGCATCAATTTCAATGACATCGTTTAGCTGGCCGGCCGTGATTGCTTTACAAATGTCACAATTGTTGCACGGTTCGCCATCTTTCTGATTTGGACAATTAATGGCCTTGGCAAAAATCTTCGCCGCTGATGTCTTACCGGTCCCACGTGGGCCACAAAAAAGGTAAGCATGACTCGTCTGCTGGGTCACAATAGCGTTTTTTAATGTTTGCGTAATGACGGTCTGTCCAACAATTTCATCAAACCGTTGCGGCCGCCATACCCGATAAAGGGCTTGATAGCTCATGTTAAACTCCTCATATTGATGTTCCTTATCGTGCGAAGGATCCGCACTTCGTTAGCATTCTTCTAAATCAGTATAAAGGTTTTAGACCCGAAAGATAACACCAGTACTTCCAAATCTCAACTTGTATTTAAAAATAAATAAAAAGCGCTCAACCAGTTGTTAAAGCCATTGGTCAAACGCCGTTAATTTCAATAAAACATGAAGCACAAACCGTCGCGGACTTAGTGCTGCTACCTTCCGGTCCTGACACAATTCGTGAGGACGACCTTGCCTCATGGCCTTTCGGCAATTAATAATACTACGCTATTTACGTCATAAAAGCTAGTGTTTTGCTTGTCATTTTGTTCGTTGTGAACCCGGTTTTTTTGCACCACGTCCTCGACGGATTGCCCGAAAGAAATTCTGCATAAGCGTGCTGGCTTGATCTGCCATGAGTCCCTCATGAACAATAACTCGATGATTAAAACGCGGGTCTTCCAGCAATTGATATAAAGAACGCACTGTACCAGCCTTGGGGTCTCGGGCACCAAAATAGACTTCAGGAATTCGAGCGTTGATAATGGCACCACTACACATGGGACATGGCTCGATGGTGACAAACAGCTGACAATCTTCTAGTCGCCATGTGTTAAGTGTATGATTAGCTTCACTGATCGCCATGATTTCCGCATGCAATGTTGCATCTTGGGCATGTTCGCGTAGATTATAACCACGTCCAACGATTTTTCCCTGATGCATGACTACCGCACCAATTGGCACTTCACCAACACTGCCGGCAATCCGTGCTTGCTTTAGTGCCTCATTCATCCCCGCTTCAGCAATGGTTGGCGTCATATTTTCGTTCATCTCAGCCATTAGCCTGATCACTCGCAATTGATTCCAATATATAGTAGCCCTTATCTTTTTTGATAATTTCACAATTACCAAAAATTGTCTGCATTAGTTTTTTTGCAGAGGGTGCGCCTTGTTTTTTTTGTAAAACAACGGTTAAACGTCCCTTGGGCAGCAGATGCGTTTGAGCGCCTGAAATCATGCCATCAACAACGGCCTTGCCTGCACGAACAGGTGGGTTGGTAACGATGGCTGCATATTTATTAGTCACCTTCTCGTATTGATTGGAAGTATAGATGGTTGCGTTATGAATTTGATTTTGTTCTGCATTCCTCCTGGCTAAGGCTAGTGCCCGCTCATTTACGTCGACTAACTCGACGGCACGATCAGGGTTGTCCAAAGCAATTGCAAGACCAATAGGACCGTACCCGCAACCCATATCTAAAATTGAACCTGACGGAATGTCGTTTAAGTTTACCGCATCCAGTAAAACCCGTGAACCATAGTCAACAGTGCGTTTTGAGAAGACACCGTTGTCCGTAGTAAACATTATTTCATGACCTAATAGACGAAAATTCCACGTCGCTTCGTCGTGTACAACGTCCGGATTTGGCGTATAATAATGGTTGTTCATCATTTAAGTTAACCTCGTTTCTGTTTTCATCATAATGGAATCGCGGATAAAAGTAACGAAAAAAATTCGAAATTTTATAAACCCTTTGAGGACACCATATCTTGTGGATGCATTGTATAAATGCCACAAAATATGGTATTTTTTTGTTGCATTTCAATCTCCAGCCACTATACTTAGGTCATCAGCAAAACCAGTTTTTAAGTTCAAATGTGCAGAGAGAGGAAGTGGCCATTATGGCTAAAGTTGTTGTATTTACAAAGGATAATTGCATTCAGTGCAAGATGACAAAGCGTTTTTTGAGCGCACATAACGTTGATTTTGAGGAACGTAATATTAATCAGCATCCAGAACTGATCGACTACTTAAAGGGTCGCGGTTTTCAAGCAATGCCGGTCGTTGATGCAGATGGTGTCGATGCAGTGTCTGGTTTCCGTCCAGATGTTCTGGCAAAGCTGGCTTAATTTTCCATCATTCGATCAATGAACACGGCTCGGGCGTACGCGGAGCGTTGGCGTGCGTCTTTTCTTTTATCAAAAATCAATCAGGGAGTGACAGAAAAATGGCATTAAAAGATTTAAAGGACGTCACGTATTACGACTTGAACAATGAGATTAACATTCCTGTTAACGGGCAAATTCCGTTAAATAAAGATAAGGAAGCCCTCGCCGCTTTCCTAACAGAAAATGTTGAACCCAACACTGTGAAATTTGGCTCACTTCGCGAACGTTTTGATTACCTGCTTGATAACAATTACATCGAACGTGACTTTTTTGAAAAGTATGATTTTTCTTTTGTGGAAAAACTATACGACTATTTGAACGCACAAGATTTTCACTTCAAGACATTCATGGCAGCCTACAAATTTTATGCCCAGTACACACTCCGAACAAACGATAATCAGCAATATTTAGAAGGCTTTATCGACCGCGTTGCAATGAATGCATTGTTCTTCGCAGACGGCGACGAACAACTAGCTATGGATCTAGCCGACGAAATCGTCCACCAACGTTACCAACCAGCCACACCTAGTTTCTTAAACGCTGGCCGAGCTCGTCGTGGTGAATTGGTATCTTGCTTTGTCCTCCAAATGACAGATGACATGAACGCCATTGGTCGCGGTATAAACTCTGCTCTGCAACTGTCACGTATTGGTGGTGGGGTCGGCATTAACCTGTCAAACTTGCGTGAAGCAGGCGCACCAATCAAAGGTATCGCCAATGCCGCATCTGGTGTTGTTCCTGTTATGAAATTGCTTGAGGACTCTTTCTCCTACTCTAATCAATTAGGTCAACGTCAAGGCGCCGGTGTGGTTTACCTATCCGTTTTCCATCCAGATATCATCGGCTTCCTCGGTGCCAAAAAAGAAGCTGCCGACGAAAAGGTACGGGTTAAAACACTCTCGCTTGGTGTTACCGTACCAGATAAGTTTTACCAATTAGTAGCTGCTGACGAAGACATGTACCTATTTTCGCCACAAAGTGTTGAAAAAGAATACGGCAAACCATTTTCATATGTTGACATCACTAAAGAGTATGACAATTTAGTCGCCAACCCGAACATCGCCAAAAAGAAAATTCGCGCACGAACACTAGAAACTGAAATCAGCAAACTTCAGCAGGAATCCGGTTACCCTTACGTCGTTAACATTGACACGGCTAACTTGCATAATCCAATTGCTGGTAAAATCATCATGAGTAACCTTTGCTCAGAAATTTTACAAGTCATGACTCCTTCTAAAATCAATAACAAGCAAGAATACGACGTTCTTGGTAAGGACGTCAGTTGTAACCTTGGCTCAACAAACATTGTTAACTTAATGGCCTCCCCTGACTTCGGCCACTCCGTTGAGGCAATGGTTCGCGCCCTCACTTACGTCACGGACCACAGTAATATCGATGTTGTGCCTAGTGTTCAGTACGGTAACCAACAAAGCCATGCAATCGGTTTAGGTGCCATGGGATTGCACGCCTACTTTGCAAAGAACCACATGCACTATGGTGATGAAGACTCCCTTGACTTCACGAAGGTTTACTTCATGTTGCTGAATTACTGGTCACTTAAAGCATCAAACGAAATTGCTCGTGAACGCCACGAAACGTTTGCTGGATTCGACAAATCCGATTACGAAAATGGTACCTACTTCGACAAGTACGTGACGAAGGATTGGGGTCCCAGTCGAGACAAAGTAGCTGACCAGTTTAAGGGAATCTTTATCCCCACTAAGGATGACTGGGCAGCATTAAAAGCGGACGTTATGAAAGATGGCTTGTATCACCAAAACCGGATGGCCATCGCGCCAAATGGTTCCATTTCCTACATTAATGACACAACTGCTAGTTTGAATCCAATCGTTAACCGGATCGAAGAACGTCAAGAGAAAAAGATCGGTAAAATTTACTATCCGGCTCCATATTTATCCAATGACACCCTGCCATACTATCAGTCAGCCTATGACACAGACATGCGTAAAGTGATCGACATTTATGCCACCGCGCAAGAACATATTGATCAAGGAATGGCCTTAACTCTGTTTATGCGCTCAACGATGCCTGAAGGCCTCTATGAATGGAAAAATGGTCGCACTGACAAGATGACCACCCGTGATCTTAACATTCTGCGTAACTATGCTTGGAAAAAGGGTTGTAAGTCTGTCTACTACGTTCGTACCTTCACCGATAACAACGGTGAAGTCGGCGCAAACGAATGTGAAAGTTGCAGTATCTAGTAAGGTGAGCGTGACCAGACCGAGGTTGAATCCGAGCAACAACAAGAGATTAGTATTGTACAAGCGGTCTTTGCTTGTACGGTACTAGTCTCAGGTTGTGCACAGGATTCAGGTCTGGGAGCGCGTTATCGCTATACAAAGGGTACGCAATAGATTCTTGAGAATATATTTTTCCAAAATTCGCTAATGACAAACACCCTTTCTCGTTCTACGATAATCATAATTAACTGATAGTATTCAGAAACACCAGACACAGGAGGACAATATGGAAAACGGCAATTATAAAGCCATTAACTGGAATCAAGTTTCAGATGAAATTGATAAAGCAACTTGGGAGAAACTAACTGAGCAGTTCTGGCTCGACACGCGAATTCCTGTTTCAAACGACATGGATGACTGGCGCACCTTGGATGACGATCACAAATGGGTAGTCGGTCACGTTTTCGGTGGTCTAACCTTGCTGGACACGCTTCAATCACAAGACGGCATGGCTGCACTACGTCGCGACGTTCGGACGCAACATGAAACGGCCGTTTTGAACAACATCCAGTTCATGGAATCTGTTCATGCCAAAAGTTATTCGACCATTTTTGAAACGTTGAACACGCCCGATGAAATCGATGAGATTTTCGACTGGAGCGATTCTGAAGATCTACTACAGAATAAGGCCAAACGAATTTATACGTTGTACCACGACGATGAGAACCCACTCAAAAAGAAGATCTCCAGTGTCTTCCTCGAAACATTCCTGTTTTACTCTGGTTTTTACACACCACTTTATTACTTAGGGCATAACAAGCTAAACAACGTTGCTGAGATTATCAAACTGATTTTACGTGATGAATCTGTCCATGGTACTTACATTGGCTACAAGTTCCAACTAGGAATGAAGGAATTAACAGAAAACGAACAGCAGTCCTTAAAGGATTGGATGTATGACTTCCTTTATTATCTTTACGACAATGAAGAAAAATACACGCACCTTGTTTACGACCGTGTCGGCTGGTCGGACGATGTTTTGAAGTTCATTCGTTACAACGCCAACAAAGCACTGATGAACTTGGGTCAAGAACCCCTCTTCCCAGATACTGCTGAGGACGTTAATCCAGTCGTTATGAACGGAATTTCGACATCTACTTCTAACCACGACTTCTTTAGCCAAGTCGGAAATGGTTACCTACTAGGAAACGTAGAAGCTATGAACGACTCAGACTATGATATTGGTGGTAAGAAGAAAAATTAGTCTCTTATAGTAATACGTGCAGTAAAATAAAAATCATCCTAATTCGAGGGGTGGTTTTTATTTTTGTTCTCATTGCAATCAAACTCGTTTTGGGAATTTGATCCGCCAATTAATCTAATAAACTGCAAATGAGTCATCATTTCGCTTATGGTATACTGGGCACAAGTTAGTATTATGAAACATCGCTTAGTTTGGAGATCGTAATTATGACAAAAATCAATTCACTTTGTGTCTTTTGTGGCTCATTACCAGGCAACCACCCTGAATATTCAGTGCAAGCTGCACTCTTAGGTGGCTATCTGGCCGACCATCATATTCGCCTAATTTACGGTGGTTCCTCTGATGGTTTAATGGGCACAGTAGCAAACGCGACAATCGATGCTGGCGGTCAAGTAACTGGCATTATGCCTCGTTTCCTTAAACGAATCAGTACTGAAAGTAACAACTTAACGGATCTAGTAGAAGTCAGCACCATGGACGAACGTAAAGAAAAAATGCTTGCTATGTCTGATGCATTTATTGTGTTGCCTGGTGGCTTTGGCACCTTCGAAGAACTGGGCACAATGTTGTCTTGGAGCAAAATTGACATTCACACAAAACCCATCGCCCTCTTCAACATTGACCATTTTTACGACTCTCTGTGGCAATGGTTTGTCGACGCAGCGGAATCTGAATTTTTACCACTTAGTGACTTAAAGCTAATGGTTAACGCTAGTTACATTGATCAAATTTTTGACTACTTTGCGACATTTAAACATGTGACAGCGATGCCACACGCTTAAAGTGACATTTTTACACAAACAAAGAGGCTACTCAAACTGACAGAAAATTTCTGTCAGTTTGAGTAGCCTCTTTCATTCTATCCGTTTAAATAAAGCCTTTTCTTTAAACGAGCGTCTTATACAAATTTAAAATCGAACGAAATGACGTAACTTTATGGACTAACTTTTAGCATGAAAAATCAGCAATCGCTTCTCTTTCTTGTTTGTCACTCGTTTGGCATTCACAACCATCGTTATTTGCAACATAGTGAAAACCAGTGAATTCCGTCGACGATAAGCAATATACTTTCCATGCCAACTAGTCACATATTTTTCTTTGTAGTTTCTGAGCCCCTGAAACCCATAAAAACGATAGCCATATTCATAAATTAAATGTGCAATTCGTTCTTCAATAAAACTGAACCGGGAGACACCCACATTTGAAAGTGGCGCCATCCCCATATTAAAGTCCTCAAAGCCAGCCTCGGCATTGTGTTGCAACAAATGGATAAACATAACGTCCATCGTTCCAGATGGTGCATTCTTGCCATAACGCATCAGATCAATTGAAGAAATGCCTGAATGTGTGGGCATGTTCGTCGTAAAGGCGAGAATTTTACCTTCCGCGGAACGCATCACATAAATAGATGATTGATCTAAATAGTAATCGTCAAAGAAGCCGAGCGAAAAACCACTTTCGTTTTGACCATCTAGCCACTCATCAGAAATGACTCGCAGTTCGTGTAACGTATCAGCATCAAACGGCGGTTTAAGTTCTTCAAACGTAATCCCGACGCGATCAAACTTACTCATCAGATTGCGGTCAGACTTTCGTTTTTTACCCTGCATGCTAAATGAAGGTAGGTTAACGAAACCCTCCTCACCGAACTTGAAAAAGTCATATCCTTTTTCATGAAGACTCATCGTTAAATCTTCATCGATCTCGTAAAACACGATGGAATAGCCTTCTTTGTCGGCGACGTCCATAAAGTTATCAATGGCGGCATCACGATATTGTTGATCACCCACCGGTTCACCCATGACGATTAAACGATCAGCCTTCTTTTGATACATGAAAAACATTTTATCTTCATCATCAACGGTGTAAAAATAAAGAAGTTTGTCACGCAAGTAAGCCAAATGACTGACTTCGTTTCCGCCATAAGTGTCAATAACATGAGCGACACGACCCTCATCGAACGGTACCTTAAAGATTGTCGACTTCCCATTATGCATATACCAGTAGACAATCGCCAATACCACCAACGCAATTGCAATCGCAATTAAACCGCTTAGCCAGACACGCTCGGTAGGAAACAATGCCGCTCTCGGCACATGATGCATCCGCTGATAATTAGGCGTATTGTACACGCCAACAATAATATACGTTACAAAAATACCAACAAAGCTGATGCCATCAAACAACATGGCACCCCATGAATACTCAAAGTGCTCACGATAAAACTCTTTATGAGACAACCATAGGGCCGCCAGCACTAAGACAAGGAAAACACTCATCTTGATAGACGGGTCCTTCCACATTGTGTTCAGCGCAGCCATAATCAACACAACTGTCGTTGGCCAAAACGCACGCTTAACACGCGAATTAACCCCACGTGCCAAACCAATCAATAAGAAACCCATGATGATGTTGATGGCCTGGTTAGCAAAATAAACAACGTATCCATACAAAGCGCCATAGACTTTGTTGTATTCCTGCAAGTGTGGAAAAGTTGAAACAAGGATAATCATGACACCAGAAAACCACAGGAAAACAGTTAAAAATACGTGCGCAATGCGCTGAAACAGCTGCATCGGTAGCCCTTCAAAGGCGTGGTTGATCTTGCTACCGGTATCTTGAATGAAGAATAAAACACCGACTAAGAATGGCAAAATATAATAAAAGATTCGGTAGAACAATAACCAAACTAGTGCATCGGCCTTACCTACACCAATAAAACCAAGCCCCGTTAGCATAAACGTATCAAACGACCCCAAACCACCGGGGATCATGGAAACAACCCCAGCAACTGAGGCAACAGCAAACATTGGTAAAACAGCTGCAAAATCAACTTTGACACCCATTAATGCACCAATAAAAATAAAGAACAAGGCACAAAACAACCATTCAAAACTAGAACCGGCCATTAATGAGAGTTGCCGTTTAAGTGTTAAGTCATTAAAAAACTCTGAATCCGTGAAGTGGGTAACTAACATCACCGTTGGAAAATATAGTGCGCCGCCGACCATCCAAATCCAATAACGAGCAAACACGCCGCCAATATGCAATACAAAAATTTGAAAGAGCGCAATCCAACAAAGCAGAGATAGACCGGTGACAAGGAATAATGCAATTTTTGAAATTGCAAACAGAATCTGTTTGCGAGTAGCACCTTTACTGTAGAAATTTGCTCGCAAACTTGCCCCAAGTAAGCCACCAAATCCAGCAATATTAGTGAATGTATTGACCGTCCATCCAGAACGAATAACATACCCTTTTTTAAACTTGCCAGGTAAAAATTTAACAATATTAAAATCGTAATTCAGCATTGGAGTAACCGCAATAAAGCCTACGACTAACATCAGTAACAGACTAGTTGGTGTTTGCTGCGAGAATGTTTCTGCCACTTCTTGCCCACTGATTTGTTGAATGTCTCGTCCCACTTCATGAATCACATACAGAAGCACTGAGAACACAAACAGCAATCTTAGTAGCGTCATGTGGCGATTAATCGCCGCCCACATTTTTCGTAAAGTTTTCATGCCTTACTCCCCTCGAATAAAATCTTCTCTAGTTTACCATGTCAAACGTCAAGTAACGGTAGATTTAGACTTTTTTAAGAGTAGTTTGATGCTCACAAGTCAATCTTGGCCACCATTAGTAGGATATTTGTTTATCATAGTCAACAATTCAATAAAAGTATTGTCTTCATTAGATAATTTATATAATATAAATAAATCAATAGCTTTCAGGAGGAATTATGCAAATATTTTTAATGCTGGTCATCGCAGGAGCATTCGGTTATGGAACCTACCGACTCTATCGTAAGAAAAGCCTCAAACAATTAGTGAGATGGCCGCTTATACTACTGACCGGTTTTTTGTCACTAATATTTTTAGCCAGCGCATTTACTGGCAATTCGACAAAGTCATCCACTAACAATGCATCAACAAGGAGCAGTGTTCATGCTCATATCAGGCATCACAAAAAAGAAGCTCACAAGTCTTCAAGCAGCTCAGATGACTCATCATCCATAAGTGAATCTCAAAGCATCGCAGATAGCGAATCTCAAAGTACGTCAGAAAGCGAATCAATTTCTGAAAGTCAAAGCAACTCAATTTCTGAAAGCCAGAGCAATTCCATATCTGAAAGCCAGTCTGTTTCTGCCAGTGAAAGTAGTTCTGTCAGTGTAAGCCAATCCATCACAAGTTCTGTAGCAACGTCGATAAGTGCTTCGCAGGTTGCAGAACAATCAAGGTCAGCCGCTGAAGCTGCCGCTGCTGCTCAAATTTCTCAGCAAACATCTACTGTAGACTCTGCTCAAGGACCTGTGATTGGTGACTCGCGTAGCCACATTTACCATTTGCCTGGACAAAGAACTTATCACATCAGTCCTGCTAACGCAGTTACCTTTAACTCAGAACAAGATGCTATAAACGCAGGTTATCGAAAATCACTAAGATAGGGTCTTGTTAAATATTGGGAGAAAGAGTTGTATGCTTAATTATTTTAAAGTCTCCTACCGCATCTCAGAAAAGTCATCGTTCAAAGTTGATCATAATGTTAAAAAGAACATATTCATATCATAAATAGTAAATTTTTTTGCAATTGCCTTATCGTATTTGTTTGTTCAAAGGACAATAAAAGCGCTGATCCCAGAGGATCAGCGCTTTTATTCAATACACAATGCATTTAATTACTTAACAGTAACTGATGCACCAGCATCTTCAAGCTTAGCCTTCAAGTCGTTGGCATCGTCTTCTGACAAGCCTTCCTTGACGTTCTTAGGAGCTGCGTCAACTAAGTCCTTAGCATCCTTCAAACCTAAGCCAGTAGCTTCACGAACGGCCTTGATGACCTTGATCTTTGATTGACCAGCTGAGGTCAATTCAACATCAAATTCAGTCTTGGCTGCGGCGTCACCACCAGCAGCACCGGCAGCAGCAACTGGAGCAGCTGCACTAACACCGAATTCGTCTTCGATTGCTTTAACCAAGTCGTTTAATTCAACGATGGTTGCGTCTTTTAATTGATCAACAATGCTTTGAGTATCTAAAGCCATGATTGTTTTCCTCCAAATATTGGTTTTGCTGGTATTCCAGCGAGTTAGTTTTACGAGTTAAGCTACATCTAACATCACAAACGCACCAACAGATGCGTCGTCAACATTAAGCAGCAGGTTCGTCATCCTTGTTGTCAGCAACTTGCTTAACAGCAAATGCAAAGCTGCGAATTGGTGATTGCAATTCGGAAGCAAGCATTGAAAGCAAGTCTTCGCGACTTGGTAACGTTGCGTAAGTGTTGATTTCATCAACAGAAGCAACCTTACCTTCCATCATGCCACCCTTGATTTCAAGGACATCATGATCCTTGGCAAACTTGGCCAAGATCCGTGCTGGGGCGATTGAATCATCACCATTACCGAAAGCCACGGCAGTAGGTCCAACGAATGTATCGTCAAGACCATCAATACCGGCTTTTTCAGCAGCGCGAACTAGAACTTTGTTTTTGATAACTTCCATGGCAACGTCTGAGTCACGTAGTTGCTTACGCAAATCCGTAACTTCTTCAACCGTTAAACCACGGTAGTCAACAATAACAACTGATTTAGCAGCAGACAACTTCTTAGCGACGTCATCAACTACAACAGCTTTTGCTGCAATCGTTTCTTTACTCACGTTTTACACCTCCATGATTGATTTTTTACCCAAAAAAATCCCGTTGTCCTAAGACAACGGGTTCAAAGTCATTCATCACGAATTGCTTTGCCTCGGCAGGATATTAAGATAGCTGAATTAACAACTATCACCTGAGTCTTAGGTAAAATTAATTTACTTAAACACTATAGCAAAGCAGTGGTGCTTCGTCAATGTTTGATTTAGAAGCTTGCCAAATCGACAGCAACTGATGGGCCGAACGTTGAAGCTACTGATAAGTGTTGAACGTATGTGCCACGAACAGCGGCAGGACGCGCACGAACAATAACATCTTCGATAGCCTTAAAGTTACCGACCAATTGGTCAGCACTAAAGGATACCTTACCAATTTGAACGTGAACGTTTCCGTCACGGTCAGTCCGGTAAGTAACTTGACCACCCTTAGCATCCTTAACGGCTTGCGCAACGTTCATCGTTACGGTACCCGTCTTAGGGTTAGGCATCAAGCCTTTAGGTCCTAATTGACGGCCCAAACGACCTACTTTAGCCATCATGTCTGGTGTTGCGATTGCAACATCAAAGTCCAACCAGCCATCAGAGATCTTTTGAACTAAATCGTCGTCACCGACTTCATCAGCACCTGCATCTTTAGCAGCTTGTGCTTGGTCACCACGAGCAAAAACAATTACTCGTTGTGTCTTACCAGTTCCATTAGGCAAAACCATTGCCCCACGTAACTGTTGGTCTGCTTGCTTGGTGTCCAGGTTAAGCTTGAAAGCAATCTCAACCGTTGCATCGAACTTTGCAAAGTCGATGTCTTTTACCAAGGCAACCGCGTCTTCTACGCTGTAAGCTTTAGTCTTATCAACTTGCTTAAGCGCATCTTGGTACTTCTTGCCCTTTTTGGCCATTGTGTTTTCCTCCTAGCAAATGTGGTATGGCGATGTATCACAGGATGAAACCAGACTATCATATGATAGCCACGCGCATCCCGTGGACATCTTCCACCTGATACATTCAGCTTTCACTGAGTATCCGTACTTGTCCGCTGTTTAGGCTTAGCCTTCTACAGTAAAGCCCATGCTCCGAGCAGTACCTTCAACCATGCGCATTGCGGCTTCAACGTCGGCAGCGTTTAGATCTTGCATCTTAGTTGTGGCAATTTCCTTAACTTGATCCTTGGTTACCGTAGCAACCTTTTTCGTGTTAGGTTCGCCAGAACCGTGTTCAACACCAGCAGCCTTCTTCAATAGAACAGAAGCTGGCGGGGTCTTTGTAACGAAGTCGAATGAACGATCCTCATATACAGTGATGACAACTGGAATCAACAAACCTGCTTGATCAGCAGTGCGGGCATTGAAGTCCTTTGTGAATCCCATGATGTTAATCCCTGCTTGACCTAAAGCAGGACCAACCGGCGGAGCAGGTGTTGCTTTACCGGCAGGAATTTGTAACTTAACAACATTAGCCACTTTTTTAGCCATGTCTAATTCCTCCTTGAGTGTGGTAGTTGATGGCGCGTTAGAATTACGCCTCCCACGATATGCTTAAACGCATACCGTAGTAGTTTACCATGATGGCAAACAGCTGACAAGTCTTACTGAATCTTTTCAACCTGATTGAATTCCAATTCGGCAGAAGTTTCGCGACCAAACATCGTTACATTAACTTTCAACTTTTGTTTTTCGTTATCTACTTCGGTAACCTTCCCGACCATGTCAGAAAAGGCACCATCAGTAATTCGAACGGATTCGCCAACTTCGAGTTCAAAGTCAGCCTTAGCCTTCTTGTCCTCGCCCAAACGGTGAAGAATCAAATCAACTTCGTCAGGCAACAATGGCGTTGGTTTAGAACCACCACCATGTGAGCCCACGAACCCAGTAACGTTTGGCGTGTTACGGACGATGTACCAAGCCTGATCAGTCATGATCATTTCAACAAGTACATAGCCTGGAAAGTCGTTTTCGATGACAGTCTTTGCCTTGCCATCCTTTACTTGTTGCGTTTCTTCTTCTGGTACAACCACCCGGAAGATGTAATCAGACATCCCCATGGATTGCGCACGTGATTCCAAGTTATCCCGTACTTTGTTCTCATAACCTGAATATGTGTGTAATACGTACCAAAGTTTTTCAGCCGTTTCAGCCATGTTTAAATCCTCCATTTTTTAAAACAGTGCAAAATAAAAAAACTTCGACTTAGCCGACGAAGTTTTTTTGATTAAATGCATTATAACAAAGATTTCACTGTCTTGCTACTGTCAATCATTGTGTTACCAGTAGCCACAAACGTTCGCGCTAGGCTAACCAAGTAATCAGAGCCTGTACACCCCAGTCAATAAGTGCAAAAAATAGCGCAAACGCCACGGAAACAGAAATAACAATAGATGAATCTCGTCGATTTTCGCGAGCTGTTGGCCAGCGAACAATCTTCAACTCAGCAAATACGCTCTTTAAAAAACGCCACAAATGCATGATTCAGCCTCCTTATTTTGTTTCTTGGTGCAGTGTGTATTGTCCACAGTGTTTACAAAACTTGTTTACCTCTAGTCGTTTCGTCCGACTAGGGTTTGCTGTGATGGTATAGTTACGTGATCCGCATACTGAACATGCCAGTGCGACTTTTTTTGTGGCCATTACTGGCACCTCCGAAATTTCTTAACAACTACGATTTCACGACTATTGACCAACGACACATCATCAATATCTCTAAGCGTGCCTGAGCCAATAAACAGCTAACAGATTATCACGTCCGTCCCAACGTGTCAATTGCCACTACTGGCTAAAAGCACTGTCACCGCCTTTCCGTGACATCGATTGGCAGCATTACGCACCTTTGTGTACGAACACTGAAAGTGAACTGCTATGTGCTCGATTGTCAGCCCGATGCTTAAACCCCACCAAACCTGCTGCTCGAATTCTGAGAACTGATCGCACAAATAAACGAGCCGATCTTGCAATTCCAAGCGGGTCAGTCCATCCGGTTCAATGCTAGACAAGTTGCAAACATGACTATCTGCCGATTGGACCTCTATTGACTCACTAGCCTCCTCGTGGAGTCGTTTCTGTGCCTGTTGCCGACGACGCAAATCGAAGCCGCGGTTGCGCACATTCAGTCGGTAATACGTTGCAAACTCACCAACAGTCCGACCACGATACCGTTCTAGTGTTGTCATTAACACCATCCGACACTCCTGATGCCAATCATCCCGTTCTAACAAGCGACCCTTGAAGTTTAACTCGCGAAACCATTTGTTAACCAAGGGCAAATAACGTTGAAAAAGACTGTCAAACGCCAGTTCATCACCCGCAATTGCCGCTGTAATGACAACATCTTCTTCCTCACGACTCCAATAATTCATTATGACCCCCACTTTCCTGCTTGAATACATAATGGTCCAGACCATTTTGCTTAGCAGAGCTACCTTAAGGCCACAACAGTCAATCAGCAACCAAACGAACGTTCGAAAAAGGTCACTTTGTTATCAATTATTATGATATTCATTTGTTTGGTAGATTGTAAAATTAATCCGAACGCTGTTCGGACAAAAAAGATCAGCTTCCTTTAAAATGGTGTTTACCACAAACCCATCTTTTAGGAGCTGATCTTTTGTCTAGTATAACCTATTCCGAACGAATTAAAATCGAAACCTTTTGTGAACTAGGGCTGTCCAATATCCAAATGGGCGTTCGGCTGAACCGATCACCGTCAACAATTTCTTATGAATTATCTCGATGTCAACCTTATCAGGCTGAATTAGCACAAACAGATGCCGAATACAAGCGATCACGATGTGGTCGGAAAACTAAGCTGAGCGATGAGTTAAAGCAAAA
>NZ_AUAW01000004.1 GCF_000428925.1 Furfurilactobacillus rossiae DSM 15814 | reverse complement strand
CCCCCACTTTAGGGCAGGTTACCCACGTGTTACTCACCCGTTCGCCACTCACTTCAATGTCTCGTCAATCTGGTGCAAGCACCGTCAATCAAAAACCGAAGTGCGTTCGACTTGCATGTATTAGGCACGCCGCCAGCGTTCATCCTGAGCCAGGATCAAACTCTCAAATTAATGAGTTATTTGAAATAGCTCTTGTTTTGTTGTTACTTGGTTATAAAGTGAATTGACTTCACAATTGTAATTGCTTCGAACTTTCGTTCAAAGACCCTACACATTTGATTCGTCGAAACGTTGTTCAGTTTTCAAAGATCTACATCACTGTCATGCGACAACTTAATTAGTATAACATGCTGTTTCTAATCAGTCAAGCAAGAAATTAAACATTTTTTTGAAATCCGTTTAGCAACTTGACGACCTCTCGTAGCAGCAAGTAATACTATATCAACAAGTCGAACATCGGTCAAGCGTTTTGTTCAAAAAAATCTTGCTTGAATTCAAACGGACAACTTCTCTCATTATATGTGCGATCAAGTTTCATTCAGATTAATTCAATATCCTCGACATACAGAGGCGACTAAGAGACTAAAAAAGTATTCACCATGCCAAACCGATGGTTTGGCATGGTGAATACTTTTTAAAAACTGAGGCTGTTGGGAACACTACTAAGTAAATTCACTTGTCTGCCGTCCACGTTTTGTAAGCCTGATTAATATTAAACCGTTTGCTAGCAGTACTCGTCCAAAATGGGACTTTAACCACACCAGCAACCTTTTTCTGCTGTACAAAACCCCAGTAACGACTGTCATTAGAAACAGAACGATGATCACCCAGTACAAAGTACATCCCCTTCGGAACTGTTGACGACTTTACCTGCCAATCATGTTGCTCGGCCAGCGACGACAAGGTCCAGTTGCCAGTCCCTTGGTTACGTTCGGTTGCACCAATGTAGCTCTGATTGATTTTACGATTGTTAACGTACAGAACACCATTCTTGCTTTCAACCGTGTCACCCGGCATGCCAATCACCCGTTTGACATAATCAATGTGTGAGGTGGCGTTAGGATCCTCACCCTGCGCATCAAAAATAATCACAGAGTTATGACGAATCGGAGCTCGGTTGAACATTGCCACCCGCTCACGATCCTCTAAATTAGGTTGCATCGACGGACCTGCGACATATGCGAACTGAAATAATGTCGCCTTAATAACGAACGCCACAATTACCCCAATCAACAACGCCGTAATAACACTTACAATGCTCTTTAAAGTTTTCATCAATCCTGTACCAACCGTTTGATATTTTTCGTTTAACTCTCTCTAGAAATTTATTTTAGTCCACTTGCGGCACAATACAATTCTTAATCTCAAACTTAACTGGACAGGACAATATTTTTTAATTCCTAGTCAACGTACATAAGAATTTTATGCAATCGTTCCCTCAACACTCTCAATATCTGGTTTACCATCGTAAGCAACCATTGCCTCAATTGCGGCCGTAATGCCACGCACATCATCCGCCAATGACAACGAAGGCACATTTGGACGGCTCACAACCTGCTCGGGCAAAAACGGAATGTGCATGAATCCCGCCTTCAATGCGGAAAAATGCTTGTCCCGCATGTACTGCACCTGATACATGATGTGATTACAAACGTACGTCCCTGCCGTTGTCGATACTGTACTTGGCACACCGACCTTGCGAATAGCGCGTGCCATTGCCTTAATTGGCAGCTGAGTAAAGTAAGCCGTCGCACCATCACTTTGAATCGTTCGGTTGATCGGTTGAAAACCATCATTGTCCGCAATTCGGCCATCGTCAAAATTAATGGCAACTCGCTCCGGTGTGATAGCGGCCCGACCACCAGCCTGCCCAACATTTAAAACATAATCTGGGTGTTCACGCTCGATGGCATTCAGAACAACCGTTGCACAACGATCAAACACCGTTGGAATTTCTAGCTTCACAATATCGGCGCCCGCAATTTGTGCTGGCAACTGCTTCACTGCTTCAATCGCTGGATTGATTTTATCCGTACCAAACGGATCAAATCCTGTCACTAAAATTTTCACACTGATGCATCCCCCTTCGTTTGCCATTATCTTAGTTTTTCTGACTGATGGCATTGTTATTCACCATTCTAATCATCTGCCAACGACTTTCAATAAAAAACGCTAACCTCCAATACGGAGATTAACGTCTTTCACACTCGTAAAAACTAGTTTATGTTGTTATTTTCTTACGATCGGCGATACCTACGAACACCGAGGAAAATGAATCCTGCCGCCATCATGCCTAACCCGGCAATAACCAGTGCAAACGAACTTTGCTGGCCCGTACGTGGTAAGACCTTTACCTGCGACTTGGCAGCTACGCGCGCAGAGGTATGAACCTCTGGAACCAATTGAATAACCGTCATCTTAACAGTTGTCTGCTGTGCTGAAGTCGTTCGCTCAACCAGTTGAACTGGAACCGGCGTTGTCACATGTACTGATGGTACAGTCTGTGTGTCCACGGACTGCATCGACATCGGCCCAGGTGTGGTTATCGGCGTGTAAATCACCTCTACCATGCCTGGTTGACCCGGCACCTCTGGTACAAACGTGACTTTGTAGCCAGGAATTTGAGGGACGTTTGAAATCGGCTGTCCCGGAACCCCAGGCTGTTGCGTCGGCGTCGTGCCAGGGACTGGCTTACCATCCGGCGTTTTGGACACAACCGTCACAATGAGCTCGTAATAGTAGTTCACTGCGCCATTCGTCACACCGTACATGCCGCTGGCGTTGGCAGGCGTAGTAACCAACTTATAGCCGCTAACATTGGCCGGTGTCGACTGATAATCGCTGCCAAACGGTCCAGACAGCGTGACAGAACTTGCGATTGGGGTCGTTGTCCCTTGGATATAGTAATTGACCATAACGGTTTCCGTCAGCGGCGTATAAACGACATTGACCTGTCCCGGCTTATCGGGCACGTTCGGTGTGGTTGTTCTTGTATAGCCCGGAATCGTTGGATATCCACCCGTTGGCGCGACCGGTTGTTCCGGAGTACCTGTACCTGAGGGAGCTATCACATTTGGAATTTCATTGCCGTTGCCGTCTACCGGAATAATGGTGTAATCGACAGTGTATTCATAATTAACAGTGTTACCAGCGCCTGTATAAGTACCGGCAGCGTTGGTTGGCGTGGCAACTAATGTATAACCCGGAATTTGGGCCGCATTCGTCGAGTACATCAAACCGACACCCCCGTTTGTTGTCACGGAATTGGCAATCTTGTTTGTAGTTCCAACCACATAATAGTTAGCTGTAACAGATGCATTTTGTCGGTAAACCACCGTCACAGTTTGTGTACCATCGCCAGTCAAAATGTAGCTAGTTGGTTGACTGCGCTCGATTGTATAGCCCTCAACATCTGGCTGGTCAATCGTTATTGCAGCGCCCTTTTTCTTGTCAGTTATATTGATTGCTTTTTTACCCGTCAATTCATTGCCATTCTGATCGACATACTTAACCGTTACTTTAGGCGTGATTGTCAGTGTACCATCAGTCAACTTGGCTAATGTTGTGGCATTAATCGTAAAGTTTTTGTTTGCCGCGGCTAAATCACTGATTCCCTGAGCGCTCAGTTTAATATTATGGTCACCAACTTCTTCGCTAGTGTCGTTGTCTCGTCCAAAATCGTCTTTTGTCCACTTAGGTGCCGTTAACCAGCTCGGTAGTGTCACTGGATATGGCGTGCTAGGATCATCTGCACCATAAACTTTGGTTTGTGACCCGATGCTTCCATTAATCTCGGCCTGGGCGTATTGCCACGTAATCTGGTCAGCAACCGGATCACCCGTTTCAACACCCCAGTCGTAATTAATCGCATATGACGCACTGCCATCAGCATTCGTGGTAATCTGTAACGTTTTATTATTTTGGTCCGTTGCACTCACAACTACATAGCCTGCCACTGCCTGCGATTTAGCAACAAATCGACTGTTTAACGCCTGGTCGGTTTCAGTTGGATAAACGGGTTGTGATTCCTTAGGTAAGTCCGCTGGTAATCCACTAGACTGTTGCTTTAAATCATTAACAAGCGATAATTCCAAATGAATCCCAGAAGCCAAAGGCGAGTCTCCAACAGTACCTAATGTCAATACAGCACCTTTTTGAACATTGCTCTTGGCAACCGCTGTATTTAACGTGGCCACAATATGTGCAAAGGTTCCATCGGCACTCAAACTAATGGTTACGCCGGTAATATTCTTCCAGTTATCAGTGTCAACGGATAAATTACCCTTTTCCAAATCTGATTGTGATGATTCTGAGGTTAATGTTAATGTTTGACCACTTGCTAACAATGCCAACTCTTTCACGCTCAGAACCGTACTTGGAACATCAAACGTATATGTTTTATCACTAGCATCATAACCGTCTCCGCTTTTCGCTACATTAACCGTCGCTTTTTTTGTGAAATCGGCTAGCTTAAGCGGCGCGGTTTTTGTTTTCACATACAGTGCATTATGCATTGCTGGCGTTGCGCTACCCTTAGGCGTTTGTGTGTCCGTTAACCAACCATTCATGTCGAAGCCGTCTTGATACGTATTTTGCAGGAAATCCAGATCGTCAGCCACAGTTTTTGGCTTATAGATCACAGTTAAACGCTTAGCATCTTTGTTAACTATCACTGTAGTTGTGTAACTTGTAGCTGTGTTTTCATCAGGCTGGAAACTAACTGTTTGCCAATTAAAATCTTTAGCTGCGCTGCTTAAATCAATTGTCGCCGTTATTCCGTCAGACATTGATGCACTTGGTACATCCGTCAACGATGGCGCCGTATTTGTTACATTCCACACACTGCCATAAGTCTTCGCGTAAAGATAGGTACTAGTGTTACCGCCAAACGTCAATTGTACGTCGTTAAAATTAATCGCAGTTGGATTATTCGTTGCAATACCGTTGATCAACTTGTAAGAAGCACCTTGATAGTTTGCCGTGCTAGCGGCGTTAATTGTGGCGGGAACTGTCGCATTGTACGTACTGCCTAAAGCCAATCCGTTTTGAGTCACAGCAGACTGTAACTCCTGCCCCGCCTTAACATAAGCAACATTCACACTGCCATTGCCGTTTTTAACTGTCGTGTCAGCACCACCGGCCGCTGCCTGATATGTAAGTTTCAGATCGGCCTGCATATTCATGTACAACGTCAAATTAGCTAACGGCGTTTTGTTAGTAGCATCCCCAGTATCAGGAACATATTGGCCATTACTATCAACCGTGAATGGCAACACTAACTTAATTACATTTTTGTTCGTCGCCTTATCATAGTTGGCTGTGGCCTTATCTGGATCAAACATCACGGTTACAGATCCATCAGCGTTCAGCGTAATTGACTTAACACCATTAGGTAGAACCATTCCATTCATGGTTCCTTCATAAATCTTGCCCGTAGTACCAGCAAAATGTTCAATAAACGCAGTCACAAAACCATTCGGATCATTCGACTGAGTGGCATTTACGATGTCAGCATTACTAAAGGTATATTGATGGTCGGCATTAACCTTCGTTGCATCTGATGTATCAACATTGACGGTAAGGCTGTTTTCACTCTTTGTCTGCGCACTAATGACCAGATTCAGGACATCGCCGTACTGGTCAATGAGCGCGGGAGCTGTCGCATCACGAGCATCTGACCAGTTAACGACGTACGTGCCGGCCTTTGCCATTTCGCTAATTAACGCTTTCTTATCAACGACTGTAGTCGGTACATAAGTGAGCGTCTGATTCACAGCATTATAGGTCCACCCTGCAGGCAAATTAGTAACGCCAGCCCACTCAAAAATTTCACTGCCGGTATTGCTAGTCGTTACCTTGCTTGGATCAAACGATGTTGTTGACCGAATATTGCCGTTGGCATCTTTACCAAGAAAGATTGTAACCGTTGGTCCAGCCACTGATGTATTCACCGTCATCGTTGTTTTCGTAGCGGTATTTGACACATTGGTCGCAATATATTGAATCGTCGCCGTTGAATTTTCGGCTGTTCCGTAGTCTTTAGTATTATCCGTGGATTGTGAATCAGGCACATATCCGTGGTATTTCAACCCATCAGCATTATCTGCGATTACTGTTACAGTACCATCCGTATTTTTGCGGTCATATGTACTCTTAATACCGTTGGTGCCAAACTTAGGATCCGCTACGAGTACGACCCCTGCGTGAAGCGCCTTGCCAAGAACCACGATTGTTGTTGATGAAAACGATGGTTCAACGTTTTTCCCTTCTGTTACTATCGCTTCAGCCGTGGATTGGGTGTTTGCCACGTTGAAATCATTAATCATCTTATCCTGAAGGCCGATTTCAGTAATTGTAATAGCATCATTTGCTGTACGCGTAATGACCACCTGTGAGGGCTTCTCGTTAGCCATTGCATCTTGATTCGTGATTATGACTTGGCGATCCTGCGTACCGAGCGTTCCTGATCCGTTTGTTGCAGTCACTTGACCATTAACATCATAAACGATATAGGTCAAACTGCCATCGCTGTTTATCGTTATGGCCACTTTAGAACCATCAAGATTAGTGACAGTCTTGTTAATAGGATTGTCAGTACCACTCGTATCTGCCACCGTCACGAGTTGAACAGTACTGTTATGAACAACATTGCCATCCTTATCAGTACTTTGAAAGAAACCGGCATACGTTTGGTCGTCTGTTAACTTATTATTTTTTCCGCCTACGCTGTCATTTTCAAACTTGGGGTCAGCTACTTGTTGAACCAACGTTAGTTGACTAATAAACGACTTTTTGTAGTTCCAACCGGCCTGATAGAGTGTTCCGGAATTGGTTCCGTCACTCGTAATTGCTGTACCATCGGCACTTGGTGTTAATGTTATTGTATTTAGCACATCACGGACAAACTCATAATCAACTGCCCCAGAATCGTTGATACTAACTGAAATAGTTGTTTGCTTCAAACCATCGTTTATAACATTGGCATTTAATTGAACACTGGTATAACCAACACTATCCTGGGTAGCTTTTTGCATTCCGCTATCGTTCAGAACAGTCCCTTGGTTATCATAAACGGCGACATCCAGTCCCGTCACTGCCCCTTTATCCGGACTCGTTGCATCGGCCGCTCGCTGGATAGTAGCCACCACGCTGGTGCCATCAGCATTACTATAATGAACTTGCCAAACAGTCGAACCATTGGGATTAGTTGTCATCAGCACTGGTGTCAGCACATCCGTTACGGTACTTTTATCTTCAAATTGATAGGTGTCTTTAGTTGGATTGCCTAAGGCCGGTTGGCCCGCGGTTGGTGTGACATTCAGGTTCTTTTGAGCTGCCGCATAACCCGCTTCATATGCCGGAATCGCCACCGTTTCTTCGTGAGCATAAGCGTAATCAAGGCCATTTTGGATGACTTTTTTTGCATTATTCTGATTATCACTGCTAATTTGGTCACTTTTAATCATTGTCGTGGCCGATGGTGTTAGCATTTTAACACCGCTAACAGGCGTGCCATCAGCATTTTCGGAGTAAGATTTTGTATAAGTCACATCAGCATTTAGTGTGATATCACTGTCGGTAACTGTAGCGGTTAGATCAGGATTATTCCTTTGTGCCGCTGTCAAACTTTGTGCGATTGGTTGACCATTATGAGAATCACCACTCTGTTTTACATAAGTATCAGCATCAGCAACGACCTGCGCGATAATGTTAGCAAACTTGCCAGCCTTATCAGTAAAAAAGCTCTTATAAAGTGCACTAAACACTTTGTAATAAACATACGAGTTGGCTTTGTAGTAATCATATTGAATCGCGGACAATATACCTTGGCTCATAGCGGTCGGTAAGAAAGTAGCCGCACTGTTCAATTTTGATAAATCACCCGTGTTAACAGCCAATTGAATATCCGCCAAAAAGTCCGTTTTAGCTTGGTTGGCAGCATTCCAAGCCAATTGGTACATATCGTTTTGTGCCGGGCCACTAATCCAATCCTTTGTTGCTCTCGTCTGATATTTCGAATCCACAATCGGGTTATTCGCAGGTGAAATATTATAGGTATACGTCTTCCCTGTTAATACAGAGTAAATCGCTAAATCTAGTGGTGAGACAACTTGACCCGCAACCGGTGTGGTCGGGAAAACACCGGCATCGGGAATCGGTGTGTTACCAGCGCCATTATTATTTTCATTAATAGGCTGGTTATTATAGTGCCCGCTTAGGTACGCTTTCGCCAGAATATATGCATTTACAAATAAGGCCAATTGCCCCTTCGTTTTCGTGCCCGGAATGGCTTTGTAAGCGTCTGGTGCTTCCGTTTCAATGGCCGCAGTGGCAACGGTACCGCTAACTGAATTATCCAGGGCTAACGCCTTGCCGGCTAATGCGTCAACGGTAGCCTGTTTGAACCCCTGTGCGACCACGTTTTGCCAGTCAGCGTAGTAATCCTTAAACGCTTGGGTGTAAATCTCATTTTCCAGTGATGTTACGTCGACAGCATTACTCAAGGGATTGTTACTAAGCATTGTCTCGACCGGATCGAGAAATATAGCGTCATTATTGCTGGTTTTACTAGCTGTCCATGATACCTGAGTCATCCCAGCATTCCCCATGTTAGCTGCGACCTCGTAAATCATTGAATTATCCCAGTTCATCCCCAACTTGGCATCCCCGACAAACCAGTCATAGGCAAAGTCGAACCCTAAATTGTACATATTAGCCTGATCGCCAGAAAGTTGGTTAAGATTCTTAGCGACATTCAGATCATTTTTGAGCTTTATGAACGTCTCCTTAAGGCCTTGTGGCCCAAAATAGCGACTTTGGGTTGAATTATATTCAACTTTAAGTAGCCATAAATAATAGGCTTCCGCCGTTAATTGACCCTTTAAATACGCCTTAATCGTATCGGCATAACCATTTTGCTGGTTAGCTGACGCATTGACGCCCAGTTTAACAATATCGTTGGCGCCATTAACATAGTCCGCACTTTGAGACAGTGTCGTCCAGTTAACCTTTTTCAATTCATCGGTAACCCAGGTCTCGACAACCATTTTTGCATCAGCAATCATCGCCGAAGATGCCACACCGTTAGCACTGCTTGATACGGTGGCCAGCTGCGACTCTATCGTTGAATAGCTGACATCGCCCAACCAATTCTTGATATCTACCCCGTTATTATCGGTTTCCGGCGCATAGGAAGCGGCAGTTAGCGTGGCCACGGCAGCACTTTCACCAGTTGAATAATCGTCTGTTGTGGCGTCTTGTGCCGTGATTTGAGCCGGATTGATGTGTTGAGCTTCAACATGCCGTTTCGCTGATTGAATGTCTGCACTAGATGCTCCGGCTGACAAGTCAATCTTGACCCCGTTCGAAGACGTTTCAGTCGTTTTTGTTCCAGAAACGACTTGTTTAGCACTCACTGAAACAACGGCTTGACTGTCGGCCATCTGCTGCCAAATAGCGCTAGTGGATCGCTGTCTAGACACTGATTTAACTACCTGATCGGTGGATACGTCACTGCCCGCGTCACCGCTGTTTGTCACCAAACTAGCCTTTGAATTACTGGCAGTAGACATTGTCGCTGTATTGTTAGTGACCTCGTTTCGGCTTCGGACACCGTTTTGCCCCGCAAATGATGAAACACTGCCAGCTGCTATCTTGCTTTCGGCACTAGCGGCTTGGCTAACCGCCATAGAGACACTGGATTGCCCCTTCTTTTCTAAAAGACCATCTGATCGAGCGCTCATCGTTGCGCTGGTAGATGTGGCATTTTTGCTTGTGTCGCCAACCAATGTGCCACTATCCGCATTACTAGCAGCATTTGCTGAACTTCGCGTTTGAGCAGGTTCACCCGCACTGGAAGCAGATAGTGTCGTAACACTGGCAGACGCATTGGGAAGCGCATTCGTTGCAACCCTTTGCGTTAAAATCTGTTTGCTTGTGTTATCGGCCAAGACCGTCTGGCCGGTTATAATCATTGCCGACCCAAAACCGACCGCAATGATGTTAGCGAACAACCACGCCTTACCCGCCTTGTACATTTTGTAGTGTTCTCGCTCTCGCATATGTTGGAATTTGCGTTTTAGCATAAATGCCCCCTGCAGTTTAATCTGCATTTCCTCAAGGTTTCCTTACCCAACTGAAAACTCCCGCTAAACAGCTACCTGGCGCATGGCACGTTCCGAGTCAATTTTGCGTGGCAATCTGGCCAAACCGTGGTCATCGAATTAAATTGACCTTCGTTTATTACTGGTTGAATCTGTGTTGATGGCGACTCTAAAAGGAGGAATAAAGCTAGTTTTACCGGTGTTTCAATTCAGTTACACGGTAGTTCTTCTCAAACATTAATTCAACATCCTGTTGACAATTTATTTATTAAATTATTAATATAAGGAATTTTATACAGATGCTGTTAAATCAGATTTAACAGTGTGTTCCACAATGGGATAAAAATATTTATATTCAAAAACTGAGATCCTTCTCAATAGACAAAACTTGGCGTTCTTTTGGGGTAATCAATTTTCAAAATACAAAAAAGGCGTTACAAAGTATATCAACCACTTTGTAACGTCACTTTTCAGTTATTTGCGTTAGTCCTCATCGTCATCATCTTCGTCATCTAGACCAGTTCTGGCATCATTGCCTAAATATGCCTGTAAATCAGCGATAGTCTTTCTACTTTCAAAGAGTAGCGTTGTCAAATATTGGGTTAATGCGGGCCGATCCTCTTTTTCCGAAAGCTTAATTGCCCGTGTCACAAATAAATTGTTTGTTTCAAAATCATGAACAAAGTTATTAACCAACCAAGAGGCTGTTTGATATTTATTTTGACCGGCTTCCTCCAACATCGCATATTCAGTAAACGCTGAAGTCGTGCTTGGCACAATTTCACCCTCAGCCAACAATCTTTCGCCCAGTTCATCACGTTGATTTTGAGTTGTCTTCATCAACAGATTAAATTCTGGCTTTAAGGAAAAGCGTTCAGGTCCCTTAACGTACCATTTTGCCTGTTGTAACTTGTTGGCGAGAACCACTAGGTTTGCCACAATGTGACCAGCCATTGCACCGGCCGTTGGCGTGTGATGATCAATGTCTGATTGCTTTAATTCTGCTTGATAACGATCTTCTATTGCTGTTGTCATATTCTCCACCCTCAATTTGACTTATTGTTGAGCAACTTTCACCTTTACGCCCTTAACTTCATAACCTAACTTTGTAACAACGTCGGCCAAAGCATCGGCACTCACAATCTTTTCATCGAAATTCACCTTGACCTTAGCCGCGTTGAACAACACTTTGACATCTTCAACACCTGCTTGTTTGGCCAATGCGCCTTGAATCTTCTGCATACACGATGGGCATGACAACGCGTCTAACTGCATAATTGCTTTACTCATTTGAATAACCTCCATCTTTGTTTGATTACCACCAGTCTAACCGGCTAATAATGATTAATAATTGATGCCCATCAAGTCTGCCCAACTAATTGATTGCGGCTGGCGACTTGATTAGCTTAGCTGGTTTGTTTGACGCCATTATTCGCTTTGGCGTATAGCGAATCAGACGCATTGCGTTAAGAACAACCACTAGAATACTGGCTTCATGAACAAACATGCCACTGGCCATGTAAATGTAGCCGAAAATTAGACCAATCAATAAAAATACTACTGTACCAATTGCAATGATGATATTTTCCCGAGTATTGCGAACCGTCTTTTTTGCCAATCCATACGCGTGAATTAGCTCGCCAAACGACGACTGCATCAAAACGATATCGGATGTTTCAACGGCCACATCAGTTCCACCGCCCATCGCAATGCCGATGTTGGCCGTCGCAATTGACGGACTATCGTTAATACCATCCCCGACAAACGCCACCGTATGACCATCATCTTGAAGTTGTTTAACAAACGTCACCTTTTCTTCAGGCAACAAATTTGCATGGATCTCATCCATACCAAGCTGACTGCCAACCGTTTTAGCTGTTAGTTCATTATCACCAGTGAGCATCACTAGCCGTTCAACGCCCATCGCCTTTAACTGGCGTAAATCATCTTTGACACCGTCGCGAATGACATCTGCAATGCCTATAATGGCTTGTAACGCACCATCCACGGCCACTAAAACAGTGGAACTACCCTGATGTTGAATTGCGATCAATGTTTTCTGCTGAGCATCGTTCAAAATCACGCCTTCAGCATTCATTAGCGTCTGATTGCCAACTGCAACGTCGTGATTCTCTATTTCAGCCGTCATCCCTTGACCTTTAATCGTATTAGTTGCCTGGACGACCAGACTATCACTAGCAAGTTCGTGCTCGGTTACGTAAGCCACGATTGCACGTCCCAAAGGATGATCCGATTCCCGTTCCATCGCTGCCGCATACGCCAACGCGTGGCTATCTCCGTACGTTTGAACACTGGCAACTTCAGTTTTCCCTTTCGTTAACGTGCCCGTTTTATCAAATACCAAGGTGTCAACTTTACTAAACGTATCGACCACTTCGCCACCCTTGATCAAAACGCCATTCTTAGCGCCATTACCAATACCAGCGACGTTTGAAACGGGGGCACCGATTACCAGGGCCCCTGGGCAGCCAAGAACCAGTACTGTAATCGCCAGTTTGAAGTCGCGGAAGAATATCCCCACTAGCAATGCGAGAAGCAACACGGCTGGTGTGTAATACGTGGCAAAACGGTCAATAAACTTCTCCACATGGGACTTGGTATCTTGAGCATCCTCAACTAATTCAATGATTTTGGCAAACGTAGTATCGTCGCCGACTTTGGTTGCCGTAACTTGAATAGTCCCGTTATCGACCATTGTTCCTGAGTAGACCAATTCACCCGGCCTCTTAGTGACCAATTTTGATTCACCCGTAACACTGGCCTCATTCAGATAGGCACTGCCACTGACGATTTTGCCATCCACTGGCACCTGAGCTCCCGTTTTAACCAACACGACGTCGCCTTCGTCAACAAAATCAACATCCGTTTCGTTTACACTTCCGTCAGGTTGGACAACTTGCGCAGTCGTTGGTGCCATTTCGGTGAGCGACTTGATTGACTTTCGCGTTCGCGCTAACGTCTTTTCTTCTAGGAACGTTCCGAATAAGAATAGAAAGGTCACGATTGCAGATTCATCAAATTCTCGAATAACAAACGCACCGATAACTGCGATGCTCACCAATAATTCAATACTGATTGTTTTAACTCTCAGTGCCTCCCAGGCCCTGATGATAATCGGTGTTGCCGCAATAATTGAAGCAAGAACAAACGCCGATGTGTCTAACCACGGTTGACCGGTGAAGCGACCGATGAAACCGAGAATAATTAAACCGGCTGTGACTGCCGTAATTTGATTCGTGTGATGCTGAATCCAGCGTTGAAATTTCATAATGTCTCCCCTTTTCGTTTGATGATGAATTCAGTATAGGTGGGAATACGCAATAGATAATTGACGGTCATCAAGAACGACAAAAAAAGACTAAATCCGAAATTAATCGAATTTAGCCTTTTTGGTAACTCATTTTAAAGATTAATGTTGCTTGCGACGAAGACCGAACAAGGAGAGCAAACCAGTTAATAATGCTAAACCAGTGCCCATTGCTGCTGTCGTAGCGAGTTCGCCAGTATGTGGCAACTCTGCTGCAGCAGATTGATCAGTTTCATCAGTAGTTTTCGTTGTTGGTGCAGATGCTTCTTTAGCAACAGTTGCGGGCACACTCTGTTGAGCAACTGGTGCTACAGTTTGCGCCGTTGCTGCAGAAGCCACCGTTGTCTGAGTTGCAACCGCTGTTGACGTTTGGTCAACGGTGTTAGCAACTAAATGAACTGTCTGCGGTGTGACATCGTTCAACAAAATCCAGTCACTTTGACCTGGTGCCAAATGATAGCCCGCAGGAATCATGTTGCCAATGTAAACCCAGTTGCCAGTGTAACCCTGAATCTCAGTGGTTGTGATAATTTGACCATTATCATCATCCGTCATAAGCAGTTCGATTGGGTCCCAAGGACGATCTGATGACACAGGCGTCGTTGGTTGGGCAGTAGCCGTTGGTGTCATCACTGGCTGAGTTGGCACGTTTGGCGTTACGTTTGCGACCGTTGCTGGTTGTGCAGGTTCAGTTTGAATCGTTGGTTTAGCTGGCACATCGGGGATTTGGGCCGGTGTGGTTTCCTGATCAACTGGTGTTGGTGTTTCGGCAACAGTTGCTGGCTGCTCCGGTGTCGTTACTGACGTTTTATCACCAGTAACTGGTTGTGCTGGCTTTGTATCTGGGGTTTCAGTGCCTTCACTTGGCTTACCTGGCGCTGTGACTATAGGACGATCCAAAACTGTAACATACGCCGTCGCATAAACTGGGTCACCGTATTCAAATACAACTTTCTGTTTGTCTGACTTGTAATCAGTAGAGATTCTCCCAGAGACTAGCTTTAGCTTGTCAAACGACATTTGAGTGCCCTCGGCCGTAGTACCGCCCACGAAATTATCAGATTCAGTCCATGTATCCCCAACATAAAGTGTCAAATCTCTCAAATCAATTTCAACAACATGCGTATAAGCGGTTGTTGACGCCCCATCTTTGGTAGTAATAGTAACCGGATAAATACCTGGTTTGGTGATATCTACCTTGCTGGTATCAACAGACACTGTTTCATATGCAGCATGTTTCAAAGCGACATCGTCAGTTGAGCTGGTTTTTCCTTGACTATCCGTAACGGATACAAAATTTCGTTCTCCAGTATAGTCCTTATCGTTAACCATAATATCAACGTCTTGACCAGCAACTACACTTTGACGCACATAATCAAAGGTAATGCCTTGATTTTGTGAATCATTGTATGTGCCTTCCTGCAGATTCTTGCCTTGCAAGACATATTTAACATTATCAACAGAAATCACTTTCGGTGCAGTTACTGAATAGCTACCAAGAACAGTCCCACCATCGATTTGCGTCTCAAACAAGGATTTTTTATTTTCATCTTCGAAAGTTACTTTAAGAGGTGTTGCAATTGCCTTATAGGCTACCTCGTGTGTTTGTGTTCCGCTTGCCGTATAAGCATATTCATTAGCTGAACCATTATTAATTTTGAAGAAATCAGTAGCGCTCAACGTATCATTATTGTTATTTATCAATTCTTGTTTCAACGATGGTACATTGATGGTAACATTAGACGAAATTTCCGGTCTAATGTCACTTTTAACATAAGTTGCTGTTCCTAAATCAGCTTTTGCATCAGTGATTACAGGCTTAACGTTAGTGTCTATAGTATGTGTCGAGTCAACCGTTATTGTTGTTGTCGTATTTTCGACAACGCCTGTATAATTCAAACCGATGGAAGGCGCAATTTCGTACGGTACATACTCCACGTATGTCGCGTCAGGACCTGTTTTAGTAAACGAAAGCGAAAGTGGATGTGCGTCTAATGGAACATAGCCTTTGATAAAGGGTAAAAAAACTTGCTGACCTGTTAGACCAAAATAAGTAGGCAGGTTCGTCAAAGTGCCATCGGTAACTAATGAAGTTCTTTGTGGGTCATTAACATCATATGGAATTACAGTATAAGTGACAGTGTTCGGTACATACCAAACTTTAAACGAATTGACCTGATTCTGCTGTATAGCAAAAGTAGCCGTATTTTCTTGGAGGGAATAATCAAAGGGGTCGGCATCCACATATTTACTCTTATCAGCACTTTGTAATAACGTGTAACCAGGGATTTCTGGAAGAGGCAATGTATTAATTGACCCTTTTTTCATAATTTGTTGACCAATATTCGTAGCTTTTTTCCCGTTTTCAACGCTCATTGGAATAACTTGTAAAAATGTTGTGTCAGGCACATTAGGTGCATAGACAAATATAACGTCAGGATTTAATACTTTTGCAAAGCCTGAAACATTATCCACAATTTGATCATGTGCGACAGTTTTGCCATCTGTCGCAACATCGTACGTTCTTTCAATAGTGTGATCATAGTGATAACCATCAATAGCAGGATTCGAATATGCATACTTATCACCAATTGAGTAGTGATCATTTACTGTCGGCAGCAATTCTTTCCCATTTTCGTCTTCATACTTAACGTTGATTGCTGCCTTTGAAGTATAGGAAAATCCTTCATATTTCATTCCTTGAATATTGAAATAGTTTCCAGATGATGCCGCCATGGCAAATGATAATGGCTCATAACCGCCTTTTCCATCTGGCGTCAGCCACGGTGTAACATCAATACTCCATTCCTTTAAGGGTTGATTGGTTAAATCATCCTCTGAAATACCTTGTACGCCGTATTTTACAGTCATAATGTGTTTAAAGACGTTGTTACCTTCTGCATCTAGTACGGGTTTTCCATCAGCATCGAACTGTTGCTCAGGTGTGTAATCAATTTCAACTGGAACTTCTGCTTTGTTTAGCTGTCTTGGTGTACGAACCAATAGAGCACCTGCAGACTGATCGGTTGTAGTATTTACGCCAGTCTTATGATCAACGTATTCACCACTAGCATTTACATGAGTTGTAAGTGCACCATCAATAGTAAGTCCTATACTTTTGTTTACTAAATATTCCCGATGATATTCAAACCCATCTGGGCCACCATAAGTAGCCGCGACACCAGAAGCATCAGTGTGAACAAAGGCACCGTAAGCATCACCACCAGCTATCGTCTTACCCGTACGATCACGTGTCGGATCAGGTAAAAAATCGGAATGAACGTCAGTATCGTCTCCGTTGAAATACGTGTCAACCTTAAATCCAAATGCATTAGGTAAGTCGGCAATTCCAAGTGCACCTCCTTTACCACCGACTTCATCAGTTCCACCTGGATGAAAAATGAAAGAGATACCGTCAGCATCAGTGATTTCACCAGGGTGCTTAGGATCTGGTTCTGGTGATGTCATACTCACGCCACCGATAACCTTAAACCCGGCCGCTGGATCAATTTGATTCTTTAAAGTGATGTTACCCGTTTGACTTGGACCATCAGTTAATTGAACAATTCCACCAACGTAAGTAGCATTACCATTAGTCTTAAAATACTTATCAAAATTATCTGAATGAATGTTAATAGTCTTACCGTCTGTATCGACGGAATCATCAGACTTTACATCATCCGGATTAACATCACTCGTCTGGTCACTTTGTGGGGTCGATTCCTGATTAGTGATTGGAGTGGCACTGGCAGCACTTGCGGATTCAGATTCTTCAATAAATTCAAGTGGATTTGCTCTAGCAACAATGGTTGCGTTTTCCGATGCCATTGACGTTACGGGAAGAGATGCTGATTGTGAGTTCTGACTGTCTTGTGAGGCCACTGATTTAACAGCAGCTTGACTTTGAGATTCCGTCGAAGTCTGCGAACTCTGACTTTCAGAGGAACTAACTGATTGGGTGTCAGATTTAACTTCACTAGATGAGTTACCTGAAATCTGTGATTGTTGCTCGCTGGCTGGGGCAACTGATTTTGCCGCGCCTGAGTTTGAGGCCACATCGCTTTTAGCAGAACTAGCAACACTTGTAGCTTCACTAGCTGTTGAGGCCTTTTCGCTACCAGCTGATGTTTGCGAAGCCGCAGCACTTGAGGCCTGACTGGCCGGAGCACTAGCGGGCTTTTCAATTGGGGCTTGATCTGTCGTCGTTACATCAGCAGCGTGAACAGTGGTCGTCATTGCGCCCACGCCAAAAAAGGCAAGTGCAACTGCGGCGAATACCCAATTCTTGCCATCTTTATACATCCGATAATGCAGCTTCGTTTCTGGTTGCATATGTTTATAACTCATTCGTTTAAATACCCCTCAATTTAAAACCCAGTTGTATTTTTAATCACCATTAAATCTCTTGGCGGTTGTTCAATTTGCATGGGAAAGAGGTCTGCGATGGTTGTTTGCAAACGGAGAAAGTCATGCATAATCGATTACATTTATATAATTAAATTGTGTAAGCGTTTTAGTAACTTAACCTTTTAGCAATCAAATTTATTCTGTGGGTATTTATACCATAGAAACGTTGCCTTTAAAAGGCAGACAGGTTGCGCTTTTTGCCGCTTTTGGAACAACCAATGTTTCAGTTTTCACTTTTGCACTACGGTTAAAAAGCGCTTTTATCGCGTAACAAGTGCAATCGTTTGCCTTTATTAATAATCATTTTTGTAACTATACCAATTTAGTTAAAAAATATTTAATTACCTAAAATAATTTGCACGTACAAAAAAGACGATCATGAGTTTCCTCGCAATCGTCTTTCCGCAATACCTATTCGATTAAGCTTCTTGTTTGCGCACATAGTAGGCAAATCCTGCAATAACACTGAGCAGAACTACGCCAAGCATCGCTAGTAATGAAGCTGATTTTTCACCAGTCTCTGGTAATCCAGTCACACCATGTCCTTCTTGCTTAGCAGGCTGACCCGCAGGACGACCATTGGCAACAAGTTTTTGTGATGCTACAGGAGTAACAGCGACAGCCGCATAAGAACCATTTTGTGCTGATACAATCGGCGTTTCAGGTTTAGCTGGACGCGCTGGTTGATTTGGCATCGTTGGTGTCATTGGCTTGTTTGGTACGTTTGGCATTACTGGTACGTTCGGTACAGTTGGTGTCGTAGGAACGTTTGGTACTTCAGGGGTCGTTGGTACATTTGGAATGTTTGGCTGACCCGGAGTTGTTGGTACGTTCGGAATATTCGGCACATTCGGCGTCGTTGGTGTATTCGGAATGTTTGGTACATTCGGTGTCGTCGGTGTGGTTGGAATATTCGGAATATTTGGTGTGGTTGGTGGTGTAACTGGTGGTACCTGTGTGTCTTGGAACTTAGCCGAGACAGCGACAGGTTCGTCAGTTGCATGATCCAGAACGACAACTTTCAACAACTCAGTGCTCAATTGATAACCAGTTGGGGCGACCGTTTCCTTGAAGTAGTAAGTACCAGGCTTCAAGTCAGTAACGGTTAACGTCCCGTTGGCATCCGTCGTCAAGTCTGTCTTAATAACATTCTTGTCGGCATCGAGCAGTGCAAACATTGCATTGGCCAACACGTGACCATCTTCGGCAGCGACTTTCGTCAGTTTGATACTGCCTTGGTAATCAATCTGTGAAGCAGTTACGTTACTTTGACCACCACGAGTGGTGTCTGCAATAACAAATTTCGTTTCATCAACATTGTCGTTGATCAGGTAACCATCAGGTGCGGTGATTTCCTTCAAGTAGTAAGTGCCAGGTGCTAGACCGGTGATGGTGAAGTTACCATTTGCATCAGTAGTAAGTTGGCTAACTTGCTTGCCATCCATTGTGACTTCAACAGCCTTCTTATCACTATCAAGCAATTGGTAAACAGCACCGGCAAGCTTATCACCCTTACTGTTTGTCTTGGTAAACTTCATTGAACCTTGATAGTTCGTTTGATCACCAGCAAATGTAACAACTGGAGCGTCATTCGCTGGCATTACCATGAAGTACAAACGATTACTAAAGTCACGACCATCTGGAGCAGACTTAACGTGACCATCTTTCTCAGTGACAGCTTCAGCACCATCAACTCGATAAAATTCCAAGCCATGCGGTTTTCTCAAATCAGCATTCAAACCTTTAATCAAGTTTGTTGGTTGAAGATCCGGCGTATCGTCACGAAGAATGTAACCAGGCGCATGAGCAATTTCTTTGAAATAGTAGTTACCAGGCTTCAAACCATAAATGAAGATTTGACCATTGTCGTTAGTTGTAAACTCTGTATTGCCGTCAATGGAAACGCGTTCTTGAGTACCGTCGTCATTGACATACCAGAGTTCAAACTTCGTGTTAGCTAACATTGTTCGCGTACCGACATCGTGCACGTCCGTTTGACCATATTTAGTCATCTTAACGGCACCTTGCCAGTTTGCAAAGTCCCCAGTTGCAACTGTGTCATCCTGATTACCATTTTTAATCTCAAACGCAATGGTATTTAAATTCAGGACAAAACCGGCTGGTGCTTTGAGTTCCTTGAAGAAGTAATGACCGGCACTCAAGGCATCCGTCTTAATCATTCCGTCATCACCTGATGTTAACGTTTGGAGCAAGTTGTTATGCTCATCGTAAACACCAAAAATGGCATTTCCCAATGACTTTCCATCGACAAAGTTAATCTTGTGCAATGTAGCATAACCGTGATAGTCGATTTGGCTCAGTGTCAGTGCTCTTGAGTTGTTAATCAAGCCATCATCAGTAACCGTAAAGGTCAAGGCATCAGGATTAATCAAGTAGCCATTTGGAGCTGAAACTTCGCTCAACGTGTAAACACCAGCTTTTAAACTAGTTTCTACAAAGCGGCCATTTTGATCAGTCACATACTCAGCTGATGTATCTAATGTTGTGTTCGTTAATTTATACTTTGCACCGGGAACCAAACCAGTCTTATCGCTTCCCTGCTTAACAAACGTTAATTGGTTCTTGTAGTTGGCATAGGTAACGTGAACGTCATAATTGGCATCGTCATTATTCTGAACTGTGCCAGCAATTACAATTTCATGCACGGTCCTATCCAGTGCGTAGCCCTTCAAAGCGCGGATTTCAACAATCCGGTACGTGCCACTGCTCAAGTTCTTGAATGTAACAATCCCATTTTGATCAGTCGTTGCATCAATGATTGCGCCATCATCGGCAGTTAAACGGTAAACAACTCCTGTTAATGACGTATTCGTTGCCCCATCAATTTTCGTGATCTGAATTTGGCCACGATAGTCAACTAACTGACTAATTTTTTTCACATTACCTTTGTCATCTGTATAAGTGAATTCGGTAATGTCATTGTCCTGTCCGTCAACAACAGTAAAATGCAAAATAGTGTTATTGACAATGTAACCGGCGGGAGCAGATGTTTCTTGAAGTGTATAGGCATCAACTGGCAAATTAGTAATGTTGAGTTGCCCTTTGTCATCCGTTGTCCACACATCACTTTGCGTGCCATCCTCATTAATCGTCATGCTCTTGATTGTGTTACCATGAGCGTCCTTTAAAATGAAGGTAGCGCCGACTACCTGACTACCATCGTTGCTGACCTTGGTTAAGACAATGTGTTCTTTGTAATTTTTGACATTGCCTTTAACAATGTCGCTGTGACCATCTGCTGTCTCAGAAGGCATTACTACAGAAATGACCTGCATTCCATCCGATTTAATATAACCATTTGGCGAGTCAATTTCACGAATCTTGTAGTTAATACCAGCTGCAACATTAATAAAGCGAACTAATCCAGCATCATCAGATTTTTGAGTGTCTTTAACAACATTATTAGCGCCTAGTAGTTCAAACGTAGCACCAGCAAGTGGCTTGTTTTCTGAATCAACTTTATAAAATTCAATTGATCCAAGATAATCTGTTTGAGCAACGTTCAGTGCAATTGCTTTTTCTTGCTCAAATGGAGAGGCAATCCAATTAGGATTTTTCTGATCCTTACCGTATTTATAATCTTCACTCTCGTTACCATCCGTTTCCATTGCAGAAATTATAAATGGAATTGGTGTCTCGTTAACTAAAAATCCCTTAGGTGCTGTCTGTTCAACAAACTGGTATTGTCCAGGCCTTAAACCGGCAACCAAAATTTGACCCTTAGAATCCGTGATCAAGCTACTGTAATCTCGATTTTTCTTTGTCGCAGGATCAATAGTCTCGTCAGTGTATAGTGTCCATTGATTGTTTTTCAACATTTCAAGTCGGTACTTAACACCGGCAAGTGGTTGATCACTTTTAGAATTATTGTCTTCGGTTTCACCATTTTTGGTAAGGATAACTTGTCCCAAGTGGTTCCAGACTGTCCCTGTTTGTGCAGCCGTATTTTTGTCTTCTGGCAACATTTCTACATTAATGCTGCGCATGACATGGTTCTTATTCGGGTGATTAACATCTGTGTCTTTCATCCACGAACCATCTAGGTCTGTCGGCGTAATGTAGTCAGCTGACGGGTTCATTTCCTGAAGGTAGTACGTAATAACTGTCCCATCTTCATGATAACCAGGAAGATTCTTAAAGGTAATAACACCCTTATCCTTGCTGTTACCATCAACCTCACCATCACCAGTTGTACCTGTACGAATTAGAGTATAGTTGCCGTCAGCATCTTTCTCATACAAGTTGAACCGAACATTAGGTAGTAATTTAGTTTCACCGGTGAAATTATCCGTTGTTACTTTCTTAGTGAGGCTTATGTTGTAAAAATATCCAATGAATTCTGCAGAGCTTGTTGTGATATCAAAGCTATCCTGGTCGGTTTCATCATTCTTATTCGGAACGATTTCATTACCGTTCAATGTTGCATTGTTAGTAAAGGTGGCTTTCCCGTCCACAATATTGCCACGATCAAAGTACATTTTCGTTTGATATTGAAGGACGTATGACTTGCTAATAGCATTCAAAAACGTAAGGACTAGTGTTTGTTGGCCGGTAGTCAAATCAGTTTGAATTTGATAAACATAATCGTAACCCTGTTTTCGTAAAGCATCTTTAGTAGCCTGTTGATCCTTTTCTGATAATGAAGAAAATACGTAATCAATTTGAAGGCCTTTTAACTCGGCATTCGTATCTGCAGTTAACTGAGTTTGTTTATTATTCCTTATAGAATCTGCAACATCATCTGTATAAACATTAAATGGATCTTTGCCAGAAGCTTCTGGTGTAATTTGTTTTGTCGATAACTTAACTCCATAAAGATGAACTGACTTCGGATCAATTAGTTGGTTTACAGAAGGTGAATCAGAGAATTTTGCATCGTCAACCGTTGATTGACTTCGGTTAATGTCAACGGTCCAACTGGCTCGATTCGATTTATCAGTTGGAGCCGCGCCCTTTTTACTGATATAAGATTTACCACTATAAGTATCAACACCAGCACTAACAACGATTCGCCATTTTGTTTTGTCATCCTTGACAGGGTAATTTGTTAACGCATCATTATCATAATGTCTTTGAACTTGAACACCATCGACGCTTGTTTCATATTCAATCTGAAACGCCATCTTAGTTCGGTTTTCGTGTTGTGTATCCGTAATTTGTGGTAATGGTTCTTTTTCATTACCAAATTGAATGAAGATTTCCTGCGTAGTTGTCTTCTTAACTAATGAATACTGACGATCAGGATCGTTAACGCCTTTGTCGTAATTTATATAATCAGAGTAGTCTGACTCTTGTAAATCATTGACATCAACTACAGTGCCATCACTTTTAACCAGACCTGTAATTTTAAAGTTTCCTGTCGTCGTATCGACATAACCGTTGTATACGGTAACTTTTGCGTAGCTAGGATTCGTCACACTGCCAATAAATTGACCATTCCCACCAATTGATCCTTGAGTAATCAGAATGCTACCGGAAACCAACTTTTGATTGTCGAGAATTGGATCCAATAATTCGTAATGGTTGTAGTTAGAAGTGTCGTAGTTAGAAACAATCAACCAATGAATTTTCTTAGTGATTGGATCGTACCATGCCTCTTTTTTACCCTGCATAGCTTCTTCTTTACGAGCACCATAATCTACATTGGCCGTATCGTGAACTGGATTACTGTTTGTGTCTGTCCAAGTTGCGTCCACGGTGTTTCTGAACTTCAAATCTTGATCTGGTTTTGGCGTTGTCAATTTAGTGACATCGTATGTCGTAGAATAAGTCATCGTAAATGAATGATTTGTTGTCGCATAGTCATTAATAAACTTAACAACAAATTGTGCATGACCGGCAGCATCAGTTAGCGTGGTTAACGTGTAGTCAATGTTTTCAACTAACTGCTTAGGTATTGACTTGCCATTGTTATCGAGCATCGTAGCATTATTGTCGATGATTTTTACTTTAGGCTGATTAGTTGCATTCGGTAAAATTTCTTGATTGTTTGCAGGTACAAACGGTTTGCTTAAGCCACCGTGCGCTGACGTGTCAGTTAGCGTGTAATTATTCATCACATAGCCAGACTTGTTAATATCTGTTTGCCACGCAATAACTTTAAATCCGACATCAGCTCCGGCAATCTTCTTAGTCAGATTATAACCAACCGCAGTAACTGGGTTTGGCGTCTGTGTATCATAACCATTAACTTCAGCGTGGTTAACAATTTCGATTGCGGAATTGTAACCAGTGTTGTCAGTACCGTTTGTGCTGGTTACCGGGTTGTAGTTAACGTCTTTACCGTCGATTTTCTCGCTGCCCTTATCAAACTGATCATTAGTAATTTGACCAGTAGAAACAACAGCCGTTTTTTCTGATATTTCCGTTTTGTAGTTAATGTTAACTGGTAATTTGAATCCTTCTGGAAATTCAATGGTAAAACCGTTGTTACCGTCTGGCAGGACAACTTTAGTTAACGTGTAGTCCTTACCAGCAATTAAAACATGATCCGTTTTCTGAAAAGCATTTTTGGAATCCGTTGCTTCAGGGTGGTAGGCCATTTCCGTAACGATCACAGAATCATCAACTAACGTTTGAGGTTTACCCATTTCATCTGTGTAAGTTCTCGTGTCACCTGTTAAGGTGTCTGTACCATGGTTATAACCAACTTCCCATGAGTAAATATGATGCAATTCTTCATCTTTTGTTGGTGTGCTTGGACCCGCTTTAGTTAACAGACCTTCGTAGTGTGCACTCACAGTTGTATACGCATTAATCTGCGTTGTACCTTGTTCATCTGCACCTTGGTAGACATCATTTCTTATGTTAAGATCACCAGTCTTAATTTTGCCCTTATCATCGACCGGTTCCTTGATGCTAGTAGTGTAAATTAACTTATAAGGCGAATTAATTGGATGCAAAAATTTAACATTTCCATTTGTATCAACAGTGTAATCAGTGTCTTCAAGTAGCCTGTCGCCAAGTTTGTCTTGTCCGTTTTCTTGAACGATGCTACCGTCTGTGCGTTCAGTAATGCCGAAAATCTGGACTGGTGCATTTACATTATCATAGTGAACTTGGCTATCAAATTTTTCGGTAATCGTAGCATTGGTCAGCGTTTGAATATCTCTGTTCATGTAAACACTCCATGTTACATGATCAGGATCCAAATTCTTATTAACTTGACCCGTTTTTGAAATGCTTTCAGTCGTTGTTGGGTGAACAACAATGACATCATGATCTTCTTGACCAGGCAATTTCAGCTCATTATTGTGCTGCCCAGAAGTTTTGATAACATCCTTATTAAATAAGGCATCAAATGTTACCGAACCCGAACCTGACTGAATCGGATTATCACCAGTTTGACCCGTTATGTGGGGGTTGTAAAAGACAATCGTGATTTTCCCATTGGTACCTACTGTATAAGTACCGTAAAGTGTTCCATTAAGCGTCAGTTCGCCGCTCGTATCCTCGGTCACTCGATATCCATTGGGCAACTGGTACGTAAACGTATCACCAGTGACCATATGTTTCCAGATTGCATTATCAATGGCAAATGCCATATCGCCATGAATGCGAGAATCAATTGTCACCTTATTCGGATCCAATACCGATGTGTTTTGTCCATTATCAAATGTTAAATTAAACTTTGCATGCAAGGTGGCTGCCTTGTCATCCTGTGTTGCGTTCGCGCCATCTTGACCATTTTCATCAAGGATATAAGTGCCTAAATCATGTGCGCCATTCGCGGCATTATTATTAGCATTGATAGCGTTACTGTTGGCAGTAGGATCATCTGCTGATTTATTATCACCATGATCATATTTCTCTCTTGGCTGTGTTACAGCCGTAGTAGCTGTATTGCCCTTTGAGTTAGAATCCGTTTGACCTGATGTCACATCAGATTGCGTCTTACTGGACGAGCTATTTTGTTCTCCCGTATTTCCAGGACTCACGCCACCAAATTTGGACCCAGCCGCATCAGGATTGGTGTTTGCCGACGTCGACGCTGACGTTGATGTCGCAGCCGGAGCAGTAGAACTCCCATTACTACTATCATTCCTAGGTGTCGACTGCGTTTGATCAGAATCAACGTTACTGCTTGCCATGTTAGCTGTTTTGCTGGAATCAGTGTTGCTGGCCACATTACTTGAACTACCAACACTGGAGTTAGACGCCTGCGACGGCGCACTGTTTGTCGTCGTTGATGCAGTAGAGCTTGAACTCTCACCGGGCTCGCTAGCTTTAGTTGATGAATCAACAACAGAACTTGGCTGTGCATTCTCTGAACTGCTTGTATTCTGTTTGGCGCTACTTGCATCACTAGAAGCCGCGCTCGGTTGACTCCCTGCCGTGCTACTAGTTGCTGCAACCGCCGGCGTCGTATCCGCCTCAGCACTGATTGTTTTGACGGTTGTGACACTGAAAAAGGCACTTGCAATAACTGCCCCCGCTAACGCGTATAGACGTTTCCTCAAAATAATGTTCCCCCACGAGTTATAGTTAAATCATTTAGTATGAATAAAAATACGATTAGTCAATGTTTTTACTGATTATTATTTTAATAGGTAAACTAAAAGTTACAGCGTCATTTATAACATACTTTTCAATGCTTTAAAACCGCGTCACTGTAGGGATTGACGCCCACATTTTCTTTCAATTATTAGACCGTTCCACTTTAGTAATACGTTTTACTTAAAACGTTGTTTACGAAACCCTATTCTAGTGCAATCGTTTGTCTTCACGGCTTATTGTTTTAGTCACTATACCAATTTCTGATTAAAAAAATTCAATCGCTTACATATTATTAATCTTAAACAAAATGTAATGGTTATATTTCCATATTCGTAATATTTAACTAGTTCACTACCTGTCAATTTTCGGTTTTATGAACCGGTTAACCTATTTTCGAACAGCATTTTTCCAAAATGGTGTACACTATTATTCAATGTCATCTCTTTATGACTGTTAGGAGTTAGGAGGTCGAGCATAATAGTTAAAAATTCTGCCATTCATAAGTTATCGCCCTTCAAGTCCTTATCCACTGAGCAGGGCAAACTGAAAACGAAAATCGAGGACTTTTGCAATTCGCATATTCAAGCTGAGGATAACAAACCAGCTATCTTTACAATTCATGGCGACGCCGGCACTGGGAAAAGTGTTGTTTTAAGTCAGCTATTCAATGATATTCAAACCGCTGCGCGCACAGATTCAACCAGCCCATTGTTTGATACGACGAATATTTTTCTCGTGAATCATCCAGAAATTCTCAAAGTCTATAAAGAACTAGCCGGTCAACTCCCTAACTTACGGAAAAAGGATTTCGACCGGCCGACTTCGTTTATTAACCGCTCACATAAGAACGGTCACCACAGTGATATCGTTATTATTGATGAAGCTCACTTACTGCTGTCCAAACCGGACAGATACAATAACTTTGATCAGCAAAATCAGCTACTAGAGATTATTAAATTAGCGAAGGTTATTGTCTTAGTGTTTGATACTCATCAAGTCTTAAAAACAAAAAGTTTTTGGAATGAACAACGTTTGCAACACCTGATTGCACCGTACCCACATGTTGATTATCAGCTTCACCAGCAATTCCGAATGCACGCAAATCAAGCCGTCATCGATTGGATTGATAATTTGACAGCCCGCCGACTCACACCTGTGCCAGTAAGTACTAAAGACTTCGAATTGCATATATTCGATGACGCCCAAGCGATGTACGACCGTATCAAACAGGATGATCAACGTGTTGGCCTCTCACGAATCGTCGCAACGTCTGGCTATCCTTCTAGGCTCGATGGTGGCAAACACTATGTAACAGAAGGACACTTCAAATTACCGTGGGATCAATATAATTATCAAGCCACTTCATGGGCAGAAAAACCAGAAACCATCAATGAAGTCGGTTCTATTTACACTGTCCAAGGCTTCGACCTTAACTATGTTGGTGTCATCCTCGGTCCGCCGTTTGATTACGATCCAATCACTCAACAAATGATCGTCAACACGAACCGGGTGACAGATCCCGAGGTCTTCAAACGACGTGATGATTTAACGGACCCACAGGCAATCCAGCAAATTAAAGAACAGCTGACGTTAAACGTGCTCAATGTGTTAATGAAGCGTGGTGTATACGGCCTTTATATCTACGCAAGTCAGCCTGCGCTTCGGCAACGATTGTTGGAATTAGCGTCGTCAAAATAAACTAATCAATCAAAATAGACGTTTTGCACGGCAAAAGCTTGTGCAAAACGTCTATTTTAGTTACATATTGAAAAATTAATGAGCACTTGAATCTAGTCTAGAGTGTCTGGCAACTTTGTTACAGCAATTGCATATTCCATACGTTGCTGCGCTGTCAGCCGAAGCATACCGCTAATGGCAGCCACAAGTGCACGCTACGCCTTTTAAAAAACTCCGATTCAAGACTTCTCTAATCATCTTGCAAATCTGTCGTAATCTCATTACGGCCACGGCCTTTGGACTGATACAGCATCCGATCTGCTCGATCGTAAAGATGGTCAGCTTCGTCGTCGCCATCTCTCAATTGGGCCAAACCAAACGACATCGTAAATTGAATCCGTGATCGTTGATAAATGACCGTCTTGTTCTCTGCATTAACCTGAATTTCACGGGCTAACATCTGTGCCATTTCCATCGTCATTCCAGTCAGAACCATTTCAAATTCTTCACCGCCCACGCGATAAACAGAAATGTCCTTATCATTGCCAACATATTCATGAAGCATGTTACCGACCGTTGTTAACACACGGTTTCCACCAAGATGACCGTACGTGTCATTAATTCGTTTGAATCGATCAATGTCCATCGCTATTAAAATCAAAGAATCCTGATCCTGTTTTGATGTCTTGTATGCCTTATTAAAAGTGGTTGCAAACGCAGCGTAATTGGCTAGCCCTGTCAGTTCATCGATAGTTGCTTGATGAACACGCTGCACGTAGGAACGATTATCTCGATCCAAAAAGATAATCGCGAAGTATAACACGATATCCATCACCCAAAAGATGGCAATTTGCGTGTACATATCGGATAATGTTATCCGCTGTTGGATGGGAAAGTGCATCACGTACACGAGTAACCAGAACAGTGGAACCAACACAATGCTGGTCACGACCACGGTTACCATCCGTGATGTCCATAGTCGATGCCGCGCAACACCCAGTAGCCAAATAATAACAGCGTAAAAAACTAGAAACAGTAGGGAACGTTCCATCTGAGTACCGCCGATTAGAACGATTCTGGTTAGAAACTGAAGAGCTAACACGATGTACGCTGTTTGTTGCCCAATGAAAAAGACAACGTACATCAACAACAACATCCGAATGTTAACAAACGCATAGTTGGGCCCCACATGAATCGTTGCGTATTCGAAATAGATGCCAAGCAGACCAAAGTAGATCACACTGAGTACCTTCAACCGGCCTTGCTGATAATTCAGCGAGAATTTAGGATCATGACCGGGATGAACCCAAATTCGTCGAACAAGAATTTGAAATAGGAAGATGATTCCTAATTCAAAGAACAGGCCCGTCAATAACGGATTTAAGTTCCAGTGCGTCAATGTCATCCTTAAAACTCCTTTCTGGTTGTATCAGCGCGCAGTTCCTGACGAGATTCTGCATCAACAACCATTACACGTCATACTCTGTTTCTTTAATACCAGCATTCATCATGTCATAGGGATTGTGCATCGTATTATCGTCAAACTCAGCCACCCCGATAACAAGCGACAATTCCATCATTTCTAACGCCTTGGCGCCGTTGGCAGCCTTAGTGAAGTTATCCCGAATCCGCTGAGCAGCAATACGTGCCCCGGCTGCGTCGGTAAACATCAACGTCCCCCATGTCGGCGTCACGGTGTCCAAAATGTACCCAATGTCATTATCGCGGGTTGATTGAACGATTGTATCCGACACCAGACGAATCAGTGCATCCATCTGTTCATCGCCCATCATCCGTTCCAGTTCGGAATAATAACGCACGCGGATAATGATTGTCGTCACCGGAATCTTAAAACGAGTATGCGTTTCAAGGTACACGTTAGCGTCTTCGATATAGGAAACTGTGGTCCGCAAGTTCGTCTGGGCATCAAACGCACCACGCTCAACCATATCGGTCGTCAATTGCTGATTCTTCTGTTGTAGCTGACGTTGCATCGCAGTCATCCCATAAAAGCTCAGTGATAACAGCAATGGCATGAATAGCCAAAAGACTAGCGCCAGGTTAACCGTGTGATGCTGAACCACATTGAGGTATATCATCACCAGTCCCTGAATAAACATAAACACAAGATTTAAGGTGAGGCCGGTGGTTAAGCTAAAGAAGTAGGTCGTCATCACCAGCGCAACACTGATGCCCAAATAGAGTGTATTCAGCAATAGGCTACTCGGCGTTGCACCGAAAAAGACAGCGGTAATCGCAATCAGCCCTAGGAAGGCCAACAAACAAGCATCCGCCATCAAACTAGCGTTATTTGTCTGATGATTGTTTTTCATAAGAACGGCCTCCCTTCCCAATTCGTTGACCGTTCTTGCGGAACATTAGGAACAGCGCATACGCGATGACCACAATCATCAAGAATGCCAAACCAAGGTAAATGGCTAGTGCTGAGTGTTTATGGATTGTTTGTGTAACAGTCGGTTTAGCTTCGGCATTCTTATGCTTCTTAAACCGATAGTTATAGTGATTATTGTCTCGGTCAACCAAAATAGCGTCCCCAGTGTACTGTTGAATGTTGCGTTGGAAATTAATCTGCGTTGAAGCCATTGCCACATCACGACTGTGCGCCGCAGTAACAACCAGCACACCTAACCGTTTGTTCCATGGCGACCGCAAGAGCTGGTTCGTACCAACAGTTTGACCATAAGCCGACTCAATACTGAGTTTCTCGTTCGAAAGGAAACCAGTAAACTTTTTGTTGTATTTGAAGTACAACTTGCTATTCAACGACTTAATAAACTTATTGTTTGCCGGTGTTCCAAACGCAATGACGTGGTGTTCGCGAAGAACAGACTTAGACGGTGTCTTCGTGTAAAACTGAATTGAACCAGTGTTACTTTGAGCAAAATTACCAATCAAATTAAAAATGTTCGTCATGGTAGTAAAATCACTATCGCTCAGTGTCTTTGGCCGCACGATGGCTAAATTATTGAATGACTGATTTTTAATAAACAGGCTTGGATAATTGCTAAAGAGGATATCTGTCACCGGTTTGGACTTAATGTAAGCCCGCGAGTCCGGTTCCACGAACGCCCATGGTGTCTGCGCATTATCGCTATCACTTTGATCCTTCATTTCGAGATCGAACGCTACCCGAATAACAAAGCTATTACCCAGCGACTGGCCGGTTGGCAGATTAACAGTGAGTTGATCATTATTGGCATTGGCCGCAGTCAATTTTTTACTGCCAATCGGCTTACCGTTCACATAAACAGTAGCCAGTGAGCGTGTGAAATCAAGGTTCTTTGCATACCGGAAGTGTACCCGGATCTTGCTCCCGTCCGCATTCGTCCGGTCCGTCGGCAAATTAACGAAATAAGTGCTCTCCTGATGTTTCGGACCCGTGATTTGATCGCCAGTCGACGTTAATTTACGGCTGCCTTGATACTGCAGATCCGACGTAAATGTTTGGGTAGCTGCGGAGACATTTTTAGTATCTGCGCTGGTTTCCTTCATCAACTCAGCGTTAGCAATGAACCGCGCGGCCTTCTCCAAGTCTTTGCCGGTTGCAGCGGTGACTAAAAGCACATGTTTGTTCCCGTCATAAATCGTTTTAAGCACCGCATGTTTAGCAACATCCTGACGACTCACAGCCGCCTGATATTTCTTGGGCAGATGCTGATAAGTTGCCATGACGATTTGATAGTCAGCTTTCTTAGCCTTGCTCGTATCAAACGTAGTCACGGGAATTTGGTTATTCTCGGTAGTAATTACCCGTGCATAACCGGCTAAGGCGTACATGCTAGCTGTCAACTCATCATTAGTCGCCTGCTTGGGCACTGAAATGACCGAGTTGTGGTTCACAATGGTATCCGGTCCGCTGAAATGGTCGTAGAACGATTTAATGGCCATTTCTGGATCCTTCAAGACGTAGCGGAAGTTAACGTTTGCACCGCTATATAACGTGAACCAATTAGCTGGCGTTTGCGCTACCTCCGCCTTGCTGCCGTCAGAATTCAAAATTTGGCCGCTGATCTTAATGTTGTTCGTCCCACTAAGCAAACGGGTCGGAATGTCGACACTCTTCGTTTGTAAACCAGACTTATTTTCTGGCCTGAACGAATAAAATTTAACACCATTAATCGAGACGGTGATGTCAGATGTATCGCCATTAGTTAACTGGCTAACCTGATAGTTTAAATTCAGTGTTGCCTGTTTAACGTCCCAGTAATCCATCTTGATAAAGTACGTATTGGCGGTAATTGAATTGCCGGACAACGTTGTGGTGCTGTTTTGAAACGGCTGCGTGTACGTTTGTTCATCAGCGGCCTTTGCCGGTGTTATTGCGATGACCAAACTAAACGCGAGTGCGAAGACCAGCCACAGTAATGAAAATCCTTTACTGGTACCGCTTTGTCTTGTACCATTTCGCTTGTTTATGAAAAACCTGCTCTCTAACATAACCCACCATCCCGTAAGCGGCTACTGCAAGCCACATTTGACTATATGTGATGTACATCAAGATAATTATGAGAACGTTGCTAAAGTTCATCTCGCCCTTCTCCGTTGTGATTGTAATGTACGTACTGGCAACGAAGAGGACAATTGCCAGCAACCATAACGAATTGCTGAACCCCTGTAAGTTTGAATGAACCTTGCCAGCTACCGAAAGGACAAATACGGTATCGGATAAAACTAGCGACGTCATCAGGAGAAAGTAAATGGACAAAAAGTACAATAAATCGAAACGAATTGGCCGGCCGCGTTTAGTAAATAGTAAATGCGTGTTTTTTAGGATGACGTAGATATTTCCCTTAACCCACCGCGTTCGTTGGTGGAACCAGACGGACAATGTTTGTGGTTCCTGCTCCCAGGTAACTACCTTAGGTTGAAACTTGATGTGGAAGCCCTTCATGTAAATCCGAAAACTAATTTCCGTGTCTTCGGCTAATGCTTTCACATCCCAGCCACCAACATCTTCGAGCAGTGACCGACGAATGACGTAATTTGTGCCCGGAATCGTGCATAAATGAAATAACTGTTGTCGCCCGGCCTGCGCCATCCATTGAAAGGATAGCGTCTCGATGTTAATGAAGCGTGTGAGTAACGTGGCATTACGATTGCGCGTCCGAAACTTGCCAATCACTGCACCCAACGTATCATCAGCCATTAACTCGGCAACCAGAATTCGAAGCGCACCACTTTCTGGCGTGTTATCCGCATCATAAATGGAAATGACATCGCCCTTGGCAGCGGCCAGACCAATATTCAGGGCGTTTGACTTCCCTTTACCACCATTGGTCTTGTCTGTATTGATAACGTGAACCTGGCGATGAGGGTACCGCTTTTGCAAACGACCCAGCAATTCTGCCGAATTATCATCCGAATTGTCATTAATGATGATGATTTCGTAACGATCGTGGGGATAATCGAAGTTTAATAGTGACTCAACTGTCTTCACGATAACAATACCCTCGTTGTGAGCAGGAACCATCACCGATACAAACGGCACTTTTTCCGGCAGTTCACGCGCGGGTGTTTTTACCTGGCGTAGATAATTGACATATCCTGCAATGACCAAAATGATATTTACGATTAAAATGGTCCAAATTGCCAAGATCGCAATAAAGAGAAAAATATCGAGAATGTTAATGATGGTCCCTCCTTTCAAGATGCCAAACTGACTGTGCAAAGTTTGCCGCTACTTCTTTTTAAACATGCGCCAGTACACCTGACGACCAACAATATAAAATGCGAGTAAGACGATTAGCGACACAATCATGAAGAAGAACAGGAAGACACCATCCACGCTAAAGAATGTGTTTAGCGCCCCTGTCGGCGTAACTGGTGTTGGTTTAGTCTGTTTTGGCGGATTGTACGTTGGTACCACCGTTAACCGCCCGTTTAAGTAATAATTGCCATTACGATAGTGAGCCCGCTGGTTGGCAACCGTCGTGGTGCCACTAAACTTGCCAGCGCTTGGATCCAGCCAACTAACCTTGGCAGCACTCACGCGTTTGACTAGCCCCGTCAAGTCCTTTTGGCTATCAGGCATTGTCATGGTAATTGCTGTGGGCGATGAAAATGAGAGATTTGTTTGAGCCAAATTGGTACCGTTGTGGACAGTCTCTAATGACTGCTCTTTGAGTCCATAAAATGTCCGTTTGTACACACCGGCAGTATTATCTGCATCGGCGTTTTTAGTTTCAGAAGGGTTGCCCGTTAGAATGACATTATTGCTATATGACAACGCAGCTGGCCGATAGACCAAGTCTTGATTCCAGTAATTAGGAGTGCTCATCCCAACCGGAAACACCTGCCGGGCAATAAGCCGCCGGATCTGCGTTTGCATCAACTGTGTCAGTTCCGACTGAGTACTGGCCTTGGGATAATATACAACGGGAGTTCGCAAAAAGATGACGCCGCCATGGTTTTCAACCCACTGCAGCTCACTCGTAAACCGTTTGTATGCCGGCAAATCGGTATTAACGGAAATACTGGTTGTGCTGATGGCAAACGGAATCCCGTTGTTCTCTAGATCTGTGGCTAGCTTGTGTAGTAAATCCATATTCCTAAATGGCGTCACGTCTGTAATCGTCAGCAATGGCGCATAAGTAGCCGTGTGACCAAAAAAACGGGCAATTAACCGACTGGCAACAACGAAGCTCAGGCCATTTGGTGTCAGATAAGGTAGGTACGCACTGTTTTCATTGATGACGCCGTACGGTACTTTTTGGGCATTTTGACTTTGTGGCACTAAGGTCCCGAATGTCTTCACTGTCGCTGGCGTCTGTGCCGTCACGGCCAAAGACTCACTAAAGGATAATAATTGCCGGGCCGATGACGTATGATCGCTTAACCAGTATTGCTGGTGATAGCGCGGACGAAGCGCCAAGCCAAGCGACTGCCGTTCATCCTTTGCCATTGACGGTCCAATGTGAAGCTTTAAACCCGTAAACGCCGCCCGATCATGAGCAAAGTGACTCGTTGTCAACTTGGCCTGTGACCAATTCACCATTGTAATAACAGCTTTAAAACGAAGCCGTTTGATATCACCAGTATGATATTGATCGATGCGAATCGTATGAACTTCTAGGTTCAATGATGTCAGCAATCGCTGCACTGCATCAATTTTTGCTTGATCACCCTTGGCGCGATTTTCGCTATCGTAAGCGAGTAATACACGGGGCGCATGGCTGACTTGACTGGCAGAAACTGTCACCGGTACTGACGATAGCAGTCCAAAAAATGTCAGGGTCAATAGCAGAATGGCACCAAAACGTTTCTTCATCGCTGCCCACCCCGCATTTCAAATACATGCCAGAGGCGGTGATTCAACAAGTCAGATACTAGTAATGCCAGCGACAAGTCCGTACACAACGGCACCATAAACAAGTGCTTTGCTAAGTCCGCATCGCCATCACCAATCACGGATGCAATAAAGGTCATGAAAATAATAGCCATGTTCGCAATGATGAGCGCCAGTCGAACAACCATCTCTGGATCACCATCACGAATGCCATGATAGGCGCCAAATGCATACACCCCGATGAAAGCGAAGGCAATTAGCACATAAAAAGCGAACGTTCGTGGGAAAAATGCGCCCATCATGGTGGAAAAGCCCGTAAAATAATGTGTTTGCGCATATTTTGGCTGACCGGCCGACTTGGTGTAATCACTAACTGCCTTAACCTGCGTCAACTGGCCATCCTTAGCGGCCAAATTCAGCAATGCGCCAAATTCTGACGGATGAGTCAGTTCATACTTCAAAATCCACATGAAGCTGAACTTATCCGTAAAGTGCTTTTGCATGTACTTGCCATTGACGTCAATTGGCGAATATCGATCAAAGTACGTTTGCCCTCGGGTCAACGCAAACTGACTGTCAATGCCACCCTGCATCAGTGCTTTTTCAGGATCCTTGGCCTTTAACAACACACCACGGGTCATCGATTGATATTCGTTAATATTATTAAACGTCTTTGTGATCAGTGCATAGGTTGCTACTCCAGACGCCAAAATCAGCACGGTGCCCAAAATGACGTACAACTTCTCGGCACGTTTGTGAAACACAAACAACAAACTTAGCATCGTCAACGCAAAGCCTAGTGCCAGCGGCGCATTTTGCTGTTTGTTTGTAATCAAGACCACCGTGCTGATAAAGAAGAGTAATACCATCGGCCAGCGCCGTTTGAAACGGTGACGTGCCAATAACAAAATCGAAGAAAACGAATAGAGCATGGCCACAAACATTCCTGGTTCTGCGAAGAAGGAATTAAAGTACAGTGTGTACGATGAATCGGCAAAAACAAACACGACCATTAACGCAATAATATAATTCCGCCACCGCTTCGAAGGAAATGTTAGCGCCTCGGTTAAAAGATAGATACCTCCTAGAAACAGCACGTAATAAATCAGTCCCATAAACCGAATGTCAAACACTTTGGTACTATAGACCAACATGTTTAAGCCAATCGCCGCCTTAATGAACAACGGCTGTGAAGAAAACAAAGCAGCTGACGACTCGTTAAAGTACTGCATGATGCCATATTTTTGAATCATGTATGTAAAAAAGTAATATGGTTTACCAGTTAAGCGATAGAGGCCGTTGACGTAGATGGCACGATCAAAATCGCCGTTGTTAGCGTAGCCGTTAACCGGTGGAATGAATAACAGGTACGCCACGATCAGTGCTGACAAGATCACTGCCAACGCCGCTGGTGAAACATGCGACCGAAACCACAATAGGCCTCGTGTCAGGCCATGCCGCAAATGCGCGCCCATTCAATCACCCCTTTCTCTCAAACACCGTTATTAGTGGGTGACGCCATCCATTGCCACCAATGCCATTAGGTTGTTAAACGAATATGCCGTATTGGTACTTTCATCTCCGAACCCGCCTGCTAGTGGTGATGCATCATTTTTAACCTGCATCGCCAACAATTGTTGCTGACCGGCAGCTTGAAGCGCCTTTTGACCGCTTGCGTTACCAATCATCATGACTAATGCGTAATTGGCAGCAGACTGATCAGTTGTTAACGCGTGCCCGTGCTGGTCATACTGGTTAACCAGTGATTTATGCTTTGTTTGCTGTAACAACCACCGTTCGCTGGATGGTTTCAAACGACCAATTTGAGCAACGTGCAGTAACGTCACTAAGCCTTCTGTGGTGTTAATATTACCAGTCGTATATTTTTGTGTGTGATAATTGTACCTTCGTGCGTAAAATGGCATCTTACGGCTAATAAAACCGCCTTGAACCAAACGCAACTGCTTTTGATAGGTTTTAGTGTTGCCTTCTACCTGGCGTAGCGTCAAAAAATCAAAGTATGACAGCGTACCGGTTTGGGGGCGCTTTTTAGACTGCGGATCGTAAAAGTCTGCAACATGTCCTTGTTTCAAGGCCTGTTTTTGCTGATGATGCCACAGTGACTTAATTTCACGCTGATAATGCTTCGTTCTAAAGGTTTTATCGTACTGGATCAGGGCCCCGATAATCCTCAGGTCATCAAGCGTTGCGTTCACATTTGAGCGCTTTTTTGTCCGTGGGTTATACCGATAGCTAAACTGATTGTGAGCGTAAAAGGTCGTTTTCGTTTGCTGATAAAACTTAGTAAATGCTTCCCGCTGATTCGTGAGTGCAAGATGTTGCAAATACAACCCGGCTGACTCACTCAATAGTTCATTGCCACTAGCAGTGTCGCCACCCGCATTGACTTGATCATTTACGTTTGTTTTAACACCCTGCTTGGTAACCAGCTTGGTCGTCACAAACTTGGTCAGTGCTTGATGAGCAGATTCCAGCGATTGTGCATCGGTATCCGCTTGAACGTTTAACAGTGGGCCACTAACCATCAGTAAAACAAGTAAACTAACAAGGGTTAGGTAACGTCGCCATTGAGTCATATTTCTGATGCCGCCTGATCACTGTTCTTTGGTTCTTTCCGGCCACGCTGTTGTTCCTGTGCCACTGCGATTTGAGCCACTTGATTCAAATAGTTAAATGGCTCATCATAATTGGGCTGAAATAACATGTCGACAAATGATAAATCATCAATCGTATTCTTATTCTGAATGCAAACAGACAATGTGTTCGCGGACTGAGCAACTTCATGTTCACACAACAACTGACCACCAAGAATTCGACGAGAATCCCGATCGTAAACTAACGCAATGGTCAGTTTGGCCGTTGATGGCATGTATGCAGGTCGATAATTACCTTCGTAAGTCGCCGTTGCTGCATTAATCCCCTGTTCTTGCGCGTGTGCCAGCGTGCTCCCGGTCGTTGCTAGCGTGCTTCCAAAGATTTCCATTGCCGATGTCGACTGTGTACCCATATATTTCAAGGTTGGCGTTAATAGGTTCAACCCCACTAAGGTCCCCTGGCGAACAGCCGTGGAAGCCAAAGGTGCATACAGATTTTCGTTCGTTGGATTAAAGTGCACCGCACATGCATCCCCGGCTGCAAAAATATGAGGATCAGAACTTTGCATATAGTCATTGGTCAAAATGGCACCATTCGGTAACATGTCAACCTGCCCGCTTAAAAGACCGGTATTAGGGACAAAGCCAGTGGCAACAATCGCCAAATCGGTGGGATATTGCCCACTTTTCGTCTCCACAAGAATGCCATCACCTGATGGATCAGCGCTAAATCCAGTTACGCGTTCGTGCAAATGTACATCGACTTCGTGGTCAACAAGACGTTGTGTGATATTTTCCGACAACATTTGATCAACTGAATGAACCAAAATCTGTTTATGATTCTGAAATAAGCTGACAACGTGCTCCGTGCTAGCGTAACTTTCCGCTAACTCCACGCCAACATAACCCGCACCCACGATGGTAATGTGTTTGTTTTCCGCAGCTGTTTTATAAATCTGCTTAGCTTGATCATAGTCTTTACACAACAAAACGCGGCTTGAGTCGATTCCCTTCAACGGTGGAACTACTACCGTTGACCCGGTCGTCATAACTAGTCGATCATAGTGAACTGTTTCAACATCTTTACTAATAAGATCTTCGACAACCACCGTTTGCCGTTTTGCATCAATTTTGAGTACATCGTGTTTCACGTGAACGTGGGCGCCTAATTTACGTAGCGCTTCAGGGCTTGAATAAAACATGTCTTCCAAACGTTGAACACGTCCGTCCAAATATAGTGAAATCCCGCACGACAAGAAAGAGATATTGTCATGCCGTTCATAAACCTCAACATCTAAATCCGGATTGGTCACTAGCATCTGACTAATAGCAGCGGTACCTGCGTGTGTACAACCAACAACAATAACTTTCATGAAAGTTCATCCCCAATTTTTAATTAGTAACTTATGACTCTCATAAAGAAAATTACGGTAATGCGGCTATCATAGTCGACTTACCTTAAAATTAACTTTATAAAATGTTTGGTAGCTCTTTTTTTAAGCTGCCAAAACATTGATTAGCTTGATTAAATCAACGATTCTAAACGCTTGACCACAGTTAACCAGCAACTGTACCATAGGTCAAGTAGTTCATCATAATTAACTCAAGTTTGTATTTTCATCATTAACTTGAGTTGCTAATATGTAGGTCTTACGTTTGCAATAAAGGTCGCCTTCGGTTGTCAACATGGAAACACCGGCGTGGGAGCGGTTCAAGCCTCCATAACCCAGAGTCTTTCACCTCGTCGCCAAGCCTCAAAATGCGAGTCTTCGCGACCGTCCCCGTGCTGTACATCAGGAAAACCACCTGATTACAGCACCCTTCACGCCTTAGTTTCCTTGTTGACGCCCTTCGGCTTACATCGCAAACATTTAGGCTGCCGTTAGCTAGAAACAGGTTTGTTAAAAAAGTAACAGCTTATTTCTATAATATAAATGGAGGCGACTAGAGACAGAGTTCCATGTCGACAGCACTTAATGGTGTGGGTTTGACCATTTAGTGCTGTCGGACGAGTGCTGAGACGAACTTTGGCTCAGAATCGAGGTGGAAGACTCTGGTTTTCAGGAGGCTGAGACCGGTCCTCATGGAACGGCGTCTCTGGTCGACGCAACGACAATGGTGTCACAAACAAGAACTGCAAGTTCGACCAAATAAAATACAAAGGATGGATGAGCATGTTTCGTTTCTTTATACAACCTCAATTGAATATCGCCACCAATTCAATTATTGGTTATGAAATGCTCTTAAAAGAGCACACGCCAGACGGTTGGCGTGTCCCAACATCTTTTGACAGCATTACACCACAAAACTGGACGGAATTATTTGTGGCCTCGACTAAACTCTTGTCGCTAAAGATTCATTCCGTGTCTGTCAATCTAGATCGCCGTCAGCTGATGAACGACGACATTGCCAAATCAGTTATTGATGCCCAGGAACGTATGCGGCCAATGCGGGTCGTCGTTGAACTGACTGAACGGGTTGGTAAGGTGCCTTTCACAAACGCCGAGTTAATTCCCCAAATTCAGCAATTTACCAATCGTGGCATGGATTTTAGCCTAGATGACGTTGACAGTGGCGACAATCACTACAACAATATTAAAGACCTCCTGCCTTATGCCGATGAAATTAAGTTTGCTCTGCAAAACTTTAAGCAAGGACTAATGTCGCCCAATATTCGGCAGGAATTAGACACTTGGCTTGGCATTACCCATCAGTATAATCAACGTCTAGTATTGGAAGGCATTGAGGATGAAGTTGGCGACGACATTGCCAACGAAATGGGCATTAACATTCGCCAAGGTTATTATTACGGCAAACCACATTTATTAGCTTTAGGTCAGGATAAATCATTCGCCTAGTTTTGTTAATGGGGCAATCAATTCCGCTGGTCTAACAATACACAACGCACCTATGTGTATTACTTTAAAAAATAAAACGTTATTTTACAAAAATTTAGGCCGATAGCGGTCTAATTCGCATGAATATTTCAAAAAATCGCCTTCCCTAAAATTTTAAGGAAGGCGATTTTTTGAAACCGTAATATCATTACTTTACGACAAAAATGTAAATGTCAGCGGGTGACAGTCCAATCGTGAACTTAACACCCTTAGAATAGATTGGATCAATGGAACTGGAACCACTCTTAACGCTCTTTGTTTCCTTACCGAATTGTTTCATTACACTCTTAGAATCCGCACCAACACCGTTTGTTAAAAGTGCAAAACTCGTACCAAACTGCTTTTGGGTAGCCTTTTGCTTAAACGCCTTGGTCGGTACGATCATCGTTGCGCCGAGAACTTGACCGTTCTGAACGTTCATTCGAATGCGGTAGTCTTTGGTCGAGACAACGTCACTAACGCCATTTGCAGGTGTTTTAACGGGTAACAATTGTCCTTTAGCCTGCTGTTTGGCCGTGGTCATCGCGGCTTGAACATCCTTTTGCAAGGCACCAACTTGAGCAGCAGCCTCTGGGGTTGGTTGTTTCTTCAAACTTGCGGCAGCCTTTTGTAGTGCCATTGCTTTGCCCTGATCAGCTTTGCTTAATTTAGAACCCGTTAGTGCCTGATTGAACGATTTCTGCAAGGCTTGGTAATCAGTCAATGACTTCGCGGCTGAGACATGGATCGTTTTGTGCGAACCATTAGCGGTCAACTTAACGGACTGGCGTTTGGTCGTTGTGGGTACCTGAATAACAAACGTCCCATTACGCACAGTTAATGACTCTTTTGTGTGACCGTCGACTTGATAGGTCACCTTATTAGCATTGGTGTGTCCTTTCACCGCGGCAACCATGCCATCCTGATGATAAGTTTCATGCGTGGTTGTCAGTGATGCGCGCCCACAACCAGCCAAGGTGAGGACGGAAGCTGCAGCAACAACGCCTAATATTGTCTTTCGTTGCATTACGATTCCTCCCCTTCGCTCATGCTGATGTTGCCGGCAAACTGACTATTGTAGAGGTCAGCGTAAAATCCATTAGCGGCCATCAACGCATCATGGTTACCTGTTTCAACAACAGAACCGTGGTTCATAACAATGATGTTATCGGCGTTTCTAATTGTCGATAACCGGTGTGCAACAACGAAACTCGTTCGATTTTGAAGTAACTGTTCCATGGCGTGCTGAATTTGAACTTCAGTCCGCGTGTCAACGGAACTCGTCGCTTCATCAAGAATCAGAATTTCGGGATCCGCGACAAACGCCCGGGCGATCGTTAATAACTGACGTTGCCCCTGAGAAATGTTCGACGCTTCTTCATTCAACACCGTTTTGTACCCTTCTGGTAATTTACGGACAAATTCATCGACGTGAGCCGCTTTAGAGGCGGCCATAATCTCGTCATCCGTAGCGTTTTCACGCCCGTATTTCAAGTTATCCCAGATTGTGCCAGTAAACAGCCAAGTATCTTGAAGCACCATCGCGAAGTGTGAGCGCAAATCTTCACGCTGCAGGTCACGGGTATCTGTACCGTTCAAGCGAATCGAACCGCCCTTAACGTCATAAAAACGTTCCAATAGGTTGATAATGGTCGTCTTCCCAGCACCGGTTGGTCCAACAATGGCGACCTGTTGACCCTTCTTAACAGCTAAGTTGTAATCAGTCATCAGCAGTTCGTCATCGTAACCAAACTGCACGTGATCAAGGGTCAGCAAATTTGGATCATCAGGCTGTGCAGGCAAGTTTGACTGTGTTTGCTTCATTTCTTCTTCATCAAGCACATCAAAGACCCGTTCAGCTGATGCAATCGTTGACTGAATCGTGTTCAGTAAGTTTGCCAACTGCGAAATTGGTTGTGAGAATTGCTGCGTGTATTGGAGGAATGCCTGCACATTACCAAGGGTGACATTCCCGTTAGCAACTTGAATCCCACCGACAATCGCAACAAACACGTAACCAATGTTGTTCAAGAACATCATCAGCGGCATGATGATTCCGGAAATAAACTGCGCTTTCCAAGCCGCTTTATAATACGTTTCGTTCTGCGTTTCAAAGTCCTTGATGGCATCGTCTTCCTTATTGAAGCTCTTGACCACCTCGTGACCTGAGTAGTTTTCTTCAACTTGGTTATTGATCAACCCAAGGCTTTTTTGCTGTTGACCAAAGTAGCGTTGTGATTTCGGTGCCACAACCCCAACAACGACCAAACTGAGCGGAATGGTTACCAATGCGATCAACGTTAATTGCCAGCTAATTGTTAACATCATCCACAAGGTGCCGACAAACGTGACCAAACTAGTAATCGCTTGCGTCAGACTCTGTTGCAGCGTGCTGGCGATATTATCCATATCATTGACCGCACGACTCATAATATCCCCGTTGTTATGCGTGTCGTAATATTTGATCGGCACTAAACGCATCTTTCCTTTAAACTCGCGTCGTAACTTGTACACAGTCCGCTGAGAGATCCGCGTCATAATGTACTGCTGCAGGAAGTTGAACAAGGCAGAAGCCAAATACATAATCAAAACAACAACGATAATATTGAAGACTTTTTCGAAATTGATTGGGTAGTGACTCATGGCAATGCCGGCCTTTTGATGGGCGACACCTGTCATAATCCCTTTGTAGATTTCAGTTGTTGCTTGACCTAAAATCTTTGGTGTACGAATTTGGAACACAACCGCCGTAATGGCGAATACAAGCACCATAATCATGCCAAACCAACGATCTGACATGTATTTCATTAATCGAATAAACGTGCCGAAGAAGTTGTTAGGCTTTTCAACTAAACCAGGGCCTGATCCCGGACCGTGTCCGTGACCGCCAGTTGGTCGTGGTGTCTGTGTTTTCTTTGCATTATCACTCATTACAGACCCGCCTCCCCTTCACGTAACTGAGACCGCATAATTTCTTGATAAACTTTGTTGGACTGTCGCAACTCTTCATGCGTGCCTTTGCCGACTAGCTTCCCGTTATCGAGCACTAGAATTAGATCCGCATCAGCCACTGTGGCAATCCGTTGCGCGACAATCACAACAATACTCTGTTGAATCCGTTTGTCCTGCCGCAGTTGACCACGCAATTTAGCATCGGTCTTAAAGTCCAAAGCGGAGAAGGAATCGTCAAATACATACGTACTGGCATCTTTCACCAACGCACGGGCGATCGCCAACCGTTGACGTTGACCACCAGAGAAGTTTGCACCCCCTTGTTCAACATGGGCGTCCAATCCACCCTCTTCTTTAACGAAGTCGGTTGATTGGGCAATATCTAACGCTTGCCAGATTTCATCATCTGTCGCGTCCTCTTTACCAAACTTCATGTTGTCGCGAATAGTACCAGTAAACAACGTTGCCTTTTGCGGCACCATCGCGACTTCACCATGAAGTGTCTTAACGTCTTGTTGCCGCACATCAACGCCATTCACATTGACGCTTCCTTTTTCAACATCAAAGAAACGAGGAATTAGATTGACCAGCGTTGTTTTACCAGAACCGGTACCACCGATGATGGCCACCGTTTGGCCAGCCTTGGCACTAAAGTCAATGCCGCTTAAAGCAGGCTGTTCTGCGTGACGGTAACGAAATTCAACGTTATTAAACGCCAGTTGTTTGGCTTCGCCAGCGGCTGGAGTAATAGGCTGCTCTGGATCCTTAATACTGGAATCCAGTGACAAAACTTCCTGAATCCGCGTTGCCGAAGCGGCAGCACGAGGCAGAAAGGCCATGACCATTGCGAGCATCATGAAACTCATCAAAACTTGCATAGCATACGTCATGAAGGCAATCATGTTCCCGACTTGCATCGCCTGTGAACTGATCAACTGACCACCAAACCAAACAATGGCAACGTTGGTTGCACTCATAATCAGTGTCATCACAGGATAAGCAAATGCCACAATCGTGTTAACCTTAATCGAATTGTCCGTGTAATCCTGGTTGGCTGTTTCGAAACGGTCCTGTTCAAACTGATCCTGACGGAAAGCTCGAATAACGCGAACACCAGTAAGCCCTTCACGAAAGACCAAGTTCAAACGGTCTGTTTTCGTTTGCATGGCACGGAACCGTGGAATCGCCAGGCCCATAATCAAACCAATACAAATTAGTAAGACAGGAATTGACACCACGAAAATCCATGACAACTGGTGACTCTTGTTATAGGCCAAGAAACTCGCACCAATCAGCATAATCGGTGCCATAATCATCATTCGTAAAGCAATCATGGCAACGTTTTGAATCTGGACCACATCGTTGGTTGTTCGTGTGATCAATGATGACGTTTCTACCTTGTTAAATTCATCATTGGCAAAGTTCATTACTTTGCTGTAGATGTCACTCCGCAAGTTTTGACCTAACTTTTGTGAAGAACGCGCTGCTAACAACACGTTCAACACCGCGGCCGCGACTGACAGTAACGAAAAACCAATCATTTCAAAACCAATTTTCCATATGTAACTAATGTCACCCTTTGCCACCCCGTTATTCACAATATCTGATGTCAAACTGGGTAAGTTTAGGTTGGCTATGACCTGAATAATCATAAAAAATACGGCACCAAGTACCGCCCATAATGAAATTCGGCCCCTAGCTATTTTTAGCATTTAGCACGTTCCTCCTCGTTCATAAGCAAAGATGTGACGATGATTGACACAAAATAAACCTAGCTATTATACGCCAAAGAAAGGCGCATTCTCTAAGTTAATTTACTCAAAATAACTGTAAATTAATTCATTTTTATCAATTGACGTTATATCTGCTATTTCGTCCGTAACAATCTATTTTTCGCACGAAGTAGAGTGAGTATATCACTTATTGTTTCTTATGGAAACTTTTTTAAACTGACTTTTCAGGAATCTTTATTGAAAACAAGATGGTCCGGCTACTGACTGCTCTTGATTTGAGCGCAGTCAGTAGCCGGACCATCTTAATATCCTAAAAAAGCACCAAATGATGCCGTTTACTCAATGCCAACACGTTTGAAAATCTCATCAACATACCGCAGATGACGTTGCACATCAAACACAGCAGTCACTTCGGCCGGCGTCAAATATTGGTTGACGAAAGTACTGGCCATCGCCAATTGCTGAAATGTTTTATTGGTGGTCATTGCCTGTTGCGCCAACTGTTGCACATGGTCGTAAGCTGTTTCACGACTAATGTCTTTGTCAATTAGGGCTAGTAGTAATTGTTGACTGAACACCAGGCCACCACTGGATTCAATATTGTGAATCATCCGGTCCTCATTGACGACCAAATTCGTCATGATGCGATTAAAACGGTTCAGCATGTAATCTAACAGCTCAGTCGTGTCCGGTAAAATGATTCGTTCGGCTGAAGAGTGCGAAATATCGCGTTCATGCCACAAAGATACATCTTCAAAAGCCGTAATCATATGCCCACGAATTACCCGAGCCAAACCCGTAATGTTTTCTGAGCCAATTGGATTGTGTTTATGAGGCATCGCTGAAGAACCTTTTTGCCCAACGGAAAACGGCTCAGCCACCTCACCAATTTCCGTCCGTTGTAAACCACGAATTTCTGTTGCAAAGTTTTCTAAGCTAGTCGCAATGAGTGCCAATACACTCAAATAGTGTGCGTGAAGATCCCGTGGCAACACCTGACTGGTCACAGGCTGTGGTCTTAGCCCGAGTTGATCACAAACATCCTGTTCCACTTGTGGGGGGATATTTGCAAAAGTTCCCACTGCACCGCTTAACTCACCCACAGCCATTTCATCAGTCACTGCTTGTAAACGCGTAATGTCACGGTTAATTTCATCTACCCACCGTGCTAATTTAACGCCAAACGACATCGGTTCCGCCTGAATGCCGTGTGTGCGTCCCATCATTACCGTGTGACGATACCGTTTTGCCTGCTGGACCAACGTGTCTTGTAACGTTTGCAGATCTGTCATCAATAAGGCATTAGCGTCTTTTAATTGCAATGCCTGGGCCGTATCCACAACATCAGTGCTCGTCAGGCCATAATGAACCCACTTTCGTTCATCACCCAGCGATTCGGATAACATGCGTGTGAATGCCACCACATCGTGATGGGTTTCTGCTTCAATTTCCTGCATTCGATCAACGTTTATGACGGCATGCTCACGCAAGGCATCAACATCCGCCTGTGGGATCTTACCTAAGTTTGCCCACGCCTGACACGCAGCTACCTCGACCTTTAGCCATTGTTGTAACTTATTTTTCTGTGACCAAATTTGGCCCATTTCCGGTCGCACGTAGCGATCAATCATGCCATTTCCTCAACTTTCATATCAGCTTGCCAAACATCTTTCAAAACCATTGTCTGTTTACGATCTGGTCCAACAGATAACGTTGCTAATGGTAAACCAGTTAATGACATGACACGTTCCACATACTGGCGTGCATTCTTTGGTAAGTCATCCACTGTTTTACAATTTGTGATATCTTCCGTCCAGCCAGGCAAGGTTTCGTACACTGGTTTGCAACGCAACAAAGCTTCCCGTCCAGCAGGATAACGATCAATTGTTTCGCCATCCAGCTCATAAGCGGTACAAATTTTTAACTCTGGCAAACCGGTCAGAACATCTAAACAGTTTAACGCCAAGTAGTTTAAGCCGGATACACGTTTGGCATGTCGCAAAACGACCGTATCCAGCCAACCAATTCGACGAGGCCGCTTCGTGACTGTCCCATATTCGTGGCCAACCTCACGAATGTGGTCACCTTTCTCGTCATGCAATTCCGTTGGAAACGGACCATCACCAACTCGGGACGTATAGGCCTTTGCTGCACCAATGACGGCTGAAATTCTAGTGGGCCCGATACCTCCACCAATAGTGACACCACCAGCGACTGGGTTAGATGAAGTTACATAAGGATAGGTTCCATGATCAATATCTAGCATTACCCCTTGAGCACCTTCAAATAGCAACCGTTGGCCATTAGCCAGCGCATCATCAAGCACTTTTGAAGTATCGGTTACATATTTGGCGAGCCTTTCAGCATAACCCTGATAAGCCGTTAGTAATGGTTCAAACGCAATCGGTTCCGCACCATACAATTTGGCCAGTAGCTCATTTTTAGCTACGACATTGCGAGCCAGTAGTGTCTTAAATGTTTCTGGTTCCAATAAATCAGCTACTCGAATGCCAATTCGTGAAGCTTTGTCCATGTAAGCAGGGCCAATACCCTTATTCGTTGTTCCAATCTTACTGCCTTTTTTACTGGCCTCTTCTAATTGATCTTGCAAAATGTGATATGGAAAAATCACGTGAGCACGATCAGAAATTCTTAAGTTATCGGTACTAATGCCACGTTCATGTAAGTAATCAATTTCAGCTAACAATGTTTTGGGATTCAGCACGACGCCGTTGCCAATCAAACATTGTTTATCACTTTCAAAAATTCCCGAAGGCAATAGTTGTAGCTGGTACTTTTCGCCGTTAAAGGTAATGGTGTGTCCCGCATTATCGCCACCTTGGTAACGTGAAATCACGTCAGCCTGCTGACTGACAAAATCGGTAATCTTTCCTTTACCTTCGTCGCCCCATTGACTCCCAACAATCACTACTGCTGTCATTATGTCACCTCAAATTTTATTTATCGAACAACAATGAGAACTATAACAGGTAAAGTTCGGATAATCAACTAAAACTGTATAATATAATTATCAATAAATTTATTGTTCTTGTTTTAGCGAATTTTAATTTGACAGTGAGATTCAAAACGATTATTGTATCTCGTGTTGACGAACTTTAATCAATAAATGACAGAAAGAGGTTTTCACCTTCATGGAAATATTTGATTATGAAGACGTTCAGTTGATTCCCAATAAATGTTTGATTGAGAGTCGCTCTCAGGCGGATCCAAGTATTACGTTCGGTGGGCATCACTTCAAGATTCCTGTGGTCCCAGCAAACATGGCAACTGTCATCGATGAACAGTTAGCAACCTGGATGGCCGAACACGATTACTTTTATATCATGCACCGCTTCGAGCCAGAAACCAGATTACCTTTTGTTCGGAAAATGGCTAAAAAGCATCTCATTAGTTCCATCAGTGTTGGTGTAAAACCGAACGAAAAACAGTTTATCGATGATTTGACCAGTGAAAAGCTAACACCAGACTTCATTACTATTGATGTCGCCCACGGTCATGCCAACAGCGTTATTGAAATGATCCATTACATTAAGAAACGTCTCCCAAAGACATTTGTGATTGCTGGTAACGTGGCAACACCGGATGCCGTTCGTGAGCTTGAAGACGCTGGCGCCGATGCAACAAAAGTTGGTGTTGGCCCTGGTAAAGTCTGCATTACGAAGCTGAAGACTGGTTTTGGTACCGGTGGTTGGCAGCTTGCCGCAGTTCGCTGGTGTGCAAAGGCCGCGCGCAAGCCAATTATTGCGGATGGTGGCATCCGTCACAATGGCGATATTGCTAAATCCATTCGCTTTGGTGCCAGCATGGTTATGATTGGTTCGCTGTTTGCCGGTCATCGTCAGTCACCAGGCCATGACATCATGATTAACCACCGCCACTTTAAGCAATATTATGGTTCAGCCTCTGAAAACCAAAAAGGTGGCCGTAAGAACGTTGAAGGAAAAGATATCTTAGTCGATTATCGTGGTGAAATCAGCGATACCTTAACTGAAATGACAGAGGATCTTCAATCCTCCATTTCATATGCAGGTGGAAGTGACCTTATGGCACTAAAAACCGTTGACTATGTCATCGTGCGCAACACCATTACAAATGGCGATTAATTAAAACTCAAAAAAGGGCGCTGCCAAGTTCTGATTAAATTCAGAATTTGGTAGCGCCCTTTCAATTCAATTTTTTTGATTTCGATATTGAATGTCAAACACGTCAACTAATCCGTGAGACAATACCCATGTTTCACAAGGTTACTTCTTTGGCTTTACTGCTGTAGTCTGGTTCTCCGCAGTAACTACCGTTTGTTCCCTTTCCGGTTGTTGATCATGTTCCGGCCGTAAGAGCAGGTTTAAGATAACAGCTGAGAAACTAGCAATCACAATGCCGTTGCTTAAAATAAGTTGAGCCGTTTTTGGCAGGTCTTGGAAAATTGCCGGTTGAACCGTAACACCTAGGCCTAAACCAACAGAAACTGCAGCGACAAGGATGTTTTTATTGTTATGAAAATCAACTTGACCGAGCATCCGTACACCCTGCATTGCAACCATACCGAACATTACAACCATCGCGCCGCCAATAACCGGGGCTGGAATGATCGTGGCTAAAGCACCAATCTTCGGCAATAACCCCAGTGTCATCAGAAAACCAGCTGCATAAAACACTGGTCGACGACTCTTAATTCCAGATAATTGAACCAACCCAACATTTTGGGAGAACGTTGTGTATGGGAACGTGTTGAACAAACCACCAAGGGTAACTGCCAATGCTTCTGCCCGATACCCTTTCTTTAAATCTGTTTCCGAAATCGGCTTGTTCATAATATCCCCTAGCGCAAAGAAAACACCGGTTGATTCGACCATTGACACTAATGAAATCAAAATCATCGTCAGAATCGAAGAAATCTCAAAGTGTGGAACACCAAAATAAAATGGCTGTGGAAAGTGGAACCAGCTGGCCTGCAAAACTGGCTTTAATGACACCATTCCGAACGCTCCGGCCGTCAGTGTACCAACCAGCAAACCAATCAACACTGCAATTTGGCGAATAAATCCACGACCCCAAACGTTAGCAGCAATGATTACGGCCACTGTCAGAAAACCAACCCCAAGGTTCAAAGGTGAACCAAAGGTCTTTGCAGATGCATCCCCACCGCCAAGGTTTAGGAATGCGATGGGTATTAGTGTCAATCCGATAACGGTAATGACTATGCCTGTAACCAATGGCGGAAACAGGTGTCGGAGCTTTGCGAACACACCGGCGATTAGAAAAACAAAGATTCCGGCGGCAATGATGGCACCATACATAGTTCCAATTGAAAAGTGCTGACCAATCAAAATTAATGGTGCTACTGCTTGAACAGCACATCCGAGAACGACTGGCAAGCCGATCCCGAAAACACGATTTGTAAGCAGTTGGAGTAACGTTGCCAACCCACTCATGAAAATATCAATTGAAACCAAATATGTCATTTGAGTTGCATTAAAATGCAAAGCGCCACCAATGAGCAACGGAACTAATACAGCGCCTGAGTACATTGCTAGTAAATGCTGAAGTCCAAGCATGGCAGCTTTGGATTCACGTGCCGTTGTCGTGGATTTACTGGACATTAATTTGCTCCTTTTCATGGCTGAAAACAACGTGACCATTATCAAAACTTGCGATACTTGCCAAGGCGAGCAACGGGATGTGACGCTCCACGATGAACTGATGACCACGTTGGAATCGTTTCTCAATCACCACGCCAACACCACCAACCGTAGCGCCGGCAGCTTCACAGATATCCAGCAGACCGTTAACAGCTTGACCATTTGCGAGAAAATCATCAATAATCAGTACCTTATCATCAGCTGACAAAAATGATTTTGAAATTGAAATTGTATTTTCAGTTTGTTTCGTAAAGGAGTAGACAGTCGCTGTGTATAAATTATCCGTCAGCGTCAGGCTCTTGTGCTTACGTGCAAACACCATCGGAACACTAAGAGAAAGACTAGCCATCAGTGCTGGTGCAATCCCGGATGACTCCACGGTTAGCACTTTAGTGATCCCCATATCGGCAAAGTAGTGAGCAAATTCATCGCCCATAGCCTGCATCAATTCGGGATCTACCTGATGATTTAGGAAACTATCAACTTTTAAAATATCTTCACCGAGGACACGACCTTCGGCATCAATGCGTTCTTCAAGACGTTTGATAAACTTCTCCTCCATTTTCTGAGAACAAAAAAGCTTCCCTTGCGGATATCGCAAAAGAAGCCGAGGATACATTGACTTAATTTGCTTATAGTCCGGAGTTTAGGGCTCTGGGTAGAGACAACCATCCATATCATGGTTATATATAAGCTTTGTTCGTATGCTAATTAACTTGTGGTTCATAGATTATCACAGGTTTGACAATCGTGCAATCACAGAACTCACTTTTTCATTTCTTGGCGCCATCTGGGTTCATCGACTACAATAAATTTAGTTTTCGAAAGGTGATAAAAAAATGAATGAATCAGACTTACGCGTTGTCAAAACTATCCGTTTGATTGACCAAACATTACTAAACTTATTAAAAACAGAATCGTTCGAACAAGTCACGGTTCAGCAAATCTGTCTGGAGGCGGAAATCGGTCGATCTACTTTTTACCATCACTACGTAGACAAATTTACATTACTTGAACATCTTAACAATCAATATGCCGACAAATTCCAAAAAATTATGGTGACACGAATTTCAACAGTTACACAGTCTACTTCCCTTGTCACTTTGGTATCAGATCTCTTGCCCGACAAAGACGCACTATTAATCTTGTTGAACGTCCATGCTAGTAGTCTTAGTTTAGATGCCAATTTTCGGAAAATAATCAGCGACAGCTTAGCCAGCTTTTTGAGAGATCACCTTAGCACGACTCTGCCGATCGCCTACCTTCAAGACCTGTATGTTGCTAATGCAATGACTTACATTACTTGGTCACTTGCACACGGCCTCAATGAGGATGTTGCCCACTTTATGAACACAACGTTTATCAATATCGCTAATCAAATCACTCAGCAAAATTCACATTAGTAGCTCAATGTAACAACGTGAGGCATTACCTGAGGATCATGATTTGCCAACGCCTCAACAACATTTGGTTTTGCCGCTTCTTGCTTAATCCAAGCCAGTGACTCAATAGCAGCTTTTCGATCTACCACAATACCAGGGGTAACCATTTTCTCCCATGATTCGCGTGCATAACCTACATCAGCGGCAAGAACGACCTCACGTCCATCTTTCCCTGTCACAATTGTTGCTGAAAGCCCAGCACTGTGGCCAGGCGTGGCAACGAACTGAACACTCCCATCACCAAACAGATCAAATGTCTGATGTAAGGGACCCACATTTGCGCTTTCATATGCAAATGTTTCTACGTTGACGTCACGCCACATTTTATTGATATACCGTAATTTATCGCGATTAGCCGCTTGCCACTCCGCATCACTGGTTAAAATTTTCTTGGCCTCTTTAACCAGTTTGAGACCACTGGCATGATCACTGTGCAAATGGCTTAATACCAAATAGTCAATATCACTTGGTTTATATCCTAAAGTTGCTAACTGTTCACGAACTGACCACCCAGCCGGTAAATAGGCTTTATTGATTTGCACTTGCATGCCCAGTTCATGCCACTGACTCTGACGAACCGATTCGTTCCAACCAGTATCAATGAGTACCAACCCTTTTGGATGCTCAATCAAATAACTCGAAACAGGCAAGGTAATCTGATTAATATGTGATCGCAATATACCTGTAAATGCCAGGGGATTACGATAATAGTCATGAAAGGGCAAGGCTCGATCAACTTGAACTAAACCTGTGTGCAAAACATGAACTTTAATGTCTGTAGTCATTTTATCAACCTCCGAAAAATACTGTACGCTATGACTTGATGAATTCATTATTAATTCTTTATTGGCGGGAAACCAGAATCAATAATAGTCATTGTGTATCATATCTTTCAAAGCGTCGTTTATCGTTTTATTATTGATCATAACTTCTATAACACTAAAATAGTGACATTAACCCTAAATGCACTTTGCATAGGATTAATGCCACTATTTTTTCCAAATTATTTTGATCGTCGATCCAGCCACTGACCATATACAAACCCACCGATCAAGGCAAACATGGTTAAACCAGTAGCGACTGGAACCAAGACATTGGGAACGCCATTTCCAATCACTATGATAACAATACCAGCGATAACCAACCCTCGACCCATGAATAACAACATGACTTTTGTTGCACAGTCACTTTGTCTGATGTGAAACCCAATTGTAAATGTTGGATGTGCCGGTGGTAAATACATTACTAGCATTCCCGCCAATCCTGAAGTAATTCCAACAATCGACGCATGGCTGGCCTGAAAGTCATTCGGAAAAACGCACGCAGTTACGCCATAAGCAGTAAAAACAACAGCGTTAATAATTGCTACCTTTAGTTTCATTTCAACGGGCCACTGAACAAACGACCACGATCCGATTGCAAACGGTAATCGCATATAAGCAAGATAAAGCAACGCAATAATGCCAAAACCAAAGAGTTCATTTCTAGGGGTCATCAGCAAACGGCTGATCCGCATCCAAAGAGCTGCAGCGATAAGCAGATTAATAATATGAATTAGCCACCAAAACCGCCAACTTAAGTGCTGAGTCATTTAAATCGCCACCCGTTTCGTTTGGCAGCATCATACACCCATACTATTACACAAAACAATTCTTTCGCTGGGTTACCTTACGAACGTTTGCGGAACCAGTGAATTGCCCGAAAATCCATCGCCAATGCCATTACGGCAAGAATAATCATGATACCGCCGACAATGTCCATGCCGGATAGCGAAATGCCAAGGAAAATGATGGAAAAGACGGTTGCTGATAATGGCTCAAACGCATCAAGCAAACTCGCCGTCGTTGGTAAAATATGCTTCAAACTAATCGCAAACAAAATGAATGCCAGCAAGGTTCCAATAACAATAATCACGCTCATCAACAACCAATCTGTCGCCGCCAAATGAACCGGATTCGACCACACTGGACCAAACACGTTTAGCGATAAACCGGCGACCAGTAAACCCCAGCCAGTTGTTGCAAACGAACCGTATTTACGCAATAACGTTCGTGGCAGTAACGTATTGGTGGCTACGCCAATGGCCGACAATCCGCCCCAGAATAGCACAGCGCCGGACACTGCCAATGTATTGAAATGACCGTGGGTAATAATCAGTATTGTCCCACCAAATGCCAGTACCATCCCGATGACTTCAGAACGCGTTGGCAGCTGATGATGGAAGAGAATGTAATAAAAGGCAATCACAAATGGGCCTAAAAATTGCAATATCGTTGCGATTGATGGATTTCCTGCGTGAACCGCGTTGAAATAAAACAATTGAACTGGAATAAGGCCTAAAAGCCCATACATCACTAATTGCAGTGCATCCCGTTTGTTACGCCAAATGGCTACCGATTCCCCCTGTGTCAGACTAACTAAAATCATGATCAGGCCAGCAATCGTCATTCGCACCTGACTCACCCACAGTGGCGTAATCGCGTGATTGCGATGAAATAGCGCGCTTGCGGCCACGCCTGAAATCCCCCAGCAAATTCCTGCCGTACATGCCAAGGCAATGCCCAAGGCCTTTCTTGGACGCGGCGTCACTTTTGCCTCTGTTGAGCCAGCCGTCACTTTTGCATCAACATTCGTTGCTTGTGTTTCCATTCAGACACTCCGTTTCAGTTGTTTTTCCATGTTGTACCAAATCTCATCAGCGTGAACTGAATCAGCCACGCCAACGTTAGTGAAACCATTCTTCTCATAAAACGGAATGCGGTCTTTTAAGCAAGTTAATGCCATGGATGTCCGTCCTGCCTGTGTCGCAACGTTGGTCAAGGCCGTCAGTAACTTACTGCCGATTCCTTGTTCACGAACAGTCGGCGCCGTCGCAATTGTAAAAACCAGTTGATGACCGCCCTGAGGTAAATTTTGCGGTGTGTCCTCATACATCCAGTCCTCAACAAAACGTTCTTTCACAGCCGGCCCAACAATGAACCCCAACACATCACTGTTGTCAGCACGGGCAACTAAGAAGGTGTCAGCCAAAACAGCCAACCGTTTGCGATACGTTTCCAGTGAAGCAGCTTCAGCCGTATTAAACCCAGCCTGTTCAATTGCCTCAATTTGTTCTAAATCGTTTACTGTTGCAGGTTCAATCTTCATACTCAATCCCCTTTGCTCTCAGCTCAAACGACTATTGATTATCGCTAATCACTTGAGTGCCATACTGCAGTAGCTGAGTGGCATAATCACGCCCACCCTGTTGCTGCCTAATTTGACGTTTTAACGTGCTTAGCTGATCAGTAATAACCCCATCAGCATCCATGTTCATCACTTTTATCATCGAATCACTATCGTTCACAGTCCACGCAAACACTTTTTTGTGCTCCCGATGAGCGCCACTGACAAACCGATCATTCAAGGTCGTGTACTCCATCGTGTAAAAATCTGCTTTTGTCTGCGGCACGCCAATAAAGTTAAACGGCAGAATGTATCCCACCGTCAGCGCTGGCCGTTGAGTCTTCAACTGTTCAACAACACCATAGTCCAATGAATGAATGATGTCATGATGAGCAAGCAGTGAATCCCCGTAACGCTTTATGAACCGGTTAACGAGTTCCCGCCTATTCTGCCCGGCATTCAACTTGATTTCAACTAACAATTTTTGGTGTATTTGTTGCGCAGCATGAAGATAATCATCGAAGGAATCAATCTTTGTCTGATGCCCATTTTCATGAATCGTGGTATTTGTTAAACCGGTTAACGTTTGTTTGTCGACCGGTTTATTTTGACCAGCCAAAGTACTTAAATTCGGGTCGTGCATGACGACAAACTTATGATCACGTGTCTCTTGAATATCCATTTCAACGTACGTCGGGTGTTCCTTGTGTGTTTTCTTTAATGCCTGCACCGTGTTTTGCACGCCATTGCCGTCGTCAACGCCTCGGTGAGATAACGTTTGCGGATCTACGACCAATAATCCGGCAAAATAACTGTAACCATAGCCTGCAAACACAATGGCAACAACTGTGAAGGCAATTGGCACAGCCACCCGCCACCAAGGCTTCGCCTTTACTCGCGGCAAATCTGGCAGGCCATCAAAAGCGTGGACATCATAATCTTTCATCAGTTGCAAACTCAGGTCCAATACCCACACAGTCGCGAGGATTGAAATCGTGTAGTTGACCAGCGTTAACAAATTAAAGTTAACAATCGCAGCGCTCAATGCAGTTGTGTGTCCTTGAGTATCAAACCACCGTTGCCCAAAATAAAAACCGCCTAACATGATGCCATACAGAACCGAAATGCTGGCGATAATGCCAATGATCCTCAATGTGATCCACCAGAAACGGCCCCAAGTCCGTTGCCACGATGCACGAACCGCCCGCCGAACTGTTTGTTGCTCAAACATCAACATTGGAATAACAAGAAATAATCGGTTTCCAAAATAGAAAGCGCCGACATACAGTAGAACCAACGCTGCCACTAACAGTGGTTTGGTCATGATGAACTCAACGATAAAGTCGGGAATTTGAACCTTTGCCAGTAACGGCGTACTGATGAAGTTGCCGCCAAACGGAACAATTAACAAGAAGTACAACAAGAAAAAGCCAAACGTACCGGGTGATAAACGTGGCAATCTATGCCATAACTGAGCAACCAACTGGCGGATAGTTGGTCGTTGATCCTTTCGCCGATAAGCCACCATCAACAGTAAATAAGCAAACTGCAGGTAAATTGCCAAAACAATCAATAACAATAGCAGGAGCAGACTAACCATCGCCCACGGATGGTCCTTTGCTACTGAAACGGCGTTCGTATACGACAAATATGGAATATTACTCCAACGTAAAATGCCAGCACCCAGCCAAGAAAATACCGGAATTAAAATGGCATATACAATAATTGCTGTAAATGAATAATGTTTAAAGAAGTACCAAAAAGCGCCTAAAAAACGCCAAATACTTGTTCGCTTCGTCCCCGTCATAGGTACATCCTCTCTAATGAATTTACTTGTTTCATGATAATCTTTTTTATAGCTGATTTATTATTCGTTTTGTGTGTTAAATACCACTTTACTGCTAATCACACGGTGACAAAAGAAAATTCCTCGTGCAACTAATAAAGTTGCTTGAGGAATTTTTGTTAACCAGTGAATTAGTTTGCTATTTTTAAAATAAATTGAGATACAGTTGTTCTGCAAACGGCTTCACACTGTGTTTCGCACGAAATGAATTACTTAGCATGATCAGACCATTCTGCCCATCCTTTGAAACAATCGACATTCCTTGATAACCGTAGCCCAGCCCGTGATTAACTGCCGCACCATACATGTTGTACGTGCCACCACCGTAAGTACTACGACTACCAGATTCGTATAACTGGTTCACAGAAGTTTTGGAGATTAATTTACCCTGCATAATTTGACTGATCATAACGTACAAATCACGCGCCGACATCGCTATGCGTCCGGTTCCCAGCTCGTCATGCCACATTGCGTCCGGCGTTACGACTTCCTTACCATAGTCCACATTGTCAGTTTTAGTGCCCGCGTAAGATACGGCAACATGGGAGTTGTCAGACGGCATAAACACAGTTTGACGCAAATTAAAGCGCCGAATAACCTGCTGATTGAACAAAGCCTCGTAAGACTTTCCCGTCAGTTTAGTCAGTACTCCTGCCAAGATATTGTAATTCACTTGCGAATAACGCCACTGATTATAAAGCTGTGGATTAAATTTTAAGTGATGCAAATCATAATCCACAATTTGCTTATCCGTTTGTGGCGTAGTCGGGCCTGGTGGTCCAGGCAAAGTCAATCCAGAAGTCATGTCCAACATTTGCCGAATCGTAATTTCGTTGCCGTGTGGAACATCTTTATAAAATTTACTGATGTGGTCAGAAAGTGACAGGTGGTTTTGCTGCACTTGTTGCATGACCAATGCCCCGGTGGCTATTTTCTGAATTGAAGCGATAGCATACGCCGTATCTGCACCATTCTGCCGTTTTCGGGCTGCATTAGCATTTCCATATTGACGTTCAAATACCACTTTCCCGCCACGAACGACAAGAACGGAACCGACAAAATCAATTGATTGCATCTTTTTATCCAACGAATCGGCCTGTGTGTGGTCAATTGCCGTCGGTATTTTAGCACTCTGCCATTTCGCAATTGGCTTAACAGCCGGTTTTCTTTTGTACACTGGATGTGCCACTTTCGTTGATCGTTGCACCTCATGATACAACGTCCCCCACGCTAAGGTGCTGACTAGCAGGACGATGAGGACTACAAACCAAATTCTTTTTTGTTTGAACATTTTCCTCCCCTTTCCTACTACGAATCAACATTTTCCTATCGGTTCATTATATCAACAGTTCACTGTCATGCCATAATTTTCATACTTCGATATGAACTCACCGTTAAAAGTTTAATTATAAAAAGCATATGTTTTTGCTTATGAACAATTACTTGTTACGATTCAGGTACTATCGACGGGTAGTCATTTTTAATTGATCATGATCGATTCAGAGTGATGCCGAGGCCCCAAAACATGTGGGCGTCAGGTAAACATTTAGCAATGTGTTGCCCACTTGGGCCGCGAAAGGAGACTACGTCATGTCTAAAACAAAAGCGTCAACGCAATCCCCCAAAAAGGTGTCAAAAAAATCACCATCTGAATCTCGAGCTAATTTCAAACGCAACCTGCGTCGGTCCATTTATGTATGCGGTGCCACACTAATGCTACTTAGTGCCTCAGTGCCAAGTGGTGTTGCTTTAGCTGACACCATCAACGAACCACAAACAACCCGTCAGGCTAGAGCTGGCTTAGCTGACGTTAGCTTGCTATCCAATGGTCAAATGACTACTAATAAAGCTAACCCACAAACGAAAAACGCTCAAGGAAATTATGACCTCGACCTTAGTTATACCGGGACAGGGGTCGCCAATGTCGGTTTAGCAACGAAAAAAATCATGGTCTTCGGACTGGCACCTGAACTTCGTGGAAAGGTTGTCGGCGGCGCAAACATTGCTGTAGATGCGGCATTAACGGACATTAACCTGTCTAAGATTCCAGGTGTTAGTGCCGAAGTTGCGCTGGTTCAAACCGCACTCTCCGCACTAGGAACCGGATCACCAGAATTAAAAGCCGTTCAAAACGCATTGAATCGGCTAACTAGTGCACAACCATTAGGCACTTATCATGCCAACGTTGCTGGTACCGTGACAAACGACCGTATTACGGCTGATGTAACAGATGGCTTGGGCAACTATGTTAAGAGTCAAACTGGCTTAATTATCGCTGACGTGCAAAACGCACTGAACGCATTGCCAGCCTCTAACCCGCTAACAGCAACCCTGCGTGGAGCATTGCAAGCACTACTTAACGTATTAAACCCGATTATCGGGGTATCAAGCAACCTGCTGAATAACTTACTGAATGTTAACTTGCTTGGTCACACTACCGCACGTTTGACAACGACTGTAAGTGAACCAACCGCGGCCAACACAAAAGTTTACGGTGTTCTATCCAGTAATGGTGCCGTGGACATTGACCTGCTAAGCAGCGAAGGTGATGCTGTTAACCTCCAATTTGCAGTCACACCCCAAAATCCGCTGGAAAATTATACGGTCGCCACCCCAACGTTGAATCCAGCAACAGCTGGTGATACCAGCGTTTCTGGTAATGCGACACTGACAGAACCAATTCCTGATGGAACCACATTTAAAGCGATTGCCACACTGCCTGGTGGTAGCACGGTGACAGGCGATGTCGTTGTTGACGGCAATCACGCTTCGTTCAACGTGGATACCGGCAAGTTAACGGCTGGTCAAGAAATATCCGTCAAGTTGCAAGCAGTTAATGGCACCAACACCAAGACCGGTGGCGCAGCGAGCGTGGTCGTCCATGATGTTGACCCGACTAACCCGCTGCAAAATTACACGGTTAATGTACCGAATCTTGACCCTGCTACGGCCGGCGATACCAGTATTTCGGGAAACATTGACATTTCAGAACCTATTCCGCCTGAGACAACATTTAAAGCCATCGCAACACTGTCTGGCGGTGTTGAAAAGGAAGCTAACATCACTATAAATGGCACCACTGGCACGTTTACAATTGGCACTGGTGCATTGAACGCTAACGATGTAGTTTCCGTTAAAGTACAAGCCGAAAATGCTGGCTTTAAGAAGGATGGCCTGCCTCGGTCAGTAACCGTTCAAGCGGAAGATCCGCTTAAAGACTACACGGTTGCCGCACCAAGTGTTGACCCAGCAAACGATGGCGATGCAATGATTAAAGGGAACGCTAATTTAAACGAACCTTACCCTTCAGGCACGACGTTTACCGCTATCGCAACACTCCCTGGTGGCATTGAGAAAACAGCAGAGGTTAGTCCAGATGGTAGTTACACAATCAACTCCGGTGGATTAACAGAAGGTGAAGACATTAGCGTTCGTATCCAAGCGAAAAATGGCGCCGCCACCAAGGACAGTACTGGCACTGACATCACCGTCGGCAAGGCCGTGGTCACAAACCCAATTGCTGATTACGACGTTGCGACACCGACATTGACGACGCCTAAGAACGGTGAGACAAGTGTTTCTGGCACAGCCACATTAACGGAACCAATTCCTGCGGGAACAACGTTTAAAGCGGTCGCAACCCTGCCGAGTGGCCGACCAATCACCGGTGAAGTTACCGTAATTGACGGTCAAGCTTCGTTTACCATTAACACCGGTTCACTGCGGACAGGGCAAGAAATTTCTGTCAAACTTCAAGCAGTCAACGGCGACAACACGAAGGACGGATCACCAGCAACGACAACTGTTGTGGCTAATGCCTTTGACGACTACACCGTTAATGCACCCGAAGTGAACCCAGCGAAGGCCGGTGACACAACGATTACTGGGAATGCCAACTTGAACACACCTTATCCGGATGGTACGACTTTCACAGCCGTTGCTACCCTTCCTGGTGGTGTTCAACAGACAGCTGAGATCAAACCTGATGGTACCTACACGATCAATTCGGGTGCTTTGCCAGCGGGGGAAGCCATTAGCGTCAAGATTCAAGCTAAAAACGGTGACGCAACCAAAGATAGTACACCAACAGATATGACTGTTAGCGAAGCCGAAAATCCATTGGCTGACTACGAAGTGGCAACACCAACATTTATCACACCTAAGAACGGCGATACCAGTGTTTCAGGGTCAGCTGTACTGACAGCTCCGATTCCAGAGGGCACCACGTTTAAAGCCATTCTGACATTACCAGACAACACGACTAAAACGGTTAATGCAAATGTTGATGGCGTCAATGCGATGTTTACAGCTGATACTGGAACATTAATGACCGGCCAAGTGGTATCTGCCAAACTACAGGCAGTTAACGGCGACAACACAAAGGATGGAGCTGAAGCCTCAACAACTGTTGAAGCAACTAATCCGGCCAATCCACTGGACGGTTACACCGTTAATGCACCAACTGTTAACCCAGCCAAGGCTGGTGAAATTACCGTAACTGGTAATGCCAACTTCAATACGTCAATTCCTGATGGGACAACGTTTGAAGCCATCGCTACCCTACCTGACGGAAGTACAAAAGCAGCTACCGTTAACGGTGACGGCTCCTACTCAATTGACACTGGGACGCTAACAGCCGGTCAGCAAATCAACGTGAAGATTCAGGCAACCAACGGCGATAACACCAAAGATAGTTTGCCAACAGGTATCGTTGTTGACCAAGCCGACCAAAGTAATCCACTGGATGGCTATACCGTTAACGTTCCAACTGTTGAACCAGCAGTAGAAGGCAACACGACAATTGACGGTAATGCCAACATCAATCCTGGTTACCCTGAAGGCACGACATTTATGGCAGTCGCAACCCTACCAGGAGGCGTTCAAAAATCGGCAGTTGTTAAGGACGATGGCTCATTCTCAATTGACTCCGGCACACTGACTGCCCGTGAAGAAATCAGTGTCAAAATCGTTGCCACTAACGGAGAAAACACTAAGAATAGTTTGCCAGTTACCTTCTTCGTCGGTAAGTCTGATCCGACTTTCGAAGATCCATTAACAAACTACAACGTCACAACACCAACGCTGAATCCGGCGAAAAATGGCGACACCAGCGTCTCTGGATCAGCCACATTAACCACACCAATTCCTGATGGAACCACGTTTAAGGCCATTGCTACTTTACCAGATGGTTCAACCAAAACCGTCGACGCAACGGTTAACGGCGACAAGGCCACATTCACAGTAGACACAGGTGCCTTATCTACTGGCCAAATCGTATCTGTCAAACTGCAAGCTGTAAACGGAGATTATACGAAAGACAGTTCCCCTGCTTCCGTAACTGTTGAAGCCGGTGACCCAACCAACCCAACGAATCCATTGGATGGTTATAACGTTGGCGCCCCAACCGTAAACCCTGCTAAGGGCGGTGACACCAACGTGACTGGGAACGCAAACATTACAACACCAGTACCAGACGGCACCACGTTTACTGCGGTCGCAACACTACCAGATGGCTCGACAAAAACTGGTACTGTGAATCCTGATGGTTCCTTTAACATCGACACTGGTGCCCTGACACCTGGTCAAACGGTGAATGTCAAGATTGTCGCTACCAATGGTGACAATACCAAGGATAGTGCTCCCGTTTCAATCACTGTTAGTCAGCCAAATGTAACGAATCCACTGGATGATTACAATGTGGGAACACCAACCGTTAATCCAGTTAATACCGGTGACACTGCCGTGACTGGGAATGCCAATGTCACAACACCAGTACCCGATGGGACAACGTTTACCGCAGTGGTGACGTTGCCTGATGGCTCAACCAAAACTGCACCAGTGAATGCAGATGGTACCTTCTCCATTCCAATTGACGGTTTAACTGATGGTCAAACGCTGTCCGTTAAAATTGTGGCTGCTAATGGCGACAACACTAAGGACAGCACACCAGTGAGCGTTACAGTTGGTAGCGGTCAACCCGGCACACCCGGTAACCCAGGCACTGGAAACAGCGATGGGTCAGGTAACGCTGGGGCGGGTAACACCGGCGGCTCTGGAAACACTGGTTCTGGTAGTGCCGGAAACGGAGCTGGTCAAGGCTCTGGTGGACAAACATCCACCGGTAACAGTGGGACAGGCGCAACCGGATCTAATTCCACGGGCCCTGGCACTACTTCTGGTACCACCGGGCAAACGGGTCGTTCAGGATCAGCTATGACTGGTCAAGGCGGTTCAGGTTCCGGTAACACTGGCTCAACTGGTTCAGGATCGACTGGTTCAAAAACGACCGGCTCAGGTATGACCGGTACAACTGGTACCAGTGGGGCCGGCTCAAACGGACGCTCTGTAACAAGTGGAACCGTTAATGGACCACGTGCCATTGCTCCTCAATCAGGTAGTGGCACCACCTCAGGCCGTTCAGGATCTCAAACGACTAATCAGACTCAACGTGATAAATCAGGCGTTCTCCCACTGACAGATCAGCAACGGGCCACAGTTGTTTCAATCCTCGGTGCTGGATTACTGATTGGCGCAATTGCCGCCGCTTACCGCTTCATCAGAAAACGTTAGCCTCAGACAATAGCAAGCTACAGACATTAATGTATTAATATTCAGAATTTCAAAAGCAAGTCATCTCGGCGTTTAGACCACATCGCTGAAATGACTTGCTTTATTTTGATAACCCCTAGGACTAGATTAAACGTGCTACATTAAAAAATAAGGGAGCAACTCGACATCATGGAAAAAAAGATTGCAAAATGTACGCTTGGGGCAGCATATTCAAACTGACAATAGAAAATCAGGATAAGGTTTTACCTATCAGTGTTAACGTGCACCCAAGAGTGAATCCAGAAACCAGTGAAGTCACCTTTTTTGTTGACCCGGAGGAATTCGCAAAAATGGCTCAGCACGGATTGCACTAACAGCACCTGCTTAACTAACTCATTGCCAACGGGTGCTGACCAAAATAATGCTTAATCGTGTTCACTTCATCCACATATTCTGGTTTGATCATGCGACTTTGAACCGTTGGCAACTCAATTAGCACAGCAATATTACGCGTTGCACGTGCCTCAACAACTAACTCATCAAGAATGCTTATCATTTCGTTTAAATATTCCGGTTTCGTCCTAACCAGTACAAATTCCATAGCTTTTTCAATAATATTCTCATCATCAAACATGCTTAACATCCCCTTAGGATTGCTGCAAACTAGGTATTCGCTTTATAACTTCCGTAATCAGCTGTTGACTCAGCAATAACCAACCGCCAGCCAGTAGTACGGAGCCCACAACATCAGTAGCAAAGTGATTGCGCAGATACACACGGGCAATCATTAATATAACCAACCAGATGACCGCAATTATTGTCGCAAATAATTGCGGTTTAAATTTCAAATAATGACCCAAAACCAATAATAGCAACAGAATCAATAATGTACTGGAAAACACATGCCCACTGGGAAAGCTAAAGCCGTTATCTGCAACTAACTCATGTGTCGGGCGCACACGACCAACCATGTACTTAACCAGCAATGCGATTGCATTACCACCGAAGTAAATAAGGAAACTGATACCAGCGGCGATTCGCTCTCGTTGCCACCACAACCACAGAATCAATGCGAGTGCAGCAATCGTGGCGACTACTGGACTACCAAATTTAGAGATTAAAACAAACAATGCTGTCTTCGAGGATGTTTGCCAACTGGCGAAGGAGGTTGCAAACCCTTGGTCAACGCCAGTGATAAACCCTGACTGTAGCTTGACACTCTCTGCTAACACCGCAAAGATAACCAGTAAACTAATTGACGTCCACCAACGCCATTTTGAAGAAGACGATACTTCTAACAGACCCATTTTTTACAACCCCTACCCACTTTTTAAGTGCTATTTTTGTTCACGTGTAATGTAAACCGGACGTTGCTTCACTTCCAGATAAATCTTAGCAATATACTTTCCAGCAATCCCTAGGCAAAATAGTTGGATGCCACCAATCATTAAAATGATGGATACCAATGATGGCCAGCCAGCAGTCGGATCACCAAACACCAACGCTCTAATAACGATGAATATCAGTGAAAAAATGGATAACACAAACGATGCCCCGCCAACCACTGACGCAATCGTTAGTGGTTTATCAGAAAAATCCATAATCCCTTCAAAGGAATAACTCACCAGTTGTTTGAAAGACCAGTGTGTTTCACCGGCCACCCGCTCTTGATGGTCAAACGTCAAAACCTTGGTGCGAAAACCAACCCAGTTGAAGATGCCCTTCGAAAAGCGGTTCACCTCTGGCATGGCCAACACAGCGTCCACCACTTTACGATTCATCAAACGATAATCACGGGCACCTTCTGGAATCGGTGTTTGTGAAATACGGTTGATCAGTTTATAAAACATTTTAGAAAAGAACGAACGGACAATTGGTTCGCCCTTTCGTGAATCACGTTTGGTTGCAACCGTGTCGTAGTCGCCACTGTCTAAATACGTGATCATTTGCGGCAACAATTCCGGTGGATCTTGCAGATCGACATCCATCACGCCTACATATTCAGCATCCGCATTTTCCAAACCAGCGTATAATGCCGCTTCTTTTCCGAAATTCCGCGAAAATGACAGAAAGTGAACATGCTCTGGATCACTCACTTGGAGCCGCTCCATTTGGGTCAATGAATCATCTGTCGAACCATCATCAACAAACAACAAATCCCATTGATGACCTGCATATTCGTCTACATAGTTACCAAGAATCTTTTTCAACCGCTGATAAAATAGCGGAATTGCTGCTTGTTCGTTATAACAGGGCACAATAATCGTCATTTGTTTCATATCCAAGACCTCCTATCATTTTGTCCGCACCTTTTCAGGTGTATAAACCGGCCTTATTCAGCCTGCGAACGGGCCTTCAATGTTGTATACAAAACTGGCACCAGCGAAATCACCACGATTGCCAACATAATCAATTCAAAGTTCGCTTTAACCACTGGGATATTACCAAAGAAGTATCCAGCACCAATTGCGACTGTGACCCACGTTGCGCCGCCGATAATGTTGTACTTAGCAAATGTCGGATAGTGCATTTTACCCATTCCTGCCGTAAATGGAATTAAAGTCCGAATGATTGGAATAAACCGGCCTAGGAATATAGCAACGTTACCGTGACGTTCAAAGAATGTTTGTGAACGTTGTAGGTACTTAGGCTTAATCCATCGTTGCATACGTTTGCTGCGCATGGCCCAGTGCCCAAAACGTTTGCCAATTTCAAAGTTCGCGAGATCACCCAGAATGGCTGCCACGGTCAATATGCCAATCATCAACCATGGGTTCATGGCACCAGCAGCACTGGCTGCCAATGATCCGCACAGGAACAAAATTGAATCACCAGGTAAAAATGGCATTACGACCAAACCAGTTTCAATAAAGATAATCATAAAGAGCGCGACGTATACCAACACACCATGTGCGGCCATCAAACTCGGGATAATTGTATTAATATGCATAATCGATGCTAACAAGGCTGTTATCATAAAAAAACACCTCTCCTTCCCCTGCTATGTTTACAGAATAGCGGGAAATGAGAGGTGCATCTATCTACGGTTCGTGAAGATTAAATGAGTTTTTCTCAGATTGCGTTCGTTTAAGTGATTACTTCCTAAATGTGATGGTAAACGTTGTTCCTTGTGGATGATTATCCGTCACAGCAATTTTGGCATGATTTAATGCAACTAATTGCGAAACAATGGCCAGTCCTAAACCTGTGCCAGGTATTTTACTTGAGCGTGCCTGATCGACGCGGTAAAAGCGTTCAAACACATGAGCCTTGTCCGCGTCACTAATACCCGTACCTTGGTCGCTGATGCTTAGTGCTGTTGCGTTATCCAGTTCAACAACAGTAATATCAATCGGCCGATCGTCAGGTGAATATTTGACCGCGTTGTCTAAAATGGCCAAAACAATCTGCCGAATACTATCTTCATTGCCCAATGCCTCCGCATGTTTCGGGAGTTTCAATGTAATTTTATGCGCCGTTTGGTGTTGATAATTTGCCACGACTATTGTTAATAATTCGGTTAAATCAAGTGGTTTTAGATCCAGTTGCAACTGATCATTACGGCTAATCGCCAATAAGTTTTCAACTAAATGTTGCATCCGAAGCGATTCTTCATCCAAATATTTAAGAGAATCTGGAACGATTTCGGGATGCTCCGTCCCACGCCGGCGAATCAAACTAACGTGCCCACGAATCCCAGCTAGCGGTGTTCGCAATTCGTGCGAAGCGTCCGATACAAATTGGTGTTCACGCTGCATTCGATCGTTTAGCGATGTTAACAATTGGTTGAAACTAATGGCTAATTGGTTAACTTCAGTAGGTGTCTCCGGCACTGGCAGCGACTGCTGTAGCTGGCCCGTTTCTGCGGCACGCTCTCGTGCTGCTTTAGTCAGGTTGGTCAGCGGTTTAGTGAGACGACGTGACATTAATAAAATCAAGGCAACGCCAACGATTAAGCTTAACCCAGCCACCAGCAAAACAGCTTCAAGGACAACACGAACCATGTGCAAAATGTAATTCATGCTTAACCAGATTTGATAGTAAGCACGATGGGTTAACTTACTGCGGTAATAAAACACGCCATGACCATCAACGATTTTAACCGCCGGAAACGCCGAGATACGTGTTACTTTCGCCTTTAGATACTTTTGAGTATTGGGTGAATAAAATGTGTCTTTAACCTTTCCGCTCTTAGTGATGGTTTGAATTTTAACGTAAGTATCCGACGTATCTTCCTCACTTGTGGCCTCCCAAGCGTCCCAATTTGGTGACTTATGCACAAACGAGTCTTGTAGCGAATCAATCATGTTAACAGCTTCCGCTTCACGATTTCGAATTAACAGCGTACTAACTACGCCCGCTGTCACCATCACATTCAAGAGTGTCGTCACGAGCAGGATGACAATGTATGTGCGAATAATGACCCACGCATTTGAATTACGGTTAATATGCAACCTTGCCAATAACCTTTTCATTCTTCTTCCCTTAGCGTGTATCCCACGCCGCGAATTGTATGAATCAATTCTGGCGTATGATCACGATCCACTTTGTTCCGTAAATACCGAATGTAAACATCGACAATATTGGTCTGCCCAACAAAATCAACGCCCCAAACATTGTCCAATAATTCGTCACGAGTGACAGTCTCCTCTTTATGTTGTAGAAGATACAGCAACAGCGTATATTCACGCTGTGTCAATTGAACATGACTGTCATCACGGGTGACCTGATGCGACTTTGTATCAAGCTTGAGGTTCGCAATTTCATAAACTGGGGCTACTTGCAACTGCTGGGCCTCGTGTCGAAAAATTACACGCAGCCGCGCCAATAACTCTTCGATTTCAAACGGCTTTGTGATGTAGTCATCCGCGCCATTATCCAAACCGGCTACCTTATCACCAACGTAATCACGTGCCGTCATAAAAATGACTGGTAGCGTGGCTGTTTGTTTGCGAATCCGACGAAGAACTTCTAACCCGTTAAGCTTTGGAATCATCCAGTCCAGTAAGACAACACCCAGAGTATCTTGATGTTCAGTAAACTCTGTCATCGCCTCTTCACCATCACCTGCCACCAATACATCATAATTTTCAAACGTCAATTCCGTTTTTAAATACGAACTAAGGCTGTCTTCATCTTCAACAATCAATACCTGATTTTCCATGTTCATCCCCACGATCATTAAAATCTATTCTGATGATGCGCTCACAAACGAGCATGGGCAAACGAACGCTTTCGCCGCCTGATACTCAAACCCATTGCAAAGACCGTAGCCATTGAAACGAGCACGCTGAGTCGTTGTAATGCCGTCCCAGCGTAACCAACGGCCACATTTCCAGAACCCGTGACATTTAGCTCAGTCATACCTGTGCCACTTTCTTTAGTGGCTACAAAGCGGTGATCCAGCGTATTCACCGCCTGCATGCCTTTATAATAAACCAATGGCAGACTTATTTTAGCGTGTCTTTGAGAATCGTGGACAACGTAATGAAATTCAACATGCCCATCAGACGCTTTGGCCGCCGTAACGGTCACATCCTCGTTATTGTAAACGAGTGTCCGGTGTTTGTTAGACAAAATTTTATTGTATGACAACGTCTTAGGCAGGTATTCATGACCAGCGCCAATGTAATATGAATCGATCTTGTTGAAACTACTCTCCGTTTCGACTCGTTGTGGAGATGCGGCCACTGTTTTCATGCCTAATTGCAGGCCTAATAATACAAGGACGCTGATGCTCATTGGCACAATAATGTTGGCGGCTCTCTTAAATGACAGGCCATATTGCAAATCAGACAAATTGTAGCTAACTAATAAACTAATAATCGAAAATAAGCGCCATGGAAATTGCAGCGTATTAAACATTGTGTGATTTAATAAAGCCCACGGGAACAAACTCGTGGTCATTACCAACATAGCCACAGCAATAACGGCCAAACGACGGTTGTGGTGCTGCTTTAACGCCAATCCTAAACCAACAAGGCTGCCGATAAAAATAACTGGTCCAACATTGACAGTGTTGGCGTGAAAAACCTGGTTTGTCAGCGAATTCATCACCAGATTCATGGGAGAGACTGCTTCCTTTGAAATATAAACGAGCGGTGTTGATGTCACTTGGAAAGTTTGCGACATTAACTGTTCGCCAACGGGAATGAGATAGGCTGACAATAGAAGAATCGCTGTTATGGCCGCAGCACCAACAGCTAAGAGCGTCCGTTTGGTCACAAACGTCCGCCAGTAAGTGAGCGCGTAAATAACGCAGAACAACCCCATCATTTCGAGTGATAGCATATGTGAATAGCCCACTGCCGTCATGCTAAGTGCAAGCCACAACCATGCCCGTTTGTCGCCGTGATTCAGCTTAACTAGGCTCGCCAAAACCAACGGAAAGAAAACCATTGCCATTGCCTCACCCATGTCTTGCCGACTAAATAAATCTTGAAGATGATAAGTACTTAGACCATACAGGAGGGCAAACATAACACTGCGCACACGTGAAAGACCCATTTGGCGACCAGCAAACTCTGTCGTCGCAAATGTTGCCCACAAAATTCCAATCAATGTTCCAAAGTAAACTTGTGCGGAGCTAAAACCAATCAGTCTAAACAGCGCTGGCACATACAAAAACAGGGTCGGATAAAACAAACTCGCCGCATACCCATAACCGCCTGCGAAGTATGTATCAACGCGCGGTAACAAGTCACCATGCTTTAACGCCTCATACAGACTTTCAATTCGGTTTTGATGAAAATGATAATCTCCTGTCGCAAACACCTGGTTTCCATGAACCAGCGCCGCAAACAACATCATGCTTAAGATTACAAAACCCACTTCAACAAGCAACGTTACCTGCCACCCAGATTTTTTAATCATTTCGCTCATCTCTTTTTAAATAGATTTGCCAACTGCGACTTGTATCTAAGCTTAATTTGAGCGCGCCAGGCTTAAAAGTACTTAAACCTGAAAGAAACATGAGAGAATCTCAGAAAAATTTACCAAGAGTATAACTACTTTTATTAATCCTCGCGATTTTTTCATATCGTGCTTGCGTATGTTAGATGTAATCAAATAAATTGACTTAGTGAGTTTTACAAAATATGGTAAGGAGGTTCTAGGCGAAATGCGGTTAATGAATGCACGAAAAGCAATAATCACCGCTAGTTTCGCCTAATCTCATTGATCTTATGCCCGTCATAATCAGCTTTACCAATCCTTACGATTTAACTACTTGTATCCGCCAGTAGAAATGCTAGAATTTGGTCACAGTTAACGAACTGCGTTAATTGACACGTTTAAAATTTAGGAGGGTTCCTCAATGGGACTATTAATTGGACTGGCCATCTTACTGATTTTTGGGCGGTTCATCGGCAAGGCTGTTTTCTGGGTTTTGGGTACGCTGGTCGTGGTCGCAGGATTTGTTTTCTTCGCCCACATCGCTACCTGGTTAGTGCTCATCTTCTTAGCCATCGGCGGACTGTCGTTTCTTGGCCGCAGTTTCTAACGCAAAACTGATTTGATTTAAAACACAAAATACAACGCCACGGTCTTTGCCAGTCCATATGCTGGTTGAAAGCGTGACGTTGTTTTTCGTTAAGATAGATTTCATGCATTTATCGTCCCACCCACGTACAATGAGGGCATTCGATATTATCAAACTGAAATTGGAGAATTAACTTATGATTGAATTTCGCTACGATACACAATGTCTAATTGATGGTCACGACCTTGACGAGGATAAAATTGACGCCTACATTAAAGCTCATTTCAAAGGTGACAGTTTGATTGCCGTTGGCGATAGCAACCTCATTAAAATTCACTTCCACACCAACGAACCATGGGACATTCTAAAGTACTGCGCCTCACTAGGTGAAATTTTCGACATTGTCGTTGAGGATATGGATCGGCAATCACGAGGATTGAAGGGATAACCGTCAGTTTGAACAGTTGAAAATAGCAGTTGCCAGAACTAAAAACTGACAACTGCTATTTTGTGTTTATTCGACCGCCCCTAAACTAACTATTTGCGTGAAGCAAAAACTCGTTTGGCGACTGCGACTGCATTTAACACCTTTGGAAACCCAACGTATGGCAAGCACTGGATGAAACTTTCGACAACTTCCTGCTTAGTCAGCCCAACGTTAAGGCAGCCATTAATGTGCACCGCTAATTGTGCGGCCGTGTCTCCCTGCGTCAATAAACTCGTGACTGTAATCATTTCACGCTGCTTGAGATCGAGCCCTGACCGCGAGTAAATGTCACCAAACGCAAATTCTTCAATGTACGTCGCGATGTCTGGCGCCACATCCGTCAATCCTAACATGACATTTGTCGCCGCTTCTGCATCAACCTCCTGCAATTTTGCTTGGCCCCGTTTCAAACGATTATTTTCATTTTCTGGCATCAATATAAGCTCCCTTTCCTTTAAGATTGGGATAAGCCTACTATCTGGAGTTAACTCCATGTCAACTAAAGTTTTACACTTTCTCTATGGTGACAACTGTTCTAGACCAAAATTATCTATAGGTGGGGAAATATGTACAGTATTGGTGAGTTTTCAAAACTAGTCGGGATGCCGATCGATACGTTACGTTATTATGAGAAGCTCGATCTCATCACGCCTGCTCGTTCTCACACCAACAAACGTGAATACTCTGATGCGGATATTCACTGGATGGCGTTTATCAAACGACTTAAAAGCACCGGCATGCCGATGAAACAGATTCAAGCCTACGCTCAGTTACGTGATATTGGTGACGCCACCATCGATGAACAGCTGGACCTCTTAGCCAAGCAGCGACTACGTTTGAAAGGTGAACAACAGTTGATCCAGCAACATCTCGATTTTTTAGATCAAAAAATCGATAGTTATCACCAACGAAAACAACAGCTCAATCAAAACTAGGTATTAAACAAAAACTCGGGGGAATTACATGCTCATTTTTATGCGCCGTTTGATCGGTATCTATGCACTTATTTATCTCATTTTGCCTTGGTTCAACGTCCGCAAAGGCGGTTGGGCCGGCGCTATTACAACGGTTATCGGTTCACTATTCCTATTGGCCGCAGTGGGTGATTTTCCCACTAACGCAACGATTCCATTCTTAGTAATCGGCATGGTGTTAATTTCAAGCGGCGCGCTAATGGCGAGGCGGCGGCTATTTGGTGCCGATGTTCATTGGTCACACCATCTAATTCGCCTCGCCATTGAAATCGTCTTACTTTTCCTTTTTATCATTGCAAGCTAAGTCCAAAAAACTTCTAAACTAGTCTAGTTGACCAGCTTAGAAGTTTTTTTGTTCGTTTAAATTAACCAGATCCAAACTTGATTCCATAATCTGTTGATCACTTTGTAATTCAAACCGATTTTGGACAGGTTTGTACGTGATTTTCATGTGCTCATCTAAGTAGACTTCTGTCACATCGGTAAAGTAAACCGGTCCCAAGGACGTTTGAAAATGCTTAGTAAAAGAACTGGGCACCTTCGTCTTCGGACAAATGAACAACTGATACATTAGCCCATTTTCCTTTAAATATGGTGACAGCGGACCAATACCGTCATCCAAATCTAGCAAAAGTACGTCACCTGCTGTCATTTTTGGTGCGAGTTTTGTTTGTGCCTCATCTGAAAATGTAAGATCCATCATTTATCCCTCCGCTTTAATCATTATTAACATTGAATCGCGACCAACGAATCGCATCTACCGGACCATTTAACAAATGAATGGCATTAGGCAAGATCTCTTGACGCTCAAAATCACAGGCAGCAGCCACCTTCAAACTTGACTGATTCTGTGTCGCAATTTTCAAATCAATTCTATTAAGATGCAAGGCTTCGAGGCCATAACGAGCAAGCCGGTCAACGCAGGCACACATGATGCCATGACCTTGTGCATCCTCACTCAGCCAGTACCCAATTTCAGCCGTCCGATTGACCATGTCTAATTCAACAAAACTAATCCGCCTTACCAACCGTCCTTGCCAATAAATGCTAAACTGCTTGGGTTGCTGACGGTCGGCCAATACCGCAGTATGTGTAATACGTTCTTGGTCCGCTAACGTTGTAACTTTTAACGCCCAAGGTAACCACTTGCCAAGATACTGCTGATTTTGTGTGATTAGTTGAAAGTATGCTGGCGCTTCACTTTGCGCTAAAGAACTGAGTTTAAGTTGATCTTTCACACGTAACATCATTACTGATCATCTCTGCGTTAATTTACGATTTTTAAAATTTCCTAGACTAGGCCAGATCATTAAACCCTGAGTTGAAGGCGCTGTTCAAGAAAATCATGACCAGAATCCGTCACCACCAACGCTCGCGCATCTTTGCCACGGACCAAGTACTCATGATCCAACAAAAACGTTAGAATACCATGACCAACCGCGCCCCCAACGTGATCTTTACGTTCACTCCAATCCAGGCAAGGTTTACAAAAAGCACGTTTTTTCTTCATCAACTCGTCTAAGTTCAAATTAAAAGTGCTTGATAAGAACATTCTGCCACTTTGTGTCACGTTAAAATTCGCGCCTTCCAAAGCGATGGCGCCATTTTCAATTAGTTTATCAGTAATGGCAACGCCAATTCGACCTGCCACATGGTCATAACATGTTCGGCAATAATATAGTTTTTTATATTTCAGCCTCTTGTTTAGAGAAGCGACTTTCTTCTCAGGCGCAACCGGACTCAGCGTTTCAAACAGTGTTGCGACGTCTGATCGAATCAACGTGTAGTAATGAAAGCGCCCGTACTTCTCCATTTTAAGCCAGTTAAGGCTGACCATTTTTTGCAAATGATATGTCGCTGTTTGCGGCGTGATTTTAGCAGCCAAGGCCAGTTCATTGACTGTGTGAGCTCGGCCATCCATTAACATATCCACCATTTTAACCCGTGCCGAGTTACTAAAAATTTCCACGATTGCTGCAACATCTGGTGCCTCATTCATATTATCACCGCCGAATTCCATATTTCGAAGATCATCGAGTTGACCTCATGATACATTAAATTTCAGTGAGAAACGACATTTTTCACCAAATTTAGTTAATTCGGAGGTTGATAACCATGAAACCCATTCTTGAAGTTTCTCATTTATCAAAAAAATATGGTTCTTTTACAGCCGTTAATGACATTTCGTTTCAGTTGCAACGCAACCGTTGCATTGCTTTATTAGGCACAAATGGTGCAGGCAAGACAACAACCATGAAAATGATCTACGCAGCAGCATCCATTACTCGGGGTAGGATCACCGTGGATGGATTCGACGTTAAAAAGTCGCCCTCAAACACAAAAAGGGCGCTTGGCATTGTATCTCAAGAGGACTTATTGGATGGTTCACTTACGGTTTACGAAAACATGATTGCCCATGGCTTATGCTATGACATCCCCAAACGTGAGCTGAAAAAGCGAACACAGAACCTGCTAACGTTTGCCGGTTTAGCAAATTACGATGACAAACAAATCAGTGATTTGTCTGGTGGCATGCGGCGCCGTTTGGTGCTGGCACGCGCTCTTCTCAACCATCCCAAAGTAATCATTCTTGATGAGCCAACAACCGGACTAGACATTCAGTCACGCCATGTAATTTGGAAAAAATTGGATCAATTAAAAAGTGAAGGCGTTTCTTTGTTGCTCACCTCTCACTACATGGATGAAGTTCAACGGTTAGCTGATCAAGTATTAATTATTCACCGTGGCAAGATTCTCGCTTCTGGTGCCCCAGATACGTTGCCGGCAAAGTACGGTTATCAATCACTAGAAGAAGCCTTTTTGGCACTTACCGATTTTCACGAGGAGGATGATCACATTGTACAAGCTCTCTCTTAGATCCATCAAACATGTCATTCAACTCAATTACATGAGTTTTCGAAAACTCTTCAAAGTATCTGTGTTTCCAAACTTGCTTGATCCAATCCTTTATCTGATTGCAATGGGAATTGGCTTAGCAAACTTTGTTGGCAACGTTGAAGGCATGCCCTACTTTCTGTTTGTCACATCAGGCTTAGTCGCCGCCACCAGCATGAATGCAGCAACCAATGAGGCAACGACAAACGCGTTTATTCAGATGCGGGTTGAAAAGACTTATTACGCTGTTAGCATGACACCTGTTAACCTACAAGACATCATCATCGGTCAAGCAATTTGGGCTGGCATTCGGGCTACCATTTTCGGCACGCTGTTTTTGATTATTGCAGGATTTTTAGGTGCTATCCATAGCTGGCTAGTTATCTTTGTCCCATTTCTTTTATTCTTGAATGGCCTCTTGTTCGGGTTACTGGGCCTGATCTTTACATTGCTTGTTCCTAATCGCGACTATCTTAATTACTATGCCATGCTGGTCATTCAACCAATGTACATGTTTTCGGATACATTCTTTCCTGTCGCCAATATGCCACGTTGGCTTCAACCATACTGCTGGCTATCGCCCCTATACCATGCCGTTAAAGTCTGCCGTGGTCTGATGTTGGGCAATCCAACTGGCATTTGGTTTCATCTGGGTTGGCTAGTTGTGGTCGTCATACTCATTGCCGGATTGCCAATTTATCTCGTGCATAGGCGATTGGTTTACTAAAAGTAATTTCAAACATTTTCACACCTCTGCTTCTTTAAAAACCTAGATAATATATTTTGCAAAAAATCAGTGACACGCCTTGATATTAAAGGATTTATAGTCACACGAAAACATCATGTAGCTGTTATTAAAACGGCATGAAATCCTCATCAAAGTTGAGGATTTCATGTCGTTTGCTTTGCTATAATTTTGATTACCGAGAAGTGAAGACGGTTTTGAGAGTGCTCACGAAGCACGGGAGAAAGCTGTGCGTCAGTGACACGTTTGGTGACTTTTGGTGTATTTTACACCTGAAAGAAGATGGTGCTAATGGGGTAAGAAACTTTTACCGTATTGTCACAGAATCTGATGGAAAGGAGTTACCTCGTGTCCGTAAAGGATGCACTGCAGCTGATGCTAGAGTTCGCCATGTTTGTGGTGGCACTTTTGGCATTGGTCGTTCAGTTAATCGCGGTCATTATGACTTGCTGCTAACATAAAAAACGGGCAGTCGTCTCAACTTTGGCAAGCTGACGATTACTCGTTGGTCGTAAGCACCACCGCTTTTGCGGATCGGTAGGGATGTCATTCGCAGTGACATCCTTTTTTACGTGTTCATTGTATCATCAAAAATACTGTTAAAAGCAATTTTTTTAATCAGTAAATAGTCGGTATAGGCCCTCTCCAAAATAACTCTATAATTTTAGGGATGATTTTAAAAAGTAGAGTTCTTTCCAGAATTGGTACAATTTACCTCATTAAAAAGGTTAGCACTTGTCGTGGTCATAACGCCGCTCACGGAAGTGCTAACCTTTTTAAATATTGTTACTTTTTAATCCCCTGAATTACATACGAAGACATCCACGGGCCACTCCACCAACCATTAAAGCCGGCCGACTTGAGCTCAATATCCTTAAGCCCCAAATCTTGTAGCGCAGCTTTATATTCACGGTCATTGTGATTCGTATCAACAATGACGAGCCGGCCACCTGGTTTTAACGTTCTAACTGCTTCACTCAAAGCAATTTTGCGTTGAGCAGCCGGTTTAATGTTATGAAAAGCGAAACTAGAAACAACGAAATCATAAGCGTTGTCGCCCGTTGGCAATTTCGTCATATCACCAGTCAACAACGATGTTCGGTCAGCGACACCTGATGCCACCAAATTAGCTTGCGTTTGTTCACTGCCATTGTTGGACTGATCACGTTGACGCCACAGATCCACACCAGTCGCATGACCATGCGCACCAAGACGCTGGGCAAACGCAATCAGAACCGCACCATGACCACAACCTAAATCGAGCACTTGAGCATCCTTTGGAATTGCCATATTCGACATGATTTTTTGCCAAATTATGTATTTCCCACGAAGGGTAGTATGAAGAATGATTAAGCCACCAGCAAACATGATGATTCCTAGGGTTAACGTTACCCATGAAGTTGGATAACTGTGTGAAAATGCCCAGTTAATAAGTATCAGGATACCAGCGATTAAGTACATTATCGGCACAAATGGTGCGTCAATCCCTCTGGTGATGCGTGTATGTGTTGGTTGATTCATGTATTTTCCCCTTCAAGTTCCTTTTCTTCAACAATTTTTACAGTGTAGCATGGATAGTTTACCTTGAGAAGTTTAGGACGCACCAATTTTTGTCTAAAAGCTATAGCCCTTTTTAGACAACGGTAGAAAAGTAATCTGGAGTAGATTGGGATTTTGACATCCGACAAGTCCAATCGATAAAATAATATAAATAATAACTTTTAAATTATAACTAGTGAGAGGTTCCCCTCATGAAAAAGAATGCTTCGCTAAGCGCTTTTGGTTTTTTCACATTAACGGCTGCCATGCTTATGTCCGCCGACGAATATCCAGCCTTTGCTCAGTCGGGACTGATGGCGACCCTATTATTAGTTGTCGCAGGAATTTTTTGGTTTTTACCGGTGGCACTAGCCTCTGCCCAAATGGCGACGATGCCTGGATGGAGTGACGGTGGCGTTTACACCTGGGTTAAGGGCACACTAGGGCAGCGAGCCGGTTTTGTGGCCGTCTTCTTTCAGTGGTTGCAAATTACCGTTAACTTTATCACCATGATTTACTTCATCATCGGGGTAATGGCCTATGCGCTAAACTTGCCGGCCCTTAACACCAATCCGTGGTTAAAACTCGCTGCTTTTCTCACGATTTACTGGGTCATGACTGTGATTCAGCTAAAGGGCATCAATGATACCGATCGGTTGGTAAAATGGACGTTTATTCTTGGGATTATTTTGCCGGCGTTAATCCTATTAGTTTTTAGCGGCGTCTACGTTGCGACTGGCCATCCCCTTCAGTTCGCAACAACCTTATCGGCTAACAGCTTCACAAGTGGGCATCCATTAACGCTAATCGTGCCTTACATTCTAGCGTTTACTGGTATTGAAGCCTCTGCTTCCTACGTTAACAATCTCAAACGACCGCAGCGCAACTATCCGATTATTATGCTGACGCTGGTCGCCTTTGCTATTATCATCGATTCATTTGGTGGCCTATCCGTAGCCGCCGTCGTGCCTTTGAAAGACCTGTCCCTTAATCAAGGTGTTATTCAGGCCATCAATAGCATGGTGGCCATTATCCTCGGACCGACCTTTGCGCCACTGGTAAAAGTCATCGGCTTGCTCATGGCAATCGGTATGCTGGGCGAAATCAGTTCTTGGATTGTTGGCCCTGTTAAATCGTTGCTGGTCACGGCTGAGGACGAAATTTTGCCAACAACGTTTAACAAAGTGAACAAACATCAGGTACCAGTACATCTTGTTCTCTTGCAAGGCATCATCGTGTCCATCATTGCTTTTGTGTTAACGGTTGTTATCGGCGGCAACAACGGTGCGTTTGCCATGGCGATGGCCCTCACTGTTATGCTCTATCTTGTCACGTACTTGCTGCTATTTGCCGGTTTTATCGTGCTCAACGTCACTGGCAAAAGCCGTCAAGCTGCTTTCAAACTTCCCGGTGGCCGCGTTGTCTGTTTGATTATTGGCGCAATTGGGTTCATCACTTCTGCGCTAGTGTTTGGTTCAACATTCTTTCCAACAGCCAACGCGCAGCTGACGGCCCTCACTTATACGCTCGTCATGGGTGGTTTTTTCTTGCTCATTCTTGGAATAACTTTGTGGCTTTATTCCCGCAGACGGACTGCCAAGACTCAACGTTCATGGCACATTCGTCATCTTAAACACGATGAGGTACCGCGTTTCACACAAATTCAAGGACGTGGTGAGCACACAATCGATCCATTGGATCAATAGCCCGCCACGCAACACAGATACTACATGTTAAATCTTGTAGCCCAAAAACTGCCATGCCTAATTCAATTCAGGCATGACAGTTTTGTTTATTATTATCTTCAATTGAGCCAATCGTGGGACGAAACAAAGTCGTTTTGCAATTGAGAAGACACTCACTTCTCTGTCAGTGCACTGCTTTCCCTGATCATCCCGACCAATTCCTGCGGTTGAACATCACAGTGATTAACATCAATGGTGTTCCAGTGCGTTTTGTTCATATGGTAGCCGGGTTCGACACCCCTAAGTTTGCGCGCAAATTCACCGTGTTCAGGACTGAGTTTTAGATTAATCAACAGATGATCATCCTTGATGAATACCATCGCGAGAATTTTTCGATTCCGATGATGGCGAATGATATTCCAATTGATTTTTTCATGACTGCTACCACCATTAAAGGGATGGTCAAGAAAACCACCCGTTTCGTCTATGACAATCTGAATAAGTTCTTTTTCAGTCATGAAATCTAGCCCTCACTTAGTTAATTCATCCGTTGTCACAATGACCTCACCCATCTTGGAATTAGCCATCACATAATCCTGCGCAGCTGCAATATCATCCAGTGTAAACACCTTCGAAATTGGAATACTGATGTGATGCTTCCGAATCAGGCCAAATAGCTCATCGATCATCGCTTGATCAAAGTCATTTGAATCGTATGCCGTTAGATATTTATCAACCATTTCAAACGGCGAAAAGTCTTTCATTTCCCATTCACCGGCCAGCAAGCCAATCACACAACAAATTCCTTGGCTCTTCACGTGTTTGACTGAATCGCGCATCGTAACGGTTCCGACTAAATCAACAATGCCGTCAAACTGCTTGTCCGTTTGTAGCTCACCGTCTTTGTCCAATACGGCTTCATCGGCGCCATTCTCCGTAACGTCAGCCAACCGTTCAGGTTTCCGCGTCGTTGCCGCCACGTTTAGATCCATTGCCTTTGCCAGCTTGATCATCGCTAACCCGACCGCCGTCGTGCCACCACGAACGAGCATCGTATCACCGGCACTCAAATGCAACGATTTAATGGCGCCAAACGCCGTCACGAAGGTTTCCGGATACTGAGCCAAATCAACCCATGAGCCATCGAAATCAACAGTGTACAGCTGTTTGTTCGGTACCAAAGCATATTCTTGCTCGCTACCATCGATTTCCCTGCCAAAGCCACCGTTCAGTGTGATGACTTTCTGACCAACTGTGAGGCCAGAACCTGGCTTAGTATCAGCAACTTCACCGACTGCCTCAACACCGATGACACGTGGAAATTTAACGCTAGGCGAGCCTCCTTCACGCGTCAACACCTCATAGCGATGCACACCAAATGCGTGAATCTTAAGGACTGAGTGCTCTGCATCTGCGACAGGCATTGCCCGGTCAACAATCTTTAACACATCCGCATGGCCCGGTTCTTCAATGACAACTGCTCTCATATTACGTTCCTCCTAAAATTAACCTGTTTCGTTTTGTCGTTTTTCAAACTATAATCAGTGTAAACTGTTACGTAACGTACAGGTCAAGGAATAAGAGGTAATAATGCTAACAATTCGAAAATTTGCGGAACTCGCTGATACAACAAGACGTACACTACTGTTCTATGACGAGCAAGGCTTATTCAAGCCAGCGATGGTCGCAGAAAATGGATATCGTTACTACAATTATGATCAACTGTATGATTTGACCTTCATTCTGGAACTGCGAAAACTAGGATTATCCGTTCTGCAAATCAAGAACTTACTTAACGCTGGTCAAACACCGAGCTTAGACAATCAGCTACAGACGTTAAATCAAACCATTGACGCTAAAATTCAACGTTTGGACACGCTTAAGCAAACGCTAAATCAACGTTTTGCACCTGAGCCTGCTCGCGAAACGGCCGCTCTCAGCAAACCCGTGATCGTTGATCATTCTAACCAGGAATACTGGCGCTCGATTCAATCCGTGACCTGTACCGAAGAAGAAATCAGTCAATTGTATCAAGACTTCTACCAAAAAATCGGCACGCTGAAGCTGATCGACAAGCGCGAATCAGGCTTCATGACCACATTGCCTGGCTGCATCGCTGATGACTATAAAACGGCCTCTTTTTGTATTATCAAAGCCGTCAGCCCCGCCGTTCCCAACAACGTCGCAACAGTTAACCGCCCGGCTGGCGAATACGTCTCCGTCAAAACATTCAATACGACAGCAGATGTTTGTCACTCACTGAGTATCTTACATGACTTCATTCAACTCCACGATCTCAAAATCGACCGGACACTGTGGCAGTTGAATCTCGATGAACAGTTGTCTAGTAAAGCAGGATCGTCATACATGTTGCTTGAGTATCGACTGCTTGCTTGATTGATTTGGGTACATTGGGCAAGAAAGTTACACGTGGAACATAAGCACTCGCATTTAGGAGGTTTTCTCATGTGCACCGCAATCACACTTCAATCCATAAATGACCACGCGTTTTTCGCGCGGACCATGGATCTACCGACCACCACGCCATGGCGGCCAATTTACCTGCCTGCTGGATTTTTATGGCAACCGTCTACTGATGATCTCGGTAAACCATTGCCAATGGCGATTCTCGGTGGTGTTCGCTGGACGCCGGGTAATCATTATTTAATGGGTGACGGCATGAACGAAGCCGGGCTTGCTTGCGCTGAACTTTACTTTCCGGTGGAAGCTCACTATGCTTCATCAATGATGGACGGCAAACTGAACATCACGCCACAGGACTTCATTTACTGGGCGCTAACGCATCATTCAATTGCCGAATTGCGTTTGGACTTGCCAAATATCAATATCATCGCGCAAAAGTGGTATAGCGAGAATAATTGGCGGCCATTTCATTGGCTACTGACTGATGTTGCGGGCAATACAGCTATTTTGGAGCCGCGGGGCCACGAGCTAACGCTGACTGAAGCACCACTACATGTGCTGACAAACACGCCAAACTATCCGGCGCACATTGTCCGTTTGGCCAAAACCCTTGGCATTGATCCCGAATCCTCGGTTGATACTTTCAAACAAGCCTGTCGCTCTTTCGATGGTGAATTGCGCCACACAAATTTACCAACGGACCGTTTCCAGCGCACCGCCATCAACTTATGGCGTCAAGATGCGCCGCAAACAACGCTTGCCGCTGAACATCAGTTACTCACACTACTCGACGACGTTGTCATCCCCAGAACGCCTGAACGCTTGCGGCGCAGCAACATGGACTACACGCATTATGAGGACGTACTGGACTTGACCGAACGCACCATGACGTTTAAATCCGTTCGGACCGGTGAAATTCATCATCTGCATTTAGACGACATAAAAACGGATAGCCCCCAGCAAGTGGTTGCTTATCCGTTTACGTAGTTGATTATTGTTAATCGCGCAGTAATTCAATGATTTTAGGATCCTTCTGAAACAGTTCAAGGAGGCGACGTGAACTGCCATTAGGTTCAGCCCGACCAATTTCCCAGGCTTCCACAGTTCGTGGCGAAATGCCTAACAAATGGGCCATTGTATTTTGCGTCACATCTAGCCGTTTGCGCAGCTGCTTAACCGTCTTGGCATCAAAACGCGGTGGCACATCGATAGTGACCGTGTGCACTTCAACATTGTTAGGTCCACCTTTGAAATATGCCTCAACTTCGGCCAAGTTCTGCATGATATAACTTTCATCCTTATCCTTACTCATCTGATTCATTTACCTCCCTTATCAGACTAATCATCTTTCGAATCTCTTGTTTTTTTGCATCGCTCAAGGATTCTTGCCGATTCTTTTGATACATTTCTAAAAAGATTACCTGACTACCTGCAACCACGAAATAAATAACTCGGTAGCTACCACTTTGACCTTGATTACTGGCTATTGACGAGAATCTGAGTTTATAGGCACCACCAGTGCCACGAATGATATTACCTGGAAATCTTCTACCATTATAATTCTCGGGACTACTATTAAAGAAGTGCGTAATGTTTCTCTTCAGTCGACCTTTATCGAGCAAACTCAAGTTTAACTGTTGCCATCTCTTTATAAAAAGCTTTGGGTAAATAAAGTGAATCTTCTCATGTTCCATCCATACTCCAGTTCATTGCCGAAGTACGATTATAGAATATACGGTTCAATCGTATCTGTCAATTAATAAAATTCACTGATTCACTGTTACTAAAACCAGTTACATTAACATACGCAATTCAAACCAATATGTTCGTTTGGAATAATTTTCGTACAAATATTTACGCTTGAATGACGGCGATATCGGACGAAAAAACCTGCTATCATTTACAAAACAGCATTTAAAAGTAAAGGGTCTCACATGAAGATAATTATTTCACCAGCTAAGAAAATGATCATTGATTCAGACAGTTTCGATATTTCATCCTTGCCACAATTCCTACCAGAAACGCAGGAAATTTTGCAAACATTGCGATCAATGAGTTATGAAGAACTGCATCAGCTTTGGCACTGTAGCGACAAAATCGCGCAACAAGCCTACCAACAATTACAGCAAATCAATCTCAAACATCAGTTAACACCTGCACTGGTGGCTTACTCTGGCATTCAGTACCAGTACATGGCACCAGGCGTGTTTACGGCGCAAGCATTGCAATACGTGCAGGATCATTTGCGGATTCTGTCTGGTTTTTACGGGGTGCTACGTCCGTTTGATGGCGTTGCACCCTATCGTCTGGAAATGCAAGCACCCCTCCACGTGACGAACCACAAGAATCTGTACGACTTTTGGGGTGACAAACCTGAACGCGGGCTGAATCTACATCATGAGCCGTTAATTAACCTCGCTTCACAGGAATACACTAAAACGGTTCAGCGTTATTTAACTACTGCTGAACCGTTAATCAATGTTGTCTTTGGTCACGTCGTTGACGGCAAACTAAAAACCCGTGCCACATTTGCAAAAATGGCACGGGGTGAAATGGTTCGTTTTTTAGCTGAAAATAATGTTCATGATCTTAGTGATTTGAAACAATTTGACCGGTTGAACTACCGGTTTGACGCCAAACGTTCGGACGAAACGACTTTCGTCTTCTTAAAACAAGACTGATTAATGAGTCATCACGTAAGGCACGTGAGCCGCGGTCGGAACCTGATCCCATGCCACTGGATATCCCGCACCATGGGCACAAAATACAGAATCTGGTGTATTTTCAAGATCACTAACCGGATGATAATCTGCGTCGGCGATCACTTCATCCGCATTATGACACGGACGGTACCCATCAACGACACATTCGAGCTGCCCCAGACCATGCGTATAGGCTTGGACAGTTCGGGCATAATCTTGCATTTCAGATACCGGCGCCACACCGCTTAGAACGGTGTTGGCGCCGTTTGTCGTGGGCGTCTCGAACGACCCATGCATCCGCTGAATATCGGTCATCGCACGGCCAACATTATCACCATCAACCGTCAAACGGAACTGGTACCAAGGCTCCAGCAACTGGTCACCATCGTTTGCTAACAGCATCATGAGACCCTGACGGACTGCGCGCCACGTTGCCTCACGAAAATCGCCGCCAACTGAGTGCACGATGCTAGCTTTGCCGGTGATTAACGTAATGTGCATATCCGTCAGCGGTGCACCAGCCAGAACGCCTAGGTGCTCTTTAGCCTGTAGGCTGGTCAACACTTGATGCTGCCAGTTCTTGCCGAGGACATCGACCGGGCAGTCTGTGTCAAACGTCATTCCGCTGCCTGATTTGGCCGGCGTCATCTTTAAATGAACCTCCGCGTAATGACGCAATGGTTCAAAGTGGCCGACGCCCTCAACTGGTTCAGTAATTGTTTCACGATACAAAATGCTGCCTTCACCAAAACTGACGACGAGGTTAAAACGAGTCTTTAATTGTTCCTGCAAGACTTCTAACTGAATTGGACCCATGATTTGAACACGAATTTCTTGGACCTGCTCAGACCAAGTCACATGTAATTGTGGGTCCTCGTCCTCAAGTTGGCGCAACGCCGTTAAACAAGTATGGGCATCCACGCCATTCAGCGTGACCGCGTAGTTCAAAACCGGTTGTAGCAACGGCGCTGGACTATTTGCGGCAGCACCGAGACCTTGACCTGGCCGCGTATCGGTTAAACCGAGAATGACACCGACGCCACCCGCTGAAATTTCAGAAACCATCTGACTCTTGCCGCCATTATAAACACGTAATTGGTTGGCTTTCTGATCAGGTAAGACCTCTGCCTTCGTTTTCAACACGCCGCCGGTCACGCGAATCCAAGTTAACCGTTCACCCTTTTCATCGTGAGAGATTTTGAATGCTCGCGCGCCAAATTCGGCCGCTGGTTCTGACTCAAGCGTCCAACGTGACAGACCATCCAACAATGTATCAATGCCGGTCATCTTAAGACCTGATCCAAAGAAACAGGGAAAGACTTCACGTCGCTGAATCATGTGTTGAATCATTGGTGTTGATAACGGCGTCCCGTTTAAGTAATCGTCGAGGACCGTTTCATCTTGTAATGCGATGGCCTCGGCGGTTTCTTCTGGCATCAAATCGACATCGCCGTCCCAGTCAAATGGCAGACAACCGGGCGCTAATTCCGTTTGTAACTGTTGGAGAATAGCCTCACGATCTACACCATCTGCGTCCATTTTGTTCACGAAAATTAGTGTTGGCACATGATACCGTTTTAATAAACGCCACAATGTTTGTGTATAACCCTGAACACCATCAGTAGCTGAAACGACCAGGATTGCATAATCGAGGACCGGTAAAATCTGTTCCGTTTGCGCTGCAAAGTCCACGTGGCCGGGACTGTCCAGTAATGTTAATGACAAATCACCATAGTGGAGGTTGGCCTGATGCGAAAAAATAGTGATCCCACGCTGCTTTTCCAACGTGTCTGGATCCAAAAACGCATCCCCATTGTCCACACGACCTAATGTGCGCACGGCACCAGTTTTATAAAGTAACGCCTCCGACAGGGTCGTTTTCCCTGCATCCACGTGCGCCGCGACGCCGGCAACAATGTGTTTCATGTGGTGACCTCCTTATCAATTGATGCCATACTTCGTTCCTTCAACTATAACTGAATAAGGGCATTAAACCAACAGAGCACACCAACGATTCACAGTGCGCGCACAAACTCAGACTATTCTACTGTTCATTCTTATATCGATTGATCACTTGGTTACATGCAGCAATAATTTCGTCACTCTCAGGCATATCTTTAAAAAAGACCGGTACGTGATCAGGATCGCGTGGTTTAATTTTATTTACGCCATAAACAATACTATTGGCTGGTACATCTTTAGTGACAATCGCACCCATTCCAACGACTGTATTATCACCGATGATGATTGGTCCAACAATTTTGGCACCATCAGCAACAATTACATTTTTGCCTAACACCGGATTGCCTAAGTGCTCCCATTTTTGAGTTGCTTTGTTGTAGGTTTGATTAGCACCAATTGTGACATTCTGAAATATGACATCGCCTTCTGAAAGCTTTGAAGCGACCACTGTACAGCCTTTCCCGTTGTGGGCAAACAGAACACTTTCGTCGATCTGAAGGCCATTGATTTCGCAGTTATATTGAAGCTGCAACTGTTCGGCCGCTTGGCGACGAACATCTTTGTCTTGTGAAAAACTATTACGTTTAAACAATGTTTTAAAATCATCCATATTTATACTTCCTTTAATTACCATATTTTTATTTATAAATACAATCTGTATCTATAAATATAGAATACACCATTTTAAGTGATCATCAATCTTTTTTAGTTACTCTATGTAATTAAAATTCATATTTTTGTTATACTGAAACTATCAACTATTGAGGAGCACGTTTATGAGTGACAAAAAAAGAGCACCTCGAAAGACAAATCGAGAGCTCACAGAAAGTATTTTTAAGGCAACCGTGACTATTCTTGACACAGAAGGCTATGAAAATGTCACGTTTAATAACATTGCGCGCCTGTCAGGCACTGGCCGACCGGTGTTATATAGACGATGGCACACACCGTTTGAACTACTGCTAGACGCGGAAAACTACTTTGATGATAGGAACATTACCTCAGAGGCTGATATTGATTTTTCCGGTCGCTCACTAAAAGAAAACATCATTGATAGTTTGGCCCACTTCGACAGTTCACGACAATTTATGAGAGCAGTGTTGATTGAGTTAGGCAAAAACAATCCCGTCGTTAACGAATACTTCGTTAAGTTACACAAGGAACAACTATACATCATGGAAAGAATCCTCAGTCAGGCTGAACTTGACGGTGAAATAAAGCATACTGTTACAGATAACGTTAAACTGTTACCATTTAACCTGTTACTATATCAAGCAATGGTCAACCGGAATCAGTTGTCCTTAAACTATATAACTGACTTGGTGAACACAATTGTTTTGCCGGCAATAATGGCACAACAAAACTAATTAGGAGAGTTAAATGAACGAAATCTTAAAAGCGCAATTCTTCGTCGATGACCTTTCAGACGATCAGAAATCTGTGATTACAAATATCAATAACTACATCAAACAGGGTCTTACCACAAAACCATCTTCCGTTGCCATTATTGAAGGTGCGGCCGGCACCGGTAAATCAGTGGTTCTCATGGAATTGGTTCGCCAATACATGACGGATAATCATTACAAGACATCGTTAGTTGTTAACCATCCTGAGTTGTATAAAGCCTACCAGGATATCGCGGAATCGATTCCCAACATGAAGGTCAACACAATTCGCCGACCAACATCACTTATTAATGATGCCCAAAAGCACAACAAGAAGTATGACATCATCTTTGTTGATGAAGCTCACCTTTTATATTCAAAATCCGAGCCCTACGCTCATTACCGCGGTCAAAATCAGCTAACTGACTTGATGAACTTGGCCAAAGTAGTCGTTGTTGTCTATGATTTCGACCAGGTATTCCAATCAAAAATGTATTGGGATCGCGCTTTATTACTGAAAACTATCGGTAACCATCCCCACAAAACGTTTGATATGAACTTCCAGTACCGGATGGTCGCTAGCGATGAGCAAGTTGCCTGGATGGACGATCTAACCGAAGAAAAACCGATGAAGCCGTTCCCGAATAACAGTGACTTCAAGTTCAAAGTGTTCGATACCGCCGGTGAGATGTTTGAAACCATTAAGAAACGGAATAAAGAAGTCGGGATGAGCCGGATGGTTGCTACCTCTGGCTTCCCCCGAATCGGTGGACGACACAACGTGGAAATGGATTCCTTTAGTTTGCCATGGGATGAATGGGACCCTCAACGGACACACTGGGCCAAACGTGAAGGATCGATTACCCAAGTGGGTACGATTTATACCCTCCAGGGTTTCGACCTCAATTACGTTGGCATGATTATCGGCCCGTCGTTTGGTTACGACCCCAAAACGGACACAATGACAGTGATTCCTGAAAAATATTCACATAAAGAAGTCTTCAAGAAACGTAAGGACATGAAGTTCTCACGTGACGAGTACAAGAAGTTCATCGCTGACGTGCTGAATGTGCTGATGAAACGTGGGAAGTACGGCTTGTACTTGACCGCGTACGATGATGCGTTGCGGAAACGACTTGTAGATTTGTACGAGAATGGTAAATAACTTAAACAGGTGCTGATGAGATAAACGTTACACTCATCAGCACCTGTTTTAAAATATCATCAAGTTATGCCGGAAATCACTTTGCAATAAAATGATTTTCAGATAGAAAATCCCAAAAGTTAATTGTCGGAACGTTAAAATGCTTCGCTACAAACGGAATTTTGGGCTCATTACTAATAACTGATTCAATTGCATCTTTATTTACATCTGTCACTGAAAAAGCCCAATCAACTAACGAAGATTTCACTTCAATTCGACTTACTGTCATCCTGACACCCTCCTTTCTGCACTTGTCATTATACTGGGCAAACCACAAAGCTATCGACAGGTAACGCCTATATAAAGTTATTTATATATCAACGTTTGCGCCGCTTATTCTTTAACAATTTCCGCGCCTGTTTCATCGACATGACCTTACCAGTCACCTTTTGGGGTCCGCCGACATCAGGAATCTTCTCACCATTGAAGGCCGCGGTTAACTGAATGGATTGCTTTTGTGATATCACATCGGTCGACCTTAATACACCGATGACGCCAGCAATCACGACTTGCATATCTCGATAGTCCTTAACGGTTTGAGTCCTTTCATACCATTGGCCAATCTCTTTTAACGCCGCTACTGTCCACTGACTCGGAGTTACTAAGTTTCGAGCATACAAAACATCCATGAAATCCGTCACAGCAAACATTAGGTCTGTTGTCTCAAACGTCTTTGGAATAGCGTATTGTGCACGTTGCAACCATAGCCGAATTCCAGTTTCGACTGCCAATTGGTGCGTTTCGACGGCTCTAGATTTTCGCCACCCGCTGGAAGCTGGACGATGCGCATCATTCAAATAATCCCGTTCAGGATCTGGATCATACACTTTAGCCGCTTCGGTTAATTGTTCGGGATTATCCAATAACTGAACAAGATCATCCGGAATACCATCCTCATCGTCAAACAATTGATCGTCGTCGCCATACAGGCTGTCAACGCCGCCATTTTCGTTAACTTGCTCAATGAATTTTTGTACAGCATCGGAATCGTTAAGATCCACACCATTCTCTAGCAACGCCTGACCTAACATTTTTGCAGGGCTAGAATTTAGTGGATCCTCTGCCAGTTCAATCATTACAGATGCGGCTTCGTTAATGTAACGTTGGTAATTACTAGCTCGTTTTTCATTTAGCCAACCTTGATCTCCCACAAACGCCAACAACGGTGTTATCGCGGGGGCCACCTGACGATACTCTTCAGGAGTCAACGTCATATTAGAAACAAAATAACCCGTTAATACACCTGTTATAGCAGTTTTGGTCCACGTCTTTGGGGTCTTTCGGTAAACATCGTAGCCCTTTTCAACCAGTGTTGTGAAAGCAGTCTCGACTAAATCACGAGAAATTTTATTTTCTCGGTGCTTCCAAACGTTGCTTTCAAAATAAGCTCGTAACCATTCACGGGTATAGCCTGTAATATCACGTGCCACATAATCCAACCACTGAGGTAAATTCGGGTCTTCTCTAACAGACCGTGGTTCTTGAAATACCGACGGATCTAACACCGGTCCTTTCAGCCCGTGTCGCTTTTCAAAGTCATTCAGAGATGCCCTTAAGTCGTCCAAGTTTGCCTCTGTTAACCGATGAACGGATAAACAACGCATATAAGCCGTGATAATGTCGTAGGTTAAAATCAGTATTGTTACCGATTCCTCATCTGGGTCAGGGTCAGGGTCAGCCTCAGCCTCTTCAACAAATTCCGTTATTCCACGCATAATTATTTTTACAGTCCATTTGGAAACAGGCTTTTGTGTAATGTGGCTCATCATTTCGACAAAATATCTTATTGACTCCTTTAAAGCCTGTGTTGGATAACCAGCAAAGTCAGTATATTCGTCAAATTCTTCAAAGATTGGCCAGTATTTTAATAGTTTGTCGTTCGAGTCTTTCATTAATTCAGCTCCCTTTGTTTTTCATTCTTTGCGCTATCAGATGTTGTTGGTCAAAAACTTATCTTGCTTAACGATATCTTCGACTAAATTATATTGCATAAATTTCCTGAGTTTTTTGTCCTTTTCGTAATCGCCAGACTTTACGCATTTGATCTCTACTTAATGCCCAAAAGCAGGCCTGGACAACGTCCCCATTTTTAGTCCAGTCTCCTTTACGTGGAGTTATATCGAATATTCTATTCCATGATTTACGTTTGACCTTCTGCCGTTCTTTTTCAGGCAAACTATCAAGCCAATCAATGCTTTGATTCCATTCTTTTTCACTAGTTGCCGGTGAATAATACCAATTATTTAATACATAGTGCCAAGCTTCAAAGTCACTCAATAATACTTTCTTGTCTGGAATCTCTAATTCTATACAGACTTCATCCGAATAGTCGCGAACTCGTCTAAAGTCTGGACGTTTATGTTGATAGTCATGCCTATACCATGCCCAAATAGGGTAACTTCCCTCTTTTTCTGGAGCACCTACTTTCCGTCTCATTTGTTCAATCATCCAGCGATATGAACGTTGAAAGTCAATGTCATCCTTCAAGTCGAATGAAAGTTTAGGGTCACTATAAAAATGACCCGTTTTTATAATTCGCTGATAAACTGCATAGGGCTGAATTGTCCAAATAATCATAAGTATTAATCCTCTAGCAAAAATCCTTAGCCGGTACTTACCATTAATTTTATAAACCATCAAACAGTTGATGCGCGAAATTCTTAGAAGCTGATTAGTTTGTAAACTAGTCTGACCGTTATATATTTTAGTAAAGTTAGAGCACTTGCATCGATATTTTTAGTCACTGAAAAGTGATGCTTTTCATCCTCAACACATTGAGCTTGCGGGAGGAAATGACCTTGAGACTTTGGCATGAAGCGTTAATCAGTAAACTACCTCGACAGCAACTACTAGGGCAACATCGTGAAATAGCAGCGCTAAGGGGAAATGGCTGGGGCAAAAAACACGCAACCGTCAATTATGTTTTTACTCATTCGCCATACAAGTTATATCAATTCCACATGCTGGTCATGTCTGAAATGAAAAGGCGCGGCTACAAACCAGATCCTAAGTGGTGCAATCCTGCATACCGAGGGCAAAACTGCCCTCCCTACAGCAACTTAGAAAATGTTCCGTTAACCTCGCCAATTTATCCTGAACATAATGATGCCTACCTGCGGGAATGTCTAAATAACCTAAAGGAAAAAGGCATTCATTTATAGATTCCAAGTTTGGAGAACCAAACTTTCTAACCAAACATCATCTGAATATCGTTGTGAAGCTTCCGTATTTCATCAGAGCTAGGTAACTGCCCTCCATCAAGAATATATTCAATTGCACCATTAATGACAGAACCCAAAATAACTTGTTCAAAATCTGAAAATGAAAGTTTTAGGCGATGCCGAATCATCTCCAGATTTTCATTTGTAATCTGTTCGGTCAATCTTTTTCGATACTTTGGGATTCGCATCAAAGCTTGTAACGGTGAAAACCATTGAGCTCGGAGCTGGACTAATTGCGGTTGCAAATTCTTAATTGCAATCTCTAAGGTCAAACTATTCGCAATTACTTTTTCACGCAATTGAAAACTTTCATGAAGCCAATCCAGAATCATTGTGCATAATTCATCAGCAACGGCGTATTTATCGACATAATGCGCATAAAAAGTTTTCCGGTTAATCATTGCTCGTTCTGAAATAGCCTGAACTGTCAGCTGTTCAAATCCTTGTTCATTTATCAGGGATACGAAAGCTCGTCTAATCAACTCTCGTGTCCGTCTAATCCGTAAATCTGTCATAAGTGCTCCAATCAATTTGCATCTTTACGTTCCGATAAGTAACATAGTGTCCATTATTGTTTCCTAATCCCTATTATAGCAAACTTTGACCATTCTTTAATGCAGGAAAATTAGTTAAACTATTACTTGCTGAAAGGAATGATTATTATGTTTGAAGTATTTAAGCACAAGCAAATTTGGTCGTATTTACTCGTTATTATTGGCATCATTGCCTTCTTCTCATTTGCACAATTTGGGCCTCGAACCAGCGTGAAAGTTAGACATATCCCAGTTGCAATTGTAGATGAAGACCAGTCATTAGCCAGTGAAAAGATTGTGGATAAGCTACAAAATCAAGGGACAAAGAAAAATGCCGCCATACATTGGGTGCATGTCGCCAATGTATCAAAGTTGAAACAGGGCTATGCCGACGGAAGATACTTTGGTGCCGTAATTCTGACGAAACATTTTTCAAAAAACCTGACCAGTCAAACGAACTGGTTCAAGGCACAAGTAATGGATCAAAATCTCCGGACTATGGCGGCACAAAATAACGCCTTTACTACCACAGATACTTACATTACTCAACGAAATGCAGCTAACAAGCTATTGGCAATATCACCTCAAAAAGCTGAGATCAAATTAGAATTGAGTCAAGGCAACAATATGACTGCAGCGACTCTTTTAACAACTGCACTCCCAAAAATGGCAACAGCATTGAATACCATGACCAGCACCAAGTTCATCGCCATTGCCACTAAAGAAAATGTAAAACTCACACCCACACAATTAACCCAGCTTCAAAATCCTATCAAATCAACCATGATCGTCAAGAATAGAGTTTCAACCAGTAGTATTTCTGGAATGGCACCATTACTTACAACGATTTTACTTTGGATTGGATCTATGATTGGGAGCCTCTTGATTAGAATTGAACACAAAAAGCGGGACGAACGTTCTACTATGGGCGGTGGTATGCACGCGACTACAATTACAAGTCAATGGATCACCGGCTTACTGTTCAGTGCCACGTCTGCTGGTTCACTATATTTTTTCAGTCACATCTGCTACAAAGTGCCAATCCCACATACTAGTGCTTATCTGCTCACCGCAACAGCAATTGCATTCGTCTTTTTCCTAATTCAAAGCGCTGTCATCAACTGGCTGGGCATTCCAGGTGCGCCACTGATGATTATGACTGTCATGTTGTCAACAGCAGTAGTTACCTACCCGGCAACTATGCTAAGCAACTTTTACCGAACATGGATTTATAGTTGGACCCCAATTAGGTATGCTCAAAATATCTTAATTAACCAATTATATTTGCACGGTAAGGGAACTATGAGTACGTCAATTTTGATTCTTGGCGTCTACGCTACCTGCGGTTTGATGTTAATGTATCTTTCCTCCAAAAAAACAGCTAAACAAATTTAAAACAAAGACAATTGCCGGTGAAAAAGCAATTGTCTTTTTAATTAAGACCGCATCACTTATGATACGGACTACCCGAGTTAATCATAAATGCCCGGTAGATCTGCTCACTCAGCACTAGACGCATCAGCTGATGTGGCAACGTAAACTTACCAAACGAAATTTGTGCGTTCGCACGCTTCAAAACGGCAGGTGTCAGCCCTAATGAGCCGCCGATAACGAACGTTATGTCAGAATGTCCGTACGTCCCTAAGTCTGCTATCTCCTTGGCAAACGCCTCTGATGTCCGTTCCTTGCCTAAAATAGCCAACGCATAGACATATTCTTTATCTTTAATATGATCCAGGATTCGCTCCCCCTCTTTAGCCATAACCGTATCCATTTCGGACTGGCTTAAAGATTCGGGAGCTTTTTCGTCCGCAACTTCGACAATTTCAAACTTGCAAAACTTAGACAAACGTTTCGCATATTCGGCAATGCCCTGCTTAAAATACTTTTCTTTCAGTTTTCCAACACCAATAATCTTGATATTCACGTGTATATACTCCGTTTCCAAATTTTGTTTTCATCCACAAGCTCATCTGTTATGAAAAAGTTATCCACAGCTTTTACTTTTCCTTAACTTTCTTTACCAAAAATAATCGATTTTGCGACGCTATGTGACGCTGTCATTTTAGCCTGTGAATAAAAGTTATCCACAGTTATCCACAAGGTGTCTCCACACGAACACACAGCCTGTAATCATTGATAACAAAGGGTTTTAAAATCGAACAGAGGTTTTTATAGCCACTTATCCACCGCACTTTTTTGACCTGTGGATAACTTTTCCCACTGTTTCGAAATCCTTAGTTTTCGGCATTTATCCCCAATTCACAAACTTATCCACAGTTTTCCACATAGTTATCCACACCTGTGCAAAACAATTTTTTCATTGCATTTTCCGAAACGAACCACTTTATTTTTCATAGCTTAGTTTGTTCGGAAAACGCAATGTTTTTATGGGGCAATTTGCCGAAAATAGGTAATGTCCCAGGAAAACATTCGGTTTTCCAAATTGGACACCAGCTAACTAAACGATAACTACAGAATGCTGTTTACGTGACGGTGATTATTATGCAGAATTAATCCTGCATATTTACACTTTATTCTGTATAAAGACAGTTTATCCACACCACGTTTCGTTGTTTTATCCCACATTCCGTGACTTTCTCGTTTTCAAAAGTATACATTACATTATTCATTTGTGGATTGTTTACCACCTAATTATAGATAAAAAAGGCTTATAAATACACCCATACCAGTCGTTTAGCCTAAATAAACAGTAATCAAATTTCCCAGGAAATGATTATCATGATTCAATTTGAGTTTGTGAAATCCCGAAGACACAAAAAAAGAGCAATTGTTTTCCACAATTACTCTTTAAAAGATCTACTTACTTGAACTGCTTAATTGGCTCGTACTCTCGCTTAACGTTATCGTACCGGTCTTTTGTTGACCATCACGATAGTATTTCACGGAAACTTTATCCCCAATTTTATGGTTATAAAGCACATCACGTAAGTCTGCTTGTGACGTTACCTTGGTACCATCTATCTCGGTAATAACATCGTACTTCTTCAAGCCAGACTTTTCAGCAGCCGAATTATTGTAAATTTTAACTAGCACAACACCGCCAGTTACACTGCTTGGCAGCTTCAAAGTATTCTTCTGGCTGGTACTGTCGACATTTGAAAGATCCACAAGTCCGACACCCAACGCTGGACGAATAACCTTACCATTTGTAATTAATTGATTAATGATCGACACAACTTCGTTAGAAGGAATCGCAAATCCAATCCCTTCAACCGACGTACCACTTGAAGATGACGCCAACTTCATCGAGTTGATACCGATGACCTGGCCAGATAAATTGATCAGGGCCCCACCAGAGTTACCAGGGTTGATTGCTGCGTCCGTTTGAATAACGGTCGCATCTCCAGTTTGATTACCAGATTCATCTTCTACCGGCACCGTTCGTTTCTTAGCAGAGATAATCCCTTCGGTCACTGATGTTGCATACTGTGACCCAAGTGGTGACCCGATAGCTAAGACAGATTGGCCAGCTTGAATCGCAGTGGAATCACCGAATTGAGCAACCGTGTTGATGTACTTGGCATCCACACGGATAACAGCCAAATCGGTCGTTGAGTCCGTGCCAACTAGCTTACCTGAAATCTTCTTCCCATTGCTGAGAATGATTTCCAGGGCACTGGAACCAGAGACCACGTGATTGTTCGTCACAATGTAGGCATCATTTCCGGATTTCTTATAAACAACCCCGGAACCTTCACTGGCAGTTTCCAAAGACGATTTGCTAGATGAGGAATCCGAATTATTACCATTCGAATTTGATGATGAGCCACCACCAAAGATACCGTACAAACCTTCGCTATCACTTGATGACGACTGCTTCTGCATGTTAACCACCGAAACAACTGCGCCCTTAACCTTGCTAAAGGCCTTCGTAGCGTCGGAGTTGCTCTTTACAGTGACATTGGCTACCTTAGTCGTCCCATTTTTATATGACGTATCGCCATTATTATTGTTATTTAGGGCAGAGGCACCCCCATAAGCAATACCGCCACCTAATAATCCGGCAACTAAGCCAACAATGCCAACCTTCACTAAACCTGAATTCGATTTGCGTGGACGTTGTGGTCCTTGCCCACCTGTTTGCTTATTCTCGTCATTATAATCCATAGGCTTTTGCGAAAAATCGCTTACCTCCTCTAAAAATTGATTACTCTACAGAGACCATTATACAGTTTCAACTTAAAGCGGGCTTAAACGGATGCCTCGCAAACCCATATTTTTTTCTAATGATGACTATTTGGCTTAATTATTGTTTCATTTGCAAACTGCCAATGACGCCCCTCCCGTTGGCAGGTCTAACTTTTTCGTTTTATTTTTAAACATAAGTGGTGTAGCATTCATGCCATAATAGATGAGGAGCAAATTAACACATGAGTGAAGCTGAACCAATTTACAAAAACGGCGTTCAGGCCACACTAGCCGTCATGGGCAATAAATGGAAACCGCTCATTTTATGCCACTTAGGGCACGGGCCCATGCGGACGGCCGATATTCGTCGCAACGTCACCGGCATTTCGCCAAAGGTTCTGACCGAACAACTACGTGAGCTGGAACACGACGGCATTGTCACACGGAAAGTATTCAACGAAGTGCCGCCGCACGTTGAATATAGCGTGACCGAATACGGTAAAACGCTGAACAACGTGCTCATTGCCATGTCGGAATGGGGCGAAGATCGAATTAAGATTCTTCAATCACAGGGGCAAAACGCCTCGTTGCTCTTCCCCGATCATGACGGCTATGAAAATTAACGCAAACAACGGTTTGATTTAACGTTTACCACGCGAAATCAAACCGTTGTTTTCTTTTGTCTTTAACCAATCGTCAACTAGTCATTACACGGCCATGTTACCAATCATGACACCACCGACCACGACCAATAGCAGACCAACAACCGTCCATACTAAGCCTCGAGGAGTGCGGTGCTCACGTAAAATGAAGATGCCTCCAAGTGTTGCCAACACAACGTTCATTTGTGAAAGTGTGAAACCAGTGGCCACGCCATTTCGTTGAGCCGAAATCAAATATGTCAGCGCAGCAATGGAAAAAACAACACCATCAATCAAGCTAATCCACGTAACCCGTTCACTCAAAATGTGAGGGCCGGCTGTCACAAGCGTCAGCACAAGTGCCATCAGGGCCATTCCTAATCCTTGTGGTAGGAAGCCTTGCCATCCAGATACGTTTGCCAAACGTGGAAAGGCTGAGTATCCCACATACCCCAGGGTGGATAGCGCAAAGATCAAAATTGTCATCCCAAGAGATGGTCGTTTTTCATCCGTTTGTTTGGCACCATCAACTGTCGTTAGCACAATGCCAACAACAATAACCACTAGCGCAATGAAGCCGATCAATAATTCCACAGATCCTGACCATTCGCCGAATGCCAATACCCCCAGTAACGACGTGCCGACTAATTGCAGCCCCGTAGAAATTGGCATCGCCTTCGAAACGCCGATTCGCTGAAACGCCATGTATTGCAGATACTGTCCAAACGCCCACGAAGCACCAGACAAAACGGTCAACCAAAACTGATCAACGCCAATTTCCGGGCGAATGAACAGCCACGTGATGACAGCCACAATAAAGGTGCCAAACGTCGTGCCAATAATCTGGTTAACGGGCTTCCCACCAATTTTAGTTACCACGATTGGCAAAATGCCCCACGCAATTGCCGGAATCAATCCAATTAAAATACTCACAATCAAAACCTCTCTTCTGTCGATGCGTCAGCCTTATACTGGCCGCTTTTTTTATCTCATCTGAATTCCTGAATACTAGCCCTTACCGTTCTGGAATGATGGATACAGCGTCATCCCACCATCAACAAACAAGGTCACACCGGTAACGTAACTAGATTGATCAGACGCCAACCACGCGGCGGCGGCCGCAACATCTTCTGGATCACCGATTCGTTTCATTGGTACCATTTCTAGCGTGTCCTTCATTTGTTGTGGATCAGCAAACTTAGCAGCGTTGATTGGCGTATTGATTGCGCCAGGTCCAATGGCATTCACACGCACCCCACGATTGGCATATTCCATCGCAATCGTCTCATTGAATAATTTCACGCCACCTTTTGAAGCAGCGTAATGGGCAAAGCCAGGCCACGGAATTTGTTCATGAACAGAGGACATGTTGATAATGTTGCCCTTCTTATCGTTCTTCACGAAATAATCCAGCGCTGCGCGTGAGCCTAAGAAAACACCCGTTAGGTTAATATTCAACACACGTTGCCAATCTGATAGTGGCATTTCGTTTGTCGCAACACGGTTTTCCATCCCCGCGTTGTTAACCCATACATCAAGCGTACCGAAGTTATTTAGCGCAGCATTCAGCAATGCCGTGGCACCGTCTTCTTCGCTAATATCTGCTTGAACGGCTACTGCGTGGCCACCATTTTCTTCAATCAGTTTGACCGCTTCATCGGCACCCGTTTTATCTGACCGATAGTTGATAACAACTGACATGTGCTCTTCGCCAAACCGTTTAGCAATTGCCTGACCAATACCCTTTGAACCGCCTGTTACAACCGCTACTTTATTTTTTAAATCTGAATACATTTCTTCTTCCTCCGAATCTTTTTGTTAATGATCTGAACTCTGTCCGACCATTTAGTTCCTTACATTTTCTTCTCAAAGCCTTCCATCGGTGCGACCGAATTCGTATAGTCCACAACCGGTGTGTGATCATTGCTAAAGTGCATAACTGAGTAAAACGCACCTTTTAAATAGTGCTGCATCGCCACTGGGATACCCAACTCGTCCATTTCAAACGGTGAAATCCGGTAGCGAATACTATCTTCATCATCCCCAGCAACCTTTTCGTACCATTGCGGTTCACGAATCATTTCACGACCTATTGCCGCAAAACTAGCGCCAGCAGCCAACACCTTTTCAGCATCATCAGGCGTTTCAAGTGAGCCCACACTGATCAATGGTTTACGGCCATCTAACTGCCGAACTATTTTGTCCAAAATCGGTTCCTTATCTGTTGCGTCATTCAACGAAGTCCGCCATGCAGATCCCATTGAGGTGTGTACGTAGTCAATTGGTGTCTCACTCAGCATTTCGACAAAAGCCATCGTGTCATCCAAACGAATACCCGGCTCGCCGATTTCTTCCGGCGAAATCCGATAACCTAGCAAGAACTTGCCATTCGTTTCCTGGGAAATAACTTCGTGAACGGACTGAATAACGGCTCTTGCAAAGTTCATCCGTTTGTCCCGATTGCCACCCCAACGGTCTTCGCGGCGGTTGGAATGCGGTGAGTAAAATTGCTGCAGTAGATACGTATTAGCGCCATGGAGTTCAACGCCATCGAAACCTGCTTCAATCGCCCTGTGAGTCGCGTCGGCAAATGCCTGAATGATTGATTCAATTTCCGTTTCAGACAACGCTCGTGGTGTTTCCGCATCTTCAGGACGATTAGGTTTCACCGCACTGGCACTGACTGTTTGCGTACCGCGTAAAATCTGTGAATTTGATTTTCGCCCGGCGTGAAAAATCTGTAGCACGGCCTTAGTCCCGTTCCGTTTGATTGCACGAGCCATCTCTGCCAATCCGTCAATGTCGCTATCATCTGCAATCGATAGCTCACCTTCAAATCCCTTCCCACCAGGCACAACATTGGCAACCTCGGCGACTACCATGCCAACACCACCCGCGCGCATTTTATAATAGTCAATTTCTTCATTAGTCACATGGCCATCATAATAACTGGACATTGTGGTAGTTGGTGCCATCACCACGCGGTTTTTAATCGTGACGCCGTTAACAAACGTATATGGTTGTTCAAATTGATAATTCATAACTTTTCTCTCCCTCTGTCTTCTTGAATGATTCATAGTTTAATGGCTGCCATCTAAAACTGAAATAAGGCACTTTTTAGTACCATTAAATTGATCTGTCAGTAGCTGCTTCTCGACGATGTTGACCCCATTCAGCCATTAATAATAAAAACGGCCGCGTGGATTGACCGGCTTTTGTTAACCGACAGCTTAATCCCCGATGTGTCGTCAACCGGAGTTGAATCAGACCATTTCGCCATAAACTACATAGTTGAAAGACAAACGAACACAAATTACGTTTCGGTAAATGTTGATATAAATTCAATAGCGGTTGTGGACCATCCAGCAGTGCTGTCACAATCAACGGTCGACATGTGCCAGCTAATACGCTGGTTGTATAACGGAGCCCTTTATCTTCATCACCCATTAGCCATCCTCCAATTCTTCAAGTGAATGACGCTAGTGTACTGACTCTACATGGACAAAAAAAGAAGGCACTTTTGAGTGCCTTCCAAAAACCATTTCAATTTAACCAACTTGATTCAAAATATCTGCGTAACCGCTATGATCAGGATTTAAAATTTCAACGGGTTCGCCAGCTTCGTTTAACTGCTCAATTCTTCGTTCGCCCCACACAGACATTTGGACCAGAATACCACCCAATGTTTTGCCAAACGCCGTTAAATCATACGTCACACAGAACGGCGCCTTCGTGCCATGAACATGGCGAACGATGATGCCATCGCCTTCCAGCTCACGCAGTTGTTGAGTCAGCATTTTTTGCGTAATGTCAGGAATTTCACGTCGTAACTCACTGCTGCGTTGTTGACCCTTGCCCAAATGGCACAAAATGATCGGTTTCCACTTACCACCAATCACTTCTAACGTTGCTTCAACCCCAATATTGTATGTCTTTGCCATTCTTAGACCTCCTCAACCATCATCAGTTGTTCACCAGTCTACAGGCTTCACCTTCATGTGTGAAGTAGGTACTTTTGGGTAACCTTAGCCATGAATTTACCTGAAGTGTTAGTTTGCTCGCAACTAGCTGGTTTAAAAAGTTTTCAGTGATGATTACAATCTAACCTAATTAGAAACCTGACAGTGAGTAACGTATACTTATGGTACTGATTGTTTCAAACGAACACTACTGGAGGTTCATATGTATAAAACTTTAATCTATGACTTTGACGGTACAATCGGCGACACATTGCCAATTTGCATCGCTGCTTTCAAAAAAGCGGTAACCCCTTTTTTAGATCGGGATATTTCTGATGAAGAAATTGTCTCAACGTTTGGTCCCAGTGAAGAAGGTACGATTCAGGCTTTAATTCCTGATCACTTCGACGAAGGAATTCACGCCTATTGGCAAGCCTACAAAGAACTGCAATACATGGCTCCTAAAGCATTTGATGGCATTCGGCAATTACTTGATGACACTGCCAGAGCCGGTTTTCAAAACATCCTTGTTACTGGTAAAGCTCGCACCAGCGCCGACATTTCACTTGAACAATATGGACTTACAAAAGATTTCAAAATGATTCTGACAGGTTCTCCAAAAGGACCTAACAAACCTGAAAATATTGTCAAAGCCCTGAAAGAAACTGGCACTGATGCGTCTGATGCTCTCTACGTCGGTGATGCGCCAAGCGATATCACGTCCGCTCACGCAGCTAACATTAAGATTGCAGCCGCACTTTGGGGCAGCATTATCGAACCAGAAAAAGTGGCTGCGTTAAAGCCTGACTATACGTGTCATAGTGTGGCTGAATTCCGGAAAATTGTGTTACCGGAATAAGTGCACTAATTATCCCCTGCCTTCTTCACTTTTTTAAATCAATCTAGAATATATATTGAATGACTTTTAACGCCGACTTAGCCAAACTAATTTCAATTTGGCTAAGTCGGTATTTGTTTCACGTGGAACGGTTCATCTTTTATTTACACGACAGTATTTTTGTCACATTACTCTCGGAAAAAGTTGCAGATTAAAGCAATACTGGCATAATTAAAACTATATCTGAATTATTTCAGTCATTATGGGGGAAAGCATGGATAAAGATAATCATACGGGTTCTACATCTGAGATGCCGCTATCAAAACGGCATCACATGAAAATTCCGTGGAAAGATTTGATTGAAGATAGTGATGTTGAAGCCCGCAACGCCAGTTTGCAAGAACGAGCCTCCATTGTAGGACGAATCGGCATCACAATGCTGTCCTGTGGCACTGGAGCTTGGCGGGTCAGAGAAGCCATGAACACCGTTGCTAGATCTTTAAAACTGACCTGTTCTGCTGACATCAGTTTGATCTCAATTTCGTACACCTGTTTCAGCGATGAGCACAGTTACACACAAGTGTTGTCGTTGCCTAGCACAGGCGTTAACACCGACAAATTAAACATTCTAGAGGAAATGGTCAAGAACTTTAATAATGATTTCTCGTTCTTACCCGTTAAGAAAATTCATCAGTTCATTGATAAGGTTCAACAACGACCGAAACAATATTCACCATTAGTTTCTGGTTTAGCCGCCGCAATTGCCTGTGCGTCATTTATCTTTTTGCTAGGTGGCGGTATTCCTGAAATGATCTGTACCTTCATTGGCGCTGGCCTAGGCAATTTTATTCGCGCCCTGATGGGTAAACATTCCATCACAGTAATTGCTAGTATTGCGGTTAGTGTCGCCGTTGCTTGTCTAACTTACATGTTTGCTTTCCGAATTTTCGAAATGTATTTCCATGTTTTGGCGCTACACGAAGCCGGCTATATTGGCGCGCTCCTCTTCGTTATTCCAGGATTTCCGTTTATTACCAGCATGCTGGATATTTCTAAGCTAGACATGCGTTCTGGTCTGGAACGGCTAGCCTACGCAATCATGATCACGCTGGTCGCAACATTAGTCGGTTGGTTAGTGGCCACAATCTTTGGATTTAAACCTGCCAACTTCTTGCCCCTTGGATTATCTCCATTAGTGTTAATGCTATTACGTTTGCCAGCCAGTTTTTTCGGGGTCTACGGGTTCTCAATCATGTTTAACAGTTCTCAGAAAATGGCAATCACTGCTGGCCTAATCGGTGCGGTTGCAAACACCCTTCGTCTAGAACTGGTCGAACTGACTAACATTCCACCGGCATCGGCCGCATTCTTTGGTGCACTTGTAGCGGGTTTGATTGCTTCAGTGGTTAATCGGTTCAATGGTTACCCACGAATTTCTTTGACCGTACCTTCGATTGTGATCATGGTTCCTGGCTTGTACATTTATCGGGCCGTCTTTAATATTGGGAGTAATCAAATTGCAGTTGGCTCCCTGTGGCTAACAAAAGCGATTTTGATTATTATGTTCCTGCCATTAGGATTGTTTGTTGCTCGAGCTATCTTAGATAAGAGTTGGCGACATTTCGACTAGGTATGAACCTATGGGCATTTCCCTTACGTTGCCATCCAAACCATGCTGAAGTAATCCGAAATTTAATACTGACTTGTAAAACATCGCATCTTTGCGATGTTTTTTATTTAGATATTGACAATACTTTATTTTGATTTAAAATGACTGTTGGTCAGATTGACCGATAGTCATTTTAAAAAGAAGGTTCTCATATGAAACAAAGATGGACAACAACTGAAATGGGTAATCAAAAGAATAAAACATTCGTGATTACTGGGGCCACTAGCGGTCTTGGCCTAGCAGATACAAAAGCACTTTATGAAAAAGATGCAACTATAATTATGGCGGGACGCAGTGCTAAAAAAGGTCAGCAAGTATTAAATGACATCGAAAAATCCGTAGTCACGCATACTGGAAAACTTTTGTTTATTCCTGTCGACCTTGCTAGTCTGGAAAGTATTCACCATTTCGTAGAAGTCCTTTCAAAAACAGTGTCATCCATTGACGTATTGATTAACAACGCCGGTGTTATGGAAATACCAACCAGACAGTTGACTATCGACGGTTTCGAAAAACAATTTGGAACAGATTTTCTAGGTCCATTTGCGCTCACCGGTCTCATGCTTCCACTATTGAGAAAGTCTAAAAATCCTAGAATTGTTACAATTAGTAGCATTGCTCAAAAAGGTGGTCGAATTAATTTCCAAAACCTACAATCAGAAAAAAGATATACGCCAGTCAGTGCCTATAGTCAGGCAAAGCTGGCCGATGTTATCTTCGCCAAAGAATTGCAGCGGCTCAGTGACGAAAATGGCTGGGGACTGCACAGTTTTGCTGCTCATCCTGGCGGTGCCCGAACCAACCTGTCCCGTGGAGCCGGCGAACATAACTTCAACCGTTTCTTTTTAGACATTACACATCGCTTTTTGATGCCCGCAGAAAAAGGAGCATTATCAACATTGTTTGCCGCAACGAGTGATCAAGCCGAGGATGGCAATTTCTATGGTCCAACTGGCTTTCTAGAAATGTGGGGCTGGCCCGGCATCGCAAAAGCACCTCGCGCCGAAGATCCAACTGTTGCTCGTCGGCTTTGGTCTGTTTCTGAACAATTAACGGACGTACACTATGGTAAAATGTTTGGAGGTACCAAACTATGAAAACCGCAAAAACGGCTGCTCAAAAAAATCAGCGGGCCGAGAAAATTTTAACAACTGCAGCTGAGCTTTTCGATCATAATGACTACAATCAAATTACTATGAGCGATATTGCTCAGCATTGTGATCTCAGTAAAGGTACTATTTTTAATTATTATCCAACAAAAGAAGCATTATTTCTCAGTTTGCTGAACACTAAGTTTTCTCAGTATATTAGCGTTTTTTCCACAACATTTAACGCTACCGCAGACATGTCAACTGACGAATTTAAAAAAATTATCATCGATTCAGTATCCTCACTGTTTGACACAAAACTTTTTTTAACCTATTTGAGACTTATGGCTATTCGAACAACGGTTCTTAATCCTGGAGCGGACGCTAAAACTCTCGAATTGGTTAATTCAAATTTGTCACAATCAAGCACTGATTTGGCCGTCAATATAAGTCAACATTTGCCAGGCATTGTTCCGCAGCAAATGGCCAATCTTTTTAGTGCCATTAATGCGCTTGTTTTAGGATTTTTCATTAACACGGATCTATCACTAAAATTTATATTTCCTGAAAGTAAACTGCCACTTATTAGGCAAACCGTTACAGATTATCTCGATGGTTTCTTCAACAATTCTTTAAATCAAAAATAGGGTCCAAACAAAAATAAAACAGCTATCAGTCCTTGGCAGGCCGCCATTGGATTGATAGCTGTTTTAGTGTCACACGTGAAACATCTTATTACAAAGTCATCAGATTAGTTGCCGAATCAGGGTCCGTATCCAAAATACGGAAATCGTGTTCAACACCAAAATCATGTTCTTCCATCATGGACGCAACCGTTAAGTGCGCCAACGTTTTCATGTTGTTTTCTTTACTCAAGTGTCCAAGGAAAATTCGTTTGGTCCGGTTTCCCAATACCTGCATCAAGGCATTAGCACCATCTTCATTGGATAAGTGACCCGTGTCACTCAAAATCCGTTGCTTTAGTGGCCACGGATACCCGCCCATTCGCAACATTTCCATATCGTGATTACATTCAAATAGATAGGCATCCGCGTTTTTAATCACACCAGCCATTCGTTCAGACACATAACCGGTATCTGTTAAAATCACAAATGACTTCCCATTAGAATGTAATTCGTAAAATTGAGGATCCACAGCGTCGTGTGAAACTGGAAAACTTTGAACATCCAAGTCACCCATTGACTGAATTTCACCAGCCTCAAGATCAAACTTTTGGTCCAACGGAATTTTACCAACCTTGCCAGAAATAGCATCCCACGTTTTTTCGTTTGCATACACGTTAATGCCATATTTCCGCGCCAAAACACCAACACTTTTAGAATGGTCTGTATGTTCGTGCGTCACAAATAAGCTGTCGACATCGTTCAAATCACGCCCAATTTGATGCATTAGTTCATTAATCTTTTTCCCGGAGAGTCCGGCATCGACTAAGACCTTATGCGTGGGCGTTTCGATATATGTTGTGTTGCCAGTACTCCCGCTGGCCAGCACACTAATCTTCATTTCGTCAGTATCTGTAGATACTGCGTTTAAGGAATGCGGATTACTTAAATCAATCACAGAGCCATCTCCATTATTTATGTCCAAATAAAAACTACCACTCATCGTAACATGAAATGCGTGGTAGTTTTAGTGCTGCAATCATATTTTAATTTCCGCTAGTCGCTGTGTCATCTTCATTATCCACGGTAATGCTTGATGTACTGCTACTTGAGGAACTGCTGCTATTAGTCACCTGAGTTGTTGAATCTGTCGATTTCATAACAGCGCCGGTAAACGCGTTGACTCGTTTGATGACCACGTTATCCGTATTCTTCGACTTCAGGGCAATAAACCAAGTTGGCACATAAACGTTATTATCCGATACGCGCAGCAAACGTGAGTAAGCTAGTTTAGACCACAACACCTTCGTACTGTTTGGTAACTCATTGTACTGGTATAACCAAATCAATGCCTTTTGTTGGCTGATGGTGGTTGTTTTTTCGCGAAGTGGTTCGGCCTGAATTACATAACTCTGTGTGTAACTGATCACCTGATTTTTAGCACCGATGCGGAAACGTAATTGACCAGAAGGCGCCATAATCGTGCCGGAGGGAACTTTCTGAACATAGACTACTTCGTTGGCAGAAACTTTAGAAAGTTCCGCGCTATAAACATATTCATCTCCAGCGGTGACGTTGGCATTGCTCTTAACAAACCGGTTCAATTGCGTTTGTGGCTTTTTAGGACTAACCGTCAATGTCTGATGCAGATAGCTGGTCATTTCAGTAGCGTTAAAACGGAGATCCTGGTAGGTTAAATTATCAACACCTGCGCGCAAACGTGAGAGGCCAGACTTTGCGGATACATAATAACCTTCTGCCTCTTTAGACGAGGGAGTAGTAAACGTAATGCCATCATTTTTCATTTCACGAAGAATGGTGGTCGCATTATTCGCGTTTCGTTGTGAGGATTCCGTTACGGTTGAATCACTCTTCTGCCAAGTTACAAACAAAAAAGTATTAATGGCTACAAAGGCCACAATAAAAATCCATTGAATTCTGCGAAAATCCATACTGCCCCTCCCTCCTACTGTGTGCCGCCGCCGTTAAGCAAATCCGTATATAGTTGCCACTTACCACTCGTGTAAACGTAATAAGTCGGTTGTAGATCCACAACTTGTTTGGAATCGTAATTATTTTCCCATTGATAGCCGAGCACAATATCTTTAATTTTGTTTTTCGAAATACCAGCAGCCTCAAGTTGTGCCATCACCGTCGATGTTGCTGGCAACGTCACGTTACTATTAGAATCTGTTGGCAGTGGCACCTGAAGATTGGTCAACGTAAAGTCAATTTCTTCGGTACCAGACTTTTTGTTTTTGACCTGAACAGCGCCAAAATCCGTTTGATTAAAGATTGGGAATCCTTCGACAAACGAACGGTAGGTTACTTCCCGACCATTGTTTTCATTGTCAAAATACCGCACTGAATCTAACGGCATGCCCGTACTGCTCAATCCAGTAAACGAAGTCTTTAGGTTTCTGCCTAAATCGCGAGAAATTGAATTCTTGGCGTTGTAGTTTTCAAACATGACCGCGCCCGTCTTATCGTTCACAGTCATCCGTTTGTACGCACCGTCAAAATAAATCGTGTGACCATCATGACGCTGGACACTGACGGAAGTGGCCTCTCCAGAATTCAGTAACGACGTAACAAAAAAGTTAGCACTCTGTTCACCAATAAGGTAACTGTACTTAGGAATATGAACCTCATTAGTATAGTAAGTTAGCGTATGATCCTTTGACGTAATTTGCTCAACTGGATAGCGTTTGTCACCCTCGGCAATCACATGACGAACCTTGCTTAATTGCTGTTTGGAAACACTAATTTTATAAATCGTTAGATCGTTGTCATTTAGCAGGTACAGTTCACCTGGCTTAGTCGTTGAAAACAAAATCCGTGAGAACTTAGCGGTAGGCGACATAAGCAATCGTTGATCATAAGAACTGTTAAAAATGGAGCGGCCAATATTGTCTGCGTAACTTAACTGCACCGTGTTCTTTTGATTCAACAATTTTTGATAGGCATCTTTATCCTTTTGACTAACCTTGCGAAAATTCGTCATGCGCCAATTCTTAACTTCGTTTTTAACGGTGGTGACCAAATTGATTTTGGGATTATAAATTGATTCAGCGTGTCCATGCGAATCCGTCACGATTACCTGCGTTGGCAAGTAAATATCGTCAATGGAACGTGTCGATACTGTTGAATGAGTCGACCGGGTCGATGACGTAGCGGTCCTAGCACGATCAAAGCGGGCCGGATTAATCCAAATTAGTAGTGATAAAACAATACTGAGTCCGATCAGCAACGTTAGTGCGACCGGTAATAAACCATTTCTTAGTCTAGTCCACATCCCAGTCATCCTCCTCAAATTGCTCGAATGGCAGTGAAATATAGAACGTGGAACCCTTGCCCTCGGTACTATCAACCCAGATTCGACCGCCCAGCATCTGAATAACTTCCTTCGAGATGGCTAGTCCCAATCCTGTACCACCTTGAGCACGGGAACGGGCCTTATCAACTCGGTAAAATCTGTCAAAGATGTGGGTCAGATCCTTATGTGGAATGCCTAATCCCTGATCGGAAATACTCATAATGACCTGGTTGTGTGTCTCTAGTAAACGACAAGTAATCACACCACCATCTGGTGAGTACTTGATTGCGTTGTTCATGATATTATCGACCACTTGGGTAAATCGATCAGTATCGATTTCAACCCATAAGTCTTTGTCGGTAAAGTCACGCTCGATTCGATAATGCTTTTCAGGATTGTCGTCCGTTTTTATCATCATGTCAAAACGATTCAAAATATAGTTGAACAGTTCGTTCAAATTGACCGTTTCCATTTCAAGTTTAGTGGTTCCAGAATCCATTCGGCTAAGGGCTAACAGATCATTGACCATCCGGATCATCCGTTCCGTTTCATCTTGAGCGACCTTCAAAAAGCCAGGTGCGACTTTTTTATCTTCCCAAGCGCCATCGACTAAAGCATCGATGTATGAGCGGACGGAGGTTAACGGTGTCCGCAATTCGTGAGAAACATTCGAAACAAACTGCTTACGGTCTTCGTCTTCCTTCTGCTGTTCAGTTACATCATGAAGAACACAAACCAGCCCTGAAATGAACCCAGATTCACGTTGAATCAGAGAGAACGTTGCATGCAAGATCAGGTCACGGCCCTCTTCTGACAAATCAAGAGCGACCTCATCCTGGCTTTCCAGCAACTCCCGGAGCGTATACTGATCACGAATATGAAGAATATCTAGGATAGATGTGCCTTCCGCTTCTATTTCATCAACGTTCAAGAAATCGCGAGCCGCCGAGTTGATGATATTTATGTTTCCACGTCGATCAGTGGCGATGACCCCGTCACTCATATGGGCCAGCACCGAATCCAACCGTCGTCGTTCAGCCTCTGTGGACTCCTGCGCTTCTTCAACACGCACGGAAAGGTTATTAACCGCACTGGCCAATTGACCTAGCTCATCGGTTCCATAGACACGCACTTGACCAGAATAGTCACCTTGCGCAATTTGAACCGTTTGTCGCTTCATTTCGTCAATTGGACGGGTTATTGCCCGGGAAATAACTATCGACATAATCAACCCTAAAATGATAGCGACCGCCGCTGCAGATAGGTAAATCAACGTGATGTTATTAATGTTCTGATAAACACCCTCTAGTGAGGCACGAATGTAAAGCACCCCAACCAGTGTGTTTCCGTTATTACCCGAGGAACTTAACAACGGCACAATCGAAACATAGTACCGATTATTATCACGGGCATCATAAACATCCCGTTGATAGGAACGGTTGTTGTAAATTGCGTTCTTAACGTTACTATCCGTAGTTTTCTGACCAACAATCGTTTGATCGTTGACATTACTGGTACCACGGACCGTGCCTTTGTTATCGATAACGCGAATTTCAGTGATGTTCGCGTTATTCACTTCAGATAAAATGCTACGGATTCTCGTATTGGCAGCTGTAGTATTACTGCGCATCAACTGGTCAGATAATGAATTATCAATATAAGCCGACAATTGAATCTGCTGTCTAAACGTACTCAAGTTCTGCTGTTCCAATTGGCGTACGAAAAAAGCCCCGACGACTTCCAGCGTAATCAATAGCATCAGGGCAAAAATGAGCGCAATTTTAAAATTAATTGATTGGAAAAAACGAATCTTTTTGTTCACAATCCAAACTGCTCCTAGTTTTTAACTTAATCTGTTTCTGGGTTGCGTAAGTAATAACCGACACCCCGGCGGGTAACTAGCCATGCCGGGTGACTTGGTGTATCTTCAACCTTTTCACGCAATCGTCTCATCGTAACATCAACAGTCCGGACATCACCAAAGTAGTCATAGCCCCAGACTGTTTGTAACAAGTGTTCACGTGTCATAACCTGACCGATGTGCTGAGCAAGGTAGTACAACAACTCAAATTCACGGTGGGTCAGTTCAATGTCATCCCCACGTTTGGACACCATGTAGGCATCTGGATCGATTTTTAGATCGCCAACTTCAATTGAGTTGGATTCATTTTCCGCAGCAGCAGAGTTTTTAACCACTGTATCCTGCCGGCGTAAATTGGCTTTCACACGGGCAACCAGCTCACGGTTTGAGAATGGTTTCGTAACATAATCATCGGCACCCAGTTCCAAGCCCAAAACCTTATCGATTTCAGAATCCTTGGCCGTAACCATAATGATTGGCGTTGTGTACTTAGTCCGAACACGACGGGCAACTTCCAGCCCATCAATTTTAGGCAACATTAAATCAAGCAATATCAAATCTGGCTGTTCATCATCAACTTTGGCAATTGCTTCTTCGCCATCAGCTGCCGTGACAACGTCGTAGCCCTCTTTTTCAAGATTGAATTTGATAATATCAGAGATTGGTTTTTCATCATCAACAACAAGAATTTTACTCATGTAAACATATCCTCCATTGGAGTTAAGTAATTGAATACGAATTTCATGTAAAACGTCGCTCAAGACTATGAGCAACCTCTTCTATTATATCACAGCCACTAAATTGACTAACGACGTACGCGTCGAAGTGGAATTAACCATATGATGACGTTTAAAATCATGGATAACAACGCAAACGGTGGGAAAAAGAACGTAATGATGATCACCAAAACATTAATGATCAAGGACCACTGGTTTCTTCTCTCTGAATCGGCCGATGTGCCCGCTTTAGTAGACAGTTGATTAGCATGTTGAACAGCGTGGTTCAAGATAATAAACGAAATGTTAAAAGGCAATACAATCAATGCATATAACATAGCGCTCGGCCTAGCAAAGATGTCCGTCCCATACCACGCCGTTACCGCAGGGATTAAGGACATCCAGAACAGCAAATTCATATTTGCCCACAAAACATGTGCATCCGTTTTTTCGACTGCGGCAAACATCTGATGATGGAAGTTCCAAATTTCGGCAATCATTAGAAAACTAGCGACGTACACGACAAATGGCATTCTCATCTGCCACAACGCGGCCCAAGTGTGTTGTTCAGGCAATTTTAAATCCAAAACTAGAATGGTAATAATGATGGCAACAACGCCATCAGTAAATGCCTCTATTCGTGACTTTGACATGAGTTTACAACCTCCACATCAGAGTTTAACAGATTCAGCGTACTTGTCATTAGTGATCCTGTTGTTGGCGCTGATATTCATGTGGCGTCAGCCCAGCATAGTGTTTAAATACCTTGGCAAAATGACTCTGATCACCAAAATGAAGCCGATAACAGACTTCCGTTACGCTCTGCTGCAGTAACAGCGTTTTAGCTACGGTCACCTTACGCATCAAAATATACTGTTTCAGCGTCCACCCCGTTTGCTGGTGGAAGTGCCGGGTAATGTAATCTGCGGACAGTTTCATCCGTTTGGCAACATCCACAACGCGCAGACGGGTCTCTATATGTACATTGATATCTTTCACAATCTGGTTCACGAGGTGATCTCCACCGAGACGAGAACTATGAACACGACGCCGCTCAAACGCCACTACCAGTTGTCCTGCCAATTTTGTGCTAGTCATATCATCGTTGCGGACATCCTGCCACCATTTACCCACAAGCTCAGTAAAGTGTCGCAAACGTCCATTTACTGTCAGTTGATGCCCCACAAACAGTCCTGCAATCAATGTTAACCCAATCAGGTGTTGGGGTCTCGGCGTAACTTTGACAAAATGCGTTTTAACAAAGTTGCTTAAAACTTCCCAGTTTTCCTTGGCAATCGCTTGAATCAACGTTTGCGCCGGTTCTACGTGAAACGATTCAAGTCTGGCCTCGCTGAGTTTCGGTACCATCAACGGCGATCTGCCCAGCAAGCCGACATATAAACAGAGCGCACATAAACGTAACTGTTGCTCGTCCATATCCGAAAAACCAACACCACAAACGATGACACCTAACTCTGCCTTGAAGCAGAAGGCCTGTCGATGCTTGACTGACGTATGCTTTAACATCGTTATTTCTGTTTGTTGTACTTCTTGAACGGCCGCCTTGATTAAGGCACGATCGAGGATATCAAGGTCATTATCTGTGACATTTCTTTTTATGTGTCCAAGTTCGTCCAATTCAACCAGTTGAATCTTCATTAATTTAGCAATTTCTGATTCCAATAAACGTTGCTTACTAGTCATCTTTTTTGCCTCCATATCCACGACGGATTTCAACCATTAAGTCGTCTTTATCATATCTGAATATAAGCGAACTAATTACACTCTAAACAGTTGGTAAGGGTCAGTAATAGACGTCAGTGATTGATTACATTTAGGGGGCTTTAAAATGTTCAATATTGATGAAGTACGTTTGCAAAAACAAACAAAGCAGGAGGCCGTTAAGCATACAATTGAAACCTATTTTCAGGCATTGGATGGGGGTATGGATGCCGCTACGCTAACGAGTCTATTTTGTTCCGAATCCTTTTTACGTTTTAAAAGTCATGAACGGGCTGGTCATGCAGCCATTCTAGAAATGATTCAAACCTTACTAACAAACCCACAACACCTAACCAACATGACGATCGACGTCCCTTCACTAGAATTAGTCGCACTTGTCCACGGTCATGTGGTTATCCAAGGAACTGATAATTATTCAGAACCTTATAGCTTCACGATGACACTCGTGTCGGATCGCCTGATCCGTAGCCAGGATCACAATCGTTGGTTGATTCATCGATTGAATTATCAACCTGTATAATTTGCACTAAAATTGCCGCTGTAGACGAATCACTACGCCTGCAACGGCTTTGTTTTGTCATAATCTAAACTTTTTCTGAAAAACCTGTTGTCAGGGTTTGGAGCATATGATACTATATAAAAGTTGAATTGATATGGATCGCTAGCTCAGCTGGCAGAGCAACGGACTCTTAATCCGTGGGTCCAGGGTTCGATCCCCTGGCGATCCATCAAAACAATTAACCACCAATCACGCTGGCTCAGCCCGTGATTGGTGGTTTTTTTCTTGTTTTCATAGATTATTGAATAGTACTGGACAGTATGAAAGTGTTACCAAATTGCCCATAAATAAGGGACTACCCATCAGTGAGCAGCCCATGAACGAAATCCTGAAGATCTAAATCTAGGTTCTCTGAGATATAACAGCAGTTTACGTTTGCGAAATCTACCAAACTGTCATAATACCGTCATTAGAAAGATAGTGAGTGCTTCCAGCCAGCACTCACTACCCTCGTGGGATAGATGTTATACGGTAGGCTAGTCGCTAATTGCGATTAGCCTTTTTTATTATGTCGTAAGCCTTGGCAAACAAAACTACTGAATTCATTCCGAAGATAGCCACATGAATTGCTAGTTAACTAAAATCAACGTTAACTAAGCGACTTGATACATCCCATAATTTATTTGACGCTTTTAAATCCATTGCTTGTTTGGCAGGTTTATCTAATTTCGGTTTGCCCCATATTTCCATTAAACCGGTTGGCCCATAAAAGTATCCACCCTTAGCTTTCGGTGACGTAGCTGCAAATAAAGCTGATCTAGCCCCCTGACTGGGAGTCTGAAGAAAACGAAAAATTAATCGAGTATACAACGTTTTTCCTGGACCATTTTCAATTAAGTTAGTTGCAACACCACCGGGATGAACACCAATGCTTGTGATTCCCCAATCATTTGCGAGACTATGCTTTTGTAATTCAGAAGAAAACATCAAGCAAGCCAATTTAGATTGAGAATAGGCAACGTCAGGATTATAGCTTTGTTGAGATTGCAAGTCGTCAAAATTTATTCTACCAGATCGGTGTGCCATGCTGCTAACGGTAACAACACGAGCATTTCGGGTTCTGCGCAAAAGAGGAAGTAGGTGCGCGGTCAGAGCAAAATGGCCAAGATAATTCGTACCAAATTGCAGTTCAAACCCATCTTTTGTGACCTGCCTATCCGGTACTGCCATCACGCCAGCATTATTGATTAAGACGTCCAGTTTTTTTAATTTCAAATTGAGTGCTTTGCTAAAACTTGCAACTGAGGATAAATCGGCCAAATCAAGTCGTTGAAACTCAATTTTTGCCTTCGGATATTTAGCCTTGATTTTTTGAACAGCCTTGGATCCTTTACTTACGTTACGACCAGTTATGATGACATTTGCTCCAGCTCCTGCCAAAACTATCGCAGTTTCAAATCCCAGTCCTCCTGTGCCAGTAACTACAACATTCTTGCCCTTTTGAGAACCAATATCTCTTTGTGTCCATCTCTTTTTATCGTTTCTATTCTCTCTCATATAACATTATCCATCCTTTTCACGTTACAGTTGTAACCTCTTGACGTTTGCAATATACTCTGGATATTAAGGCGTTTCAAGCCTATCAGAGTGAAACGTTACAGACTGGAGCGAATTGTAATGTCAAATAAATTTAACGGGCATAGAAACGCAATCACGAAAGAAAGCATTTTTACAGCGTTAATGCAATTGATGGAGAAAAAGGACTTCCATAAAATATCTATTACTGAAACCACCACTAAGGCCGGCGTTTCCAGAATGGCATTTTATCGAAACTATGAAACTTTAGAAGACGTCATAACGGACTATCTTAATACTTTCTTCAATGAGTACGAGCGGCAAATATCCTCGGTGGGCATAGAAAACCCTCACGATATCATATTAATGTTTCTTTCCGATTTTAAATCTGAACAGCAACTGCTGGTGAACTTAGTTAAATGCGATTTAACCTTTCTTCTTCTTGATAAATGTAATTCTTTCCTAGAACAAATTTGTGAAAAATCCGTATGCGATAAACTTTATTCTCCAACAAAAGAGGCTTTTACAATTAAATTTTTATGTGGCGGCTTTTTCAACTTGTTAATTGAATGGGCATCACACGATTTTAAGGAAAGTGAAGAATACTTGGCGGATTTGTTCAGTGAATACTGCTAACAGAACGCATCGTTTAACCAGTTTCGGAATAATTGAATAAGTTCGTAGCTTCTTATTCGGTGACCCATTTAATTAAACAACACATGTAATTTTAAAAGCGCGTGATCAATTTAAACTGATCACGCGCTTTATTGAAAAATTCTAATAAATCATTCCGTCAAACCACAGTCTATTCGGTATGTCCGATTTTATAACTCAAATTTTGGCTAACATACCTCTGGTTCGTTTGGTATGACTCATTGTCAGTTGAATCCGTATCTGAATTGCTATCATCAGAGTTATCAGCCGAATCTGAGTCGCTATCCGAAGAATCTGAACTGGAATCGTCGTTATTGCTGGAGTCTGAATCACTATTGGAATCCGAATCATCATACCCCGGTGCCGACGTATCACTAATTTTCTTGGTAGCATGGATGCTCTTAATCTTGCCAGCGCTGCCAGTGCCATCAAGTACTGCCACGTACTGGAAAACCTGCGTATGTGAGGCACCACTGTCACCATAAAACTTATATTTCACGTTATAGGTTGCCTTTGTTTCAGCGTTCTTATTAGGCACTACGTGGAAGTCTTGGACAGTGAAGTTTACACTACTGATTTTTTTGTCATTATTGTAGTTCTTAGCCATGCTAACAATATCTTTGTACTGTTGACTCGACGTACCATCGTCAAACAGAGAAGCAAGATCAGAAGGAACATCACCACTAGCCGATAGTAAATCCATATCCGTAAAGACGTCAGAAATTAAATTGTGAGCATCGTCATGAGACATCACTCCTGGGAAACTGACAGATACTTCCTCATCTTCGTCTGAGTCACGAATTTTGCGTTGATTAGACGTAGCCTTCCCACCGTCGCCGCTGTAAACCATCGTTAATTCCATGTCATTAGACCACGGAATGTCCTGAAGATACAGGGAGCCTGTATTATCCAGGTTGCCATATGATTTGTTGTTGATCCTAACCTCAGCGCCAGGGTAACCTTTTGCTGTGAAGGAAATCGTCTTTAACTCTAGATAAACGTCGCTAGCATTACTTGGCGTAAGCCAATAGTTACCGTCATTTTTCATGTGGTGCCCATGAACATTTCCCTCAGCCGTCAATTCGTATTGTCCGGCAATATACGGACCAAAGCTATGCGAAACGCTCGTCATTGTGGTTTTGTATGCGTGTTGACCGTTGACCGTCAATTTGATGTTCGGCTGATTGGTTCGTAACTTAGCCGAAAAAGTTTTGGCTTTGATTTTATATCGTGGGAATAGTAACCATGCCCGTCCAGAAGGGGTAAACGAATACGCGCCGTCTTCGGTCACACCGTTATTTTTGAGTTGTGACTCAAACTGTTTCATCCCCGAGGGTTTATTTTTCAATTCCTTGATCAAGGGTTGCAAACTTTTGTGACTCAGTTTGAATTGTTTATCAGAAACCGCAAAGTTTTTCGCTAAATTCTTATCGTTCTTTTTAACAGAGGTCATTGCGCGCTTCAGTTGATTATCTTGGGAATAGTAGTTTTTGCCAAACATATATCCACCGGCTAAGATAATAAGCACAATGGCGGCCGTAATCCACGGCCATTTTTTTGTTTTTTTAGTTCTTCGCGTTGGTGCTGAACTGACAGCTGACGGTTTAGGCTTAGAGGCAGCCTGTGACTGAACAGGCTGGCTTGCTGCTCTAGTGCCAGCGTGAAGCACACCATTGCTCTGGCTGCCTGACTGATTTGGTTGATTGAAACGATTACCAGACTTGGGAGCAGCTGACGCACTAGCCGGCTGGCTTGCTTGACTTTCGTTACCAATATTCTTTTTTGACGCCTTATAGTTAGCAATGTTAAATCCACAATTGCCACAGAATAGCGCATCTGGTTTTAATTTTGCACCACAATTTGGGCAGAACTGTAGTGAATCTTGTTGAGCCATGAGTTGATCCTTTCGAAATATTTAGTTTATATAATTGGTGTCATACAAGCGGTCCACTGCTTGATTGTAACTATCTGTTGTATACACCTTTTTTACATTCTTACTGGATGCCGCTACATCGAAATCAAATGTAGGCTTATGCTGATTCAGTTTACGAACATGGTCTCCGGAACTGTAAATATAGCGAATAATCTGGTCTCTATTATTAAAGTTTTTCCTTTTCAAATTACGTGAAAAAATCATGTTTACAGTTTGTCCAGTTTCTGTAACACCTTTTGTTGCCTTGTCTGACTCACCGAGCGACTCCATAAGATTAATCTGGTCGTTGTCGTTTTTGGGGTTTCCCTTCTGAATATCTGCAAACTCATTTGGCAAATATAGTTTCCTTAAAAACTGCCCATGCTTATAGTCGATTTGCAGTTGGGAACCTTTTTTAATTAGTGGAAAACGACTGGCTAATAAGAAATGAAGCGCCGGTCGCTCTGACGAAATAGTAATTGTAAATACGTCAACTTCATGATCATTAATCTGGATATACGTCTTGGGATTAAAGTGAAGAGCGTAATTTTCGGGACCATTATCATAATTATGTGGCATTGAGTAAATGTCATAACGATTTCCATAATATTGTTTAGCTCCGAAAACTCCTGCCCCAATAAGCACGATTAGACCAACAATCAATGCGACTAGCTTTCCCCTAGTGAGTTTCCCATGTCGGCGGGGGGTTCTAGTTTGTTTAGTAGCCTGTTGTTGTGTTGCTGATCCTTGACTCATCATTACTTGCTGAACGTCTGTCCCATTATTGCTCGGAGCCGCCTCTACGCTATTTGCTAAACTAGCATATTCACGATTAGCAGCCCCACAATATGGGCAAAACTTAGTCGTCCGCGAAATCTGTTTGCCACAGTTTGAACAAAAGACCTTATCATCCATTTATCTATACCCCACTAGAACTGTTTAAGCAGCGACATCAAACTTGATAAGGCAGACTGCGCGGCAATATCGGCAACGATGAAAAGAAGTACATTAATGACAACTGTCGTTAAAATCGCTGTGTAAGCGGAATCGAAACTACCCGTTACACCTTGCTGTGGTGCAACAGACAATAGACAGCCACTCAACAAGATGAAGAGTTGTAAGACGACTAGAATGGTGTAAAAGCCCACGCCATTCGTTGAATTAACAGCAAACGAATCAAGAAATTGAACAACAGCTAAAACTAAAATGCTACTTGTGTAGTGAGCAAGTCTATTCGTGTAGCCTAAGAATGTTTGATCAAGATTGTGCGTAGCATAGTGGCTAAAGCAATAACTCACGCCAACAAAAATGGCATAGATTACCAAACCAACAAAGATGAATTGCATCCAAAATGACGACTTGACGCCGCTTTGAGTGCTGGCACCAAAGGCCCCAAGCATTGAAGAACCCATTTGTTCAACCCGCTGAATAACGGTATTGAATGAAAATGCGTTAAGCAAAATAATAATTGCAAAATTAATTAATCCAAAATACTGTCCCGCACTCTCGTCATTATTAAATGGTTTTTTCAACGCATCCCATAACCATTGAAAATAATTCGTTGCATAGCCTTGAACGGCCGTAACAGTTTGGTTAGGTTGTGAAGGTGCAGGCGTCGGCGCGGCTTGGGATTGACTTGGTTGCGCTTGTTTAGCAGCCCCACTCTTTTGCCCCTCAACTGGCAAAACGAAACCACACTTGGTACAAAATTTATCATCAGGAGCTATTTCGGCTCCACAATTTGGACAATACTTCATTGTCCATCCCCCCTTTTTCGTAAAAAATATTTATCGAAAATCACCTTCAAATCGAAAATGCAATTTTTAGGAAACTTTCACATAATAAGCACTACATTCACATTTTATAACAGAATAAAATGCACTTTATATATGCTACACTAGTATATCCTTTTTACGTTAAATATAAATAATTCATTTTCCGATTTCGAAAAAAATTCCCCAACACCTCGGCCAAAAACCGAGTTGTTGGGGATTCATTTACGATATCGATTATTTGTAATACACAGTCGGCATCAAAATTTCACTAAAATTAAATTAGTCTTTCAAGGACTCAAACGTAATTGTCCACAATAACTGCAAAAATTTCACATACGCTAATATTTCATTTCTCAAAAAACTCACTGTCAACTTCTTACAGTGCTTGTTCTCGCTTTGCGTGATCTTCAGAATGCACACTATTCTGTCCATAATAAGCATTGCTTCCATGTTTGCGGTAATAATGCTTATCCAGTAAATACTGTGGCAATTCTGTGTTGCTCCGAGTTAGTTGTAACGTGTGATAGTCTTCTTCTGCAATAACTTCAAGTACTTTTGCATTATAAACAGCCTTATCCGGCGTCGGACCCCAGGAAAATGGCCCGTGTTGGCTAACTAGTGCGGCCGGCACCGCTTCATAATCTAAACCGCGTTCTTTGAAAGTTCGTACAATTGCGTTCCCTGTATTGCCCTCATAATCTGTTTCAATTTCATCTTTCGTTAACGCATCTGCTGCCGGAACATCATCATAAAAAGTATCTGCCGCAGTTGTGTTTAGCGTCGGAATATCCATTTTGGCTGCAGCAAACGAAACTGCCCACGGCGAATGAGTATGTACGATGCCACCAATATTTGGAAAAGCATTATACAAAACCGTATGGGTAGGCGTATCACTTGACGGATTTAACCTTCCTTCAACAACTTCACCCTTTAAATTCACAACCACCATATCCTCGGGCGTTAATTTCTCATAATCAACTCCAGATGGCTTAATCACAAACAGCCCCTTATCCCGATCAATGCCTGACACATTGCCCCATGTAAACGTAACTAATCCTAGTTTTGGCAATTGCATGTTTGCATCGTAGACTTGCTGTTTTAACTTTTCCAACATTTTGCATTCCCCCTTTTAACTCTTGACCGTATGCTTAAATCTTTTCCTGTTCGATGCCAACTTTTGCAAACAGTGCATCAAAAAACGCTTTTGCTTTACCGACTTCTCTAATTGGGTCGCTTGCTGACTCCGTCCACATTTCTACCGTAAAACTGCCAGAGTAATCCAATCGTTTTAGTGTCTTTAAACATCCTTCAAAATCCACATCACCATCGCCAAATGGTACTTCCTTAAATTGGCCTTTAAATGTCGGTGTTACTCGCTTGGTATCCTTTAAATGAACTGCCGCAATATCTTCAATATTATTCTCTAAATCGTAAACCACGTCATTTTCCGGCCAAGCAGAAATATTGCCTAGGTCTGGATAACCTTGCAACCACGGACTCTTTATCTGCGTCTTGACGTGCGCAATTTTCTGCATTGAATTTAAAAATGGATCATCCATTGTCTCAATGGATAGCATTACAAGCTTCTTAGCCGCCATATCTACACATTTCTGAAGGTTTTCAAGAAAAAATTCATGTGATTGCGGCGTTTTGGGTTCATAAAAAACATCATAGCCGGCTAATTGAATATTGCTTATTCCCAAATCCACCGCCAAATCGATTGCTTTTTGCATGATTTCCAATGACTTTCTTCGAACATTGGGATCTCTTGATCCCAATGGATATCGTCGATGACCGGATAACATCAACGTGTTGATTCGACTATTTGTTGCCCACATTACCTGTCGAAATTCGGCCCGTTCTTGTTTTGACCAATCTAACCGTGATAACCGTTCATTGCTTTCATCAATTGAAAACTCCAAAAAGTTATAACCTAAATTGTGAACTAATTTGAACTTGTCTTCCCACGACATATTCTGGGGCAATGCTTTTTCATAAATTCCCAAAGCATTAGTTGTCACGTTTTATGCCTCTCTTTCATGCATAACCATTATACTTTTTATGATAATTTTCTTTAAAATTAACGTTTATTTGTAAAATAAAGACGTAGTCCCATATTTTTACATGAGATTACGTCTTTTGTGTCTACTCTAGGAATATCTAGCACGCAAAAACAGACTGATTTGCCTAGCGTAATCTTGCATTTAAGCTTTAACCATCATGTTAAGACCAAATGCGATCAATTTCTTTTTTAAATTCCAGTGCCGCTGCATGTGGATCATCTGCGCCATGAATTGCACGACCAGCAATAAATGTATAGACCGGCACTCCCTTAAATAGCTTTAAGATTTCCGGTTCCACACCGCCAGTTACAGAAACTTTAAAACCCATATCAATCAGAGATTTTACTGAAGCCAAGTCTTTTTCTCCCCAAACCTGACCGGCAGCCTTAGCATCACGACTTTGATGATAAACAACCTGATCAATGTCATTGTCGAGCCACGCCTGTGCCCTCTTTTTATCATCCCAGCCTTCGTATAACTCCACTTGAACCTCAATTTCATTTTGTGCTTGTGCCATCGTCTGCACAGTTGCCGCATTAATACAAGTCATCCAATCCGCACCTGCATTTGTTGCAACTTTTCCGACATGTCCACCAGCATCAGCTACTTTGGCATCAGCTAAAATGATTTTATCTGGTGCGATGGCTCGAAGATCACTTACGGCGCTCATACCTTCTTGATAAATCAACAAAGTTCCCGCTTCAACAACATCAACAACATCGGCTACTTTCCGTGCAACAGTTAGTGCCTGAGCTGTCGTATCTGTATCAAGTGCGACTTGTAACATTGGTTTATTCATTTTCTTTTCTCCTTGCTAACGATGATCATTATTTGCCAAACTTCTCTGACAAGCTGGAGTCTTTAACTGCGTCCTCAACTTCCTGTTTGGACATTACATTCTTAATACCAATTACAGTGCCGCCACGATCTTCAACTTCCTTGAACATCTTTATAAAAGGTAATGATGTGAACACGACATCATAGTTTCTGGCTGTCCCCTTAGCCTCCGAAACGGACGTATGGTCAGCCTGTGTAACCTCATATCCCATCTCTTTTAAGGCTTTCGTTGCCGTTCTCAACAACATTAGGCTCGTGCCAGAACCATTCGCACACGCAGACAAAACTTTCATAAGTAGTTCCTCCTATAAATTCATTGAATAAAAATTACGCAATCTAGGCTTTGTTATGCATTCTTTTCCATGCATCATAATCTTTAACAATTAAGAAGTAGCCTTTGGGATCGCTACGGTATTCCAACTGTGGAATAGCAAGAAAAATAATAATAACGACAGCAATTCCAACGTACCCAAGATACTTCATAATTACGGTCGCCAGTGGCCATACTGTTGCCCAATCAAACATTCCAATATAGCCTCCGTACTGTGCCATACCAATCCAAGTTGCGATAAACGCTGATCCTGAAACTTGAATTAACCCACATATAAACGGTGCAATCATTGCATACTTGTACCCACCGCGATTATTGGCAAAGACGCCAATTGCAGCATTATCAAAGAATAGTGGGATAAAACCAGCGATAACAATTGTCGGTGAATGGAAGACGATTAAAAGAATAATCATTAAGAATTGCCCCAGTGCACCAAACATAAAACCAATGGTTGCTGCGTTAGGAGAACCAAATCCCAAAGTAGCCGCAACATCGATACCAGGCACAGAACCAGGTAGCCAACGATCAGAAATTCCTGTAAACGATTCAGTTAATTCGTTAACGAAAGTCCGTACACCCAATTGCAAAATTGCCAGATAGACGGCGAACATCATTGACGTTTGTAAAATGTAAAAAATGAAACTTTGACCAGGCTTCATAAAACCAGCCTTTGTTAAGTATGGTGTTCCAAGAATAATTAGAATTATCCCAAAGAAAAAGATCATTAGTACAGCAGTTGACACCATGTTGTCATTGAAGATGGACAACCATCCTGGTAATTCAATGTCTTCCAGTCGTTTAGTTTCCTTTTTCCCTTTTCTCTTGCCACGCTTTTCCATCCATTCAGCCCATTTAGCAAAAATAAAAATACCAAACATTTGTTGATGTGCAATACCAAAACCAGCACCATCAGTCAGCTCCTGTGTGATTCCAACCGTAAGATTTGATCCAACGGCCCAGTACAATCCTAAAACAACACTCATGATGGCTAGAATTGGTAATCTACCTAAGTGCGGAAAACAAAATAGAAAAATCCAAAAGGCAGTTGCAGCCTGTTGCACTTGTACGTTCCCAGTAGTAAAGACAGCTCTCATTTTAGTAATCTTTTGGAAACGAACGAGCAAAATGTTGATGATATACGCTAAAAGCAGCAGTAACATGGTGTCGGCAAAAGACCTACCAAACTGCTTCATAATCCCAACAGTGACAGCATTTTGCCCAAAATAAGGGTCGGTGACCATCGCGGCCAAGTGGAAACGTGCTTTCAGTCCTACTAAAATCGGTCTGAACGAATTGACTAACCCAGCTGAACCTGCCGATAGTATAAAGTATCCAATTGTAGCCTTCAGGAAACCTGACAGTACCTCATACCATTTTTTCTTTTCTAGAACATATCCAATCAGCACGATAAAACCAATCATAAACGCAGGCTGTTCCAGAATATTCGTCGCAAAGTACTCCCAAATGGCCATTAAAACATTCAATACTGCATTCATAGTTTACTCACCCATTTTTTCATTTGAGGTGCTCACATATTGTGTTTCTTCATAACATTTTTGTAATCATCCATTGATTTAACAGTCATTAAGTCATCAATCATCTCATCTTCCATCAACATGTCCGACAGGCTTGCTATGTTCTTCACATGAGTGTCTGAGTCTTTAGCCGCTAACATGAAGAAAAGCTTAGCTTCTTTATCTGGATTACCCTCTTCAAAGGAAACCTTATCTGGCATAATAGTTAAACCAATTCCAGTACCGAGCACACCTTTGTTCCGAGCAGAAGAATGTGGCATAGCAACACCGGGCACAATCACAATGTATGGCCCATACTGCTTAACATCTGAAATAACTTGTTCGATATACACGTCATTAACAAGCCCATTATTTTTTAAAACTTCTCCACTAACACGAATCGCATCTTCCCAATTATCTGGATGTTTATTCGTAATATTAACTAAATCATTTTCTAGAAAGTAGCGTAGCATCAGTCAATCCTTCCTTCCCAACCAATTGTGAATTCACGAACCAACAGTGTTGAATCAAATTATTGACTAAAGCAGTTCTGGGAATGGTAGATCGGGATCGTGTTTAAATGCATCATGAAAACCACGATCATACATGTATTCGAAATCATCCTTATTTTGTGGATAACTAAATCCGCCGCCAACTTGAAGAATAAAGGGTTTAAAGTCATAATGTAGGCGATACTTCTTACGCTCCCATAAGGCAATAATGTCCTTAGGATCTGTGAAGAAATTGCTCCAGATATCCCAGTGCATTGGGATAACAACATTGGTTCGTAAATCCTCTGACATTCGTAGAACTTGCGAATCATCTAACTTATCTGTAATTCCACGAGGGTTTTCCCCGTATGCACATAATGCCACATCGATTTTATTTTCATTACCATGCTTCACAAAGGTGTTGGAAAAATGTGAATCGCCAGCATCATACAAATTTCCGCCAGAGGTTTTAAACAAATAATTAACGGACACTTCTGCCATATTGCGTGGCATTGTGCCTTTAAGAACAACATTGGGGTCATCTTCGGTGACAAGCTCCGTTCGATCAAATGACTCCAGTGCTTTCACTTTAACTGCACCAACACTAATTTCATCACCAGGCTTAACGACGATTGTTTTTTCCTTTGGAATTCCCCATTGAATCCATTCATCCACAACACCTTGTGGTCCGATGAATTTGGCTTTGGGGCAGTTTTTATTTACACAAGCCGCTGTATAGATATCTAAATGATCATGGTGCGTGTGAGTTACGCAAAGGGCATCAATATCTTTAAAGGAAAACGGATCAATAACATACGGGCGATTACGCAAATTAGGTTGTTGTGCCTCAACACCTGCCATCCGCATCATTTGGTGTCCTTTACGCATTTTTCCATCGCCATGACTATGTTTACCGGTGCCATTCCATACATCAACAATAATATTTGTTCCTTCATGACTCTTTAGCCAAAATCCCATACAGCCAGTCCACCACAAACGAAAGCTATCAGCCGGTACATCATAATTGGCGATTTCCTCATTAAGATAGTGTCCCCATTCCGGAAAGTTATTTTTTGCAAAAATTTCTGGTGTAACATCCTTAATATTTTCTGGTGATGCCATAAGTAAATCCTCCTAAACATTGTTGTTATCATCTTGTTTGCGCTTTCATTATTGCTTCTTTGAAATGTTAATTCAATAGTCCTATATGATAATTTTCAATAAATGCGTTGCTTTTAAACTTTTTTAGCCGTTTTATATGACATTTCAACCTAATATTAGTTAAAAACAAGCTTTTATTTGTTAAAATAACATTATGACAGTTAATAAAATAATTGGGAGATTGTAATCATGCGGAATTCTTACAAAAACATAACAGAACGCCGTAAAGAAATTCTTCAGCTTCTTAAGAAGCACAATACGATGTCAATAACAGAACTGAGCCAGAATCTCGGTGTTTCGGAAATGACTGTCCGGCGTGATTGCAATGTTTTATCCACCAGGAGTGAAGTCAGTCAAAAGATGGGAATCATTCGTCTGACTTCTCGAGAAGTTGTTGGTCCTAACGAAAGAGAAAAAATTAAATCCCATTTAGGTTTGGAAGCCGCAAAGCTAATTCACGACAACGACATCGTCTTTGTTAACTCAAGCACAACCGCCATGTATAGCGTGCCGCAAGTTCTACAAAAAAAGACTTTTGTTGTTACTAATAATGGGGGTGCGGTCAAACATTTAACTGATGATGTTAACGGAACCCTAATTTTATCCGGTGGGAACGCGTCAAAGTTTGGCATTATGAGTGGCGATATTGCCAACCACACTTTTCTAAGTATGAGATCAGACTGGGGGATTATCGGTTGTGCCGGCATTAGCTTCGATCAAGGAATTTCAACACCGTCAATAGAAGAAGCGACAGTAAATCGAAACATCGTGAAAAATTCACGTAAACTCATGTTACTTGCAGATCACACAAAATTCGGCGTTTTTTCAAATTTTACGATTGCCAATATAACTGACATTGACCTGCTTATAACCGACACATTCGTCCCAGACAAAATTCTTTATCAATTCAAAAAAAAGGGCATTGAAGTTATTCAAGTGCCCTGATGTATATATACCAATAGCTTCGGTTAGTAACTCATTAAAAAAGTACTGTTGGTCTTAGTTTTAAAAGGTCACAACTTTCTTGATAAGACGTTTATAAAATATTTTCACTTCAAAAACATCGCTTTTCTTCTGATTCTTTGGGATAAAAGCTTGCAAATTTTAAAGAGCATCTCTAAAAGAGTCTTTTACACAATCAATCAGAATATGTAAAAGACTTTTTAATCGTGCCAATGACTATTTATGTATACCTCATGACTTCTAGGAAACTCACGTTTAAAGGCCTGTCGCAATATCACCTTACCTTCATGATTATCAAACGAAATGTATTTCGTTTCATTTCGGTACCCCTGCTCAGTCACAGTCAGTAAGTGCTCCGACCGTTCAATCTTTAATGAGCGATCTTTTTTACGCGTTAACAACACAATTGCGATATTTTTGCCAGGTTTGCACACCTGTTTCAGGATATTTTCAGCCTGTTTAACTGGAATTAAACGCATCATCCTCGCTCCTTCAAAAATCGTTCCAATTCGTCAGTGAATGTTCGTTTTTGTAAATCGGTCGATATGAATAACACCGTTGCTAATTGATTGTTAGCATAAAAGGCCACCCGAGCCGAACCAACCGTGCCCAAATTTAGACGAAACTCATGAATGGAACGCCCGTTAATTCGCTCATGAGCGGCAATTTTAGTTTTGCTCATACCGCTATTGATCTCTTCATCAACAGCTTCTAAAATTTCTGTTTGCATCTGATGCTGCTGGCTTCTGAACTTCTTGAAAAAAGACTTGCAACCCGCCTTGTCAAATACCACTTGCATCTTAAACCACTTCCTTCAGTTAAGGCATATCAGCTCAGGCCCTCCTGGACTATCGAAATTACGTCACTTTTTCATTCACAACAAGTTGATAAAAAGAAAACGCGGAATTCAGATTTTGAAATAAATCGGAATTCCGCGTTTTACATTTATCGATTTTCTAAAAACATTCGCGCACTACAGTTCCTAGTTTACTTCATCTGTCGTCGCTTAATTTCATCCAGTTGATAACTGTACACCTGGTGCGGTTCGTCGATTTTACCATCACGCTGTTCCAAAAAATCTGACGGAATATCGTGATCCGATAAAACTTTAACAACGCGCCGCATATCCCCAGTGAACCACTCGATGTTGTCCTCAACATATGGTTGTGTGCTTAAACCAAATTCATACACGCGCAACGGATTAATCACAACCAGTAACTTTTTCTTGCCCGATTCGGTGATGCGATTAACGTGCCGCAACAATTTTTGTGGAGTCATTCTGTTCACCCTTCCTGTTATCCAGTCTAACAGACATGATGCTAATCTTTCTTTGATTTTGCCTGAAAATCCAAACGGTTAACATAAAATTAATGACCATTTATCCTGTCAAACTGACCGTTTGTCAGTAAAGACATGACAGTGATGCAATTTCTGCGTATGGTTAATTCAACAGAAGGGAGTGCTTACGGTGAAAATAAATTTTGAAATCATTTCAACAATTTTAGAACCATTCATCACCATCCACGCCGCTGAGAAAACGCCACAGCTTGTCCAATTAAGTGATGAAATTCAACAATTATCTAATTCGCTAAATCTAACTGGCTACCGCGACACCAAACGTAAAATGATCTCCGTTTTAGAGATTAATCGCATTCAAACCAGCGGCAAACGTGTTATTTGTCAGACACCTGATGGTGAGTACGAACTACATCAACGTATTTATGAGCTCGCTAGTACGCTACCACATAATTTATTTATTCGAACTTCAAGTAGTGAAATCATTCGCATAGCCTGGATCAAGGAATTTGTTCTAACACCAACCGGAATGTACCAAATCATTTTACGTGACGGTCAACAAACGTACACTTCACGAAGATACACGCGTGAAATTAGAAAGGAGTTGCTCTCATGAAAAAATTAATTAGCTATCTTCTTCGGGGCATAACCATTGGTATTACAACTGGTTTCCTAATCAGCTTAACCTTTGCATTTATTTATCAGAGCAAAGACTACGCGCCTTCCGCGCCCACCTTCATGTCACATTTCTCCTCATCTACCTCAGCCACCGCCGTTTCTGCATTACTTTGGGCCTTGATCGGATGTGTATTCGCAATTTCTAGCTTGGCGTTTGAAGTAGACCAATGGAGCATTACTAAACAAACAATAGTCCACTTTCTAATTACCTATGTAGGTTTCACCCCGCTGGCCATTCTCTGTGGTTGGTTCCCTTTAAACTTCTTCTGGCTTTCGTTTTTCACCCTCATTTTTGTCATCGTTTACTTCATCATTTGGTTGACTTCCATGATTACGGCCCGTCACGAAGTCCGCGCCTTTAACGCAAAATTACATGATTGAAACCTGTAATCACCATAATTCTCCTGTCTAAACAAAACAAATCGGAGCTAACATGCAAAATATCGCATTTACTAATATCATCTTGGCACTTTTTGCACTATATGCCGTACTCAAACGTCAATTGTCCCCACATCGAATCCAACTCAATTTAACGCTGTATCTTTTCTTGATTTTGTTTGGTGCTGCTTCAGTTGCTGATGCCATCACGCACGATCATTTGATCGTTACAGCAGGTGCGGGACTATTCGTTTTAGGATCCTTAATCAGTGCTTTCTTATTTGGTTATCTACGAACACTTTCTTACCACCTGTGGATTGATAAAACTGGCACAGTCATGAGACAAGGTAGCTGGGAAACGATTGTCTTATGGATAGTTAGTTTATTCATCCATTCTTTAGCCGGCCTGTCTTGGCACGGCAGTAATGCAACCATCTTGTTGTATCTTGGCATCACATTACTGGTTCAACGCGGATTAGTTTGGTTACGTGCTAAAAGACAATATCCAGAAGCAATGGCTAAAACTATGACACTACATGAAAACCGGCACGCAGAACGTGAACAACGCCACCAACGTAGACGTGCGGCACGAATTGCACGTCATCAACAATGACTAAAAAAGGCTTGAGAACTCGACCAATTAGGTCAATTATTCAAGCCTTTTTAGATGACTAAACTGTATTTCGGTTTCACGTGTAACATTTTTAAGCTTTTCAGCTACTAATGCATTTCCGTCAGTCAATCTCATCATTTAGAATTCAATCAAATGATGCTTAATCGCATAACGTACTAAGTCGACATGAACATGGATATCCAGTTTGCGCATAATATTGGCCTTGTGTGCCTCGACAGTTTTTGTCGAAATGAACAGTTTGGTAGCAATTTCCTTATTCGAGTATCCGAGTGCTATCAGCGGCAGAACCTCTCGTTCACGTTTTGACAATGCTTGATAGCTGCCAAGTTCTACATCAGTGGCATCCGGGTTAATTTTATCGATATCTGATGCCGTCATTTTGATATTACTATCGAGATATTTCTTCCCGCTCGCAATAACTGTCAATCCGCGAATAACCTCTGTGTCGGGTGAGCTTTTAAGCACGTATCCCATCGCACCATTTTTGATAGCCTGATTAATATAAGTTCGTTCATCGTGCATTGATAAAATCAGAATTTTAGTCTTGGGAAACGCGTCATGCAAACGTTTCGTTGTCACCAAGCCATTTTCACCGGGCGGCATGCTGAGATCCATGACCAAAATGTCAATGCCACCTTCTTCTACGCGCAAAGATGCTTCAGTTCCAGTCGCGGCCTCGTCAACCACCCTTAACCCGGGCTGTTTATTGATTAAATAAGTCAGTCCAGAGCGAACAACCGCATGATCGTCTGCTACTAAGACACTAAGCATCTGGAAGACTTCCTTCCATCACCTTAATCGGAAACTTGACGGTAATTGTGGTGCCAACGTCAAGTTTTGAGTCAATTTCAAAAACACCGTTTAACGCTTTAATTCGATCTGACATATCATGTAGCCCTAATGAATGACCGTTAAACGCTTGGTGATTGGCCACTTCGAATCCAACACCATTATCAATAATTTGCAGTGATACATAATGTTGATGTGCCACAAACAAAAGGAGAACTTCAGTCGCCTCAGCATGTTTCAACACATTATTGATGGCTTCTTGAGCAATTCGATATAACGTATTTTGAACCGCTGGGGTTAAATTATCGCCAGTCGCATTGCCAGCCACCGTAATCGTAACACCAGTCGCCGTCTCAATTCGTTCCGCCAGTGTTTTAAACGCTTCAACTAGCCCAAAGGCATCCAATACCGATGGCCGAATGTTGATTGCCATGTCCTTTACTTCACGCAATGTATCACGTAATTGTGCTTCAATGATTCCTGTCCGTTTGTGCATCACGCTGGCACACTCACAACAGCAGGGTTCGTTTAATTTACGCACGCCCATTATAGCGGCGTAGACGCCCTGTGCAATGCTGTCATGGAGATCTGCAGAAATCGTTTTGCGCGCTTGTTCCTGAGCATCATTGATCGCACAATTCTGTTTGCGTCGGTCAGCCAGCATATTCACACGATCGATGGCACCACAACTTTTAAGTGTCAATGCAAATGTGTTAGAAGCGGCATCAAGTACCGTGTAAGTCATAGCATAATTTGTGAGTTGACTGTCGGTGCACTGAGACAATACAGGCATTGAAAAGTCTGTCGTTGAATTCATCACCTGACAACGTTGACAGCCGCTTCGATCACGATTACGCCATAACGTTGCTTGAACAATTTCAATCAAGTACTGAGGCGAAAAGTTTAACTTATTCTCCAAAGTTTGTGCCAGGGCATTACTGGCAATTAATTCGTCGTCCTGAAAGATCAAAATTGCCTCAGGTGCCTGTTCAAAGTATTTATGAATCAATTGATCTTTATCAAACACAAAATAACCCCCTTCAAACACACATTAAACGACTGTTACCATGCTGTTTCGCACACTAACTAAAATCGCTCAAGAGGAGAGGGCTGAACTCCGATAACATCTAAACCTTTTGATTAGAATAGTTCACTATTTCACAAGAAATGAACTATAATCCCCGAGCACGACCGTCTTTATACGGTCACATTAATATAAAATAGCTTAACATATACAGACTATTTGTAAACGCTTACCGACGATTAAGTTGCACTTTTTATTGGGTTGTGCGCAGTCTAAAAGGCTCTTGTAATCCCAATCGACACGGTTTATGTATCGTTTCTCTAAATAGATACGTCGCAAACAAAAAACAGCAATGATCTACTCCAAATCGGAGCCTGCCATCGCCGTCTTTTTTGCTGTCTGTTCTGCTAGTTACTACATTGTTGTTTAAATTGGCATTTTAAGGCCGCCAACTTCACCTGAACAACCTCATTGCGGTTAATCCGGGCAAAGGCCAAGGTCTCGTCTAACAATTGCTGAATTTCCGTGGCATCATGCCGCAAGTTAATTGCATTTTGTGCGGCCAGAAATTTAATGCGCGGCAAGTAATATGTCACCCGCTCGTCACAGCAAATTTTCAAACCTGCTTCAATCAGCCAATTACTGCGCCGATAGTTTTGCTGAGCGGTATAAAATTCTGCCGTAAAGAAAATGAGCGTCAGCACCCGAAGATAGTATTGGTTTTCATCCCCCAGTGCCGTGTGTTGATTTAGCCGAATGTACTGATACACCTTGTCAAAGTAAAATGACGCCTGCTTTTGCTGTTGATGACGATCATACATAATGCCCGATCCCAAAAAGGCCAACTGCGTGAAAATCGTTTGATGCTTTTCATCCAAATCATTTAGAATTTGTGAAAAGTCAAAGAGAATGTCATCTGGCTGCCGATTAATCAGGGCATTTACAATACCGCGCAAATAACACAACTGCATCTTACTATTCAGCGCATCAATCTGTTTGGCATCAATTTTGGCGAGACGTTTGAGTACACCCTGATAGTTTTCGACCATCAATTCGCGCTCAATTGCATCTAACTTTGTTTGTAACTCAACGGCGGTCGACTCCCCTTGATATAAGTCGTCTACCGTCATGCCCAAACGAACACACAGTTTACTCAAGATCGACAAGGCCGGCACACGACGATTACTTTCAAACTTACTCAAAGTAGCCTGCGTGCAAATTCCCTGGCACAATTTAACTTGTGAAATTTTAAGGGCTTTGCGCCGTTGAACAAACACTTGTGTCTCCATTTTGGCACCTTTCTGTCATCGTTTAATGTGGGACTTCATTTTGGACGCGCGTCACACCATTTTATTCATGAATGCCCAATGCCACTTTGGCATAACGGGTCATCATCCCCATGTTCCATGCTGGCTCCCACACGAGGTGAATATCACATTCAGTAACACCGTCAACTGACAGCGCCGCTTCCGTGATGGCATCATCTAACATATTCCCCAGCGGACAACCCATAGTGGTCAGCGTCATGGCGATGTCACAATGACCGTCAACAACTGTTACGTTGTAAATGAGACCTAAATTCACCATGTCGATTCCTAATTCGGGATCAATCACGTCAGCGAGTGCTGTCATAACCGCTGTTTCCGTCTTTGATAATTTCGCTGCTTCTCTTAACATTCGCTGCCCTCATCTTTTCATTTCAATAGTCACAAGTTCCACTAACCAATCGACCCTTCCATTTCGAAACTGATCAAACGGTTTAATTCCACGGCATATTCCATCGGTAACTCTTTAGTAAAGGGCTCAACGAAGCCCATGACGATCATTTCAGTGGCTTTTTCTTCGGAAATACCACGGCTCATCAGATAGTACAATTGTTCTTCAGAGATCTTAGAAACCTTTGCTTCATGTTCCATTGAAACGTTGGCATTATTGATTTCATTGTATGGAATTGTGTCTGATTTCGACTGATCGTCCATGATGATGGTGTCACATTCCACATGCGCTAGAGAACCGTCTGAATGTTTGCCAAACCGCACAGTTCCTCGATAGTTTGTCGCGCCACCTGTCTTTGAAATCGACTTTGAGACGATTGAACTAGAGGTGTTTTTCGCGTTGTGGATCATTCTGGCGCCGGAATCCTGCAAGATGTGATTGCTGGCGACCGCAATGGACAGCATGGTGCCCCGAGCACCTTCACCGTTCAGGTACACACTCGGATATTTCATTGTCACTTTTGAACCGAGGTTACCGTCAACCCATTCCATCGTGGCATTCTCAGCGGCAGCTGCACGTTTCGTCTCAAGACTGTAAACGTTGTCCGACCAGTTCTGAATCGTTGTGTAGCGACAATAGGCGTCTTTTTGTACATTCACCTCGACGACTGCTGCATGCAAACTGTCCGAAGAATAATTCGGCGCCGTACAGCCTTCAACGTAATCAACCTTGGCGCCCTCTTCAACGATAATTAAGGTTCGTTCAAACTGCCCGGAGTTCTCCGAATTCAAACGGAAATAGGATTGAATTGGCGTACTTGTTTGCACGCCCTTAGGCACGTAAATGAAAGAGCCACCAGACCAAACCGCGGCATTCAACGCCGCAAATTTATTGTCCGAGGGTGAAACCAGTTTACCGAACCATTTTTTGAATAAATCTGGGTATTCCCGAAGAGCAGTGTCCGTATCCGTAAAGATAATACCTAACTTGGCAAAGTCGTCACGCATATTGTGATAGACCACTTCAGACTCATACTGTGCTGATGAACCGGCTAAGTAATTCCGTTCAGCTTCCGGCACACCCAGTCGGTCAAACGTTTTCTTCAAATCTGCCGGCACGTCATCCCAATCACGATACTTTTTATCCGTCATTTTTTGATAGTAGTGCATGTTGGCCAAGTCCAATCCCGATAAGTCTGGCCCGTACGTTGGCATCGGCAAGGATTGATAAATTTTGTAGGCCTTCAAACGATAATCAAGCATCCATTGCGGCTCATGTTTGGCCGCCGAAATTTCGCGGACCGTTGACTCAGTTAACCCGCGCCCGGTGGAGTAAGCCGGCTTAATATCATCATGAAAGCCGAACTCGTAGTCTTCATCTTTAACTGGTACTGCAGTCGTTTCTGACATTACGCCTCACCGTCACTTTCTTCTTGTTGATTGCTCAATAACGCCCGCTGTAACGCCCACCAGGACAGCGTTGCACACTTAATTCGAGCCGGGAAACTGACAATACTGGATAAAATTGCTGCATCATCCAATTCGTCTAAATCTGCTTGATCATGCTGTTTGCCCATAACCATATCAGAAAACGTCTTCGCCATTTTAAGCGCTTCATCCTTGGTTTTACCAAGAACCGCATCGCTCATCATACTAGCCGAAGATTGACTAATCGTGCAGCCCTCTCCAGTAAAGCCAATATTAGTAATGACATCGTCCTCATTTAAATCAATATCTAAATTAATAACATCGCCACAGGTCGGATTTTTCACAGTCATCGTTGTCGTCGCATTGGTCAGTGCATGTTTGTGATGTGGATGGTCAGCGTGGTCCAAAATGACTTCCCGATATAAACTATTCAGCTTTGATAAGCTCATGACTAAAGAACTCCTTTGTTTCGTTCAGCGCGTGAATTAAGCGATCCACATCATCTTGAGTATTGTAGATATACAGGCTAGCGCGGGCCGTTGCCACTAAACCTAGCGTTTCCATCAGTGGCTGTGCACAATGATGACCAGCGCGGACGGCAACACCTTCCATATCCAGTGCTGTGGCAACATCATGAGGATGCAGTCCCTTAATATTGAATGCAATAACGCCAGTATGTCTCGCAGGATCATGTGGACCGTAAACCTCAATCTGACGATCAGCGGTCAACTGAGGTAGCAAACTGTTAACTAATTGCTGCTCATGTGCCTGCACATTGCTCATCCCCAAGTTTTCTAAATAATCGATGGCAGCACCTAATCCCACTGCACCAGCGATATTTTGAGTGCCAGCTTCAAACTTCCATGGCAATTCATTCCAGGTGCTTTCGTACCTGTGAACAAAATTAATCATCTCGCCGCCAAACTGATACGGTGGCATTGCGGCCAACAAATCCCGTTTACCGTACAAAACACCGATTCCGGTTGGCGCCATCATTTTGTGACCAGAGAAAGCGTAAAAATCAACGTCGAGCGCTTGAACGTCAACAGGCATATGTGGCACCGCTTGAGCACCGTCGCAAACCATAATGGCCCCATGTTGATGTGCCATTTTAGTCAGCGCAGCAATGGGATTGACCGTTCCCATTACATTACTGGCGTGAGCCACTGCAACAATTTTAGTTTTATCCGTAATCTTGGTCTCAGCGTCTGCCATGTCTAATTCACCGGTTGGCGTCAGCTCAATGTACTTTAACGTCGCATGTTTGCGCAAAGCCAATTGTTGCCACGGAATGAGGTTGCTGTGATGTTCCATAATGCTAATCACGATTTCATCGCCAGCCTCAATATTGGCTTCGCCATACGTACTAGCGATCAAATTAAGACTGTCCGTTGCGCCTTTCGTGAAAATTACTTCAGCAGGCTCAGCAGCGTTGATAAAGTGAGTCACTTTATGACGAGCATCTTCATATGCGGCTGTTGCACGTTCTGCCAGCGTATGAACGCCACGATGTACATTGGCATTGTCTGTTTGATAAAAGTGTGTCAAAGCGGCCACAACTTGATTAGGCTTCTGGGCCGTTGCCGCATTGTCTAAGTACGTTAATGGTTCATCATTAACCAGCTGATCAAGAATTGGAAAGTCGCCACGTAGATCACTTATATCAGTTTTCATCAGTCAGCTTCCTTTCAATCGTCGTAATTAGTTCCTGCCGAACAGTCTTGGCTGGAATCGCACTCAAAACGACCCCGAGAAAGCCGCGAATGACCAGCCGCTGCGCTTGTTGTCTGTCGATTCCTCGACTCATCAAGTAATACAGTTGCTGTTGATCAACCTGACCTACACTAGCGGCGTGACCCGCCAATACATCATTTTCATCAATGAGTAGAATTGGATTAGCATTTCCGCGTGCTTCGTTTGACATCATCAAAAGCCGGTTTTCTTGCTCAGCCTTAGCCCCTGAAGCACCGTGAATAATGTCACCGATACCATTAAAGACCAACTGTGATTGTCCCAAAAGAACCCCGCGTTGCAGAATATTACCAACTGAATGTTTGCCGCGGTTGGTGACCCCATTATTGATGCCCATCCGCGCCGTACCATCTGTTATGGCAATCATTTTCGAGTCAGTTTCTGCGCCTTCGCCTAATAAATTAGTATCAATGTTACCAATGGTGTTACCATCATTGAGTAGCCCCACCGCCCAGTCAATGTTTGCATGAGTGGCAGCCAATCCACGACGTTCAAAGTAAGTCTCCGTTTTAGGGCCAAACGCATCAAGGGAAGAAAAACGCACCCGACTGTCTTCAGCAGCGTCAATTTCAACAAAACAATTTGCAATGTTTTCCGCTTCACCAACCGTTGATAGATGTTGGGTGAAAGCAAACTCACTACCCGCTTCAGCAACAATTAAAACGTGTGAGATCAACGGGTGGTCAGTCTTCGTGCTGTCCTGAATGATATGTGCTTCAATTGGTTGGTTCACCACAACCCCACGCGGTACATACACAAAGATGCCACTTGTTAACATTGCCATATGGTAACTCGTCAGCTTTGTTTCATTCGTTTTAATAACATTAGTCATTAAATGCGGTTTGACCAACTCAGGATATTCGCGCATGGCATCGAATAGATCCATCACTAGGACACCTTGCTTAGCGAGCTGGGCTGGCAACTTAACTTGTGTGGTTGTTTGACCAACCTGAACGACACTAATTTGTTGATCATCCATTTTTGCGGTAGTTGCATCTAACTCGGATTGAGCCAAACTGGCTGACGATGACTGCCAATGTATTTCCGTAGACGGCATCAGTTGCCAATCCCTGTAATCAAATCGCTGAATCCGTGGCATCTTCAACGTTGGCAGCTGGTCTATTGCTACTCGTCGTTTGTCGGCCATCCATGTGGGTTCATCATGCTTTGTCACCGTGTCTTCAACCAGTGGCATTGTTTCTTGACTCATGATCACTGCCTCCTAGTTTTCATCCACAAGGTCAACATCCAGGCCAAACTCATCACGGAGACCGGCATAACCTTCATCTTCAAGTTTCAAGGCCAGGTCTGCACCACCAGTTTTGACAATGCGCCCACCCATCATTACGTGAACAACATCAGGTTTAATGTAGTTTAGCAAACGTTGGTAATGCGTAATGATTAAGGCACCAAAATTGTCGCCACGCATGGAGTTCACACCCTTAGCAACCACCTGCAAGGCATCGATATCCAATCCTGAATCAATTTCATCTAACAGCGCAAACGCTGGTTTGATCATCAATAATTGGAGAATTTCGTTCCGTTTCTTTTCCCCACCGGAAAAACCTTCGTTTAAGTATCGCTCCGTCATTGCTTCATTCATATCAAGGAGGTCAAGATTCTTATCTAATTCCTTTAAAAAACTCATCACTGAAATTTGGTCATCCTTTGGACGGCGGGCATTAATAGCAGCCCTTAGAAATTCAGCGTTAGTAACGCCAGGTATTTCAGCTGGATATTGCATTGCCAAGAACAAGCCTCGACGGGCACGCTCATCGACTGGCATATCAAGGATACTGTTGCCGTCCAATAAAATATCACCTTGTGTCACGTGGTAGGCAGACTGCCCCATGATGGTTTCAGATAAGGTCGACTTCCCCGTTCCGTTTGGTCCCATGATGGCATGAATTTCACCAGTACTCATGGAGAGATTAACACCCTTCAAAATTTCCTTAACGGCACCACTTTCACCGTCTTGTACTTCAACATGCAAATCCTTAACTTCGAGTGTTGACATTCTCTTTGACCTCCATCGGTTGTGTTCTTGTGATTAATTTCATGATCTCAAATATCTAAAACAAGTATATTCTGGAATATTCCTGTCGGTATATTAGGCATCTCCCTAATATTTATGAAAACCCTTTCGTGATAATCTTTAACCATTATCAACACAGAAAGGGCGTTATCTTATGGAAATACAGGTCTCGGTCAATGAACAGTTAACCGTTCATTGCATGGATCACCTTGAAAAAGGAATCTCTAGACAACTTCATCGTCTAGGAATCAAACCAGGCACTGTCCTGACTGTCGTGCGCCGTTATCCGTTTCACGGTCCGGTAATCATTGAATTCGATGACCAACGTATCGGTGTTCGTGACGCTGTGTTGCAAACCTTAACGAGGCGCTAATGTTATGACAACCGTTGCACTATTAGGCAATCCGAACACTGGCAAATCGACATTTTTCAATTGTTTGACCAACCAATATGCCAACGTTGGCAATTGGGCGGGCGTCACCATTGACCAGACATTAGGGAATATTCCAAAAACAAACATTAACATTGTCGACCTACCTGGCATTTGCTCACTAACCCCGATAACAAAGGATGAGGCCGTCACCGTAGACTATCTGCTGGACAACAACCCGACTGACGCCATTTTGAACATCGCCAACGCGTGTCAGCTCAAACGAAACCTTCTGTTATCTATCGAGTTGTTAGAACTCGGCAAACCACTAATATTAGTCCTCAACATGATGGACGAGCTTTCACAGAGCAACGTTCACTATGATCTCGACATTTTGTCGCACCGTTTGGGTTGCCCCGTACGCGCGACTGCTGCTCGACAAAACAGTGGTGTCGATGAGGTTCGTGCCTGTTTATCTAACCAAACTACAATAACCACTTCTGATCCGCTGAAATTGGATTATCCTAGAGTCATTTCAGCAGATATTCGCGATGCCACAACACAATTGGTTAAAAAACATCGACTCTCACAAAATTTTGCTCGTTGGTTAACCATTCAATTCATGAGCGACAACGATGCAGTGGTTAAATATGTTGATGAACATCGTTTAGACACGTTATCAGAGGGGCGCCAAACGTACCGCGAGCATCATTATGCAGACCAAATCTTTCACGTGCGACTTACTTTCATTGAAGACACGCTCGCCGCGGCTACAAGTTTTACTGAAAACCGTCCTCAAAATACCGTTACTACAAAAATTGATCGCTGGGTTACACACCCAATCTTAGGATTGCCTATTTTCATCGGGATCTTCTGGTTCATGTTTAAACTCTCGTTTGACTGGATTGGAACACCAATGAGCGATTATTTAAACACACTCCTGTCCGGACCACTCTCTGAGGCCACAAATCATTGGCTAACTGTCGTGGGTGCCTTACCCTTTTTAAGATCACTGATTGTCGACGGTATCATTGCTGGTGTCGGCGGCGTGCTTACGTTTATTCCCCAAATTTTTGTCCTGTTTGCCTGCATTACAGTGTTGGAAGATTCAGGTTATATGAGTCGTGCCGCCCTAGTCACTGATCGGTTAATGCAGCTCATTGGCTTAAACGGCAAGGCATTCATCCCACTGATCATTGGCTTTGGTTGCAACGTAACCGGCATCATGGCCACGCGAACGATTGAACAACCCCGTGAACGTCTCGTGACGACCTTAATCGCGCCATTTATGAGTTGTTCCGCTCGACTACCGATCTACAGTCTGTTTGTTACCGCCTTCTTCAATCAACACCAAGCTGTAATCGTTTTATCCCTATATTTTCTCGGTATTGTGATTGCGTTAGCCATGGCTAAATTTTATCAACTGGTCTTTAAATTAAAAGACGCGAGCAACTTTGTTGTAACCTTGCCAAATTATCATCGTCCTCGATTAGACCTCGTCATTGCAGGTGCTTGGCAAAAAGGCAAAGGTTTCGTCAAGAAAACAGGAACCGTTATTTTTGCCGGCACAGTGCTTGTTTGGCTGTTGTCTAACATTGGTCCACACGGATACGTTATTAACATTGACGCCAGTTTTTCAGCAATTATTGGTCATTGGTTGCAACCGGCCTTTGCGCCACTTGGCATTACTAATTGGCAAACAATCAGTGCACTGATGACTGGGGTGCTCGCTAAAGAAGTCATTAGTTCCAGTATGATTGTCCTATTTCATTTAAGCGGGCAAACCAGCTTAGTGACAACATTCAGCACGCTGTTTACGCCGTTATCCGCATACAGTCTGTTAGTTTTCATTCTGATTTACGCCCCATGTTTCGCGACGCTCGGTGCTATTAAAACCGAAACGGGTTCTGTTAAATGGGCCATCTATTCGTTAATTTCAAGTACTGTTTTGGCCTACGGATTGTCGCTAATTATTTTTCAAGTTGGCTCGTTATTTTGACAATATTTGAAATAATTCTTATGGGAGGTTAGGCTATGTCCGTTTTGATCAATGTGCTGATTTTCGTCGCTATCGTCCTCATTGCGGTGATTATCGCCGTTCACACCATGCGACAGTCAGCAACCAAACCGCCCTGTGAGAGTTGCGAATATGCCTGCCCGGCAAGAAAATTGATGCAGTACCGCGGACCACGTCATTAACAGTTATACCAACTAAAAGTGATAGAAACTAAATTGCATATGACTTCCATCCAAAACAAATACGATCCTGATTTGCTCAAAGAACAAAATCAGAATCGTATTTTTTAATTATTTAACTTCCTTTTCTTTAGTTAATCTATCCGCCTCGATTGATGGGCGCGCATCCTGTTTTCGCTCTGGGAACCAGCGGAACATTAACTGATTGAAGTAATCAGAAGCATAACCGATTACAAAAATTCCCAGCGCCATTGAAGCGAACAACTCAACCACAAACAACGGCCAATTTTTGATCGTGACGTTTGAAACAATCAACATAAATGTTCCCCACGTGATTAGCCAGGCCGGCACCATTGTGAACTTCATGATCGTGCCCTGTAAGAACAAGACGGCAAAGGTTAGCAGGCCAAACATAATCGCGGTTGGCCAAATCGATGAAATCCAGCTTATTTGGAGCAGGCCAAAGGCCAGCAGCCCCCAAACAATGCCACATACAAAGCTTGCCAAAATATTCCAAATCTTGTCTTTTGGAAAACCTGCGCCAAAGAAATACGAAACTGCGACGAATGCGGCTGCACCCATCCACAATGAGCCATAACTCATGATCAAGCTGTACACTAGCGTAAAGAATCCCACTCCAATGGCATCAAGCCATACTTTCCTACTGATTTTCATATGAATTCTCCATTCGTAGTCAATAAAGAGAGCGGGACATAACACGTTTTGGCTTTCTCAGGTAACGCGAATAAGACGTTTATGAGTGTTTTTCCCATGAATGCCTTATTCGCGTTAGATGAGCAAAAGTCAGTGTTATGTCCCGCGTTTGCGACAATTTTTCATCCGCATGACCTTTTGCGGTTGAAGAAAAATTGCTCGTTGACGTTTCATTAGAAATTGAGTTGAGACGTTATGTTCCAGTTTCCTGTAAAATGAGACTATTAAATTTTACCAGATTTACTGAACTGGGTGTGTCAAACGTGAAGATTCAATTTGAACATCTTCTGGATTGCCTTTAGTGCCTGGTTTCATAACCACTTCACCGGTCGTAATCGCACCAACAGGACAAACTAAGTTACATAGGTGACAACCGACACATTTGCTAGTGTCAATGGATGGACGACGTGTCTTAATATCCCAAGTAATTGCCTGGTGAGCACCATCGAAACAAGAAATATAACAACGGCCACAGCCAATACATTTGTCCCAATCAATCTTCGGATAAACTTTGTAATCACGATCCAAATCTTCGGCAGGGACAATGTTCTTGTTGGCAACACCGATCAATTCGCTTAGATGTTCAACGTGCTGATCTTCCATGTAATGCATCAAACCATTCTTCATATCTTCAACGATTCGATAGCCATATTGCATAACCGAAGTGGTCACTTGCAAGGTTGTTGCGCCCATCAGAATGAATTCAGCCGCATCTTGCCAGGTTTCAATCCCACCAATCCCAGAGATTGGTAATTGTTCCAAACCGGCGGCTGTCCTCAACTGTTGTAGGAAACGAAGTGCAATTGGTTTAACAGCCTTCCCTGAAAATCCGGAGATTGAAGACTTACCATTCACAATTGGCAAACCAACTTTGCGATCCAAATCAATGTTGGCCACAGATTTAACCGTGTTAATCGTGGCAATCCCGTCAGCACCACCGGCCATGCTGGCCTTGGCAGCAGGAACCATGTCCGTAATATTAGGCGTCATTTTAGCCATCATTGGCAGATCTGAACCACGTTTAACCGCTGCACAGTACTTTTTAACCAGTTCAGGGTTAGTCCCAACATCGGAACCCATTTCGTGAGAGGTCATTTGAGGACACGACAGATTCATTTCGATCATGTCCGCCCCAGCCTCAGTTACCAGCTGAGCCAGTGTTTCCCAGTCCTCTTCGTTTGTCCCCATGATGGAGGCAATGACAACCTTGTTCGGGTAGTCATCCTTCAAATGACGTAAATCGTGAAGGTTTTCCTCCAACGAATGCTCAGCGATTTGTTCCATGTTTTTGAATCCAACGAAGGGTGTTCCTTCTTTTGTCAGTTCATCAAACCGTGGTGAGACTTCATTGATTTTAAAGTGTTTCGGACCAATTGTTTTGAAAACAACTCCGCCCCAGCCTTCGTCAAAAGCCTTAGCACACATCTCATAACAGTTGTCGACAGGTGAAGAAGACAGGAGGAACGGGTTCTCAAAATGAACTCCTAAAAATTCCACTGACAGATCTTTGCTAATCATTATTTGTTACCCCCTAATAATGCCTGATCAATTTCTTCGGCAACTTCTTTACCTTTACGAACGGCCCAAACGACGGTCTTGTCACCTTGCGCAATATCACCAGTAAAGAACACTTTTTCGTCATCAGTCTTGTAACCGGCATGCTGAACTTCACCATGATCGGTATCTACACCAAGGTTGTCTGTGTTAACTTGTTGACCAACGGCCAGAATAATCAAGTCGGTCTTAATGGTCATTTCACTGTCTAAATGACGATGCTTAAAGGTGACGGTATTGCCATCTACGTCAGTTGGAACGTAACCGTCAACAATGGTGACACCAGCCTTCTGAGTTGCATCAAGTTCCTTCTTAGAAGCCTTGAATTCATCAAATTCTTCATAAACAAGATCCGTTACGTTTTTAACATCCAACCGCTTTAAAGTCGTCGCAACATCCATCGCAACGTCCCCACCACCGACGACAACTGCGCTGGCAGGAATGTTGTCGATGTCCCCCTTGGCTTCCTTAACACGTGCTAAGAAATCAACGGCAGTTTCAACATATGGATTGCCTTCAAACATTGGTAACATCTTCGCTTCACTAGCACCTACGGCAACAACAACAGCGTCGTGGTCAGCCTTTAAGTCAGCCATCGTGACATCTTTACCAATAGTGACGTTGTACTTGATTTCTGCGCCCAGATTGACGATCCGGTTGATTTCAACATCGACAATTTCATCTGGTAAACGATATTCAGGAATACCATAACGAAGGTAACCGCCGGCCTTTTCATTCTTTTCGTAAATGTTGACTGCATAACCTTTTTGAAGCAGCGTTGCCGCCGTTTGTAACCCAGCAGGGCCACTGCCGACGATAGCAATGCTCAACCCATTTGAATCGCCTTTGCGAAGAATGTCCATTTTTTCTTGTTCTTCGTAGTCAGTCACAAAGCGTTGGATACCGCCAATATCAATTGGGCAATCAATCCCAGTCCGCGAGCAAGCAAGTTCACAATACTTTTCAGTCGGACAAACGCGAGCACAAATCGCACCCATAGCGTTATTTTCACGAATCGTTTCAGCAGCACCCTTCAGATTTCTGAAACGAACACTACGGATGAAACGTGCTGGATCGGTGCCAGCAGGACATGCTTTAGAACATGGCGCATCATGACAAAGTAAGCACCGCGCAGCTTCTTCCATCACCGTTGTCATTGTGTAACTAGGTGCTTCCTTTTCGTATTTTGTACTCATAAGATGTAACCCTCGCTTATTTATTATTTAAACGTTCACATGGCTCATGTGTTTACGTCTTTGAGGTTAGCATCGGCACTAATAACCGGCAAAAATCTTGGTATAAGCTAAGGACTCATCACGGTTAGAGCCTTCTTTTTATATGCTTATGTATATAAGAAAAGTAAGTCTTGGCAGATTTCCCAATACACATTAGTAACTATTAACTGTTATCAGTTGCTTTAGAAACACTGCTGTTACTAGCCTCGTTCGCGTTCATCAACAAAATGACGATTGAATTAAACGGAATTTAATCGGCTAATATCTCTTTTTACCCACTATTTCTATATATTTTTGGAATAAAATATTAGTTTTATTTTCATTCGTATAAGGGAGCTTCTAGCATTGAAAATACAAAAAGGTCACAGAAATAACTAGCCAATTCGCCCTGTTGTCTCTGTGACCTAATTCATATATTCAACCTTGGGATTATCTCGCCAATTACTTTCAGTGAGTTGCTGACGGCATTATTTTACAAACATTGGGATAGGTTGTTGTGTTTTAACATCGAACAATCCTTTATCTGAAATTTTAATCGCTGGTGAAACCAACAACGATAGCGTTGAAAATGACATAATTTCATTACTGTTTTGATATCCCAACTGTCGCATTGCTTGACGAACGGTGGCCAATTTCTCTCCCAATTCATCTATTGGTTCACTGCTTATAATGCCACCAATTGGTAACGATGTGTTGGCAGTAATTAGACCGTTTTCCGCAACAACATAGCCACCGTGGTCATCGACAAGTTGTTGATGAACCGCCAACATTGAAGGAATATCCGTCCCCATAATCATCAAGTTATGATGATCATGAGCCCATGTTGCCCCTATAGCACCACGTCCTTTAACGCCATTTTCGACAAAGCCAAATGCGAGTTCACCATGACCCGAATAACGATTTTGAACCATCAACAGAGATAAATTATGTTCTTGCCATTGCACTTGCCCATTAATGACTGACAATGAAACTTGACCACGCTTAGTAAAGGTGCCAGTAGCACTAATTTGGACCGTGTTAACCACAACCTCGTCACGTTGCGTAGCCGTTTTAATTAACAAATCTGATTCTGTTAATACTGGCACATGGACAGAATCTGTAATAGTCGAGTCAAATGATGATCCTTCATTTGCATCAGGAGCAACAATATCCGCCACTGCGTTGCCATGCAAAAATACATCCTCAATAACAAAGTTATCTACGTCACTAAGAACAACAAAGTCCGCTATCCGACCTGGCGCAATGGCACCACGATCCCAAAGTCCCATCCGACGAGCTGGTGTATAAGTGGCCAAGTAAATTGCCTCTTCTGGCGCCATACCGAATTTAATTGTTTGCTCAACCAGCCTGTTAAGGTGTCCACTGCGCAAATCGTCAGCCATCACGTCATCTGTTACGAGTGCAACATGTTCATAAAATTGATGTTCAATAATTGTTTTCACTATCTCTGCAGATAATGACTTTTGTTGAATTTCAATGAACATACCGTTAGTTATCTTTTCAATTAAGGATGAAGACGTCTGAAAAGTATGATCGGATGTAATACCACTATTAATAAAATCAGCCAAATCCTTGCCACTCACTTTGGGTGCATGGCCTTCCAATGGCATTGTCGGTCTGATATTACGGCATTTCTTAATGATTTTTCGAATCAGTGACTGGGGCTGTGATGTAATCCCTTTAAAGTTCATGGCCTCGCCCAAACAGATAATTTTAGGATCGTTTAATAATGTAGCAACCTCGTCCAGTCCAATAATGCCACCAGTTGTTTCCATTGCCGGCGTTGTGGATGGAACTGAAGAAGGAATGGCATAAAAAACTGAAATGCATGAGGGTTGACGCATGAATTCTGACAGGCCCTTGATACCAGCAACGTTGGCAATTTCGTGTGCATCTGCAATTACTGTTGTCGTGCCAAACTTAACGGCAGTACGCCCAAAGTTTGTGGGAGTAGCCATTGAGCTCTCAATGTGCATATGAGCGTCAACCAATCCCGGAATAATTGAAAAGCCCTTTAGATCAATCGTCCGCTCGGCCACAATATCAGGTAAATCTACACCGATCCAATAAAAGTTGCCGCCTTTAACGGTGACGTCAACATTGTTAAAAGTCTTTGTATAACTGTTGTAAACTCGGGCATTTTTAATCAGCAAATCAACGTTTGTCATAATGTCTCCTAACCTTATTGTTTATTCATCAATTGATTCCAACGTGTAACCCACTGGGCCAAATGATGATTAACATACGCAAAGTTGAGGCTTTTAGCCCGCTTAGCAACCGCGCCAACCGTTTTATTTTCTGCGTCTTTAACGCTTAATTGAACAGTCTTATTAATCGGCGCGTTGTTTAATGATTGTGGACTGGCAACCTTTTTTTGAACCGTTGCACTTAAACGGGCATCGATGTACCGATAATCTTTTTCGGTATTATGACTACTCTTCAAAATTGAAACCGTATCATAGTTAGCCAATGTTCCTGACGCCGGCACGACATATTTTAATTGTGGGTTTGCCTTTTGGACCATATTGACAGCGTAGTCACCGACAACTGCTGCATCAATTTCTCCCGTTTTAAACATATTGGCAATGTCAGAGGATTGTGAATATGTTTTAGTTACATTAGGTTTCAACTGTGACAACGCCTTAAATGCTGCCTGACCATTATCTTTTTCAACCGCCGTACCAGCGTGCTCGCCAGCAAGATAAATCATCGCGGGGCCAAACGTCGTCGTAATATCAGGAATGGCCAGTTTATCTTTCAGTTTTGATGACCATAGTTGTTTCCACGAGTTAATCGAAATTTTTTGAGGATTATACATAATGCCAACACTGTTCAACGTGTATGGCACACTGTTGGTCTCTTTTGCCAATTTTTGTTGAGCAGGTGTAAGCCGTTTGAAATTCTTTAGCTTGCTGAAATCCAATTTCTTAAATAAGTGTTTTTGATTCCCTGACAACGCGTTATTTTGTGATAATTCAACCACATCTACGCCACTATTGGGATTGTGTTCTAACTGTGTCATTCTAGCGTTGCTGTCACCAAATTGTGTTCGTAGCGTTACGTTATTTGCCTTCGCAAACGGCGTCAACACGTCGCTATTCATCTGTTTTGTAGCTAATCCGAACGTTGAAACGGTCATCGACTCATCTGCTTTCGCCGTTGCATCGAAGAAGCCAACCGTCAATCCACCTAGTAACAACGAAACGGTTATTTTTTGCCATAATTCCTTGTAGTGTGTCATCAAATTCTCCTATTCTGCCAATGCAATGAGTTTGTCGGACGGTAATGTCAGTCGTACTGCGTCTCCTAATTGATGTGTGGCCTCTTCTGAATCTACCTTAATTTGGCCTAAATGGTCTGTCGCTACAACATAGCGATACGTGCGGCCAAGATATGTTTTATCGCAAATAATGCCATTAAGACTGTTCTGTTGAGTATCAGTATCCATACTGGTATCAAGTCGAATATTTTCAGGTCGAATGCACAGACGTACGACCGGTTTAGTTGTCTTTTCGGCCATGTAAAGGTGCGTTTCACCGCTTAAATACTCATTTGAAGTCTCCTGCCGTGTTACGTTGAAGAAGTTTTCAAAGCCGATGAATTTAGCGACAAATGTTGTTGCTGGATGGGCATAGACAATCTGTGCCGACGCAATTTGCTCAATATGACCACCATTCATGACAATGACACGATCGGAAATTGCAAAGCTTTCCTCTTGATCATGCGTAACGAAAAGTGCTGTTATGCCTAATTTTTGCTGTAGTCGGCGAATTTCCTCTCGTAGGGACAAACGCAGTGCCCTATCTAAATTGCTTAGTGGTTCATCCAGTAACAGTAATGTCGGGTTAACAACTAAGGCTCTCGCTAGTGATACACGTTGTTGCTGACCACCGGAAAGTGCGTGTGGGCGATGATTAGCTAAATCTGTTAGCTCTGTTAGGGACAATATCTCGGCCACACGTTTGCGAATAGCTGTTTTGCCAATACCGCGTTGTTTTAAACCGAATGCAACGTTTTCAAACACACTCAAATGAGGAAATAAAGCGTAGTTCTGGAAGACCATGCTCATATTACGTTTGAAAGCGGGGACCGAATCAATTGACTGCTCATCGATCGCCACATTCCCACTTGTTTGCCGCTGCAGTCCCGCAATGATTCTTAATGTAGTCGTTTTCCCACATCCACTTGGACCAAGAATCGAAACTAGTTCACCCGCATTAACTGAAAAATTGATGTCTGTCAGCACTTCTTTACCATTCTCATACGACATTGATAAGTGCTTAACTTGCATTGCCTGCATTATTTAATTCTGTCCTTTCTGATTCAGATGTTCGTTAACATGTGTTAATCCATTCATTCGTTCCATCAACCACATCATGAGACCGGTCAACAACATTAAAATTACTGACACTGCTGAAACGGTTGGATCATAGTTGTTTTGCAAATAATTCAAAATAGCAGTTGGTAACATTGTTAACGATGGGCCGTTCAAAAATAGCGTAATGGGAATGTTATTGAATGAATTAATAAAGCACATGATGAAAATAGCGAGGAGCGTGCCTGAAATATTCGGAATCACTACCCTGAAAAAAGTTTTTATTTTCGATGCTCCGCTTAACCAGCTGGCTTCTTCTATAGTCTGATCAAACAACAATAACCTAGCCGTTAACATTCTAATTACATATGGCACGCTGAGTAAAAAGTGCCCTGTGATAAGAACTGGCATTAGCGGCAGCTTGATTCCAATAACTAAACTTTGAAATAGTGCAAAGCCGATAACTATCTCTGGAATCAGGGTCGGGGACAGAAAAACTGTCTGAAACCAGTTAGCATGATGAATACCACAGCGCGTTAATGCATAAACCGCTGGCGTTCCAACCACAATTGCTAGGAAACTAGCAGTAACAGCGACTGCAAAACTTGTTTTGAAGCCTGTCACAAAATCAGGTTGTGACAATATGTTGGCGTACCATTTCAAAGTGAAACCCTTTATCGGAAAAGTAATAGCTGCCTGTGAACCAAATGAAGTGACAACAACTAAAACTAGTGGGAGCAACAGTAGTAGCAACATCAAGTAACCATATAACGTCAATAACCAGTGTTTTTTCTGTCTCAAACTTCGTTACCTCCCGAAATCCGCTTAGTAATGACTTTTGTTATTGATAGACTTGCTAAGGCAATCAATATCAGCGTCAATGCCACAATACTTGCGGCCCGCCAATCCCCCAGTGTCATGGATTGCTGATATAACAACGTCGACAAAACTAAACTACTGTTACCGCCTAGTAATTGTGGCGTCGTATAGGCTGTCATTGCGCCGGCAAAAACTAAGATACTGCCAGTCAGTAGGCTGGTCGTTAACTGCGGCAAGGTAATTTTGAAAAACCGTGTTAACGGACCTGCACCTGACATTGCGGCCGCCTCATCAATTGATTGATCCAGTGATACGATTGGGTCAATCAGCATCGTCACCATGACAGGGAAAAACAAATAAATGAGTCCAATCACAATAGCTGTATTCGTATATAAAATGCGAACTGGTTGGTGGACAATATGCAGATCCATTAACAATGTGTTGACTAGCCCGTTACGTCCAAGGATTAGAATCCAAGCGAAGTTTCTAACGACCGCATTAGTGAGCATTGGAAACAAAATGACAAGCGACAGTAATTTACGAACTTTCATTCTTTGGTGAGCGATCCAAAACGCAAATGGAAATGCTAAAACTAGCAAACCTAAAGTGGTTACAAACGCAATGCCAATCGTTCTGAAAATAATTTGCTGGTTGTATGTAGCCTTTAAAAATGAAAAATATGTTTCATTACTTTTTACTCCGAAAATCACTGGTAACACCAACTGAACAACTGGAAAAATCAAAAACAATATAATCCCAACCAAACTCGGCAGTAACAGTGCCACACTGATTCGTCTATCCTTCACGATGTAAAACCTTCCTCAAAAAATTGATGAAGTCATCTTATCATCAGTAAACGAACGATGTTAGGATAAAAGCGTTCCATTGAACGTGTTTTGTGCCTGGCTATAAAAAAATTAATTGTACTGGAATTCCGCTAACTCGCACTCGACTTAATAGAGAATCGTCTGCTCTGGCCATTTTTAATAAATATATTTAATTGGTTTTACAAATTTGTTTGCTAACCTGCCAGCCGTTTGGTCAGCAATTATTAAACTTTTCATTGACACGTCATGAAAAATAAATTAGTATTCTAATCAATCTTTAATTCAAGGAAGCTTACTAATGATGACAACAACTGTCAAAACTACATATGCGTTTTATTTTTGGTTTTTTGGAAATTCATCCAATTAGCCATTATTTAACGTGGCCATGCGGATGGATAAAACATCTGCGTGTATGGTCATCAGTTGTTTATCGATGATTTAAGCCCCCAGGTGTTTAACGACACGCTGGGGGCTTTTCTTGTTTTCAATTCAATTATCACTGTCATCGAGCCAAAGTTTAGAAAGGATATTTTATATGCAAACACAACAACGAGATCTCACACAACGTTTAAACACCCAGCTACTAGCTATCAAGCCAGATATGATCCACAGCTTTGACCACGAAGTTAGCGACATCCCCAACATCATCAAACTAACATTAGGCGAACCGGACTTTAATGTCCCTGAACACGTCAAACAGGCGGCCATTAAGAGCATTGAGGACAATGATTCCCATTACGCGCCAGTTCCTGGGACCGCAAAGTTACGCGAAGCAGCTGCACATTTTTTAGCAGATCGTTATGGGATTCAGTATGATCCGCAAACAGAAATCGTTGCTACCGTTGGCGCAACTGAGGCTATTTCTGACACACTCCGGGCCGTCACAAATCCCGGCGATAAAGTGTTGCTTCCGGGGCCAACCTTTCCCTTATACGAGCCAATCATCAAACTCAACGGTGCCGAAGTTATCCCCATCAACACAGAACCTAACCAATTTGTCCTCACACCCCAGCAACTGCAAGCTGCTATCAATGAATATGGTGATGACATCAAGGCTATCATGCTAAACTTTCCGTCTAACCCAACGGGCGTCACCTATACTGCCAATCAAATAGAAGCCTTAGCGGATGTGCTTCGAGACACCAATATCATTGTGATTTCCGATGAAATTTATTCTGAATTGACATATGGTCAACCTCACGTTTCGTTTGCACACTACCTGCCGGAACAAACATTAGTCTTAAACGGTGTGTCAAAATCACATGCGATGACAGGATACCGTGTTGGTATTCTCGCAGGCCCGGCAGCTTTAATTGGCAGAATCAATTTAATGCATGCCTTTACGGTAACGTCAGCCTCTAATCCAGCTATGGCAGCAGCTGCTGAAGCGTTGGGAACAGAACAGGGCCGTCATGATACCGAGAATATGAAGGCAGAATACAAACAGCGTCGTGATTTCGTATATCACACCATGACAAGGCTGGGTTTTACCATCCCTAAACCGGCAGGCGCATTCTACATCTTCGCGAAAATCCCCGAACGTTTGCACATGACTGATTACGATTTTTGCCTTTCGTTAGCTCAAACCAGTCAAGTGGCTGTCATTCCAGGAACAGCGTTTGGACCCGGCGGCGAAGGCTACCTGCGCCTTAGTTACGCTGCCTCAATGGCAAACTTAAAGACGGCCATGGCCCGTCTCACGACTTATATGGAAACTCACTAAGCCTTAAGGATTAAACGGAGATCACTCACATGACAAAAATCATTATGTATTCAGTCCGACCAGACGAAATGGCAGCTATCAAGGATCACGCGAAACGTGAACACCTTGAAATTCACACAACAACGGATGCCTTATCTGCGTCAACCGTTGACCAGGCTAACGGTTTTGACGGGATTGTTATCCAACAACGCAATCGCATTGACGATGATCGCGTCTACCAACAATTAGCTGACATGGGGCTTAAACAACTGACGTCCCGAACAGCCGGTGTTGACATGATTAACGTGGCAGCGGCCCATAAGGCCGGATTACTTGTTACCAACGTTCCTGCTTACTCACCACGCAGTGTCGCCGAACACGCCCTCATGCAAATTTTCCGTGTATTACGGAAAGCGCCATTGGTTGATGCTCAGGTCCGCGAAAATAACTACTCTTGGGCTGGTTTACAAGCTAAAGAAATTCACTCAGCTACCATCGGCATTATTGGTGCTGGGCGAATTGGCGGTACTTTAGCTAAACTACTGCACGCTCTTGGTGCAACTGTTTTAGCTTATGATGTGGTTGAACGTGAAGCGTTAAAGCCGCTCGTGACCTACGTTGATAAACAAACCCTATTGGCAAAATCCGATGTCGTCAGTTTGCACGTCGACTTGAATCCAACTTCGGAAGGATTAATCGCCGCAAACGATTTTTCCCTTATGAAACCAACAGCAGGCATTGTAAATGCTAGTCGCGGTCCAGTCATCAATACAAATGACTTAATAACCGCTCTTGAAACCCACCAACTTGCGTTTGCCATGCTCGATACAGTAACTGGTGAAGAGAAGATCTTTAATGCCGACCATCGACAAGACGGGCTCGACTCACAACCTAACATTGCCAAGCTGCATGCCATGAATAACGTGATCATCACGCCGCACATCGCCTTTTTCACTAATATTGCAGTCCAGAACATGGTTGATATCTCATTGAACGATGTTCAGAACATTCTTGCTGGTCGACCAACGGAACACAGCGTTGAATAATCAACCTAACCATTAACTAAGGAGCCTGCCGATGAAAATACCCGAAGAAACATCTCCTGCACTTTCAGCAACCGACCTAAAGACCACCATCAAACATGAAATGGCTCAATTCAAACCATTTATTCTCGCCATTTTAAACGGCACTAGTCTGGGAATCATCATTGCCCTTATCCCGGCAGCATTAACCTCTCAAATCATCCCATTGTTTGGAACAAACGGCCTTACCCGTAACCTGTTAATGATGGTCACCGTCATTCAAAGCCTATTGCCCGTCATTGCGGCTCTCGCCGTTGGTCACGCCTTTAAATTTGATGTCCTTGATACTGCTGCACTTGGCTTTGCCACGTTTGTATCTGCCGGCATCCTTAAGCCTACAAAAACTGGCCTAACAATAGCTGGTACCGGTGCCATTCTTAATGTTTTGCTTGTACTAACCGTTACAGCAAGTTTTATCTTTGTCATTCATAAACATTTGGGGCAACTACGCTTAATCCTGGAGCCAACCTTAGTCGTCCTTATCTGTGGCTCAATTGGCCTGCTTACCTTGCCTGCTATGGTTGGCATTCAAACAATCATCGGACAGCTGGTCTCTACAGCCACAACACTGACGCCAATATTGATGGGTGCCATGTTGGGCATGATTTTTGCACTCCTCATTGTGTCTCCACTCTCGTCTGTTGGCATTGCAACGGCCATTAGTTTGACCGGCATCGGTTCTGGTGCGGCTAACGCTGGCATTATCGTAACCAGCTTCGCTTTAGCCGCCATGGGAGTGTCCGTAAATTCATTTGGTGGCACAATTGCTCATTTTGTGGGTTCACCCAAAATTCAAATGGCCAATATGTTAGCGCACCCCGTGATGTTCATCCCAATCTTAACGGGTTCTGGTATTATGGGCGCCTTCGCAGCTATATTGGGCGTCGGTGGAACTGCGTTTTCCGCTGGCTTTGGGCTCTCCGGATTAATTGGACCCTTGACTGCATTGCAAACTACCACTGGCACAAATGTCGGCCTGCGCGTACTACTGGCATTCATTATTCTGCCAATCATTTTGGCTTTAGCCTTAAAAGTAATCTTCGTAAATCAACTGCATTTGGTCAAACCGGATTACCTGAAATTACCACTCTAACCATAATTTTCAAACAGCTGTGACGTGACGCTGTCTTTAATACTAAATATTCCGTAAGAACCGCAATGGAGACCGTTTACACATTGCCAAATTACTGTAATCCCTTATCAATAACAAAGTTTTAATCAGATGACTCGTTTCACGTGGAACGAGTCATCTTTTTTAATCCACCCTTTTCGTTTATTAGTGTATAAATGCTAAATTCCACAATGAATGTTCGTATTTTTAAAGATGATCTTACTACTCGACGATGAAAGTTCGGGTTTCACAGAATCGAAATACAATACATATATTTCCGAACTTTTCAAGCCTGAATCCCACTAATTATTCGTGATAGTATGTATAAAGATTAGTTTTCTTTTTCACATTTATAATCGGGGGTTTTCTTATGCAGCAACACCGCACATTCCGAATTAGTTTAGGTTGGCAAATTGGCATCGGGTTAGTTCTAGGAATTGTCCTTGGCGCACTTTTTTATCATTCAAAACCAGCCATTACCGCATTTACCAATATTGGGGCAATGTTTATTGGTCTAATTCAAATGATTGTTCTGCCAATTGTGATTTCCTGCCTTACAGTCGGCATCGCCAACATGGGTGATATTCGTAAACTTGGTCGTATTGGTGGCAAGACATTGCTTTACTTCGCCAGCATGACAACCTTAGCAATCATTTTAGGTCTAATTATTGGTAACATTACCCGAACTGGCAGTCTTATCAACATTCATGACCTGCCAAAAACGGATATCTCCCAGTACGTCAAAACGGCAAAACACGCGTCTGAAGGCGGCATTTGGGCGACTGTACTTAACATTATCCCCACTAATTTCTTTGCCGCTTTAAGCGAAGGCAACATGATGCCAGTAATCTTCTTCTCCGTATTTTTTGGATTAGGCACGGCCGCAATCGGCGAACCCGGCAAGATCATCGTCGATTTTCTCAACGCCGTGGCCGCCGTTATGTTCAAAGTTACAAACTGGATTATGCATCTCGCACCAATCGGCGTTTGTGCCTTAATTGGTGCCACCGTCGCACAAATGGGATTAACTGCGCTGGCCCCGCTCGGATTGTTCATCTTAGTTACTTATCTGACCATGATATTCTTTGTCGTTGTTGTAATGGGGCTAGTTGCTAAAGGATTCGGGATCAACTTGTTCGAGTTACTCAAAGTGATTAAAAACGAAATTATCCTTGCCTTCACCACAGCTAGTTCTGAATCAGCTCTTCCGAAGACAATGGACAAGCTCGAACACTATGGTGTCAGCAAGGGAATTGTCGCCTTTGTTGTTCCAACCGGCTATACCTTTAACTTAGATGGTTCCGCCATTTACCAATCCTTAGCGGCATTATTCCTAGCTCAGGCTTATCATATCAACTTGTCGATTGGCCAACAAATCACCCTGTTAGTGGTTCTAATGATAACTAGCAAGGGAATGGCCGGTGTGCCTGGCGCTTCGTTCGTCGTGCTACTAGCGACAATCTCAACCATCGGTGTTCCCGTGGCCGGGCTAACATTCATTGCAGGAATTGATCGAATTGTCGATATGGGCCGTACAGCCGTAAACGTGGTCGGAAATTCTTTGGCAACTGTTGTAATTAGTAAGTCTGAAAAGGAATTTGACAGCGAAAAGCATACCGACTATATGGCTAAAATTTCGAATTAACGCTAAAAACACATTATAGATGCTACAAACGTTAGGTTACGTGCTGACTAAAAGCGCATAATCTAACGTTTTTTGTTGTGTTTTTTTAGCCATTTTTAATGCTTCATAAGATTGGTGACATTCCCTTTAAAGTAGAGATGTAAGCGGTTAAAGTTCAAGTCGAGAACGTTTTACTAGCTAAAAATAATTTTTCGTGTTAATACTTACGTACTAAATTGTTTCTTGACTAAATTTATCGTGTATAATACCTGTTATTAGTTCCGAAACTAGCAACATCATGTCGTTTGTACGCATTTTTTATTAATTATGCGTTAGAAAGGTACAGGTACAGATTTCTATGCATCGTCACAACTTTAATCCTCAAGTAACTCATAAAGTTCATTTCAAAATGTTCAAATCAAAGCATGGCTGGTTAGTTGCCGGTGTGACGATGCTATCGTTTGCTACTGCCAACCTTGTCGGCATGAGTCAAGTCAGTGCGGACACCACGTCAACACCAAATAATAACCAGCAAATTACTGAAGTCGTTTCAAACACTGGAAAAAGTACGACTCCCTCTTCAGATATCGCCTCACAAGCAACGTCGGCTACGAGTGAAAATTCACAAAATAGTGCGGCGTCTATTAGTTCACAATCAAACGACTCAAACGTAGTTAATCATTCACTCGCAAACACCAGTACTGAAAACAATCAGTTAAGTAAGACTCAAGAAGTTGATGAAATCACGCTTAATAGTCAGGCTGCTTCTGCAAACACTCAAGCAACTAGCTCAGCGGTGGCTCACAGCACTTCTGCGGATGTCACCACGGCCAAGGCAACAAGCGAATCTGCAGTTAACACGCCCAGTGCTGGAAGTATGCCCTCTTTAACACCAACACAACAGCCATCGTCGGCTGCGAACGCTTCACAAACAACTAGCCGAGCAATGAACTTGGAGTTTGTCAGTGAAGATCCCAAATCCTCGGACGAAACTGCTAACAATGTCACTGTCACTTTTCAAAATGTAGACGGCTCAACGAAACAGGACACCATCACTAAAGGTGGCACCGCTGATGATATGGCGGACCCTATCATGAATGTTCCAAATGATGGTCGTGGCGGTACTGAACAGTTTGACGGCTGGTTCTACAAAACTTCTGATGGCATCAGTGGAACTAAATTCGACTTTTCGCAACCCGTATTTAACAATGCCACGATTGTTCCCAAGTTTACGCGACTATTTAATGTCAAATTCAACTATCCAAGAAATAACGGAACGGATACTGAAGGCACCGATGCAACCGAAACAGCAGCAGAAAACACGACCATTTCAGCGCCGACAAAAGTCCCAGTTGCCAGCAACGGTCAACGTTTTGTCTACTGGTACGATGCAAATACTGATGCAAATAAAACTCATCTGGCAAAAAAAGAAGCACCGGACGCATACGTGTTCGGTGTCGACAAAGTTACCCATGATTTTGAATTAAATGGTTATTTCGCTGATGTTCACACCGTGACTTTTCATACAGACGGTGCCCCCGTTGATCCACAGTTAGTTCCAACCGGATCCTTAGCTAAGCAACCAACTGTCAGCCGTCCCGGCTACAAGTTCATCGGTTGGACAACTAAAAGCACTGGGGTTGACAGTTCAAACTACACTCAACCTGGCAATGCCTTCGACTTTTCAACGATCATCAATAACGATACCGACTTATACGGCGTCTGGGATCCGCAAGAAGTTCATTACAACATTGTGTACTGGATTGAAAAGCTCGACCAAAATGGTCAACCATATGCCACCCCTGATGACAAAACAACGTACGATGTCATTGGCAAAGTGCAAGCTGATGACATGGCACTGACGGACTCAAAGGTCACCTTGACTGACTACGAACGAAACGAACATTTCAATCAATTAAAAGCAAAAAGTGATCCAACGGCCGCCATTAATTTTGCAACTTTTTACCCAGTTAGCTCTGCCAATAAGTTTGCCCATGTTGCCCAAAACGTTCAGATCCTTGGTAACGGTCAAACCAATATCAATGTTTACTATGCCTTGAACTCTTATACGTTTAACTTTGATTTTAAAAGCAATCACTATACTTTAAATAATCAGTCAAACACTCCCATTTATACAGATGATTTATACGTGGTGCAAAACAATAATACAAACACCAAATCATATGTGCTAACAGCAAAATATGGTCAAGACATCTCTGCCGTCTGGCCGATTGTTAACGGGAATGGACAATATTATCCTTATGGCCCAAGATACAGCAATTATAGTTATGATGCTCACTTTGCTGGCTGGACAGGTGGTGCTGCACGTGTTCTGTGGGTCACAAAACGTGTCGCACTAACTCAAGACATGTTAACCAAAGCTACCACTGGCGATGGTTCTGTCATTAATATGACGCCAGAATTTTTAACAGAAGGAAACTATAACCTTTCCGAAACACATTACTATTTACAGTCCATCGTTCAACAACCAACTTCAACAAACATTTTCTACAATAATAAGTACTATGATTTGCTGACAAATTACGAAGATAATTTCATCATGTCTGGAACTCAATTAAGTTCGAAGCAAATCCCGGGAACACCCGTTATCGCACATCAAGCAGCCATCGAGGGAGTTCCTGACGACAATGGCACTGAGATATTTAACTTATACTATGATCGTCAATCCTACACGTTGTCTTTCGATGATCAAACACCTGGCGACAAAATTAGCACACACAGCTTTCTGTTTGGTGCGTCAATCTCCTCTGCCAACTTCCCAACGCCTTCACGTGCTGGCTATGTCTTCGATGGCTGGTATGTTGATGCCAATGGGACACAACCGTTTACCCAAAATGGGCAACCAGAATTTTCAACAATGCCCGCTCGTAATGTCACGTTATTCGCCAAATGGACTGAGTCAACTTATCACATCCACTACTATGCCGATTACAATGACATGATTAACGGTAAAGAGCTAACTAGTTTGGCACAAGTTTACGCCCAAAATGACGAAGCCAAGACGCCAGCGACCTACAACGCAAGCACGATTGATCCTGACCGTGGCCGCTTTTTAAACTGGAACTACATGGTTGGTAGCTCTGCTGTTGCTCTTAAAAATGGTCTTTTAATTACCCGTGATTACAACGTTTTTGGGTCCTATGACGCTGTGCATTTCAATATTGCTTATCAAGTCGGTAGCGATCATAAATCTCCAGTTTCTGACAACAGTAAATATGGTTTAGGGACTACCATCCGTTTGGCAGATGAACCAGCTAATTGGTCCGCAAATTCTGACGAGGTCTTTCTCGGATGGTCATACACGGATCAAGATGGCAAAAAGCACAACTACTTACCTGGCGACTTCGTCAAAATCGACCATAACTTAGTTAATGTAAGTGCCGCCTCTGCCGATCAAACGTTAACCTTCACCGAACGGTACGCAACCAAAGAATCAACCATCAGCGTTACCTTTGTACCTAACGACCCAGACAATCAAAGTATGCCTAACCAAGTTATTTCGGCTGAAAAGAACAGCACCGTTCGTGCCTTAACACAAAGTTCACTCAATGTTTTCAACTTGCCATTACTCGGTTGGAGTACTTCTGAAACAACCACTGCTACGACTATGCCAAGCCTTAATGACATTGCCACTGGAACCAATAACGTCACATTATATGGACATTGGCTCAAAGTTACCCTCAGTGGTTCAAAAGTCTATGACGGTAAAACGACCGATGACAATCAACTTGATACTCAATATACTGTGACCTTAAACGATGTCAGTGGTAATGCAACCACATTGATGAATAGTGGTTCCTTAACATCAGCAGACTTCACCCGCACAGCAGGTAAAGATGTTGGGACTTATGTGTTGTCACTAAATCAGTTAGGCTTGGATGCCCTCAGACAAGCAAACCCAACGTACGACTTTAGCAATGTTAATCTGAGTGAACTTCCAACTGGCAGTTTCACTATTGTGCCAAAAAAGGTGCGCGTTACACCGAAACCGGGTTCAAAGGTTTATGGTCAATCTGACCCTAGTGATATCTTCAACGTGAATACACCCGAAGCACTGAACGGTGATCCTAACATCGGTATCGTAATTGGCGATGACAATATTTATCAGGTCAAACGGACCCTGAGCGCTGACGGCAAAGATGGCGTTGGCACTTACACAATTTCTGTGTCTGCTGCAGAAAATCCTAATCCAAATTACATCTTGGTGCCTGGTGATTCCGCGACATTTACGATCACGCCACGGTCAATTCTGGTCACAGCAAACAACGCCACGAAAGTATTTGGAAATGATGATTCAACATTTTCAGCAACAAGTAGCGCAATTGGCGGCAACCCGGTTTCTGGCCTTGTAAACAATGATCAATTGAATTACACAGTTTCACGTGAAACAGGAGAAAAACCTGGCAACTACAGAATTTCTGTTACCAATGGCCTTAATCCTAATTACACGGTAACAACTGCTGATGGAATGCTGACAATTACGCCAGTCGTGTCAGTATCTTATGTTGACCAGGACGGCAATCAACTGGCGACTGTGCCTGCTAAGACGGTTAATGACCAACAGGTAGGAAATACCATTTCAATTGAACAGCCCACTGTCGTTGGGTACGCACTTGTACCTAGTCAACCAACTAGTTATACGTTAACGGATCAGGGAAACCAGTCGGTAACCGTTAAATACCGTCAAAACACGACTGTCACTGCTAATTATTACGTCAACGGTACAACCACTAAAATTGGTGATTCAATTGTCACGAATGGTGCCGCAGGTTTGAATTATCAAACTTCTGCTGCAAACGTTGATGGCTATACGTTAGTAGCCACACCTGATAATGCCCAAGGCATCTACGCCCCAACGGGAAACACTGTTAATTACTATTACACCGTTAATTACACGGCTTTGCCAGTCGACAGTAAGGGTAATAAAATCGCTAACGGTCTGCTTGGCACCGGCACACCTGGTCAATCAATTCAGTCTAGCGTTAACCTACCGGCAATTCCGGGTTATGCATTACCAGAAACAATGCCCACTGTTCCTGATACCCCTGGAGTCACAGTTAACGTAGTCTACACACCACTGTCAGAATCGGTGAACGTTAACTATTACCTTAAAGGCACGACTAACAAGATTAAAGATTCGACAATTATAAGTGGTGATTTCAATGCTCAATACGTGGCCCCTGCCGCCCAAATTACTGGATACACACTTGATGAAACGCCGGCAAATGCCACTGGAACGTTTGGTACAACAAACAAAGAAGTTGCTTACTTCTACACGGCCGATACTGAATCCGTGGAGTCTCGCTATCTTGTTCAAGGTACAGAGACTGCACTCACAGATCCAACTATAGTAAAAGGTGCCTTCAACACTCAGTACGCGACAGCTTCTAAAGATATCGTCGGTTACAAATTAGTTGGGACGCCAGCAAACGCTACTGGCACATTTGGCATTACTAACGCGCCAGTTATTTATGAGTATGCGCCACTTCCTGAATCAATTAGCGTTAATTACTACCTTAAGGGCACTACGAATAAGGTTGCAGCATCAACGATTGTGAATGGTTTCTTTGATGGCAAGTACTCGGCCGTAGCGGCCAAAGTTGACGGTTATAAATTAGCCATTACGCCTGCAAATGCCAACGGCACGTTTGGTACAAATACTGCTGAAGTTAATTACGAATACGTGCCCCTCCAAGAAACAATTAGTGCTAACTATTACATTTTGGGCACAACCGACAAAATCGCTGCTACAAAGATTATGAGTGGTAATTTTAATAGCCAATACACAACAAGTGCCGCACAAATTGACGGTTACACGCTCAGTGAGATACCAGCAAATGCTACTGGTCTCTTCGCCACGACTAATGATGATGTAAACTACTATTACACCATCGACTATAAAGCAACGCCAACAATCGGATCATCTTCAAGCTCCTATGATGGCGCCTCAATTTCATCCAAGTATGTGCCGACATTGCAGATTCAACCAGTAAGTACGGCATACAACGGCACTGTCCCAAATGTCACATTAGCCGCAGAAGATTACACCTTTACCAATGAATCTGGCCAAAATGTTGACCCAACAGCCGAAAGCAACGTCGGTCAATACGCATGGCAGCTTACTGCCACTGGCATTCAGCATGTACAAAAGCAGCTTGGAACTGCATTTACACAAACTGATTTAACTAACATTTCAGGTCATTATGAAATTACACCAGCTAATCTAATTGTGACCACTACTAACAATACAAAGGTTTTCGGCGAAAAAGACTCACAACTGACTGCTACAATCACTGGAACAATGGGTAGCGACGTGATTACGGTTTCTACCAGTAGAGATGCTGGTGAATCCGTCGGCACTTACAACGTCTCATCGTCAGTAAACGCAGATTCACAAACCTTGCGTAATTACACTATTACCAATACCGACGGAATCTTTACGATTACACCGGCCGTAGCAACTGTATCGATTGTTAAATTTAGCAAAGTTTATGATGGCACTGCCGAATTACCAACAATCCAATTTCAAAGTGAACAAAATCTTCAAATGCCAACAAATTTAAATCGTGACGACTTTGTTATCACAAGTGTTATAAAAGGCAGTTCTGATCTGATTCAGGCTGGGACTTATCAAGTTCAAATTACTGCGTCAGGCCTGAAAAAGATTCAGGATGCCAATAAAGATTACACTATCAGTAGTGTCCATCCAGGTACGTACTTCATTAACAAAAAGAAGCTTTCTCTCAAAGCCACGGATCAACACAAGGTTGTTGGCGATCAAAACTTGGACCTTTCATTCACTACCGCTGGGCTCATTTCATCAGATTCAGTGAAAGCTCATGTTGAAATTGCATCCAACCCAACTCCCATTCGAAACGGTCATTATGAGCTACTGGTTATTGTTGATAATGAAGACGAGTTAACCAACAATTATGATGTGGCAACCGATCCTGGCTCCTTATATGTGTCAGTTAAGCCGGTATCAACTGCAGATATCAAGATTGGCAGCACACAGAAAGTTTATGACGGTCAACCAGCAGTGGTTCCGAATAACCTATTCGCATTAACAATGCCAGCCTTCATGCAACAGGCAGCTTTGACTTCTGATGATTTCGATATCAGCCCAATTACAGGCACTACAGATTTGACTGGAGCAGGCACATATACAATTCAATTGAATAAGATTGGCCTCACTAAATTAAAGGCACAAAATATCGACTATTCATTTGATGGTGTTACATCTGGTCTTTATACAATCCAAAAAGCTAAAGTAAACGCCGCTGAGTTCAAACCAGTCGTTGCCGATAAAACGTATAATGCTCAGCCTGTCCCATCAGTTTATACAATCAATGTTCCAAACCTCATCAAAATGCCAGCTGGCCTAACTGCAACTGATTTTACAATTTTAGCGCCGACTGCAAACAACCAAGACGTTGGTCAATATTCCGTTTCACTATCTGAAAGCGGATTGGCAAAATTCCGGGAAGCTAATTCTAATTTGGATATTATTGGTGGCCCGGCTGTTGCAACATTCAAGGTCACACCGGCTCCGCTAACTGTGACGATGCATCATGCTGAAAAAACGTTTGGTGACCCAGATAGCTATGCCAGCGATGTTGTTGGGTGGTTAGATTCAAACCCTTACGAGCTCGTTTACACGCGTTCTAATATGAACGAAGACAAAGGAACTTACGATGTTAATGTTGCCGTTAAAAACGCTCAAAATTACACGGTAACGACGCTTGGTGCTTCGCTAACCATCAAGTCATACGCTGATCTCAATGTCACTGATATCACGCTGACACAGGGAGATACTTGGAATCCAAGTATGAATTTCGTCAATGCTAAAAACAATCATGGTGTCCCCGTTGACTGGCAAGAATTCATCATGCAAAACGGGATCGTTAAAAACGCAGATAACGTCAACACATTAAAACCTGGCGTTTATACAGTTATTTACATTTTTGGTGATCCTGTCGTGAAAACGGCGACAGTAACCGTTAAGGGACCGGCAACTAATGTCCCCGAATCGGCCAACGAGAGCCAGCTTTCGCAAGCAAGTCAACAGGACAATATTTCCGTGCAGAGTCAGGCTTCCGCAACAAGTCACCAGGAAAACACTTCATCATCGGTTCATGTGTCACAGCTCAGTCAAGCCGTTCAAGAATCGGCAATGGCATCGCGCGTCTCTGAGCAGCAAAACAATAGCAAAACAACACAATCGCTTGTTCAGCAGAAATCTCAGACGCTTAAGTCACGTGCGGCTACAGATGCTGTGACCAGCAATGTGAATAGTCAAAGTATTTCTGTAAAAGATCCATCCGTCTCAGAAAGCTCTGTCACATCGAAACCCACATTCGCTAATAAAGAAAAAACGACCGAACTGCCACACACCGGCGAACATGCCAATACTGTAGCAGCAGAAGTTGGTTTAGGCTTATTAGGAACGTTGCTAGCACTTGCAGGACTTAAACGACGCAAACGTGACGAGGATTCAAATGATTAATTAAAGTTTCCTCAGCCGACTTAAAAAGACATTGCCTTCGCACATGGTATACAACTACCAGTGCACGAGACAGTGTCTTTTTATATGTGTCTTGTTTTAAAAGGGATTATTTCCCGGGTAATACTTTGTTTGGCATTTTCTATCCGACGTCAAATATATGCATCCATCTGTACCGTGAGTCAGAATACTGCGGCAAAGCAAACGTTAAACGGTTATCCTAAATTGATCAGCCTTGGAGAAAAAATCGTAATTTTGCCTAAGCAGTAACGCCCCGTTTGACCAAGGCTGGAATCGTCAACATTACGATAAAACTAAAGATGTATAATCCCGCCAAGCTACCCATGACAATTGGCAAAGTAAAGTGTTCCATAAGTAAGCCAATTGCCACCGAGGAGAACCCCCCGATTGCACGGCCTACATTCACAATCACATTATTGGCCGTTGAGCGAATCGTGACCGGATAAAGTTCACTGATCACGGCACCATAACCACCAAACATGCCGTTTGAAAAGAATCCAATCAGCGCACCGGCTGGCAGAATTGTCGCTGTCGTTTTAGCTAGTGTGAAGATATAAACCGAAATTGCTGCCCCAATGAGGAAAATGCCAAACGCCCATCGAGGTCCAATGTTATCTAGTACATTACCAAAGACAAACATCCCCATGACCATGCCGGCAATGGTTGCTATCATCCACATGGCGGATCCTGATACCGATACATGAGCCTGCTTTTGCATAATTGAGGGCAACCAGTTCATCAACCCAAAATAACCAGCAATTTGAACCACTGACATCAACATGAGTCCAACCGTTTGGTATGCCCTGCGTGGACTATTGAACAACACCAGTAGGTTAACCGACTGTGTGTTGGCACTTCGTTTAGCCTTTAAAAATGCGGGTGTTTCGTGCACATGACGTCGAATAATGACGGTCAAGGTAACTGGAATTAAGCCAAGGAAAAATAATGCGTGCCAGCCCAATGTTGGTAAAATGACGGCTGCAAGAACGGCCGCCAATGCTGCCCCAATTTGACCGCCGATAGCAGCTACCGAAGTCATCCGGCCAATCTTATTGGCGGCAAACCGTTCCGAAATCAGTGCAATACCCACACCGTACTCACCACCAGCGCCAATGCCCGTTAAAAATCGGAATAAATAGATCCAACCAATCGAGTTTGCAAACGCCATAGCCGTGGTCGCAATGGCAAAAATAAAGACCGTGTACGAAAAGATTTTTACCCTTCCGTACCGGTCACCTAATAATCCAAATAGTAAACCACCTGCCAGCATACCCAGGTTAGTCACTGAAGAAATCATTCCTGCCTGACCTGCTGATAGATGTAGTTCTGTGATAATTGAGCTTAATGCAAATGACAAAAACATCACATCCATATTTTCCAACGCAAAACCGGCACTGGTGGATGCAATAGTCCATTTCTGCTGACTGTCTGTATGGATCGCAGAAGCTACTGGTGCTTGATTCATCACAATTACCTCCAAAATGAATGCTCACTGACATTCGTTATTTTTTCTTGTCGCTTATCATGCCACGTCGAAAAATAATTTGCAAGTGGGCGTTTCATATAACCCATATCACCTAAAAATTCCCCCTTGCACGCCGCTGAAAAAAACAGTATCATAGTCTCCAATTAAACAAGCGCCGCTTTAAACCAATCCTGTGAGGTTGGTAAGCTAGCTCAAATTCAATCCGATATTATGGCGAAGTGTATGCCATCCATGGATCGTCTGAACGGTTAGCCGGGCAGATGATCCATTTTTTTGTGCCCAAGTGGTCGAAAGGAAGTTTTCATGAACGCCAGCGCAAATTCGATTATTGTCGCTCTTGATGTAAGTACGACGTCGTCAGTCGATCAATTGCTTGATCAACTATCACAAACGGATGATCGGCCTGCAGTAAAAGTTGGTATGGAACTATTCTACAGTGAAGGAACTGCGATGATTCGCCATATTCAACAATGCGGTTTTGACATCTTCTTAGACTTGAAACTACATGACATTCCAAATACTGTGGAACGGGCTGCTTACCAACTCGGACAACTTGGTATCCAGTACACCACAGTCCATGCGTTAGGTGGTGGAACCATGATTGCTGCAGCCAAACGGGGGCTCCAGCGAGGTGCACAGCAAGCTCACGTGACACCGCCAAAATTATTGGCAGTAACTGAGCTAACATCCATCTCAGAAAAGATGTTAGTTAATGAGCAGCACGTCAGCTTACCAATGACTGATCAGGTTCGCCAACTCGCTCAACTGGCTGACACGTCCGGCGCAGATGGCGTCATCTGTTCCCCACAAGAAGTCACAACGATCAAACCGTTTGTTAACGATGACTTTCTGCTGGTTACTCCCGGCATTCGGCTAACAACAAACCCCGCCGATGATCAGCAACGTATCATGACACCTCGGCAAGCTGCCAAAGCTGGTAGTTCCGCCATTGTTGTTGGCCGCCCGATAACACAATCTTCACAACCCGCAAACGCCTATATGACAATCAAAAAGGAGTGGTTAATCCATGACTAACGTAGATAACACCTCAAACGCAAATAAAACTGACCTAACTGAAACGATCATCACTGAATTACTGGCTATCAAGGCCGTTAAGGTCTCCCCAAACCAGCCATTTCAATATGCTAGCGGGATGATTTCGCCAGTCTACACAGATTTGCGCATGACGATCAGCTATCCCGAATTGCGTCAGCATATCGCAACAGGTCTCACAGCCTTAATCAAACGCCAATATCCAGATGCAACGGTCATCGCTGGGGTCGCTACTGCCGGTATTCCCCATGCTGCATGGGTAGCCGAGGCACTTTCACTGCCATTGATTTACGTACGGTCTCACCCAAAGGATCACGGGACTGGCAAACAAATTGAAGGGGCATTATCATCCAAAGATCACGTTGTACTTATTGATGATCTCATTTCGACCGGTGGCAGTGTGCTTGGCGCGGCAAAAGCGGTCGGCGCTACTGGCGCCCGCGTAGACGGTGTCGTTTCTGTCTTTAGTTACGACCTGCCAGATGCAAAAACTAATTTTAAACAGGCGAAAACATCATTGACGCCACTGTTGGACTATCACCTACTACTTGAGCATCTCACCAACCACCATGAGTTAAGTGAGGTAGACTGCAAATTGGCCAAGGCCTGGCATAATGATCCTTGGCACTGGCAGCCAGTATCCATGTAGCTCAATACTTGTTGACAACACAACTCATTATATTCAGGAGGTTAACATGTCTATTACACTTGCAGGTGTGCGTTTGAAAAATCCAGTCATTGCGGCCAGCGGTACAGTCGGTTACGGTCAGGAACTGGCCCAAAAGACTGATCTCAATGCGCTTGGCGCCCTAGTAATTAAATCGACAACGGCCGAACCCCGAACGGGTAATCCTTGGCCAACGACAACTAACACTACTGCCGGTTGGCTAAACGCCGTTGGGTTAAAAAATCCCGGCATTAAAAATGTCATGGCCGAAAAGCTGCCTTGGCTTGCCACTCATTATCCTGATCTACCAATCGTTGGCAGCGTCGCGGGCGGTAGCATGGACGAGTACGTTGAGGTTGCAAAACAACTAACCACGGCGCCAAACGTTAAATTCATTGAGGTCAACGTTTCCTGCCCTAATGTCGATCATGGCGGCCTCGCATTCGGCACAGATCCGGTAACTGTTCAAACCTTGACCGCCAAAATTGTGGCCGCCGTGGATAAACCAGTGTTTGTTAAACTCACACCGAATGTAACGGATATTGTCCCGATTGCTAAAGCAGCCGAAGCTGGCGGTGCCACAGGTCTCGTCCTCATCAACACTCTACTAGGCATGGAAATTGATCTTGCAACGCAAAAACCGCGTTTAGCACATGGCACTGGTGGCTTATCTGGACAAGCAATTCACCCGCTAGCCGTCTATATGGTGCACCAGGTCCGCCAGGCATCCACACTGCCTATCGTCGGCGTCGGTGGCGTTTCTACCAGTAAAGACGCTGTAGAACTCATGCTAGCTGGTGCAAACGCCGTTCAAGTCGGGGCCGCCACGTTTCATGACCCTGCATCCTGTGCAAACATTGCGGCGAACATTCCGGAAACCCTAGCTGAATACGACTTAACTTGGCCATCAGCAACCTATTGATTTCCTTGACGATACCAGTGTGTGACAACTGTACGCGTAAACATGCCCAATAGAATCAGTACAAGTAACGTTTTAGGAAATATGCCACCAACGACAACGTAACTGACACTAATCCAAAACATCATTTTTGTAGAACGGATCTCTTCTAAATCATGCGTTTTAGGTGTCATATGTGACTCATGTACAACTAATCTAAACAGTAAATACTGTAATAGGTCCACTAACACTAAGACAGTTGCAAAGGTTATGACAACGATACGATTGAAAAGTTCCCGACTTAACCAAGCAGTCACAAAGGGGATTAACGATATAAGTGCCAGATAGTAAAAGTTCATCACAATCACCCTAACTGAAACTTTTTCCAGGGCGCTAAATAATTCCTGATGTAACATCCAGTATTGTGCAACAATGGCAAAACTAATTAAAAAAATAACGATTTGGCGAAAAGCAATACCGATTAAAAGTTTAGTGGGATGCTCTGGCACCACGACGCCCAACACCATAATGGTGAGCACCACCGCAAATACACCATCTGATATCGCAACGAGACGTGATTTTGAATTTTTAAACATCATTTGCTGAACCCCCTTAGGCCTATTACACCACAAAACAGTGCCACCCACTGATCAATTTTCAGGGTGACACTGTTTCTTTGTACCTATAGTTAGAGGTTTAAAATACTAATGTGTTTCATTCTGATTGAGTGACTATGACTAATTTTTACAGTCACAAAAACGCGGTTCATTAGTCCACTCAATGCTAATTAAGACTAAATCCTCTCTTTACACCTGTTTCCGTTTGTCACCACGATGCATGAACACAATGATGGCTGGCAGAATCGTCAGTGCACTAATCAGCGAGAACCCAGTATCGATCACCGTAATTAGTCCAAACGACTTCAGCACAGGGAAACTGGCAAAGATAATCGCGGAGAAGCCACCAATGACTGTCATACCAGACACGAAGATGGCCTGTCCAACGGATGACACAGCACTGATTGTCGCGTCCACAGTCGACTTACCCCGTTTTTGTTCTTCTCGGTACCTCTCCAGAATCAGAATCGTAAATTCAGTCCCAATCCCGAGAACTAGGGAACTTAGAGAAATCGTCAACGGATTGTATGACGTGCCCATCAACCACAATGTGAGCGGAGACAGTCCTAGCACTAACAGAATCGGTAAAATCGGATACATAGCGAATCGTGGATCGCGATAGATTACAAACAGAACGAGGAAGATAATCGCGATTCCGGCAATAATAATCAACCAGTGATTAGCTGTCATATTATGACTTCCCGTCAGCATCATGACCTCAGCTCCGGCCGGCGCAACGTGAATTCCGTGTGGTGCATCAATATCCTTAGTAATTTTGTTCATCAATTTCAGTTGGTCAGCGCTCGACAAATTCTTGTTGATCTTAAATTGCAGCGTCGCATAATGCTGATTATTACTCATCAACACCTGCTTCATAGAACTAGGTAAACTGGCAATACCGCTATTCAAGGTTCCTTGTTTTGTATCGGTTAATTGTTGTCCGCTTAAATTCAAACTAGTTGGCAGGCTCGTAACGTCGGTCACATCATGATATCGTCGTTGTTCTTGCCGGCCAAACTGATCTGTATACTGCATCACCCGCTTGTCACGAACGTCGTCGGCCCTCACCAAATAGGTAATATAAGTGGTTGAGCCAATTTGTTTTTGCAGATATTTCGTGTCCTTAAGCGCAGTCATCTGTTGTGGAATCATCTTGGTCATGTCAGTTTCGGTGTTGATATTATGTTCCACCGCAAAGCCAGCGCCGCCTAGTAATACGCCAATAATCAGCACAATAACACTGTGTTTGGTCACAAATGCCGCGTAACGCGCTAACACCTTTGCCAAACCAGATGGCTGACTCAGTTTGTGAGGTTCGGCAGCTTTTACAGGTTCGGCATGCCGATCAAAGAATGGTAACAAACTAAACATCAAAATTAGTTCCGTCAGATAGGCGCTGACAACGCCAATAGCCAACGTTAGCCCGAATTGTTGCATCATCGGCGCCTTCGACAAGAACATTGTCAGAAAGCTAAACGTCATGACAATCAACGCAATCCCGACAGCTGGTCCCATCTTGCCAATTCCGGTATTCAAGGCGTCTTGACGATTATGTTGTTGTCTAAATGTCTCCTCATAACGATTTTGAAACTGAACACCAAAATCAGTCCCCAAACCGATGATAATAGGTAATGTCGCCATCGTAGCCAATGTCAGCGAGATGCCTGTCCAGCCCATGAAACCAAACGTCCAAATCAAACTAACAGCGACAAACAACAGTGGAAACAATCGACGGCGAACGCGGAAAATCAACGAAAGCACGATCACCATTACAACGACGGCAAGACCAAGCATAATCATCATTGCTCGCGTTACTTGAGTTTGAACCTGACTAGTGATTGCTGGTGAGCCTGCCAAACGCACTTTTACACCATCTTGAAAATGTGTTTGCTTGATGGCACGATTGATATCTCGCGTCATTTTAACGTACGTACTCATGTCTGTTTTATCGGAAGTATTAACCACTACTAACACGTGGCGGCCATCCTTCGGCAATAATTGTTGCATCGCTGAAGGAACCTTGCCGTTGTTCGAAAAAATCAGCGCATTAAGCATTGGTGTCGACATTTTTTCAACACGAGGCACCTGTGCCATTACTTGACCAGTCAATTGTTGGCGCTGCCCTGCTGTCAGCAAAGACATCATGTAGGTTTGAATCTGCTGTTGTTGCTTTAGATTCAACTGACCGGTCATTTGACTGGCTGCGACCGGATTTGCCGCCAACGCTTGCTTTTGAGTAGGTGTCAAAATAGTTAACGTATACTGTTGCACTTGCTGTTGCTGGGCTGGCGTCAAGGACTGAGCGAGCGTTGACTGCAACTGTTGTTTTTGTTTCTTAGATAAACTGTTCATCAGTTTTGTCTGCGTTGATTGGCCAGATCCATTTTGATCCGTGCTCTGTACTGATGAGGCGTTGCCGCTCTTCAACGTTGCGTTTAGTACATTCACAACGTTAGTCGTTCCGCGAACGTTATCAATCTTGTTCAAACGTCCATCTAAACTATGGATTTTCTGCATTGTTTCATGTGAAATAAGTTTATCTTGGTGCCCTGATAACAGAATATATGCAGAATCACCGCCAAAGTTTTTCTGATAGGTCTCTGTATCCTTGTAAACTTGCGATTTCGTGTTCACAAACACATCATTGCCCATATCCATCTGCACCTTAGGCAAACCAAAGCCAAGGAAAACAGTGATGGCTAACATGCCGACAAGCAAGACTACCGTGTGCTTTTGAATGAATTGTCCTAGCTGTTCAAATTTTCTTTCCATACGTCTTGAGGTCCCTTTCTCTCAAAAAAGTGACCTCAGTATAACCAGATAAATTAATTGCGAACAGAAACAAAAAGAACCAAGTATCTCAAAAAAAGACACTTGATTCTTTTTGTTTTAATTACGTTTCTGGAACAATGCAAATTCGGTTTAAACCATCTGTCAGGAAAGTAACAATTTCGTCCTTTGGTGTACTCTGTTCCGTTGTCACCCAACGGATCATTAAATTAACAATGGCACCGGCAATTAAGCTAATCACCAAGTCCGGACGAGGAGAATCCTCAACTTGTTGAATGAGTGGATCGTCAGTTTTTTTCTGTTCCGCCAGCTTTTCTTTGAGCGTTTGCTCTGTAGCCGCAGTCAACACGTAGTACATATTTTCATGCGAATTGGCGGTCGTTAAATTCCGAAATACCCGCTGGTTTTCTTGAGCAAAATCGACAATCTGTTCAACAAATTGTCGACTGGGAATCTGGTTATCGGTATCCATCGTTTCACGAACCATCCGAAACTCATCTTGTAGCAAATCATACTTGTCATGATAATACCGATAAAAAGTGCTGCGGTGGTTATGTGATTGTTCGCAAATATCGTTTACGCTAATTTGCTCAAACGGTTTGTGCACCAACAGAACTTGCATTGCGTCGATTAGCTCTTGGCGCGTCTTTTCCTGACGAAAACTTTCTGGTTTGATAGTCATACGTTTGGACCTCCTTGCATTAGTCAGCTAAAGATTATGTTTCACATGAAACGCCCTTTTTACTAACTTTGCAACCCTCGTGATGAAACTAGGCCCTAAAGTATGTTGCAATCGCGTCGGCAATTCTTTCACTTGCATGCCCATCCCCATAAGGATTTTTGGCGCTAGCCATTGCTTCATATTCGGCTTGATTAGTTAATAAATTAGTCATTGCCGTGTAAACATTTTCTTCGTCTGTGCCTACTAACTTCAGTGTGCCCGCTGTAACTCCTTCTGGCCGTTCCGTTGTTTCGCGCAATACCAAAACAGGCTTGCCTAAGGATGGTGCTTCTTCTTGGACACCGCCAGAATCCGTCATGATAAATAAGGCCTTGGCAGCTAGATTATGAAAATCAGCCACATCTAGTGGTTCAATCAAGTGAATGCGTTCGTCATCGGCAAACACTTCATGTGCAGCTTCTTGAACGTTAGGACTGAGATGAACAGGATAGACCACGTCTAAATCTTGGCGCTCATCTACAACGCGTTTGATTGCTCGGAAGGTTGCGCGCATTGGTTCTCCCTGATTCTCACGCCGGTGCATCGTCAATAATACAAACTTGTGTCCTGCAGGAATTCTGTCCAAAACTTCATGATGATAATTCTGCGTGACTGTTTCGCCAAGCGCATCAATAGCGGTGTTCCCCGTGACAAAAATCTGCCTAGCGGGATGGTTTTCTTTCAATAAGTTGTCGCGACTTGTTGTGGTTGGTGCAAAATAAAGATCACTCAGCACATCAGTCAACTGACGATTCATTTCTTCAGGATACGGAGAATACTTATCCCATGTCCGCAACCCGGCCTCAACGTGTCCAATGGCAACCTGGTGATAGAAGGCGCTCACCGACGCAGCAAACGTAGTTGTGGTATCGCCGTGAACCAAAATCAAGCGCGGTTGCTCCTGCTGAATAATCGTATCCAACTGGCTAATGACGTGAACCGTAATCCCAGTCAAAGTTTGTCCTGCTCGCATAATGTTTAAATCATAATCCGGTTTAATATGAAAAATCGTTAACACCTGATCCAGCATTTCTCGGTGTTGGGCGGTCACGACGACAATTGGCAAAAAACGGTCGTCCTGTTGCAAACGTTGCACTACCGGCGCCATTTTAATTGCTTCTGGCCGAGTTCCAAAAATCAACATTACCTTAATTGGCTGCTGTGCCATATTAAATATCCTCCCAATGACAAACTTTATAGGTTCACCATAACACGTTGGACTTAAAATAAACTTCACGTAATGTTTGATTAGCAGAAAAGTTGAAGGTTGAAGACCTATTTCAAAAATTTCACGATGCAGTCGACCTTTCGTTGTAACGAACTAACGTCAGCGTTTAAGAACCGCTTACCAGAGAGGACAACCACACTACACCTTAGGACGATGCGAACAATCATCACTGACTGAATGTTTGCGCCATGTTAGTCACTTATTTATAAACCGTGTTGACTTTCATGCAATTAAACATATACTGAAATTGTGAAAGAAGTGAGTGGTCGCTCACCAAATTTAAATTATGCATTCTTCTACAATTATTAGCTTACAGAATACGACTATGTTCGCTATTCTTGAGTTCACTTAATAGCTAATGGCCGTTACTATTTCTTAACCAGCGCCTGCCTAATTCGTGAGAGCCATCAACCTATTTAATAGCCACGTTTCATCGTGCTTAATCAATAAACACCAATTGTCAGCATCTATGATAAGATTAACATTACATTAGAAACGAAACCGACTTAAGGGAGGTGAGGCACATTAAACGAGTTCAAACCTACCATGATGTGACTGACGACGTGGTGACGACCAATCACCAAACGAATATTCTGCCTAAAAATTATCGGTGGCATCGTGACCGCTGGTGGGAACGATTATGGTCCCTTGTCTTTCGTGGTGTGGCTAAGACATTTGCTTATGTTTATTGTTACGCTGCCTGGCATTTAACGGTGGTTAACCGGGGTGTCCTGAAACCATTTCGCCATCAAGGCTACTTTATGTATGCAAACCACACCCAACCGGTCAATGATGCGTTTATGCCTTTAATTATCGGTGGTGCTCAACGTTTTCACGCCATTGTCAGCCCCGCAAATTTCACACTTCCAATATTGGGACCTAACCTACCTTATTGTGGTGCCTTGCCAACCGCAACTACGACGAGTCAGACCATTCAGCTCATTAAAGCGGTCAATCAGGTAATGGATCATAATAACTATGTTGTCATTTATCCTGAAGCACACGTTTGGCCCTATTACACAAAGATTCGGCCGTTTCCAGAAACATCATTTAGCTTCCCCGTTAAAACACAGAAACCCGTCTTTTGTATGACGACGACCTATCAAAAACGTAAATTTAGCAAACGACCACGGCTAACTGTTTATATTGACGGTCCGTTTCGACCAACAGCAGGACAGTCAAGAAAAACTCAGCAGCATGAGCTTTGGCAAGATGTGACCCTGACGTTGAAACGGCGAAGTGCCGCCAGCACTTACGAATACATTCACTACAAAAGAGATGATTCATAATGAATATTTTATTCTGTGGCGACCACAGCGTGGAGGATGGCATCCTTATCGCAACATTATCGCTCATCAAACATGTGCGAGAACCCTTGCATATTTATGTGATGACGATGACATTACCATCGTCAAATGAGGCTCAACGTGAGCCTGTTAGTGAGCGATTGCTCACTTGTGTTCGCAACGAGTTACTTCATGCCAACCCACTCAATACCATTGAAGCAATTGATTGCACCACATTATTCAACCAAACACCACCTAGTGCAAACATGACGTCACGGTTCACGCCATATTCCATGCTCCGTTTATATGCCGACCAGATTCCACAACTGCCTAACCGTCTGCTTTACCTCGATGCCGACATTATTTGCCGCCAATCATTTGGGACATTCTATCACCAAGATCTTCACGGCGTTGAGTTTGTAGGCGTGCTTGATCATTACGGAAAATGGTTCTTCCATCATGAACTGAAAGTCTATGATTACGTCAATTCTGGTGTTCTTCTGCTTAACTTGGCCTACATTCGACAAACGCAACTGTTTGCCAAAGCCCGCTACATGTGTGAGACGCAGCAACGCTTCATGCCAGATCAAACTGCATTGAACAAGCTGAGCCGCACCAAACGGATTGCACCAGAACGATTTAACGAACAGCACCGTGTTCAATCCGACACTGTTTTTCAACACTTTACGACGAGTTTCAAGTTCTTCCCGTGGGTGCACACGTTTACGGTGAAACCATGGGAAGTTCAGCGGGTTCACCATGAGTTAGGCCTTCACGATTACGATGATGTCCTCAATAAATACCTTGAACTCAAACAACATCAGTAAGAAAGGAGCGACACACGATGCCTTCAGCAATTATTCCTGTCTTTTACGCCATCAGTGAAGATTTTGCACCCTATGCCGCTGTCTCGATCAAATCATTAACCTCAAATGCTGATTCAAATGATCATTACCAAGTCATTATTTTGCATCAAGGGTTGTCTGATCAAACAAAGGCCAGCCTATCCGCACTTAGTACGCCTAATGTAGCGGTTCGCTTTAAGGCTTTAACACAGTCGTTATCTGCTATTCAAAATCAGCATCAAAATTTTCTCAGAGCCGATTTCTTTACTTTAACCATTTTCTACCGCTTATTTATCGCCGACATGTTTCCGCAGTTTGAAAAAGCTATTTACATTGACAGCGATACGGTCATCCCCGGAAATTTAGCTAATTTATACGAGCTGCCATTGGCTAATAATTTGATTGGGGCCGCCCCAGACCATTCAATTGAACACGTGCCGCCAATGGTCGATTACATCACTAATGCACTTGGTCTACCTGCTAACGAATACATCAACTCCGGTGTATTGCTCCTCAATCTAACAAAATTACGAGAGGAACATTTCAGTCAACGTTTCTTGAAATTTCTGCAAACGTACCAGTTTGACTGCATTGCGCCAGATCAAGATTATCTCAATACAATGTGTCATGGTCGCATCCGGTACTTAGACGAGGTCTGGGACGCCATGCCAAAAGACCCACAGTATGCGCCAGTGAAGAATCCACAATTGATTCATTACAATCTATTTTATAAGCCGTGGTATTTTGACCACATTATGTACGGTCATTATTTCTGGCAATATGCGGATCAGACCTCATACAAAGATATGCTCCATCAACAATTAAACGACTATACAACTGCACAGCGAGACGCCGATCGAGCCAAGCTGACCACCTTAATGACTAAAGCTGGCCAGTTACCTGATACACCCACGACGTTTAAAAAAGTGGCCGCCACCGGTGTGCCCATTCGCGTATGATTGTTGCTGATCATCGCGACCAAGTCATTGATAACATTCGACAGGCCATTGCCGAGGGCCGCTTTAACGATAAGGTAGAGGTGGGTGATCCTATCTTATCAACTGAGGCCAAAACGCAAGCCGTCGATAACTACCTCAAACGTAGTCACACATTTCACTTTAAAATTGCCAACTGGATTGCGCGAACGTTTATGGCCATCGCAACCTGGCTGACTAACCGAACGACCACCGTTTCCGGTTGGGAAAATCTTTCCGGTCTAGCTAAACACCAAGGTGCCATCATCACCACTAATCATTTCAATCCCCTTGAAAACACGGTACCGCGACTACTAGCTCGTCATGAGCACCGGCGCTTATTCATTGTCAGCCAGGACACAAATTTGGCGATGACCGGCGGACTCGGCTATTTAATGAATAACCTAGATATCATTCCCTTGTCCAAACGGTTGGACTATCTCGGTCGCGAACTACCAGCATTGATTCAAAAAACAACTGCCGCTGGTCACTTCGTTTTGATTTATCCCGAACAAGAAATGTGGTTTAATTACCGCAAGCCAAGGCCGCCCAAACGTGGCACGTATTATTACGCCGCCAAAGCAAACGTGCCCATCATTTCCTGCTTTACCGAAATTCGGTCGGAAAAGAAATTAGCAACGCCAGAATTTCATGAAACGAGTTATCATTTACACATTTTGCCGCTCATTTACCCTGATCCTAAACTATCGGCTAACGCAAATGCCACGCGCATGATGAACCAGGATTATGCACAAAAAAAGGCCGCCTATGAGGCAGCCTATCATGAACCATTATCTTATCAGTTTGAACCACAAGACATTGTAGGATGGATTCCGAATCGTGCTCAGCAATAAAGCCATTATTTCACTATCGTTGACGATTGTACGATCCAGACGTAAATGTTAATTAACAATAATACCAAAGAGTGGTCATTACGAAATACTCGCGATGACCACTCTTTTTATAGTTTAAATCGTTACTTCTTCCAAGTATCCGTTAAGACGAATTATCAATTTACTTAACTACTGCGACACCTTAGCGATGCGTCCCTGTTCAATATAGACGGACAAAATCGCAATATCAGCAGGGTTAACACCAGAAATTCGGCTCGCCTGAGCCAGCGTTTCCGGTTGAATTTTAGCGAGTTTTTGACGTCCCTCTGTCGCTAAGCCTTCAATGGCCTCATAGTCAATATTTGCCGGAATAGCCTTTGCTTCCATCCGCTTCAGCTTGGCAATCTTCTCTTCAGCCTTTTGAATATAACCAGCATACTTTAGCTCAATTTCAACCTGTTCTACCACACGGTGATCGAGTGGCTCAGCCGGTCCATCAATAAATTGCATCAAATCAGCATAGGTCACTTCTGGACGCCTCAGGAAATCGGCCGCCAGCACACCATCCTTCAATGGCGCATCATTATGTGCTACCAACCACTCGTTAACTTGTGCATTGGGCTTAACGCGCACAGACTTCAAACGATTTAACTCAGCGGTAATAGCCGCTTTTTTGCTTTCAAACTTAGCGAATTTTTCATCATTAATCAGACCAAGATCGTGACCCATGGCCGTCAAACGCAGATCCGCATTATCGTGCCGCAAAATCAGCCGATATTCAGCACGGCTCGTTAACAAACGGTACGGTTCTTTCGTGCCCTTGGTCACTAAGTCATCAATCATGACGCCAATGTATGCGTCAGACCTCTTTAATGTGAAATCATCCTCGCCTAAAGCACGACGACCTGCATTAATGCCCGCAATCAGACCCTGGCCAGCAGCCTCTTCATAACCAGACGTGCCGTTCATTTGACCAGCAGTATACAGGTTTTTAATCAGCTTTGTTTCTAGTGTGTTACGCAACTGGTAAGGTGACACAACATCATACTCAATTGCATAGCCAGGCCGCATCATTTCTGCATCTTCTAAGCCCTTGATGGAATGTAAAATATGCTGCTGAATTTCTTCTGGCATTGATGTTGACAGCCCTTGTACATACCATTCATCAGTCCGTCGACCTTCAGGTTCTAAGAACAACTGGTGCCGGCTCTTATCAGCGAAACGTACGATCTTGTCTTCGATGGAAGGACAGTAACGCGGTCCGACCCCTTCGATCACACCTGAAAACATTGGTGCTCGATCCAAGTTTTCACGAATAATTTCATGCGTATGTTCATTGGTATAAGTTAACCAGCAACTAAGTTGATTTTTAACGTCAATGTACTGACTGTCTGGCGTATCAAAGCTGAAATGGTTAGGTTCCTTATCACCAGGTTGCTCTTCCGTTTCATCATAATGAATTGTTCCACCATCTACACGTGGCGGTGTCCCAGTCTTAAACCGTTCCAGGTCAAAACCGAGTTTCTCTAAATCTTCTGACAATTCAATGGACGGTTGTGAGTTGTTGGGGCCAGATGAATACATCAGTTCCCCAATGATAATCTTCCCACGTGAAGCAGTACCAGCGGTTAATACCACAGACTTCGCTTCATAGTGTGCCCCAGTTGCTGTCACAACACCGTGACAAACACCATCGTCGACCAATAAGGAAGTAACGACACCCTGACGCAACGTTAAATTAGGTTCCCGTTCCATCGTGTGCTTCATTTCCTCATGATAGGCATGTTTGTCGGCCTGAGCCCGTAAAGCACGGACAGCAGGACCTTTCCCGGTATTTAGCATCCGCATTTGAACGTATGTCTTATCAATGTTGTGGCCCATTTCACCACCGAGAGCATCAATTTCACGGACCACAATTCCTTTAGCCGGACCACCAACAGACGGATTACATGGCATAAAGGCCACCATTTCCAACGAAATGGTCATTAATAGTGTTTTGTTACCCATTCTGGCCGCAGCTAGCGCAGCCTCAGAGCCAGCATGACCAGCGCCGACCACGATTACGTCATACGCTTTTGCCTGGTATGGCTTTCCCTCTGAAATCATTTCATTTTCCTTTCAAGTGCCAACTTATTTATAACTGTAGTTCTGGCAGTATGTTTCACATGAAACATGTTTGGGCAACTATTTGCCCAAACAAAATTGAGAAAATAATTGTGTCAACAGTTCATCCTGCACAGAATCACCGGTTATTTCGCCCAGCAGATCCCATGCACGTGTCATATCGATTTGAACTAAATCAACCGGCATCCCCGCTGCGATACCACTCATAACGTCATCCAAGGCTTGTGATGCCTGGTTTAATAAACCAATATGCCGAGCATTAGTCACCATTACCGTCGTCTGACTGTTTTCAATACCGCCAAAGAACAGATTAGCAATCTTATCCTCTAACTGATCCATCCCAGCATTCGTCAGTACCGATGTCGCAATCACTGCGTCATCGCCAACTAACTTTTGCAAATCGGCCAAGTCGACTTGTTGCGGCAAATCAGTTTTGTTCAAAATGACGATTCGTTTGCTATCCGCCGTTGTTTCAATTAACGTGCGGTCCTCATCCGTTAATGGTTCACTGCCATTAATGACCAACAAAACTAAATCAGCAGCAGCCAACGCCTGTTTGGATCGTTCAACACCGATTTTTTCAACTTTATCCGTCGTGTCATGAATCCCGGCCGTATCAACCAGCTTTAACGGCACACCCTTCACGTTCACATATTCTTCAATGACATCGCGGGTCGTACCGGCGACATCCGTCACGATTGCCTTGTCCTCGTGAAGAAGGTGATTCAAGAGACTTGATTTACCGACATTAGGCCGCCCAACAATGGCTGTTGCCAAACCTTCACGCAGTACTTTACCCTGTTGAGCGGTACTGAGAAGATCTGCAATTCTAGCCTTTACATCCTTGGCCTTTTCCAACAATAACCGTGTCGTCATGGTTTCCACATCATCATACTCAGGGTAATCAATATTCACTTCGACTTGAGCTAAAACATCCAAGATGTCCTGACGTAAATTGCGAATCAAGTGAGCTAAATCACCGTCCAATTGATTTAACGCAACCTTCATTGATTTGTCAGTTTTGGCACGAATTAAATCCATTACGGCTTCAGCCTGTGACAAGTCAATTCGACCATTAAGAAAAGCACGTTTGGTAAACTCACCGGGTTCAGCTAACCGAGCACCATGGCTTAACAGCAACTGTAAAATTCGGTTGGTAGCAACAATCCCACCATGACAGTTAATTTCAATAACATCTTCACGCGTAAACGTCTTTGGCGCTAACATCACAGAAACCATCACTTCGTCAACTTCTTCGTTAGTATCAGGATCAATAATGTGCCCGTAATTAATGGTGTGACTAGCTACTTTACTTAAATCGCGGCCCTTAAAGACCCTTTCAGCAGTTGCTAGTGCCTCTTCACCACTCAACCGCACAATTGAAATTGCACCCTCACCAGGTGGCGTTGAAATAGCAGCGATGGTATCAAACTCGGTAATCGTTTGTGACATATAAACTCCCTTCTCCGCTGATTAATAAATTGCATAAAAAAAGTGCCACCCCACGCGTAAAAAACACGTGGGCAAAGCACCTTGACTACTTTAACCAGTAATATCCATATCAAATGTTTAATTAATGTACCCAATATTAAAAGCGTCGGCTCTTTTTGTCAAGCGTCAGCGTGGGGCAACAACAACACCGCGTCGTGGTTCCCTGCCTTGTGAGAAGGTCGTTACATGCGCATTTTTAGCCAGCTGTGTGTGAATAACCTTCCGCTCATAAGCAGGCATGGGATCAAGCAACTCTGGTTCACCGCCCGCAATTACATCACGCGCAGTATTATCGGCCAACCGTCGTAACGTGCTGGCGCGCCGTTCACGATAGCCAGCCACATCAAGCATTAATTCAAAATGTTGCATGCCCTGCCGCAACATGAATGTGTTGCCCAGTACTTGTAGTGCGTTCAACGTGCGACCATGCCGACCAATCAATAATCCTTCTTGTTCGGTCATAAAGGTTATTGTTGCACCATGATGGTATGTATCGGCCTCGGCGTCAGCGCTAATACCAAGTTGTTCCAGCGCATCAAGTAAGTAATTAGCAACTGCTTCCAAATTATCATCCAAGCGTGCTTGATTAGCTTGTTGGCGAGCCTTCAACTCTGCCGGTGTCAATTGAGTGGACGCTGACACTGATGTGACCGAGTCATTCAAGTTGGCAGCCTGCGATTGAGTGCTCGCACCGCTCATCGCGGCAGTTGTTGAAACAGTCGAAGTGGTCTCCACAGATGCAACAACACTGTCGACAACCTCAGACGAGGTTAATGAACTTTTAGCGCGGGGATGGTCTCCCTCACGGCGTCGAACATCAGCAGTGGCATCAACATTTCGTTCAATATCCTCATCACGCTTAGCAGCCACTCGTTGACCACTTGGATGATCAAACGTCGGACTAGTTTTAGCATTTTTAAGTGGTTTACTTTGCGTTGTCCGTGATGAAGTTGCTCCCGTGGGCGCACCAGCCGATACCTTAGCCGATTGCGGCGTTTTTGTAACGGAAACTGGCTTAATCGTAATATCGACGATAGCCTCTTTTTTTAAGCGTCCAAACCAGCCATGTACCGGTTCAGATACAACTGTAATCGCTACTTTGTCACGATCAATTTGAATTTTTTTGAGTCCGTTTTGAATTGCTTCATCCACGGTCTTCCCCTGATATTGCGTCACAGCTATTCCTCCAAATGAATCACGTATCTATATTTTAGCATGGATTGACTAACTTTTTATTGAACATTCACATTCTGGTTACCGACCATTTGTCGCCAAAATGTTAGCAGCTAAAATCATTTCCCGGGTAATAACGTTACAACCCTATCAATAAGTTTTGCCGCAAGCTCAGACTTAGCCATGATTGGTAATTTTTCGGGCTCCTGATTGGGACGCAGGATAACTACTTGGTTGTTGTCAGCATTGAAGCCAATATCTTTTCGGCTCACATCGTTAGCAACCAGCATATCTAATTTCTTATCAGTCAATTTGTGTTGTGCGTTGGCCAATAGATGTTGGGTCTCTGCAGCAAACCCGACCATGATTTGTTTAGTTTTCTGCGTTGCCAATGTTTTTAAGATATCAGGGTTCTTTGTAAGTTTGATTATCATCGTATCGTTATCGGCTGTCTTTTTAATTTTCTGGGCAGCTTCTTCAACTGGCCGAAAATCGGCAACAGCCGCCGCCATGATAACAGCATCCTGTTGATCCAAACGTTGTTGCATCTGGTTTAACATTTCTTTAGCACCAGCAACATGGACAATTTCAACACCAGCTGGTGCAGTCAAAGCAGTTGTGCTACTAACTAAAGTGACATCAGCCCCTTCATTAGCAGCCGCGGTTGCAATGGCGTACCCCATTTTTCCTGAGGAATCATTACTGATAAAACGAACTGGATCAATGCGTTCACGTGTTCCACCAGCAGTTACAAGTACATGGCGATGGCGCAAACGTCCCGTTTGTTGGGCCCATTTTTGCTTTACAAAATCTACAATCGTTGCCGGTTCAGGCAATCGGCCACGCCCTGCATACCCTTCCGCTAACATCCCTGTATCTGGTTGCATCACCATCGCGCCATCGGCGGTTAGTGTTTCCACATTACGAACGGTCGCTGGTGCTTCCCACATGTGATTATTCATTGCCGGTACAACGATTTTTAATGATGTTGTGGCTAATAGCGTTGTTGAGACAGCATCATCAGCCATCCCCATCGCCATTTTAGCTATAATATTCGCCGTTGCTGGAACAACAACGGCAATATCCGTCCAATCAGCCATCTCGATGTGTGGTACATAGTGACCGGCACCACCATTGTCGTCAAACAAATCCGTCAATACTGGTTGTTTAGTCAGTGCACCAAACGTCAGCGGCGTCACAAACTTTGTTGCGTCTGTTGTCATTGCTACACGAACAATCGCTCCCTGCTTCATCAAACCGCGAACGACTTCAGCCGCCTTGTAAATTGCAATGCCACCGGTGACAAAAACGGCAATGTGCTTATTCTCGAGTCCCATGCTTTTCCTCCCGTTTCTCCACGTAATGATGGTCTTGACGTTGTGCATCATGCCAAGCCCGAATGACGTTAAAACCTGCCAAGAATATCGTAACAAGTAAGCCGCTGATTGGCACAAAGTAGACCAGCACAACGGCCACAATGAGACCACCATACAATGCAGTCGCGTTATACCCATTTAGTTTGCCAACAAACCGAATATGCTCGCCATTAGCTGGATTGGTCCGTTGTAAGTCGCGCGCCATTTTTGTATAAGATAGTGACCATAGCAATTGGACCACCACATATAGCCACTCTGCCAACCGTCTTTCTGGAAATTCCCCGACAAAGGCTGTCACATATGGGAAAAAGCTCAAAAAAAGCAGCCATACAACGTTGTCCCAGTAAACGATAGTCGTTATCCTACCAGAACCGTTAAATAAATCATGATGGTTATACCACACAATCATAATGAACAAGAAACTAATCACATAGGTCGCAAACTTAACACCTTGAGTCAATAAATCATGGACGTGAATACCGGCGGGCACCGCCAACTGTAAAACCAACAATGTCACGATAATAGCGATAATACCATCCGTAAAGGCAATTAATCGCGATTTATTAATATCCTGATGACGATTATTATTTCTCAGTGTTAACACAGCAGATGCCACACCTAACAGAATCTGGCCTATGATGCCGGCAATCGGCCACCATGGTAAAACCAGTAGCACGGCAATAACGATGCCAAAACGCCATAATAAGTTTTCACGAGAATTCCCCAATGCATAAAACTCATGAAGTTGATCTGGATTGGCAACACCTAAGCTATATACTAACAACGAATAAGCGCCCATCCATACCAATGTTACTAAAATGAATAGACATTCAGGCCAAAAAGCTAACGGATATCGACCAACCCAAGCGGTAGCTAGAGGAAATAATGACATCACAAAAATCCATAGAGTATTGGCCAAATACACGGGAAATGTCACTCGGTGCGCAACATTAATAATATTATGATGAAAGTACCATGTCGCCATAATTAATAGAAAACTTGCGGTAAAGGCTGCAAATGAACCAGCTTGCTTTAGGACTGCCGCCTGCGTTGCCTGCTCAGGTGGTTCGATCTCAAGAATCAGAATCGTAACTTCAATCGCAATAATCGCGTCAGAAAATCCAGTGAACCGCTCTTTATTCATCGTTCTGACCATCTCCAAATAGAAACTATTATCAGTTTAAGGTTCTTTATGCATAGACACCACTATAAAGTGCGGCAAACAACAGCCTTAACTAAAAATAGTTGTCATCGGTAAATTAATTCGACGTGTAGCCAATATCCATCGCAAAACTTATAGCCGATAAATAATGAATGTCCGCAATAGTTTCATTTGTAACGTTATTGTAATCATTGACGGCTTGAACTGTTTACACCACCCGTCTATTCTATACATAGCGCACTCGGCGCACTTGCGCTAAAAACCACATTAAAAGCTATACAGATTGGAGTCATTAAAGTGACACAACAAGCTCAACCTTCGCAGGCTGACATCGCCCGAATGACGACCTTGTTAATTCATGGCCACCTCGCCGATATCTATGCATTACAGAAGGTCAACATGGACGTTGGTAATCTTCCCAAACTGGGGCTACGCGACATTCTACTGGTTACTCAGATTGGTTTAGAACCAGGAATCACATCTTCGAAGCTTAGCCACCTTTTCCGCATGTCGAGTCCGCTACTTTCAACGCGGATTACTGCTCTTATGAAACTCAATTTGGTCCAGCAAGTCGAGGATACAAAGGATCGACGGGTGCACAATTTAAAGCTATTAGCTTCAGGAAAAAAAGTTTATCAGTTTTGGTACAAACGAATTGAAGCACTGGCTATCAACATCCTGATGACTCATTCACTTGAAGACATGAATCAAATGGAAGAGCGCATTGAGTACATTCTAAAAAGTGTTCAGTCCAGCCTAATAAATTAGTTATTTTATAATCTTTTTTGCTTACAACAAGCGTAATTTTTACACGGTTCAAAAAAATCTGCACGCTTCATCAAATTGATGAGGCGTGCAGATTTTTCAATCATTTATTGAATTAACGACGTCGTGACCGACGAGCCTTTTTGATTGCTCGCTGCTTGGCTTTCGCTTGATCGCGCTTAGCCGTTTCACGTTCTTCACGCTCACGGTTAATCTTCCAAGGATTCTGAATCAGCAATGTTTGACCAGCCTGGAAGGCGTTTGAAATTACCCAGTATAATGACAGCGCTGTTGGTACGGATACGGCAGTGAAGAAGATGATCACTGGCATCCCCCAAACCATCACGATATTCATTGAGTTACTCTCTGGCTGACTCTTAACACTCAACCAAGAACTAATGAAAGTGAAGACGGCGGCAAGAATTGGCAAAATGAAGTAAGGATCGCGATCCCCAAGCTGCATCCATAAGAATGAACCCGTCTTCAATGCTGATGTCCGATAAATTGCTTGATACAATGCCCAAATAATTGGCATCTGAACAATCAGTGGCAAACATCCTGAAACTGGGTTATAGCCAACTTCAGCATATAATTTCCGTGTTTCTTCCTGAAGCTTTTGTTGCGTAGCCGTATCACGCGACTTGTATTTCTTTTGCAACGCCGACAACTGTGGCTGAATTTCTTGCATCCGCCGCATTGAACGCGTTTGATAAATCATTAATGGCAAAATGATGATCCGGATGATCAGGGTGATCATAATGATCCCCATCCCATAACCACCGAATACATGACTCAGCCAAATGATGAATTGACTTAAATTATACAGAATCGTGTGATCCCAAAATCCTGTACTACTGCTGGTGATTGGCTTTTTACCACACGCTGCCAAGAATAAACTGGCTGCAGCAATCATGGTCAGCGCTAATCGTCGTCGGCTTTTACGGCCGGAGCGTTTTCCGTTTGACTTCACGATTTTTTCCTCATTTACTTCATTCATTTTGATAATGCCTATGTTGCCCACTCATATTGTGCTGTAACGCTACTCTGCATCCAGCAACTTTGCCAAACGTAACGCATGCGTCAGGTTTTCTTTGATTTCGGCCATTGATAGCCCATCAGCTGAAGGTCGCGCGATAACTAAGAAGTCGACGTCCTGACGAAGCATTGGTTTTAACTCCAACAATGACTGACGAATTCGACGCTTAACCCAGTTACGATGGACAGCGTTGCCAATTTTCTTACCAACAGAAATACCAACACGAAAATGTGGCTGCTCTGGTTTATCCATTGTATAGATAACAAACTGACGGTTGGCAATCGAGTTTCTGGTTTCAAAGACCGTTTGAAATTCGCTTTCTTTTTTGATGCGGTATGACTTTCTCAATGGTCCGAATCTCCTCAACTAAAATGATTCAACGCCACAAAACCAACACTAATGGTCATCGTGGACTAAAAAAATAAAAAAGGTCACTGAAAAATATCAGTGGCCTGTTTTTATGCAGATAATACTTTTCTGCCCTTTTGGCGCCGACGTGCTAACACCTGACGGCCGTTACTTGTGCTCATCCGTTTCCGGAAACCATGGACACGTGATCGATGACGCTTCTTTGGTTGGTAAGTTCTTTTCATGTTGGATTGCACCTCCTTTGGATCGTTACGACACAGATACCTTAGTGGTGACGTGACGACACACTTGGATATCCAGCGTTACATATATGGTTGATTAGCTAAAAGCTAGCGCACGAGAAAACTCATGCAGTTCCTAAATATAATATCATAGACAGAGTTACTTGCAAACAACAAATTGTCGATTCCGGTAATTTGTGGGGCAAAAGTTATCCACAGATTGGCAAAACTAATCCACAGGTTCAGTGGATTTTAGATTTTAAAAAACGTTATTTCCACAGGATTTTAACAACAAAATACACAAATCCACAGCCCTTTGAAAAGTTATCCACACCCCCGATTTTTTCTGTGGATAACTTTTCGAAAGCTATTGTTCTCAACGTTATTTAATAACAATCATCGGTGGAAAACTTGTTTCACAGAGACTAAATCCCGATTTTTCAACGCTCCTGTGGATAACCTTCACACAATCCTGTGGAACATTCGTAACTTGTTCTGTGGAACCTGTGGAAAACTCTGTTTGTTCATGCTAAAGTTGTCCTTGCAGATTTTGTTATTTTTATTTTCGTCATAAATTATTACTGTTTATGCATAATTCATTCTAGGAGGCTTCATCGGTGGTCGATAAAAACACACTCTGGGATGGTTTAAAAGAAAGTTTCCGCGCTAATTTGTCACCCGTTACCTTTAATACGTGGGTCGAATCAGCACTGCCACTTTCTTACCAGCCGCCACGCTTCGTTTTACAAGTTCCTTCCCAGCTTCATAAAGACTACTGGGAGCGAACGCTAACCCCCAAACTGGTCGAATTTGCTTTCTCTGATTTTCAAGCTGAATTGGAACCAGAATACGTCATTGAAGGTGAGCAACCTGCTCAGCCAACAGTACAAGAACCTGTTACTGACACTGCCACACCTGAAGTTACCAATCATGCAAACTCGTTGAATGACAAATACACGTTTGATACATTCGTTATTGGTAAGGGGAACCAGATGGCGAATGCGGCTGCCATGGCGGTTTCTGAGGAACCCGGTACCTTGTATAATCCCTTGTTTCTCTATGGTGGTGTTGGCTTAGGTAAAACACATTTAATGCACGCCATCGGTCATGCCATGATTGCCCGTAACCCTAATACCAACGTTATGTACGTCACCAGTGAAGAGTTCACCAATGATATGGTTATGTCAATCCGTGACAAGACTCAGGAACAATTTAGGTTGAAGTATCGGTACGTTGATCTACTCCTTGTGGACGATATCCAATTCTTTGCAGACAAGGAAGGGACTCAGGAAGAGTTCTTCCATACGTTTGAGCAACTTTACAATAATAGTAAACAAATCGTGTTGACGTCTGACCGCTTGCCCAACGAGATTCCTAAGTTACAAGACCGCTTAGTAAGTCGCTTCAAATGGGGCCTATCCGTTGACATTACGGCTCCTGACTTAGAAACACGGATTGCCATTTTACGTAATAAAGCTGAACGGGAACAAATTGAAATCCCTGACGATGCACTCGAAATTATTGCCAGCCAGGTCAATAGTAACGTCCGTGAATTAGAGGGCGCGCTCGCACGTGTACAGGCCTATTCGCGCCTTCAAAAGAAGCCGATTGATGAAGACTTAGTTCACAACGCATTGAAGAGTCTTAATCTTGAAAGCAAACCAACACTTACAATCGAACTCATTCAACAGAAGGTTGCAAGCTACTTTGACGTTAATCTCGTCGATCTTAAGGGTAAAAAGCGGATGAAGGAGATCGTTGTTCCACGACAAATCGCTATGTATCTAGCCCGTGAATTAACGAATTCATCCTTGCCAAAAATCGGTAAAGCCTTTGGTGGCAAAGATCATACAACTGTTTTGCATTCTTGCGATAAAATTGCCGAGAGCATTTCAAACGACGCAAAACTTGCTGAAAACATTCAGCAGCTTAAAATTGAGATACAACGCTAGTAAAAACTGGCGTATCATGGGGGCAGGACGTCGTTAGGACCTGTGGATAAGTGAATCGAAACCATCTGAGTTTTACTTAAGTTATCCACAGGTGGAAAACTTTACCAGCTCTTGGAATTCTTGGTTTTCCACAGTATCCACACTGCCTACTACTACGACTATCTTTATATCTTAAATAAGTAATGGGGCTTTGCCCCAAATTACATAAACCACTTTGGGGGACTAAGAATGAAATTTACGGTCAATCGACAAAGTTTTATTAAAAAGCTCAATGATGTTTCACGTGCTATTTCTACAAAAACGACAATTCCGATATTAACCGGTTTAAAACTAGAAGTTACCAGCAACGAAATCACCTTTACCGGATCTGATACTGATATTTCAATTGAAACCACGCTCCGTGCAGATGATGAAAACGCAGAACTAAATGTTGAAGAAGCCGGTAACATTGTTTTACCAGCACGTTTCTTTGGTGAAATTGTCAAACGTTTACCAGAAGCTACAATGACTGTTGCGGTTAAAGAGGGTTTTCAGGCAAACATTACCTCTGGAGCAGCTGCCTTTACGATCAATGGTTTGGATGCCAATAGTTACCCACACTTACCTGAAATTGAAAGTGATGATGAAGTAACGTTGGCTGGTGATGTTTTTCGTGACATTATCAACACTACGGTTATTGCCGTTTCGAACCAAGAAAGTCGTCCAATTTTAACTGGAGTGCACTTTACTTTGGCCGGTGATCAATTTACGGCTGTTGCGACTGATTCACATCGTTTAAGTCAGCGCAAAGTTACTCTACCGACGCCGGCGACCGAAACTCACGACGTAATCATCCCCGGAAAATCCTTAGTTGAACTATCACGGATGATTGGCGAAGACAGCACTGACGTTAAGATGCGCCTAGCTGAAAACCAAGTGCTCTTCTTACTTGGTGACACATCGTTCTATTCACGTTTGCTAGAAGGTAATTATCCAGATACGTCACGTTTGATTCCTAGTGAATCTGACACGACTATGGAAATCTCTGCACCAACGTTACTATCTGCTATTGAACGTGCATCATTGTTATCACATGAAAGTCGGAACAACGTGGTTAAAATTACGCTGAAGGGTGAAGAAAAATCGGCCACAATTTTCGGCAACTCACCAGATGTTGGTGCTGTTGAAGAAAATCTATCAGCCATCAGCCTAGAAGGTTCAGACTTAGAGATTTCATTTAACCCAGACTACCTGAAGGATGCATTGCGTTCCTTTGGTCAATCACAGATTAAATTAAGCTTCACTTCAGCTTTACGACCATTCACCTTGGTCCCAAGTGAGGATGAACAAAACTTTATTCAGCTAATTACACCTGTGCGGACGTTTTAGTTGATTGCATAAGTAACCCAAAAGGAGCACTCCAAGACCAGTAGTATTTTGGTCTCGGGGGTGCTCTTTTTTGTGTCAATCTTGTGAAAGTCACATTCTGTGGTTGGGATGTTTGCGATAATTTCAAACGACAGAACGTGGGAATTAGAAACACAACGCCAAGATTCGGAATAAAAGTCGTTTTTTAAGGCGATTTTGTCGTATTTTGCGTTTAAAGCGTCTCTTAGCCATTTTGAGGGTTCGTTAGTATCGGGTATTTAAAAAGATATAAAATCGATTATAGGGCGTAAAAACCGGTTAATTAATTGTTTTTCGGTTCTGAAAACGGTATAATAGTTACTGTAAGTAAGGGATGGTGTTGATTGTGAAAAAAGAAGTTTTAATCAAGACAGCCTTCATTACTTTGGGCCAACTATTGAAAGAAGAATCAGTTGTTGATTCAGGCGGCCAGGCTAAGTGGTACTTACGCGAGCATTCAGTATCCGTTAATAACGAACCGGATGATCGTCGTGGTCGTAAACTTTATCCTGGTGATTCAGTAGATGTCCCAGATGTAGGGCTATTTTTTATACGGCAAAATCAGTCAGCAGACACGACGGAAAAGGATGCGTAAATGTACCTGGAAGGTTTACACCTCAAGAATTTTCGTAATTACGCTGACCTTGACGTCAAGTTTAATCAAGGTGTGAATGTGTTACTGGGCGAAAATGCACAGGGGAAGACAAACCTGCTGGAAGCAATTTACGTTTTAGCCTTGACGCGTTCACACAGAACGGCAAACGATCGTGACTTAATTGGCTGGCAGGCTAATGAGGCCCTAGTTGCTGGTCGTGTTCATAAAACGAATACGGTTACGCCATTAGAGCTGACGTTTAGCAAGAAAGGCAAAAAAGCCAAGGTGAACCACCTTGAGCAGGCTCGTTTATCGGCTTATGTGGGCAATCTTAACGTGATTTTGTTTGCCCCAGAGGATTTGGAGCTGGTTAAAGGGTCGCCATCAGTGCGAAGGCATTTCATTGACCAAGAATTTGGGCAAATGAGTCCTAAGTATCTGTATAACGCTGGCCAGTATCGGTCAATTTTGCGGCAGCGAAATAATTACTTGCGACAATTACAACGTAAACAGGCTAAGGATTTGGTTTATCTCGGGGTGTTGAGTGATCAATTAGCTGCGTTTGGCGCTGAAATTGTTGCAGCACGGTTGAATTTTCTTGATCAATTGGCCGTTTGGGCGCAACAAGTGCATAAAGTGATTTCGCAAGAACGCGAAGAACTCGCGTTTGAATACGTTAACCAGATTAAAGCAATGCGCGAACAAAGTGTTGATGCCTTATACAAAGCGTATCAGGAACAGTTTGAGCGACAACAAGCGAAGGAAATCGAGCAAGGGACGACATTAATTGGCCCTCACCGCGACGACCTTCACTTCATGGTTAACGGCAAAAATGTCCAGACGTTTGGCTCACAAGGTCAGCAACGGACGACGGCATTATCTGTGAAACTAGCTGAAATTGATTTGATGAAGGCAATCACAGGTGAATACCCAGTGTTGTTACTAGATGATGTGCTGAGTGAACTGGATGATGCAAGGCAGACACACCTGTTGCGGTCTATTCAAGATAAGGTTCAGACCTTTCTAACCACTACATCGTTAAGCGGTATTGCCCGCAAACTGATCAATGATCCGACGATATTCAATATTGCCAGCGGTCATTTAAGTCAGGATGAATCAGTATCATCAAGCGATGGTAGTGATAGTCAAAACGGTGACGATGGACGGGAAACACAACAGGAGTAAGTAACAAGTTAGTAAGCAGCAGTTTTTGAGCAACGTGGTTAACGGTCCGTTTTTAGATGCTGGACCACGTTTGAGGAGGAATTACTTTGGCTGAACAAGACGACGAGCAAAAGTTAACGCAAGCGGAACGCGAACGTGTGGAACAGGCAGAAGCTGACCAAGCATCTAAGGTTGCTTCCGGCGATGCCAACCAACGTGAAGCTGAAGCTGGTCAGTATAATGCTGATCAAATTCAGGTTTTGGAAGGCCTCGAAGCCGTCCGTAAACGTCCCGGAATGTACATTGGGACGACCAGTTCTCAAGGACTGCACCACCTCGTGTGGGAAATTGTCGATAACGGGATTGATGAAGCATTAGCCGGTTTTGCTAATGAAATTAATGTGGTTGTTGAAAAGGACAATTCCATTACCGTTACGGATAACGGTCGTGGGATTCCGGTCGACATTCAAAAGAAAACGGGTAAACCAGCGCTAGAAACTGTTTATACAATTTTGCATGCCGGCGGTAAGTTTGGCGGTGGCGGTTATAAGGTTTCTGGTGGTCTGCACGGGGTTGGTGCGTCCGTTGTTAACGCCTTGTCCACTGAATTAGACGTTAAGGTTATGCGAAACGGCAAAATCTATTACATGGATTTTGATACCGGCCACGTTAAGACGCCAATGAAGATCATCGGCGATTCAGAACCGCATGCTCATGGAACCATTGTTCACTTTAAGCCGGATCCGGATATTTTCCGTGAAACAACGGTTTATGACATTAAGGTCTTGACGACTCGAATTCGTGAACTGGCCTTTTTGAACAAAGGCTTACGGATTACGATTGCCGATAATCGCCCAGAAACACCGACCAAACAAGATTTCCACTATGAAGGTGGAATTAAGGAATACGTCAAGTTCTTGGATGATGGCAAAGATGTTTTGTTCGAGGATCCTGTTTACGTTGAAGGGACTCAAAACAACATCGTGGTCGAAGTCAGCCTGCAATACACTGACGATTTCCACAGCAATTTACTCACGTTTACAAATAATATTCACACCTATGAAGGTGGGACTCATGAAACTGGGTTTAAGTCAGCGCTGACACGAGTCATCAATGACTATGCGCACAAGAGTGGTCAATTGAAGGATAATGATGATCCATTGTCTGGGGATGATGTTCGTGAAGGTTTGACGGCCGTTGTTTCAATCAAACACCCAGATCCACAGTTTGAGGGTCAAACGAAGACTAAATTGGGTAACTCGGATGCCCGGACGGCCACGGATCACTTGTTCAGTGACACATTCAGTCGGTTCATGATGGAAAATCCGGACACGGCTCGTAAAATCGTGGACAAAGGTATTTTGGCCTCGAAGGCACGGGTCGCTGCTAAACGGGCACGTGAAGTTACACGGAAAAAGTCAGGTCTAGAAATTTCTAATTTGCCTGGTAAGTTAGCGGATAACACCTCTAAGGATCCAGCAATTTCAGAATTATTCATCGTCGAAGGTGATTCGGCCGGTGGTTCAGCCAAACAAGGTCGATCACGGTTAACACAGGCAATCTTGCCAATCCGTGGGAAGATTCTGAACGTTGAAAAAGCTAGCTTGGATCGTGTCTTAGCCAATGAAGAAATTCGGTCATTATTTACCGCATTAGGAACTGGTTTTGGTGAAGATTTTGATATTTCAAAGGCTAATTACCATAAGCTAATCATCATGACCGATGCCGATGTCGATGGTGCCCATATTCGGACACTGTTGTTGACATTGTTCTACCGGTTTATGCGGCCAATGATCGATGCTGGTTACGTGTATATTGCGCAGCCACCGTTGTACCGAGTTGCTCAAGGTAAGATGATGCGCTATATCGACTCAGATGATGAACTAAACACGATTTTAGGTCAGTTGCCACCGTCTCCTAAGCCAATGATCCAACGGTATAAAGGGCTTGGTGAAATGGATGCCGAACAACTTTGGGAAACAACAATGGATCCTGAAAAGCGCCGTTTGTTACGAGTTGATCCACAAGATGCCATTGAAGCAGATCAGATTTTCACCATGTTGATGGGTGATAAAGTTGAGCCACGTCGGAAGTTTATCGAGGATAACGCTAAGTTCGTTGAAAACCTTGATGCTTAATTTGTTTGCATAAATTAGGGCACTAGAGCACCGACGTAAGAACGAAGACAAAGGAGTAGCGAAATGAGCGAAGATTTACCGAGTCGCATCACCGACGTCAATTTGTCGCAAACGATGCGGACATCATTTTTGGATTATGCGATGTCCGTTATTGTCGCCCGGGCGCTGCCAGATGTTCGTGACGGAATGAAGCCGGTTCACCGCCGGATTTTGTACGATATGCATGAACTTGGCAATACACCGGACAAACCCTACAAAAAGTCCGCCAGAATCGTTGGGGACGTTTTGGGTAAGTATCACCCACATGGTGACAGTGCCGTTTACGAATCCATGGTGCGGATGGCACAAGACTTTAGTTACCGGTATATGTTAGTTGACGGTCACGGGAACTTCGGTTCTGTCGATGGTGACGGTGCGGCTGCTATGCGTTACACGGAAGTGCGGATGAGCAAGATTGCACTGGAAATGTTACGCGATATCAATAAAAACACGATTGATTTCCAAGACAACTATGACGGTACAGAACGTGAACCAACGGTATTGCCAGCGCGATTCCCTAACCTGTTAGTTAATGGTGCTTCAGGGATTGCCGTGGGGATGGCTACGAGTATTCCACCGCATAACTTGGCTGAAGTTATCAAGGGTATCCACATTTTAATGGACAACCCAGATGCTACAACGGCTGATCTAATGGAAGCTATTCCGGGACCAGACTTCCCAACTGGTGCGATCGTCATGGGTAAGGCCGGTATTCGGAAGGCTTACGAAACGGGTAAGGGATCCATTACCGTCCGTTCGAAAGTTGACATCGAAACGCAAAAGAACGGCAAGGAACGCATCATCGTGACCGAATTACCATACATGGTTAACAAGGCCCGATTGATTGAGCATATCGCTGAATTAGCACGTGACAAACGTATCGAAGGTATCACGGATATCAACGATGAATCTGATCGTGAAGGTATGCGGATTGTGATTGACGCGCGTCGGGACTTTTCTGCATCCGTTATTTTGAACAACTTGTACAAGATGACGATGTTGCAAACCTCATTCAGTTTCAACATGTTGGCTATCGAAGATGGCACGCCAAAAGTCCTTAGTCTTAAGCAAATTTTGATTGACTACTTGCGCCATCAAGAAAGTGTTATCCGTCGCCGGACCGAATTTGATTTAAAACGTGCTCAGGCACGGGCTCACATTCTTGAAGGTTTGCGGATTGCCTTGGATCACATTGACGCCATTATTTCGATTATTCGTAATTCACAAACGGCTGATGTTGCCAAGGCCCAGTTAATGAATAACTATTCGTTGTCTGATAAACAGGCGCAAGCCATTTTGGACATGCGGCTGGTTCGGTTAACTGGTTTGGAACGTGGCAAAATTGAAGATGAATACACTGGGTTGATGAAAGATATCGCTGATTACAAGGATATCTTGGCCCATGATTCACGGATCAACGAAATCATCTACCAAGAACTACTTGAAATTCAGACTAAGTTTGGTGACAAACGACGGACTGAGTTACAGGTCGGTGACATTTCGAATATTGAAGACGAAGATTTAATCGAAGAAGAAGACGTCATTGTGACGTTGACCCACAATGGTTATATCAAACGTCTACCAACAACTGAGTTCAAAGCTCAACATCGTGGTGGTCGTGGGGTTCAAGGGATGAACGTTCATGATGACGATTTCATCGAACACTTAATTTCTACGTCGACTCATGACCGGTTGATGATGTTTACCAACACTGGGAAAGTTTATGCCATGAAGGGCTACGAAATTCCTGAATATGGCCGAACAGCTAAGGGAATTCCAGTGATTAACTTACTTGGTGTGGATGCCGGTGAGCGTATTCAAGCGGTGATCAACGTTAAGGGTGGTCCGGATGAGAGCAATAATTACTTGTTCTTCACAACGGTTCATGGTGTGGTTAAACGCACGGCTGTTAGTGAATTCAGTAATATTCGGAGCAATGGACTGAAGGCCATCAACTTGCACGATGGTGATGAGTTGATGAATGTTTCCATCACGGATGGTCATCAAAACATGATTATCGGGACTCACCTTGGTTATGCGGTATCATTTGCTGAAGATGCTGTTCGTGACATGGGTCGTTCTGCGGCCGGGGTTCGCGGAATTCGTTTGCGTGACGATGACTTTGTCGTTGGTGCTGACGTGTTGAAACCGGACAGTCATGTTCTTGTTATTAGCGAGAAGGGTTACGGTAAGCAAACCAAAGCCAGTGAGTACCCAATTAAGGGTCGCGGTGGTAAAGGGATTAAGACCGTTAACGTGACAGCTAAGAACGGGCCACTGACTGGATTAACAACGGTTAGCGGAACGGAAGACATCATGCTAGTAACCAATAAGGGTGTCATGATTCGCTTTAGCATCGATTCTGTTTCTGAAACAGGTCGTGCAGCGCTTGGGGTTCATTTGATTCGGATCGATGAAGATGCCTCAGTCGCAACGATGGCCAAAGTAGAACCTGAAATCGACGACGAAGATGAAGATGATTCAGCTAGTGCGACACCAACTGATGGTGATAACACAGTGGCATCATCTTCAAGCGAGGCTGCTGATTCGACGACACCAGTAGCAGGCGATGAACCAGCTGGTGACGCTGATGCACAGGTCAACGAATTGTTGAAACGTGCTGAAGCTGATCAGGATGATACATCTGATGATTCTGATGACGACAATGACTAAAAAATATAATTAGATTTAATTGAAGCATCGCGACGAGCAAAATCGACGCGGTGCTTTTTTTATGACTCAGGGCCTGTCGATTGCTTTTGCGATGCTAATACTAGACAATAAACTCGAGTTATAAATTCTAGCTAAGGACGTGATGCTGCATGAGTGATTCAAAAAAGATTCTCGTTGTGACGACCGAACGAATCCCCGGTCAAGAGTACGAAGTTATTGGTGAAGTCTTTGGGTTAACAACGCAATCCAAAAATGTTGTGCGTAATATTGGTGCTGGTTTGAAAAACATCGTCGGCGGCGAAATTAAAGCTTATACTGAATTGCTCAGTGAGGCACGCGATATCGCAGTGGATCGATTGAGAGAGAATGCTACTGCGATGGGTGCTGATGCTGTGGTCATGATGCGTTACGACTCGGATTCAATTAGTCAAGACATGGAGACCGTTGCTGCGTACGGAACTGCAGTTAAATTTAAATAGTGAGACACAATTTTAAAAAAATTCGACGACAACAAACATTTGTTGTCGTTTTGCGTATGTTATAGGTGTGTGAACGAACAACAGGCGTTGCGGATTAGGAGTTCTGTGGTAAGACAAATAACCGTTTAGTGTTTGTAATGTGGTTGCATATATGTCGATCAGCTACGTCAAACGCAATAAGCTACACCTTGTTATTTAAGCTTTGCCATGCTATACTTTTAGTTCGTGAGCGTTCGCCATCCTGGCGAATGACTCCTTACCCGTTTGAAAAACAGCGGGTCAAAAGTCCATAAGGAGGTAGACAGTCAATGTTAGCAACTAAGTATGAAATTACTTATATTGTTCGCCCAGATCTTGATAGTGAAGCTAAGCAAGCCTTAGTTGAACGTTTCGACAAGATTTTGACAGACAATGGTGCACAAATTGCTGATTCAAAAGACTGGTCAACTCGTCGCTTTGCGTACGAAATTGGAGGCTTCAACGAGGGTACTTACCACGTTGTAAACCTAACCACTGACCAGGCTGAAGCTTTAAACGAATTTGATCGTTTGGCTAAAATCAGCGATGGCATCTTGCGTCACATGATCGTTAAACGTGACGACAAGTAAACAAAACAAAAATTTTAAGAGAGGAGCACTACAACTATGATTAATCGCGCAGTTCTTACCGGACGCTTAACCCGTGACCCTGAAGTTCGTTACACACAATCAGGAGCAGCTGTTGGTTCATTTACGTTGGCGGTGGACCGTCAGTTCACTAACCAACAGGGCCAACGAGAGGCTGATTTCATTAACTGTGTAATCTGGCGTAAGTCAGCGGAAAACTTCGCTAACTTCACGCATAAGGGTTCACTAGTTGGTATCGAGGGCCGGATTCAAACCCGGAACTACGAGAACCAACAGGGCCAGCGCGTTTACGTCACTGAAGTGGTCGTCGAAAACTTTGCCTTACTAGAATCCCGTTCTCAATCTGATCAACGGACTTCTGGTAACACAAATGACAACGGCGGCTACAACAATAATGCTCCTCAATCAGGAAGCGCCAATCCGTTTGGCGGCACTGGCAACAATGGCGGGAACAATGCAGGTAATACTGCACCTTCCAGTCAATCAAGCCAGACCCCTGCTGATCCTTTCGCTGGTAACGGTGAAAGCATTGACATCTCGGATGACGACCTTCCATTCTAGTCTCAGAAGATAGGAGGATCATATCATGGCAGATCAACGTCGTCGTGGTGGTAACCGTCGTCGCCGTAAGGTAGACTTCATCGCCGCAAACCACATCGAATACATCGATTACAAAGACACTGAATTGTTGCAACGGTTCATCTCAGAACGAGGCAAGATTTTACCTCGTCGGGTGACTGGTACGTCCGCTAAGAACCAACGTCGTTTGACGGTGGCAATCAAGCGTTCACGGATCATGGGCTTGCTTCCATTCGTAGCCGAAGACTAATCAATGTTTTATCAAACAGCCCTTTTAGGGGGGCTGTTTTTTTTAGTCTTTAGGTTTGCCAATTTCATTATCCACAGACTGTCGTGTGCTGTGTATTGGTCACATTAGATGTGATAAACTGGTAACAGTGTAACGGTACCGAAGTACTTTACTGGTAACAATACTTTATAGAAAGGAACGAACAACATGAGACAATTACTCGCAAGATTTCGTTTGCCCGTTTTCATGCAAAACACGCGTTTGCGGTGGATTGCATTTTATGGGTTGGCGTTAGGCCTGTTGGGCGTTATTACAGCGTTTATGTTGAATTGGATATTTGGGCTCATTGTGCTGATTGCGGCCGTTGTCGTGTTGGTCGTGATTTTCAATACTCTGCAGGAGATCAGCATCGATACGCAAGAGTTCATTGCCGATTTATCCTATCGCATTAAACGCGGTGAACAGGAAGCACTGATTGAAATGCCAATGGGCGTGCTGATTTTCAATGATCATCAACGCGTCGCTTGGATTAATCCATATTTACAGGCCTATTTTGGCGATACAGAAGTGTTAGGGAAGAGCATTGCTAGCGTGGATCAAACGTTGGCTGATGCGATTGAAGCACACGCAAAAGATGAAACGTACACTACAATTACGTGGGCTGATAAGCAATTTTACTTGCTCGTTCAACCAGAATTAAACGTTGTGTACCTGATGGATGTTAGTCACTACGCGCAGATTGAACGTGACTACCATAATGAACAACTTGTTCTTGGGATTATTTCATTGGATAACTATGATGAAGTGACTCAAAGTATGAGTGATTCAGATATTTCAACACTTCGTAATTATGTGACGAGTACACTGACAGATTGGACTAAAGATTTCAATACGTACCTGCGCCGTTTGAATTCAGACCATTATTTATTAGTTGGCCATTTGAGCGACTTGGAAAATTTGGAAGCTGATAAATTTAAGATTCTCGACACGATTCGTGAAACCACTTCTAAACAGAACTATCCGCTCACATTGTCCATGGGATTAGCTTATGGACAGAAAGATATCAATCGTCTAGCTAGCTTAGCTCAGAGTAATTTGGACTTAGCTCTCGGCCGTGGTGGTGATCAGGTTGTCGTTAAAGCTGAAAATGAGGAAGCTCGTTTTTACGGCGGTAAGACGAACCCAATGGAAAAACGGACGCGTGTGCGTGCCAGAATGATTTCTCAGGCGTTACAAGAATTATTCAGTCAATCAGACCAGATATTTGTTGCCGGTCACCAAACGCCTGATATGGACTCATTAGGGGCAAGCTTGGGGATTAGACGGATTGCACAGATGAATGGTAAGAAATGTTGGATCATTTTGGATGAGGCACAACAATCCCATTCTGATATTCAACGTTTGCTACAGTCCATTGATAATTATTCGGAAGTAAAAGATGCGATCATCACGCCGGCAGATGCTGCTAATCGGGCCACTGATCAAAGTTTATTGATTATGGTGGATCATTCCAAACCATCCATGTCGATGGCTGAGAGCGTGTATGACAAGCTTCAGAATCGAACTGTGATTATTGATCATCATCGTCGGGGTGAAGAATTCCCCGAAAACCCAATTTTGGTTTACATTGAGCCTTATGCAAGTTCAACTTGTGAGTTGATTACAGAGATGTTAGAGTATCAACCACAGGAAGCAAATGCAATGAACAAAATTGAAGCGACAGCAATGCTATCCGGGATTGAAATTGATACTAAAAACTTCACGAACCATACCGGTACGCGAACGTTTGACGCAGCCAGCTATTTGCGATCAGCTGGTGCCGATGCAGAACTGATTGTTCAATTTAATAAGGAAAATCCGGACAGTTACATGCAACGTAATCACCTCATTAGCCGAGTTGAACTGATTAATGAGAGCGTGGCATTGATTGCTGGAGAGGACGGTACCACATATGATTCGGTAACGGCGGCCCAAGCTGCTGATTCGTTGCTAAATATGGCAGGCGTCGAAGCCTCGTTTGTTATCACCCAACGTGCTGACAACCGAGTTGGGATTTCTGCTCGTTCTACTGGTGAAGTTAACGTGCAGGTCATTATGGAACAAATGGGCGGTGGCGGTCATTTACAAAACGCAGCCACACAGATTGAAAATCAAAGTGTTACCGAAGTTCGTCAAGAATTATTGAACATTCTCAATAATCAGGCGGCAGAAGCAACACAGGATGCAAAGGAGTAACAACGATGAAAGTTATTTTTACGCAGGACGTTCGTGGCCGTGGCAAGCGCGGTGAAGTCAAAGAAGTACCAGATGGGTTTGCTCAAAATTTCTTAATTAAGACAGGTAAGGCCAAAGCGGCAACCGCGACTGCCATGAGCCAACTAAAAGGCCAGCAACGTGCGGAAGCTCGCGAGGAAGCAGCCGAATTAGCAACGGCTCAGGAATTGAAACAGAAATTAGAGGCTGATGAAACAGTTGTTGAAATTAAGGCCAAAGCTGGTTCAGACAGTCGTCTATTTGGTTCAATTCCTTCAAAGCAGATTGCTCAGGCATTAAATCAACAATTCAATATTAAGTTAGATAAGCACAAGATCGAATTGCCGGATCCAATTCGGGTGCTCGGTTATACGAATGTACCAGTTAAACTACACAGCCAAGTGACCGCGAAGATTCGTGTACACGTGGTTGAACAATAGTTATTAAGGCATTTTGACCGCACTATTTCCCGGGAAATGGTGCGTTTTGTTATTTTGGTTCAGAATCAAGTGGAGATAGCATGGATAATGTAGATTTGCGGGAACAAACCCCGCCACAAAACATTGAAGCAGAGCAGGCCGTTTTGGGGGCCATTTTCTTAAGTAATGACGCCATGCCTGAAGCGATGGAATATCTCCAAGCTGAGGACTTTTACCGTCGAGCACATCAGATTATTTTTCAAACGATGATTGATTTGAACAATAATGGCAGTGTTGTTGATGCTGTGACAGTTAACGATGCCCTTACTGCTAACGCACAAATTGATGACGTTGGTGGTGTGACTTATATTGCTGAGTTGGCGCAGGCAGTACCAACTGCGGCGAACGTCGTTTATTATGCCAAGATTGTTCAAGAGAAGGCTTTGCTACGTCGTTTGATAAAGACAGCGACAGACATTGTTACCCGTTCGTACAATGAAGAGGATGATGTTTCGACACTGCTTGAAAATGCCGAGACAGAAATCATGAAGGTGGCCGACGATCGCAATAGTGGTGGTTTCAAACCGATTGCGGACGTGTTAAATCAGGCCATGAATACCGTTAACGAGTTGTCGAAGAATGGCGATGAAATTACCGGTTTAGCTACCGGCTTCCATGAATTGGACAAGATGACGACTGGATTCCATGACGATGAATTGATTATTCTTGCTGCTCGTCCCGGTGTTGGTAAAACAGCGTTTGTTCTGAATATCGCCGAAAATGTGGCAACCAAGACGAATAAAACGGTAGCTTTGTTTAGTCTTGAAATGGGAGCTGAATCGTTAGTCAACCGGATGCTTTGTGCTGAGGGTAGTATCGACGCAAACCATTTGAGAACAGGCCAGTTGACTGATGAAGAATGGCAGAACCTCGTTGTGGCCATGGGCGCACTATCTAAGACTAGTGTTTACATTGATGACACGCCAGGTAACCGAATGGCTGAAATCAGTGCAAAGTGTCGTCGTTTGGCCAAAGAACATGACCTAGGGATTGTTATTGTCGATTACCTTCAGTTGATTGAAGGTGGGAACAAAGAAAACCGACAGCAAGAAGTTTCTGATATTTCCCGTCAGTTAAAAAAATTGGCTAAGGAATTACGTGTGCCAGTCATTGCTTTATCACAGCTATCGCGTGGTTTGGAACAACGACAGGATAAACGACCGGTGTTATCTGATATTCGTGAATCTGGTTCAATCGAACAAGATGCCGATATCGTTGCCTTCTTGTATCGTGATGACTACTATGAACGAGACAACGATGATGAGGATAATGACAATGATCCGCGTGATGATGAGGATCAAAACGTTGGGGAAGTTGAAGTCATTATTGAAAAGAACCGTTCTGGTGCCCGGGGAACTGTCAAATTGCTATTTGTTAAGTCGTATAACAAGTTCTCAAACATTGCGTACAACGCGCAAAACTAAAGTGACAACCAATAAAACGGGCGTGCATCGATATGATGTGCACCCGTTTATCAGTACTAATCAATCATTATTTCCGGGGAAATAAATTGGAGGGAAGACCGATGCAACAACAAGTTACTGGGAAAGAAATTAAGCTGCCATGGTTATTGGTTGCCGGGCTGCTCAACAATATGGGACAAAGTTTTATTTGGCCATTAACAACCATCTATATTCATGATGCGCTTCATGAATCATTAACGGTCGTTGGACTTGTATTGTTGTTTAACTCAACTGCAAATATCATTGGTGCTTATTTAGGTGGCTGGCTGTTTGATCGTGTTGATGCTTATAAGCTGACGTTAATTGCGACAGTTTATGAGTTTATTGCTACGGCCTTCTTGATTTTCTGGCATGGGTGGCCGGCATTTCCAATAGGTCTTGTATTTATGGGCTTTGGTAGTGGACTTTTGATCACGCTGATTAATTCTTTGGGAACAACCATTAAAAGTCGTGACGGTCGATATGTGTTCAACATGATTTACTTTATGCAGAACCTTGGGGTTGTCTTTGGGACCATGATGGTTGGCTTTGTTTATGAACACGGTGTTCAATATCTATTCATTATCACTGCGGTAATGTATGTAGCCTACTTCTTTATCGCAATGACGCAGTTTAATGTGGATAGTGTACGTTCTCATGCAACCCATGCCAAACAGACTAAGAGCAAAGTCAAATTGCCTAAGCCGAATTTGGTTATCATCTGGACGTTCTTTGCTACATTGATTGTCATTTGGATCATGTATGAACAATGGACATCAAACATGGCGGTGTACATGACTGATCAAGGGATTCCATTGACAAAATATAGTTTGTTATGGACGATCAATGCCGGGCTTATTCTTGTTTTTCAAATGGGCGTCAATTTTCTTGGCGACCGGATTCGCAATCCATATTATCAAATCATCCCAGGAATTGCTGCAGTAGCAATATCGTTTGTTATTTTGCTCTTTGTTAAACAGTACATTGGGTTTGTCCTTGCCATTGCTGTATTAACGCTGGGCGAAGCGACGGCCTTTCCAGCGATCCCGGCGATTGTCAATCAGTTGACGCCATTAGATGTGAAAGGAAAGTATCAAGGTGCTGTTAATGCATCCGCTGCTGCTGGACGGGCGATTGGTCCACTTCTAGGTGGTGTCCTGATTGATGCAACCTCATACAAATTTTTGTTTGGTTTTGCGGCGGTTGCCATTGCGTTAACATGGATCATGGTGATTGTCATTCGCCGATTGATGTATCATAGAACGACACAGTATTAATGTGTTTGCATAAAAAATAAATACTAATAAGATCGGCAGCAACTCTGATTAGGGTCGCTGCCGATTTTGTTTATAGCGTTATTTCCAGAATTGTCAGTGAATTTGAGGTCAGAACTACGTACAATGAATATAATTATGCTTATATTCGAGGAGATTGTGTAGTTGCGACGACAAGAAAAAATTTCACTGACGATTTTAACCTTTGGCGCGTTTTGGAGCTTACTGTGCTCCACACTGATGAACATTGCATTGCCAATTTTAATGCGGACGTTTCACGTTACAGCCGAACAAGTCCAATGGGTTAGCAATGGTTACATGCTAATTAATGCACTGATGATACCGGTGAGCGCTTATTTAATTAAACGTTTTTCATTCAGACGGCTATTTCTTGGTTTTACCAGTGTCTTTTTATTTGGGACAATCCTTGGTTCAATGGCACCATCTTTTTGGCTAGTCGTGTTTGCGCGAATGATTCAGGCCGTTGGAGCAGGTGTTATGGTGCCGCTAGTAAATGTCATGGCGATTCGTTATGCGCCCAAAGGTAAGCAGGGTTCAGTGATGGGCTTTATCGGATTGGCATTCAATTTTTCGCCCATTATTGGTCCGACGCTGTCAGGTGTCATTCTGACTTACTTCTCCTGGCGGTATTTATTTATCTTACTGATTCCATTTTTGGCAGGTGTGCTGGTTGTGGCTTTTAAGGCGTTACCAGCAGAGTCGCACAGCTTGGCGTTGTCGTTTGATTACCGAGGGTTAATGCTGATCAGTTTAGGCCTATGGTTCTTATTGTGGGCATTATCAAACGTCAGCCAGTTGCTGTCGGGAGAAGGGCTACTGATTAGCTTATCCTTAGTAGCGGCGGTAGTTTTCTGGCTATTATTTGTTTGGCTACAATTGCGAACGAAACAACCGCTGGTAAACCTTAACGTTTTTAAAACACGTCAATTTACGTTTGCACTGGTGATTAATTCACTGATAATCGCGACAATGTATGGCAATACAATCTTATTACCGCTGCTTGTCCAAAATAGCATGCATAAGAGCCCACTTGTGTCTGGACTGGTCATTTTACCTGGGGCATTAATTACCGGCCTTATGTCGTCTACCAGCGGCAAATTTTATGATCGTTTCAAAATCAAACATTTAGTGCTCATTGGGCTCACAATTGACCTCTGTGGAACGCTGTTACAAATGTTGATTGGTGCACAGTCATCGATTTGGATGGTGACGTTAGGACAAGCCGTTCGTCAGTCAGGCTTAGTGTTGATGTTGATTCCGCTACAAACGCATTCGTTAGTTTATCTGAAACGGGCGCAACTTCCCGATGGCGTCGCAATTTTTAATACGTTGCGTCAGGTAGCCGCAACGATGGGAACGGCATTAATTGTGGCTGCTATTACGATTACTGATGCTCGTTTACATGTACCAAACTCGCGAGTTGGAATCCAAGTTGGTTTCGGCATTTGCCTATGTTTATTATTGGTTGCAGTGACCCAAGCCTTTCGTTTGCAAAATGCAAAGGAAATTCCAGATAATGACTAGGCAGAAAAAAATTTAGTTTCACGTGTAACAATATGGTTTTCCGTTTCTTCTAATCAAGAGGTTGATTCATTAATACTTAATAGCACTCGACCGCGTGATGGCGACTGTAATAGTCGTTGTTGCGCGGTTTTAACATCCTGCATTGGAAAGATGCGATCGATGTGGGCGACGAGCTGACCAGTAGCGAGCATATGAATGATTGTTTGATATTGTTTTGGAGGAATTGGGCTGTTGTTGAACTGACTACGGATATCTTGTCTATGCGGCTGATAATTTGGCAATGCTGAGGTAAATAGAACACCATTCGTTTTTAACGTGCGCTCAATCTTGCCTAGTGTTGTGACATCGCCGGATGTGTCGAGGACGTAATCGAATGTTTCATTAGCGAGATCTTCAACCGTTGCATGGATGTCGGCACCCACAAAAGTTTGCCGTGTGTACTCTAAGCTTCTTTGAGAAGAAAGAATTGTGAAGGTTATTCCACGTGAAGTTAAAAGCTGGGCGAGATAATCGCCAACGCCACCAGAGGCACCAATGAGTAAAACGTGGTCTGTTGCTTTCAAACGGACACTGTTTAAAATCATCATTGCGGTATCAGCGCCGCCAAAAATGGTTGCGGCATCAGCGAGAGAAACCTCGTCTGGTAGGGTGAATAAATAAAGTGGAATTGGTGCGTTGACGATTTCTGCGTAACTACCCGTTGGTGTTGCCCCAACGACACGTGTTCCGACAGCCGGGCCAAGTAGATGATTCGCGTTAACAATTCCTGAAAAGCCATAACCCGGTATTTTGGGCAAATGGTCGGCGTGGACATCAGGTAGTAATCCCATTTCACTTTTTACATCCCAGGGTAATACTGGAACAAAATGGACATTTACCAGTGTTCCCATTAGTTGACCACGCGGAGATGGCGTCTCGATAAGCTGTAATGCATCAATGCCGTCGTAACTCGTTTGCATAATTGCCTTCATGATATGGACCTCCATTTATTTTGATGCACGCAGTATAAAACGCATTTCGTTGTGATAAAAATCAGTATTCTGATTTTATTGATCTCCCACTTGCGAGCATCCTTTTCTCATGGAGGTGGTTACATGCCAGTCGTTTTATGGTTATTAGTTTTTCTAGGTTTGGCGAAAATTTTCTCGGTGAGTTTTGTGTTTGTTTTAGGATGGGCTAGCATTGTCTTGGCAATTTTCTTGGTGGTGAAAATTTGTGCGATTTTATTCTTTAAAAGAAGGCTGTATTAGAAATAGGGTAATGACCGACCACACTTAGTTTGAGGGAGGTCAGATCAATGTTTCAAAAAACAGAAATGTGCGCTTTAACGCAGAACGCCCCGCTCCAAATGATTGGAACGGGGACATTCTGCGTTATTTTTGGCAAAAAAGGTTTCGTCAACAAACACTTAACTGCTTTTAGTCGATTGTTTGATTGATCGGCTGATGAAATAACGATTCAAGAACTTGATACTTTTGCGTTGCTGTTTGTGCGTTGTCATTGTCTTTGATCGTGATATATTCTTTTGATAACAGAAAGAAGAAATCGGCTAACATAAACGTGACGTTATGGTCGGTAGCCCATTTGATCCCTGTCTGTATGATATCGATGGACTTGTGCATTTCAGCATGGTGAAACAAAGTTAGCGCGTACTGATAGAATATTAAACTATAGTTTGGATCAAGAGTTAGATTCTCATCGTTCAAGATAATGTTTTCGAGCTGTTTGAATCGATTAAATTCATGATTGATATTGGATTCACTTTCGACAAAATCAATGCAGGACATAATGATCATTTCTAAGCTGGTGAGGTGTGCCTGATGTGGAGAGTAGGTGAAGGATAAGGCTAGGTTCAATTCTCTCAGTGATACTGGCGCATCTTTTGTTAATTGGTAAACGCTGCAGGCATGGTAGTAATAATAAATCTGCAAGTCGTCATCTCGTTGCAAGTGATCCGCAAGTTCGGATTTTTCTAAATAGTCCCGCATTTGTTGATATAAATGCTGATTACATAGTTGTTCAACAGTTTCGTTAAAGTCCTCGTGGTGGCTAATTTTGTAGTAATGGTTCAATAAAGCGTGATCGATGGACATTTTCAATCGGTTACAGATTTGACCAAGTAGAATCGCATTGGGTACATAATTACCACGTTCAATGTTGCTGATGAGTCCCTGCGAACAAATATCACGCGCTAATTGTTTTTGCGTTAGGCCTAAACGACGGCGTTGCATGGCTAAATTTTCACCCAATGTTTGTGCCATGGTAGCAAATGATGTTTCATATTCAGACATGATAATTTCCTCTTAAAACGTCTCTGTCTAAGCAATCCAATTAATTAATGTGTGCAGTTTAACATCCTTTTCATAAAAATGTGTGTGTTGAATAGCATTCAATGTGAGTTAAATTCAAAAGCCTGATTTCTCAACCAACACTGTGAGAAATCAGGCTTTTTAGACTATTTAAAGTTTGGTACACCAAAACGAAGGTAAAGCGCGATGGTTACCACAACGTAGGCTGTCCGCCCAATCAATGGCCACCAACGAATGAGACCCTTGGACCGGTCCGTTTGATAAGCCAATTCAAGTGAGGCGAGACTGCCGACGACAAGAAAGACCCAACTGGCAAGTGTGAGTGCCATTACGATAGTTACGGCGGACCACCACATCGCAATGTGAGTAGACACCTTGGGGTCAGAATATGCTTTGACAGTGGTTACCAGACAAGCAGCGACATAGCCAACGGCCAGTAACTGAGCAAGAAAATAATACACGAGCAGCACTCACTTTCTTCACGGTTTCATTAAAACGTTCGGTTAATTGTACCGCAAAACGTGCACCTCGCCCACTGTGATTAGAACATCGTTGGTACAATCCCGCCGTCCATACGAATAGCGTTACCACTAAAACCACCAACGGCAGGACTAGCGACAAGGGTGACAAGTTTGCCAATTTCTTCTGGGCGAATGAGTCGGCCAAGCGTTGATGTTGGTCGATTCTTGGCCATGTATTCACGTTCTTTTTCTTCAAACGTTTGCTTCGGGTCAGGATACAAATCGTTAATGAAATCGACCACGCCTTCAGTCAGTGTGGACCCTGGCATAACGGTGTTTACCGTAACGTTAGTACCACGAGTGACGTTGGCTAAGCTCTTGGATAGATTCAGTTGCATGGCCTTAGTCATACTATATTGCGGCATTTCAGGGGATGGCATGATAGCTGCTTCACTAGCGATAAAGATAACCCGACCAAAATCGGCTTTCATCAGCCCTGGTAAATAAAATTTGACGAGGTCATTAGCACTTAAAACGTTGGTATTAAAGTAGTTATTCCAGGTTTCGTCGTCGATGTCGAAATAATCCATAGCGCCAAAAATACCTAGGTTGTTGATAAGAATGTCTAGTGTTGGAAACTTTTCTTCCAGTGCTGTGCGACCGTCAGGCGTTGTTAGATCAAACGGGGCAGGTTGCAAAGATGCATCTGGGACAGCTTCGGTAATGTCGCTGATTGCCGTTGAAACACTCTTCTGACTGCGGCCATTGATAATAACCGTGGCTCCCTCCCGAGCTAATTCAGTAGCAATGGCCTTACCAATTCCCTTGGTTGAACCTGTTACGAGAGCGATTTTGTGCGTTAATTGTAAATCCATATGTCATAATCTCCTGTCTTTTTTCAATCATCAGGTTAGTTGGTTCTCAGTTAAAGAACAAGTAGGCACTTTTTGGTAACCAATAAAAATAGAATCATAACAATTAATATATTTGTAAAATACGAACTATATAATTAATGCATAGCAGAATAGTTAATATTTATCGTTGATTTAAGAAATGTGCAATGATAGAATTCCTTTATTAACTTGGAAACGAGTTAGCGGATGCTTTTATAAACACGAACTTTATTTAAATGCTCGAAATTAATTAAAATAGCCAGTCACTCATTTGATGATAGGAGACATTAAGGTGAAACGTGCATTGATTAGCGTATTCAATAAAACAGGAGTTGTGGATTTTGCCCGTGGTTTGGTTGACTTGGGTTTTGAAATTGTTTCAACAGGCGGTACTGCACGCCATTTAAGCTCCGCTGGGGTGCCAGTTATTAGCGTAGAGTCAGTGACACAGTTTCCTGAAATGCTCGATGGAAGGGTTAAAACGCTCCATCCCCGCATTCATGCAGGAATTCTTGCGCAGCGCGATAAAACTGAACACATGCAAACGTTGTCTGAAAACGATATTGAACCGATTGACGTTGTGTGCGTCAATCTATATCCATTTTCTGAAACGATAAATCGACCGGACGTATCACGTACTGAAGCAATTGAGCAAATTGATATCGGTGGTCCGACGGCACTGAGGGCGGCTGCGAAGAACGCTAAAGATGTTTGGGCTGTTGCAGATCCGAGTGATTATTCAGCTGTACTGAGCGGCATTAAGTCTGAAGATGCGACGTTACGCAGTCAGCTGGCGGCAAAAGTTTTTTCCTTTACTGCCGCCTACGATGCAGCTATTGCACATTATCTAAATCCTGAACCCTTCCCAGAAAAATTAACGATGACTTATCAAAAGCGTCAAGCTCTTCGTTATGGTGAAAATGCACATCAACAAGCTGCTTTTTATACAAAGGAATATCCTTCGAAAATAAGTCTTGCATCTGCTAACCAGCTTCATGGTAAAGAACTCTCCTACAACAATATTAAAGACGCTGATGCAGCTTTATCCGCACTTAGTGAATTTGATCGACCAGCAGTGGTGGCAGTCAAACATATGAATCCGTGTGGCATTGGTCTTGGAGATGATATCGAGCAGGCATGGGACAAAGCATACAGTGCAGATAAAATGTCGATTTTTGGTGGCATTGTTGCGCTGAATAGATCGGTCGACCTTGCCACAGCGACAAAGATGCACGCCTTGTTTCTAGAAATTATCATGGCGCCTGCGTTTGATGATGATGCTTATGCAATTTTGGCTAAGAAAAAGAACGTCAGATTGCTAACTATCGGATTAGGAAAAGCACAACCAGGTGAACTTGAGGCGATTTCTGTAACAGGTGGGTTGCTTTTACAAAATAAAGATCTTCAGACTGAAGTAATTACTGATATGACCGTTGTAACAGAAATTCAGCCAACTGAGGCAGAACTAAAAGCTCTTCAGTTTGCACAAACTGTTGTGAAACATGTTAAGAGTAATGCCATTGTTGTAGCTACTACTGATCAGACATTGGGCATTGGTTGCGGCCAAATGAATCGTATTGGTTCAGTGGAACTAGCTATTAGCGCCGCAAAAAAACAGCCTCGATTTAACGAGGCCGTGTTAGCTAGTGATGCCTTTTTCCCGATGGACGACTGTGTTGAATATGCGGCTAAGCATGGTATTCATGCAATCATTCAACCGGGTGGTAGCATCCGTGATCAAGATTCTATTGATAAGGCCAACGAACTTGGCATTGCAATGGTGACGACAGGTGTTCGACATTTTCGACACTAGTTTATGATCTGATAATTATTACGCCAAACATACAGAATGAAATCCGGGGGTATTTGCATGCATTGGTTGGCTGATTTAATGGCGGCAATAGGAGTTGTCTTGAACGGGATTCCTCAAGGTATTATGGCCATGACTCTGGGATTCGCCATTTTTCCAACGTCCTTTTCCTTTGTTTTTGGTGCATTAGTGAATGGCGCAGTTGGGTCAGTTGCGCCTATCTCATTTCAGGCCGAATCATTAGGCTTATTGAGTCGTTTAGGTCAAACACACCGGGAACGGTCGTCAATCATTCTTGGCGGTTCCATCATTATGTTAGTTATTGGTTTGACTGGTACTTTAACGAGTATCGTGCATGTTTTAGGGAATGGTATCATCGCGGGCATGATGGCAGGCGTTGGTTTAATGCTTAGTAAGATCAGCTTGACGATGGTTAAAAACGAACGAATTGCTGGCGGCACTTCCGTCGGTGTTGCTGTGCTGACATATTTATTAACCAAGGACTTGGTTTGGACAATTGTCTTATCCGTCATTGCATCAAGCTTAGTGGCCGTTTATGGCACTCACTATCGGGTGGAACTGCCACAATACGTTGTAGAGCGGCGATTTCACTTCTTGAAACCAATGTTTAATCTGCGCGTGATTCGAGGAGCACTAAGCTTAGCCTGTTTGAATATTGGCGCGAACATTTCATACGGGCTGGTAACAGGTCAGTTAACGAACATTAAGCCAAATCCGGTGAACCTGAATATTCTGACGGGGACTCAGGCCTTTGCGGATATGGGAACGAGTTTACTTGGTGGGGCGCCAGTAGAAAGTATTATTTCGGCGACCGCAAGTGCACCGGAACCAGTTGTTTCTGGAATATTGATGATGTTACTAATGGCACTTTTATTATTTTCCGGTTGGTTACCACGACTGGGTAAATATGTACCAGCTGCTTCAATTGCAGGATTTTTGCTAATTTTGGGAGCCGTGATTATTTTTCCAGAGAACGCTGCATTAGCGTTGAAAGGATCTGGTGCATCGGTTTCTGCGTTGACATTGATTGTCACAGCATTAGTTGATCCAATGTCAGGCTTATTGACAGGGGCTATTTTCAAATTTATTTTGCCAATAATCGGATTGGGGTTATGAGGATGGAAAAAAGTTATGAAGTCATGATAGGAGTTCTGAAAAGAAAGTTGCCGATTATTCCGATTAGTTCAACTGTTGCAATTGCGTCATTTGTTCTGCTCGGGGATACAGAAATGGCTAGTTATGCGGCCGCTGAACTTGTCAAACGAATAACTGAACCGTTTGATGAAATCGTCACAATTGAAAGCAAAGGTATTCCGTTAGCAGAAGAAATAAGTAAAATAACGCATCGTAAAAACTATGTTGTTCTTCGAAAAAGTGCAAAGGGGTACATGGCTCATCCAATAAGTGTTCGGTAGATTGCAAATTTAATCCGAATTTTTGGACAAATTTGTCAGCATAACCTGATACGGTGTTTGCCAGTCGAGTATTTTAAGCGGTCGCTGGTTAATTTGGAGTAACGTCGTCGTTAAATCTTGAGCACTAATGTGCTCAAAACGAGTCCCTTTAGGATAAAAATAACGTAAATTCCGATTAAAGCGTTCATTACTACCACGTTCAGCTGGAGTATAAGCATGGCAGTAATAGGTCTTAATACCATATTGTGATTCAAGTGATACTAGCCCACTAAACTCAGTGCCACGGTCCACAGTAAAGCTGTGCACCGGACCATTAAAAGTGGTTAGGAACTTAGTTAGTGCT
>NZ_KE386820.1:191795-218763 GCF_000428925.1 Furfurilactobacillus rossiae DSM 15814 | reverse complement strand
CGTATACGCAAACAATAGAATCTTCATCATTAACCGTGGATCATAGGCTGGCCGCCCAGTGGCGGCAGTTGCGTTCATGACGTCTTTTAAAGGAATAGAGTCTACGAATCGGCTTAACACCGTGACCACATGATTTTCACTAGGCGTAAAATCTAAATTCACTGCCAAACTGGTTTGATTATTGTTATAATTCTTGTACATGGAGATAACCTCGCTTTCTAATTGTTTAGTCGCTGTTGGATGAGCAGAGAATTGTCTCTGTGCCTACATAATAGTACGAAAATAAGGTTCGAAATCAAAAAACGATTTCGAACCTTATTTTTTATTCAAGAGTTTTGTCCCAAACTCTTAAAATATTAGTATCATCCAATACTAATCACATATTTTTAAAAGTGAATGATGCCCGCAATTGAATTGTCAATCCATACATCACGTTCGTGAAAAGCAAGACCGCTGTAATTGCCTTCAATGATGTGAACTGAACCATTGGCGTTTAGACCGGTAATGTATACCACATGCCCATATCCGCTGTTCCAGTTAGCACCTTTATAACTAATAACAGCACCAACAGAAGGCGTCATATCAACCCGCAGCCCTTTAGCACGGGCGTTGCCTGCCCATTCAGCGCCGTTACCCAAATGTGTCCACTCTGATTGTGGTACGCCGGAAGCGGCTAAAGCCCCTGCGACAAATGACGTACATTGCCCTGGAATGTACGTTGGCTCATTGTTCCAGAAACCATTAATCCCACCATTCTTTGCAGTGTCATACGAAACAAAATATCGATCCGCTTTTTTCGTACCGATACCATTTCCATCGAAATGCCATTGAACACCGTTAATAGACATATCAGTGTTAGTGACTTTTAAATAGCTTGTAGGATCAAAGTAATACCAACTCCCCATATACTGATACAAACCGGTTACGATTTTTCCGTCCGGGCCAAACATATACCAGCAGTTTGGATAGCCCATGTCGTATGAATCTTTATGCATTTGGAAACCAGTTTTATCAAAAAAGTAGAAAGTGCCATCTATCTTTTGTAGACCACTTAAGAGTTTGCCATCAGCACCGGCATAGTAGGTGTTGTTCCAATAAGAAACCCAACTGTTGGTTTTCATGTTATACGTGTTATCTGAACCGAAGAAATAGTAGGCACCGTCTATCTTTTGAATACCTTGGACTGCACGTCCGTCAGATCCGAAATAGTAGGTTCCACCCCATTGGTTCTCAAAGGAGTTGCTAACGGTCATTCCGTTCCCATCAAGATAATAATATCCATTCGCCCATGGATAAATCGAGTTAGTAATTAAGTGCCCGTCTTTAACATCAAACATGCGCCAACCGTCACCATTGCTATAACCCTTTAAAATACCGTTGTCGCCATCACCATAATACCTTTGACCATCCTTGCTGATCCAACCATCAATTCGCGCCCCATTATCACCGAAGTAGTAGGTCTTATCATTCAGAGTAACAAAGGCATTTTTGCGTGCATCATAAGTATTATCATCACCAAAGTAATATTTTTTACCGTCAATTGTTTGTAATCCCTGCACAGCTCTGCCATCGGAGCCAAAGTAATAGATACCGCCCCATTCGCTTCGAAATGCATTATCAGTTCGTAAATATGTAACTGGATCAAAGTAATAATAGCCATTAGCCCATGGTTGAATTTGTGATTGTTTGATTCCATCTTTGAACATATACCAATTATCGCCATCTTGCTGATAGCCATTAGCCGGTTGTCCGTTGATATAAAACTTGTCATCTTGGGTGGACGCTAGAAAATCAAGGTTCTGGGCGGCCATAACCGATTTGGGTGAAGCAGACGATGCAAAGGTCGAATCATTGATAGTCTGATTAGGTTCAGCAATGTTCCCTTTGTTCGCTATCGCAGATGTGGCCGAGCCTGCAGATACTGCTTGAGTGGCAACCGATACATTTTTAGACTGACTTGATTCAGTGACGCTTTGTTTATTTGCAATCGAGGCTATACTTGTCGCCGCTGAAGCTGATGAAATGATGATTGACTCACTATTGGTATCAGATGGCTTGGATTCAGAAACAGCCTGAGTATTCGCAATAGAAGTTGCACTTGCCCCCACCGAAGTAGGTTGAACGGAACTTTCTTGTTGATTACTACTTTCAGTGGTAGCAGCACTTTTTACTGAATTACTTATAATATTTTGCTGCTGATCATTTGGTCCAACAGCCGAAATCGTCTGCGTTGTCTGTAATGCCTTTGTGCTTGAGGGGACGCCCTCACCATTAACACTGGCACTGACGTTTACACTGCCAAAGATTATCCCTACAGTTACAATTCCTGCTGTGACCCATATTTTCCCTGACTTATAAAGCTTAAACCTAACACTCTGATTCATCGTTACAGCTCCCCTTAGATGTATTTGTGAAAAATGCTACAATTCGATTTTAACTTATATATCAATATCGAACAAACTGTTTTTGCACAAATAAAGCTCGAGTTACCCCACAGAAAGGGTGCTCGAGCTTCATTTATTACTAGTGTTGAGTAAAATCTATAATTACTTTTAAATGTTCTGAAACAGATTTCAAACCATGATTTGATTACTTTGCAACCGGTGGGACAAATTCCCATTCATTTTCATACCCAGAACCATCATGACTGATGTTACTGTAAAGAATGGGATCCGCAGTGTCATAGTACATGTGCATTGAACGAACAAGGTTAACACCAGCAATATCATTCTGTGTGACTACGGATTGATCAGAGATGCTACCGCTTAGATTTGTTCCCCACATAAGATCACTTTCATTAGACCAACTCCAGCCATAATTTCCAGTGCCGGTTCCGAAGCCAGTATGATTTAAACCAATGGAATGCCCCAATTCATGCTCAAAAATATGCTCAATTTCATCTGAATTTGTATAATCATAACTACCGCCATTTGGTGCTGTCGTACGTTGTCCAATTAACCCAGTGTTAACAAACATTCGTCCTAAACTACCATATGTTCCCATTAGGTAATCGCTCGTTGTCAATTGAACATCAGAAATTTCGAGCTGAGTATCATGAGTTAAAGAACTCATTTTGACAAACACATTGGTCCCTAAAATTTGGTTCCAATGTTGTGCTGCTCGATCTAGTTCTGAAGAATACTTCGAGGATGAGTAATACGGAACCTGACCGTTGTGATTGTATGCGTTATATCCAAGTACTGCCGGGCTTGTCCCTGGATTTGTTTGATAACTCAGTCCACGACGGTCCACCCAGTACCAACTACCATTTAAATTGACATGTACATAGGTAATCGAATTGCCTTGATAATCTGTCACATTTTTATAGGCGTCAGCGTATACAATCGTACCGTTATAATTCTTAGTGCTGCCAGCCCATATCGAATCATCTGCTGTATTATATGGTGAATTTTTGTATAGTCCATCGTCTCTCAGAGGATTGACGGATTTTATTGCATAGAACAAATAATTGTTTGGTGCTGTCATTCCGTCCGTAGGCGAATACTTGACCATAGCATCTGAATGCCAGTATCCTGCGACACCATTGGCATCAAACGTAGTATCCCCAATTTTAGTAGATTTTACCATTTTGCCACTTGAATCGAAATAATAGGTTTTTCCATCGATATTTTGCCAGCCTGTTTGCATATGCCCACTGCCATCAAAATAATAGGTGTCTCCACCAATTATTTGTTTTCCTGTCAGCATATGTCCGTTGTCATCGAAGTAATACCAAGAACCACCAACCTGTTGCCAACCTTTGAGCATGTGACCCTGTTCATCGAAGTAAAACCAATTATCACCCAACTTTTGCCAGTTAGTTAACATGTGTCCTTGTGGGTTGAAGTAAAACCAGTTGTCTCCGAGCTTCTGCCAATTCGTTAACATGTGTCCTTGAGCATCAAAATAATACCAAGTTCCGCCGATCTGTTGCCAGTTAGTCTGCATATAACCGTTACTAGCAAAGTAATACCAGACTCCTCCGATTTCCTGCCAGCCAGTCTTCATCCAGCCGTTATTATCAAAGTAGTACCAAGGTCCGTTTATTTGGCGCCACCCTTGTGCAAACTTGCCGTTACCGTCGTCATACCACCAACCTTGTGAGCCAGTTTTCCAATCAGCACTGACCACAATTGGTTGAATCAGTCCCATTGGGGCAACTGTGCCGATGGCTAAACCGGCTAACCCTAGTGAAGAAGCCACGACTACTGTAGTTAGCAATGATCTACTTTTTCCACCCATAATATACTCCTCCATTACTCAATGACTTCAATTAATTTATATTATGCTATTATAATACATAATTATTATATATTTTCATTTATGCCGTATTTCGAATTTTAATTTCACAATTTCATTGTTTAATAGAACTATAAAAAGGGCCTGACATAAGTCCCACCAAAATAGCGCCGATGATCAGGATTCGAAAATTCTGATCATCGGCGCTATTTTGATTCTATCATATCTTTTGACATGACCAACAACAGATATGATAGAGCCGTCTAATAATTACGGGGTACTTCAAAGTTTAGTAATCAACCTTACAGTTCACTTTGCATCTGCGATATTGAACCTAATGTTCTTTATTTAAGGAATCGCACTCAACGCCTGGATTTGTACAACCATTTTTCGATTCAAATAGTGTGCCTCTAGCCGTTTCCTCTGTAGGCCCAAACATTTTTGAAGTTCTCTATTACATTCATAAGTCATAAAGCGATTTTCTAACAGTTCTCGTGCAATCAGCCTTACAGTTTCACACTCTTCACTTTTCAGCGTGCCTCGAACAAAAGAACACTGAAATTGAGTTGACTCCAAATATACAATGCTTTTATCCTTAAATTTCAAGAAAAAATAAAATTCCATTCTTCTAAGTTCTTGCAGTCCAAAGGATTCAGTATCTTTTTTCATTATCCACTTGTTTTTACAATCTGTTCGAAAATTATTTATGTATAGTCGTTCTAAATCTTCGATTCTTCTTTCATATTTATTTGAGGAATCCCACGAGTAAACGCTATTAGCCCATGCAAGAGTTTTAAAAGCTGATAAACAACGTCTAACCTTTAAAATCTCTGTCTGCGTAAATTGCTCATTTGGGCATTCAGTTACTGACACCAAGGCACGTTCCCAATCGGATTCTCCATCTATTTTCATATGTAGCGCAGTCTCTCTCTGCCGAATTTGATTTTTGTTATACCAAAAACCCAAAAGTGCTCCAGTCAGACTTACTGTCAAAGAGATCATTGCTGAAGAAAACAAGTTATTCATATGCTTTTTCCTTTATATTAAAATGTTATTATTTATTTCATTGCTAATTATAATATAATTTATATCATTACGTCACATAATATAACAAGCCCTTTTATCCATAGAAGCATTATTGTCACATTGAAATTGATTTTATGTTTTTCTACTTCCACGATCATCCCTAAATAGAATGACTTTATTAAATGTAAAAATAAATTTCACTTAACATATTCTGATCTTCCTTACAGTCGCTTCATATAAAATCGATTCACAATCTATGGCATATTTAATCATATACTTACTCAAAAACAGATCACGATACTACGTTTATGCGGATGAAGGCCGCTTTCGATGCATGATAATCGACTAAGGGCCTCTTTACAATCCACAAATTGCAGATTCAGCATTAATTTTCCTTTTATACTCGACAAATTCTTGCACGCGAATACTGTTCTTAAAGATCTTTGATTTTAATGAAATGAATAAAAAGAAAGAAGCAACATTGGCAAACCTACTAAGATTCAAGACCAATATGATCAGGAAGGTAAATTCAATTTTTATCAAGTTCCATCTGCCTGTACGTAAGATTTTGCCGCAAACACCAAGTCAGTATCACCGACTGCACTTTAAAAATTACACTAAAAACCGGCTCAGAGTAGCAAGATTAAAGAGATTTATGTCAACAAAAAATCGGCTGGACCTCAAAAATGCTATTTAATTCCAAAAATTCGAGAAAAGCATTCCAACGAAAAATTGACTAGAGGAAAACAACTATTGCTCTCCCCCAGCCAATTTATTTTGAATTATATTCCAAACTCTTATTTTTGCGTTCAACACGTCTCAAAGAGACTAATGAAAGCGCCAGTGCAATTCAACGCAGCACTCACTTTTCATACTATGCAAGTAATATAGACACCTATGCTTGTACTTTAGCAGGATGACCAATTAACCGTTGCATATGGAAATACCAGTGATCCCCAATTTTCTTAATGCCGACGGTTTTAAAACCATGTCGGTCATATAGTGCTTTTGCACCAGGATTTTCAAAGTCAACATTCAGTCCAACAACTGACTTATCATCTTCCGCTGCTTCTTCAGGAATTGCTTCAAGCAACTTTCCACCAATTCCCATTCCCTGGTATTTAGGGTCAACCACAATGGAGTCCAAGTACCATTCGTTCTTAAATGCTTCGTAATCTGAACCGAATGGATCATCTGCAAAGACATCACTAAAACTCGTTGCGTCTTCCAAAACTTGATCCACTTTTTGCTCATTTTCATCGGGATAACCAAATGCTACCCCTACTACTTGACCGTTGGCCTCGGCCACCACCGTTGTTGCGGCACCAGATAGATATGCTTCACTCTGGTACGCAGCGGTAATGGCCTTCAGGACGGCAGGGTCAGGAACGTCTTCTAATTCTTCCAGTTCCATTTCTTTGAAAATAATATTGATGAGGGGGGCTATCTGGCCAGCATCATCCTTTTGTGCTTCACGAATCGTTATGATAAAAATTCCTCCGTTTCTATATGTCAACATAATACATGAATGCCGTTATAAAGGCAAAAACGGAAACTAACTTCAAGCAAATTTAATTACTTATGCACTAGTCGATGTTAAGTTGAAGTCGTTCAAAATATTTCAATTATTATATTCAATATAAAAGTACTCAAAGTATCTGCGTTTGCTCACAAAGTTAGAATTTATAACTACCAGCTATATTAACCAGACTAACAGCCATCTTTGTATTATACTGAGTGTAATAAACTTACAATAAAGGGTAGGATTTTTGAACATGACACAGCTTACCGATAATATCGCCAAATTTGCCAAGCTTCGCGCAATGAGTTTGCAGGAAGTTGCACTCAAAGCAGGCCTCAGTAAAAACATTATTTACCGCTGGCGTCTACAAGGAGCCAACCCATCCCCTGCTTCCATTACAGCAATAGCTGATGCTTTACATGTTAAAAAGAGCGATTTGACTGGCGAAAAAGAATCTACGGAAGAAAAGCAAACCGTCGATTTAAAAGCACAGATAGCAGATCAGCAAGTAATTATGACCTATGAAGGTAAAGAGATCCCCAAAGAAGACCTTGAGCTTATTAAGCGAATTTTGCGAGGCTAAGACAATGTCTAATCAAACTGTATTAGAATATTTAAATCGCTTAGCAGCGGATAACCAGATTAAAATTTTCTGGTTAAACCAATTACATGAATTCACTACACCCGCCTGTGATACGCAGACAAGAAAAATCGTCATGAATCCGAATTGGCATAACGCTAACCAAATTCCATTTCAGCTAGCACATGAAATTGCCCATGTACTAATTAGTGACAACTCGGACAGAATTTTATATTTTTCATCAGCTGCAAATCATTCAAAAATAGAAATGGAAGCAAATAAGAAGGCCGTCGAATTGTTAATACCGGAATATTTGGAGTATGCGGATCCGGCTAATATAAATGCCAACGACTTTGTCGATCAGTTTTCAGTACCACATTTTTTATCTAATTTTGCTCAAGAAGTGCTCTCGAATTGTTCACGCAGTCAAGAATAGCTTAAACAAGCTTAATAATTGGTTTTCCCATCCTAACGTTTGATAAAATGGCACTAACAAATTTGCGACAGAAAAGGAGTTTACACATGATTGCAATTATCGTCATCATCGTTATTTTAGTTGTTCTTGGCATCATTTACGCCAGCTTATATAACGGACTGGTTCGTGCTCGCACTTACACTCAGGAATCTTGGAGCCAGATTGACGTTCAACTTAAACGTCGAAACGATCTGATTCCTAACTTAGTGGAAACTGTTAAGGGATACGGTCATTATGAACAGTCCACGCTAGAAAAAATAACCAGTCTGCGTAGTCAATTAATGGGTGTTCCCTCTGATGACCATCAAAAGGCTATGGAGGTCTCTAACCAGCTGAGTGATACCCTTAAAAGCATTTTGGCTGTTTCTGAAGCATATCCAGACCTTAAAGCTAACGAAGAATACAGCAAGTTAATGGAAGAACTAAGCAATACAGAAAACAAAATTGCTTACTCACGCCAGCTGTACAATTCAAGTGCCGCTAGTTTGAACATGAAACTTCAAACATTTCCTAGCAACATGGTCGCTAATTTTCATCACTTCACACCTGCAGACTATCTACAGGTTCCTGAAGAAGAAAAATCAGCTCCAAAAGTATCTTTTGATAACTAAAACTAAGGAGACGCAAAGTTGCTCTACGAACAAATTCGACAAAACAAACGCCGAACCGTTTACGTGCTAATTGGCTTTGTATCACTCGTTCTCGCAATTGGAGCGGCAATCGGCTATGTGTTCTTTAATAGTAGCGTTACTGGCTTATTAATGGCTTTAGTCATCGCAGTTGTCTATTCAGCTATCATGATTGGTAATTCAACAAATGTTGTAATGAGCATGAATCATGGTCATGAAATCACCAGTGCTGACAAAGCCCCCGAGCTCTGGCATATTGTTGAAGACATGGCATTAGTGGCTCGCGTCCCAATGCCGCGAGTGTTCATTATCGATGATCCTAGTCCCAACGCTTTCGCCACGGGCAACGATCCACAGCACGCTGCAGTTGCCGCAACCAGTGGCATAATTGAAATGCTGAATCGTGAAGAACTTGAAGGTGTGATCGGCCATGAAATGTCGCACGTTCGCAACTACGACATTCGCCTACAAACTATCGCCCTTGCCTTGTCAGCTGCTATTAGCTTATTAGTAAATATTGGTATGAACTCGTTTTGGTGGGGCGGTGGACGGCGAGACCGTGATGACGATGATAACGGTGGTGGTTACCTGCAAATCATCATGTTCATTGTATCTATTCTGTTAGTCGTGCTTGGCCCCCTTGCCGCTTCCATTGCTCAGATGGCTTTATCACGTAATCGTGAGTATTTAGCCGACGCCGGTAGTGTTGAACTCACCAGGAACCCTCAAGGACTTATCTCCGCATTACAGAAGATTTCTGGTGGCAAGCCAATGCAGGCGGCGAATCCAAGTAGTGCATCACTATACATTTCCGATCCGTTTAAAAATAAACGCTCATTTGCCCATCTGTTTGATACACACCCACCAATTGACGAACGGATTGCAAGATTAGAAAATATGTAAATGAAATAGCTTCCGGCTTACCCCTCAAGGTTAGTCCGGAAGCTATTTTAATTGTCATTACAATCAAATTAAGCTAACGGTAGCGCATATTAGTAAGACTAAAAGTGAATGATTCCTGCAACCGCGTTATCCATCCAAACATCACGCTCATGAAAGGCCATTCCACTGAAATTTCCTTCGATAATATGAAATGAACCATTACTGTTAACGCGAGTAATAAATGCAACATGTCCAAATCCTGGTGTATAAGTTGGCGGAACACCATTGAATGAAACGACCGCACCGGCGACTGGAGTACGATCCACTCGAATACCGCGTTTAGCAGCGTTGCTAGCCCAATCCTCACCGTTTCCTAGCCATTCAAACTTATTGGCAGGAATGCCTTGTGCTGCCAATATCCCCGCAACAAATCCAGTGCATTGACCGGCGGGATAACTCCATCCTCCATTGTTAAATCCGTTAATGCCGGCCTGACTTGCATTATTTGGGACAGCAGTACCAACAATACTGCCCTTACCATCATTATCAAAATGCCAAGTTTGACCATTAATTACTTCATCTGTGTTAGTTTCCTTAGTGTACCCATTGGGATTGAAATAATACCAAGAACCCATCCATTGATATAGGCCTGTGACGATCTTACCATCGGGGCCAAACATGTACCACCATGGCTGATCTGGAAAGCCTTGAACATATACATTGTCCATGCGTCGACCCTGATCATCAAAATGATACCAACTGCCCGAAAATTTGTAAGTCGTATTTTGAATTAAATGACCGTCATTTTCATCAAACATTCGCCAGGCACCATCAACATACTGCCATCCTTTTTCAATGCCATAGTCGTTATTTCCATAATATTTTCGCCCATCAACTGTAAACCAACCATCAGAACGATTGCCCCCTTTGTCAAAATAAAACGTATTACCGGCCCAGTTGTAAAACTGATTCGTGATTTGGCGGCCATCAGGGCCAAACATATACTTCCAAGGATGATCTGGAAATCCCTGAATATAAACATTATCCATTCGACGGCCTTCATTATCAAAACGGTACCAACTACCTGAAAAATAATAACAAGTATTTTGAATTAGATGTCCATCATTTTCGTCAAACATTCGTGATGCACCATCTGCGTATTGCCATCCCTTTAACAGGTTTCCATTATCATCATAGTAGAATCGTTGTCCATTACGAGTCACCCACCCACGACTGGCATCAGCATGCACCACTGTGGTCATTAATTGAGGAATTACGCCATTTTTTAATTGCGGTGAAGAAACTAATCCAATTGTTAATGTAGAAGCGACAATCAAAACCTGCCCGAGATACTTAATTGTGTGTTTCATTTTAAAAACCTCCTGTTTGGTCATGCTAAAAGCTAATTACTGGTGTACTTACCCAATGTTGGCGAAAAATTAATCTGTGGTTGTGTCATAATGGCATGACCATCACATCCAGCAAAATATGCGAACCTTACGTAGGCCGTTCCTTCAGGAATTGAAACATGTTCAGCCTTTAATCTTTGCAACTGATCTAATACATTTATATCCGCCCAAACTGCGGAGTAACCAATTTCCTTTAAATTAGTATCTAAGAACCGTACAGATACATTAAATGAGTCTCGACCAGGCACGAGCTTTTCACCAGAGTAAATATAAATATTGCCCGCAAAGGAAATTTCAGGATTATTTGGTGCGGCGGTAGTTAACCATATTGGCTTACTTTGTATAGATGGCCATGTAACCTCGGTTAACGATTGATCATCATAACTTGCACCAGCACTGCCATGTCCGATAGAAGAAGGCCAAAGTGTTCGATGAAAACTACCAAACACATCCCAATCGCTCGTATCATACATAAAATCGGAATTCTTGACATAGTTTGGAATAGCCCCAACTTCTCCGCCAGCAAACTTCTCTTCAACTTGCTGATCCACAACCTTTAAGCGATGGTAAATAGCCGATTGCAATTGAGTAAAGTCCGTCAATGCAGCACTAGGAATCGAAGGCCATAATTTTAAATCAGTCTCATAGTTTTCTTCACCGACGCTAAACATAAAGTTCCGGAAAAGCTCAATAATATGATCCTCTCTTAACGTAGTTTGACGAAGAAAATGATAGCGCTCCAATACCTTTTCAGGGTTGGCCGCAAAGATCATTTGTAATAAGCGATTGCTTTGAAAGTCAAATAAATTTTGATTGATATTTTGCAGGGACTTCCCGTCCCACTGTAGTTGCCAACTTGTATCAAGATCATAAGGGACCATCATCCATTTTTTAGCATCATAGGTGACGTACATGGCATTTTTGACGTTCATGTCGGTGTCTTGAATGACATTTGAAAAAAGGCCGAAATCAATAACTGAATCAACATCAATATAATTTTTCTGTTGATTCTGAATGTCATAAATGTTGCTTTGATGAGCCCATTTCATCAAACTTTCAAAGCTATTTTTAAGAGTAGGTGTAATTTCGTCCGGATATTCAACTGTAAAATCTGATCCGTCGAACTTGGCTTCATCTTTTAAAAAGCGGGTTTCATCTACCCATTGAGCTGCTTCAACTGCCCCTTGAAGGTTTGATCCTTTATTCATATTGAAAAGAACATCGTCCTTGCCAGTATTAAACGTGTAAACACCAGCGTCATTATCATTAATTTTCAATTTAATTGGGAACCCCTGAATCTCAGAAAAGTTCGTCGCACTAACCAGTTCAGCATTTACGTTAGGTCGAGTAGCAGCCATTTCTGAGAACAGTTTTGCATTAATAATATTTCGAGCATGAGTCACGTCAATAAAGTTTGCCTTCAAGTTAAACGTATTATTCGTTGTCCAATCAGGTCGTACTTTAAACGATAATTTTTGTTTGCAGTCCACATCAGTGTAAGCCTTAAATTTGTAATTCTTTTTAATAAGACCGGTGGAGCTGTCACCTTGCCATTTTGTTTTTGCATAGCCTTCGATTGTTCGTCCGTTTAATTCAAACGTAAAAGCTAGTACTTTTGACACGTCATGGCTCATACCTGATGTATCACCCGTTAATGTCATTTGTGGAATTTTAATTTCATTAATCATATTATTTACTCCTATTTTATACTCAGTATTAAAAACATGTAAAAATATCCGGCCAGATATCATGTTCTATATTAAGAACATCATTATAATAATACTCATAATTATTGTAGTCAACAATTTAATTCTCAAAAATGTAGTTGCGTTTGATCATATTAAAAACATCATTACCTGTACCTGACCAAATCTCACCCAAAATTGAGATGTGATCCTACTTTTGGAGAGGACACTTCAATTAACGGATCCAACACCTTGGCCATTTTCGTAAAAAACTCTCGGCTCACAATCTCTATCAATACAAGTCCGATGATGCATGTTTTTCATTTAAAAATTATCGGCGTTGATCTTACCGCGTTTAAGAGTTTGATTTGAACTATAAGTTCAATAGCGCATACTTTAAAATTCATTCGCTCTTCAATAGCTTTGAAACTTTTTACTATTCGTACTATCTAAAAATACACTAAGTCTTAGAATGGTATACAAAAATAGCAAACAGATAACACCTGTCGAATTTCTATTCAAAAAGGCTACTCAAAACATGATTGCTCTTTACACAACAAGATATATTTTGATTTATCTTGACGATAATATTATTTCTGGATTAAAGTATAAATACGTCTGTAGTTTTAAAAAAACTATATTACCTTTAAAACAAGTTTTCGTATTGAATATGCCATCGAAAATCTTGTTTCAAGATTATCCTTACTTAATAATTCGATATTTATCTAATCAGCAAAACTATTAGGAGTCCAGATGACAAAACTACATGTTAAAAATATAACGGCAACTAGGCTTGTGATTTTCGCTATTTTCTTAATTTTACCTTTGATAATTTTCAATACGGTTCTGACAACTCCAATTAAACTACCGACTGATGCATATTATCATCTATCTAGAATATCCAATCTGAGCGGAAACAGCCTGGCTTTTCTCTATCCCCAAAATTTTCAAACCTTAGGTCAATTTGGAGTGGCAACAAACATCTTTTACCCAGCCGCATCTTTCCAGCTCTTGATGTTTTTTTTGCCTCATTTGGGTATCATCACCACTTATAAATTACTCATATTTCTAAATATTGAATTGTTACTCTTCTCTACATATTTCACCGTTAGCTTTGCGAAAGTCAAAAATGAATTCTATAAGGCCACTTTTTCAATTCTTTTTACGCTTTCCATCAGCATTAGTACGGGCTTTATAGCGCTCGGAGAGTCTTTGGCATTTGTGGGCATTCCTTGGCTAACACTTGGATTGTGGCTATTGAACAATCCTCAAAAGAATAAAAAGGCAAGTTGCTTTTTTATTACATTGGGCTTAAGCATTCCCGCCTTTTCTCACCTGATGACCTTTCTATTTTTATCAATTTTTACGCTTATCTATTTTTTAATTCTTTTAATAAAGACTTCTAATAAAATAGCTGTAGCTCGAATTGGAATTTTCAGTGCGTTAACTTCACTTTTCTCCTGTTTAGGTTCAATCATCCCTATCTTCGTCATCAACCATTTAAACAACGTCAAACCCCCAGTAGTCGATTTACGTCAGTTTGAAACCAGTTTCATCTCAGCAAACAAATTTTTTAGCTTTTCGGACAACCTCGATTCATTCGCTATTGTATTCATAGTTATAATATTCTTCTTCCTGAAAATTCGCCCACAACTGGGATCAATAATGGGAATTGTAATGACCTTATTAGGCACTGATCTCTTTTCGTGGTCACAATTGATGAAACATTCCGCCTTGCAAACGATGCAAATGCCTGCACGTTTGTTTCGACCGGGATTAGGAATTACCCTTATGTTTTGTTTTTTTAGTTTGGCTTTATCTAATAACAAGCTATCCAAAAGCTGGTTTAAATCCACCTTGACAATTTTATTAATGTTTTTAACCATTAACACAACTTCCGCTATCAGAAGTAACTTATTTCCTGACATAAAAGAAAACGGCAAGTTTGAAGTGATGACACAAAACATTGTCAATATGGGGGTCACTCAACATATCGGTTAAGGCGTAACATCTTTGGGCTCTGTTAACGATAGAATTACCCAGTATCAACCCTTTTGGTATTTGCAGTTGTACACAGATTACATGCCAACAGATGCATTAATTAAAAATTCAAAAAAAGAAAGAACTCTTAGTACGGATCCAAAAGAACAGTTATTGCCAAATCATCAACTTTCTGATGCAAATAAGCACTTGCATGGAACAGCACAATTTCACGCACAGTTAAAGTCACTCGATTTTAGAACAGTTGACAAAATTCCATCAGGTCAACTAGTATTACCAACTCTGGGCTATCGTGGCCTCAAGGTCGATGTTTATGTGAACGGCGTAAGACACTCTCCGAAGGTAACGCAGGGAAAACTAGCAATTGATAATAGGCATTCAATAAGCCCTAATTCCTTGATCGTTATTAGGCAACACATTCCTCTTTTCTCAGCAATTTCGCTTTTAATATCTTTGATTACCTTTCTCTGTCTTATTTTTTTGGCCTTTCCGTTTACGCTCCAATTGTTTAAACTTAATAATTAAACAATCATTATTGGCACTTCAAAGCACAAAAAGATTCTATTTTCTCCAGATTGCTGGAAAAATAGAATCTTTTTTAATTGTGACTTTTTTCGACCTACCTGCACCAAACAAAACTGAATGCACCGTCTATTTACATAACTTGTAAAAATGCTAAAACATTCATTTATGTTCTGATGAATCATCGTTGACTATCTGACTGGAAAACAAGCTACACACAAATAGCGCGGGAACAATAACCATCAAAGCAAAATAATAACGCAACCCTCCGTCGACCGGTCCTATAAACGGAACCAAAAACATTCCTACGCCCATGAAAATCACGGGCAGAAAACCCCATATTTTTTTAAAAATCAAAGATGTAGCTAATACTAAAAATGCAAATCCCCAAAATGCAGCGTTAAATAAAATGCTAATACCTGGCCAAGTCACCATGAAATTCAATAAATCATTATAGCCTGGCTCCAAGACTCCCTTGCCATTAGCTAATTTATAGTCCTTCGTCATTGAAGTTCTTTCATAGGCAACGGTCACTGGCCCATTCCAAATAAGATAATTGGGCGCATTCAGCGGAAAAATAAAGTGTCCACTTTCAGCCCACCAGGCCTCCAAATATAATTTTTTGTTTTTTAGACCTATCGACAGCCAGTTTTTTAAAAAGGTATTTTTTTCCGAAACTATGGGTTGCCTATGAAATTCTTTGCTACGCTCAGCATAATTACCTTTAAAACGCCACATTGGCCATCTAATTTTATTTTTTACGCTATCGTAATAGTCAGGCTTATATGCCCTAGGCAACTCTTGAAACTTAATTATTTTGTTTAATTCCTTGTACTCCTGTTTTGATATGGAGGAAGGATTATCTCTCGCCACTCTAGCAATTTGCTGCATTGGAATTGCTAAAGTTTCCCCTGGTTCAGACGGAAGAACACCACATAATGGCAACGCGACTTTTAGCCAAATAATTATTAAAACAACCGCACTACCGAGGCTTCCAATGAACAATAGTCTATTCTTTTTTGACATTAGCAGGCAACCAATCAGTGCTAAGAAAACATAGAGAAAGCCATCATTTCTTGTTAGCCCAACACTCAAAGCGGAAATTCCTAACCACAAAAAATTTAATTTGTGTTGTGAAGCATTGGCAGGTTTAAGCGTCAAATTTAGCATCGCTGCTAAGAAAAACGCGACTGTAGCAATGAAATAACCGGTTTTATCAAAAGTGACGGCCCAAAAGGAAAAGATTGGAAAAAGAGCAAAGAAAGCAAATAAGTATCTTGCAGGTCTATAACCAACTTTATTTCTAATAACCGTAACTAGGCTAGCCAACGACAGGCACATTAAAACACTCTCTAAAATTGTGTTTATTAAAACACCAACGCTGAACGAGTGAAACAGGCTCATTCCGATTTTTATACAGAACCCTAAAATCAAAGTAACTAAATACGGATGATGGTTTGTTAAATAAAAATGTAAATGATTTATAGTGGGTTGATAAAAATATTGATTAATTTGATCAAAGCCATCCCATCCAACTACACCGGGAAAATACAACACAAACGTTGGTAACCAAATAAGCACCATCAATCCAAAGATTTTTAACCAATAATATTTGCTTTTCTTCTCATTTACACCGGAATTCTCATTTTGGTTTGTTTTAATCGGCTTGTTCAATAAAGTCAAAATCAAATTAAAAAAAGTACGAAGAACAAAAAACAGTGCAATGCCATACCAAACTGAAAATGCTAAATTTGCAGAGTCGCCCCAAATCAGTGTTAAGTTGTTTCTCGCCGAGAACGAATTACCTAACAAAAAAGCAATTGCATATACCGCTCCAAGAATGTTCGCCCAAACCAACTGCCAGCGACTGCTTATCGTCTGCCGGCTTAAGTATCTCTTTACACTTAGCCAAACTAAAAAGAGGAGTATCGCAAATAACTGGTTAAAAGATGAACTGTTTAGGCGATAGCTTAGAATTTGAACAGTAACGTTAATGTTATGTAATGGTACCCTGTTTGCATTCGGAAAACCAATACTGATACCAACTAGTATCAACACATTAGCTATCCAAACACAAAATTGCCTCAGTACAAAATAGGCTCTGTCTTTCATTTATCTAATTACCCCTCTAAAAGGCAGTCACGCATGTGTGTGTCAACCCTATTTTTATTGTCTTTTGAAAAAGAAACCATTTTTTTATTTTACCATAATTAGTATTCTGTAATTTAAGGATTCATTTAATATCTCGTTACATATCTGTAACGCTCCATAACATTACCTCAAAACATTATTTTGTCAAAGGTTTAAGGCAAACAGTGTGATATTATTAAGTGTATTTAGACGAAAATCTTGGGAGGACCTACATTTTGGACAAATTAGCTATCTTAATTCCGTGCTACAACGAAGGAAAAACTATTAGGAAGGTTGTTACAGACTGTCTTGCTAGCTGTAAAGGCATTCCAAACACATCCGTTTATGTGTATGACAATAATTCAACAGACAACACCGTTTCCGAAGCAAAGATTGCTGGCGCAATAGTTCGTCATGAATTTCAACAGGGAAAAGGAAATGTTATTCGCCGTATGTTCCGAGACATCAACGCTGAAAGTTATATTATGATTGATGGTGACGATACTTATCCGGCTGATGAAATTCCAGCAATGGTTAATGAAGTTTTGGAGAAAAATGTTGACATGGTCGTTGGTGACCGTTTATCGTCAAGCTATTTTGAAGAAAATAAACGTCCTTTCCATAATATTGGAAATGTTGTTGTCAGAAAAAGTATTAACTTTTTCTTTAAAAACGACATCAAAGACATTATGACTGGATACCGTGCGTTTAGTTATCAATTTGTTAAATCATATCCTGTTCTATCGCAAGGCTTTGAAATTGAAACCGAAATGAGTATCTTAGCTATCGAAAACAATATGCATATCGAAAATCATGTTATAGAATATCGTGATCGACCAGCTGATAGTTTTTCAAAATTGAATACTTATTCCGACGGTCTCAAGGTTTTACGGAGAATCATATCTTTATTTAAGGATTATAGACCATTACACTTTTTTGGACTAATTTCCCTTCTATTAATTTTAATTGCTGCTGGCTTGTTTTTTCCAAATGTTTGGATCCCTTATCTGCATACCGGACTAGTACCGAAAATGCCAACGTTAGTAGTTTGTGGCTTTTTATTAATCACCGGTATTATTTTGTTTTCTAGCGGTTTGATTCTAGATTCTATCGTAAAAAAAGAAAAACGTGAATTCGAATTTCGGTTAATTCAAATTCACAATTCCTTCGAAGATCAAATTAGATAAAAAGTTGGAGTGTCTACAATGCAATATAAAAAAATAAACATTCATCTGTTCTCACTGATACTTTTGTCAGTTTTTGTCAGTTGGGGAATTTGTTTGCACTTTGATTCTCTAGCAAATAATACGAGCTTAGATTTTTTTACTCGACTCAACAGTCTGCTACCCAACAATGAAAACACTTTACTTGTTGCCTTAGGTAGTGTTGGTACGTTTTTTCTCTTGAAAATCGCTTTTCAAACTACCATATCTCTCAAGTTCGGGTTAATCGATGGTACATTGGCATTTTTTCTTTCCTTCTTCACCGTTATTGGGGGCTTCTTCCAAGCGAATCCTCCGTCGTCAAATCTATCAGTGTCTAATCTGTCAATCCTTTTTGGAATCGTCAAAATCATTGCTTTAACAACTTTGCTAACCAGTACGTTTATAAGCATTACAAGCTCACAAATAGTTAGGCAGTTCCATCATACGGTAAACAAAAAAAGGAATCCGTATTTCATAATTTCAATAATTATACTTTTAGCTTGGATTCCTTATATGATTATACTTTTCCCAGGAACCGGATCATGGGACACGGTAAATCAAATTGCCGAATTTTTTGGAACACACGTACACAATGCTTATCCGACCAGTTATTATCTTCTACAAAGTGGTATGAGTACCTTAAGTGACCATCACCCTGTGTTCCTTACTTTATTTTTTGGCGGTGCAGTAAAATTAGGCTTGGCACTGGGCAACCCCCTTTTGGGCATTTTTTTTCTTTCGCTATTTCAATGTTTATACGCAATTGGAATCTGTGTTTTTTCTATCCATGTGTTCAGAAGAATGGGCATGACAGCACACACTGAGAAAGTGCTGATTATTTTCTACGCATTTTCCCCAGTCTTCCCTCTTTATTCACTTTTTGTTGTAAAGAACACCCTGTATGGCATTACCATCTTTTGGTTTTGTCTATTACTTTTACAGTTTGTGCAAAATTCTGACGAAACGTCACACAGTATTTCTTGGATTCTACAAGTAATTGTGAATTTGTTGCTTCAAACCATTACAGTTAAATACGGTCTTATTGTCGCAAGTTTGACCAGCATTGTACTGCTACTTTCCTTTCGAAAAAAGTTTATTCGCCTGTTTGCTATTCTTGCTATTCCGTTAATAATCTTCCACGTTGGCTATTCAACAACCTTAAAATTATTAAATGTTACTCCTGGAGATCCCGTTGAATCGTATGCATTACCCTTTCAACAAACGGCTCGGTTCGTAAAAAATCATCCAAACGACGTAACAAAAAAGGAAAAAAGGTTTTAAACAGGGTCTTTTATTACGATAGGATTGCCAAGTCCTATAATCCTGACATAGCTGATCCTATCAAATCAAGTGGTGTTGTGGTGCCAGAAACAGATCAACCCGTGCAAGATAAAATTGTCTATCGTTACCAAACGGTTACTAAAAAGGACCTAGTAGAATATCGGAAAGTTTGGCTTCAACAATTATTTAGACATCCGGGAACATACATCATTGCAACGCTTAACGGCATCTACAGATACTTCGATCTCGACACTCATAATGGTGTAGGATTTGGAGTTACTGCTGCTTATCCTATTAATATTCAGCAAAATTCTCTACGTTTTAAAAACAACGGAACTGTTTTTAAAATTTCCGCTTTTCATCCGACTTCTTCCCTTAAATACATTCTGGTCACAATGTTAACTATAATCAACACTGTACCTTTCCTAAATTTATTTTTACTAGGTGCCTTTTATATTGTTCTTGTGTTACTGATTTCAGTCAATTTGCTATTTACAAAGGACAGAGTCAATGTGGTTGTGCTTTCCCCATTACTCATTCAAATTCTTGTTGATTCCGTTTCTCCAGTGAATGGCAGTCAACGCTACATGTACCCATTAATTTTTAGCGCTTCTATTATCTTTTTTGCCCTCATTAAATTGAGAAAAAATTTAGCCACTGATCAAGATTCAAAAGATAATACTCTTAATTAAAGTGAGGTGTTCAGTATTTATAATCAACTTCCAGCACATCATTCTCTCCCTAGAATGATGTGGCAATTAATAAAACTAGGCATTGGCCTATTCACTGCAATAGGCGTCTTGGTTTCTCTAGTTCCACTCAATGTCGTAATAACGAATAACCTGAACTCCCCCGCAGGTAGGTTTGCGTACACTTTTTTACAACATTCCATGCAAACTTCACTGCAATCCATGATTACGTCAGTTGCCATAATTTGTTTCATGTACTGGTCGCTTGATAAACGCCCTGCCAGTCAACTGAGACTGTATGGCGGCATCTTATCTTTTATTATTGGGTTCTTTACTACCATGGGATTCTTTTTTTCGAGCTTTAATAATCTACCTCTAGCTGAAGCACATTCGACTATAATTCTGGTAATCGGCTTTTTAAAGGCAATATCAATAAGTTCACTGCTCTTTCAGCTGTTTAAAATACCATACTTCGTGAAATGGCATTTCCAGACAATAAGTGCTACTGAACTTCAATTGACTAAACCACGTATATTCATTGGAGTAACTTTGTTTATCATTTTATGTTGGTCTGCTTACCTTTTTGTTTTGTATCCTGGCACTATGTCTTGGGATACCCTTAATCAATTAGCTGAGTTCTTCGGTAAACATGTAACAAACATTTATCCAACCGGACATTATCTACTTCATGCTGGCCAGTCTACAATTTCTGACCATCATCCTTACGTTAGCACGCTTATTTATGGTAGCGTTGTGAAATTGGCTGTTTACTGTGGCTCTGCCAAGTTGGGATTGTTTACCCTCTCTTTGCTTCAAACCATTTTTTCGGCGTCAGTGCTCACATATTCAATTTTAATTCTACAAAAATTACAATTTCGCACTAGGTGGTTGGTAGCAAGCATTTTATTTTATGCGCTCTTTCCACTCTTTCCGCTATACAGTATCTTCGTTGTTAAAAACACGGTCTATTCTATTAGTGTCCTTTGGTTCTCTTTACTGATTATACACGCTATGCTAAACAAGAGCTTATGGTCGACCCCATGGTGGATTATTAGTATAATTCTCAGTCTATCCATTCAAATTTTTAACATAAAATATGGCTTCTACGTGGCGCTTGTTGCCAGCATATCCGTTCTTTTTACCTTTAAAACGCAAGGAAAACGCATTTTCGCTATCTTCTTTGTTCCAATTCTCTTATTTCAATCCTCCTATATGATTGGACGTACTATACTCCATATCATTCCTGGAGATCCGGTTGAAATGTATTCCATCCCCTTTCAGCAAACAGCACGTTATCTTCGGACGTATCCAAACGATGTGACGGTCCAAGAGAGAAAAACATTGAATCGCATGTTTGACGTCTCAAACATGAAAAAACTTTATAATCCCAATACCTCAGATCCCTTAAAATCCGGTGGTGGTGGCGTACCAACTGTTTACCGATACAAGAGTGCAAATGCCCAAGATTTGAAGGAATACCGCAAAGTTTGGTTGCACATGTTTTTGAAACACCCTGGGATCTATTTTGCGGCCTTCTTCAACCAAACCTATCAGTATCTCAGTTTAGACAGCCGCCCTTCCTTAACCGTCAAAGATTTAGCAACTGATGATTTCCCCTTAAATTTACCAATGCATTCCCCAAAACAATATGAATTTACGACAAATGGGAAAAGGTTTACATTTAATTACACTACTCGGAAACAACATGGTAGAAACATAATCATTATTTTTTGCAATCTTTTACTAAGTTTACCAATCATCAGTATATTATTTAGAGGAACCACCTTCTTTATTGCCAGCTTAATATTATTAATGTACGTCCTAGCGGAACATAGGTATCGCTGGATAGCGGCATTATCGGTGATTTGGATGCAAATTCCTTTCTGTTTGTTATCACCAGTCAATGGAAGTCAGCGCTATATGTATCCGTTTTTATTTTCAGGTTTGCTAATCATTGCTTCCCTGATAACTATCTTTTCAAAAAGACATCATGCGTCATCTATCGTCTAAAGTAGTCTGTAATTTCTTCCCGAGAACAATCATTTTTTTGCGTTTCAAACATCGGATAAATTGCAGATTTTCAACTAATCAATTTAGCAATGAAAACACCTAAATGCTGTAACAAATATACCTGATTTGTAAACTTTACATGATGCCTCTACTATTTCATTAAAAGTCATTACTATTCTTAACTAATGTAAAAAGGAGAGCATCAGAATTTTGTAAAAAATAAATACTAAATGAAAACATCTGATTCTAAGCATCATTGACTTATTCATAATATGTCTGACTATAATTTATTCATACTTTGTATCACATCATATCGTTGCCACAGCAGATTGGTCCTTTCATGCCAATAGAATACAAGAAATTTATTCAAATCTTCAAAGTGGTCACCTTTTTATTTCAGCCAGTTACTCAGAAGGCGTAGGGGCAGCAAGTTTTCTTTTTTATCCTACCTTTTTCTTTTACCCCTGGACATTTAAAAAAACGTTTCTTAACCCCGTTACTACATTTGCGATAATCCCTCTGTGGTTGTCAGATGAAATAATATAATTCATCTGACAGTTACGGAGGGATTTTTCGTATGCCCAGAACTAAATATACAGCTCCAGAAAAGCTGGCCATTCTGACTGAATATCAGCAATCTGACTTGTCTATGACAGCAACGGCCAAACAGTACAATATTGGCGTGACAACGCTTAAACAATGGCGTGACAAATACAAACGTGATGGTTTAGAGGGATTAAAAGAGTCTCGCAAAAACAATCATTATTCTAAATGCCTTAAACAGATGGTCGTAGAAGCTTATCTAGCTGGTGAAGGCACATTACAATCACTGACAATGAAGTTTGATTTGCGTTCTAAGACACAACTGCAAGACTGGGTTTCACTGTATAATGGGGAAAAACCTTTAACGGCCTCGCCGTTTAGAAAGCAGGTCCCCACTATGAGTCGCAAAACGACATTTGATGAACGAATTGAAATCGTTGAATACGTGACCAAAGATAACCATTCATACACCGAGGCGGCTGCTCACTTTGGCGTGAGCTATCAACAAGCCCGTTCTTGGGTGCTCAAGGTAAGGGCCGGTGGTTATGAGGCTTTGGTTGATAATCGCGGACATCATAAGGAACTTAGTGAATTAACAGACCTAGATAAAGCCAACCGGCGGATTCGCGAATTAGAAGACCAACTTAAAGATCAAGAACTGAAGGATGCATTCGTAAAAAAATTGCTGGAACTTCAGCACAAGGAGTGAATGAACAACATCGACTGGCTTATCGTGCAATCAAGGAAGTCAGTTATCAGCATCACGGTGGCATTACAAAACTCTTAGCCATCATCGGAGTCAGCCGACAGGCTTATAACAAGAGTTTTAAGCGTGTTGAAACAGAGTGGGAAAAACAAGATCGATTGCTTAAACAGCGCGTCCAGTATTGGTTTGATTTTCATTATCAAGGGATTGGTGCGGGTAACCTATTAATTAACCTCGAACAAGATGAAAAGATCACCTTTGTGGTGACTCTAAAACAAGTTCGTCGCGTGATGCGAGCACTGAATATTCGATGCCAGATACGAACGAAGAAACATAATCGAATTAAACAAGCAGAGCAATATACGCAGGATAATCTTCTTGATCAGGAGTTTACTGTTGAGCAACCCAATCAAGTTTGGTTATCTGATTCAACGGAAGTCACTTATGGGGTTTATGGTGAGAACAAAGTCAGATTCAGTGGTGTATTAGACCTCTATGGCCGGCGTTTAATGGCTTATCACCTAAGTCCAACAGAGACCAGTAAAGCTGAAATTGCGGTTTTCCAACGAGCATTTGACGCCGTGGGTGAAGACGTTCATCCGATGATTCACACTGATCGAGGTTCTGCCTACACTTCTAATGAATTTAATGACTTTCTGGAACCATTCAAAGTCACCAGAAGTATGTCACGACCAGGCACACCGTACGATAACGCACCAATGGAGCGATGGTGGAACGAGTTCAAACTACGCCGGCTAGCACGTCACGCGCGTCCTAAAACGTATGAGGAACTGATTCAATTAATCGAAGCAGGTATCGAGTACTTCAATCACCAGAATCGTTCGGCACAAAGAAACGGCCTCACTCCAGATGAATACTGGAATGAAGCCGCTTAGAGAATACCAAAACTTTATATTATTTCATCTGTCAACTTGACAGGGCACAGTGCAGATATCATTTTACCAACCATCACGGACGCTTCCCTATACGGGCATTTGCTAAGTGCTTACTCCATGGCTTTACTCAAAGGTATTAAAGTCTTGAAGTAAGTTTTACATCTGGATATTTCTGAGCAAACCAGTTTTCCGCAAATCTGTTTTCAAATAAAAACAGTGGCTGGTCGTTTCTATCCTTGACCAACATGTTACGACTGGATGCCGCACTTTCATCCAGCTGTTCTGGATCCACCCATCTTGCAATTTTTGTTCCCAAGGATGTCATAATAACATCCGAGTTATATTCATTCTTCATTCTAAACTGAAAAACTTCTAACTGCAGTTGTCCAACTACCCCTAAAATATAATCATTTGATGAGTATGAACGAAAAAGCTGTATTGCACCTTCTTGTACTAATTGTTCTATTCCCTTATGAAATGATTTTTGCTTCATCACGTTTTTGGCTGTCACTTGTACAAATATTTCCGGAGTGAATTGAGGTAACTTTTCAAATTGCAGCTTATCTTTGCCCTCATAGATAGTATCGCCAATTTGAAAGTTTCCCGTATCATATAATCCAATAATGTCTCCAGAAACAGCGGTTTGTACACTTTCTCTATCTTCCGCCATAAACTGCGTTGAATTATTTAGACGTAACCGTCTTTGTGTGCGATTCAGAGTCACATCCATGCCTCGCCTAAATTCACCCGAGCAAAGACGCACAAATGCGATTCGATCACGATGATTAGCATTCATATTTGCTTGAATTTTAAACACAAAACCTGACATTCTGTCATCATTTGACCTTACAATTTGATTGTCATCAGTCCTATGATCTGCTGGCGTTGGAGCATATTTCAAATAGGTTTCTAAAAAATCTTCGACACCAAAATTTGCCAATGCTGATCCAAAAAATACTGGTGTTAGATCTCCGGTCATAATTTTGTCTATTTCAAGCTTATTACCTGCTGACTTGATAAGCTCAACTTCATCCAAGGTATCTTTCCAAATACTGTCCTTCTTTAGATCAGAATCATCCTCAATATCACCTGAGTCGTTTAATTGTATATACGTTTCCTTTTTATCCCCAGAACGATTATAAAGAGCAACACGATTGTTATAAATATCATATAGCCCCTTAAGCCCTTTTCCCATCCCAATAGGCCAGTTCATAGGACACGTTTCAATGTTCAATGTATCCTCAATTTCAGATAATAAATCCATTGGTTCGCGTCCATCGCGATCTAATTTATTAATAAATGTAAAAATCGGAATGCCTCTCATCTTACATATTTTAAACAATTTCCTTGTCTGTGGTTCAATTCCCTTTGCTGAGTCAATAACCATCACTGCAGAATCTACAGCCATTAGAGTTCTATATGTGTCTTCTGAAAAGTCTTCGTGCCCGGGTGTGTCTAAGATGTTAATGCGTTTCCCTTCATAATCGAATTGCATCACGGAGCTTGTTACTGAAATCCCCCTCTGCTTTTCGATTTCCATCCAATCTGAAGTAGCATATTTACCAGTTTTCCTTCCCTTAACACTACCTGCTTCTCTAATTACTTTACTAAGTAGTAACATTTGCTCGGTTATTGTAGTTTTTCCGGCATCCGGATGAGAAATGATCGCAAAAGTTCGCCTCTTATTTATTTCTTCTGTTAACGTTGTCTCTTTCATATGAACCCCAATCATCTTTTATTTACTTTACAAGTTATTTTAAAGCAAAATTACAAAAAGAGGAACCTAATCAGGCCCCTCCTTCTATTTTTTTATAATACGCGTGTTGCAAAATCAGGAGTCCATCCATTTAATGATGTGACATGTACAGTTGCACCAGGATAAGGCGCCTCTATCATCTGCCAATTACCAATGTAAACTGCAACGTGATATGAATCACCCACGGAGCCCCAGAAAAGCAAATCACCAGTTCGTAAGTTATTTAATCCCACATGATAGCCAACCCGCTCCTGTTGAGTAGTAACCCTCGGTAAAGAAATTCCAGCTGCGGCATAAGCATATTGTACTAATCCAGAACAATCAAATGCGCTTGGCCCACTTGCACCCCATACATACGGTTTACCAATTTCTGAATATAAAGTCTTTATGAGCGTGCTAATTGCTTCGGGAGAGTCGTTTATCGCACCATTCGAATCAGTACCATACGTCAATCCGTTAATATTGACACTGCCAACAACTCGATTACCATTTGAATCAAAATAGTATTTTTTATTGTTAATCATCACAAAACTATTTTTCTTAATTTGATAGGTAACAGGATCAAAATACTGCCATCCACTATTCGTGTTAACGAGTCCTCTACCAATTGAACCATCGTTGGTAAAATAAAACCACGAACCATTATTTTGACGATAATCATTTTTTATGATTTGGTAGGTTCCATAATCGTAAAAATTCCAAGTGTTTGACCGTGGCACCCACGTTAGTCCTTGGGCAATTCCGCCATCGGGCTTAAAGTAAAACCAAGAATTATTGTTTTC
>NZ_KE386820.1:0-191326 GCF_000428925.1 Furfurilactobacillus rossiae DSM 15814 | reverse complement strand
TTTTCTCGAAAATCATCTTTTACAATTTGATAAGTCCCATTATCATAATAATTCCACTCTTTTGTTCTAGGCACCCACGTTAAACCACGCGCAATTGCACCATCAGTTTTAAAGTAAAACCATGAGTTATTATTTTGACGAAAATCGTCCTGTACAACAATATTATCTCGCCAGTCTGCAAAATAATATGTGCCGTTAGCGGAAAATAAGCCTTCCTTTACGCGACCATCGGCGTCAAAGTAATACCGGTGATTTTTTAGAGATAAAAAAGTGTTTCTTACTACATTTCCGTTTTGATCCAGATAAGAACGACTACCATCCGTATTTTCTACCCATTGATTTTTCTCAGTGCTTTCACGTTCAGACATAAAAGAAAGATTTATCGCTCTTTGATTCACTTTTAATGTCTTGGACGATTCATTTCCAATTTCAAATTGCTGATTAGTCTGATAATCTTGATTTACAGCATGACTGGTGACTTGAACGGTTGCATCTGAATCAATGAATGCTTTATTATCAGATTGACTGTCAGACTTCGACGAAGCTATTGATTCAGACTTCGATATACCAACACTGTTATTTGCAACATTTTCGTCAGAAAAATTAGATTGAGCATTCTGAGCACTCGTTGATACAATCTCACTTAAACCAGCACTTGAGGCCCCAGGTACTGAATTCGCACCGCTTGCACTGCTAGTACTTGTAGAAACTGACTGCGCCGAAATCACCGACTGAGAGCTACTAGATTTTTGTTCGTTCAGTGGATTTTGACTCACCTCTGATTTGGTCTGCAATGAAGCAACAGAGCTTTCCCTCAAACCGACTGACATTGCGTTTTTTTTCGTAATATCGGCCTCATTAGTCGTGGAAACGTTTTCATGATTAACGTCCGAATCACTACCTATCATGTCAGCATTCACTCTAAAACTGTTTAGTCCAAGAAAACCTAAACCAACTGAGAATAATAGCAAATCTCTTCTAATCCTGTTAAACATAACATCCCTATTGCTACCCCGATAAATTTTTACACTAAGATTCTTTTCAATCATTTTTATTTTTTACCCCTGTTAAACTTAAGCTGGCAATATAAACAAATATATCATCATTTCTTCTAATAATCTGTAACAGTACTCTTTCAAAAAATTACTGATTTTCCACTTCTGTAAAACGAATGAAATATATTGCAATGGTGATTTTTTACAGAATATTCACACTTCTGTATCAGTTACAAGCATCTGAGAAACACACAATTTAATTTTTATTCAAATTAAATTGTGGAGAATTTTTTGTTGTCAATAATTCCAACATTACACTTCACTTTAAGATTCATCTAATTGTTCACGCGTGGTCGCTAACAGAACACGCGTTTTGTATCAGTTTTCTTCGCTATAACTTAATCCATCAATTAATTCGGTGATGAGTTATGAGCTGAAATATTAAAATTTATATTAGCCAATGTTACCTCATGGTCAACATCAGAAAATCTGTGCGATTACTGGCAAAAAAATTTACGTAAAGATACCAATAATCTTACAACCCCTCGTTAAAAATTCAGACAAACCTGTTTGTTTGTCAATGGCTTATTCCTATTCTTTGACACACGGACGAACCGTTCAAAACTTCAACTTGAAAAATCCGTTACTTTTTTCAAACTACTAGAAAATGAATATTTTCCTTGATCACATAACGACAGCGTTACTAATTTAAAGACCACAACTTAATTAAACAGCTTTCTACAAGAATTCCCACTTTTTTAAGTCGGGTTTTTCACCGCATTTGGGATCAAGAGCCTGAAATCAGATTGCACAGCGACCAACACAATGTTTGCAAACATTTGTTGGAAAACACAGCGTCAACCATTTAATAGAGTCATAGAGAGTCAAAAGAACCAAATATGGCAAGATTTCGCAAAGATTGTTTAGTAGTTGTTCATGTGGAGATGTGACTGAGCTTATTTTTAAAAAAGGTAGGTTGGGTATATGTACAAAAAAAGAGTTCAAAATATTTTGATTTTGAACTCCTTTTTACTTAATGCTTTTGTTTCAAACCAACTTATCATTTTTTGAATTTATGAAATTATCTATACAATCATGTTCAAAAACAAACGCTAATACTAACAGTTCGAAATTCCAATAAAAAGGATCGTAATATCTAAACTGCTGAGCCGGTATCGCAATAATAAGTGTTCCAAATATCATAATGGGCAGCACCTGACTCATTACCAAGGACCATTTTGATGAAACTACAGAGATGGAAAGGAGCCACATCGACAGGATAAAAATCGTGGCTGGGAAAGACACCACTTGTGTTAATTTTTGTCGATAAATAAAACTACTAAATTGTACATATAAAGAATGTATTTTCACTGGAGAGTGTCCATACATGTCATCGATCCAACTGGGAATTCTGTAATTAACTACGTGACCATTACGTAGATACGAGGCCTCACGACCAGGCACTGTTGTAAAGTTAGCAGCTCGGGCATCATAACTACCAAATGGATTATACGAACCGACATTCACTTTCCAGAATGGCCGAGTTTGATTGTAGTATGCCTTTAACGCAATTCTAGGATTCTTAAGAGCTAGTTTGAGTGTCATCATAGTCAAATTCGTCAAATGATGACTAATATAATCTCTATTATATGCACTACCTGGAGCAAACTTAATGGAATCAACTGAATAAGGAGAATACAGCTGGCGCCACTGTACATCTGGTAAAATTTTCAACATTGAGTTACGTTCTTTAGCACTGATGTTACCATTGGAATCATATACAGCAGCTAGAATTTGCGTTGGAACTCCAAAACTCTCACTTGGATCACTTGGCTGAACATTCATGCTTTTGTAAAATGGACCCGTAACCAAAAGTTCAAGCATTATTGCTAAAAAAGCCACACTATGCCATCGAAAAAACATTCTCGAATGATGACAGGCCAAAAATACTATCTCAAATGCAACAAAAGCTATCAAAGAATTTGTTCTCAGTCCTGAAAACAAAAAGACAATTATGAAAACCGTCAATGGGAAAAACTTTGATTCTAATAAGTTAGGTTGAACAAGCATTCGATAAATTAGAAAAGTTAAAATCAAGCCAATACTTGCTGATAAGGAATCTTTAGTGATGAATTGGTTCATAATCGGTGAAAACGGTGAAATAATAGCCAGCACTAGCAAGCCGATAATCAAACACTTACTAGACCTTCTACTAACTCTTTCATAAAAATAAATGAAAATCCAGGACATTGTAAAAATATAAAGGACATTCTGCAATAAAGCATAACTTGCAACAGAATTCCAAAGTTGCATACATAACTTTATAATCATCGTGTTCATAACAGGTTGAACATTTGAATAGACATTCGTTTTAAGCTGCTGCCATTGCCACAACGAATCAGTCATCATGATGCCAGGATAATATGCAACGAAACAAACCAAATTTGAAGTCACTAAGCCTGACACAGTTAAAATTCTAAACACAATAGACCTTTTCGGTAATACAGTTTTTGATACGGATTTATTTTGATAAACATTCAGCAAAATGAAATAATTAAGCAAAGCCATTGCGATAACAAGTATCGCCGTAATGACATAATAAATGGTTTTAAATTTTTCTAATTCGTTCAAAGAGCCTACAAAAGATATAGTCGTCCAGCAGCTCAATAATGTTGCCAAAATTGCACAAGAAACTGTCTGAAAATTATAAGCACCTCTCCATTTCATCTGTCTGTCGATCTTAAAAAAAGAAATTAGCAACACGTAAAAAGCCATAAAAACAAACGTCAACGCAATAAAATTAAAAATGTGAAAACTAGATGTCATTGTCATATAAGACAACAGCAAACTTATCGTGAATACATATACGTACAAAATAGATTTGTTAGTTTTAATTTTCATCATGATTTTTTATGCTCTTTTCACACTGCTATTTATGTTGACTTGTTTCCGTTCTCTTTTGCGCTCTGCGTGGTAAATAAATTGCTCGTAGACCGGGAATATAAGGCATTCCCAGAGTAAAAACAATTGGTGTGATCAATCTAGCCAACATCAAGGCAATAAAAACAATAGCTCTAGGATAATTGACGGTCGAGGCTAATACTGCCGAGCTAATTGTCAATGTGCCTACATCGATTGCATGGAAACACATCATTACAAGCGACCTGCGGCCAAGTAAGCTTAAAGTTTTTTTTATGCGACTGAAACGTTTTAAGAACATAGACAATGCAAATATTACAAGTGTTCCAGAAACACCACCAATTATTGCGGTCAAAAAATTTCCGCTAGGAATATAAGAAATTGCAGACATCTGAAATAATCCATTTTTTGCACTAACTAGCCATAACAATAACATAACAAAAATAATCATTGGTTGGCGAATAAGGGCTTCTAAATCTATCTTTTGCAAAAGGTATCCGACATAAAAGAAAGCCACCGCTAAGAAAGCCGAATCTAACGCTAACGGTAAAATCCATAATCGAGCTAAATTAATGCCAATAACAACTATGATAGAAACAAAAATGGCTAGAACCACATCACAGTTACTGTATCGTTTTGAGTACTGATAAATAGCTTGAAAAATCAAATTTGTCCAGAACATGGCCAATAAGAACCAAATAATTCCAATCAGAGCAATGTTCCATCCAAAAGGATTAACTGTTCCAAAGGGTCCGCCACCAAATCCATACAAGATGCTAACAACTAACTGTCTAATGTCATGAAAGGGAGAAAAAAAGATATCGGGTAAAATATTAAATTTTGCCAAAACAAAGGCAATTATAAAGATTCCACTGGTCCCTAGATAGGGAACCAGCAAGCTTCTTATCCCTTTTCGTAAAACAATACGTAGTCTTTGTTGGTGAAATAAATATCCAGATACGATAAAAAAAAGTGGCATATGAAAAGCAAAAATAATTTTTGCAGGTAGAGTTTGCATACTAAAAGTTTGACTTTGAAACGTATGACCGATAACAACCGCTAATATCGTAATTCCTCTTGCAATATCAAGCCATTCAATTCTTTTTTTCCTCATTTTAAGTTATCTTTCGCTTTCTGTTCAAGATTTTGATTATTTCCATTTGTGATTAAAAACACTCTTAGCACCTAATTATTTACAGTAACATCTGAATAAATAAAAGGCATGCAAATGCGCTTTTGCACATTCATTTGTCTTTGAATGGTCATTCTGAAGTCATCTGTGACCCCCTTAACTCACAAAAGGAGGCCAACTTGATTTGGCCTCCTAAATCATATATTACTGCAATGCATCAAGGATATTTAATCCGTACGTTTGAACCATGGAAATTAATGATGTTGAGTATGCTGGATCGGTCGCATAACCGTCAAGACGTATCTTGTTTGCTACTGACACATAGTTGCTATCTCCCAACAAGTTATTATACCGAGAATTATACTTTAAGAACGCGCCATGATCTTGAATGCTCTCAGAATTGTTATCATACGCTCTAAAAGCTGCATAGATTGTTACATACTGATAACCATTATATTCCTGAGTAGGCAATGTAATGCTATTACCATTATACGTTCCTTTGATACCAAAAAGATTGTGTGCAGCCGTTGATAAATACGATTGTCCCCAACCACTTTCAATAATTGCTTGTGCAATCGTTATTGAAGGAATGACTCCGTACTCATGCCAACCAGCTATTGCACCCGGAATAACGCTCTCAAAGAAGTACTTTTGTGTGCTACTTAAGTTACTACCTAAATCTGACAATGCTATTACTTTGTGATAAGTACTACCATCAAAATAGACTAAATCATTATTAATACTTTGCCAACCAGTAGCAATTGAACCATCACCAGTGAAATAGTATTGAACTCCGTTGTTTTGCCGATAGTCATTTTTAACAATATGGTACGTTCCATAATCATAAAAGTTCCAAGTCTTTGTCCGTGGCACCCACGTCAGGCCCTCGGCTATTGAACCATCTGGTTTAAAGTAATACCAAACATCATTATTTGAACGAAAATCGTCTTTAACGATATGATATGTGCCATAGTCATAGAAGTTCCAAGTCTTCGTCCGTGGTACCCATGTTAATCCCTGACCGATGGAGCCGTTCGGATTGAAATAATACCAAGTACCATTATTCGAACGAAAATCATCCTTTACAATATGGTATGTGCCATAGTCATAAAAATTCCAAGTCTTTGTCCGTGGTACCCATGTCAGACCCTCGGCTATCGCGCCATCCGGTTTGAAATAAAACCAGACACCATTATTTGAACGAAAATCATCTTTTACAATATGATATGTACCATAATCATAGAAGTTCCAAGTCTTTGTCCGCGGTACCCATGTTAATCCCTGACCGATGGAACCATTCGGATTGAAATAATACCAAGTACCATTATTCGAACGAAAATCATCCTTTACAATATGGTATGTGCCATAGTCATAAAAATTCCAAGTCTTTGTCCGTGGTACCCATGTTAATCCGCGTCCAATCGAACCATTTGGATTAAAGTAATACCATGTACCGTTATTCGAACGAAAATCATCGGTCACTACTTGATGATTCGACCAATCAGAAAAGATCCAAGTGTTCGCCTGATTATCCCACGTCAAACCATTTGTGACAGCGCCACTATTGTCAAAATGATATTTATGACCATCAATCGTATAAGTGCCATTAGTCAATTTTTCACCGTTTTGATAATAATATTTGCCATCAACCCAGCCTTCCGTATCCTGCATAAAATCCATTACTGCAGCGTGTTCAATAGATTGCGTTGCACTACTGCTTACGACTGGCACTGCACTACTTGCTTGAGATTCTACAGAAGTTTGTTTGTCCGATGAACTGTCAACTGACGTTGCAGCTGTGGTGCTATTTGTCGAATCTTGAGCCTTACTGCCACTTACTAAGGAACTCAGACTACTTTCAGATGCTGAGGAGCCTTGACTGCTTTCAGACTTCGTCGTCAAGCTGGTCGATTCACTTGTTGCAGAGTTTTGAAGATTTTTAACTGACTCACTACTCGATTCGTTGTCCGTACCAGATTTCGCAATATTGCTTGAAGAACTTGCAGCTGATAAGCTCGACCCACTAACCGAAATACTACTAGATTGACTCGAACTATCTGATTGTTGATTCTCATCTTTAGACTTCGAATCTGAGACCTTTGTTACAGAACTATTTTCCACATTGGATTCACTGCTAGACGAAGATTGCTCATTTTGAACACTCTGATTATCTGCTAACACTGTTACACTATTATCGCTGCTAGCATTGATACTTGTTTCAGCGTGGGCAGTTGCTCCAATTGAAGCAACACCAAAAACAATGGTCGAAAATAATGCAATACCCGCTCTGACTAAACATTTTGACTGCATACTATAAGAGCACGACCTTTCCAAAGACAATTTAAATATAAAATAGCATAAAACTTTTAATGAATAATGACATTCACCTTACAAATCAACCATTTTTACATTACGTTCATTTTATTCTAGTCATCCTTTAGGCTAACTATATTCCAAACATATTGAACAATCGTTCTTAACACGGCATAAAAAGGAATTGCTAAAATCATTCCTGGAATACCCGCAATATGTCCTGCCGCCAGCAATAAAATAATGATTGTTAATGGATGAATTTTCAGCGAACGTCCAATAATGTTTGGATAAATAATATTACCGTCTATTTGTTGCACAATAATAACAACTACAATGATCCAAATAATTTTGTTAGGAGCCATTATCAATCCAACAATTAGCGCAGGTGTGATTCCAATATACGGACCCACGTAAGGAATAATATTGCATAACCCAGCAATAATGCCAAGTAGTAATCCGAACGGCATTCCAATAACTATGTAGCCAATGGATGTAAATACGCCAACAAATAAGCATTCAATAATTTGGCCACTAATGTACTGAGAAATGGTATCACCCATTTTATATAACAAATCAATGATTCTGTCCTGTCGACTGTTGGGTAAAAACTTCCTAACAGTCGGAATCAACTTTTCACCATCACGCAACATATAAAAAAGAATAACTGGAACAGTGATGGCAGTAACGGTTATGTCGGTGATTGTGCCAATAACAGACCCTAAGCTACTGCTCAGACTTCCGATAAAGCTTTGGGCCCAACTCGACAAAGAGCCTTCAATTCCTTTTAGATAAACAGAAACATCACTATTTTTAAGAAAGTTGGATTTGGAAATATACTGAGTAATCACCTTCTGCGATTGTGTAGCAATGTGTGGAACGCTCGTAACTAACTGACTGATTTGTTTGGCGAGCTGTGGAATTAAAGATATGATGCCTAATGCAATAATGCCAATCAATAAAACTATTACTAAGAGCGCCGCCCAAGTCCTCGTGATCTTAAAACTTTTATAGTGAACTTTCATAAATAATTTTACTATCGGGTTTAACATATAAAATAAAAAACCAGCCACCAAAATAGGCACAAAAACGGCCGAAATAAACGTTCCAATAGGCCTGAAAATAAAGTTTATCTTTGTACAAATCCAAATTATTAACACAACCGTCAGTATTTCAATCGACCAAAATAACAAACTCGAATGTTTAGCTTTATTTAGCATGAATTTACTTCACTTCCTTCTTGTTACGACTAGACAATATAATTATGGCCCTTTTGTTTTATTAGTTCTCTATATCTTCGATACCATAAATCAATATAGCCTTTTGAAAAGGGCCCTTTACCATTATTAATCCAATCCACTAAAACCTTGACGTTTTCTTTTAAGATAAGATCTAATTCGTCACTATAATGCCACTTATTGCTGTGCTCACCATACTCGTCAACATCCAATAATTTCTTCTCACCATTTGGAAATACTTTAACATCCAGATCATAATCAATGTATTTTATAGCTTCTCTATCTAGAGTGTACGGAGAAGCTAAATTACAATAGTACGAAACACCATTATTTCGAATCATTGCCACGATGTTAAACCAATAATGTTTATGAAAATAAACAATTGCAGGCTCTCGAGTCACCCAGCGCCGACCATCATCCTCTGTCACCAAAGTATGATCGTTCACACCAATTAAAGCGTTATCACTGGCTTTTAAAATCATTGTATCCCGCCAAGTACGATGCAAACTTCCATCATGCTTAAAACTCTTAATTGCAACATATTCACCCTCGTGGGGCGCCTGGCCATTAATCATACTGTCACTGTCACCCTTTCTACATACGGCAAATACAAAATCTAATAACAAGTATACAGTAAACACCACATGAGAAAAAAGATTCTAAAATAAAAAAGCCCTAATTTAGGACTTTTATTGCGAATCATTAAAAACTAATCTTTAAATTCTTGACTAACCGCCTCTAGGGCAGCATGAATAACTTGATGCATATCATAATATCTGTACATTCCCAGACGTCCACCAAAAGTAACCTTAGGCTGATTTTCAGCAAGTTTTCGGTACTCGGTATACAACTCATTATTTGCTTTATTGTTTACCGGATAGTAGGGCTCATCACCACGTTTCCAATTAGCAGGATATTCACGGGTAACGATTGTTTTACCTTTGTCACCCTTGCCAAATTCAAAGTGCTTATGTTCAATAACACGAGTGTATGGTGTTTCAGAATCAGTATAATTGATCACTGCATTGCCTTGGAAATTATCAACGTTCATTTCTTCGGTTTCAAACTTCAATGAACGATATTGCAACTCACCAAGCTGGTAATCGAAAAATTCATCAATCATTCCAGTAAAGATAATTCTTGGATAATCTTTCAAATATTCTTCTTTATTATCAAAAAAGTCTACACCAGTTTCAACATCGATTAAATCACTGTCCAGCATTTTCTCAACAATTTGTGTGTACCCACCGATTGGAATGCCCTGGTATATATCGTTGAAATAATTGTTATCAAATGTATACCGAACAGGCAGCCGTCGAATAATAAAAGCAGGAAGTTCAGTTGCCTTTTGCCCCCATTGCTTTTCGGTATAACCCTTTATCAGTTTGGTATAAATGTCCGTACCAATCAATGAAATTGCTTGTTCTTCAAGGTTTCTAGGCTCTGAATCTGATAAATTGGCTACAGCCTTTTGCTCCTCAATTTTTGCTTTCGCTTCGGCTGGTGTCGTAACGCCCCAAAGCTCTGAAAAAGTGTTCATATTAAATGGTAGATTATACAATTCACCCTTGTAGTTAGCTACAGGCGAATTTGTGTAACGATTAAACTCAGCAAACTGTTGAATATAATTCCAGATTTCTTTGTTTGAAGTATGAAAAATATGTGCGCCATACTGATGAACTTGAATGCCATCCTGTTCTTTTGTGTAGATATTACCCGCAATGTGATCTCTTTTTTCAATCACCTTAACGTGTTTGCCTCGCTTAGCGGCCTCATAAGCAAAAGTGGCCCCAAAAAGACCTGACCCAACAATCAAATAATCATAATTTACCAACTTAGTGTCCTCCATTACTTTTTTGTTTAGATGATCCAGGCAAGTAGTGCCTTGATAAACCACCCTTACCAGATAACCCTGCGGCATAGGCTCGTACATATGCTTTAATCAAATACCAGCGGTTACCAGAATACGCATTGCCGCAAATCTTAATCATCAATCTCGGGAACCAATAAATGAGATATAACGTCGTAATAATGCGATTCTTACCATGCTTTTTCAATAAAAAAATAGTGTTTCGAACATCATAGAAGGAACGCCAATCCCTAACATATTTTGTATGAATGTCAATTGATGGAATAGCAGTCTTATGAATCAAAACTGCTTTGTTAACATTGATAATCTTAGAGTATTCTCGGATTCTCATTGAATATTCTACATCATCCCACCAGATAAAAAACTTTGATTCTGGTAGACCAATTTTTTTAATGAGATCAATATTTATCAAGCAACCACAAAAAGTAAACCAATCAATGTTTAGTTCATCTTGATTTTGAAAATCTTCTACCGAACGACCCCGTCGACGCAACCAATAAGGATTGTAAACATTTCCTCGTTGGTCATTTTGAATTCGACCATCTTCTAACTTAACAGTTCCAGAAAACGCTTTGACATCTGGATGCGCAATAACTGAACTGTCAATATTTTCAAAGTAGTTATTGTTAAATATTGCATCATCATCAGACAAAGAAACCCAGTCAATATTCAAATTGCGAGCAATCTTCACGCCTTCATGGAAACCGCCGGCGCCACCAACGTTCTCCGGCAAGAATTGATAAATGAGTTTTGAATTCTTCAAAATCCCCGATTCATCCAGCATTGCCTTTGTTCCATCAGTGGAATGATTATCAATTAAAATTATATATTCTGGCGCTACCGTTTGGTTTAAAAGACTGTTTATCGCTTCCAGTAATAATTTTTTTCGATTAAAGGTAACTATAATAGATCCATATTTCATTAAATTACTCCAAACTCATATTATTTCGGCAGATAACGGTTGTTTTTTCCTAGTTTGTGCCTAAATGCATCTCTAAACGCATCCACATATACGCGTAAAACATGTCTTCTATAACCTGCAAACCTCTTCATCGGAACTGTTGCAATCTTTCCGAACATCCAAGCAAGCAAAAAAAGTGTACTCAAAACTTTGTTTTTCCCATGTTTTTGAACCATAACAACACGATTTCGAAGTCCGTAATACTCCCGCCAATCCGGCTGATATGCCGCCCTGAATGCAACAGAAGAAATGCCGGTTTTATGGACGATAGTGGCGTCACTCACATTTATTATTTCCGAATGCTGCCGAATTCTCAAGGAGTATTCAAAATCATCAACCCAAATAAAGAAATCAGATTCGGGCAAGCCAATCTTTTGAATCATAGATTTTTTTACAACCAGTCCAACAAATGAAGAAACGTCGTAATTGAAATTATCAACATACTCAGAAGTGGCTACTGGTACCGGTGCCAATGTGTTCCAATCTCTAACACGTCGACGGTGTGTGAAATCGATATCCATATTTTCAAATCTAACTGTGCCGGACAAAGCTGCTATGTCTCTGTTTCTTTCGGCATAATTAGAAAGCTGTTGGAAATAATGTCTTTCAAAAATTGCATCATCATCAGATAACGAAATCCAGTCACACTCATACTTTAAAGCGTCTTTAATTGCAGCAGCGAAACCGCCAGAACCGCCAATATTCTCTGGTAATCTATGATATTCAATCGATTGATCAACAAAGTCAAAATGGCTACGCAAATATGTTTCCGTGCCGTCACTGGAATGATTGTCTAATATTACAATTTGTTGAGGCTTGTTGGTTTGTTGAAGAAGACTTTCAACAGCCTCGGTTAACAGTAACTTTCGATTATAAGTAACAATAACACTCACATAATTGATATTAAAAGCCTCCTCAATTCTTATGTCGTAAACGCTTAACCAAATCATACGACCATCTATAAGGTAAAGGTAATTTAAACAGACGCCTTAAAAATCCTATTTTCCATCTAGAAGCTGAAAGATCCCTTTTAAACCGATTCGGTTGTTTGATATAGGTTCCTACTGAAAGTGGCGCTGCTAATGGAACAAAACTGTGATCAAAGAATTCAAAATCTGCAAACAATTCGATGTCTTTGGCAGAAGGATTAGTCCCAATTCGATGGAAAGGTCTAAATGCTTGTTTTCCGTTCAAATTAATCATCTCAGCAACCTTTGAATCGCGCAGCTTTTCAAGTAAGAATATTGCACCCGCCTGAATTTGCTCAACTTTATCACGTTCCACCTTATGACCCGTGCCTTCATACTCGTAGTCGAAAAGTTCTGGAACAACTTTCTTATTTTCTAATCGATAAGATTTTGTGGACCCTTCCCCTGAGAAAAACATCATTTCTGTCAAACCCTGCATAGAAGTGGTCAAGTCAACATCATTCGAATTATTCAATTGATCAAAAACGTAGGCCTTACCTTTTATCCCGAATTTTTTTGCGGCGGATACTAATCCGAAATAAAAACCTGTGATGTCGACATCAATATTCATATCAGTTAATTCCTTGGTCAGAAAATGCTGCATTGACCCCTTCCAACCAATATCTACAATTGCAACCTTGCCATTAAAATTGGCATCAACCAAATACTTCTTAAAAAGCTTCAATTGATCGTTAGCATTTTGCCACATATCCAACTTGACCGCTTCAAACAGTTTTAAGTAAACATCCCGCTTTTTAAAATCTGCTTGAGCTACGCTTTCGTTTAAATCAACATTGTTCTTAAGTAAAAAACTATTGTAATCGGAAGCCTGCAAATTAATAGCACTAAAAAAAGTTTGCACCGAAAAAAAAGGAGGTAAATCGAGAACATCTAACACATCGTTCAAAGTTTTTGTTTGACTTAAGTAAGGAACTTTTACACTTTGTCGTGAAACATGTATGTAGTGCGTTTCATAATTCTTTTCAAAATTCATTTTAGAAAATGCACGTTCCATAATGAATCCATCACGGGAAAGAAAAAAGACCTTTTTAATGCCTTTTTCTTCTAGATTTTTATTAAGCCATTTTGTAAAACCAAAAAGCAGTTGTCCAAACGTTTCAAAACCGAAAGAAAAATAAGGGTTCTCTGAAATCTCATCACACCGATTATTGATGAAAGCAGTGATGAAGCTCTCATCCAAATTTGGCTGTAGTAATGATCGATTGGAAATTTGTCGATCATACTTCGAAATTTGAACCGCCTTTATTCCCGCTCGTTTTGCTCCCCATACGTCGGCCTTAATTGAATCTCCAACATGAATCCATTTGTCTGTATCAATTCCATCTACATGGGCAATAGCCTTAAAAAGTTGCCCTGATAACTTATCAGAGCCAACCTCATTTGACACAAACAAATTTTCAAAGCCTCTATATCCGGCATTCTTTAAAATCTGCTTGATAACCTTAGCAGGTAAATACATATCTGAAATAATAAGAATCTTTTTCCCGGCCTTTTGACAGCGATCATAAATTTCATGTAATTTGTCATTAGAACGACAAAGTTCAAGCTCTAAATTAATCTCTTCTTGAGCTAATTTGCGTGCATTATCTTCGCTAGAAGTTATGTGTGCATAAATGTCTGTCAAATCTGTTTTAGCACCTTCGGCAGCCACTGCAACCGACTCAGCCTTAATTCTTCTGTTGGCAAAATCCTCGATGCCATTCCTTCGTTCTAGAAGTTTAAAAACATCTGTAGGATTCGAAATATCACGTTTTATGAGTGTATCAAAAATATCAAAAGAAACTATTTGATATGATTGAATACTTTTCCACAAATAATCGACATTTACTGTTGGATATGCTTGTAGAAAATACTTTAAGCGTTGCTTAATCACCCAAGTCACTCCTTCTTGTTTTATCCGCTAATTAGAAAAGTTAGACTTGAATTTCCTTTTAAGAAACGAAAAGCCCTTGACCAACCAATTCTGTTTTTCCATGTACACAAAATTAACTTCCTTGTACCTGATATCTAAGGTCTCCAACCAAACATCGAGCAGTAGTTCACTAATAAACCCGTAAATTCTGCTTTCGTAGTTGTCATAATTGCTGGTGTCAACTTGTTCTTCAACCTTGCCTAAAATATCAAAAAGCCAAGTACAGTATTCATTAAACAAACTTTTTTTCATAATGAACATGTTAAACATATGCGCTGACGTCTTGGACATTACATGATCAAACGCGGACAAATATGCTGGATAATCACGCCCAATAATTTCACGCGTCTTATCCAACGGTTCAGAATGATGTGAATGAACATAGTGAGAGTAATTTGACTCTATATAATATTTCCGTTCTTTGGGTAAGATCACATCAACATTTTTTAAAATCTCTTCAATCTCAGATTCTGTCAGTACGCTGTCTAGGTTTTTTTTGTGGTTCAAGCTCATATAACGCCGATAGTGGTCTAATCCAATAACATCTGCATCAAGATTTTTCCAAGCCCAATACAACGCTGTTAATTCGTTGTAAGAAGAATTTTTTAAGGAGATATTATCTCCAGTATTATCTCCCTGAAAATCATGGTTTACATCCGGATGAATCGATTTACCAACAAAAATTGGCAAATAGACCTCGCGATCTTTGGGCATCCTATAATTTTTATGTGTTGCAACTAAAACCTTAATATTCATTTGCCAGAGACTCCTCGCTTGAAAGCTGATTTTCTGCAATGTTTAAAACAGAAACATAGAAGAAGAAAGAAATAAGCATGTAATATTCACTCCAAGAAAATACTAACAGCGCTAATACAAAATACATTATTAGAAAAATTTCAAAAGAGTCTATTAAAGTGAGAAACAGTGCCCTGTCATTAATGTGCGATGCGCGCAAACGTGCCTTAAGGGTCCAAGCCAGCTTTATTCTTTTCCCAATATAGAAAAGTATTGGACCAACAATAGCCAAACCATACTGAGCAAGCCATCCACCCCAAACACTAAGAATTGGATACGAATTTTTCGAATAAACCGTTAAATACTCTGGGTTATTACGTGTCCGCCACGGAACATACTGCATTAAATAAGAACCAGCCCAATCATTTCCAACACCAATAACCGGATTGTGAATAAATGTAAGGATCAAACCTATAGTTCCACCACGACGATTATCTGTTCCACCTTTCTGAAACAAATATTGATTCAACAAATTCGTAACACTCGGCACAGTCAAATAGGATACGAAAATCCCGATACTTATTACTACAGCAACGATTGCATAAACAATACGATCCGTAGCCCCTGATTTCCAAAATAAAGTCAAACATGCTATCCCAATAACAAGAAAGCCGGTTGTTGTCTTCGCAAAAAACAGAACAACGAAGAGCCAAATAAGAGCCAAAAAGTACCATCCGCGTGATTTAACAACAGCATTTTGAAAGTAGTCAAAATGGTTTGCAATTGCCGCAATTGTCATTGGTAAAAAAACACACGCAATTTGTGCAGCCAAATAACCAGCTTCCGCCTCGAAACCGTTTAAACGCCCCATAGTAGTAACGTAACTACCATTATCATACCAATTTCTAAATTTCCAACGTTTTTCAAAAAGGCTCGCAACCAAATTGACCCAGCTGTGCAGACCATTGTTTGACAACGATGCGATGAGTTGTGGCAACAAAACAAACAAACTGAAAACAATTAGTGTTAGAAAGATTGCTCTAATAAATCGCTTAACAGCTAACATATCCGTGATTGTGGCTCTTACACAAAAATAAGCAACAAGTATTGTTAAAAAAAGCCCTATGACGTTTAGTGTCCCGTGTAAAATCCCAGCATCTTGCTTAGAATCGCCATAACGCAAATAACTAATCAAAATTGCAGTTAGCTGAGCTAAAAAAGCAAAAACAGTAAACAAAAAAGCCTTTCTAGTAACAAACTGCTCCCCAAGCTGTGCGCCATGATCCACAACGGCTTGATAAGCAATAATCACTAAAAAGGCGAGGATGGGAAACTCGGCCACAGTTGTGGGTAATGCGTATGTGTAAGTTTTGACAAACAAACTTATTGGTATCAACAAACCTGACATTTTCCCTAACTCCTGCTATTCTTTTTCTTTTCTAGTTTTAAGCTTCTTGTTCGCAAATAAATCATAAGTGAACATGACAAAAGCGCCTAAAACGGCCCCGAGAGCGAACCCAAAAGCAACAAACTTTTTCTTGCTAATTGAATTATTAACAGCAACTGCATTGTCCTGAGCAGGCGCTAACTTCTTGATAGCAACGTCCATTCCAATATACTTTGGTAATTCTTTAGCAGCAACATCAACCGCTGTGTTGGCCATCTTCTTAGCCACAGCAGCTGAGTTAGCCTCGGCATGTGCCTTAATAAAAGTGGTTCCCGGCGTAACTACATAGCTTAATTGACCAGGCAAGGACTGTTGGTTATATGTGTACCCTTTGACATTTTGCATTTTCTCATTTATACGATTCGTTACTGAATGATCTGTCAGTAAGTCTGAATATGTATCCATCATAGCAATATTACCTTGAATCGCAGAGGAAGAAAATTTCGAGTTAACATCTCGATAAATGAAAAAACTACGCTGCGCATCAAACGTCAGACTATTCTTATGCCCGGCGTATACATAAGCACCACCTGCAAATACAACACCAAAGATAACAATAATTAAAATGTTTAGATAAAAAGACTGCCACAACTGGCGAACTGAATAATGATTGTTCAATTTAGTTTCCACCTTAATAAGCCCCATCCGAGGTCACAATATGAAGAATGTTTTTGAAAAATATTTTTGTGTCAAAGAATAAACTAGCATTCTTAACATAAGAGAGTTCAAGATCACAGCGCTCTGGATAACCGATATTTGATCTTCCGCTTGCTTGCCACAAACCCATAGCTCCGGGTCTGACAGACAAAAAGACATCCACTTTGTCGCCATACTCAGCTAGTTCCTCACGAACGACTGGCCTTGGTCCAACAATACTCATTTCACCGCGTAAAATATTGATGAACTGAGGTAGTTCATCCACCGACGTACGTCTGAGCCATCTGCCAAACCTAGTTACCCTTGGATCCTCGTCCGGAGGCAGTTTGTAGTTATTATCAATATATTTCTGATAAAGTTCTGCATTGTTGTGCAACTTTTGATCAGCATTAACAACCATCGATCTGAATTTTAAAATATAAAAATCCTGATTGTCCTTCCCGACTCTCTTTTGCTTAAAAATAACCGGTCCCTTGTTTTCTGAATCAAACTTATAAACGAGAAAAACAATTAAAAAAATGGGACTTAGCAAAACTAAAGCAACGCACGACAAGACTACATCTAGAAACCTCTTTGTAATGAGGTAAAAACTCGATTTTGATTTTGTTTTCATGTTCTGTAAGATTCAACCCTTTTGTCTATTAGCATGTTGCCTAGCACGAATAATAGGATAGCATTATTCATTTTACCAAGCAAGCCGACTAAAAATGAGAAAATTGAGATATCGCATCTTGTTGCTGAAAATGAATCATTAACCCTTGCGTTTATTTATTTGTGTCCGAATAATCGAGCGTACATCGTCAATTATCTTGGCTCTCGTAAACATCAATCCAATAGTGTAAATTATGGCGCCCGCCATAACTTCAACGATAATATGAACCGGATCCATAGACCACCGTTTTACCATTGCAAACACTATTAGATACATAATAAGTCCGCTAACAAAATACTTCCATTGACCGAAAAACATCTTTCTCAAATCTAAAGAGTCGCGCACTATATAAATCTGATAAACCGTAACCACTAGCTCAGAAAGGACCGCCGCATAGGCCGCGCCGACAGGTCCCGCCCATATGATTAAAGGGATATTTAAAAAGATGTTTACAACTGCACCAAGTGAGACAGAGGTTGTGAGATCTTTCATTCTCTGAACTGGCATTAAATATTGCTTGCCTGTAACGGTACTCCAAGCAATCAAAAGTATTATTGGAGCTTCCGTGACGATAACTGGACCACTTGCAACATAACGACTCCCAAAGAACCAAGGCGCAAACTTGCCACCCACTGCCATTAATCCAAACATTAATGGAACGGAAATAGAAGTCACAAAGTTCATATTGCGATACAAACTGTTATGAACTCCTTTAATATCCCCCTTAGCAAACTTCGCAGCAACGTGGGGCAACATAACTGTCCCAGTAGCTGTTACCACCGCAAGAACGGTATGCACGATGTTATCGGCAAATGTAAAGTACGACGTGGCCTTCACAGAATCAAACTGAGTCAGCATCGTTCGGTTAACTACCGCATATATTTGAACTGCAATGTTGGGTAAAAACAAAACAAGCGACGGTTTAAAATGCTTCCATACCTGCAATGATTTTAGAGATACCCGTTCCACTGAATGTCTCAAATATGGCCACAGTGTTAACCCTCCTAATAATTGAGAAGCGCCTTGAATAATAGTGTAAATTGCTAAATCGCTAGGTTTTTTAACAAAAATAAAAATCAAAATAATACAAACAACTTTAACCAAGGTGTTCCTAAAAACAGTTTTTCCGAAATCTTCCAGGCCCATAAAATACCAAGAAATATCAATGCCACTAGCAATCAGCCATAAGATTTGCAACAACTGGATAGTTAAATACTGTCGGTCAAAAGCAGTAAACGCAAAAAAAACTATTAGAGCCGAAGTAGTAGTAATTAATTGGAGAATTTCGATTTCCCAAAAAATTCGTGAACGAGCTTGTTTGTCGTCCTTGTGATACGCTATTTCTCGATTTCCATACAATGTAATGCCAAGGTCACCGATTAAGACAAAATATTGAATAATGGAATAAGTGTAGTTATAAACACCGTTTCCATACGGCTGTAACACACGTGATACATATGGTTGAGTAATAAGTGGGATAAGCAACAAGAGCACTTGATATGAGGCGTTATACAATAAATTTCTAATAGTTCTCAATTGTTCTTGCCTCCCTTTTTACGTTTAACCCGTTAATGCTATCATGAAATGACAGAAAAAAAAACAACTCTCTTAATTTCACACCATCAAGCTAAGGACTTATTAAACATTCCATCCTAATTTGTTATAAATAAATGTGCCAAGTGCTTAATCACTTTCATGTTTTTCAGTGCTCAACACAATTTTATTAATTTAAAGTTATATCGAATCTCCTATTGTCTTATTTCAATTCCAGAAAAATTCGATCATTTGTGACATCATTTCTTAAAGATGATCAAACAAGCATAAATCACAATCTTTGCAAAAGTTTTTCTCTATGTTAGTTCATGTTATAATCCCATAAAAGCAATTTTTACTTCGGAGGAAATTTTCAAAATGAATGCACATGTTGTATACGCAACCATTACAGGCAATAACGAAGATGTAGCCGACATCATAACCGAGGCATTTGAAGAATTAAATATCCCAGCTAAAGAATCAGAAATTTCGCAAACAGATGTCGATGACTTCGCCAAAGCTGATATCTTGGTCATCGTTCCTTATACCTACGATGAGGGTGCACTTCCAGAAGAAGGACTTGACTTTTTTGATGATCTTTCAGACACAAACCTTCGGGGAAAGGTTTTCGGAGTTGCTGGGTCTGGGGACGTTTTTTATGGCGATGATTATGGTGTCGCCGTTGATCGATTTAATGACCAAATGTTAAAAGCTGGGGCAAAGATGGGAGCAAATCCGTTAAAAATAAACCTAAGTCCAGATGCTGATGATATCAAGAAACTTGATCAGTTTGTAAAAGAAATAGTTACCACAGCCAAGGTTTAGTGCAAAAAGTAAAACTCTATTGACCACCTCAACAAAGTCTATAAAGGGATTGAATTATTTATATGGTTAGATGGATTAATAATCACCATGCATTAATTGAATACGCCGTGTGGGGGACCTGCGCTTTTTTAATTAATTTATCTGTCTTTACTGTGTTCGATGTCTGGACTCCTATGAATTATCAATTGGCAAATGCAATTGGCTGGTTTTTAGCAACTACTTTTGCTTTTTTTACAAACAAAATGTGGGTGTTCGCCACTCATGCAAATGGCTTTAAAGCATTGTTTCATGAGATGTGGTCGTTTTATTTTTTTAGGGCTGTCACATTATTAATGGATATAGTCATTCTTTTTGTTGGGATTACTCTGTTTAAAGGCAACGACATTCTCGTTAAGCTCGTTGACCAATGTATCACCAATGTGGCAAACTATTTTTTCTCTCGTTGGTATATTTTTAAAACTGTTAAATAATATTACTTCCATACTAATTAAGCCTCTGAAATCGGACAACGTCCAAGTTCAGAGGCTTATTTTGCAACGAAGCTCATTTCTTTTGCCACACTTTTGCAATCCAGTGCAATGATTGACGACTTTCAACTATGGATCCACTAAAATACTCCTGAAGAGTTGCATTAAGAACCGACCCTGTTAAAATGACAATTCCTGAAAAATCAAGCCACATCATAATTACGATAACTGACCCAACTGTTTTATAAGTGGTAACGGACTTGGCAAAATAATCAACATACAATGAAAAAAGTTGTGACAATAACAACCACACAATGGTTGATATCAAGGCCCCCACCCATACGTACCGCCACTTTAAATGTGCGTTAGGCAAAAAATAGTACAGCAGCAAAAGTAAAACAAACAACAATCCCAACGTGACTGGCCACTTTAAGGAGCCAACTACACCGGTAATATTACGACTTAGATGAAGTAAAGGTGTCAGTTGTTTAATCACAACCTGTCCCAAAGTAAAGAAAAGAATAATGATTGCCATAATGATGATAACCAATATCATCCACATAAACGAAAACAGACGATTAGCAATTGCATTTTGGTTTTCACCAACGCCGTAAGCCTGATTGACCGTTCGCTGAAAAGCGGCTACCACTTGACTTGTAGACCACAAAGCAACAACCGCCCCAATTGACAGTAAACTGCCACTGCCACGTTGAAGAAAAGATAAAATTGCTGGGGCCAAAGTCCTATATACATCTGCTGGGACAGCAGTCTGTAAATAATCCAAAACTGTTCGCGCATTGATACCAAAAATAGGCAATAAATTCCCAATTACAATCACTGCAGGAAAGATTGACAACAGTGAATACCACGCCAATATTACCGCTGAGTTGCTAACTTCAGCATTGCTAAATCGGCGTATAAAAATTTCAAAAAAACGTTTCATTGTTAACCCCTGTTCACACTTTAAGTCAATTTATTCTTGTCTAATTAAACCATATTGGCGTTCAAAACAAAAAAAGCATGTCCGAAAAAGACGGATATGCTTTGTAATGAACTCAAACTAGATATCATTTGTTTTAAAAATATACCATTTACTGAAAAAGTAATTTGAAACAACCACAATAATTTGATCAATAACTTTTACGAGCATTGCATTTCCGTGAAGAACAGTAATTCCGACGAACATAATTATCATTTCAAAAAACAAAGTCAGAATTCGAAAACCAAAGAAAGAGATCATTTCTTTAATGATTGCAACTGCACCCGTTGCTTTAGAAGAAAATACCCACAACTTGTTTGTTATGTAAGCAACTAAAACAGCAATTATCCAAGCTAAAACTGTCGCAACCTGGTAGTTCCAGTGCCACCAATAATTTGCAACCGCAAAAGTCGCTAAATTAATTATTGTTGTAACGCCACCAAAAAAAAGATAGGCAATCTGAGACTGATACTTTTTAAATAACTTTACTAAAGTTGCCATTTAGAGAATTCCAACTTCCTTATTTAATCAACTAACATAACAATTTACGACTTTGACAGCAACGTGTCGACCCTTCATAAGTAAAACTTAGGTATTTATTATTTTAGATGTCGTTATCGCAACCAACTAGTCCTTCGTCCAACCGTGATTATCCCAATTCATTTCTCTCTTCTTCATCCCCGAGACAAAAGGATTTTCCTCGACATAAAACCGAAGCTGTCGGTCGTGCCATTCCCCTTCACTGACACCAACCCGAGCAGCACTCACAATTTGCTGTGGTTGATACTGGCCACTAATGCTCAAGCTAAAGGGAGACTGACTCAGTAACATGTCATTGTACTGCAACGTGTCTATCCCCATCGCCGCTGTTAACTTAGCAGGACCGTTGGCAACATCAATGCCCGTTCTATGACGATTTTGTTCCATCAATCTTGTACCAACGGTTGGTTCGAGCGCCCGCAGTAAAACTCCTTGTGGTGTACCCGACGGCTGACAGATAAGATTCATAAGGATTAGCCCACGCATTGTATAAAAATACAGCGCACCAGGCTCTGAAAACAAGGCTGCGTTGGCCTTGCTCTTTCGATGGCCGAAAGCATGCGCAGCTGTATCTTGATCGCCCAAATAAGCCTCGGTCTCGACGATAACACCACCAACTACACCATCGTCCATTTTTCGCGTCAATGTGACACCCAGTAAATCCTTGGCAATTTGTTCTGTTGGCCGTCCTGAAAAGAAATCCGCTGTTAATTCTTTCATTAAATTGTTTGCTCCATTATAAAATCATTTATTCTCTAAGAAATGAAACCGTTTTTTCTTAGAATTCCGTTTTCTATTCATTAATATGATACAACATAGGTGGGTTCAGTGTATGTCACACTATGTCATCATTATACAAGGGGGATTTATCATGCAACGCGATGATTCACTTATTGTTTGGATTTCTGGCAGTGTTTTACCACTTATCATTTTGATTGGCCTACTGTATGGACTGATTGCTGGGCAAGTCGTCACGGGGTTGGTTGTTGGCATTATTGCCGGTCTTCTCTTGGCGGGCGTCTCATTCATTTCATTTGCAATGCTGGAGGACGTTTTTGTGCCGAAAGCATAGGATCTGCAATTATATATGTAAAAAGAGTGGTTACTGAAAAATAATATCAGTAACCACTCTTTTGCGTTTATTAAACTAACGCCAGAAACCGTTCATCATGCCCATGTCTGAGTTATCGTGATGTTGACGATTGAACCCCTGACCACGAGGATCAAAACCATTGCGGCCATTAAATGAACGACGGCCAAAGTGGCCTGCAGGACCAGCGAATGAGCCAAATTCAGGCTCTGGTGCGTCATCCATATCTGCCAGCTTATCTTTTAGCGAACCGTCAAGTTTGGCCAACAACTGTTGTAACTGTTGTGTCTCCTCATCAGTCAAACCATCGAACAAGCCTGTCAGATACTCATCCGTTGTTTGCTTGCGTTCCGCTAAGCGTTTACGTCCTGCCTCAGTGAGAACGACGTGCGTAATTCGTTTGTCGTTTTCGTCAGCATGCCGTTCAATCAATCCCCCATCAGAAAGCTTACTCAACATTTCTGATAAAGAAGATGGACGAATGTCCAGCAACTCAGCTAGTTCACTCTGTGTGACATTATCATGATCTGCAATCAATTGTAACAACCGGCCACGACCAAATCCATGGTGACGGCCGTGCAGTTGGCCACGAGTCGCAAACCCATACCGCTGCATCTGTTTTGTTAAATCCATAAATGTTCTAAACAATTCATCGTTTTTTTCAGTATTCATAATTTTCCTCCAAAAATTGTTAGTTAGGTGCCTAACATCGACTATTATATAGGCACCTAAATGTTTGTCAACACTTTCGATCTAATTAGGCAAACATAGACAAAAATGAAAATTTGTCCACCTCACACAAAAACTGATTAAAAAGACTGTCGCAGTTGATTTGGATTGTGCTACGCTATCACCAACACCAATTGAAAAGCGAGGTTTTATGAAATGGCAAATGAATTTCCACAAGTTGTCACCATTGCCGGTTCTGATTCCGATGGCAGTGCTGGTTTACAGGCAGACTTAAACACATTCTTCACCCGCAACGTTTACGGCATGTCCATCGTCACAGCATGTGTCGCTGGCAACTCGTATGGCATTCAGGCATCCACATCAATGCCGACCGACTTCATTAACCAACAATTTACATCCTTAGCAGATGACTTTGATTTAAAGGCCGCCAAAACAGGCATGTTGGCCGATGCCGAATTGATTAATAACGTTGTGACCAATTACAAACGTGTCGATTTTGGACCGCTAGTCGTGGATCCCGTTATCGTCACTAAACACGGCGCAATGTTGCTAGAAACGGCTGCGTTTGAAACGTTACGCGAACAGCTAGTTCCCTTAGCAACAGTGATTACACCAAACTTTTTTGAGGCGCAAAAGTTGGTTGATATGGTCATTGAAACAGATGAGGACATGTTAACCGCGGCTAAAAAATTGCACACGATGGGTGCTAACAACGTCATGATCAAGGGACAACATAGTGATGCTGATCAAACAGAAGTCCGTGATCTAGTCCTTCTGGAGAATGGCGAACACTTCTGGCTCAGCGCACCTTACATTCATACAGACCGTGTTAACGGCACGGGTGACTCGTTATCCGCATGCATTACTGCCGAATTGGCTAAGGGTAAATCCGTTAAGGAAGCCATTACGATTGCCAAACAATATGTTAATGTCTCGATTGCTAACCAAATTGAAGTTGGTCACAAATATGGCCCAATCAACCACTGGGCTTACACGAATTAATGTTTGAGTCCTAGTAGTCAAAAGACGAGCATCCTGAAATCTTCAATGATTTCAGGATGCTCGTCTTTTATGTCATAAAAGCTTGGTGAACGCGTCTTTGGCCTTTGAACTAGCCATTAATAATACAGGGAAATCCGTCTCATTCCACTCGAAGCGGGGCTCTGACCGGACAAATTCGATGATGCCAGCCTGCATCCCCTTCAGCATTAAGCTTACTAACTCTTTGCTGCTGAAGTTCGGCTCGCCCATTTTTGCCACATAGGCGATGGATCGTGCTTTATCGTTCTTAAGCACCTTTTTGGCCTTACCGTTGCGCTCAATTGCATCAACTAAATAGTCCACGATCGTGTCGTTATCTGCCATTTCTGCATTACTCCAATAAGATAAGATGAATGTCCCCACCCAGACTCGAACTGGGAGCAGCCGCTTAGGAGGCGGCGGTTTTATCCAGTTAAACTATAGGGACAGATGAAACGATTCACCTTAGTGGATGAACCGTTTTTTAGTATACACTAATTTAAAAACTGTGCGGCACCATTTCCGAATGACCAGTCAGGACTGCCATTTTCTGAGATGACCACCATTACATCGTTCGGCTCGATACCAGCACTGGTTTGAAGCTCTTTAACGAGGTCTTCATAGAATGTTCGTTTCTGTGTTTCAGTCCGACCACCACGCATGGTGATTTGAATCATCACGAACTTGTCTGTTCTGTCGATGCCAAACCCGGTATCCTCAATTTCCATTTCTTCTGGATCATGTTGCGTCACAATTTGGTAACGATCCCTCGCAGGCACACCAAAATCTTGGACTAAGATTTTATGTTCTGCATCTAAAATGGCCTTCAATTCTGATTTACTACGGCCTCGTTGGAGGTCAACTCGTACTAATGGCATAACGTTATTTTCCTTCCTGATTCTTCAGTTGATGTTTGTGCCGCATTCCCTTGTTCTTCGAATGCTTTTTATGCGTATGTGGTTTCTTCGAAGCTGCCTGTACTTTAGCAGAATCATTCTTCTTAGATGAATGGCTCGTAGCCGCCTTGGCGCGTTGAGGCTTTGGCTTTGCCGTAGCACTACCAGTACCGCTAGTGTTACCAGGCTTTTCACCACTACGCACTTTAGCTTTACTGCCTTGCTCAGGACGGGCTGTCTTTTTTGCAACACTACCAACAGATTCTACACGTTGTGGTCGTTCATCGACAAACGCATTATGAGCAAAGTACAGTGGCTGAAGTTGGTAATCACTCCCCCGCAACACTTGCTTTAGGCTACGAATATCATGATCATTCCCAAAGTTAATGACAAGGCCACTAGCACCCATTCGCCCAGTCCGGCCAACACGGTGCGTATACGTTACCAATGAGCCGGGCAGATCGTAATTGATGACTGCTGGCAAATTGGGAATATCCAATCCCCTAGCCGCAACATCAGTCGTCAACAGAAACTTAACTTTGCCATTACGGAAATCACGCATCGCATCAGCACGTTGCACTTGCCGTTGCTTACCGGCTAAAGAAACCGCCGCCACATGTTCATGCCGCATTGACGCAGCTGCCCGTTCCAATTCACCTAACTGATTGAAAAACACCAATGCTTGAAATCCTGGAATGCGGGAAAAACGGCGTAACATCACCGCCCGTTGGTTAGCGGGTAAAGTCATCAAACCGTGCTTAACTTGTCCCTGAGTTTCATCAATATCACGCACATCAACGGTGGTCACTTCAATGCCGAATTCGCTGGTTAGCTGATCGAGTGCTTCTGATTTCGTTGCAGAGAAGAAACTCAGTTGAACATCGCCAGGCGCTTCACGAATAATGTCCTCTACGTCAGTCCGAGTTTCGCCAGCTAACAACTCATCAGCCTCATCAATGACGATACTTGTCAGCAAGTGCGCCTTCAAACGATGATCGTCGAGTAAGTTGAGCACCCGACCAGGCGTACCAACAACGACCTCCGGATTCTTTTTCAAACGTTCAATCTGCCGTTTGACATTGGCACCACCAGTCAACGCAGCAACGTTCACACCAATAATAGCAGCCCAATCACGCATCACACGCGTTGTTTGCTGCGCCAGTTCTTGACTTGGCGCGAGAATTAGCAATTGTGTGCCATCCCCAGGCAAAATCTTAGCCAATAACGGCAACGCAAAGGCAACTGTTTTACCAGAGCCGGTAGGTGCTAACCCAACAACGTTTTCACCGTTTGTAAGCGGTGCTTCAACGCCCGTTTGAATTGCAGTGGGTTGAGTATAGCCCAGCTCACTAAAATGTGCTTCAAATTCTTTGTTCATCTATAATACTCGTTTCTATTTATTGTCGGCTGGAAAGACGATGCTAGCCTTGCGACGCAGGTCAAACAGCACGCTGTTAACAATTTCACTCAAGTGAAGCCATGTCTGATAATGACGGACATTGTCTGGATTCTTAGGATCGTTAATCACGGTCGCAAAATCTTTTGCTTCAGCGATCATTGGATTATCGTCAGGTTCTTCAGAAATCCGCTTCGTCGAACCATCAGCCGCATGGTAAATAACAGAAGTTAACTCGGCCGCATTATCCATCACAATCGTGTCTTTAACGCCATAAATCTCTGATGGTAGGTACGAATTCGTATTCTTACCAATGTTCAGGGTGACGTCAAAACCATCATAACCTAATACAGCGACCCCTTTACCATCTGCACCAGTTCGTAATGGCGTGGCATAGTAGTGAACCCGATTAGGCTTGCCAAACCAAGTAACAGCATCATACACAACGTAGACGCCGAGGTCCTGTAGGGCACCACCACTAAATGTTGTCGTGAAGACATTTGGATCCTTGCCCGCCAGATATTCATCGTAACGTGATGAATACTTCATATAGGTCAAGGTTGCCCCACTAATAGTCTCCATGCTAGCTAACTGTTTGCGAATTGCACGGAAATTGTGTTCATGAATGTGACGTGCTGCTTCAAACACGTGAATTTCAGGATGCTCGGCTAAAGCAGCCTTCATCTGTGCAAATTCATCTGGGTTGGAAACAATCGGTTTTTCTACAATAATCTGTTTGCCCGCATCAATTGCCTTCAACGTTTGGGCAAAATGCAAACTGTTCGGTGACGCAATGTAAACAACGTCAAAATCACCATCGTTAAAAAACTTGTCTAAATCTGTGTAGACTTGACCACCGTTCTTGTCGGCAAACGCCTTACCGCTTTCTTCGTGGCGTGAGTAAACACTTGTCAGTTCATATTCTTTGCTGGCCGCAGCGGCCTCAACAAATTGCTGCGTAATCCAGTTCGTGCCAATGATTCCTAGTTTTAACATGCTATAGAACCTCCGTCGAAATGAATTTTTTAATCCGTTACCAGACGATTCAAGAAAATTTTCCATCACCTGTTAATACATCTAGTTTACCAATTTTATGACGAAGTTTCAGTAATCAAGTCAGATTGGTTGCAGGAATATTTTAATTCCGTTACGCCAATGGTTTGGATAAGGAAACAGCGTAAAATCGTGCTATATTAATACTTGTAAGTTAACTGGCAAAAGAGAGAAAGCGAGGATGCATTTGTGTCGTTAAAGCGGAATATTTTATTATTTGGCGTGTCACTGGCCGCCGGATTATCAAGCACATTTACCCGTTCAGGTAAAAAGCATACTGATAATCAATCATCATTACCAATGTTGTTTTCTGGTACCTGGAAATATTCCGACCATAACGACCATCGCATCCACAGAATTCAAATCAATCCAGATTTAACACTGCATATCGATGGCCGTAAGGAAAATGCGACGGTTGAAAGTATTACGGCACAAGAGTTGGTCTATCTTGATGGCTTTGGCTATCATTTAAGAATTCATGCCAATGAACAACAACCTGTTTCTTTGTATGACGAGGCCGATAACGCTACCTATACATTGGTTAGCGTACATACGACGAAACCTGCCACTACTGAAAAAACGATAGCGGAATAATGAAATTAACAAACCAACTCAAAAGCGAAGTTGATCACAGTAAGAGAATGCAAACTGTGATCAACCTCGCTTTGTTTGGCTAGTAGTTAGTTAACAATGACTTAACCACCCGATTCTAACGTGACATTAACTAAAAAAACTCTGCTGAAATTTTTAACTTCCAGGTTTGCTACTCAGTACAATTTCAATCACTTCTTAACTTCAAGGTAAGTAATGAAATTAATCTTTTACTGAATCACCATCAATTTCATCAAACTTTTCTTTCAAAGGAACCAGCATATCCCCTTCACCAGTTGCAATTCCAATACTGGCCTGTAAATATATTTCATGCCAAAAATCTGGATGTTCTCTCTTAAAACCTGGAGCTTCGTTTTGCCAAGTTTTATTAGCTGACCAGGAGTTACCAAATGCAGGCTTGGAATAATCTAGCACAAAGTTTAAATTTCTTGTAATGGTCTTCATCACTAAAGGTGTAAACCAAGATTCATCAAAATTACCGATAAGTGTGAAAATAAATTTCAAAAGAGTGTTGTAGTCCTCAAAATGAGACTTGAGACTTGCTGAACCTCTTAAAAATTGCATTAATATCATCACAGATTTATTAAACGCCATAAACTCAATTGGCCTGATTGAGCCTTTATTATCGTCGGCAGTCGATTCAAGTTTCTTTATACTTTCCGCCGGATTTCTTAATATATCTTTAGATTTAGCATTATTTAAATCAGAAATTAAAGATTTAGCATTATTTTGAACATACTCATAGTAGGTTACATTTTTTTGAACGTTCAATTCTTCTACTTCTTCAATTAGAGCGTCAAAATCTCTATATAATTGCTTTTCTTCTTCATGCAATTTAGCTTTCGCTTCTATTTTTTTCGAAACAAGAACACCTAAATCAGTTAAAAACTGTTCAATCGAATTAGTTTCAATTTTGTCACACCCAAATTCTTTTTCTTGAAGCACATCATAATCTTTAGTTATTTTTGAATTGTACGTTACTAAGGCTTTTGAAAAGCTTTGTGAATCAAACGCATTGTTACTTTGATCCAATCCAGCCAATAAATTCAAATCTGACAAGCTATAACCGAGAATCATTACCGGCGTTTCGGCCATAATAGTAACTAACTTATTTTCTCTGTAATTTCCAGGTCGAAAAAGCTGTACGTAATCCTCATGCGTGACTATCATGCTCTGATAAGAGTTTCGACTGCCATGAATGTGGTAAATAGGGATCATATCTTTGGGAGCCACAAAGGGCTCTTGAGGATTAATTGGATATCCATATTCATTAAATATGGCTTCTAAAACTTCGTCATAATTAGTCGTAATAACCCATTTCACATTGATCCCTTTGAGCAAGGATTCATATTTTTTTGCTTGTTCCGTAGTTGGTACCCAGTTTACTAAAGACCGGATAACTTGTTTTATTTCATTTTTACTATCATCATAAGGTTTTCCTGACAGCACTGAGACTTTGTTACACATTTTTGTTGCAATTTGAGGTAAAGTGCTGCCTTGTTCAAGTTCGCTCACTACATCGACACCGAAGTCGTCCGAGTATTTATTATTAAAGTATTTTTCAACGGATATAAACAACTGTTTCCAGTTTTTTGCTGTTTTTTCTTTCGAGTCTCCGATAACAGCCATCGATAATCCTGCACCTGCAATGATTCCAACGCCCCACTTAGAGATTTCTTCGGCTAAATTGTCTAAACAGTCATTTGTTTCTTCCAAACACATTCCGATCACCCCTTTTTTTGATTATACATTTATAGGATATAAATTAAAAATACAAGAAGTGTAGATTATTATGACCATCATAAATCCCCAAAAATAGAGTTTATCTACACATCTTTCATGCAGATAAACTCTATTTTCGAGAACATTTAGTTAATCACCACTAACATATTCACCCAAAGTTGGTGTGAAGTTTATTTGTGGCCGTGTCAAAATTGCATGTCCATTTTTATTAAAGGCAAATTCCATATGCACGTTGACAGTACCTTTCGGAATCTGAATACCCTCTGCTTTTAGAAATTGTTGACAGTTGAGTTGAGAATGATCGGCCACAAGAGTAACACCATCATTAACTCTTCGTTCATTGGCATCTAGAAAATGCAAAGAAATAAGGATTGTGTCATCTTCCGCCAAAGGAACATCGTCAGGAATCATTATCTTGCCTCCAAAAGACACTACTGGTGGATTATCAGGATTACTAATTGGAATTGGAGTGCTCACAATTAAATTCCACACTCCTTCATCAATCCCTGTACGTGAATAACCAGCACCCATGCTGCCATTGTTAACCGATGTTGAGAAGGTAGTCCGATAAAAGTTACCATAAACTTTCCAGTCACTCAGATCATATTTAAAATCGGAGTTTTTGACGAAATTAGGCGTTGCCAGTTTCTGCCCGCCCCCAAAGTGTCGTTCGATTTGATCATCAATCAGGGCCAGTCGTTTGGAGATGTCATACTGCAACTGTGACATCCCCGTCAGCTTTTCACTTGGCAAATCAGGCCATGTCTTCAAATCATTCTCATAATTTGGTTCGCCAACAGATTGCATAAACTGCTTAATGTGGTTAATAACATTATCTCCACGCAATACCGTTTGACGCAACTCACGATAACGTTTGTACACAAGGTCTTGGTTAGCCGCAAACGCCTTATATAACAGCTGATTGCCTTGGAAGTCGAATAGATCTTGATCGATCGGTTGCAATGACTTACCATCCCACTGTAATTGCCAACTCGTGTCCAAATCATATGGAACCATGGTCCAGTGAGTGCCGTCGTAAGTGACGTACATCGCATTCTTAACTTCCATATCCGTGTCGTCGATGACATTGGCAAAGATACCGAAGTCAATAACCGATTCAATGTTAATATACTCATCCTGATGGGCACGGAAATCAAAAATTGAAGAATTATGGGCAAATTTCATCAGGTTTTCAAAACTCGTTTTCAATGGATCAGATAGCGCGTCAGGAAATTCTACACTGAAATCACTATTATCAAACTTGGCAGTATCAGCTTTAAAGGCTGTTGTGTCGTTAAATTGAGCCGCTTCCACGGCCGCATGATTCTTATTGTCTTTTGACATGTTTAACAGGGTACCATTTTTCCCCGTGTTAAATGTATATACGCCATTAAATTTGTCATTGATCCACAACCGAATTGGGAATCCCTGAATCTCGCCAAAGTTAATCGCCTGTGCTAGTTCATCATTAACATGCTGACGTGTCGCAGTCATGTCCGCAAACAATGCAGCATTCGTAATGTTACGAGCATGCGTGATGTCCATATAATTGGCCTTCAGGTTAAAGTCGCTGTTTTCGGCCCAATCTGCTAACGGTTTAAACTTAAGTTTTGTCTTGCATGCCTCATCCTCGTATGCCTTAAACTTGTAACTCTTTTTGTCCCACCGTAACGAACCATCCCCTTGCCACTTAATCTTGGCAAAGCCACTAATATCACGACCATCGTTCAATTTAAAATCAAACGACAAGTTCTTGTATACGTCGTGACTCATTCCGGTCAAATCACCGGTAAGATGTAATTCAGGTAACGTCTTCACTGACGTTGCCAACTGACTTGTATCAACTGTGTTATCCATAAGATAATCACTCCTTCATTTATTTTTTGGTACAAGTCTATTCAAACATACGTTCGTATTTTGGGAGTCCGGAGCTTTTATCATTTAAATCCCAGTTTGCTCTCGCAAAAGTCGCATGCAAAAAATCCTCCATTAGTTCAGCTAGTGCGCCAATACACCAAGCAGATAAGCGAACTCGTACTCGGCTGTGCGTTTAACACGGAAGTATTGCGAACGACTATAGTATGTGTTTAGTTCAGCGTAAACATCCGTTTTCTGCGATAAATAACGATAATAAATAATCCGCCGTTCCATTACCGTTAATTGATTAAACATCTGCGCATAGTAGTCCCAATGGGAAGCTTCTGGCGACGTTGCCGTTAAACTTACTCCTACGATCGAATACTGTTCGTCAACGTTAATTCTCCGTGTTCCGGAGCGTTTAATATTCTCAAGAATAAACTGCTCACTTTGTTGTTTAATTCGTTGTCGTGTCAAACTAAAATCGACATTTATTTCAATAAGACGTTTCATTTCATCAACCCTTCTTACTCAATAGAATAAAATAATTACGCTTTAATTACACGATTGTATAATTATTCAACAACATTTTAATTCAATCGGATAATTTTTACAACATCGTTTATTTTTTAGTGTAAAATGAAAGTTAAGGAAAAGAGGATGTATCATGTCAATCTACGAACAAGTGAAGACCCTCGCCCAGGAACGGGGACTTAGCCTCCAAACATTGGCTATCAAGGCGGGTATGGGTATCAACAGTATTTACAGCTGGCAAAAAAAAGATCCAAGTATTTCTCGATTAACGAAAGTTGCGGAAATTCTTAATGTATCCGTTGATTCATTAATCGGCGGTGACACGGCCGCTGCAACAAAAAAATCACAACAAGTTGATCTTAACGACGATGATGTCATCATGACCTTTGAAGGCCGCCCCATTCCGCCGGAAGACCTTGCCTATATTAAACGAATTCTTGGAAGCAGTGATGATAATGCAAAATCTAATTGATTGCTTACTCGCGTTTGCAAAGCAACATCAAATCAACGTTATTTTATCGACCACCATGTCGCCTAATACACCGCCCGCCGCAAATCCGGCTTTGAATAAAGTCCTCATTAACTTGAACTGGCCCAATCAAAATCAAATTGCATTTCAGTTGGCACATGAGCTCGGCCATGTCTTAAATAACGACGCTGGCATTCTATACGGCTGTACGCAGGCATCCCACAACAGCATTGAATTTGCAGCTAGCAAACGTGGCATTCAATTACTGATCGATTTATACTTTGCTGACATCGCTGTTAGTGATGCAAATTCTGCCCGGTTTATTCACCAGTTATGTATTCCGAGTTACCTTGTCAACTTTACTGAAACCCAAATCAGGCAACATTATGAGACGCAACTTAAACAAGTTGATTAATACAACCGTTATTGTAACTAATATCAACTGATCACTAATTTTGCTTCGCTAAATTCAAAACACCACAACTCATTTTTGCTGAGTTGTGGTGTTTTTATATCAAACATGAACTTTATTAACTCTAGTCTTGCGTCAAACCAAATTTGGCGCGTTGTTCTGGCGTTAAGCGCCAGGCTAGATAATGCTGTAACAATTTTAAATCAGCGCGCAAATTTTCTGGCGTGTATTGTCGTTTGTACTGACTGCGTAAATCCGTCTCCAAAAGGTCGTACAACGAGACAAAACGCGGACCAACGGCGACCAAACATTTCAAACGTTTCTGATCGCGAGGATTTTCTGGAGTGACCCCCACTTTGATTTGAATATCAAAACTGCGGAAGGCAATAAAATCAGCACTAGCCCACCCTGCAACAACTGAGAAATCTGGCAATGCTGTTTGTGAATCGCCAAATTGACTGGTGACGGCGTCAAGAATACCGGTTTGCGCCTGATCGATTGTCAAGCGTGGTGCACCTTGCTTTGCATCGTCACTTTCTTTTTTACTGAAAAAAGCCATTTTATCACCCATCTTTACTCGTTGCTTAATGCATCAAACGATTGCTTACTGCCATTGTATACCATTAGGGACATAGATTGTCGCTCACCAGCCACAATTAGCGAACCATTATCGTCATAACTGATAAATTGAACGTCCTGAGGGCTCCGTTTGGTCAATTTGCTATCATCAAGTGAAAACATTGTATGACTCAATTTGCCTTTTAACGCTTGATAGCCATCAGTCGACGTCCACAACAACACCGGCTGCTGATAATCCGTTCTTAATGTCGCTATCATCGCGGTCAAGCGTGCTACAGTTCGTTCAATGGCCTTGGCAGACCCAAAACTAGACCCGGTGTCTGGAACAGAAATCATAATTGGCAACGTTCCCGTATCTGACCCAACCTGCTTTTCAAAATAAGTCGTTTGACTGAGTACGGGACTATTGGGGCTGTACACCATGTACACCCCAACTTTCAGTGTATTGCCACTACCGCCACTGCGACTGTAATTACCTGCAAAATCGTCATCCGTATAACGATTGCCGACCGTCGTTTTCAAGTAGACAAATTTAACACCTGTTTTGGACAATGCCTGGAAGTCTAAAAACCCCGCATCCTGATCAATGGCGGCTCCAGTGACAGGATACTTGGCCATCATTGTCTGATGTCGTAATTGCCACCAGTGAAATACACCATAACTGGCACCGCCAACCAAGCCAACGATAATCAGCACCAATAGCCAACGCCATCGCCGCATACGTCGCTGTTTTAACCGTTGATAAATTGAGGCCGACTGCCGCCGACTTTGCACAAATCCCACCACCCTCGTGACAAAAGATTAAGCCTTATTCTAGCACGTTTACGGGTGGGCGACATTACGAGTTGACTATGATTCACTTTTATTCTTCTATATAACTTCTATAATTACTCGCGAGTCGTTGCCATTGCGTGACGCACATCTTTTAATAAGCCTTCCCCAGACTGAGTACGCGCGCCTTGAGCACCAACCAAAGTAAACAAACTGTCCATAATCGTCAACTGGGCAATCAAAGAACTCATTGACTCACTCCGGTAGTTAACTTCCTCCGCAACGGATTGGAACACAATGTCACATTTTTTTGCCAGTGGCGAAGCCGGATAACTGGTGATGGCAATCATTGGCACGTGATTAGCGCGCAATTGATCCGCAATCATCAGTGTGTCATGGTTACGCCCTGAGTGAGACACGATAATTGCGACATCGTCTTTGGTCATCTTAACGGCTTGCATCAATTGAATGTCGACATCAGGGTGAAACTGCGGCTGAACCGTTGTCCGTAAGAACTTATGATACCCATCTAGCGCAACAATTGAGGAACCACCAAAGCCAAAAAATGACAAAGTATGTGCATTTTTGATCAATTTAATAGCATCGGCTAAATCTTGATCTTTCAATAACGCACGGGTTGCATCTAACGCGTTATCAGCCCCCTGAAACACCTTATCGACGACGACTGACGGTGCATCGTCTTCTTCAATTTCACTGAAAAAACTGTCCGTTTGTGCTGCAATGCCGCCAAAGCCTAGACTAAACTCACGAAATGAGCGCCACCCAATTCGTTTGACAAACCGACTAACCGTTGCCGTCGATACTTTGACGTTTTCCGCTAAATCTTGAATCGTCATTTCACTGGCGGCGGCTGGATTGCCAAGAATAAATGAAGCAATCTTCTTATCAGCTCCCGTTAAGTGTTGATAGTTTGCTTTAATCGTACTTACACTAGTTCGTGCGATGATAAACACCGTCCTTTATGAAAATATTCATCCACTTTTATGTAAAAAGTTTTCTAAGAACATTATGCCGCAAACGCTTTCAGATTGCATCAACTTTCACAAATTAAGTGTTCGAAACAGTTGTGAACGCTGCCAATTTCGCCTATACTAGCAGGCGTAGATTTAACTAAAAAAGTTTACAAAGGAGTTTATTCATATGGACTATATGGTCGGAATGGACATTGGTACCACGAGTACCAAAGCCGTATTATACGACTTGGACGGTAACGTCTTAGCTTACACGAACAAGCTTTACCCGTTATATCGTGACGCAACGGGGATGGCTGAAGAAGATCCAGAAGAAATTCTTGAAGCTGTTGTGAATGGTTTACAAGAAATTCTGCGCAAGGCCGACCTTAAGAATGGCAAGCTTCATGGTGTTTCTTTCTCAAGTGCCAACCAAAGTTTGATTGCACTGGATAAAAACCATAAGCCACTGACGCGTGTCATCACTTGGGCTGATACCCGAGCAACCAAGTACGCTGATCAATTGAAAGCAGATGGCACTGGTAAAACCCTGTATGAGCATACAGGAACACCAATTCACCCAATGTCATTATTATGTAAATTGTTGTGGTTGAAGAACGACCATGCCGACATTTACAAGAAAGCAGCTTACTACTGTGGCATTAAGGAATATATCTTCTATCGTCTGTTAGATGTTTGGCAAATGGATATTTCTGTTGCCAGTGGAACCGGTATTTTCAACATCTTTGACCTCGACTGGGATAAAGATGCTCTGGCATTAACTGGTGTCACCACTGATCAATTACCTAAAATCGTTGATGGCTATGCTCAATCAACGGGCATGCGTGACGAATATGCAAAAGTCATTGGCTACCCTAAGGATGTTCCATTTATCCAAGGTGCCTTTGACGGCGCATTATCCAACTTAGGTGTTAACGCAATTGACGAAGGTGTCGTTGCGGTTACGATTGGTACTTCCGGTGCCGTTCGTGTCGTTACGGACCACCCTGTTATCGATCCCAAGGGTCGTGTCTTCTGTTACGCTTTGACCAAAGACCTATGGGTTGTCGGCGGACCAGTTAACAATGGTGGGGTCGTCTTCCGTTGGGCGCGGGACAATCTGTTTGATGCTGAAAAGAGTACTGCTGCCCTTTTACAAGAAGACTCTTATGACTTGTTAACAGAAATTGCCAAACGTGTGCCAGCTGGCTCAGATGGCCTGTTGTTCCACCCATTCCTTGGTGGTGAACGTGCACCAATCTGGGATGCTGACGCCCGTGGTTCCTTCTTCGGTTTGACACAAATGCACACTCGAGCTCACATGATTCGTGCCGTTTTGGAAGGTATCGTTTACAACCTGTACACGGTGCTGTTGGCCCTTGAAGAAGTTGTCGGTGAGCCTAAGTCCATCATGGCAACTGGTGGTTTCGCCCGTTCTGAACTGTGGCGTCAAATGTTGTCCGATATCTTCGAACAGCCTGTCACCATCCCAGAATCATTTGAATCTTCATGTTTAGGTGCTGCTGTCATCGGCATGAAATCACTGGGCTTAATTGACAACTTAAGCGATGTTAAGAAATTCGTTGGTGAAACCAACACTTACCAACCAAACCCAGAAAACTTCGACGTTTACCGTGAATTAGTCCCAATTTACATTCGCCTTAGCCGTCAGCTTCAAACTGAATACACCAACATTGCCAACTTCCAAAAGAAGCATGCGCAACATGGTGAAACACAAGAATAATTGTGTCAGCAGAGCAACCTCATTTTGGGGTTGCTTTTTTTGATGAACTTTTCTTTTTCTGAGTTTTTCTTAATAGCATGAAAATTTTTATCATCAAATTAATATACTAATATCAAGGTTCACTTGTACTTCAAAAAGGTCATTTTTATTGGTTTTAGGCAAGTATTGTAAAAAAATTGCTAAAATCAAATGTAATCGCTTTCCTATTTGGTGATTATCTGGTATTGTTTCCTCAGTTCTTATTTTTTCACTTTGAAAGGAGACATTAATCATGTCTGCAGCTTTACCTTTTATAGTGTTGTTCTTGGGAATTGCCCTTTTATTAGTTCTCATTATTCGCTTTAAGATCAACACTTTCTTAGCTTTAGTTATCACTGCTGTACTGGTTGCACTTGGTTTGGGGATGCCAATGGATAAAATTGCTACCTCCATTCAAACCGGGATTGGTAGCCAGTTAGGTGAACTTTCCATCGTCTTCGGTTTTGGGGCCATGCTTGGCCGCTTAGTTGCCGATGCCGGTGGTGCTTACCGGATTGCAACGACGTTGATTAAACGCTTTGGTAAAAAACGTTTGCAACTCGCCGTTGTGTTAGCTTCCTTCATCATCGGGATTGCCCTCTTCTTTGAAGTTGGTTTGGTTCTGTTAATCCCAATCGTCTTCGCCATTGCGGTTGAAGCCGAAGTGCCAATTCTTTACTTAGGGATTTCCATGGCAACAGCATTGTCTGTTACCCACGGATTCTTACCACCTCACCCAGCGCCAGTTGCCATCTCTGCGGCATTACACGCAAACGTTGGCCGGGTTCTGTTATTCGGGATTATTTTAGCGATTCCGACTGTTTACATTGCTGGTCCATTATTCACTAAGTTGGCCCAGCGTTACGCACCCTCTGCGTTTGAACAAAAAGGTAACCTTTCCTCACTTGGTGAAATCAAAGAATTCAAGTTGGAAGAAACCCCTAGTTTTGGTTTAGCCGTATTGACCTCCCTGTTCCCAGTTATCTTCATGGCCATCACCACGCTGTACCAATTGATCTTCACTGGTGGTGAGTTGCCAAAGAACCCAAATGCAATGGACCAGTTCATTGCATTCATTGGTAGCCCAAGTATCGCCATGATTTTGTCACTATGTTTCGCAATGTGGTCCATGGGTTGGCATCGTAACCGTGCTACCAAAGACATCATGACTTCCATGGAAAACGCCGTTAAGTCCATCGCTATGTTGCTGTTAGTTATTGGTGGTGGTGGTGCCTTCAAGCAAGTGTTGATCGACGGTGGTGTTGGTAAAGCCGTTGCCACAATGTTCCTTCACACAAACTTCAGTCCACTGTTACTTGGTTGGTTAGTGGCCGTTATCTTACGTATCGCTTTAGGTTCAGCTACGGTTGCTGCTTTGACTGCCGCCGGAATTGTTGCCCCATTGATGGCACAATCCGGTGTGGACCCTGCCCTGATGGTTATCGCCATTGGTTCTGGTTCATTAGCTGCATCTCATGTTAACGATGCTGGTTTCTGGATGTTCCGTGAATACTTCGACTTAACTGTTAAGCAAACGTTGAGTATATGGACGGTACTGGAGTCAATCATTGCTGTCTGTGGGATTATCGGGGTTATGATTCTAAACGTCATTTTCCACTAGATCATCGTTTAAAAATTTATTAGTCATTATTTCAAACGACACTCATCAAACTTGAGTGTCGTTTTTTTGCGTGAAAGAAAGATAGAATAGACATTTCGTTACACCAGTCAGGAACGCCGTTTCATGGGACCGGCCCAAGCCCAAGAATCGGTCTTGAGTCTCGATTCTGAGCCCAAAATTCGGTCTCAGAAGTCGTCCTGTATTACTAAGTGGCCCAACACCGCCCACTAAGTAATACCTTCACGAAACTCTGTTCCTAACTGGCTTCACTAACTGTTGATGTTAAAAAAGTGACTACCTAATTTAAATCGAACACTCGTGATTGAAGAATTGATTTAAAATTCATTACTAATCTTTCGTCTATTAGATGTCTCAATGTAGCTGAAGAGCGTCAGCATAGAAACCAAGTCGTGAAAATGTTGTTAATCAGGCGTTTTCTGCCGGATTTACAACATGGACGGACAACAAGACTCGGGTTCTCACGAGGCTTGTTGGCGAGGTGAAAGACTGTGATTTTCAGGCTTGAACCGGTCCCACGATGAGCGTCTCTATGCTGACAACCGTAAGCGGCAGAAAACTATAAACCATCAGTTAAATTTCACAATGAAATAATCGTTTGATAACTCTGAAAACTATTTACATTTTTTGCCATTATCCTGTTTAAGAATGAGTTTCGGACGAGTACAATGGTTGGAGTTGGTTTTTTAGTTACCAAAAGTCTTTACATTTGAGAGGAAAGTTTTGATTATGACGCCATTTATTGTTCTAATTCTTGGTATCGCCTTGTTACTGGTATTGATTATCCAGTTCAAGCTCAACACGTTCGTTTCCTTGATTGTGACGTCAATTTTGGTGGCCCTGGGTCTTGGCATGAACCCAGCAGCCATCGCGACGTCCATCAAGAACGGGATTGGTAGCTCACTTGGTGAGTTAGCCATCGTGTTCGGGTTTGGGGCGATGATTGGTCGGCTTGTGTCCGACTCCGGTGGTTCTTACCGAATTGCCAAAACACTGATTAACGCGTTTGGTAAAAAACGGTTGCAACTCGCAATCGTGGTTGCCTCCTTCATTATCGGGATGTCCCTATTCTTTGAAGTTGGCCTTGTCCTACTAACACCAATCGTGTTCGCTGTTGCGCTAGAAGCCGAAGTCCCATTCGTTTACTTGGGTATTTCAATGGCTGCTGCTTTGTCAGCAACGCAAGGTTTCTTGCCGCCACAACCTGCTCCAACTGCTGTTTCGACTGCCCTAGGTGCTAATACTGGTAATGTGTTGTTACTCGGTATTATTGTTGCCATTCCCTGTGTGATCATTGCCGGTCCTGTATTTACGCGGATCATGCAACGTTTGGAACCAGGCGTATTCGTTATTAAAAAGGAATTACCAGCCTTTGGTGAAGTTAAGGAATACAACTTGGATGAAACACCTAGTTTCGGCTTGGCTGCCCTTACCTCATTGTTCCCCGTTATTTTCATGGCTATTTCGACCATTTACACGATGACTGCTTTGCATGGTATTAAACCCGCTCATCCGCATGGTCTTGCTTCGATCATGATTATGCTCGGTGACCCCGTCATTGCGATGGTCATCTCGCTATTATTCGCAATCTGGTCAATGGGTTTCTCCCGTGGTCGGACAATGAAACAGATTAGTGGCACGATTGAAGATGCCATCAAGTCGATTGCCATGTTGTTAATGGTTATCGGTGGTGGTGCCGCCTTCAAGCAAGTTTTGATTGATGGTGGTGTTGGTAAAGCCGTTCAACAAATGATGTCACATTCTAGCCTATCACCGCTAATTCTTGGTTGGCTGATTGCGGTCATTCTGCGTGTTGCCCTTGGCTCAGCCACGGTTGCCGGTATGACGGCCGCTGGTTTAGTTGTTCCATTGATGCATGCATCTGGTGCTAACCCTGCATTAATGGCATTAGCTATTGGTGCTGGTTCACTAGCTGCCTCACACGTCAACGATGCTGGCTTCTGGATGTTCTCTGAGTACTTCGATTTGACGGTTAAGCAAACGTTGAGTATTTGGACCGTGTTGGAAACCATCATCTCTGTGGTCGGTTTACTGATGGTTCTCTTACTCAGTGTGTTTGTTCACTAAATTAATTCCATTTGTTAATACCAAAAGATCCACAGTATCATGGTCATGTGACCGCGATACTGTGGATCTTTTTTCACCAAGCTATTTAAAAATGTCATCTAGTCAAACGTAAATTCACCAGCAGATGCTTTAGAAGGCACCGCCACCGGAGCCGCCACCAAAGCCGCCCGAACTCCCACCAGAGAATCCGCCCGAGCCACCAGACAGGCTAGACGCTTGCGTATTGCTGGCCGAAATTGATGACGACAAGCCATTACTAAAACCAGTATCAAAACTACTGTCAAAACCGCCGAAACCGTAATACAGAGGGAAAATTAAACCCGTCTTCATCAGTGCATCACTACCGAACTCAAGGGATAGGGCTTTCGTTACTTTTTCAGCTAAGCCAAGTGCTGCCGCATATGGCAATATTTGTTCCCAGATTACAATGTCACCAACCTTAGCCGTGTCAAAGTGTCCTATATCGTTTAACATTCGTTTGAAACCTAACAATTCATTGTGCAGTTGATCCCCTTCAAGCGTGTAACGACTGATGACGGCTCGTTGCCACAGCGCACACCCCCAGACTAAAGCACTTAAACCAACTGCCGCAATCCACATGCCTAACCGAATCGTTGGCAGGTTTGTCACAATAAGCGCTGCTAACGCTGATAGTGCACTCGTCACAATAGCGACAGTCAGCCACCATCTTCTTAACGCGACATTATGATCGTCGTAATACTTTCTTGCCTCATCCTCTACCCGATCCTGCCACGAAGTAAACCGTCCACTCAGACGCCCACTTTGATCGCGTTAACCAAAGGTTTTTAAATCTTTCAATGAAACATATTCACCGTCGCCTACTTCTGTGATCAGAAAATCGGTCAGTGGCTCAGAAATATCTTTTTGTTTCGTAATGATATAGGTCTTGTCTTCCGGCTTAATAGTAATTTCACCATTGCCAGCTTCGGTCATTAAGGTTCCCGTATACGCCTTAGTCGTCGGCGCTTTGTCTGTAATTAACCGGGCCGCCACGGCTGGCGATACCGTTGGCACTTCATACCAATGATTAACTGGAATTGGAACGGGATGACGATTTACCGGCCGGCGAGTGAAGTAAATCAACGAACCACCGAGCAATACAACTAGCATCGCTCCCACAGCACTCAACATCCCGGCATTCACCCGTTGCGACTGTTGTCGTTTGCGATTGGTTGCCGCAGCCAGAACACGCTCATGCTTGCGAGCTTGTTCTTTCATTGGTTGATTGACAGTGTTGCTATTTGTGGCCGTCACTGAGGTCGGGAATAACAGGTCCATTTCAACGAATTGATTAGCTGGAATACTAGGCACTGTGATGTTCACTCTACCAGCCGCCTTCTTAACCGTGGTTTTACCATTCAATGGTCCATGAACCCAGGCTTGTAAGTCGTTCACAGGTTGCGCCGGCAATTTAATCGTAATGTGCACGTTATTTAACGCCACGTCCCATCCCTGACCAATAACTTTCCAGTTTAAGCGAGCGGTGTCGGCATAATTTGTAACTACGCCATGTAAACGGTAGCGATAGGTAAACGTGGCGCTTTTGTCACTGATTTTGTGAAAGACCTTAAGTTGCAAATCGTTGGAATTCTGTGTCCGCTGAAACGAATTATCGCGCCCATCAGCCTGCTCACTCAACGTTTGCTCAGAACCACCCTGATTCTTAACTGTCACTTGAGGTGTATCAACACCCTTCAATCCCTTTAGATCCTGTTTTACAAATACGCCATTGAAATGACCGTCAAAGTTGTAAGTAATGCGTTGTGTAAAATCTGCATCCCCGTTCTCTAAAACATTAACGTTCGCAACGTACTTATCGATTGTATATGACCCGTCGGCCATACCAGTGATTGGTAATAAAAAGACCCAACCAATTACAATCATTAAACTAAGCCACCAGTGCTTTGCTGTCATGATGCACCCTCCTGCTTTGCTGTTACGCTTAGTTTACCATGAAGCCATTATTGAATACCGATGAACTGCTTAAATTCATGTTCGCGGTTGCTCTCGTTTATCGGTCATTCTAATAGTGATCGGGTATATTGACCCTGGAACCAAAATGATGGTTCTAGATAGCTTTACATCGAAATCAATTACCAAAAGTAGGCATATTGTATTACACATTTCCGTCAGTTGTAAATGACACAATGCTGACTTAAAAGCATTTATAGTCAAAGCTCCGATGGTTAACTTAATGTTAGTTTTTCCAAAACAATACTTTACTTTTGGTAAAGTATTGTTTACCATAATTATTGAGGTGATCACTATCGCTAGCAAACAAAATTCAGGTCTCACCATCACCAACAAGGTTTACGAATACCGCGTGTTAAATCATCTATCCCAAACCGCTTTGGCCAAAGCAGTTGGTGTTAGCAAACAGACAATCTTGGTGATGGAAAAAGGTAATTACTCACCGACATTGAAACTAGCCTTTGAAATTGCAATTTTTTTCAAGGTGGATATTACCGACATTTTTGGTTATAAGGAGAATTAATATGCAAATTAAATCATTATCTGATATTCCTGATGCCCTGTTTTGGCCGCTAAAGCAGTGGGCCGAACAAAGTAACTTGAATTTTAACATCTTGGTTGGTACCGGCACACTTCTGCTAATCTTTATTATGCTTGCCGGTTATTTTATGATGCGCAAAATTGGTAAAATTCAAGATGAACGTACAGCAACTATCTATTTGACAGCTGCTTCAATCATGCTTTCGACAAGCTTTATTTGCGACATTATTTTTCCAAATGACTATCTCATTAATCAATTTCGCATGATCAAATACATTGTTATGATGTTATCAGGGCTCATCTATCTTGTTGTGACTTACAGAAAAGAAATGCGGTAATACATCAGTTACATAATGCCAGCTTCTATCTATACTAAAAGAACTCCCTACCAAAGTGATTCGTTCGCAACCACTTCGGTAGGGAGTTCTTTACTATTCTACTTACCTGCTTACAACCACATTCTCACGCTGTCTAATATGCGTCACCAGTTTTGCCGCAATCTTATACCGATTAAACGGTGTGACCACGTGAACGCCACCAAATCGATCACAGATTGCATCCGCAATTTCTTCAGCAATTTGCAGGCCAACTTCATGTTCATTGCCGTCGATCTCGGCCTGGGCCATTCGATCCAGTATAGACTGAGGCAAACTCATCCCCGACACATGCTCGTTTAAGAACTCAGCATTCCGTTTGGACATTAGTGGCTGAACGCCAACAAACACGGGAATCTGTAACCCACATTGTGAGAAAGCATCTGCCAATTCATTAACCCTGGCGATATCAAACACCGGCTGTGTGATGAGATAATCGGCCCCACAGTCGATTTTTCGTTTGATTCCGCGAGTTGCCAAAACACCATTGGTAATTTTAGGACTAAAGGCTGCCGCTACACAGAAATTAGGGCGGTCATCTAAGTCCTTCCCGCTTGGACTAACACCAGTGTTATATTGCTTAATCAGTTTAATGAGGCCTAACGCATTAACGTCTCTCACTGAAGTAGCACCCGGGAAATCGCCTTCCCTAGCAGGATCTCCAGCAATTGCCAGAATATCGTCAATTTCCAAACTGTGTAACCCCATAATTTCAGACTGAATGCCAATTAGATTATGATCGCGGGTCGTCAGGTGCACAATCGGATGAATACCGTATTCCAATTTCAACTTAGCAGCAACGGCCACATTACTCACCCGAACAGCTGCCAACGAATTATCCGCCAGCGTAATTGCGTCCACTCCTGCATCACGTAAACGCTCAGCTCCACGATAAAAGCTTGCCGTTTTAAACGTCGTCGGTGGATCCATTTCCACAAGAATACTCTTATGACCAACAGACGGATGAAGGAAATGATGTTCCGTTTGTGCTTCATCTGTATGTGTCAATCGTTGCCCATCATCCGTTAACTTTTGGTGCTCTGCGTCAGCCACCATGGCAACGCCCTCCTATTACTTTGTCGGTTCCGCTAAACTAGCACGAACATTATCACGTGCTGCAATCATGTTCTTTAAGGCTGCCAGCGTTTCCGGTTCCTGACGCGTCTTCAAACCACAGTCGGGGTTGATCCAGAATTGATGAACGTCGATAACACGTAACGCCCGCTCAATGTTTGCCTGAATTTCTTCAACAGAAGGTACCCGCGGACTGTGAATGTCGTAAACGCCAAGTCCGATTTCTTTATCATAGTGTGTTTTTTCAAACGAACTAATGATTTCACCGTGACTCCGGGACGTTTCAATCGAAATCACATCCGCGTCAAGTGCACTAATCGTGTCGATGATGTCTTCAAAGTCTGAGTAACACATGTGTGTGTGAATCTGGGTGTCATCACGAACACCAGTCGTCGTAATCTTGAAGGAGTAAACCGCTTCATCCAGATATGGCTTCCAGTTACGTTTCTTTAGTGGCAGACCTTCACGTAACGCAGGTTCGTCAACTTGAATAATCTTGATGCCAGCCTTTTCCAAGTTAATCACTTCTTGACGCAGCGCTAATGAGATTTGCTTTTGAACCTGTGCCTTACTGATATCGTCACGGACAAAGCTCCAGTTAATAATCGTTAAAGGTGCCGTGAGCATTCCTTTAACAGGTTTGTCCGTCAAACTTTGTGCGTAGACGCTTTCTTTAACCGTAATTGGTTTCGTGTAAGCGACATCACCGAAAATTACTGGTGGCCGGACTCCACGTGAACCATATGATTGAACCCAACCATTTTGCGTCGCATAGAAGCCAGTTAGTTTCTGACCAAAGTATTCAACCATGTCAGTCCGTTCAAACTCACCATGAACCAATACGTCCAGTCCGAGGTCCTCTTGAATGCCAATCCAACGCTTGATTTCAGACTTGATGAAGTCTTCATATTCGGCATCCGTAATGTTGCCCTTCCGCCAAGCAGCCCGTTTGGAACGAACCAATTTACTTTGTGGAAAACTACCAATACTTGTCGTTGGCAATAATGGTAATTGCAACTTCTTGTGTTGTAGTGCAATCCGCGTTGGGAATGCGCTGTGCCGTTCAAACGTTTCGTTGGCCAAGTTGGCCTCCGCAGCACGGACCTCAGCGTTGTTCCGGTGTTCAGATTCATTCAACGCCTTGAGTGCGGCAGCATTCTTGGTGAATTCTTCTGAAACCGCCTGTTGGCCTTCATTAGCGGCCTTAGTTAAAACCGTCAGTTCATGTAGCTTTTCATCAGCAAAGGCTAAACCACCTAATAAAACAGGATCGATCTTCGTTTCATTCTTTGTCGTGATTGGTACATGAAGTAATGAGTTAGCAGGTTGCAACCACAAATGATCGTTGTCAACGACACCCTGCAATCTCTTAATTAAGGCCAGTTTGTCAGCAAAATTGCTTGTCCAAATATTGTGACCATCGATAATACCGGCAGCTAATACCTTGTCGCTTGGGAAACCATCGTTCAACACGTGCTGCAAATTTTCACCGTTGTCGTGCACAAAATCGAGTCCGATTGCCTGCACGGGTAATTTGGTAGCAGCTTTATAGGGATCAATGCTGTCAAAGTACGTTTGCAGTTCAATATTGATCGATGGTGCCGCTTGTCGAAGTGCATTCAAAGCCGCTTCGTAAGGTTTAACTTCAGCATCTGTCGCAACCTTAACCAGCGTTGGTTCGTCCACCTGAACCCACTTAACACCAGCCTGAGCCAATTCAGTAAAGACCTGTTTATAAAGTGGCAACAATTGTGGCAGTAGTTCATCAACAGCGGCCGCGTCCAGGTAATCACCATTCCGTTTGCCCAGTTTTAACAACGAAATTGGACCAAGGATAACTGGTTTTCCGTCAATTCCTAATTCAGTTTTGGCTTCCTTGTAGAACCGTAACCAGCGATTATCTAATAACTCAAAATGAGGCTGATCATATTCTGGCACGATGTAGTGGTAGTTGATGTTGAACCATTTCGTCATTTCTGAGGCCACGGCGTCCTTTGTCCCACGAGCAATCGCGTAGTATTCGTCCAACGTTAACCGTTTGTGAAATCTACCATAGCGTTCTGGCACGATGCCAAAAGCCGCAATCGTGTCCAGCACATGATCATAGTCTGAATTATCAGCAACCGGAATTAAATCCAACCCTGCTGCCTGTTCCTTTTTCAAATTGGCCAAACGCAATGCTTTTGTTTCGGCATGAAATTCCGGTTCATCAATCTTGCCTGCCCAATAGTGTTCCAACGTCTTTTTCCATTCACGTTTTTCCCCTAACCGCGGGTAACCAAGATTGCTGCTAATAACTGTCATGTACGACACTCCTTCTCTTTTAAATGCTTTTGATAATCGACAAAAAAACGGTAGCTCCATCCTACAAAAAGGACGAAGCTACCGTTCGCGGTACCACCTTATCTTTGTCACAAGCTCACACTTGTAACCTTATCCCGTACATTTTCATACGGTAGCAGGATAACGACTGCTGGTCGTTGTCACTTTGCCATTAAGGTTCAGCGGCACCGTTTAGAGGCCATTGTTCATCTTTCACCGCGTGACTTGTTCCCACCCTGCAAGCTCTCTATCTCGTTGGTTAAAGATTACTTTTCTCATCGATACGTTTTCAATGACTTGAATTTACACTCGATTTTCATTAAAGTCAAGGCATTTTCTAATGATAAATTAATTAATGGGATATGTTCTCTATGATCTCAAGGAGATTGATTGCGTGTTATTCACAGTAAGCAAGATTCTAATCGTCTATAATTATCTTAATACAAATGAAAAATGGCAGTGCTCAACAAATTGTTGAACTGCCATTTTTCATTTGCCAGTATTCAATTAATCTTTCACCAGACTGACAACACATTCAATGCTAGTCGTCTGTGGGAACTGGTCCACCGGCTGAATGTCACCATCAACATGATAGCCGTGATCCATGAACACTTGGATATCACGAACCAACGTTGCTGGATTACAGCTGACGTAGACAACGCGACTCGGTTTAACCGCTGTTGCAGCTTCGATGAATTCTGGTGCCAGACCCTTACGTGGCGGATCAACCATGATAACATCCGCCTTCAAGCCAGCTTCTTGCCACCGTGCCATTTGGTTTTCAGCCTTGCCAACAACAAAGTCAACGTTATCGATGTGATTCAAATTAGCATTGGTCTTGGCGTCACTGATGGCCGTTTTAACCATTTCAACACCATACACATGTTTAGCATGCTTGGCCACCGCCAAAGAGATTGTGCCGATACCACAGTAAGCGTCAATGACAGTCTCTTCACCCGTTAACTGTGCCTTGTCGATAGCAAACTGATACAGTTTTTCCGTTTGCTGTGGGTTAACTTGGTAGAATGAGTGAGCCGAAATTTCAAACGTCAACCCCATCAATTGGTCATGAATCACAGGACTACCGAAGTGAACTCGATCCGTGTCACCTAACAATACGTTTGTTTGTTGTGGATTAACATTTTGAATGATGCTCTTCACTTCTGGCAAAGCCTTCGTGATTTCAGCAACTAATTCATTCACCATCGACAATTTATGTGTCCGCGTAACAATGACAATCATCATTTCGTGACTGTAATAGCCTCGACGCACCATGATGGTTTTAATCACACCGGTGTTGTTAGTTTCATCATACGCGTCCAGATGGAAACGACGTAAGAGATCGCGTACCACGATAATGGCTTCATCAATTTTAGGGTCCTGAATATAGAAATCCTCAATTGGCACAACCGTGTGAGAGCCACGTTTGTAAAAACCAGTTTCGATTTGACCATTGATCTCACGAACTGGTACTTGAGCCTTATTACGATAATGGTAGGGTGTCTCCATCCCCACCGTCTTGGCAACATCAATATCCAGGTGTGACTTCTTTAACAATTCAACCACTTGGTGTTGTTTGAAGGCCAATTGACCTTCATAACTCAAGTGTTGCAAGGGCGCAATACCAGTTTGGGTGTAGGTCACATTGACACTATCAACCCGTTGCGGGCTTTTTTCGATAAACTTAACGACACGACCAAAAGCGTATGTTTTCGCCACTTTGGTTACGGCAAATACAACTTTTTCATTAGGCAATGCGTTCGTAATAAAGATTGGAAAATCTTCTATCTTAGCGACACCCATGCCTTGATAGGTTAGGTCGATAATATCGCCTGTATACTCTTGGTTTTTAGCAACTGGTGCTTTGAATTTCATTAATTATTTCCTTTCGACTTTTGCGACGGTCACTCAACGGAATTTTTCAAACGAACAAAAACAGTCCGCTGTAAAATTTTCGAACCAAACAAGTATAGCATGCCGACTCACTTAAAAGAAGTACAAAACAGCGGATCCGCATTTAAGCGAACCCGCTGCTGAGATACATCACTATTTTTTGTTGTCGTCTGTCTGACCCTCTGGCAGCTTGTCAACTTCTTCAACAAACTTACGGGCATCTTCTTCGATGGCACGGTCCTCACCAGTCAACTGTTCATCGGGAATCGCATCCAAATCAGCAAACATTTCAATGTGCTGCTTGTGATCAATGAACGTCATCGGCGCATCACCACCGTATTCCCCGTCCAAATTAATCATCATCCGGTCGGAGTTAAGTGGCTTAGCAATCACTTTGCTGGTCTTCTTGTAAATAACCAACGGATCATTAATGTGTCGACCACCGTTTAAGACTAATGTCATCAGCCGCAACAGTTGAGGCATGCTAGCCGTTTTGACAATGAGCAAACTGAATTTACCATCGTCCAACGATGCATCGGGCACAATTTGTTCGAACCCACCGATTGAATTCGTCAGTCCCAATAAGAACATCGAAGCTTCACCTTCGAACTTACCATCGTCGTACTCAATCGACATTTGAATCGGTTTAATTTGCGGCAATAATTCAGCACCCTTAACCAAGTACGCAAGGTAACCAAAAATTGTTTTCATGTCGGAAGGAACATCATACGTCAATTCAGTCAGCAAACCGCCACCAGCGATATTGATAAAGTACGTTTCGCCAGCCTGACCGATGTCCATCTTCACAGTTTGATTCTTAAGCACAACCTTAGCAGCGTTCAATGGCTCATCACGTGGAATCCGCAATGCGCGAGCGTAGTCATTAGTAGTACCAGCCGGAATAATCGCCATTTTAGGACGCTTCTCAAGTCCAGCAATCCCGTTGACGACTTCGTTAATCGTCCCATCACCACCGGCTGCCACCACTAGGTCAAAGCCTTCAAGGGCAGCACGATGCGCCTCATTTTTAGCCGAATCAGGCTCTGGCGTGGTCGCATACGCACTAGTCTCGTAACCGGCCTGTTCGAAGACGTTCAGTATATCGATTAAATCTCTTTTAAGTGCTTCGCGTCCTGACGTTGGGTTGTAGATGACCCGTGCGCGTTGTCCCATGTTTCATTGCCTCCACTGCAAACTGTCTTAGTCATTCCGTTTAATAATTTTAATGCTATGTACAAACCCCGTTGTAAGGTTCACAACGAGGTTTAATTTTAACCGCTTCTGATTAAAATAACAATCGTTTAACGCGTATTCAATGAAGTCATTAACAACTTGTTAACAATCTTCGGATTAGCTTGCCCGTGTGTTTGCTTCATAATCTGACCGACTAAGAAGCCAACAGCACGATCTTTACCATTCTTAAAGTCTTCAATCGATTGAGCATTAGCGTCCAACACACCATCGATAATCGGCTGCAATTGAGCTGGATCTGACAATTGAACCAGTTTATGTGCTTTGACATAATCATTTGGTTCTTCACCATCCATGATCGCCTTAAAGACCTTCTTAGCCATCTTGGATGAAATCGTACCATCCATTTGTAACTTGATCATGCCGGCCAAGTGGTCTGGCGTCAATTTCGTATCTTGCAGATCCAAATGGTTATCGTTCAGATAGGCGTTAACGTCCCCCTGCAAATAGTTTGACGTCAATTTAGCGTCTGCACCTTGTGCCACAGCCGCCTCAAAGAAGTCAGACATTTCCTTGGTCTGTGTCAGCACCATGGCGTCATAGTCAGTCAAACCAAGGTCATCAACATAGCGTTGACGACGACGTTCTGGCATTTCTGGCATCGTTTCTTCGATCTGTTTGATCCAGTCATCCGCAATCTCAACGTTAGGAATATCTGGTTCTGGGAAGTAACGGTAATCATCCGCACCTTCCTTAACACGCATCAGGATGGTTTCGTTAGAAGCTTCATCGTAACGACGTGTTTCCTGTTGAATTTGACCGCCAGACAATAAGACACGTTGCTGACGTTGTTCTTCAAACTGAAGACCCTTCTTCACATAGTTGAAGGAGTTCAAGTTTTTCAGTTCTGTCTTCGTCCCAAACTTGTCCGTTCCATAAGGGCGAATCGAAATGTTGACGTCGACACGCATAGAACCTTCTTCCATCTTCACGTCAGAAACACCGGTAAACTGAATCCGTTGACGCAAAGTTTCAAGGTAAGCGTAGGCTTCATCAGGCGAAGCAATGTCAGGCTTCGACACAATTTCAATCAATGGTGTCCCCTGACGGTTTAAATCGACGTAGGAATACCCATTAGGATTATGCGTGTTTTTACCGGCATCTTCCTCAATGTGCATCTCTTCGATTCCGATTTTCTTTTTCTTACCGTCCACGTCAATTTCAATCCAACCATTTTGTGCTAACGGCACATCTGATTGTGAAATTTGGTAAGCCTTTGGGTTATCCGGATAGAAGTAGTTTTTCCGATCAAAGTGCGTATGCTGATTGATCTTGGCATGAAGGGCCAAAGCCGCGCGCATACCGTATTCCACTACCCCTTTGTTGGGCGTTGGTAAAACACCAGGATATCCCCAGTCAATCACATTAGTATTGGCATTAGGGTTGTCACCAAACTCAACGGGTGACGGACTAAAAATCTTTGAATTCGTTTTAAGTTCAACGTGGACTTCTAGTCCAATCGTCGTTTGAAAATTCATTAAGCACGCCCTCCTTTGCTCATTGATGGCTTCAATTCGTGGAATGTCGTGTTCTGTTCAAAAGCAAAAGCTGTGTTCAAAACGCGACTTTCATCAAATGGACGGCCAATGACTTGTAAGCCAACCGGTAAACCATCTACCAAGCCAGCAGGCACTGAAACGGCAGGCAGACCAGCCAAGTTAGCAGGAACCGTCAACATGTCATTCATGTACATCGTCATCGGATCTTTAGTTTCGGCACCGATACCAAAGGCCGGTGTTGGTGCAGTTGGTCCGACAATAACATCGTAATCAGCGAACACTTTCTTAAAGTCTTCAATGATTAGTGTCCGAATCTTAGCAGCCTTCATAAAGAACGCATCGAATGAACCGGCAGATAATGCAAAGGTTCCTAACATAATCCGACGTTTAACTTCGTCACCAAATCCTTCGGAACGGGTCTTAACGTACAGTTCTTCCAAATTCTTAGCATTTGGTGTGCGGTATCCATAACGAATTCCGTCAAACCGTTGTAAGTTTGAAGACGCTTCAGACGGTCCAAGAATGTAGTAAGCCTGAATCCCGTGGGTACTGTGTGGCAAACTGACTTCATCCACCGTTGCACCCAATGCTTCAAGTTTCTTGATTGCAGTCTTAATCTGATCACGAACGCCTTCATCGATGCCTTCACCAAGGAATTCCTTAGGCACACCAATTTTTAAGCCCTTGATGTCGCCAGACAAACCAGCCACATAATCCGGCACTTCTTTGCTGGATGAAGTGGCATCACGTTCATCACGACCGGCAATCACATTCATCATGGCAGCGGCATCCGTCACGTTCTGGGTCATTGGACCAATTTGGTCTAATGATGACGCAAACGCGATCAATCCCCAACGGCTAACGCGGCCATACGTTGGCTTTAAACCAACGATTCCGTTGAAAGCGGCCGGTTGGCGAATTGAACCACCAGTGTCAGAACCCAGGGCAGCCAGCACATCGCCAGCTGCGACTGTAGCCGCAGAGCCACCCGAAGAACCGCCAGGCACCTTAGTTGTATCCCAAGGATTATGAACAGTCCCGAAGTAAGATGTTTCAGTCGAGCCACCCATGGCAAATTCGTCCAGGTTGGTTTTCCCAATTGTAACGGCGCCGGCAGCGCGTAAACGCGTCACAACATCTGCGTCATATACAGGTTTAAAGTTGTACAAAATTTTAGAAGCGGCTGTTGTCAGCAAGCCCTTAGTCGTTAAGTTATCTTTGTATGCAACTGGCACACCAGAAAAGACGTTATCTGCATCAATTCCGCTTTCATCAGCCTGTTTAGCCTGTGCCAATGCTTCATCATCGTTCACCGTCACATAAGCGTTTAAGGCGTCTTCATGATCATGAATATTAGTTAGCGTTTGTTGCGTTAATTCAGTGGCGGATAAATCTTTATTAACGAGCGCTTGATGAAGCTCAGTTAAATTATCAAACTGTTGTGTCATTAGGCGTCCTCACTTTCGTCAATAATTGCGGGCACCTTAATAAAACCATCTTCGGTTTCAGGAGCTTCGTTAATTAACGCATCTTTTTGGTGGGCGTTCACTGCAATGTCTTCACGTAAAAATGCAGTCGCGTCGGCCATGTTGGTTGTCGGCTTCACATCATCTGTGTTGACCTCGTTCAAACCATCAATCATGGTAATAATTTCGTCCAGTTGACTAGTAAACTTGCTGGCCTGTTCATCGGTCAATGAAAGTTTTGCCAGTTCGGCAACGTGCTCAACTTCAGCACGTGAAATTGGTTCTTCTGCCATGCCCATCCCTCTTTCTGTAAAAAGTTGTCACTATCTTTAACATTATACGACAAAGCACGGTAAGTTTGTGTTCTTCTCTAAATAATCGCGACAAAAATAATGGCATATCCAGCCCCTTAATTGTCGTAATTAATTTTTCAACAAACACATCTCGATTTGCTTACTGTCGGTCTGTGCCATCCGTATGTTGTTGTTTGATGCGCCGTAAAAATGGCCGGCGCCGGCGTCCGAGAATCAGTGGCACGTGCTCGACAACAACATCCGAAAATTCCAGACCAAACCATGTTGCAGGCGTGCTCGTCCAATTTTGAAGGGTCACCCGCGCTTGGATAATAAAGCGATCAAATGGTTTGACTCGTGTTTCCGGTGACAGCTCTTCTTGAATGACAACAAAGCTGAAGTCCCCAACATTGCGGCCCTTTTGCATCGTATAGGTTTGCGGTTGAGCCGGCAAATCACCGCTCTCAATTAGCTCGTGAACAATCGCCCGCAGATAAACATTTACCCGTTGTTCACGACGAAAACCAAGATAAAGTTGAACGTTAATAACATTGTTCGTGCCCATCATATCGACATCATATTTAGCCGTATACGGTTCATCTGTAACGTTAACTGTCACAAACCAATATGCCTGTGCACGTTTCGGACGTTTGTCCAAAATTGAATAGAGCATTTCTTTTTTAATCATATGACCCGGTTTTACCTTAGCCATATAGACTAAATTGGTTGCAAACGTTGGGTAGTTTTCATCTTTGCTCAGCGCAACTAACTGGTCTTTATAATCATCTAAATCGACATAGCCGGACTCAAACTCATCGCGATCACGAATTTTATTGCCGTAATACCAAATAAACATCACACACAAAATTAAGCCAGCCAGAATAGCCGTCACATAGCCACCATGAACAAATTTAACCATCGATGACAGGAAGAACATGGTTTCCAAACTGCCAAAGAATAGGACCATTAACCAAGTCAACACAACGTTTACATGCCGTAACCGCAAATACTGGAACAGCAAGAGTGTCGTCATCAACATTGTCACAGTAATGGCTAATCCATATGCGGCCTCCATATGAGCAGAAGTTCTGAAAAAGAAAACTATTCCGACACAAGCAATCCACAAAATGCCGTTCACAGCCGGTACGTATATTTGCCCGTGCTGAAGCGTTGGGTAATTAATCTTCAATCGTGGCAATAATTTTAACCGGACTGCTTCTGCAACTAATGTGTACGAACCAGTAATCAGCGCTTGCGATGCGATAATGGCAGCCAAGGTTGCCAGCACAATGCCGACAAAACGCCAGTCGCCAGGTAAAAGTTCAAAAAAGGGATTAAAGTCCACCGCTTGTCCCAAGTTGGCCTCGTGAGCGTGTTGAATCACCCAAACACCCTGCCCAAAATAGTTAAGCATCAAACACACAAAAACATATGGCCAACTTGCATCAATGTTTGCCTTACCAACATGACCAACATCTGAATACAGTGCTTCAGCCCCAGTAGTCGCTAAAAAGACGCTACCCAGAATAAAAATGCCAACCTTGTTATCTGGGCTTGCCAGCACACTGATGGCATAGTAAGGATTTAACGCCTTTAAAATGGCAAGGTCTGGCAGCAAATTCACTAAACCAACAATGCCAATAAATGTAAACCAAAGAGTCATAATTGGACCGAACGCATGACCAATCGTTTTGGTCCCAAAGCGCTGAATCACAAATAAAATCGATAAAATTACGACTGTGATAAAAATGACATCAGCCTGATTTTGGACTGGTTCCCAATGATGAAAAACAATCCCCTTTAGTCCTTCAATTGAGGTTGTTACTGTCACAGCTGGTGTCAACATCCCGTCGGCAAGCAATGCAGCACCACCAATCAATGCCGGATAAAGTAACCACTTAGCTTGACGTCTTACCAGTGTATAAAGTGCAAAAATACCACCTTCACCATGGTTGGTGGCATTAAGTGCGATAAGCACATACTTCACAGTTGTGAGCAACATCACTGTCCAAAAAATAAGTGAAATACTCCCAATCACTAATTCCGGTGTCGTGGTAGACAGTCCACCATTATCACCAAGAATCGTTTTCATAACATACAATGGCGAAGTACCAATATCTCCGTAGACGATCCCCAACGTAATAAAAATGCCTGCCCGACTGACCTTAGCTCTTGTGTTCGCATTCATCGTACAACTACCTCGACTTTTATAATCTGGAACCACCAACTCATTTTAGCCATTTTGATCGAAAATAAAATAGCCTAACGCAAACTTAATGATCTTTCTGTCGCTTCAATACAAAAACCGCCATAACACAGGCTTTGTCCTGTGTTGTGGCGGTTAGTCAATTATTCATTTTTGTTAATAGGATCCAAAAACATGTGTTGAAAATTTAGTTTGGCCCGAATCACGACTCAGGAACGACTGAACGCCATCCGTTGACTGAACCGTGATATCAATTGGCACCCCTGACGGTAAGTATTTCGGCGCTACTTGGGCCAGGTACTGGGTAAAGCTAATAATCTCTGTTTGACTATAAAATTGCGTTGTAATCGTGACATTCATACCAGCTAAATTATCATCCTGGTATTGTGCCTGAGCGGTCACACCACTGAGATTCGGGAAGAAGTTTTGAATCTGAGTCTTAAAGTTTTCGAAGTTGCTCTCATCATTACTGGTGCCTGACGTACTGGAACCACCTGCAGACGGAAAGACTACGTTACGTTGGTTGATGTTCTGCCAAGAACTGATGTTGTTTCCGTCATTGACACTATACGAGAAGAACGTACCGCCAACCAAACTGTCATCAGAAGCCTGCTTATACAAAGCAATCACAATTGGCACATCTTTGCCAACGCCCTTAGTCGCACGCACACGTTTTAATACTTCTGCTGCAATTGCACGGCCTTGGGTTGTCATTTGCTCATCGGAAATATTTGTCGAATACTGAGCACCATATTTTTCCTTGGTGTAGTAGTCAACCGAATTTAAACCGATTCCGATAGTCATTCCAGACAAGGATAAATTGTCGCCATCCTGCGTCATGTAGTCTTGTTCTTCAATAGTTTGTAAATACAGCGGATTCCGTTTGTTGGCATCCTTTTGACCATTATCAACAGGGTTTAATCCCGTAGGATTATCGTTTGACTTACGCTCAACCCACTTTTGAACAGTTGACGTAGACAAATACTGACCTTCCTGAAAGATATACTTGCTCGGCTTAAATTCCTTTTTAGAGACATTTAATAAGCCACTTTCAAAACTCTTCAGGTTCATGGTGTTATTGTCTTGATCATTGGTGACACCACGGGCGGCACTCGTTAAATAATGCCCGTTCTTGATGACACCTTGATAATTATTGCTGTTGGTTTGACCAGTTGTTTGAACCTTCTTTTTACTGGTAGTCGGTGTTGTCGAACTACTTGATGTGCTGTCGAGGTTACCACAGGCTGCCAATAACATCATGGTAGATAACAATGCGGCCACAATACGAAACTTTTTCACCTTAATCCAAATCCTCCCTGCTGGAATTAGTACAAACAGGTCAAGCTAGTCTGTACTGTTAATTATCCTCAGCCATCGTTTGTGCGAATCGATCTTCGTTCCAAATCTCAATTTCCAGCTGTGTTGCCTTCGCCAACTTACTCCCCGCATCCTCACCGGCGATAAGTAAGTCCGTATTCTTAGAAACACTGTTAGAAACTTTGGCGCCATGAGCGGTTAACCACGCAGTCGCATCAGCACGGGTCATCTGTGTTAGCTTACCAGTCAATACTACCCGTTTACCACCGAAGAATGGATCATCCGCCGCAGCCACAGTATCAGGGCCATCGTACGTCATGTTAACGCCGGCAGCAACCAACTCATTGACTAATTCTTGGGCCGCCTCAGTGCTGAAATATTGTGCTACGGCATCGCCGATAGTCAGCCCCATGCCATCAATCTCCGCAATGTCATCTGCGGATGCCGTCATGACTGCCGTCATCGTCTTAAAGTGCTCAGCAACTTGCCGAGCAGCCTTAGCGCCAAGATGCCGAATGCCTAGACCAAACAATAACCGCTCCAAAGAATTATTGCGGCTGTTGTCAATCGCTGTCAATAAGTTTGTGGCTGATTTATCACCAAATTTATCTAAAGTTAACAATTCATCATGCTTCAGATGGTAAAGACCAGCCACGTCACTGAGCATTTCACGATTGTACAATTGGGCAACTAAAGAAGGTCCTAAGCCATCAATATTCATCGCGTCTCGAGAAGCAAAATGAGTCAACCCTTCTGTGACCTGAGCTGGACACTTAGGATTGATACAACGTAGTGCTACCTCTTCATCAATATGAACGAGGTCTTTACCACAGGATGGACATTGCGTTGGAATCGCGTATGGTGCACTATCTGCAGGCCGTTTGTCCATGATGACTTCACCGACTTCGGGGATAATGTCACCGGCCTTATGCAACGTAACGGTATCGCCGACTCGGACCCCTTTTTCGTTTAAATAATCAGGATTGTGCAACGACGCGCGGGCAACTGTTGTCCCAGCCAACTGAACGGGATCCATTACTGCCGTGGGCGTGACAATGCCCGTTCGACCAACTGTCCATTCAATATCACGTACCACCGTTTGTTGTTCATCTGGCGGGAATTTGTAGGCAATTTCCCACCGTGGCACTTTGACGGTATTTCCCAGCTCATCTTGTTGAGAAACAGGGTTAACCTTAATAACAATGCCATCAATACCGTAGCTTAATGATTCACGTTGACCAGTGTATTCGTCAATATAAGCCTTAATCTCATCCATATTGTGGCACACGCGAGAATGTGGATTGATAGTGAAACCAAGTTCCTGATAACGCTGCAACGCTTCACTTTGAGTAGACGCACCAAGAGCTTCAAAGCTTGAGGTGTAATAGATAAACGTGTCTAAATTACGATCTGCCGTCACCTTTCGATCCAGTTGTCTTAGTGAACCAGCGGCCGCATTTCGCGGATTGGCAAATGGCGTTTTCCCTTCAGCTTCCTGACGTTCATTTAGTTTTGCAAACGACGCTTTAGGCATGTAGCATTCGCCCCGAACCTCAATGGAGAGAGGCTCGGTCAATGTCATCGGAATTGACTTAATGGTCTTCAAGTTAGCTGTAATATCCTCGCCAATATTACCATCACCACGCGTGGAACCCTGAACAAACTTGCCGTTTTCATAAACTAACGAAATCGCCAACCCATCAATTTTAAGTTCGCAATTATATTCCAGTTCATCTTGCCCTAAATTTTGCTTTGTACGGGCATCAAATTCGGCCAGTTCTTCAATCGAGAACACGTCCCCCATCGACAGCATTGGTACCGTGTGCGTCACCTTACTAAAGCCAGGCAGTGTCACATCGCCAACCTGCTGCGTTGGTGAGTCAGGCGTTACAATTTCAGGAAATGCCGCTTCCAAATCCAACAATCGTTGATAATGCATATCATATGTGTGATCCTCAACCGTTGGCGCATCCTGCACATAGTACTCTTTTCGCCACGAATCCAACTGTTCACGCAGTTGCGTAGCTTCTTGATTAGCCTGTGTGGTTGTTAGTTCCGATACTGGTTGATCTGCCATACTCTAACACTCCTCACTCGATTTGCATGTGCATCTAGACACAGATGCCAAACTCACCAAAACCTTTGATTAACTACCAATTAAACAGAGAATTAAGCCTTTGTAATTGGTGCAAAAGCTGCCAGTAACCGTTTAATGCCTTGCTCTGGGAAAGCAATGTCTAATTCAGCATCCTCACCTTGGCCGTTAACCTTCACAACGGTGCCTTCTCCCCACTTCTTATGGGTCACCTTATCGCCGGCAGCCCAACTAACTTGGTCAGCTCCCGTTCCCTGTGACCGCTCAACCTTTGTCGACTTGGTGCCAATTGGTTTACGTTTATAAGTGGTGGACAAAGCGGATTCTGTGCGTCTATCAAACGGTGTTTTCGGTCCTCCGGCTGTTAAACTGCCGGCACTGTGGTTTTCACTCTGAATCAAATCCGGATTAATTTCTTCTACAAAGCGTGACGCTGGGTTATTTTGCACGCGACCATACAATAGGCGTGAAAATGCATTCGTCATGTACAGTTTTTGTTTAGCACGCGTAATCCCAACATAAGCTAACCGCCGTTCTTCTTCCAATTCATCCTCATCCATGACAGAACGAGAAAGTGGGAAGATACCTTCTTCGAGTCCCATCAAAAAGACAACCGGAAATTCAAGCCCTTTAGCGGCATGTAGCGTCATTAACGTGACGTTTTGATCATTTTCTTCATCGACGTCGTCCAAGTCCGAAACAAGGGCCAAGTCAGCCAGAAAATCAACAAACTTGTCACCACTACCTTCGGGTACAGGTTGATCAGCCGCTTCAACGTCAGTTGGCGCAGCGGTTGTTGGTTCATAGGAATCATCAAACTGTTTTGTAACTGACAGAAATTCCTGCAAGTTTTCAACACGGGCCTCATCCTCTAGTGAATGGGTCGCTTTAAGTGCTGGTAAATAACCAGTTTTATCTAGCAATTGTTCCGTCAAGTCCGTAACTGAGACAAATTCACGCATTTTGGTCAGTTCAGCCATCATCTGGCCAAATTCATCAAAACTGTTCCGTGCACGACTCGGAACATTGTTCGCCATCGTAACGTTCTGTGCGGCTTCCAATAAGCTCCAACTGTTGAAGTTTGCAAATTCACGCAATTTTTCAACTGAGCCGCTGCCGAGACCACGTTTTGGTTCATTGATAATGCGTTCAAAACTCATGTCATCTTGTGGATTGACAATCAGTGTCAAATAAGCCAATACATCGCGAATTTCCTTCCGGTCGTAGAATTTATGTCCACCGACCATATTATAAGGGATATTGCTTTTAACCAACGCGTCTTCAATAGTCCGCGATTGGGCATTAGTCCGATACAGAATAGCAAAGTCACCGTAGTCCCGGTGATTTTCTCGCATTTGTGTCTCGATTTGAGCCACCACAAAATGCGCTTCATCACGTTCGCTTTGTGCGCGGTAATAAGAAATCTTTTCCCCACTACCATTATCCGTCCACAAATTCTTTTTCCGACGAATAACATTATTTTCAATCACTTCATTGGCGGCGTTTAAAATGGTTTGTGTTGAGCGGTAATTTTGTTCCAACATAACGGTTTGCGCCTCTGGATAATCCTTTTCAAAATCCAGAATGTTATTCATGTTGGCACCACGCCAGCCATAAATACTCTGATCAGCATCCCCGACAACACAGAGATTGTGAGATTTAGCCGCTAACATGCTGACCAACTTATACTGGGCATTATTGGTGTCCTGATACTCATCCACATGAATGTATTCAAATCGGCGTTGATAGCCTTCCAGCACATCAGGCGCCTTATCAAATAACTCGATCGTAAGCATAATCAAATCGTCAAAATCGAGGGCCTGATTGGCCTTGAGTTCACGTTGATAATCTTCGTAAACCGTTGCTGTAATTTGTTCAAACGGCGTATTTGCAGTCTTTACATAATCAGCTGGCGTCTGCAAATCATTTTTGGCATTTGAAATTGCGGCCAACAGTGAACGCGGATCATACTTCTTAGGATCGATATTCTGTTCTCGCAAAATTCGTTTAACCAACGTCCGCTGCTCACTAGTGTCAGTGATGGTAAATGCCCGGTTAAACCCAATCCGGTCAATGTCTCGACGCAATACCCGGACACACAGGGCGTGGAATGTGGAAACCCAAACATCTTCTCCACTTTCGCCTAAAAGCTTAGCCACTCGTTCACGCATTTCGCGAGCAGCTTTATTGGTAAACGTAATCGCCAGCACATGCCACGGCTTAACGTCTTTTTCTTCGATCAAATAAGCAACACGATGTGTCAGCACTCGGGTTTTCCCTGATCCGGCACCAGCCATGATCAATAATGGCCCCTCTGTTGTCTGAACAGCTTCCTGCTGCTTGTCGTTTAGTCCTGCTAATAATGTGGTTGCGCTCACGAAAATGTGCCTTCCTCTCGTAAAAATTCAGTAGTTCAAGTATACCAAAATCGACAGCGTCACACCATCGTATCGAACATATGTTTTGAAAATAAAAACGACCACTTGCAAGATTTTCCTACTCACAAACAGTCACTCTATCAAAAATATTTATTTATTTTTGTCTAATCGACTCGGTGCCGGTGCCACTGGCCGTGCAGGATCCCAAATCGTCGTTGCCGACAACTGATTCAAAGCATCTTGAACCGTTGAGGCTTGAATCAACACATGCCCCGCGGCAGGAGAAATCAACCGACCACTTTTATGGTAGAACACAAATTCCCAATTAGATTTGATAATCCACTGTGTGCGAATGGCATTGAGTTGTTCATCGTCAAAGGATGCCAGAACCGTTGCCATGTACTGCTTTGGAATGGCCAATGGTAAGCCAGCAATCGCATGCAAATGTGCTTCAAACATCGTGATGTTAGCCGCCTTGTCAAACACCAAGCCAGATCGATCCATCGCCGGTGTTAAATCACGGAGAAAGAGATTGCCTGTGTCCGTGATCATGAAGCTTAACTGAAACACACCATAATAATCGACATTGTGGGCGACCGTTTGTGTAATCCGTTTAATCTCATCATTAACGTCATCTGAAATCCGGGCGGGTGCAATTGCGCGCATCAAACGTCCCTGTTGATAATTGGTTTCAATGATTGGAAACAGCCGGATTTGATCAGCCAATTCATTTTCTTGTGGATAACCCTTGACCACCAGCACGGAAATTTCCTGAGCATTGGGGATTGTAGCCTCCAAAATGTGTGGGCCACGTTGCAGCATATCTGCTGCCAATGGCACATCGGCCTGTGAACGAATGGTTAACTGCTGTTCTTGTTCAATTCCCTTTTGCATTGGCTTCAACACAGCTGGATAGCCGATTGAAGCCGCCGAAGCGTAAATGTCATCCAGTTCAATAATCGTGGCATATGGTGGGATGTTGATATTGAGTCCTTCAAAAAAGGCCCGCTCTAATGATCGATCCTGCATCATCGCCAAGGTGTCGAACCCCTGTGGGACCTTTGTGAACTGAGCGATAAACGAAATCACCTCACTAGGCACATGTTCAGACTCGTAGGTGACCACATCACAATTTTCAGCAAACGCCTGTAAACGTTGTTTGTTATCAAACGCGCCGGTGAACACTGCGTCGGCTAGACTTGCAATTTCACTGTTGGTTTCTGAGGTGTAAGCGGCCACATTGAGCCCCACACGGCGGGCTGCATTTACTAATAACGGTCCGTTTGAACTATTTCCAATAATGCCCAGCGTATCACCAGGGTATAAAACATTTCCCGTCACGGCACAGTCTCCTCTGTATCTAATTCAAATTTTTGATTATTAATGCACTTAGTGTAGGTGAACCGGTCCAGAATGACAAGTTGTTCGCCTGATAAGTGCATAATCAATTAGATTGATCGAAACGATTTAAATGATATTTTTCAATAATTGCAACTATTTTATTAGTGTATCCTGGATCCGTTGCGTACCCGTCCTTTTGCAAGGCTGCGGCACCTGAACGATAATCCGTAGCGGCAAGAACGTCGCTATACTTGTTTGGATTCCAATCGACACCATTAACAAACAGTTGCGCGTGCGCTGCAAATGAAGCTTGCCAGTTGGGATACGTTCTAAACCGGGCATTAACTGTTTCATAGTGGTCGTTAACATACTCCAATGTACTTAAGACAACCCCCGGTTCATCCTGTCCTGCTTTAACACCAAAATAATTATGGTATTGGCTGGCTAACGTCGATTCGCCCCAATCAGATTCAAGGATTGCTTGGGCAATTTGTAAACTGGCCAGCACACGTGTCCGTTGTTGCAGTTGTTGTGCGTATGGTGCCACTTGGTTAATGAATTGCCGATGCTGTTTTGCCGTTCCGTCAATCTGTGAAGATTGTCCAGCAGGCACTAACACCCGTTTGCCAACACCGCCAAACGCTAGCGCGATAATCAAAATCGTCAGTGCCGTTAGCAGTGTGTTGAACCAACGCAAATGACCGCGATAGACAAAAAAGCCCTTTAGTGCTCGCCTAAAGCGCTTCATTCGACGACGCCAATTAATTTTTCGTCGCTTTTTTGCCACACCAACCGTCCTTTACTCTGTTAATTGCGTTCGATTTTCATTAAATCACAAAGTTGATGGTCCGTGCTAACTTTAGCAACGTGGCTAAGAAAAAATTAATGACTTTTAGTTTCAACAAAAGGCTGTCCGTACCGTCATGTTGACATCACTAATGCGTCTACCAAGGCAGTTGTGACAAGCATTATGAATCAAAAACTAGAGCACATTCAGATCATGTTGCTGATAAATCACCACCTACGCGGTTATTTGTCTCAATGCTAAAGTTTCAATCATTCAGTTATAGACGAAAGATAATACCAATCCCCATCGCTAAAGCAAACGAAATGGTGATGAGAATACAATTCTTAACCGCTAATACAAAACTTTTTGATTTAACCATCACAGCGCCAAACTGCCGATTGTTTTTAATGACGACTGGCACAATTAATAACGCTAATAATGTCAGTTTAGGCAGCGAACCGACTAACACTGCAGCAATCATGCAAACATATCCCAACGCATAGCCAATATTCCAGGCCCATAACATAATGCGTTGACCCAGCAAAACCACGATCGTCCGACGCTCATTTAGCTTATCTTCTTCGTAATCACACAGATTGTTGGCCAACATCAAATTACCGATGGCAAACACAGCCAATCCTGATGCTAATAAAACGTTACCAGCAAGGGACCATGACAATTGCTGGGCGGGTGCTAAATTGACATAAACAGCTGCCAACATGATCACGTATCCCATGGTGACGCCAGAAAAAAGCTCGCCAAACGGCGTATTTGAAATTGGCAGCGGTCCACCAGCGTAAAAATAGCCAACAAGGAAGCCAATGATCCCCATGCTCAAGAAAATCCAACTACTTGAGCCCCACGTCAATTTCAGCAAACCAAAACCAATAATCGCGGCGCCAGCAGACAAGCTCACAATAACCGTGATCGCCAGCCGAAGTGAAATGTGATAGTGGCCCACGACGTTTGTTAGCTGTTTAAACGTTTTCTCGTCCTTCGCGTGCACGAAATCTTGAGTATTGTCATTGGCATTTACGGCCATGTGCATCAGCTCGATCACAATAAAAAAGAGCACACTATGTAAGAGATTAAAGGCGTGGTAATTGTACCAAACGTACAGTAGCCCTAACGTAAATGGCAACACGCTGGCAACTAATGACTGAAATTCAACAAATTCAAGAAATACTTTTGGTTTCATTTTGACCCCTCAAAACATTTTAGTATGGCGCAAAGCCTTTCGTTGACAAGCTTTCATCGATTCTGTAGCATAAAAAATAGTTAGTTCGATACTTTCATTATGCCCACGTCAGGGCATGTTGCCAAGTTCATTTCACCAATTCTAACTAAACTAATTTACATAATGCGGTTCAATGACCGTTTTACACAGAGAGGATGTTCACCAATATGGTGCACGCACTTTGGCAACAATTTCCAGCTATTAATAGAAAACTAAACGACCTCACACAATACCTCACAACAACGGTCCACTCTGGAAATACCGAAATTGATCAGCAAGTCACTGGCTTACTCACCAATGGTGGCAAACTGTTGCGACCTGGATTATTTTACATGTTCGCACAGTTGGGGCCTGTTCAGGATGAAAAGCGACAGCGAGCAGCGGCGGCAGCCATCGAACTGTTACACGTAGCAACTTTGATTCACGATGACGTGCTGGATGATGCTGAGCTACGTCATGGTCAGCCAACTTTACAAGTTCGCCATGGAAATAAAACCGCCATCTACACAGGTGATTTTCTGTTTACCAGTTACTTCGATGAAATTTTGAAAGCCACGGATAGTCATGCTGAAATTCAGTCAGCCAATGATATTATGCGGTTTATTTTAGCCGGTGAACTCAACCAGCTCGCTTTAAACTTTGATCCGCAAACAACAGTGACTGATTATTTAACAGAAATCGAGGGTAAAACGGCCCGTTTATTCGGTTTTGCGATGCAATTTGGCGTTGTTATCAGCAAAGGAACGTCAAGTGAGGCCAAAGTCGCTCAGCAAATTGGAATCGCGTTGGGGATGGCCTATCAAATCAGGGATGACATTTTAGATTATGTCGCTAATCCGTCAACAGCTACAAAACCGGTTCGCCATGATTTACGGGAGGGTGCGTTCACCCTTCCCCTCATTCTCGCAAGTCAAAACGACCCTGATTGGTTTGCCCAACATCTTCAAGACCAGCAACACCTCAATGACGAGGCTATCCAAGCAATCACTCAACACGTCATCGACTTAGACGGACCGACGCATGCTGAAGAATTAGCGCAACAATACACCGAAAAAGCGCAATCACTAATTACCACACTGCCAGAACCACTGGCAACTGAATTGGGTGCTCTTGTCTCACAACTGTTAGTTCGGCACGCTTAAAAAATAACAAGAATGTCATAAACACCGCCTAATAGCACTGTTTAGTGTTATTAGGCGGTGTTTTAATAAATAAATGCTCACATTTGACTGACCTTTGTATAGCATTCATTTGTCAGGATGGGTAGAATATATTTAACTGGAATCATTGGGAGGTTACCATCATTCAAATTGCATTACGCCGCGCAGTGGCCGCCATCACCGCCATCATTTTTGGCGTTATTTTTTTCACGGCCCTAGCTCGTCAATCAGGCGACTTTGGTCAGGCCCTGTGGCTTCAACCTTCAAGTTTATTTTTCATGTCACTCACCATCGGGGTATTCATGGTCGTGATTAATATGTGGCTGGGTCGTGCATCCGCAAAAGTGGCCAATTGGGTCAGCACGGTGGTGCTTGTCATTGCTATGGCTGTTCAGGTGTATTTAGCCTTTCACTTCGTCGGCATCGGCAATACAGACCCTGCCTTAATGCGTTTGCAAGCGTTAAATTTAGCCAATGGGTCACATCATTGGTTTAGCTATTTCGCTTGGTATCCACACAATGTTAACCTGACCATTTTTCTCACCTGGATCATTGAGTTGTTTCATGTTCATTCAGCCGTCGCCACCGGTTATGTGCTGAACGTTCTTAATTTCATCTTGATCGACTTTACTTTGATCATGAGTTGGCGCTTAATTCGTCGTTATGTGGCGGCCAGTTCAGCAGCGATGTTTGCCATTCTTGCTGCCAGTTTTGCACCTTTTTACTGGTTCGCGCTCAACTTTTATGTTGACTCGGTTGCGGTTGTTATTCCGCTAATGATGGTGGTCTTTCTTAATCGTTACTTTTCACGGCAACAACCGTTGTCTAAGGCTGGGTATGCTGCATTACTGGGTGTCACATTCACCATTGGTTATTTAATCAAGCCTAACCTATTGATTGTGCCAATTGCCATTTTGATTTATTGGCTATTAGCCGCTCGGATTAATCGGACATCTGTTGTTCGTGGTTTGATTGGCCTAGTTGTGTTTGCCGCAATTTGGTTAGCTGGTGTTGGTGTGAGTCATGCTGTTCAGTCACATTATGGTTACCACGTCAACCAAAGCAAAACCTTACCGACATCCGCTTGGACAGCCATGGGATTGAATCAAGACAGTGAAGGCCGCTTCAACGAACATGATGCTCAAGCAATGAGTGGCCACGGTCGCAAAGAAAACATTAAAGCGACGCACAAAATCCTGTCTGACCGTCTTCAGGATGCTGGCATTTGGGGAATCATCAAACAAAGTTATCAAAAGACCATGACGATGTGGTCGACCGGTAACTTAGGGATGTTCCAATCACCAAATCAGTTCTTCAAACAGCCAAGTTTCTATCAGGAACACAAAAACAAATTACAATTTTTACTAGTCAATTTAACACAGATCGTTTACATCACTGTTTTAGGGGCCATGCTGATCGGGTCTGTGTTTGAAATGTTATCTCCTCGTCGCAACCAAGTCTTGTTCTATGAATTGATCGTCCTAGGAATTTATGGGATGCATATGCTGTTCTGGACAGTTGATGCTCATTACGCATACGTTACTTTTCCCTTCCTGTTCATGATGGCTGCCACCGGATTGCATGATATCAGCGATCTGTTACAGCAGTTCTTCGCCCATCCAGCGTATGGTGAGCGTGGCCGGACATGGACCGGGATTGTTACTCTGCTTATTTTTGCCATCGGTTTAGGTTATGCGGATCACCACAATCGCCAGCCACTGGTCGCCACCCCTGTTGTCCAAACACAAACGGTTTCCTCACAGATGGTGTCCAACTACGCACAGCATGACGCGATTAAACTAACGCCACATCACTCGCTTTCTGAGAAGATCGTTGCGAAACGACCATTTAGTCAGTTGAATTTGCCTGACGTGGCTAGTCAATCGGAAAACTTCTCGGTTGGATTGCGCATGAATCGGCAAACCGTTTACCAGTGGTCATCCTTGGACGTCGACGCCGGCACGGCAAACACGCTGCAAGATCCTGGCACGTATACATTACGGATTACGAATAGGACCAACCAACCGTTGTACATTCCGGCTACTGCTAGTCCGTACTTGCCATTATCAACTCATGCAATCAGCGGGCATCCCCACCGGTACCTGCTTTACCACGTTTTAAATGTGTTTAATACGCCGATTATTTCTAGCAAACAATATCAACTATTATTCATTAGTTTTGCGATTCTAGCCATCATCAGCTCGCTTGGTCTCGAATACTGGCCAAACCCTGACTGGAAAGAGCCTAAACTGGACTAACTTAATGAATGCTCTAAAACCAAAATAACCGCCAACGATTTTCACAACTCGTTGACGGTTATTTTGGTTCAAATCCTGCTTAACCCTTAATCTTCCCGCTTCAGCCACGTATTACTATCAGGCGTCAAATAACGGGCGTAGTGCCGCCGAAACTGCTGGCGATGCGCGTACGTGTCAAGTGGCCATTCAACGTTTGGTTGCACCTCATTAACAGCAAGTCGATTAGCATAGACCAAATCAGCAACGCTTATCATGGAAATGAACAGTGGATTGTCGACCAATACCGATTGCCATTGATCCGTCAACAAACTCGCTGCGCGGATGGCGCGCGGGGTCTTGTTTAAGTAATCTTGCCAATCTGCATCTGTCATTGTAACTGCGGCCATGAACTTGTTCTCCTTACTCGTTAATATTTGCCACCCAACCTGGCGGCGTTTGCACACTCAATTCTTGTGGACCAACTAATACCCATAAAACGCGATGATAACCGTGTGCATCAATAGTTGTTTCACCCTCACCGTCCGTCAGTATGACAATGAGTGACGTCGGTGTCTGCGAACAATCAGCCTTCAAATAATCGAAAACACTTTGGAAGCTTGTGCCGCCGCCAACGTGGCGTGCACGTAGTTTTTCAGCAACCTGTGAGGACGATGACAATGTGATGGGATCGTGAACCGCGGCATCAAACGGAATGACCGTGAGCGCCAGTTCATATGCACGCGTTAGACCAGTCAGTTCATTGATAAACCGAACGGTCATCTGCGTTGAAATCGATGCTGATTCGTCAATAAAGGCCGTAACGGCGACCCGTCTTCTCGCTATTTGACCAGGCAGTGCCATGCGCTGTGGTTGACGACGATTGAATCGTGCTCGGCTATCCCGTTTGCCATGCGACACAGTGCCGATTAATTTGCTTAATATTGCGGTCCACGGCAAGTGTGCGCGTTGCTGTGAAAAGCTAGCCAACTTTGCCTGAACAGCACTCGGTAGCTTACCCCGTTGAGTAAGTGTGGTTCGCTCTAACGCCTGATTAATTCGTTGACGCAAGTTAGCACGAGCTAACTCATCGTTTACCGACGAACTGGTCCAGCCGTCGTGACTATCAGCAAGATGAGGTTCATTACGCTTTGATTCATTAAAAAATTCATCTTGCTGTTGCCCCGCCCCATCTGTGTGGCGAACTGCGGATAATTTTTTATCTATTACTGACCCTTGTGACGATCCCGTCAGTTCTTCACTGGTCGTGTGATTATGATCTGTGGAATCCACAGTAACTTGATTCAAAGCGGCTAAATAAACGGCGGAATCAGCGTTACTCGGTAATTGGCGTTGTAGACGTTGATTCAACCACCCAAGTGTCCATGCACCAGGGATCTGTGTGGTCATTACTTGATTGATTGCGACATCAGTAGCGATATCGACGTTTTGTCCTGATTCATGTAAGTAACGCAACGGATGCTGCCACAACAGATGTAAGGCCTCATGAACTAACAACGCCAGCAACAGCCCTTCGTTTTGAGCTTGTTGCCAGTGACAATCATTGACACGCAATATGAGCGTCGATTGTGACCACACTAAGCCGAATAATGGCGCAAACGCACGCTGTCCATCCTTTAATCCTTCTGAAGGCGTCGTTACATGTTGCCGCGGTAACTGAGCAATTAGCTGCCCGTAAACCGGTTGCTGCTGTAGCAAACGCATAATAGCCGCCTGTATGACACGCTCACTATTATCTCGATCTACTTTCGTTTGTTGATGAAATCGTTGCAATGCTTGGTTGATGTTAATGCCACTCATGCATTAAAGGCCTGGCCGTTCATAATATTCAACACCGTTTTACCTAGTGCTTTTGAAGCTTCGTCAGTAGCTCGTTGCAGTGCAATCAACCAACCATCTTGCTGGCCCAACGAATTGACCACTGCAAACTGTCCGTCAACGGGAAGTTGTCGTAGCAAAGTCAGCCACCTAGCAGCATAAATACCTGTCGTTAATGGCATCTCAGTCAATTTCCCGGCCGCAATCAACAACGACTGCCGTTCGCCTATCGATAAAGCACTGAAGGCATCAGCAATCGGTTCATCAAGAATAGCACCAGTATCTGCATGTTTAAACAGATCAGTGACGGTGATCCCCCGAGTCAAAAATTGATTGAACTTAGCCCCTACCGTTTCGCCTAAATCACCTGTGATGATGTCAAACTGAAGGGCTTGTTGAACTGCCTTGGGTGCGTTGTCCAATTGCGATAAATTAGTTGATACACGTTGCCAGGCTCGTGGGGTCGGATAAACGTCATCGTCGTGCTGAAGTGGCCGCAAATCATTTGGCTGTTGCGTTAAATAATCGCGTACTGACCGAATAATATTGGGATGCCCTGTACCATCAGTTTGTCGCGCCCACGCTAACCAATCTGGTGTGCTGGCACTCATCACTAGCCGGGTAGTGCGGTCCTTAATGGCGTCATCTCCGGCCGTAACCCCGTACAGTGAATCAGCAAAACCTTGCATTTGTGAGTCTGGATTTTCAGCCAATACGAGTTTAACGTGCTGTGGTAGCACCAAATCATTAATCTGTCGTTGTAACACTAGGTTCATTAACTCGCTCTGAACGGCCTGGGTACCGCGATTAAACTCATCAAGAAACCAAATAATCGGCTGGTCTGGATGCTGTTCCGCATATTGAATGATGGCCACCAACGTATGCGCATAACCATACTGAACATCGGCCAAGCGTCCATACTGATTCGTTTGAATGAAACTATCTGCTGTTAATGGTGGCACTGGGATGGCTAAATCGCCCTTTTCAGACAGACTGACAACTGTCGTAAAGAGCTGCGCGTTCATTTTTTGCGCAACAGCTGCCACTAAAGCAGACTTACCAATCCCAGCCTCGCCAACAATATTAGGCACGTTGCCAGCCTTAATGACAACCGGTACTGCGTCCATCAATGCGTTAAATGAAAGAGCCACACAATCCCTCCTCTAACAAAACTCGTTATTTTATAAAAAAGCCGCTACGTTTAGGTCATATTATACGCGATTTATTTAAAATGAATCACCATCCATTATCTGTACACTTATTAACTGCTTGGTCGTTTGCTGCGAGTCTTAAGAATACTGCTCACGCTAAAGACACCTTATTCCGTCATCCAGAATAAGGTGTTTTTAACATGCAACTTAGTTTTAAAACAACTGTTTCTCATGACCTTTGCCGTTAACAACATTGTCTTAACACATTATTTTAGGCAGCGCTTTAGCGACCTTTGTCAAGATCATAAAGGCTTCTAAACCGGTCACTTGTCTGATACAAGTCATGTGGTTTACCAATCATTTCAAACTGACCATGTTCAAGAAAGCGAACCGAATCAACATGTGTGATGCCTTCCAAATGATGAGTGACCCAAATAATTGTTTTATCTCTCAATAAAGCAAAGATTGTATTTAACAACTCATGTTCAGTGATGGGATCTAATGAGACAGTTGGCTCGTCCAGAATAATAATCGGTGCATCCTGCAATAAAATCCTGGCAAGCGCAAAGCGCTGACGCTCCCCACCAGAGAATCGTGCACCGGCTTCTTCAACGAGCGTATTATAGCCGTTTGGCAGGCCTTCGACTAACTGATCCAACTCAACGGCTTTGATGGCCGCCTTAACCTGATCATCCGTAGCGGAAAGATTGCCCAAACGTACGTTGTTCATAATTGTTGTATTAAACAAGTATGGTTGTTGATCGAGCACACCAAACAGTTTGCCACGATCATTCTGTAGTTTATCAATTGTGATGCCATTCAGTTTGACTGCGCCCTTAGTCGGCTGTTCATCTCCCAGCATTAACTTCAGCAAAGTCGACTTTCCTGTGCCTGAAGGTCCGAGTAATGCCACTTTGTCACCACAATTAATGGTCCAATCAATGTCGGACAACACGGCCTGCTGACCGTCTGCATACTTGAAATCAACGTGGTCGATGGCTAATGACTTAAAATCTTCGGCAGCAAGGTGTGTTTGAACAACTGGCGCCACAACGTTTTGATCCAGCTGATTAACCCGTTTGATTGAATCTTGATAAACCGGCCATTCTGAAACACCCTGAGGAATTGAAGCGAAGGCATCCGTGGCTGGAAAAATTGCCAACACAAATGCAGCGATCCAATTTAGTGCAAGATGGCTAGTTTGAAAGTAACTGCCAGCCCAGTAAATCATAACGACCGCAATGATACCAATCATTAACTGAACCACTAAATCCCGCCACCACTGAAACTTATTATCGGCGGTTTGCAAGTTGCGCATATCAGTCAGCGGACCCGTTTGACGATCCATAAAATCTTTTTCGCGGCCAGAAATCATCCAGTCACCGACTCCCAACACAGCATCCGTCATGGACGTATACAATCGTTGTTGTGTTTGCTTCTGATGAAACTCGCGAGCACCGTTTAAGGCGACGGACACCAACGGCATCAAAATCACGATCACGCCTAACAACAAGGCCATCAATGCAGCAAACGGCCAACTAAAGGTACCTAGTGCAATGACAACGAAAAGATACAGCAGCCAACCCACAATAAGTGGAAAGACCGTTCGTAAATACAAATTCTCAATATGGGCAATATCTTCAGCTAATAACCCAAGAATATCCCCCGTTTGATGACGTTGACGAATCGCTACTGCATCGCGTTCCACCGATTGATACAACTTCTTTCGAAAATCGGAAACAATCCGGAGTACCCAATTATGGCTAGTTAAACGCTCTGCATACTTAAAGGATGGTCGGGCAATTCCAAACGCCCGAACCAGCACGATTGTGGCATAAATCAACATGATATTGAAAGGATGTTGCGCTGCGCGACTGATTAGATACCCAGAGGTAAACATCAGCGCCGACCCTGTAAAAGTGGTCAAAAAGCCCAACAATAGCACCAGAACCAACAAGAAGCGATATTTGCGAAGGTAAGGCATTACCCATGAATCATGTTTAAAAGTGTCAAAGAATCCCTTCACAATGCATCACCTCCCATTTCACGACGAAGCGCTGTATAAGCCCCATTCTGCTTAGCCAGTGCTTCAGGAGTGCCCTGTTCCACAATCCGGCCGTGCTCAATCACCAGCAAATAATCCATTTCATTGAGCCAGTGTAAACGGTGAGTGGCAAAGAAGACTAAATGATTAGCAAACACTGGTTTGATCGTTTCTTTGAGGCCAACTTCCGTTTCAATATCCAAGTGGGCAGTTGGTTCATCAAACAATAAAATGCGGCGGCTCTGATCCAAAAAGGCTCGTGCTAAAGCGATTCTTTGTGCCTGCCCGCCAGAAACACCACGGGCACCTTCACCAATTTCCGTTTGTAGACCATCCGGCAGCGTGGCGACCCAGTCCGTCAACCCAGCACTCGCAATTGCTTGCGAAACCGCTGCATCGTCGGCGTCTGGAGTATAAAACTTAATGTTATCCGCTAACGTCGCATGGAATAAATATGGCGCCTGAGGAATGTATAAGAATTGTCGCTGCCATGCCTGCTGGCTTAGATGCGGGACTGTGACACCATTTACTGAAATGTGACCCGCATCTTGATTATTCGGCGTTAGAAAACCACCAAGCAAATTAATCAAGGTTGATTTTCCGGATCCAGAAGGTCCGATAATACCAATCTTTTGATAGCCGTTCGCTGTAAAACTAATGTCAGTTAAGGCTGTCTCATCCGGAGTATCATAGCCAAAGTTAACATGTTCCAAACGTAATTGACTGTCGGGTGTCCATGCTGCCTGCGGATCAGTCAACAAATTACGATCTGTTGGCACTGGCGTATTCAGCACTTCAAGAACAGCAGTCAACGCATTTTTTCCGTTTAGCGTCGCGTGATAATCATTGGCAAAGTTCCGAATTGGCAAGAAATACTCTGGTGCCAAAATGAGAATGGTCAATGCCGGAAACAACGCGATGTGCCCCGCTACTAAGCCAAGGCCTAGAAAAACAGCAACAACGGCAATCGACAACGTCGTGAAAAAGTCGAGCGCAAACGTTGACAGAATGGCAATTGTTAACGTCCCCATCACTCGCTTACGGTGGTCCTCAGACACCGCGTAAATATTGTCAGCATAGGCCTCACTCAAGCCCAATTGCTTTAATGTCGGCAACCCTCGTAAGGCATCCACGAAATTATTCGATAGCTGTGTATAACTGGCAAATTCACGGTTAGCTTTATCACGGGCTGCATAGCCCAAGATAATCATGAATAAAATAATAACTGGAAAAATTACTAACAAGAACAGTGCTTCCTGCCAACGTAAAAAGAATAAGTAAACCAACAATACTGTTGGAATAATAAGCATGTCAAAAATCTTAATGACCACCAACATCAAGTAAGTGTTGACTTGGTTCATACCATCCAGTGCCATGGTCACGACTTTCCCAGTTCCCTGTTTGGCAACAATGCTGGGACCAATGGCCACAAGCTTCTGTAGCAACTGTTGACGTAGATCAAACACAGTTTGGTCCGCCCACGGCTGCATTACCCGATTCTTCAGCATCACTAAGATCTGTCTTAACGCAAAAAAGCCCGCAAACAATAATACGGGCCATAAAATGCGCGTTTCAGCTTCCCGATTCCATAAATCTGTCAGGGTCCGCGATAAGAACACACCTTGAAAGAGAATGCTAAACGCTTGCAGTAACACTAAACCTGCCAGAACGATTAACATCTTCGTGATGCCGGGCAAGCGAAAGATACGTCGATCAATCATTCAATCCTACACTCCTAACTTTTCCCAACATCTCGGTCAGTTTCTACAATATTTCATCTATTACTATTAGTTTGGTTTGGATAAGATTACGCTCAAGTGATGGTACTGCCGTTTCGCTGGTGAGGGACGCCGTTTCATGGGACCGGTCTCAGCCTCCGAAAACCACGGAGTCTTCTACCTCGACTTCGAGCCCCCAAACCAGGTCTCGAAGGTCGTCCCGCAATATTCAGTGGCCTTCGCCACCGAATATTGCTTTCACGAAACTCTGTCCCTCACCCGCTACACTTCAGCACAGTTCAAGTTAAATAAGCAGTCGCCTCAAACTAAACAATAATGTTTTATTCACACCTTGCCTAAAACTAATTTGCCTTAATTCGTTTGTAAAAGACCCAGTAGCTCCAAATCTGGTAGGCCAAGACAAATGGCAAAATGCATAATGCAATCCACGTCATCAAGTTCAAAGTGTACGCTGAACTTGACGCGTTTTTAATCAGAATACTGTTAGCCGCATTGTTGGCTACCATGACGCGTGGGAACAAGCCCACGAATAGCAGCATGACAACAGCCGGTAGTGTCAACCCGCCACTGATGAAAGACGTTACTTCCCAATCTTTCAACGTTGCCACGTAAGCCAGAACACTCAACAATACAATGGCAGCTAAAATCAATAACGTTGAAATTGGTTTCTTCGTGAAGAAATCCGTGTAGACGTAAACCAAAATTGCAAAGACGACTTCGCCAGCGAATAGAACAGGATATAAAATCTTGCCCCATGCACGCGCCCGCTCACGCAACGTTCCTTCAGTCTTCAAACGGACAAAGTTTAATCCGTGAAGGTAACAGAGTAAGGCAACAGCAACGCCACCCACGATAGAGAACCAGTTGACGTAATCAGTGAAGTGACCGATGACATCACCCTGTGCATCGATTGGCATCCCCTTTACCATATCAGTAAAGATCATGCCAAGTAAGAACGGTGCAGCAAGCGATGAAATCGTCAGTGACCATTCCCAGAACCGACGCCAGAAATCAGTGCGCATTTCGTTTCGGAATTCAAATGAAACACCACGCATGATTAACGCGACCAACACTAGCAGAAACATCACGTAGAAACCGGAAAATAAGGAAGCGTACCAAGCACCAAAGGATGCAAACATCGCACCACCAGCGGTGATCAGGTAAACCTCATTTCCGTCCCAATGTGGTCCGATGGAACGGACTAACGCATTACGTTCGCTCTCATTGTTTGCCAAGGTGTTCACCGACATACCAACCCCGAAGTCGAATCCTTCGAGGAAGAAGAAGATGGCGAACAGCAGGCCAATGAGCAAGAACCAAACAAATTGTAAGCTACTCATGGTTGAAGGCCCCCTTTGCGTACGGATCAACACTCTCATCCGTATCCTGTTTGTCTTCGTCATTGACGCCATAACCACTTTGCAAATCAGCATCTGGTCCAGCGACTAGAACACGGTGGCTCAGAACAATCATGACCGCGCCCATGCCGGCAAACAGTAAGAAGTAAATAATATTACTAAAGAGCAATGAGCCAACCGTAACGTGCGGCGATACCGCATCGGCAATGGTCAATAATCCATAAACGACCCATGGATAACGACCCAACTCGGTGACAAACCAACCAGCCGTGTTAGCAATGAATGGTAGCCATAGAGATAATCCCAAAATGTACAAGAACCAACGATACCGCACAATTTGGTCAGACTTCTTGCGGTTCCAATACAATCCTAAGATGGCTAACAGAGCAAAGACCCCTGCAGAAACGGCCATGATCCGGAAGCTGTAGAACAAAGTATGCATCGGAACAAAGTAATTCATATTCTTGCCAAATTTCTTGTCATACTGTTTGTGCAACTGCTTGTTCAACGGATTAGCACCAGTAACGGCACCACTCGGCTTGTGATAGGACAACATACTCAAAACATAAGGAATCTCAATGCTCCAGGTAACTTTATGATCCTTGTTGTCCATCCCTTCAACAATGGCCCATGAAGCGTGGTCACCCGTCGTTTTATACAAACCTTCGGTAGCCGCAAACTTCATTGGTTGGTTCTTAATGATGTACTGCGTTTGCTGATCCCCAACGGCAGTGACACCGATAGCAGCAACTAAACCTACAATCAAGCTAATCTTGATACTCTTGCGCCAGAATTCGATATTCTTGCCTTTTAAGATCCGCCAAGCTGATGACCCAGCAATGACAAAGGCAGCTGTTAAAAATGCGCCAAACAGCACGTGAGGCAATTCTAGCCATAATTGTGGGTTCTTAACCACGTCAGCAAAACTAACCATGACAGCCTTAGTGTTACCATTAACCGTCTTCAATGCATATCCAACGGGATCCTGCATGAATGAGTTGGCGGCCAAGATCCAAACTGCTGATAGCATCGAACCAATGGACGTCAGCCAAATAAACAAACAGTGCCAAACTGGCTTAAACCGGTCCCAGGTAAACATCCACAGTCCAATGAATGTCGATTCCAGGAAGAATGCAGCCAAGGCTTCAATGGCCAGTGGTGCACCAAAAATATCACCCATAAAACGTGAGTACTGTGACCAGTTCATCCCGAACTGGAATTCTTGAATGATCCCAGTCACAACCCCAACCGCGAAGGACAGTAAGAAGATTTTGCCCCAAAACTGAGACATCTTCTTATAAATGTCCTTCTTTTGAATAACATAGTTCGTTTCCATGATGGCAACCACGAATCCTAAACCGATTGAAAACGGTACGAAGAAAAAGTGGAAGACGGTTGTCATCGCGAATTGAAAGCGAGCTAGCGAAAGAATGCTAAGACCTAATATTGACATCGCACTTCGCCCCTTTATGAAGAATAATTGCGAGTAACTTCACAAAATAAACTGAACCCACATCTCGGTGGACTAGCCAAAACGCTGTCAGCATTATCATGTGGCGGCCAATTCAATTGTAAGCAAGACATTATGTAAAAATACCATTGAATGAAACCGCTCTCTACAACAAATTATATCGACTGATAAATAAGTTTTCAAATTTAAGGACGATTTACTTTCATTTTCACATCTAATTTTCAGCATTTAAACAACGATACTGTTAAGTGACTTAACGAGCGTTTAAACTAACTTATCTTTGTTCAGTCACGTTATAATAAATTCGTGTAAGTCGCAGATTAAGAGGAGGACGGCATCGATGGAACAATTATTAGCAATAATGCCATTATCAGAACAACAACGCTCAACGGTTAGAAACATGGGTGTAAATATTGTCACTGCAGATGACATCGCCCGTAAACAAGTCGCACCGGACGATATCACCATTATGTACGGGTGGAATGCCGAAATCAGTCTGCCTGTTTTAAAAGCACCGCACAGTCATTTGAAGTGGATTCAGACGTTTTCTGCTGGTGTTGACTACCTACCACTGTCAGAAATTGCGCAACATCACATCGTAGTGACTAACGCCAGTGGGATTCATGGTCCAGCAATTGCCCAGGCCATCTTGGGATATATCTTCTACTTCACCCGTGGTCTCTGGACGGCTGAACAACGACGGCCTGAGCGTTTCTGGGAACAGTCCGCAGACGACTTGTTAGTAGCCGACGAAACCTCAGCCATTATTTTTAGCACTGGCCACATTGCCGTCGAAACTGCGCGTTTGCTACACCAAATGAATGTTTATGTCGCCGGTGTCAACCGAACCGGCCACCCAGCGGATAATTTTGACGAAACGTACGCAATCGATGACTATCAAAAAGGCTTGGCAAAAGCTGACATCATCATCAACGTGATGCCTGGGACGCCTGCCACAACCGGCTTCTTTAACCAACAGTTCTTTGATCAGCTAGACCATAAGCTTTTGTTTATCAACGTTGGTCGAGGATCTTCTGTCGTCAATGATGCGTTGCTGAATGCCCTAAAGCAGGGCCGTGTTAAGTACGCCGCGCTGGATGTTGTGGACCCAGAACCGTTGCCAAAGGATTCACCACTGTGGGCTAATGATCACATTCTGCTAACGCCGCATGTTTCCGGCGTTGTTGATCACTTAGATACACGTCTTTTTCCGATTTTGTATGACAATCTCAAAACGTTTGTCAGCACCGGATTGGTCAGTCGCAACCAAGTGGACCTGTCAGCTGGTTACTAATTAAATCGTGCATACAAAAAATGAGCTTATGTAAGATACATAGGCTCATTTTTTGTATGCACGATTATTATTCAGATAAAATCATTTATATAATCGTTGCCGCGCTAAACTATGCCGGTAACCATAGATCGCATAAATCGTTAGCCCAACTGCCTGCCAAATCACAAATGCAATCCATGTAAAGACTTGCAGCATCAGCATTAAGCCAATACAGAGAATGAATGACAAAATCGGCAAATATGGATATAACGGCACATGGAAAGCTGCCTTAACGTGGGCAAAATCAGGATTGCGTCGCAGGAACACGACCCCTAACGAAACCAGCGCAAAAGCGAATAGCGTCCCAATGTTAACCAGCTCTGACACTAAACTGATAGGAATAAAAGCGGCAAATACGGCAGCAAACAAACCAAACAGAATGGTGTTTGATACTGGCACATGTGTTTTCGGGCTCAGCTTGTGCAATCGCTGTGGCAACAGACCATCGCGAGAAATCGCAAAGATCAGTCGTGTGCCACCATAGGACATGACTAGCAAGACTGTCGTCATCCCCACAATCGCACCCAGTGAAATAATGCCAGACAAGTTTGTTAAGTGAAGGTACTGTAAAGCGAAAGCGACAGGATCAGCCACATTCAGTTTGGTATACTTCACGATGCCGACCAATACCGTCGCCAACGCAATGTACAAAATAGACGCAATTACCAATGACATGCTAATGCCGATGGGCATGTCGCGTTGAGGACGTTTAACTTCTTCAGCTGCTGAAGACACAGCGTCAAAGCCAACGTACGCGTAAAAGGCTAGCGCTGCCCCTTTAAAGACCCCACCAACACCGAACGGCATAAAGGGATGATAGTTTGCTGGCTTCACGTAGAAAACTGCAACGCCGATAAAAAGCAAAATAACCGCAATTTTCAGCACGACCATCGCCGTGTTGACACGTGCCGATTCATGCACGCCGCCCAGTAACAACACGGAAATAATCATGACAATTAAAAAGGCGATTAAATCAAAACGACCACCTGGTACACTGGCAGTCCCTGGAGCAGCCCGTAAAAAGACTGGTAACCGCCAGCCAAAGCCAGCCAGAATGTTTTGAAAGTACGCTGACCAACTCGTTGCCACTGAGGAAACAGAAAACATATATTCTGACACCAGTGACCAGCCCAGCACCCACGCGACCAACTCACCAAATACTGTATAAACATAGGTGTAAGCACTGCCGGCCAACGGAATGGTTGATGAAAATTCCGAATAGCACAGCGCCGCTAAGGCACAGACAAACGCCGCCAGCACAAATGACAGCATTCCCGCAGGTCCAGCGTGAAGTGATGCGATGACTCCGGGCGTAATAAAAATCCCGGCCCCAACAATGGCGCCTACTCCCATGGTCGTGAGGTTAAAAGCCGATAACGTTTTTTCCAAACCAGATTGTTTTAAAATATCATTGCTCGTATCTTTTTTGACGAACAAATCGCGAATCTGTGCCATTATTGGCGCCCCCTCTCATGAGTCACTGTAATAAACTCATTAGTAAAATGCAATTAGTAAAGTGTATCAATTTAAACAAACAATGGCAAAGCTTATTCTTGTCTCTATTTTATGACATCGGCATAATAAAGGTAATCATTACAGGAGGCACTTATGGCATATATTGATGTAAGACACGAATTCAAAACCTATCAAATGGGCGAAACGACCATTGACGCCAACCACGATTTGAATTTCACCTGTGAACAAGGCCAGCTTACTGTGATTCTAGGCCCAAGTGGCGCTGGTAAATCGACAGTCCTCAACATTCTTGGCGGCATGGATTCGCCAACTTCAGGTGAGGTCCTCATTGATGGTGTGAATATTGCTGGCTTCACCGATCAGCAATTAACACAATATCGACGCGACCAAGTTGGCTTTGTGTTTCAGTTTTATAACCTTGTGCCTAATCTTACGACTAAAGAAAACGTTGAGTTAGCAAATTCCATCGTGCCCGATGCGCTAGATGCTGAGACTACCCTGCAAAAGGTCGGCCTGGACAAACGTTTGGACAATTTTCCTGCGCAGCTCTCCGGTGGTGAACAACAACGGGTCGCCATTGCACGCGCATTGGCCAAAAATCCTAAACTCTTATTATGTGATGAACCAACAGGTGCACTAGATTTTCAAACTGGTAAGCAGGTGTTACAACTTCTACAAGACGCTTCTCGGCGTGACAATAAGACAGTCCTGATTATTACCCATAATGCAGCAATCGCCGCCATGGCTGACCGCGTCATCCACATTAACGATGCCCGCGTGCGCGAAGTGATTAACAATCCTGCACCGACACCAATTGCTAAGATTGAGTGGTGAGGGACGATGAAACCACTGACTAAAAACCTATTTCGTGAAGTAAAGGCCTCGCGTGGCCGTTTTATCGCCATCATCTTAATCATTTTGCTAGGTAGTCTCATCTTTGTCGGCGTTCGTGCTACCGGTCCCGTATTAAACGAGTCGATGACCACCACAGTGCAACGTAACCATTTGAGCGACGTCCAGCTGTTATCTAATACTGGTTTTACAAACGCTGATGTGCGTGCTGCTAACACCATATCTGATGCAACTGCTGAAGCCGCCAAGTTCACATACGCTACTGGTGGTCCCAACGACGCTGCCGTTGCGCTATACGGATATTCTGCCAAGACAAACCTTAATCGCCTTGTGCTTCGCGCCGGCCATCTACCAGAACAGGCCAACCAGATTGTGCTTGATAACAAGGCCAAGACGGATTATGGCTATCGACTTGGTCAGCACTTTACCTTCAGTAAAAACAAAGTCCTCCCGCACCGGACATTTACCATTGTTGGGTTCGTCGACTCACCTCAATACATTGATAATGGCCTTCGCGGCGTCACCAATGTCGGTGATGGCACAGTCCGTTTTTTTGCAGCCGTACCAAGTAGCCAATTAAAAATGCCGGCTAGTCTGCTATCCGTCCGGTTCAAAACCTTACAAGGCACCGACACTTATTCAAACCATTACGTCACTGCTCGTAACCGCAAGTTGAAGCAACTCAAAACAGTTTTAAATCCTCGAGCTAAACAGCGAAGCCATGCACTCTATGTTGATGGTACGAAACAACTTAATGATCAATTAACTAAGCTCACGACGGCTAAGATCCGTTTGCAAGCCGCTCAACAAGAAGTGACACGAACAAGTGGTGGCACAATGACCTCAACTCCTGAATTAACCACTCAACTAGCCTCGATTAATGCTGCCCAGAGCAAACTGACAAACGCTCGAAATAAAATCAAGCAGCAAACAAAAACCCATTATACCTGGCAGGACCGTTCAGATTTGCCGGGGTTCTCGTCGTATGGCGAATCCAGTGACCGAATTGCTGCAATCGCTAATGTCTTTCCCGTTTTCTTCTTTTTAATCGCGGCCCTCATTACCTTTACGACTATCACACGCATGGTTGAAGAAGCGCGTGCCCAGATTGGCACCTTTAAAGCATTGGGGTACGGCAAGTGGGCCATTGCACGGAATTATCTCGCTTATGCCTTAATGGCAGGTGCGATTGGTGGTGTCATCGGTTCCATACTGGGGAATGAAACGATTCCACGCTTCGTGTTGGCATTGTACAGCTCAACGATTTCCATGTCTGCAATAGTCCGTTTGGAATGGTCGTCAATTCTTTTAGCACTGTGTTTCTCCCTGGTTGCCACAGTTGGTGCAGCCGGTTTCGTTGTTTGGCGCGAACTGCAAGAGGGACCTGCCGCTTTGATGTTGCCTAAGCCGCCTAAGTCTGCCAAACGGATTTTACTTGAGCGCATTACACCACTGTGGCAACGGCTAAACTTTAATCAAAAAGTGTCCTATCGCAATTTGTTCCGCTATAAGAGTCGCATGGTAATGTCGGTCGTCGGTATCGCGGGGGGCTGCGCGCTCATCCTATGTGGCTTTGGCATTCGCGATTCAATCACAGCTGCAGGCGCCCGCCAATATCGTGATATCGTTCGTTATCAAGCTGTTGTATCGCTTCACGGTGCAGATACTGACATTAATAAGACACAACGTTTGTTGCAACAAAGTGAATCCTACCAAAAGAGCACCCCCATCGCAGCCACTACAGCTAGAATTCGCCATGGAGATGAAAGTGTCTCCTCAGTTAATGTCTTCATCCCCCAAACAGCTGACTTCGCAGATTATGTCCGTCTCGCAACACCAGGAGGCAGTAACATTGCGCTGCCGCAACGTGGTGCTGTATTATCACAGAAAACGGCGACTCTACTTGGAGCTCACGTAGGCGACAGTATCAACGTAAACCTTACGTCAGCTACCAATCGGTCGATAAAGGTGGCGGCCATTACAAAGAATTATATCGGCGACTACCTTTACCTAAGCCCCGCTGCCTATCAACGTGTCTGGCATAAAACCACCAACAGCAATGCGCTTCTTGTCAAACTGAATGCACAGTCGAGCAAACAACGAAATCGCCTTGCGCACCAACTGTTACAATCTGGTGCGGTTCGTGGCACAAGTTTCGTTGCGGATCAAAGAACCACAATTGATAACATGTCAGCCACGCTGGATCCTGTGGTCGTCATTTTCATTGTGATGTCAGGACTATTATCGTTTGTCGTGATGTATAACCTAACAAACATTAATGTTTCAGAACGAATTCGTGAGTTATCAACAGTAAAGGTTTTAGGCTTTTATGATCGAGAGGTCACGATGTACGTTGCCCGTGAAAACATTGTCCTCACGATTGTGGGTGTCATTTTAGGCTACGGCATCGGAAATGCCCTAACTTGGTATATTTTAAAACAGGCGACGACGGCCCAGGTGATGTTCCCACTAGTCATCCATTGGCCAGGTTATATCATTGCTGCCGTTCTAATGGCGCTTTTCACAGCAATCGTCATCTGGTTCACCCACCGACGCTTGAAGCACGTGGACATGGTATCGGCGTTGAAGGCTACGGACTGATTGCTAAACATTTAAACTTTAGAGATTGCATTGAGTCTATTCTGATTACAGCAAAGGGAACTTGCCAAGACGGCAAATTCCCTTTTTGTTTGTAAATATGCAGTTCTAAACTGATTTAGGAAAGAATGAAGTGAAATTCTTCTGTTCAAGAAAGAAGATCGAAACATCACCATATTAAGTGGCTCATTCATTTAACGGTGACGTAAAAACGTGGCATCATCAGTTTTCTTTTTCTTCTGCCTGCAACATTTGAGTCCAACCCTTTAACTCTTTCAAAGCATCCTTTCGATTTACCATTGCCCAAGTGTATGGGAAATATTCCTTCCACACCCCGGCATCAAATGCCTGTTGATACCTCTCTAATTGTGGCGTAACGGTGCGGTTTGGTCTCAATATGTCTGCCATCAACTCTAAACCTACTGTTGAAAATAAAGTTATAGTGACATTTTGAGTGTCCGATGCAGTCGTGTCTGTACCCAAAAAAGAAAATACATCTTTCTCAATTTCATGTAAGGCTCTTCTTTGTTTCATAACATATAACTGCCACTCATTTTGAGAAGGCAAATAAAGTGAGAAATAGTAATCTTGTAAAAACTTCGGGAATGTTCCAGCGTAGTCAATTGCCTGATAATAACTTTCATTCCCCGGCCGCGAATAAATAGATGTTTCAGTGATTCTATCTCGCAACAGAGGAAATGGATTAGGATCTTTTGTAAAAAGTGACAAATATTCCATCTGCCGTTTATATTTTTCAACCGCGTCGTTTCTAGTGACAGATTTTACCGTGGTCAAATCTAGAGATCTATCAACCTTATCTATAAATCGTACTCGACGATTTGACACCTGCCCACTTAACCGAAGACTATTCACTTCGCTCTCAAATTGCTTAAATAACTGCTTTCTTGTTTTTATTTCCGGCAATATATTCCTAGGATATCGATGAGAGTAGACAAACATTTCTCCTATGTCTTCATTCCAGGGGAGGCGTACACGACGGTATTCACGTATGGCATCCTCAGCAGACTTTGGATAACGTACTTCAGTCTGGTTCTTTTGTTCGAGCGATCCGGTCCTCTCAATACCCTGATAGACAAAAAGATAATAACCGATACCGGCAGCTAAAATTAATCCGTACATTTGTACCTCCTCCTTCTCTTAGAATTTAAAATAGAGTATCCATGCCTAAAACCACAGCACTCATTTAATACTAATCTATATAGTAATACTTAAACGTAAGAAAGCCAGATCTTTACCATCCGGCTTTGTCTGAGCTGTATTAAAGGCTTGACAGCCCCTTGTCAATTAATTGCTTAATTGTATTAAATGAATACAATTGTAAAATTTCATCAATTTGAGGAGCCGATTGAAAACCAGTAAAAACAACATTCAGCGGCATATATAGAGCACGCCCAGATACACCCGTTGTTAACCTTACCTTTTTTATCAATTCGTTATAATCAATTTCTGCGGGCATCGAAGATGTTGAAGTCAGCTTGTCTAATTCGAAACTAAATCCCTTAAGAACTTTTTCAACTTCTTCCTTATCAAAAAAATTCAATTGAGTGTAATCAATACTTTCATTTTGAATATTAGCATAAAAGTAGACCTTGCTGAGCAGCTCAGTTAACTTATGCAAATCATGCTGATATATTTTACCAACTTGTTTCACGAATTCCTTCAGGTTTGGCAATGCAAGAGACTGAACTCTTTTAGCAATCTCGCTTTGCCCTTCGCTGATTAACGACATTGATCTATTAGTCAAATCTTCGATACTAAGCGCTTTAATATATTCTGCATTCATCCAATCTAATTTCTGTTGATCAAAATAAGCAGGCGATTTAGACATTCTTGTTGGATCATATAATTTAATCAACTCTTCTTTACTAAAAATTTCTTTCTCTCCAACTGGGGACCAACCGAGAAATGTTATAAAGTTAAAAATTGCCTCACTCAAGTATCCTTCATTTTTATATTGGCTAATAAACTGTAGCGTTTCTTTGTCACGCTTACTCAGCTTTTTACGTGTCTTAGGATTGTAAATCAAAGTAATATGACCAAAGTTTGGATGTTCAATTCCTAAGGCTTCGTAAACGGCAATTTGCTTAGGCGTATTAGCAATGTGATCGTCGCCGCGCAGCACATCAGTGATGTCCATCAAATAGTCATCAATAACAACGGCAAAATTATACGTCGGTATGCCATTGCTTTTTTCAATGATAAAGTCACCACCCATGTTGTCCGAGTTAAATTCAACATGGCCTTTAACGATATCCTCCCACTCATAAACATGATTAGCTGGCAGATGTAATCTAATCGCCGGCTTTAACCCCTTGGCTTCAGCCTCTTTTTGATCCTCAACGCTGCGATTGTACCATCGACCGTCATAATGTGGTGCAATATTATGTGCTCGTTGATCATCGCGAAGAGTTGTTAACTCTTCTTCAGTTGTGTAATCCTTATATGCTGCCCCAGATTTTAACAGCTTTTCTATATATTTATGGTATAAATCGATGCGTTCCGTTTGGTGGTATGGCGCATATTTTGGATTGGGCTTATCCGGTCCTTCATCCCAATCAATTCCAAGCCAGTGTAAGTTGTCGATTTGACTGTCTTCACCGTGTGGAACATTCCTTTTTACATCAGTATCCTCAATACGTAGTACCATCGTTCCATTAAAGTGACGCGCATAAAGAAAGTTGAATAAGGCAGATTGCGCATTCCCAATGTGCAAAAATCCAGTAGGACTCGGTGCATATCTCACTCTGACATTTCTATGTGTTTCTTTTGGCATATTAAAGCCCCTTTCCTCATTTATGTATTGGACCTCTCATTTAGAGAGGCCGCTATTTAACTTAAGTGACTAATGTGACGCCACTGTATCAGTCATCTTAACTGTTTCTGGATCAGAATGAACCAATTTGGCTTTGTTAAGATTGTTGATAGCCAATTTCAAATCATCGATAAAATCATCCGCGATTGTCATGGTCATGGAAGGACGGACAACAATTCGGCTAATGATAACATCATCACGGTCCTTAGGAAGTGGATATGCCGGCACTTGCCAACCGTACTTAGCCAATGCGTCTTCCAAATCGTATAAGTCCCAATTTTGATCTAAGCCATCCTTTAACTTCCAACAATTAATTGGTAATTGGGAACCATCATTTAAAATTTCGAAAATTCCAAACTTTTTCAGTTCGTCAGTCAGCTTTAGGGAAACCTTGCGAACATTGTTCATGATTGCCTTGTATCCGGTTAGACCAAACCGAATGAAATTATAGTATTGACCGGTAATATGTGCGCCACTATGGGAGAAGTTGATTGCAATCGAGTCGACTTTATCACCTAAATATGCAACTTCAAATCGCATTTCTTTAGGCAAAACATCAGTGGTGTTTTCACGCCATACGACCCAACCAATACCAGGATAAACCATGCCATACTTGTGTCCTGAGACATTGATTGAGACAACATTCTTCAAACGAAAATCCCATGGTTTAAACCCATCAACAAATGGTGCGAACAAGCCCCCAAAAGCGGCGTCAACGTGAATTCGAACTGGAAGTGTAGCCGTTTTATTATATTCAGTAACCAATTGGTCCAACTTTTCAATGTCATCAACGGCCCCTGTGTACGTGATGCCTTGAATTCCGATAATTCCAATTGTGTTGTCATCAACGTAATCCATAACGTGATCTGTATCTAGTGACATGTGGTTTTGATCAATCGGTACCTGACGCATGTCTACATTCCAGTAAGTACAGAACTTTTCCCAAACAACTTGATAGCCAGACATAATAACCAAGTTAGGCTTGTGAACATGCAAGTCTTCAATATCAAAACCAGCAGCCTTGGCACGGTTTTTCCATGACATCAGTAAAGCCAATCCCCCAAGCATGCATCCTTCTGAGGAACCAACGGTTGATGTACCAATAAAGTCTTTATACATCTTCTTGCCTTCGCCGACATGCCATAAATGCGCAATCATGCTAACACAGTAACTCTCCATAGCCGCTGTCTTAGGATATTCTGATTTGTCAATTGCATTAGTATTGAGTGCATCAGTCATCAGTCTGTCTGCTTGTGGTTCCATCTGTGTAGTACAAAAGGTCGCCAAGTTTTGATTAGCCTTTGCTTCGTTCAAACGATAATGTTGAACCAATTGTTCGGCAATATCTGCATCCATCGGTTCTTCAGGTAATGTATCCGTTGGCAATGACTTTCCTGCTTCTACGCTACCTAAAAAGGATTCTTCAAGTTCAATGTTTTTATCCATAATTTGTCACCATCATATCTATTCAAGATATGATTTTCTCCTTTTCTTTTAAATCTAGTTGTTATGTTGTTCTGAAGTACCTGCGTGTTCGGTTTCCGTTGCTGTTGCCTTTGCGGATTGATTTTCAATATCAATACCAAGCTCTGATGCCCATCGTTTGTGATAAGCGTATAAAATGAACGGAATAAAGAACACAACGACAAACGCGCTTAGTAGCAACACCATGTACGTATGTTTCGAAGCCGCAGACAATGCTGCTGGTGGAAAGAACGTAACGACAAAACCAAATGCTGAAAGGACAAATCCTAAAGTTCCATAAATAAGGCGTAATGTCTTACTTCTAGAGGCAAAGAATGTTCGGTGTAAATCGTCATGTTTAAGCTGTAAGACGATGTAGCTGACAAACATCAACATATACATCAACGTATAGAGAGCAACCGTGAGACTCATAGCAGTTTGAAATGACAGGTTAGCTTTGTTGCCCCCAGCACCAAATGTCAACAAGGCTCCCATGATTGAAACAATGACTCCCTGTAAAATCATGACATTGGTTTCGATACCATATTTGTTAGCTTTTGAAAAACGCGGTGGTAGGAAGCCAGCTTTTGCGGCTTCAAACATCCCTGCATTGGGACCAACAACCCAACTACTAATTTCTCCAGTTACCCCTATGGCTAGTAGCAAACCAGTTAGCTTTTCAATAAACACAACACCAAAGCCGAAGCGTTTAACCAGCGCACCATAAGCGTAAACAATACCTGTACTTAATTGAATTTGCTTATTCGGAATGGTGCCCGCAATCGCCATAGATCCAATAATATCTGAAAGAATGGCTGCAAATGCTAAGGCAAGCATTACCTTGGGGTACACTTTTGGCTTATTTAGATCCTTAACATGCGGTGCAGAGCCTTCAGCACCGGCGAAGGCCAAAATAAATGGCACAAATCCAACTAATACGCTACCTGTCCAACTCTTAGGCAAAATGGTAGAAAAATTAATCCGAATCAACATTGGGTTTCCTTGCACCAAATAAGTTACAAACAAAATCAAAAGGAAGAATACTGGAATAATAACACCCAAGGAAAAACACCATTGCGCAATTTTCCCAGTCACCTTTGTCCCCCTTTGTTGCAATAGAATAAGGCCCCAAAGTAAAATCATCATTAAAATAAATTTAACTGCTGGATTATTATTGATAATCGGTAAATCTAAGGTTATTGATAAACATCCAATGATAAAGTACATCATGGTGTTCATGCCAACAGTGATATGAATCCATTGATAAAATAAAGCGGCCCAGCCTGTTTTCTCGCCCAACATTGTTCGAGACCAAGTAAAGATTCCTCCTTTACTCCATCCATCAATCGACGCCATTTCTCCGGCAGCTCTTGTAACTGGTAAAAACCACAAAATACCGGCAAGAAACAGGAAAAACAATGCTGTCGGCCCTTGCTTAGCGAAGGCCGCAAAACCGTAGACGGTCATAACCATCGACGTTGTCATCGAGAAAAGTTGAAAACCAGTTATCTGATTTGCCTTAGCAGTATCAACTGGCGTAACTTTTTCCTTACTTTCCACTTTAAGAACATCCTTTCTGTGTTTGTTTAAATATCCGGATAAATGTTGCTCCTTATCAACTGCCGAATATTTCAAAAGCACGTTAGATTGATTTCGTGCCCTTATTACACAGTGAGCATATTTCTGAAAGCGAATTCATAACATAGACATATCCGCATTTATGACTAACATCCAGACACTTTGTCGGATTTGTCTACACATTGACTATCACGCAACAGAATTTCCAATTGTTCTTCTGTAAAATTAGCCGCACCATCAATCAATAGCGTCGGATTTTCCCGAAGCCCATCTCTAAACCAATTCATGATGACGCCTTGGAGTCCATATTCTAATACTGATAAGTCCTTCCCTGATCCAAAAGAATCTGCGGCATTAACAGATACTTTTCTAGTCATTCCTTGTACGATTAAGTTAATACAATCTAGGACAAAATCTGAAAGTTGAGAATATCCTGACGAAACTTCAACATGTCTACAAAAATTATGATTAACATCTAAGTATCTAAATACACTTAAATATCTTGCTTTCCACTCACTTAGTAATATTTGTTCTGGAATTAAATCTCTGGCCTCGTTAAAGAAAAGATATTGTAAACAATCAAATTTATCTTGAAAATGATAGTAAAAAGTCTGTCGATTAACGCCACTGTCTAAAACAATTTGTTTTACCGCAATTTCATCAAATGACCGAGTTTGTAGCAATGTTTTTAATGATTTCGCAAGCGCTTCCTTAGCTGTTTTCATGCCTTGTCTCCCATCTTTTAAAATCTAATTACATGATGTTCCACAAACTCATTTTTCTGTATAGACATAACGCGAGATATGTATAAACAAAGACAGAAAGAAAAAAACATACCAACGACGCCCCATTAAAACTCAAAAATCTTAACAAGGCGTATTAGTATGTTTGCAAACTTGGGATAGCTGGATTCGAACCAGCGCATGACGGAGTCAAAGTCCGTTGCCTTACCACTTGGCTATATCCCAATAAAATGACCCGTATGGGACTCGAACCCATGTCACCGCCGTGAAAGGGCGGTGTCTTAAACCGCTTGACTAACGGGTCTTATTTAAATCATATTGTTAATATAAAACACATTATTGGGATGAACCATAGACAAATTAGTCAAACTGACAAAAAGAAGAGCTATTACTAATCGTGTCTTTCGACATACATAATCAACAACAAATATGATTAAAGCCTAACTTCATCGGCAATGGGGCTGATAGTGCCAATTCAATTGATTACCATTCTGCACAAAAAGAACCCGCCAATTGGCAGGTTCTTTTTGAATCGAATTCAACTGCCACATTATCTAGCAGTTTACCCAACAAAATCAGTTCAAGAAATGCATTCGACCAATATACTATCAACAATGTTCGTGGGATCGGCTACTGAAAGATTTTTTGAGAGCCAAATCTTATGATGTGTAATAATCTTATCAGTTAAATTTCTTGCCCAACGTCCATTTGATTTTTCATTTGAAGGTAATCCTGAATAAGCTTTCTCCACGAGCGACTGCAAAAGTGGTTTATTAAACTTCCAATTTTTTGATAAACGAATTTTAACTATTTCTGCTATTTCCGATGCTGAATAATCTTGAAAATTCAAATTCAATGGAATTCTGGATTTCAAGCCAGGATTGGTATTCAAAAAATCATTCATTTGCTGAGTGTAACCAGCAAAAATGACAATAAAATTCTCTCTATTATTCTCCAACTCTGTAATCAGAGTTTCAACAACTTGTTTGCCAAAATCATTACCTGATCCCGAAGATGTTAACTGATAGGCTTCATCAATAAATAGGACACCACCCATTGCATCCCTTACTGCCTTTTTAGTTAATTCCTCACTTTGACCGATATATCGGCCCACTAAGTCGGCACGACTCACCTCTAAAACAGTATCCTTGGGCAAAATTCCTAAATCATAAAACAATCTTGCTATCAATCTAGCAACTGTTGTTTTACCTGTACCTGGATTTCCCGAAAACACCATATGATATGTGGGCTTTTCTTCAACAATTTTCCCTGAAAGGCTTTTGTTGGTTACAATTGTAGCCGTGAGGTTGGCTACATAACTTTTCACACTTTCAAGCCCAACCATTTCATTCAACTGTTCCAGAATTACGTCTGTTTCATTTGCTTTATCTTTATCACTTCCACCAGTCAACTCATCTATATCAGAGTTTAAAATTTGTGAAATACCGTGACTTTTGTTTTTTATAGAATTTTTGGCCATCACGCGAATTAATTTGTCGTTAAAGTTTCTCACCCAACGTCCATTTGAAGAAGCATTTTCTCTTTTATATGACTTAATAACTGCAGCGCTATAATAGACTTTGTCAAAATCAAATGATTTGTCCAATAATTGTTTTACACCTATCTCGCTTATTTCTTCCGGTGTATAGTCCTCAAAATCAAATAGATTTGGAGCTCTAGATGAAAGACCAGGGTTCATGTTGATAAAATCCTTCATTTGCTTTGTATAACCTGCAAATATTATCATCAATTCATCACGATGATCTTCCATGTATTTTAATATGGTGTCAATAGCCTCTTGACCCCAATTAGTTCCACCTTCTTGATACAATGTATAGGCTTCATCTATAAATAGAACACCACCTGTTGCCTCTTCCAAAATTGATTGCGTTTGTATTGCTGTCCCACCGACATGCTGTGCAACTAAATTTTGCCTACTTGTTTCAACATAATTATCAGATGGCATTACTCCTTCTTCAAACATAGCCCTTGCTACAAGCCTTGCAACGGTCGTTTTACCTGTACCCGGATTACCAAGAAAAAGAGAGTGATATGACTGACTTATAGGCTCAAGACCTTGTTGAGCCCTTTGTTTATTAAATACAGCCATATCAATAAAGTCGTGGACTGTCTTTTTTACACTGCGGAGCCCTACCATCTTGTCAATTTCATCTATTGCTCGTTCATTTTTATGATTCTGTTTCTCAAAGGAATTATTTTCTTTATTTTCATCTTTTTCGGCAGGTTGAAACTTCGCTCGTGCTTTAGGCACTATCTTAGCATTCTGAGTTTCTTGTTGTTTTTCAGTTTTCTTATATTCAATGCCCCAAACTTCAACAATGGCTTTTTCAGACGAATCGCAGGCTAAACGATGCTTATCATCAATATTATTCCTTTTTACATCCAATTTAGACGAAACGACACGAACTATAGAGTAGCCGCTTGGCAAAATCAGATTAGAAATAGAACCTATCGAATTAGATAATACGGATAGTATATAAATGTTTTCTTCTGTATTTTGCGTATACAAATAGTCCGCTTGCATCTCACTATTTTTACTCAATATGGTCCAAACACGTATTTGCGACTTTTCTATATTGATTTCTGAATGACTAGCTCTAAGAGAATCCATATCAACTTGTTTAACAGTCACAACACTCTTTTCCGAAGCAAAAATAGACGGTGTTTTTCTAGTGTCACGATGTATAAAGCGTGAACTGTCACTTTGAAGCTCTGCCGATTTCAAATAAACCGATGGATAATTTTTAACAACACTTTCTATAATTACGTTACTCAGTTTGATTTTTGAAAAATTGCCAGCATAAATACAATTGCGCTTTTCAGATTCTGTAAGAACCTTTACATTATTTAGTTCAAACGTAGAACTATCCCTGAGAACAAACGATGTCTTAAGAACCACATCGGCTGGTCCATCACCTTTTCCGATAATTTTTAACGAGCCAACTTCAAACCAGTCAGGTAATGTATATACACCTGGATCAACAAGAATGACATCCCCATCGGAGCACTTAATAACGGCATCCTCAAACGTGTGCTTCCTAAACCCCATTCCAACACTATATGCATGCTTCATACTAAACTCCTAAATTAATTTTCTAACTATAAATCCATTTTTTTTGCTTGAACAAGCATATAAGCCAACCCAATGATTCCCAAAATAAAGCTCAAACCAAACCGAATGCTAAAGAAAAACAGCCATAGTAACCAATAAACTATAACCCCAAAACCACTGCCACTAAGAAAAACGGAACCATTTGTACCGACGATAAGTGAGTAAAGAATATTTTCCTTTAATCCCATCATTTTAACTGTTTCACCCAGAATTGTTACTGTAATTGGATAGAAAATAAAATCAAGAGGAACTGACCATAGTGGAACCATTCCTGCGTAGAAGAACACGGCCAAAAGGGAGAGCAGATAATTCGTTATCCAAAAACTGCGAGATTGCAGCTTGAAAATTTCAATAAACCAATGAAATGAACCATTCTTTTTTCTACCCTGATTGTCATGAACCCCAATCTTTACTTCTTGTTCTGCCTCTGCAATTGGTTCACTTTGAACTTCTTTATTTACTTTTTCTTTGTTGGCTGCACTTGTACGTGGTCCAAAATGAGGTTTGTTTTCCAAAATGAATCTCCTTAAAATGACATTTGTCGATTATTCTAATACATTTATACATTTTACTTAAAAAATAACGTGAGTGCATCATTAATACAAAAAAGAAATCAAGTGTAATGTATTTGACATTTTTCCATTCACAAGTCCCCTTAAATATCCAATACAAAAAGAACCCGCCAATTGGCAGGTTCTTTTTGAATCCAAAGTCGATAATGATAAGATTAACGCTTTGAGAATTGTGAAGCTTTACGGGCCTTTTTAAGACCGGGCTTCTTCCGTTCCTTCATCCGAGCATCACGAGTCAAAAGACCTGCGCTCTTCAGAGCTGAACGGAAATCAGGGTCAACCGTCAGTAAAGCACGGGCAATACCGTGACGAGTGGCACCGGCTTGACCGGAGAAGCCACCACCATTGACGTTAACCATAACATCGTAATTACCAGTCGTTTCTGTTGCAGCAAATGGTTGAACAACCACTTCACGCAAGTTAGCGAATGGAATGTAGTCTTCAATATCCTTACCATTCATGGTAATTTTACCAGTGCCGGGAACTAAGCGAACCCGAGCAACTGAGTTTTTCCGACGACCTGTGCCGGCGTATTGAACAGTAGCCAATGTGATTTCCCCCTTAGATTAATTTAGTAATATCCAAAACTTCTGGCTGTTGTGCAGCTTGATCATGTTGGTCACCTGCATAAACGTGAAGCTTAAGCAGTTGTTTGTGACCAAGCGTACCTGCTGGCAACATGCCCTTAACGGAAGTTTCAATCAACCGAATTGGGTTTTCATCACGAAAGTTACCTGCAGTGCGTGACTTCAAACCACCTGGATGGTTTGAGTGGTGATAGTAAATCTTGTTTGTGGCTTTCTTACCAGTCAAGCCCACTTTTGAAGCATTAAGAACAATGACAAAGTCACCCGTATCCACATTAGGGGTAAATGTTGGCTTGTTCTTGCCTCGAAGAATAGAAGCAACGACTGAACTTAAGCGTCCCAAAGGAACGTCTGTGGCGTCAACCACGTACCATTTACGGTCTACTTCACCTGGTTTTGCTAAATATGTTGTACGCACGGTATTTTCCTCCAATTTCTTGTCTGTTTGACACTCGATAAAACTTTCCGGGGCTTATCGTGGGGCAAACAATACCAAGTAATAGTGTACTGTCCTGCCCCTCATAAGTCAATTGTTATTTTCATCTGAAACGTGTTTGTCATACAGCACAGATTCCAGATACAAACCGCTAGCCGGTGCCGTTTCACGCGCTTCCTCACGGTCTTTAGCCGCCAGCACCCGTGGAATGTCATTAACCGGACGACGCCCATTACCAATTTGTAACAACAACGCTACCATAATACGAACTTGATTATAGAGAAAACCACTACCGTAAAAATCAAACACAAACTCATGATCTTCAGGACGCTCGTGAACTTGAACATCATAAATCATTCGTATATTTGACTTGGCTTGGCTACCTGAGGCCACGAAACTGGTGAAATCATGCTCACCAATCAAATCACGGCTCGCCGTCTGCATCCTGTCGAGGTTTAACGGATATTTATAGTGTCCAGTATAGTTCCGTTTGAATGGATCGACAAACGGCGTATTGGAAACGATGTAACGATAACGTTTGCCATGCGTTGAAAAACGGGCATGAAACGTATCATCAACCTCTTCAACACTCACCACTGCCATATCAAGCGGAAACATACTATTGAGCGCTAACCGTAAATTAGGAGCCGGAATCGGCTTTGGCAAATCAAAGTGGATCACCTGCCCGTGAGCATGTACCCCAGCATCTGTTCTCCCCGATCCAAAAACCTGAATGGCTGGTTGAGGATTTTTCGCAATCTGATTTACCACTTTCGTTAAAACAGATTCAACGGTCCGCTGATGAGGCTGAACCTGAAAGCCGGCAAAATCAGTACCGTCATATTCAATAACAACTTTGTAGCGTTGACTCATTACCGACCTCCCTAGTTTTCTAGAAACGTTTTTACATGTGACGCAACACAACGAGAACAACATTTAACACAAGAATGACAACAACTGCTATCGTGTCGGCGTTATGCCACTTCAGTACCCGGTAACGCGTGCGGTTAGTGGCGCCTTGATAACCACGTGACTCCATGGCCGTCGCTAAATCGTCGGCTCGTCCAATGGCCCCGACAAAAAGCGGAATCAACAATGGGACAATTGCCCTCAAACGCTTGATTAAACCACCATTATTAAACTCCACTCCACGTGCACGCTGCGCATTCATAATTGTCTGCGCTTCATCCAACAATGTCGGTACAAACCGAAGCGCCACAGAGAGCATGAGAGCCGTTTGGGCCACTGGGAAGTGAATAACCCGCAACGGTCGCAAAAGCGCTTCTACGCCGTCCGCAATCGCCAATGGCGCCGTCGTCAACGTGAGCACCGTTGCCATCGTTATAATTAACAGAAAACGTAAGAAAACTGCTGTGGACGTTTGAATCCCCGTGGAGGTAATCATTAAAATACCCCAATGCCAGTAAATATGCCCGCCTGGCGTAAACAGTAATTGCAAAATTGCCGTGAACACAATCAACCAAATCAGTGGACCAATACCACGCACAAAATAGCTGAAACTCAGTCCTGTTAAAAAGATAACGCCGCCAATAAAGGCAAACATCAACACATAAGTTAACCAATTTGTGGTTAAAAAGGCGATCACAATAAAATAACAAGCCAACACCAACTTAGCTCGTGGATCTAACCGATGTAACCATGAATGGCCGGGAATATAACGTCCGAGCGTCAGTTGCTCAAGCATTAACGTCCCTCCTTCGGTAACTGACCACGCAACTGTATTGCCAGCTGTTCAGCCGTTAACGGCAACGAGTCAAATTCAAAACCACGAGTCACTAAGTGTTGCGCAAAATTAGCAGCTGTTGGTAATGCCAATTGCTGTGCTTTTACCCATTCAGGATTGGCAAAAATTTCAGCAGGTGTGCCTGCCTTAATCAAATTACTATGTGCCATCACTAGCGCCTGATCCGCATAGTCAGCAACATCATCCATTTGGTGCGTCACTAAGATAACCGTCAGTTGTTGGTCAGCTTTCAACTTAGCAAACATGGCCATCATTTCAGCTCGTCCGCGTGGGTCTAACCCGGCCGTTGGCTCATCTAAAACAAGCACGCGCGGTTGACTGGCTAAAACGCCAGCAATGGCAACGCGCCGCATCTGTCCACCAGACAACTCAAATGGTGAACGGTTTAGCAACTCATCCGGTAACCCAACGTCATGAGCCGCCTGATGTGCCAAACTCATTGCCTCTTCATTAGTGAAGCCAAAGTTAAGGGGACCAAACGCGATGTCACGCTCCACCGTTTGGTCAAATAACTGATTTTCAGGGAATTGAAACACCATCCCAACATGTTGATGAAGTGACTTCAGGTGTTTATTTGTTGTTTTAGCAGTTAACTGAAAATCATCCACTGTAACCGTGCCACTTGTAGGCTTAAGTAAACCATTCAAGTGCTGAACAAGTGTACTTTTGCCACTCCCTGTATGACCAATAATCGCAGTAAACGATTCACTAGGAACAGTGAAACTAACATCGCTTAGCCCGACTGCCTCAAACGGCGAGTTGGGCTGGTACATATAGTTTACATGGTCAAATGTAATTGCCATAACCAATCCTCCAACTCGTCGTCTGTTAAGTAATGTTTCGGGGCGATTAGTCCTTGTTTAGCCAATTGTTGGCTCAATTTTGTGCTAAACGGTAAGTCTAGCCCCGTGGACTCAAGTAATTGTTCGTCACTGAAAATAGCGCGCGGTGTCCCTTCACTAATCAACTGGCCGTTATCCATAACTAGCAGTCGTTGCGCTTGTGCGGCCTCACTTAAATCATGAGTGATTGATAAAATGGTCGGTGCTTGATTAGAACGACGAAGATGTTGCAATACAGACAACACCGTCTGCCGCCCGTGAGGATCCAGCATACTAGTTGCCTCATCCAATACAATAATACTGGGGTTCATCGCAATGATTCCTGCTAGGGCCACCCGTTGCTTTTGCCCGCCTGACAACCGGCTGGGCTCACGTTCTGCAAACTGCCACATATCGACAGCTTCTAGAGCGTCTTGAACACGTTGTTGCATCTCAGGACGCGGTACCCCCGCATTTTCCAAGCCGAAGGCCACATCATCGGCCACCGTGGCGCCAACAAACTGATTGTCCGGGTTCTGAAACACCATGCCTATGTGTTCACGTACCAACCAAACTGATTCTGGTGACAACTTTGTTCCAGCTACAGTAACTGTTCCTGATTTAAAATCAATAAGTCCATCCAAAGCACGAACTAAAGTACTCTTACCACTGCCGTTATGACCAACGATAGCCACCCACTCTCCGGCATTCACCTCAAAGGAAATATGATTTAATGTAGGCCGGTCTGCATCGGGATATTGATAAGATAAATCGTTAACTGAAATGATCTTTGTCACGATGTTCCCTCACTTCCTGCCGTATTGGCATGGTTGTTAATTTTAAACTGGTGTTGTTCGCCGGTATGTGCAGCGTGAATCAAACGCCCCATATAATTTTGATATAACTGAAAACACTGTTTATTACCGTGTTTTAAAGACAGTTTTGCGACATTAGGTTCTTTAAGCAGTGCCGTATTCCAGCGGGTAATATCGGTTGCAGTCGCTGGATTATTCAATCCAAATTGATCAAGTTGATTAAAAGCGACATTGACAAGTTGTCCATGTTCATCAACGTTAACAACAGCGAACACGCGGTAGCCGTCAACGTAATGACTTTCACTCAACGTATATGCGCCAGGTTTAAATGCTTCTTTAGGTAATACCTTGGCCGCTCGCTCACTTAGCCGACGTAAACGTGATTCATGTTCTTCGTGACGTCGTTGAGCGTTAATAGTTGTAATAGCGGTTGCCCCGAGTGCAAGCACTGCCAGTAGGACAACTACAAGACCTGTAATTAACTTCGCATGTTTGGTTTGCACTCAGTCTTCACCTCACTATAAAACGAATAATACCGCACTATTTTAGCGAAAACTAGACCAATACGCAAGCAACGCTGAAACCACTAGTAAACTCGTGTAATCAATTAATTCTATGTACAAAAAAATCACTTAGCATCACGGCACGAGCAAAAAACTCATTCAAGCTAGACTGGGCGAACGCGATCGCCATCATCATAACGCTTTATACCATTGACACTAGTGATTATTTTGAATATTCAAATACTAAATATATCCGTCGATATATTTAGGGTAGCTATTCAGACTACCATTGAACAGATAATGATTAGTCGACGAATTCCAAGATAACCATTTGCGCAGCATCGCCACGACGAGGCATAGTCTTGTACATCCGAGTGTAACCACCATTACGTTCAGCAAACTTAGGTGCTAAGTCATCAAATAACTTTTGCAATGCAGTTTGCGCTTTAACGTTGTCACCGTCTTCTTTGACATCTGCAACAACATCACGAACGAAAGCAGCTGCTTCACGACGAGCATGCAAGTCGCCTTGCTTACCCCAAGTAATCATTTGATCTGTGGTCTTACGAACTTCCTTGGCGCGTGCTTCGGTTGTTTCGATCCGGCCATTAACAATCAAACTGGTTGTTAAATCGCGTAACAAAGCCTTACGTTGTGAACTAGTACGTTGTAATTTACGGTAGCCCATGCTTGAACCCTCCTTTTGTTGATAAGTCCGACTAGTCTTCTTGTTTCAAAGAAAGACCTAAGCCAGCCAATTTTGCCTTAACTTCTTCAAGTGACTTACGACCAAGGTTACGAACCTTCATCATGTCGGCTTCAGTACGATCCGTCAGCTCTTGAACCGTGTTGATACCAGCACGTTTCAAACAGTTATACGAACGAACAGACAAGTCTAACTCTTCGATGGTCATTTCGAGCATCTTTTCCTTGTGTGTTTCTTCCTTTTCGACCATGATTTCGGCATTCTTAGCCGTATCTGTCAAATCAACAAACATTGCAAGGTGTTCAGTTAGAATCTTCGCAGCAAGACTAATTGCTTCACTAGGCGTAATTGAACCATCAGTCCAAACGTCTAATGTCAGCTTGTCATAGTCATCACGTTGACCAACACGTGTGTTTTCAACCTGGTAGTTGACACGTTCGATTGGGGTATAAATGGAATCGATTGGTAATACACCAATTGGCATATCATCCTGACGAGCTTTGTTTTCATCAGCTGAAACGTATCCACGGCCCTTGTTTGCAGTTAAGTGCATGTGGAAAGTGGCACCGTCTGCTACCGTGCAGATGTAAAGATCAGGGTTCATAACTTCAACATCAGCATCCGTTTGAATATCACCAGCAGTGACAGTCGCAGGACCCTTAACGTCGATGTCCATTCCCTTTTCTTCATCGGTCGCCATCTTCAAAGAAACCTTTTTCATATTCAAGATGATTTGTGTAACATCTTCAACGACACCCTCAACAGTTGAGAACTCGTGAAGTACACCATCGATTTGAATACTGGTGACAGCAGCACCAGGCAAAGATGAAAGCAAAATCCGACGTAACGAATTTCCTAATGTTGTTCCGTAACCACGTTCAAGTGGTTCAACGATGAACTTCCCATAGTTGTTACTTTCATCGATTTTGTGAATATTTGGCTTTTCAAATTCGATCATTCTTTTGTTTACCCCTTTCAAAACTCGTCTTGTTAATTAATGAATGTTCATCACTCCAAATAAGTGATGTCATCAATTAAACACGACGACGCTTTGGAGGACGAGATCCGTTATGCGGCACTGGTGTGACGTCACGAATTGCCGTAACTTCTAGACCAGTTGACTGCAGAGCACGGATAGCTGCTTCACGACCGGAACCTGGACCTTTAACGGCAACTTCAACCGTCTTCATACCATGTTCCATAGAGCCTTTAGCTGCGGCTTCAGCGGCCATTTGTGCAGCGAAAGGAGTGGATTTACGACTACCACGGAAACCAAGGGCACCAGCTGAAGACCAAGCAACAGCGTTCCCTTGAACGTCAGTAATCATAACTAAAGTGTTGTTAAACGTTGAGTGAATATGTGCAACACCTGACTCGATGTTCTTTTTTACACGACGCTTACGCGATGTTTTTCTACCTGCCATAAGAAATGCTAACCTCCTTTATCTTGAATTACTTCTTCTTACCAGCAATTGATTTAGCTGGGCCTTTGCGAGTCCGTGCGTTGTTCTTAGTGTGTTGTCCACGCACTGGTAAACCACGACGGTGACGCATGCCTCGGTATGAACCAATTTCTTGTAAGTTCTTGATGTTTAAGCTAACTTCACGGCGAAGATCTCCTTCAACCTTGTAGTTATCAACAATTGCACGAATCTTATCTTCGTCTTCTGGAGCCAAGTCCCGAACACGAACGTCTTCGCTAACACCAGCTTCAGCCAAAATCTTTTGAGCTGAAGTATTACCGATTCCGAAAATGTAAGTTAAACCGATCACGATCCGTTTGTCACGTGGTAAGTCAACACCTGCAATACGAGCCATAACAATTACCTCCTTTTATATGAATTATTTACCTTGACGTTGCTTGTGCTTTGGGTTTGCTGAGCAAATCACCATAACACGGCCGTTACGTTTGATAACACGGCAGTGTTCGCACATTGGTTTAACTGATGGTCTTACTTTCATGATATTTCCTCCAGAATTATGAGGCCTTAGGTATTACTTGAAACGGTACGTAATCCGACCCTTTGTTAAGTCATAAGGTGACATTTCAACAGTTACCTTATCACCAGGTAAAATACGAATGTAATGCATCCGAATCTTACCCGACACATGAGCCAAGATTTCGTGACCGTTTTCAAGTTCTACTTTAAACATTGCATTAGGCAACGTTTCTTTAACAGTACCTTCGATTTCAATTACGTCACTAGCCAAGCAGGTTTACCTCCCTTTTAAAAAAGTATTTTATAAATACGGTGGCGTCGAACGACGGAAAAACGGCGAAAACCACCGTTTCCACCCTCTTTACAAAAACATTGCGCAAACCATACCAAGAGAGTTTATCACATTCTTAAAGGGACTGCAAACACTACACTCTAGTCGTTAACTGACTGAAGCACGTCAGCAACGTCTTTGAAGACGAGGTCAATGTCCCGTTCGCCGTTAATGGTGTGCAGAACATTTTGATTCTTATAGTAATCAACCAATGGCGTGTTCATCTTGATGTTCACCGCCAAACGATTCTTAACCGTTTCAGGCTTGTCATCGTCACGTTGATAAAAATCATGCGACCCACAAACGTCACACGTTCCTTCAACTTTGGTCGGGTTACTAATACGGTTATAGGTTGCACCACATACACGGCAAATGTACCGTGCAGATAATCGGTCAACCAATACCGATGGTTCAACGTCGATATTAATCACGGCGTCCAAGTGACGATCAGAGTCAGCCAACATTTTATCTAAAGCGGCCGCTTGATCTAAGTTCCGTGGATACCCATCCAACATGAAGCCATTCGTTAAAACGTCCTGTTGGCTGAGGCGGTCACGAACAATACCGTTCGTGACTTCATCGGGAACCAATTCACCCTTATCAATGTAAGCTTTAGCAGCAAGTCCCATTTCAGTCTTGTTAGCCATTGCCTCGCGGAAAATATCCCCCGTCGAAATATGCGGTACTTGATATTTTTCGTCGATCTTTTGTGCTTGCGTACCTTTACCAGCACCAGGCAAGCCCATCAGAATCAAATTGAATGCCATGATTAATCCTCCTGTTTTTCTGCTTCATGTGCTTCAAGCGCATCATCTTGGATGAAACCAACGTATTGTCGTTTCATCATTAAGCCGTCCAATTGACGAATAATGTCAATGGCAACCCCAACAACGATTAATAATGACGTGCCACCAAGACCAATGGATTCGTCTAGGCCCCAAATATCACTGGCCAACAGCGGTACTAAGGCAACTAATCCAAGGAACAGTGAACCGACAGTACTTAAACGCATGAGCAAATGAGAAACATAGCTTTGTGTGTCTTTACCAGGCCAAACACTTGGAATATAACTGCCCTGCTTTTGTAAGTTCTCGGACAATTTCTCAGGATTAACCTGAACAAAAGCATAGAAGAAAGTAAACAAGACAATTAATACAGTGTAAAGAATGGCACCTTCAGTCGTTTGCATATTGAAGATACGAGACATCACTTGGTACCAGTTATCCGCACCATGACTCTTTTGGAACGCCAACAGAATTGACTGAGGCGTCGAAATCAAAGAACTAGCGAAGATAACCGGAATAACACCGGCAACGTTAACTTTCAAAGGCAGATAACTACCTGATCCAGACGTAGTTGCGCGACGCGTATATTGAATTGGAATCCGCCGTTCAGCTTGTTGCACCCACGTTACAGCAACGATAATTACGATAACTAGAACGAGAACAGCAACGATGAACAGAATACCCTGCCACATTTGGCCCTTGGAGGCATCAGTGACGTTTTCTTGCCATAATTGACGAACACCAACTGGTGTGCGCGCAATGATTCCGGCAAAAATGATCATCGAAACACCATTTCCTAAACCTCGCTGAGTAATCATATCCCCCAGCCAAGTAGCAAACATTGTTCCAGCCGTGAGCAAAATTCCAATCATGATAAAAGTCTGTGCATTTGGTGTCTTAATCAAATGCATGGAAGCTAAGACGTTAAAACCAGCTGTGATACCGATTGATTGAACAAAGGCTAACACAATCGTTAGATAGCGTGTCGCCTGGTTCAACTTACGCCGACCTACATCACCTTGTTTACTCCATTCAACAAACCGCGGCACAATATCCATCTGGAGTAATTGAACAACAATTTGAGCAGTAACAAACGGGGAAACCCCCATTGCAAACAAGGAATAGTTCGTCAAACCACCACCGGAAAAGATGTTCATTACATTAACAAGCCCGGAGCTTGCCACTGCTTGTAAAGCATGCGCATTAACTCCGGGAACGGTAATATAACAGCCTAACCGATAGACAATTAAGACAAACAAGGTAAAGAAGATCTTATTTCGGATTTCACGACTCTTAAAAGCATTCGAAATCGTCGAGATCAACTAGATCACCTCAGTCTTACCGCCGGCTGCTTCAATTGCAGCTACAGCTGCGTTTGAGAATTTGTTAGCGTGGACAGTCAACTTCTTAGTAACTTCACCGTTACCAAGAACCTTAACACCACTCTTTTCGTTCTTCACTAAACCTGCTTCAACTAAGGTAGTTGGTGTAACATCAGCACCTTCATCAAAACTGTTTAAGGAAGCCAAGTTAACGATGGCGTATTCCTTACGGTTAATGTTAGTGAAACCGCGTTTTGGAATGCGACGGTACAGAGGCATTTGACCCCCTTCAAAACCGACACGTGTCTTACTACGAGCCTTTTGACCCTTTTGACCACGACCGGAAGTTTTACCGTTCCCGGCTGATGTACCGCGACCGCGGCGCATACGTGCTTTACGAGAACCTTCGCTTGGTTGTAATTCGTTCAACTTCATTAGGTTGGCACCTCCTTACACTAGAAATGTGATTACTTAACTTCTTCAACTGTGACTAAGTGCGCGATCTTAGCGATGGCACCGCGTGTTGCTTCGTTGTTAGGACGTACGACCGTGCTGTTAACACGACCTAGTCCTAAACCATACGCAACATTACGAACCTTGGGCTTCTGGTGAACGGCACTTTTCACTAAAGTAACTTTTACTTGATTAGCCATGAGTTTCGTCCTCCTATTCAGCTAAGTGTTCTACAGACACACCACGCAAGGCAGCAACGTCTTCTGCACGCTTTAATTCCTTAAGTCCTTCAAAGGTGGCACGCACAACGTTAATCGGTGTGCTTTCACCAAGAGACTTACTTGTAACGTCGGCAACACCGGCAAGTTCCATGACGGCACGAACAGCACCACCAGCAGCAACACCAGAACCTTCAACGGCTGGCTTAAGCATAACCTTTGATCCTGAGTAAATACCCAGCACTTCGTGAGGCAATGTTGAACCAACAACAGGAACTTTAATTAAGTTCTTGTGAGCAGCTTCGACAGCCTTACGAATAGCTTCTGGAACTTCTTGAGCCTTACCAGTACCAAAGCCAACATGACCATTGTGGTCACCAACAACGACTAAGGCAGCAAAACGAAGACGACGACCACCCTTAACAACTTTCGTAATCCGGTTGATGGAAACGACGTTATCTTCTAAATCTAACTTACTTGGGTCGATAAAAGCCATTTGGTTATTCCTCCTTCTCTAGAATTTAAGTCCGTTTTCACGAGCGGCTTCAGCCAAAGCTTCTACCCGACCATGATATAAGTAACCGCCACGATCGAAGACAACATCAGTAATCTTCTTTTCGTTAGCGCGTTTAGCAACTAGTTCACCAACAGAAGCAGCTTTTTCTGTTTTGCTAGTTCCCTTAACATCTTTATCTAGTGTTGAGGCACTTGCCAGCGTCACACCCGCTACGTCATCAATTACTTGCGCGTAGATGTTTGAATTAGAACGATAAACGTTCAAGCGTGGGCGCTGCGCAGTACCAGAAATCTTGCCACGAACGCGCGCATGGCGGCGTTGACGTGTTTTATTCTTATCTGGTTTAGAAATCACAACAATTCACCTCATATTTTATTCGCAGTGAATGCGTGCACTGCGACACGATAGTGGCAAACAAAGAAGTAGACAAAAGTCTACTTACCAGTTTTACCTTCCTTACGACGAACATATTCGCCTTCGTAACGAATACCTTTACCTTTATAAGGCTCTGGTGGACGGATACCACGGATTTCAGCAGCAAAGTCACCGACTTGTTGCTTAGAAATACCTGATAAAACAACAGTAGTGTTGTCAGGAACTTCAACCGTAACACCTTTACGGCCATCGAATTCAACAGGGTTTGAGTAACCAACACTCATGATCAGCTTAGTGCCTTGCAATTGTGCACGGTACCCAACACCGACTAACTTCAATGTCTTCTTGAAACCATCTGTAACACCTTCAACCATGTTGGCGAAGTTGGCACGAGTAGTTCCGTGAACGGCCTTTGTTTTGTTGTTGTCGTCAGGACGATCAAACGAAACTTCAGTACCGTCTACTTTCATTGTGATCATGTCAGAGAACGTCCGGGTTAACTCACCTTTAGGTCCTTTAACAGTCACATCGTTACCGTTTTGTTTAACTTCTACCCCAGCGGGTAAAGTTACAACTTTATAACCAATACGACTCACGTTTTACACCTCCGATCGATTCTAAATGATTACCAAACGTAAGCGAGCACTTCGCCGCCCACGTCTTTTTGACGTGCTTCTTTATCGGTGATCACACCTTCAGACGTAGAGATGATTGCAATCCCTAAACCGTTCAAAACCTTAGGAACTGAATCGGCCTTTACGTATGAACGTAAACCAGGCTTGGAAATCCGCTTTAAGCCAGAGATGACACGTTCGCCATCCTTGCCGTACTTAAGAAATACACGGATAATACCTTGCTTGTCGTCGTCAATGTATTCAACATCGCGAATGAAACCTTCATTTTTCAAGATTTCCGCAATGTCATGTTTAATCTTTGATGCAGGAACTTCAACTGAATCGTGACGAACCATGTTGGCGTTACGAATCCGAGTTAAAAAGTCTGCAATCGGGTCAGTCATAGACATCGATATTTGCCTCCTTTTAGTATCGATAAAATCAATAAAACGACTTGAAAGGAATCCAAATCGAATTTACTCAGTAAAGACCGAAGTCTACCAACTAGCTTTCTTCATGCCAGGAATTTGACCCTTGTGGGCTAATTCACGCATGCAAAGGCGGCATAGATGGAACTTACGATAAACTGAGTGCGGACGTCCACAACGTTCACAACGTGTGTAAGCTTGCGTTGAAAACTTAGCTGGGCGTTGGCTTTTTACAACCATTGATTTCTTTGCCATGTTTGTGGAACCTCCTATTATTTAGTAAATGGCATCCCAAGTTGGGCAAGCAACTCGTGGGATTCCTCATCAGTGTTAGCAGTGGTTACGATAACAATATCCATACCACGAACCCGGTTAACGTTGTCGTAATTGATTTCAGGGAAGATCAGTTGTTCACGAACACCCAAAGTGTAGTTCCCACGTCCATCAAATGAACGGTTAGAAACACCATGGAAGTCACGAACACGTGGCAATGACACATTGATCAACTTGTCTAAAAAGTCATACATCCGTTCACCGCGCAAAGTTACCTTAGCACCAATGGACATTCCTTCACGAAGACGGAAACCGGCAATTGACTTCTTGGCCTTTGTAATAACTGGCTTTTGCCCAGCAATAAGGGTCATTTCATTAACGGCTTCGTCCAAGTTCTTTGAGTTAGTGGTTGCATCACCAACCCCCATGTTCAGCACAATCTTGTCGATGTGTGGGGCTTGCATGCTTGAACTGTAGTTGAATTTTTCGATTAAGGAAGGTTTGATTTCCTTTTCGTATCGTTCTTTCAAACGGTTAGTCATTCTAAGATATTCCTCCTTTCCCTAAAATTAAGCGATTGTATTGCCAGTCTTCTTGGCAACGCGAACCTTTTTACCATCTTCAACTTTAAAACCAACACGCGTTGGCTTCTTAGTTGATGGGTCAATTAACATTACGTTAGATACGTGGATTGGCGCTTCAACATCAACGATTCCACCTTGTGGGTATTCGTTGTTTGGCTTCTGGTGTTTCTTCACCATGTTGATGCCTTCCACGACGACGCGGTCTGACTTGGCTAAGGTTGCCTTTACGGCACCTTCCTTACCCTTATCCTTACCGGCGATTACGCGAACTTGATCTCCAGTTTTTAAGAACATTCTGCTGTGCACCTCCCGTTCAACTTATGCATCCAGCTTGATTACTTTGATTACAGAACTTCAGGTGCTAACGAAACGATCCGCATGAAGTTACCTTCACGAAGTTCACGCGCAACTGGTCCAAAGATACGAGTACCACGAGGGCTCTTGTCATCTGAGATAATAACAGCTGCGTTGTCGTCAAACTTAATGTATGAGCCATCAGTACGGTGCATACCGGATACAGTCCGAACGATAACAGCTTTAACAACGTCACCCTTTTTTACAACGCCACCTGGTGTTGCTTGTTTAACAGTAGCAACAATAATGTCACCGATGTTGGCTGACTTACGAGTGGAACCACCCAAGATCTTGATTGTCAAGATTTCACGGGCACCAGAGTTATCAGCGACCTTTAAACGACTTTCTTGTTGAATCACGGTTTTATCCTCCTTCCGCAGCTAATTAGAATACGTAGAAATGGTGTTACAGGATGACAGCCTTTTCAACGACATTCAATAGGCGGAAGTGCTTGGTCTTTGACAAAGGCCGAGTTTCCATAATCCGTACGATATCGCCAGTCTTGGCTTCGTTGTTGTCATCTTGCGCAACGAACTTCTTGGTGTATTTAACCCGCTTACCATAAACTGGGTGGGTCTTGTAAGTATCGATTGCGACGATAATCGTCTTGTCGTTCTTGTCAGAAACCACGTGGCCTTGGTAAACCTTACGTGCGTTACGTTCAGTCATAGGTTAAGTTCTCCTTTCGTATTCTAATTATTTGCTTTGGCTTAATTCTTGTTGACGGAGAGCCGTCTTCAACCGGGCGATGTTCTTACGAACCTGCTTTAAACGAGCAGTGTTTTCTAATTGACCAGTAGCCAATTGGAAACGTAAGTTGAACAATTCGTCCTTGTAGCCCTTTTCTTTATCAATCATTTCAGCAGTGGTTAATTTACTAATATCAGTCATTTTCATAATTATTCGCCACCTACTTCTGCTTCTGCTTCTTCTCGTGAGACGATTTTCGTCTTAACGGGCAGTTTGTGGCTAGCTAAACGTAAAGCTTCGTGCGCAACTTCAGAAGAAACGCCACCTACTTCAAACATAACCTTGCCACGCTTTACAGGAGATACCCAACCTTCAGGTGCCCCTTTCCCGTTACCCATACGAACACCAACACCTTTAGAAGTGTAGGACTTATGAGGGAAAATCTTGATCCAAACTTTACCACCACGCTTCATGTAACGGTTCATGGCAACACGAGCCGCTTCAATCTGGCGGTTAGAAACCCATGATGAAGTAATAGCTTGCAAACCGTAGTCGCCAAATGCAACTGTCTTGCCGCCCTTGGCTTCACCACGCATGTGACCGCGGAATTCCCGACGGTGCTTTACACGTTTAGGTACCAGCATGATTATTTCCCTCCTCGTTGAGTATTTGCTGACTTCTTGGCAGGAAGAACTTCACCACGGTAGATCCAGGTTTTAACACCTAGCATACCGTAAGTAGTCCGTGCTTCGTCCCAAGAATAGTCAATGTCCGCACGCAATGTATGCAACGGAACAGTTCCTTCTGAGTAACGTTCTTTACGGGCAATGTCAGCACCGTTTAAACGGCCTGAAACCATTGCTTTGATTCCGTGTGCACCAGAACGCATAGTACGTTGGATAGCACCACGCATAGCGCGACGGAAAGCAACACGTTGCTCTAATTGCTTGGCAATTGAATCCCCAACTAAATGAGCATCCAAGTCAGGCTTCTTGATTTCAATGATGTTGATGTGTACTTGCTTGCCAGTTAAGCTGTTAAGTTCCTTACGGAGCTTTTCAACTTCTGACCCACCTTTACCGATAACCATCCCAGGCTTAGCAGTGTGAATGGATAATACCACTCGGCCAGCAGCCCGTTCGATTTCAACGGTTGAAACAGATGCGTCGGCAAGTCTTTGATCGATAAACTTACGGATTTTAACGTCTTCGATTAACCAAGTTGCGTAATCTTTATCAGCATACCACTTGGCTTCCCAATCGCGGATAACTCCGACACGAAATCCGTTTGGATTTACTTTTTGACCCACGCTTGTTCCCTCCTACTTTTCAGATACGACTACTGTGATATGACTAGTCCGCTTGTTAATTGGTGATGCGGAACCCTTAGCCCGAGGACGGAACCGCTTAAGGGTTGGTCCTTCATTAGCAAATGCTTCAGATACAACTAAGTCAGCTCGATCTAAGTCGAAGTTGTTTTCAGCATTAGCAACAGCAGACTTCAATACTTTTTCTACGTCTTCGGCAGCACCGCGAGGCGTGAATTTTAAAATGGCAAATGCTTCGTTAACGCTCTTGCCGCGAATAAGGTCAACAACTAGGCGAACCTTACGAGCAGCGACACGAACAGTCTTTGCAGTTGCTTTTGCAGATGTAACTTGTTCAGCCATTGTTCAGTCCTCCTAATTATTTACTAGTAACCTTGTCGGCACCAGCGTGTCCGCGGAAAGTCCGCGTTGGAACAAATTCGCCAAGCTTGTGACCAACCATGTCATCAGAGATGAACACTGGGACATGCTTCCGTCCGTCATAAACAGCGATAGTGTACCCGATGAAGCTAGGGAAAATCGTTGAACGGCGTGACCAAGTTTTGATCACTGTCTTCTTTTCAGAATCAGCTTGTGCAGCGATTTTCTTCAGCAGATGTTCATCGGCGAAAGGTCCTTTTTTAAGACTACGACCCATCGTGTGGCCTCCTCTCTTGTTAGCTATTAGCTAACGCGTTCGTGTGTTTAACAACTAATGTCGTATATGCATTGAATAAGAAAGATTACTTCTTCCGACGGTCACGCACAATAAGCTTGTTAGAACGAGCCTTGTGGTTACGAGTCTTCTTACCAGCAGTCTTCTTACCCCATGGTGACATTGGCGATGGACGGCCGACTGGGGCTTTACCTTCACCACCACCATGTGGGTGATCGTTAGGGTTCATAACTGACCCACGAACATGTGGACGTTGACCAGCATAACGCTTACGACCCGCTTTACCTAAGTTGATCAGTTCGTGTTGTTCGTTACCAACCGCACCAACAGTAGCACGACCAGCAGCAAGAACCATGCGAACTTCACCAGAGGCCAAACGAACTAAGGCATACTTGCCTTCCTTACCCAACAACTGAGCAGATGCACCAGCTGAACGAGCAATTTGGCCACCTTTACCAGGCTTTAATTCAATGTTATGGATAACAGTACCAACTGGAATGTTAGTTAATGGCAATGCATTACCAACTTTGATATCTGCTTCAGGGCCTGATTCAACAACAGTGCCAACTTCTAGCCCCTTAGGTGCTAAGATGTATGACTTTGTTCCATCCTCATAAACTAGTAAAGCAATGTTAGCGGTCCGGTTTGGATCGTATTCAATAGCTTTAACAGTTGCCTTGTAATCGTCTTTAATACGCTTAAAGTCGATAATCCGGTAAGCACGCTTTGTACCACCACCACGATGACGAACAGTCATGTGGCCTTGGTTGTTACGGCCTGCACGGTGACTTTGTGATTCCAATAACGACTTTTCAGGGGTCGTTTTAGTGATTTCACTAAAGTCGGAACCGGTCATGTTACGACGACCGTTAGTGGTTGGTTTATAACTCTTAATACCCACTATACTTTCCTCCTAATTTTTCGTGCCGTGATTGGTTGTCCCTTGTGAGGAGCCGTATCATCATCGGCGCATAGATTGAAGAAGACTATTCTTCGTTAAATAACTTGATTTCCTTTGAGTCTGCACTCAAAGTAACGATTGCCTTACGACGCTTCTTAGTGTAACCACTGTAACGTCCTTGGCGCTTAAGGTGTCCCTTAACGTTCATTACGTTAAGTTTGATTACCTTAACATCGAAGATTTCTTCGATGGCGCTCTTGATTTGCGTCTTGGTTGCGCGAGTATCAACATCAAACGTATAACGCTTGTCATCGATATCAGCCATTGAAGACTCAGTCACAACTGGGCGTAAAATCACATCACGTGCTTCCATTATGCGAGCACCTCCTCTACCTGAGAAAGAGCAGATTGCGTAATCACCATCTTGTCGTTGTTAACAACATCCAAAACATTAACGCCCTTAGCAGTCAAAACAGTGACATTAGCTAAGTTACGTGCAGACAATGCTGCGTTTTCGTTGTCATCTTCAACCACAACAAGGGTCTTTTCAGCAACTTTCAGGTTGTCTAAAACAGTGGCAAATTCAGCAGTCTTTGGTGCTTTAAAATCTAAGGCATCAACGACAACCAAGGCTTTGTCCAAGACCTTTTGTGATAAGACAGACTTCATGGCAAGCTGACGCGCTTTTTGTGGCAACTTGTAAGCGTATGAACGTGGAGTTGGTCCGAAGACAACACCACCGCCACGCCATTGTGGTGAACGGATCGACCCTTGACGAGCACGACCAGTACCTTTTTGACGCCATGGTTTCTTACCACCACCGCGTACAGCACTACGGTTTTTAACCGCGTGAGTACCCTGACGCATTGAAGCGCGTTGCATCAATACGGCATCGGTGATGACATTATTGTTAGGTTCGATACCAAACACAGCATCGTTTAAATCAACTGTGCCTGACTTCTTACCATCTTGTTTGAATAAATCAACGCTGGTAGTCATAGCTATTAATCCTCCCTTCCCTTATATTATTTTTCGCTGTGGCGGTTGTTCTTCTTTAAACCTGCCTTAACAGAACTTTTAATTGTAACAAATGACTTGTTTGCACCTGGCACATTACCCTTGATCAACAATACATTGTTGTCTAAGTCTGCGCGGACAATCTTCAAGTTTTGCATGGTTACCTTATGGTTACCCATACGTCCTGGAAGTGGCTTGCCTTTGAAGACACGGTTAATGATGGCACCCATTGAACCTGGGCGACGGTGGTAACGAGACCCATGGGCCATTGGTCCACGTGATTGGCCATCCTTATGAATGTTACCTTGATACCCATGCCCTTTTGTGATTCCGGTAACATCGACTGCTTCACCTTCTGCGAAGACGTCTGCTTTAAGCTCGTCACCGACTTTCGTCTCTCCAAGCTCAACATTCCGAATTTCACGAACGAAGCGCTTAGGAGCCGTTTTTGCTGCTGCTACATGACCTTGCTCGGGCTTGTTAGACAAAACTTCACGTTTGTCATCGAAACCTAACTGAATTGCGTTGTAACCATCGTTTTCAACGGTCTTAACTTGCAATACTACGTTAGGTGTTACATCGATAACTGAAACAGCGACTAATTCGCCGTTTTCAGTGAAGACTTGCGTCATCCCGACCTTTTTCCCTAAGATTCCTTTAGTGGTCATGAGTACACCTCCGATATAATGTATTTTTACCGTCAAATTAATGACCGGCTTAGAACGAGGAAACCAAATTATAACTTGATTTCGATATCAACACCGCTTGGCAATTCAAGCTTAGTCAATGAATCAACTGTTTTAGCAGTTGGGTTGACAATGTCGATTAAACGCTTATGAGTCCGAATTTCGAACTGTTCACGTGATTTCTTAAACTTATGTGGTGAACGTAACACCGTGAAAAGTGTCCGTTCAGTTGGTAACGGAATTGGACCTGAAATTTCAGCACCAGTCCGTTTTGCCGTTTCCACGATCTTGTCAGCTGACTGATCAAGGATACGGTGCTCATAAGCCTTTAAGCGAATCCGAATTTTCTTACTTGCCATATTTGTTCCCTCCTAACGTCTATTTTTTAGAAATAGGCTAGCTCCGTGAAAATTACCGCCACACCTCCGTGGCAAAGCGGCCGGGTGTGTCGCAACCTTTCACATCAATGCTCGCTTGTTGCCGCGCGATCTAAAGGGCAAAATTGTCCCTTGTCTCGCACAAGCACCTATCTACTATACCAACCTAAGCCCGTAATGGCAAGGTTTTATTTACGTTTGTTAATTTCGTTTTGATTACAAAACGAAATTTTCTGTTTAATCTGCGCATAAATTTTATCAAAACTACATCTTTTTATCTATAATATACTCAATCGCGCTTACTTAAATTTGGAGGCAAACCATGAAACAAATGGATTTCGGTAAACAGGCATTACTGATTATTGATTACACAAATGACTTCGTCGCTACTAAAGGCGCCCTCACTACTGGTAAACCCGGTCAAAAAATTGAATCTAATATTTTAACGCTCTCTGAACAATTTTTTCAAAACGGTAACTACGTCATTCTTCCAACTGATTTGCATGATGGTGTAGACCCTTACCATCCAGAAACTAAACTATTCCCACCCCATAACTTAAAGGATACGTGGGGGCGGGAGTTGTACGGTGAATTGGAATCATGGTATCAGTCACATAAGGATGAGGACCACGTCTACTATTTCGACAAGAATCGCTATAGTGCGTTTGCCAACACTAATTTAGATAACTTTTTACGCAGCCGTCGCATCACCAATCTTCACCTTACCGGTGTCTGTACGGATATCTGTGTATTACACACAGCTGTCGATGCCTACAACTTGGATTACCAGCTGACTGTTCATAAAGACGCTGTTGCCTCTTTCGATCCCATTGGCCACTCTTGGGCCTTGAAACACTTTGAAAACACGCTTGGTGCGACGATTGTTTAGCAATAAAAACATACGTGGATGATCTTGTTTCTACTATAGTATGCGAATCCATTGGCGACACTATCCGATCCAACACCGCGGATTAAATTTGCAAGTGTTATAGTGAAAGAGAAAGTCAGCCAAATATAATCAAGCTGATAATTAACCATGGAGGTTTTATTATGTCGCTTTCTGAATTAAGTACGTGTACTACTATTCTAGTTGGTAAGAATGCCAGTTACGATGGCTCAACATTGATTGCTCGTAACGAAGATACCGGTACGGCCGCCGACCCTAAAAAATTCGTTGTCGTCAAACCTGAAAATCAACCTCACGAATACAAAGCTAAGATGAGTCAGTTTAGCATCACGCTACCTGACAACCCGTTACGCTACACCGCTATTCCTAACGCAGTGGATAAACAGGGCATTTGGGGTGAAGCTGGTATCAACAGTGCCAATGTCGCGATGAGCGCTACTGAAACCATTACCACAAACGAGCGCATCCTAGGGGCCGACCCGCTAACTAAAGCTGGTGTAGGCGAAGAGGATCTGCTAACTGTCACCCTCCCTTATATTCACAGCGCACGTGAAGGTGTTGAGCGTGTCGGTGAAATTTTGAAAACGCACGGCACTTACGAATCAAACGGCATTATTTTCTCTGACGCAAACGAAATTTGGTATATGGAAACTGCTGGTGGTCATCACTGGGTTGCGCAGCGGATCCCAGATGACGCTTACGTTGTTGCCCCTAACCAAACAGGTATTCAAGAAGTTAACTTTGCAGATTCAACCAACTTCATGTTTGCGGATGATTTACAAACCTTCGTTGAGGAAAACCACCTTAACCTGGGTGATCATTTCAACTTCCGTGAAATTTTCGGATCACATTCTCAACTTGATCATCACTACAATACGCCACGGGCATGGTATGCACAGCGATACTTTAACCGCGCTGCATCGCAGGACAAAACACCAATGAGTGACGACCTCCCGTTTATTACTCATGCTGACCATAAAATAACTATCGAAGACATCAAGTTTGTGCTCAGCTCACATTATCAGGATACCCCTTACGATCCGTTCGCTCTGGGTGCAACTAAAGAAACAGCTCCTTACCGACCAATTGGGATCAACCGGACACAAGAATTAAGTGTTCTTCAAATTCGGCCAAACGTGCCTACTGAGCGCGCCGCAATCCAATGGGTAGCTTTATCCGCCAATCCATTTAACACACTGGTTCCGTTTTTCACAAATGTTAATGATACGCCAGCAAGCTATCGTGATACGACCGCCGTGGTCGACAGTAAAAATGCCTATTGGGCAAATCGACTAATTGCTGTTCTAGCTGCCGATCACTTTCAGGCCATGATAAGTGATGTTGAAAGTTATCAGGAGAAAACATTAGGTTACGGTCACCAACGTGTGCACGAAATCGATACAGCTAATGCTCAATTAAGCGATGCCGCATTGACAGACGCGCTAACGACGGCTAACGAAAAAACTGCCGACCATATTATGGCGCAAACATCCGAGTTACTAAGTGAGGTTATTGGAACTGCTGGTAATCTGGTTCCCGGCACATTTACGAGGGATAACTATTAGTTATCGTTTAGAAAATTGAACTAACTAAAAAAGCGACACCTAGCAAATTTGCTAGATGTCGCTTTTTAATGTCAACTAAATGACAATTAGTCTTCAGGATGACTGTTGTTACCGCCATTCTTCTTAATAATTTCTTCTTGAACTGACTTAGGAACAGCTGAGTAGTGGTCAAATGTCATAGTAAATGTCCCACGACCTTGTGTTGCTGAACGCAAGGTTGTCGCATAACCAAACATTTCAGCCAATGGAACAAATGCATGAACTTCTTGTGCATTCCCACGAGCTTCCATCCCATCAACAGTACCACGACGAGCAGTTACGTGACCCATAACATCACCAAGGTTGTCTTCTGGTGCAACAATATCAACCTTCATGATTGGTTCCAAGATAACTGGGGCAGCCTTCTTAGCAGCTTCACGCAATGCCAGAGAAGCGGCAATCTTAAATGCAGCTTCTGAAGAATCGACATCATGGTAACTACCATCGTAAAGCTTAGCCTTAACGTCGACTACTGGGTAACCTGCAACCATACCATTGGCCATGGATTCTTGTAACCCTTTGTCAACTGAAGGAATGTATTCACGAGGAACAACCCCACCGACAATGGCGTCTTCAAATTCGTAACCCTTACCAGTTTCGTTAGGTGTGAATTCAATCCAAACATCACCATATTGACCTTTACCACCAGACTGGCGAATGAAACGACCTTCAACCTGAGCAGACTTCGTAATCGTTTCACGGTAAGCAACTTGAGGTGCACCAACAGTGGCTTCAACCTTAAATTCACGCTTCATCCGGTCAACTAAGATATCCAATTGAAGTTCACCCATACCAGAAATCAAAGTTTCACCAGTTTCTGAGTTGGTTTCAGCACGGAAACTTGGGTCTTCTTCAGAAAGCTTTTGCAAGGCGTTGTTCATCTTGTCTTGGTCAGCCTTAGTCTTAGGTTCAACGGCAACCTGAATAACTGGTTCAGGGAAGACCATTGATTCAAGATGCAATGGGTGATCAACATCAGTCAAAGAGTCACCAGTTGTGGTGTTCTTCAAACCGATGGCAGCAGCGATGTCACCAGAGAAAACTTCTGGGATTTCGTTTTGCTGGTTTGAATGCATTTGTAGCAAACGACCAACACGTTCACGCTTATCCTTAGTAGCGTTCAAAACGTATGAACCGGATTCCAAAGTACCCGTGTAAACACGAATGAATGTTAAACGACCAACGTAAGGGTCAGTAGCAACCTTAAATGCTAAGGCAGCGAAGTTTTTGTCATCGCCGGCAATAAGGTCTTCTTCTTCATCAGTATCTGGGTTAACCGCTGTGTAAGGCTTAACATCAAGTGGTGATGGCAAGTAGTCCACAACAGCATCCATTAACATCTGAACACCCTTGTTCTTGTAAGCAGAACCCGCAAGAACTGGGAAGAATTCGTTTGCCAAAGTGGCACGACGAATACCAGCTTTCAATTCGTCTTTACTGATTTCTTCACCGTTAAGGTATTTTTCCATCAGTTCATCATCAGATTCAGCAACGGCTTCAACTAATGAATCACGACGTTTTTGAGCTTCTTCAACATACTGTTCAGGAATATCAACAGTATCCCATTCAGTTCCAAGAGCATCTTCATCGTACAAGTCTGCTTTCATTTCGATCAGGTCAATAACCCCTTCGAAATCATCTTCAGCACCGATTGGCATCTGAACGGCGTGAGCGTTAGCTTGTAAACGGTCACCTAATGAGTCAACAGAAAAGTCAAAGTCAGCACCTAACTTATCCATCTTATTAACGAACACGATACGGGGAACGTTATAAGTGGAAGCCTGACGCCAAACAGTTTCAGTCTGTGGTTCAACACCAGCCTGAGCATCAAGAACAGCGATCGCACCATCTAGCACACGTAAGGAACGTTCAACTTCCATTGTGAAGTCCACGTGTCCTGGAGTATCGATAATGTTGATCCGGTGGTTCTTCCACTGCGCTGTTGTAGCAGCAGACGTAATGGTAATCCCACGTTCTTGTTCTTGAGCCATCCAGTCCATTTGTGAAGCACCATCATGGGTTTCACCAATTTTGTGAATTTTACCAGTATAGTAAAGAATCCGTTCAGTTAACGTGGTTTTACCGGCATCGATATGGGCCATGATCCCGATATTACGTGTTTTTTCGAGTGGAAATTCACGTTTGTTAGCCATTATTTTCTCCTTTAAATTAGCTTATGCAATGCTTAAATCCCAAAAATGACACCACATGTAGATGGGTGTCAAAGGGAGCCACCGGCTAAATAGTCGGTTGTTTTTACCAACGGTAATGTGCGAAGGCACGGTTAGCTTCAGCCATCCGGTGAGTGTCTTCACGCTTCTTAACAGAAGCACCAGTGTTGTTGGCAGCATCCATGATTTCACGAGCTAAACGTTCAGTCATGGTGTGTTCCCCACGTAACCGTGAGTATTGAACTAACCAACGTAAGCCCAAAGTACTACGACGTTCTGGACGAACTTCGATTGGCACCTGGTAGTTAGACCCACCAACACGGCGAGCCTTAACTTCCATAACAGGCATGATGTTGTTCATTGCTTCTTCAAATACTTCCAATGGTTCATTACCAGTTGTTTCTTTAATTTGATCAAAGGCATCATATAAAATCGTTGATGCAGTTCCCCGCTTACCGTCTAACATCAAGCGGTTGATTAAACGGGTAACCAGCTTTGAGTTGTAAATTGGATCAGGTAGCACTTCACGTGCTGGGATATGTCCTTTACGAGCCATCGTTTATCTTCCTTTCTTGATTAAGCCTTAGGCTTCTTAGTACCGTACTTAGAACGGCTTTGTTTCCGGTCAGTAACACCGGCAGTATCCAGAGCACCACGAATAATGTGGTAACGAACCCCAGGTAAATCCTTAACACGACCACCACGGATAAGAACAACACTATGTTCTTGCAGGTTATGACCAATACCAGGAATGTATGCGGTAACTTCAATCAAGTTGGACAAACGCACACGGGCGTATTTCCGCAAAGCTGAGTTAGGCTTCTTTGGTGTCATAGTACCGACACGAGTTGCAACCCCACGTTTTTGAGGAGCAGCGTTGTTAGTTTGTTCTTTCTTGTAACTGTTGTACCCGAAGTTTAATGCTGGGGCATCTGATTTTGACGTTTTAGACTTACGACCACTACGAACGAGTTGGTTAATCGTTGGCATCTAAATGTCCTCCTTCCGATTCTTTGTTTTAGTTTAAGTCCACACATCCAGGCGGTTCTTTTTAAGTTATAAAAAAAATCGAAACCTAAATCTGTTTTCCAGTATGATTGCTGTTTTAGCTCCAGCCGCCATGGATGGCAGACACTTTCACAAAAAAGCACCTTTAATAGAATATCATCCCCGTCCATATGCGTCAAGGTTTCAACACGAAAAAAGCTAGTTCGAACAAAGTTTTTGCGTAATGGACGAACATCACGAATCTTTTTACGTATGTTAAGACAAAACCAATAAAGGACGGTGTTTTTATTATGCCATACATCATCTTCTGCATCAGTTTCATTTACATTACGCTTTTTGTCTCTTCCATCATGTGTATCAGCACTAGGCTTGCTAATAACTGCCCCGTCACCTTTTCGCGATCACAGTGTGATCAATGTGCTCAACGCCTTCGTTGGTGGCAACTCATTCCCTGCCTTGGCTGGCTTCTTCAGTTAGGACGGTGTCCCGACTGTCATCAGCCAGTGTCTTTCATCTACCCACTCGCAGAAAGTTCAGTCGGTCTACTTGGCGCGCTCATCATCCATTCCAATCCTTTTAACGCAGCTATCAGTCTAATTGTTTTTAATTTAATCCTGCTGGCCTTGGCTTGTCAGGACGCTACACACCTAGCCATCTCTGCGTGGCCAATCGTGGCTTTATTAGTATTAGCACTGATTCGTCATCAGTTTAGCTGGTCAAAATTGCTGATGGTAACAACAATATATTTGGTATCGCTTTATTTTATCCACCGTTTCAATTTATGGGCAATGGAGATGTTGACTGCATCGCCGTGCTGTCTTTAATGTTTCCAATACAAGTGGCTATTGCCAGTATCCTGTTTGCATCATTAATCGCCTTAACTCACTTCTATCTGAACCATCAACGCTCAAATCGACTCCCTTTTATTCCGTACCTTTTTAGTGGTCTAGTTATCGTCCAACTGTACGCTTTTATTTGATAATTGGCTGTTTAACCGGATCAAACAGACGTTTTGTAAGCGGTTGCAATAGTAACTTATTCGCGTTACTATATTCATGTAGTTAAATGTATCGATAGAGTGAGGTGATCTTCATGAGTGAAACGACATTACCACAGGGTCAGCAAAAAGCACTGGATGAGTTCATTAGTAATCTTGACTTGTTGAACACACTGGCCGATCAAAATCGGCAACGGTTAATCATTTTATTAGGTGCTCATTTGAACACCGGTTTGACTGTTACTGAGTTGACCTCACACATGAGTCTTTCACAGCCAGCAGTATCGCATCATCTCAAAATTTTGCGACAAGCTGGCCTTGTGTCCACCACCCATGAAGGCCTTAATCATCGGTATCACCTGACCGTAAATGACGCGTTGGATCAAGTTGGCCACTTGTTAGATACGATTAGGAACAGTAATAACTCGGTTCAACAAACAAAGGAGTGAGCGAATATGGCACAGCATGCATACATGATTGGTACAGGCATTGGTAACTTAGCAGCAGGAATTTACCTCATTCGCGATGGTGGTTGGCACGGTGACCAGATCACCATGTACGGTCTTGAAACCCACGGTGCAAACGATGGTGACACAGTAACTGGCTACGAAAATGAGTACGGTAACCAAGCTCTTAAAAACAGTCAAGGTTACCTTGCCAAAGGTGGTCGGATGCTCAACGAGGAAACGTATGAAAACTTATGGGATCTCATGCGCTCCGTTCCATCACTAGATCACCCTGATCAATCTGTGACTGATGAGATTTTAGCCTTCGACCACGCACACCCAACTCACGATGTTGCCCGGTTGATGGATAAAGTAAACGGCATTCGCAACAAAGGCGACGAAAATGATTACCGCCACATGCAGTTTGACAACCGTGACCGCTACCTTCTGACAAAACTAATGTTGATGCCGGAAAGCAAAGAAGAACGCCTGAATGATATCGGGATTGATGAATGGTTTGCCAGTTCACCACACTTCTTCACCACTAACTTCTGGTACATGTGGCAAACAACTTTTGCATTCAAACGTCAAAGTTCAGCGATGGAACTGCGTCGCTACATGAACCGTATGATCCTTGAATTTAGTCGTATTAACACACTCGAGGGTGTTACTCGCACACCTTACAACCAGTACGAAAGTCTCATTTTGCCGATGCGCAAGTTCTTAGAGGATCATGGTGTAACTTTCATTAATAATCGTAAAGTTACGGCGCTCACCTTCAAGGACACGCCAATGCGCGACGATATTATCGTAACCGGTTTCGATTACGAAGAAGTTGATGGCGATCATCAAGCTGGCCACGTTGACGTTAATGACGATGATTTTGTCTTCGACACTAATGGCTCTATCACCGACAGTTCTTCGTTTGGGGACATGGATACCCCACTGAAGGAAAACCACGAATATGCGCCAAGTGCAGCTCTATGGAAACAAGCTTCCGAGCACTTCTATGACCTTGGTCATCCAGATAAATTCTTTAATGACCGGGAACAAAGTGAGTGGATGAGTTTCACGGTCACAAACAATGATCACAAACTACTTAATGAAATCACCCGAATCACTCAACAACAACCTGGTAATGCATTGAATACTTGGATCGACAGTACTGGATTAATGTCAATCGTTGTTCATCATCAACCTCATTTTCACGCACAAAAGGAAAACGAAACCGTCTTCTGGGGATACATTATGTACCCTCGACGGCATGGTGATTACGTCAATAAACCATTCATTGAAATGACTGGTCGTGAAATTCTCACCGAACTTATTGGTCACTTGAACGAAGTTGATGATAGCCGCGACAAGATTGGTGACCACATTGACGATATTATGGCATCAACCGTCAATGTCATTCCTGTTTACATGCCTTATGCCAGCGCCCTCTTCAACCGACGGGCAGTTGGTGACCGTCCATTAGTGGTTCCAAAGCACAGTCACAACCTCGCCTTTATCAGTCAATTTGCTGAAATGCCATTTGACATGGTATTTACAGAACAATATTCATTCCGCTGCGCGCAGCGTGCTGTATACACGTTCTTGGGCATTCCATTGAGCAAACTAACACCGCTTCACCACTATGAAAAAGATCCGAAAGTCATGGCCCGTGCAACCAAGACAATGTTCAGATAGTTAACCTTGTATCAAACAAATCAGTTCACAGCCTCTATGATTTGGAGGTTGCGAACTGTTTTTGTTTGTTCTTGTGGAGCCGTTACGTCGACCAGAAACGCCGTTCCACAGGACCGGTCCCACGGGTGGCATTCAGTTTTGACAACCGTAAGCGTCAGTTAATTACTATGTACAAAAAAAGGCCTGCTAGACAAATTGTCCGGCAGACCTTTTTCACGATTCAAGAATCAGTAATTACACGGATAGCAACCAATTACTTGGTGCTTGTGTTCTTAGCATCCTCTTCACGCATTTTCTTTTCTAAGTCACTAATGGAATAAACGCCCTCGGTACCAGTTACTTCAGCCTCTTTTGGCTGAATCTTCCGGTAATCTGGCATCCCAGTACCAGCTGGAATGATCTTCCCGATAATAACGTTTTCCTTCAACCCAACAAGTGGGTCGTTCTTCCCACGGATAGCAGCGTCGGTAAGAACCCGCGTTGTTTCCTGGAACGAAGCAGCAGACAAGAAACTGTTTGTTTCCAAAGCAGCCTTAGTAATACCTAAGATCACTGGACGACTAGTTGCAGGAATACCACCAGCAACTAACGTCTTCGTGTTAGCATCCTTAAAGTCAGCAATGTCCATCAATGTTCCTGGCAACATATCAGTGTCACCTGGATCCATGACACGAACTTTCCGCATCATCTGACGAACCATGATTTCAATATGCTTGTCGGCAATACCAACACCTTGCATCCGGTAAACACGTTGAACTTCACGTAACAGGTAGTTTTCGGTTGACAGAACGTCACGAACTTTCAGCAATTCCTTAGGATCAATTGACCCTTCGTTCAATGCGGAACCACGGTGGATAAAGTCACCTTCAGCAACACGCATCCGCGCCCGTAATGGCAACGTGTATGAACGTGTTTCGGCTTCACCTTTAACCGTAACTTCTTTCGTCCGTTCAGCTGGGTTTTCTTCGATTGAGACGATTGTCCCAGTCACTTCAGTAATCTCAGCTTTACCTTTAGGGTTCCGAGCTTCAACAATTTCCTGAACACGAGGAAGCCCTTGGGTAATATCGTCACCGGCAACACCACCAGTATGGAAGTTACGCATGGTCAATTGAGTACCAGGTTCACCGATTGATTGGGCAGCAACAGTACCAACTGCTTCACCAACTTCAACCCGGTCACCAGTGGCCATGTTACGACCGTAACAACGTTCACAAACACCATGTTTCGTGTTGCAAGTGAAGGCTGAACGAATCACAACTTCTGTTACGCCAGCATCAACGATGGATTGAGCAACGTCTTCATCGATCATCTGGTTAGCCTTAACTAAGGTTTCACCAGTCTTAGGATGTTTAACTGACTTCATTGCATAACGACCAAGAATCCGTTCGTACAAGGATTCGATCATTTCATTACCGTTAGTAATGGCATGAATCGTCAAACCACGGTCAGTACCACAGTCCTTTTCACGAATGATAACGTCTTGCGCAACATCAACCAGACGACGAGTCAAGTAACCAGAGTTGGCAGTCTTCAAAGCCGTATCAGTCATACCTTTACGGGCACCATGAGTGGAAATAAACATTTCCAACACAGAGAGACCTTCACGGAAGTTTGAAACGATTGGCAATTCCATTGTTTGACCGTTAGGCGCAGCCATCAAACCACGCATACCAGCTAGTTGAGTAAAGTTTGAAATGTTACCACGAGCACCGGAATCACTCATCATAAAGATTGGGTTATTCCACTCCATGGAGTCAACCAGTTGTTCTTGAATGTCATCCTTAGCAGTGTTCCAAACGTCAATAACACGTTGGTAACGCTCGTCATCAGTAATTAAACCACGACGGAACTGCTTAGAAATCGTAGCAACTTGCTTACGTGCATCAGCAACGACATCATTCTTCGTCTTCAACGTTGAAATATCAGCGATCCCAACCGTCAAACCAGAGTTAGTAGATTCGTAGTAACCCAAATCCTTCATCCGGTCCAATAGCAATGAAGTAGCTGTTACCTTGTAACGCTTGTAGACTTCAGCAATGATATCAGCCAAGAAGCCTTTCTTGAATGGATCATTCAGCGGTTGATTACTCAATACTGACTTCAAGTCAGTACCAGGTTCCAAGAAGAACCGGTCATCGATGCCGTCTGTCAAGTTGTCACTCGTTGGTTCGTTCAAGTATGGGAATTCGTCAGGCAAGATGGCATTAAAAATCATCTTCCCAACAGTCGTAATCAAGATACGGCTCTTTTGTTCATCAGTAAATGGTTTAGTTGGCATTGATGAAGTTTGCACACCAACACGGCTGTGTAAGTGAACATAACCATTTTGGTAGGCCACGCGGGCTTCGTTCAAATCTTTAAAGATCATGCCTTCGCCTTCACGACCAGCTTCCTCAGTAGTCAGGTAGTAGTTACCGATAACCATATCCTGAGAAGGTGTAACCACTGGACGACCATTGGCAGGTGCCAAGATGTGTCCGGCAGCCAGCATCAGCAAACGTGCTTCAGCTTGCGCTTCGTCTGATAACGGAACGTGAATGGCCATTTGGTCACCATCGAAGTCGGCGTTGTAGGCTTCACACACAAGTGGGTGCACACGCATCGCTTTACCAGAAACAAGCACTGGTTCAAATGCCTGAATCCCAAGACGGTGCAAAGTAGGGGCCCGGTTCAACAGAACTGGGTGTTCCTTGATAACATCTTCAAGAACATCGTAAACATCGTTATCCTGACGGTCGATCTTACGACGGGCATTCTTGATGTTAGAAGCAAGATCACGCTTAACCAACTCTTTCATGATGAATGGCTTGAAGAGTTCCATGGCCATTGGCACAGGTAACCCCATTTGGTTCATCTTCAAAGTTGGGCCAACATCAATAACAGAACGGCCAGAGTAGTCAACACGTTTACCAAGTAAGTTTTGACGGAACCGTCCTTGCTTACCCTTCAACATATGAGATAGTGACTTCAACGGACGGTTACCAGGACCGGCGACAGGACGGCCACGACGACCGTTATCAATTAACGCGTCAACAGCTTCCTGCAACATCCGCTTTTCGTTTTGCACGATGATACCAGGTGCATTCAAGTCTAACAACCGCTTCAAACGGTTGTTACGGTTGATAACACGACGGTATAAGTCGTTCAAGTCAGAAGTGGCAAAACGACCACCTTCCAATTGAACCATTGGCCGTAAGTCCGGTGGAATAACCGGAACAACGTCCATAACCATCCAGTCAGGACGGTTACCGGATTGAATGAAGGCTTCCAAGATATCTAGACGACGAACGGCACGAGTCCGTTTTTGACCAGATGCATCCTTTAATTCTTCCTTCAATTCGCTGGCTTCTTTATCCAAGTCAACAGCTGCCAGCAATTTACGAATTGCTTCGGCACCCATTTCAGCTTGGAATTCGTTACCATATTGGGCTTTCTTTTCACGGTATTCACGTTCAGATAACAACTGCTTGCGTTCCAAAGGTGTGTTACCTGATTCCAACACAACGTATGAAGCAAAGTAGATGATTTCTTCAAGTGCCCGTGGGCTCATGTCAAGAACCAACCCCATACGACTAGGAATACCCTTGAAGTACCAAATGTGGGTAACAGGAGCAGCTAATTCAATATGCCCCATCCGTTCACGACGAACCTTAGAACGTGTAACTTCAACACCACAACGGTCACAAACAACACCCTTATAGCGAATCCGTTTGTACTTACCACACGCACATTCCCAGTCTTTTGTTGGTCCAAAAATCCGTTCATCGAACAAGCCATCACGTTCAGGCTTTAATGTCCGATAATTGATGGTCTCAGGCTTCTTAACTTCACCATATGACCAGCTGCGGATTTTGTCGGGCGACGCAAGCCCAATCTGCATGCTTTCAAATTTGTTGACATCAATCAAAGGATTGACCTCCTTATTAGTTTCAATGGTGACAGTTCACACTACTCGTTTGTGGTGTTTCCTGACTCATTAGCCGGTGTTGTTGCTGGCTGTGCAGGGGTTGAAGCTGAGTTCGTGTTTGCACTAGCATCGTCTGACTTATCGTCAACTGGATGTTCAGCAGCGTACTTACTCAATGCATCAACATTCACAACGTCATCTTCATCATCGTCCATGTCACGCAGTTCAATTTCCTGTTTGTTGCTGTCAAGAACCTTCATGTCCAACCCAAGTGCTTGTAATTCCTTAACCAACACACGGAAGGATTCAGGAACACCAGGCTTAGGAATTGGTTCGCCCTTAACAATGGCTTCATAAGTCTTAACACGGCCAACCACGTCATCTGACTTGTAGGTCAGAATTTCTTGCAACGTGTAAGCAGCACCATAAGCTTCCAAAGCCCAAACTTCCATTTCACCGAAACGCTGACCACCAAATTGCGCTTTACCACCAAGTGGCTGTTGCGTAACCAGTGAGTAAGGTCCGATAGAACGTGCGTGAATCTTGTCGTCGACCATGTGGGCCAACTTCAGATAGTGCATAACACCAACGGCAATTCGGTTGTCGAATGGTTCACCAGTACGGCCATCGTACAGAACGTACTTGGCATCAGCTGGCATCCCAGCTTCTTGAACGGCATCCCAGATATCCTTATCCTGCGCACCATCGAAGACAGGCGTAGCAACATGGATGCCTAATTTACGAGCAGCCATTCCCAAATGCAATTCCAGCACTTGACCAATGTTCATACGAGAAGGCACACCCATTGGTGAAAGCATGATGTCAATTGGAGTTCCATCAGGCATGTAAGGCATGTCCTCTTCAGGAATAACAATTGAAACAGTCCCTTTGTTACCATGACGACCGGACATCTTGTCACCGACCTGAATCTTACGTTTCTGGGCGATGTAGACACGAACCATCATGTTAACACCAGGTGATAATTCATCCCCGTTTTCACGAGTGAAGATCTTAACATCCTGGATAATACCGCCACCACCATGCGGAACATGGAGTGAAGTATCACGAACTTCACGGGCTTTTTCACCAAAGATAGCATGTAGCAAACGTTCTTCAGCAGATAATTCTGTCACACCCTTAGGCGTAACCTTACCAACCAAAATGTCACCATCATGAACTTCAGCACCAATCCGGATAATCCCTTGTTCATCAAGATCCTTCAAAGAATCTTCACCAACGTTAGGAATTTCACGGGTCATTTCTTCCGGTCCAAGTTTCGTGTCACGTGCTTCTGATTCGTATTCTTCAATATGAATCGAAGTGTAAACATCATCCTTAACCAACCGTTCGGAAATCGCAATGGCATCTTCGAAGTTGTAACCGTTCCAAGTCATAAAGGCAATCAATGGGTTTTGCCCAAGAGCAAGTTCCCCACCTTCCATGGAAGGACCATCAGCCAAAATTTCGTCGGCATCAACCTTGTCACCAACCTTAACGATTGGACGTTGGTTGTAGTTCTTACCACCGTTTGAACGACGGAACTTCATTAACTTGTACGTATCCAAAGTGCTGTCTTCACGACGAACACGGATTTGCGTAGCATCAACAAATTCAACGGTTCCGGCAGCCTTACTGATTAAAGCAACACCAGAGTCATGGGCCGCCTTATATTCAATCCCAGTACCAACAAGTGGTGCATGAGGATCCAACAAAGGAACAGCCTGACGTTGCATGTTGGCACCCATCAGAGCACGGTTAGAGTCATCGTTTTCCAAGAATGGAATACATGCAGTCGCAACGGCAACTACTTGCTTAGGCGAAACATCCATGTAGTCGACGTTGTCGATGGAAGTTTCAATGTTTTCATCTTTTGAACGAGCCAAGACTGTGTCATCAACGAATGAACCATCGTCATTCAATGGCGAGTTGGCCTGGGCAATAACAAAGTTATCTTCTTCGTCGGCAGTTAAGTAGTCGATTCGGTCAGTAACCTTGTGGTTGTCCCATGAAACACGACGATATGGTGTTTCAATAAAGCCATAACGGTTAACCTTCGCATAACTAGACAGTGAGTTGATCAACCCAATGTTTGGTCCTTCAGGCGTTTCAATTGGACACATCCGACCATAGTGAGTGTAGTGAACATCCCGGACTTCATATCCGGCACGGTCACGCGTCAAACCACCAGGTCCAAGGGCAGACAAACGACGCTTATGCGTTAATTCACCAAGTGGGTTAGTCTGATCCATGAATTGTGACAGTTGTGAACTACCAAAGAACTCTTTGATTGAAGCAACAACTGGACGAATGTTAATTAATTGTTGTGGCGTTACTGTGGCAGAGTCCTGAATGGACATCCGTTCACGAACAACACGTTCCATCCGTGATAAACCGATCCGGAATTGGTTCTGCAGTAATTCACCCACAGAACGAATCCGACGGTTACCCAAGTGATCGATATCATCTGTTGAACCAATACCTTCTTGCAAGTTGAAGAAGTAATTGATAGAAGCAATGATGTCGGCAGGTTGAATGGTGTGGTTCTTTAAGTCGATATGGCCGTTACCAATCATGTTCACAACTTGTTCAGGATCTTTCTTAGAGAAGACCTTGATCATTTGAACATTCATTGGTTCTGTCACAACAGCTTCATCAGAAGGTGTGAACGTTACCGACTTGAAGTCTTCCTGATCCAGGTATGGTGCCAACTTAGCCATAACGGTCTTGTCGATCACAGTACCCTTTTCAGCAATGATTTCACCTGAGTCAGGGTCAGCCAACGTTTCCGCTAACGTCAAACCCAACAAACGGGTGTGTAAGTCTAACTTCTTGTTTAACTTGTAACGACCAACTGGTGCAGTGTCGTAACGTTTTGGATCGAAGAAGCGCGCCGTCAACAGGCTCCGTGAAGAGTCGGCTGTCTTAGGTTCACCAGGCCGTAACCGTTCGTAAATATCCTTCAAGGATTCTTCGACACGTGAATCGTCGGAATTCTTGTGAATATCCTTTTCCAAGGTCGACATGATGCCGTCGCTATCACCCAAGATTGAGATGATCTCGTCGTCAGAGCCATAACCCAAGGCACGAACTAATTCGGTCATTGGAATCTTACGAGTCCGGTCAATCCGAACGTAAGAAATTTCTTTAGCATCGGTTTCGTATTCCAACCAAGCACCACGGTTAGGAATGACAGTTGCGCCGTAAACTTCACGACCATTCTTGTCTTCGTCTTCCGTATAGTACACACCAGGAGAACGAACCAATTGAGAAACGATAACCCGTTCAGCACCATTGATAATGAACGTCCCCTGATCAGTCATCAGTGGGAAGTCACCAAAGAACACGTCTTGACTCTTGATTTCGCCAGTCTCATGGTTGGTCAAACGTAAAGTAACGTGCAGTGGTGCAGAATAGTTGGCATCGTGTTCACGTGCTTCATCCACGGTGTACTTTGGTTCGAGTAACTGGTAGTCAACGAATTCCAATGATAAGTTTCCTTGGAAATCATCGATTGGCATGATGTCGTCGAACATGTCACGCAAGCCTTCGTCCAGGAACCATTGATAAGAGTCCGTTTGGATTTCAATCAGGTTCGGTAAATCAAGAACTTCCTTGATTCGTGCGTAACTTCTGCGGGTACGGTGTTTGCCGTATTTAACTAAATGCCCTGCCAAGTTCTTCACTCCTTCGAAATGATTTTCCAGTGAATAAGTCCTCATTTTAGTGTTACAGTTTCATTACAAATGACCTGTAACCCTGTTTTTGGGCATAAAAAAGGCAAAAGCACCATTTCTTTTAAAGTTTAAATGAAAGCTGCTTTTGCTTCTCTATAAAGGCCTTGACGGACAATAGATCGCCAAGACGATTTTTATTCACAGTGATATACGATTAAAAATATACTCGGTTTTGCTAAATGTGTCAACGAGAAACGCTCAACTTTTATTTCTCTGCCACGCCAAACAAAATGAGACGTAGCAGCACTTGGATGTGCTCACGTTGACTCAAGTTTGCGCCACCCAGTTGGTGAAACTTAGCGAATAGTGGCGCCAAACTAGTGAGGTAAAAGTTGGCCGCTGTTGCCGGATCAACCCCATCACGCAAAACCACTTTATCAGACTTAAAAAAGCGCATGATGGGTTGCAAATAATCCTGTGCGAATAATCGGCCAAGCTGAGCCTGATTCTCGGGACGTAAATATTGAAAGCTACCATGAATCAAGCTAAATGCGTCACGCGGATGAATGGCGACCATCGCCGCTGACATATCTGTCAGGAGTTCAAGCCCAGTTCCCTTGTTAGCATCTAAAATCTGATTCATGTTTGTTGCTAACTCACCACCAACAGTTTCAATCACCTGCACAAAAATCAGTTCCTTGTCAGCAAAGTGATGATACAGCGCTGGCTGGGTAACGCCCGCAGCTGTCGCAATGTCACGCGTGGAGGTATCCGCATAGCCTTTTATCAAGAATTGTTCACGAGCTGCCTCCAGGATTTTTTCTCGAGTGGCAGCCAACTGCGCCTCACGACTCATATTTTCACCTCATTAAGCCGCCCATCAACAACTACACACGGCTCGCCTTTCTCTAATCTCCATCAGTGTGCCTGTTCTCCGCATAAAATGCAATTTTTACCGACACGTTTAGAACATAAAAACGCTTATCAAGCTTTCAGCTCAACAAACGTTTTTAACACCGTTCAATAACACTCACTAATAACTGTTAGTTCGCCAAGACTACTTAGAACCAACTGTCGGTTTCTTGGCAGGTTGTTCCTTAGTTGTGACCGTAATCTTACCAGCTTTAGCACCAACAGTAACAGCGTCATTTGTTTTAATTTGACCAGCAATCAATGCCTCACTCAACTGGTCTTCAACTTGAGTCTGTAATGCGCGTCGAATTGGACGAGCACCATACTCAGGATCAAAGCCAGCATCTGCAACTACATCAATGGCAGCCGGCGTAATTTTAACTTTAATGCCTTGTTCGGCGATTCGTGCCAACACATTGCCAGCCATGATCTTCACGATTTCATGCAATTCTGGCTTCGTCAATGAGTGGAAGACCACTGTTTCATCAATTCGGTTCAAGAACTCTGGACGGAATGTCTGACGCAGGGCCTGCCGAATCTTGTCTGACATTGCAGCGTAGTTGTCTGTCGCGCTGGTTGCACCGAAACCAACTTCTTTATCGTCACGAACAGCTGTAGCGCCCAAATTAGAGGTCATGATCAAAATCGTGTTGCGGAAGTCAACCTTGCGGCCCTTAGAATCGGTTAAGAAACCATCATCAAGAACTTGTAACAACAAGTTAAAGACTTCAGTATCAGCCTTTTCAGCTTCATCCAAGAGGACAACTGAGTACGGTTTGTTACGAACTTGTTCGGTCAGTTGACCACCTTCATCGTAACCAACGTAACCAGGTGCAGCACCAATCAAACGACTTGAGCTAAAACGTTCTTGATATTCAGACATATCCACACGAATCATGTTATCTTCTGAACCAAACATTGCTTCAGCTAATGCTTTAGCGAGTTCCGTCTTCCCGACCCCAGTTGGTCCAAGGAACATGAACGAACCAATTGGCCGGTTAGGATCTTTCAGACCGGAACGGGCACGACGGATGGCACGAGAAACAGCTGAAATAGCCTCGTCTTGACCAACCACGCGTTTGTGGAGCACCTTTTCAAGATTCAGCAAACGTGCTTCTTCATTCTTCTGCAACTGTGTTAACGGAACACCCGTCCATTCGGAGACGACTTCAGCCACATCTTCCTCGCCGACTTTTAATTCATAATGTGGCTGACCAGACAACGCTTCATTATCTTGATCATCCATCATCTTGTCGACACGTTTGCGCAAGGCCATTTCCTTTTCACGCAATGCTGCAGCGCCATCGAAATCTTGGTTCTCAATAGCAGCTTCCTTCTGTTGACGCAAGTCGTCCAACTTGTCTTCTTGTTTAGCCAACTTGGTCTTATGACCAGATGCATCAATGCGAACTTTAGCAGCTGCTTCGTCCATTAAATCAATTGCCTTATCAGGTAGGAAACGTTCCGTAATGTACCGAGAGGACAGCTTAACTGCTGCTTCAACCGCATCATCAGTGATTTCAACCTGGTGGTGCTCCTCATAACGGCTCTTCAACCCCTTTAAGATTTCCGTTGCTTCATCTTCCGTTGGCTCGTCAACCTGAACAGTCGCAAACCGACGTTCCAAAGCAGCATCTGATTCAATGTACTTTTGGTATTCGTTAAGTGTAGTGGCCCCAATGGTTTGAAGCTCGCCACGAGCTAACGCTGGCTTCAAGATGTTGGAAGCATCAATCGCACCTTCAGCACCCCCGGCACCAATCAACGTGTGCAACTCATCAATGAACAGCACAACGTGACCATCGTTGTAAATTTCTTCAATAACTTTCTTCAAACGGTCTTCAAATTCACCACGATATTTAGTGCCGGCAACCAGTGAGCCCATGTCCAGCATCATCAGCCGTTTGTCGGCCAAATCATCAGGCACATCACCAGCAACGATCTTCTGTGCTAATCCTTCAGCAATCGCCGTTTTACCAACCCCAGGTTCACCAATCAAGACTGGGTTATTCTTGGTCCGACGACTGAGAATTTGAATCACCCGTTTGACCTCTTTTGCACGACCAACCACCGGATCCATTTGCTTGTCAGCAGCTAAGGCCGTCAAGTCACGTGCTAATGAATCAAGTGTTGGCGTACCCTCTTGCTTATTTGCGTTGTTGTTAGCCTTTGCCATTTGTTGACGACGACGTGGTGTGTCAGCAACACCTAACTTGCGCAAAATCACTTTGCGTGTTTGTGCCAAATCAAGGTTTAATGTCATTAAAATGCGTGATGACAGGATACTCTCGTCAGACAACAACGCTAAGAGTAAATGTTCAGTCCCAATTTTAGTGGATCCCAAACGTTTTGCCTCATCCCCGGCCAATGTCAAAATGTCCTTGGCCTTCGGAGAATATGGTAAATACGTATCCTTGTCAGCGTTCGTCAGTGTACCATAACCAGTAAACCGTTCGATTTCTTCACGAACATCTTCTTCTGTCACACTGAATTGCTGCAGGACTTTGTTAGCAATCCCATTTTGTTCAATGGTCAGGGCCAGCAATAAGTGTTCAGTACCCACAGCTTGGTGTTTAAAATACTTCGCTTGTTCCTGTGCCAATACCAATACATCTTTAGCACTAGGTGTGAATAAATTGTCCATCTTCTGTCCTGCCTTTCATTAAATGCAGGCCTTAATTAACCCCTGCAAATCGTCGTTAATTCGATATTAATAAGCATTAGTCTTCAAAACGAAGGCGGTTGAGCACGCCGATCAGAATCCGAGCGCGCAATGTATTTTCAACTTCGCGGTCAGCAACATTGAGAGTATCTTTGTCAATTGCCGAAAGAATAATGTTGGCCTCACGTTCCTTTAACACCCCATCATTAAATAGGGAATTAACTATAGCATATGCATCATGTTGATTGATTGAATCACCAACCACATCGTTCAGTAAATTATCCAACACATCGGCGTCAGCCAGTAAGTTGACCTTTTCAATACGAATATAACCACCGCCACCACGCTTACTCTCAACGATATAACCATTTTGAATGGTAAACCGTGTCTTAATGACGTAGTTAATCTGAGAAGGAACGACGTTAAACTGGTCGGCAATATCCGAACGTCTAATTTCTACCTGCTCAGCATCCTCCAGGATTCCCTTCAGATACTTTTCGATGACATCCGAAATATTTGTTGGTCCTTCCATCATCGCTCACCCCAATCTTTGACTAATATTGACTATATTATACGAAGATTGACGACGATTGCAATTAAAAAGTTTTTTAGTCCGCCAGTAGCAACGTCAGCACCCCAAATTAAATTTTATTGCCAATCTTGATGATCCAAAGCCATCTGCCAAAAATCACGTTCATAATAGGTGCTCCGTTCAAAAGCCTTGGCCATTGCATCACGATCGGCTGCATCTGTTTGACGTGCAACTTGGTCTGTTAACTTAATTTGTTTTGCCACTGGTCCCGTATAGTCGTCAGACTGATAACTGTCAATCCACGCTTGAAAAATTGGGACTGGCGAAGTGACTCCTTGTAAGGACGCACCAACATCTGCATATAGCCACGCACACGGTAACAATCCGGCAATGGCCGCCGGTGCACCGGCCTGTGTTAGCGTGCGATACATATGTGACGTGTAGGCATATGTCGTCGGTGCAATTGGTGTATTGACCACATCTTGTTGAGAAATACCTAATTCTTTAAAGAACGTCTTGCGCGTCGCGATTTCACCATCGTGCAGACTATTCGCTAGCTCCTGCAATAATGTCTTAACCGCCTGATCCTGGCTTGCATCCGCTGCCAATTCATGAATCCGTGCAAAATCACGTAAATAATAATGATCCTGAATTAAATAATAACGAAATGTTGGCAACGTCATGCTGCCATCGCTTAACTGTTTTATAAACGGATGATGAATGCTTTCCTGCCACACCGTTTGATTTTGCTGATAAACTTGCTGACTAAAATCCATCATAATGACTCCTTGTATTCCGTACTGTATTAATGCTTACCGACAGACTCAATCTATCAAAACCATTATCCTCTTGCAGACTAAAACAGTGAACATTTACATTGTTTTAATGAGAGATTCGTTGCGATATTTTTCTACATATTAAGTGTGTAAACAATCCGCTGCCGATTTAAGTAATAAGCAAAACCTCTCGTAAACCTATTCGACACTCACTTTTTATGTTTGTTAGTGAATTCAAAAAAACAACACGCCCAATTTATTATTGAGCGTGTTGCCTATGTTTCTATCGTCTAAAAAATATCAGACTCATTGTCTAGTTAAAGGCCACAACATTGTCAGCCTTGCCAGTTTCAATCAATTGTTTGTTGTTGTTCAAAGCAAATTGAACCATGTTCCGAACAGCGGTGGTGGTGTAGAACGCGATGTGAGGACTTACCAAAACGTTTTCGCGTTTCATCAAGTTCTTCAAACGATCGTCAGGAATAGCATCAAAGCTACCGAAGTCTGTGTTGAAAATACCAACTTCGTTTTCGTAAACATCAAGTGCAGCGCCGGCAACTTTGCCGCTGTCCAAAGCCTTGATCAAGTCATCAGTATCAACCAGATCACCACGGGCAGGGTTCAAGATGTAGACACCATCCTTCATCTTGTTAAAGGCATCAGCATTCAACATGTGCATATTTTCCTTCGTTGCAGGAGCATGAAGGGAAATAACATCTGCTTGCTTATATAATTCATCCAATGAATCAACGTAGATGCCTTCCTTTTCCAATTCAGGATTGTGGAAAACATCGTAGGCAACAATTTTAGCACCAAAGCCACGGTAGATTTGGATAGCAGCACGGCCGATCCGACCAGTAGCAATAACACCAACCGTTAAGCTGTTCAATTCAGTTGCAATGTCTGGAGTCCACTTTAAGTCACCTTTGGCCTGACGGTGCTCGTACTGGGTCGTGTGACGAAGTAACCGCATCAATTCAGTAACCGTAAATTCAGCAATTGCTGCTGGTGAGTAAGCAGGAACGTTGGTAACCTTGATGTCGTTACGTTTAACAGCATCAGCGTCAACGTTATCAACACCGACGTTACGTAATGACAGGTTCTTAACTCCCAATTCTGCCAAACGATCCAAAACTGAGGCCGTGTAAGGCTTTTGTTGGTAAACAACTGCCCCGTCAAAGCCTTTTGCCTGATCAACTGTGTCGTCAGTCAATAAATCCTTAACGATTTTAACCTCAATATTTTGATCCTTGGACCATTCTTCTACATATGGACGTTCGTCATCGCGAATGCCGTAAGCAATAATTTTCAATGCAGACACCTCCATGTATATTTAAACTACATCATTAGTATAGCATTAAAAACCGCGTAGTGGCGGCGTTTTCAGGCTTGTGAACCTCACTTTTTGAAAGTAATTTTCATTAATTGTTGGTATCAGTGGCTTCAATCCAATTTTTTATTTTACGATATTATAAGTTTGTTACCTATATCACAACTAAACGCGTTAGAATATAGGTGAAATGAAGGTGATCAAATGCAACAGCTATCTGTTTCCCAACTTGCAGCTTTAAAGCAAGAATTGCGGACACAAAATCTGCAACAGCGATTTATCATCATCCATCTACGTGATCAGCAACATGGCGCCTTTTATCTTATTACTGATTATCAACGCGTCATTGCCCTCAAAACCAAACATAAGCATGTGCAAATTAACATTGTCCAAGATATTGTGCCCATCACCAATCGGCTGGCCTACTGGGCCGTTGCTCAACAGGCCTTTACCGCTAGACCATGGGATCTTGCCCTGCAGCAACAGCTGCTCCAGTGCACTAACGCTGTTTTGCAAGAAAATCATCATCCTTCTAATACCGATTTTCCGTGGAACGCGTCAGATACATTTGATCATCCAGTTGAGCAATAATCCCGACACATCCTCGCTATTCAAAAGTAACGACAAAAACACGTCAACAGATCTCTTTGAGAATCCATTGACGTGTTTTTGAATTTATACACATGACTGAGCATTTATTCCTCATCACGCCTTGGCGCACGATAACTGATGGAAAGCATTACCACTGCTAGAATAATCAATCCACCACCAAGCGCATCAGCCCAAGTAAAGACCGTGTGAAGCACCAGGATTGAAATGACTGTTGCTGCCAGTGGTTCAAAAGCATCCATTAGGCTCGCCGTTGTTGGGGTAATGTATAGCAAACTGACCGAATACATAACAAACGCAATCAATGTACCAAACAATACGACAGTGCCAATCGACAAGACCGTCTTGGCTGTCAACGTTGGCACACCAACCCACATTGGTTGAATAAAGTTCATTGCGATCCCGCCAATCAGCAAACCCCAACCATTTACGTTGACTGAGCCAAACGTTGGTAGCAGCGGTCGCGGCAATAACGTGCTGGTCGCCACGGCAACCGCCGACATTAGCCCCCAGAACAATAACGCTGGTGAAACAGCTAAATGCGTAATGTGACCATGAGTAACGACAAAAAAAGCGCCTAGCAATGCTAATACCATCCCAATACTTTCTGAACGTGATGGTAGTTGATGATGAAAGATCACATAATACACCGTGATTACGATTGGCCCTAAGAACTGCAAGATGGTTGCAATCGCAGCGTTGCCATAATGAACTGCTAAAAAATAAAAGTATTGGATAGGAATTAATCCCACCAAACCAAAAATAATTTGTTGCCTGGCCGTTTTCCATGACCGCCAAACAGCAAAAATATCTTGATGGCGCATAACGTTGAAAAGCAGAAGTAGAATCCCAGCCAGTGTCATCCGAATTGTCGTCAGCCATGCAGGGGTAACGACATTATTTTCAAACAACGTTTGGGCAATCACGCCGGAGACACCCCACAGCATTGAACCACCACTGGCTAGCAATATTCCCGTTAAAATATGTCCATTACGTGTTTCCACAATTTTTCCCCCAACGACTGGTCATCGGGGCACAGAAGTTAAGCATCCCAATGGCGATTTTTCAGTCGGTTACGACGTTCGTACACAACCGAATACCAGACAATGCCGGCAATGATTTCAAGCAGTGCAATGAGACCAACAAAGTAACGGACTAGCCCCTCTTCAGCAAAAAGTGCCACTAGTAGCACAAATAGCCCAAAAACCACAGCTAAAGCGACCGTAATCGATAAAATAAAGCGACCAGCACGCTGGTTTCGTTTGTGCCACCCAATACCAAAGGCCACGCTATAAACTGCGACAGCTAGCCACCACCGCCATAAACTAGCAACCGTAATGTAGTGAATGGCCGGCCAAATCGTCAATAAAATCACACACAAGATCATCAGTAACCAAACAGCAACGGTTGCACGTTTCGCCTTCTGATTCATTCTGACCATCCCCTTTTTAACATAATAACTTATTATAACCATGAATTAACGGTGAACACAAAGTGATGGGCTCCCAAGTCCATGAAACGTCACCCGTCGTCCACATGAAAGAGCCATGATATCAATCACATCGATTGCCGATGACTAATTAATAACACAGCTCGTCTAGTTGAAACTTTTTTACATTTGCCAACTCATGTAATCAAATTTGTCGCGGATCATTAACCGGTTCAATCTGGCCGTGCAAATGAAGACGGTGATCATGCTGGTGACCGATTGCACGTTGACTCTCTGAGAGCCTTGGCTGTTTTTTTGCACTAGCTAGCTGACTGATTACTGTTAGTAGCTGATCGTTAGATAATTCAGCTAACTGGTGAGCAGTCGCAATTGTGGTTGAGTCCCATTGTTGGACTGAGTGACCAGCCTCTTCATCCAAGACAATTTCCATTAGTAATCCAATATTACTGAATAGATGACTGTGTGCAGTTTTTTCGACATGATCAAACCACGCTAACACGTCTTCGCCATCACCGGTCAATACCTGACGCCGATAAGGTAATTTCATGAGACATTGCAAAAACTCTGAATTATCCAATTGACTAACCGCTTGAGCCGCCGCCAAGTCTTCAACCGCCGGCGACGCACCTTCGCCTGTCATTATCCAATCTAAGTATGCTAAGTGGCGAATCAAACGAAAATGACGACGGTCTTTTCGTTTGATCATCAACCACTCCTCAAAAACGGTTACCGCATGTTCATGTTTAATATCCACAGCCATCACTTCCTAGGATGCTTTAACCCTAAAGTAACATGGCATCAATTTTCAACCAACTAATCAGTTCCTAAATATACGGTCATCAAGAAAATGATAATTATAAATTATTAGGATGCTTAACAAGGCAACTGTTTAGTGCGTCTGTTGCCATTGCTGCATCAACTTGCTCAAAGACGCAATCATGTCGTCAACTTCCTGTTGATCTGCAGCATTGGCACCACTGGCTAAATCGTGACCACCACCATGGTGGGCCTTTGCCAATTCGTTTATCGCCGGTCCTTTGGAACGTAAATGAACCCGGTAACTACCGTCAGGATTTTCTACAAATAATAACCAAGCGCGAACATCTGCCAAGCGGCCCGGCGTCGATACCAGCGGCTGAACCTCACTTGTTGCTAACGACAGAGAGGCTAGCTGAGCTTGTGATATCACATAATGAGCGGCGCCAAATTTGTCAATTTCAATGTTAGCTAAAACATCGCCCATCAAACGGCCAAGGCCACGGCTTAACTCATTTTCATGGCGCCCCACTTCAGCGGCGTCAATTCCTGTTGCCAACAATTCACTGGCAACGGCGAATGTGTGTGCACTGGTGGCCGGGTACAAGAAACGACCAGTGTCACCAACAATTCCCGCGTAAAACAGCAAGGCTGCATCACGTGTCAAGCTCAGAGCATCTTGATGTGCATCGATAAAATCAACAATTAACTCCGAAGTACTGGATGCGTCCGGCAGCACCCATGATAAGTCACCATAATTATCATCATTAGGATGGTGGTCAATTTTAACGAGTTGCCGGCCCTGATTGAACCGGTCATCGTCAATGCGCTCCGTGTTAGCCGTATCAACCGTTATTACTAATGCGTCTGTGTACTGGTCATCTGAAACAGTGTCTGACTGACCTAACCAGCCAAGATCATTTGGAACTGTCCCGACCGCAAATATACGCTTATCCGGAAACGCATGCTGTAAAGTAAGCTTAAGGCCAAACTGAGATCCTAATGCGTCTGGATCAGGTCGTTGATGACGGTGAATAATAATTGTCTGCGCCTGCTCAATGGCGTTAAAAATTGCTGTTGTGTCACTCATAATAACTGAACTCCCTCTAATTACCGATATCCTGCAATAATTATTGCAATTGCCAACACAGTTGAATGATAGATCTTCAAACGTTCGATCTGTCTATAAGTTTATCATGCCATATTTTTCGCAACTTGACGACTAAATCGATAGCTTGTTTTGTGTTGTGGACAACAAAAACAGTCAAAAAAAACAGCCGCTAGTCAACATTGACTAACGACTGTTCGTTTTAAAGAATGATCGGGACAACAAGATTTGAACTTGCGACCCCTGCGTCCCGAACGCAGTGCTCTACCAAGCTGAGCTATGTCCCGATAAATAAAATGACCGCCACCAGCACCTGGCAGCGGTCATCGTGATGCACCCAGTAGGAGTCGAACCTACAACCTTCTGATTCGTAGTCAGACACTCTATCCAGTTGCGCTATGGGTGCATTCTCATAACAGCGTTATGAAAAGCGGAAGACGGGATTCGAACCCGCGACCCCCACCATGGCAAGGTGATGTTCTACCACTGAACTACTTCCGCATAACTTATAAAACAAATGGAACCATGCCGACTAGAGGATTCGAACCTCCGACCCCCGCTTTACTAGAGCGGTGCTCTGACCAACTGAGCTAAGTCGGCAACATGATGCGGATGAGAGGACTCGAACCTCCATGTCAAAAGACACTAGAACCTAAATCTAGCGCGTCTGCCAATTCCGCCACATCCGCAGCATCTGATTCTGTTCCCTCATCAGACAACTATTAGATAATATCATTTACGCTCAAAAACTGTCAACACTGTTCCGCATTTTTCTTCAATTTTTGCCATTTATTTTTCATTAACCGTGGTTAACTGTAGTTCTTACTATTCAAATTCTGCTTACAGAAAAACTTCCGCGTTCGGTTGTCATGGTTGAAATCATTGTAGGACCAGTTCAAGCCCCAAAACCGGTCTTTCACTTCGACTTGAAGCCTTAAAGAACAAGTCTTCAAGCTCGTCCGTGTTGTAAATACGGCAACTCCACCGAATTAACAACGCCTTCACTATAGATTTCAACCCTTCCGCTCATACTTTAACAGCCGTGCAACCAACGAAATAACAACACTAATAAAAAAACGAACCATGCTAGCCACCATAATGGTAGTCATCACATGATTCGTTTGTTTAAATTGCCGAGCAATTAGTCTTCAACGTGCTTTGCGTGAGCGTTCTCTTTAGTAATCTTAGTCACACCATGCATGTAAGGAACCAACACATCCGGAATGGTAACTGAGCCATCTTCATTTTGGTAATTTTCCAAAATAGCTGCGACCGTCCGACCAACAGCTAAACCGGAACCGTTCAACGTGTGAACCAAGTGAACTTTACCATCTGCATCACGGTAACGGATCTGTGCTCGACGCGCCTGGAAGTCTTCACAGTTAGAACAACTGGAAATTTCACGGTAAGTTTCTTGATGTGGAATCCAAACTTCAAGGTCATGCGTTTCAGCTGCAGTAAAGCTCATGTCACCTGTTGCTAAAGTAATGACGTGATATGGCAAGCCTAGTTTTTGCAGAATATTTTCAGCATTACCGGTCATCTTTTCCAATTCTTTGTATGATTCTTCTGGCTTAACGTACTTAACCATTTCAACCTTGTTGAATTGATGCATCCGAATTAAACCACGAGTGTCACGACCAGCGGAACCTGCTTCAGAACGGAAACTTGGTGACAATGCAGTCACATAAACTGGTAATTGTGCTTCATCCAGCACTTCATCACGGTAGTAGTTTGTCAATGGCACTTCCGCAGTAGGAATTAATGTCAAATCTTGATCCTGAATTTGGAAAACGTCTTCTTTGAACTTTGGAAATTGGCCAGTACCATACATTGAAGCACTGTTGACCATATAAGGTGGAATAACTTCTTCGTAACCCTCTTCTCCATGTTGATCCAACATGAAGTTGTAAACGGCACGTTCAAGCTTGGCACCCATCCCCATGTAGTACACAAACCGAGCGCCAGAGACCTTAGCTGCACGTTTGAAGTCTAAGATACCTAAGTCTTCACCAATATCCCAGTGTGCTTTCGGTTCAAAATCAAAGTGAGGAATAGCGCCCACTTTACGGTCTTCACGAGAATAATTTTCGTCCGGGCCAATAGGGTCCGTATCATGTGGGAAGTTGGGTAAGCGTGCCATCTTATCGTTGAACTCGTCCAATACATCGGCCAACTTGGTGTCTAATGCCTTAATATCAGCACCGACTTCACGCATTTCAGCAATCTGTTTATCGGCGTCTTCATGATTTCGCTTGGCAACACTGATGGCATCCGAAACCGTGTTCCGTTTAGCCTTTAATTGTTCCGTCTGCTTGAGTAAATCACGGCGTTGTTCATCCAACGCGATTACGTCGTCAATTTGCTCAGGCTTAATTGCCCGCGTTGCCAACTTTTCCTTAGCTTCATCTGGATTATTACGAATCCGTTTAATGTCTAACATTTTACTACCTCCAATTTTTTCACAAAAAAACGCCACTCATCCCATCACAATTGGGACGAATGACGTTAATTCGCGGTACCACCCAAGTTCACCATTACTGATGCTCTCGAACATGCTAACGACTTTCGCCGTGCGGGATTAACCGCCCACTTTAATCGTTGCTGGAATTGATTGCGATCCGGTTCTCATCAACCACCGGCTCTCTTAATCGCAATACTAAATGCAACTGTGTTTAATATCTGTTTATGTCTATTGACAGCTTATAGCAACTAAATCGTTGGTGCAACCCCATTAATGCAAATTAAGCAGTCGCCAATTGAAGTGTGCTCAATTTTGCATCAATTTGTGCAAGAACGGCATTTGCTGCATCTGGATCTTCAACAAAGTCATACTTATCACCATCGATCCGCATTTTAGGACCATGATCATAATTGTTATACCAAGCCGTATAACGATCGTTCAATTGTTTGTAGTATTCATACAATGAAGGATCGTTATCAATTTGCTCGTATTCACGACCACGTTTTTGAATTCTTTGTAACATGGTGTCAAACGAAATGTCGATGTGGATCAAAAGATCAGGGTTCTTTTCATGTGGTGCATCTGGCAATTCCTGCATCATGTTCTCTAATAAAGAGTCATAGATGTCAACTTCTGTTTCCGTTGAACGACCTAAGTCAGCATTCAAATGAAAAAGCAATGAATCTTCATAAATTGACCGATCCATAACACTTTCATCATCGGCAAAAGAAGCTTTGATAGAATCCATCCGCTTGTTTAAGAAGTAGATTTGAAGCAAAAATGCGTACTTTTTTGGGTCCTTGTAAAATAATGGCAGAATTGGATTATCTTCCACTGATTCATAAAAGGCCTGTGTATGTAAGTGACTTGCCAATAAATCAGTTAAGCTCGTTTTTCCTGCACCAATCGTTCCTGCTAAAACAATCATGTCTTTATCTCCCCTGATCTCTATCAACCGCACCACAATGCGTGGTCAACCGTGACAGAACGTGTTTATCCTTTAACTACCTACATATTGTATCACGCTCGTAGAATCTCGCCATATATTGTAGCTTACAAATTAAAACGTAATCTTTCTGTCATAACTGAATTTACGACCTCTTTTTTTATCAAAACGAGCCATACTAACAAAGATAGCCTTTTCATATTGTGCCCGACCAAAATTAAATATATTTATTTGATGACATTTAGCTTTGAATATAATAAAAAACTCGCTGGTACAAATTTTTGTATTTGTACCAAGCGAGTTCTATTTGGTTTCATAGTTAATCAAGATAAAACTGTTCAACTATTTATTCGAATCATTTTTAGGGGCTATCGATTTGTCATTCGTCAAATCGTGAACCGCCGAAGTTGCGCTTGTGGTCTTTTTGCCCGTTTGTGCAACCGTTTCAACCGTTGCACTGCTTTCAATATCACCTGAGGCAGCCGAAGCATCAGCAGCAGTGTAACTTTCGCCATTTGTTTTTGGCGTCAAGTCAACCTTGTCCAGTGGAATGATATGAGTGCGGTGACGAATCTTGTAATAACCCCACAGGATCAAGAACAATGGCACACTCATGTACGTTACCAGAATAGCTTGCAAATCGAGTTGTGCAAACGACTTCAAGTTTTGACCAACAATAACAACGATGCCCAGCACGAATGCCAAAATCGGGCCGAATGGGAACCCCTTTGCATGGTAACGGAGTTCGCTTAACTGATGTCCCTGCTTAATGAAGGCGCGGCGGAAGCGGTAATGGCTAATCGCAATCCCCAACCAAGCAATGAACCCGGTCAGGCCAGAAGCAGCAACCAGGTACATATACAACTTAGGTCCAAAGATACTGGTCAAGAAAGTTAATAATCCGATAACTGTAGTTCCAACCAACGAAGCCATAGGAATACCGCGCTTGTTCGTTTTACCAAAGAAGCTTGGTGCATAGCCTTCGTTCGCTAAGGAGTACAACATCCGCGTGGAAGCGTACATCCCTGAGTTAGCTGATGAAATAACAGACGTTAGGATAACCGCATTCATCACACTAGCGGCCGCAGCTAATCCTGCCCGACGAAAGACCAGCGTAAATGGACTAATGGCAATGTCTGTGGCACTTGAGCCCAACAGATCCTTACTTGTATAAGGAATGATGCAGGCAATAACAAAGATTGCCAAAATGTAGAATAACAGAATCCGCCAGAACACTTGGCGAATCGCCTTGGGAATACTCTTTTCAGGTGTTTCACTTTCACCTGCTTCAATCCCAATTAATTCAGTCCCTTGGAATGAGAAGCCAGCTACGACGAACACGGAGAGCAATGCCGGCACACCGCCAACAAATGGGGCCTTTTTATAAGTTAAGTTTGAAAAACCAGTTGCGTGACCGCCCATGATACCAAAAATCGTTAAGGTCCCAATAACTAAGAAAATCAGGACCGTGACCACTTTGATAATGGACATCCAGTACTCTGTTTCACCAAACGAACGAACCGATAATGCGTTGATAGTGAAAATAATTGCTAATGCGATCATGCTAAAGATCCATGCCGGTACGTTTGGTAACCAAAATTGCATAACTAAGGCCGCCGTCGAAACATCCACGGCTAACGTAATCGCCCAGTTAAACCAGTAATTCCACCCCATCGCGAATCCCAAAGCGGGATCCACAAACTTGGTTGAATATGCGGCAAACGAACCAGTCAGCGGCATGTAAGTTGCCATCTCACCCAAACTGGTCATTAAGAAGTAGACCATGATCCCAATTGCCACATAAGCAACCAAAGCACCACCAGGGCCAGCTGCAGAAATTGCGGAACCGGATGCAACGAACAACCCTGTTCCAATACTGCCACCTAACGCAATCATTGATAAATGTCGCGTCTTCAATTCGCGGCGAACCGCGCGATTCTCATTTTCTGCCATATCGAGTTCCTCCCATTTTCTAAAGAGAAGCACTTGATGTAATCTGAATAAATAAAAGGCCGGTCTGTTTATCATGCACAAAGACACGCTAAACAAACCGACCGTCAAATTCATCCTGGTCAATCGTTAGATAGCGCTCCGTGGCGTTTTTATTTACCACGACAGTTCGTTGATTATTCATCAACGTCCCAACAAGATACTGATACAGCAGTAACTCATTTCGGCGACGCACCCTTTAACCAAGCGTTACAGAACCTGTACGTTCTCGACCTGGCGACTCATGATTGTCGCAACCTCTTCATTCGATATAAACAGAGTATAAAAAGAAGCCCCACAAATTGCAAGGCTTTCAGCGAAAATGAAAACGTATTCATCAAATCAATCACCCATTTACCCGAGAAAACGCTAATTTTCTCCATGGAGAAGTGCCTTTAGTTTGGCAGTAAAATTCGGATAGTTAACCGTACTTTCATTCCAATCAACAGTCGGGATAATTTGTGACTGAAAAATATGGACTAAAATCCGATGAACCGATGTTTCTTGTAATACATGTTTATACTGTTGATCTGCAGCAACAAAAATGTCTGTCAACACCTGCGTGCCACGGTTAGCCAGTGGTTCAACATCATCGAATACCCGATCAATCAAGCCATTGTTGGGATATGTTTGAATATCGCCCTCTGTCGCCACCACCGCATCCCAAACAGTAATTTGACGTGAATTACGCCCCAACGTAAATCCACCTTGATTACCAGACACGGATCTAACTAGACCAGCAACGACCAATTTGCGAATGATTTTTCGCATATATGTTTGTGAACCACCCAATCTAGTGTGAATGACTTCAGATGTGATGGGTACATTCGTATCTTGGGTTGCGAGTAACGCTAAAATACATGCGGCCTGCTCAAAGCCCCTCGTTAATTGCATAATTTCTTCCTAACCTAATTATCACGATAGAGATAACTTACCATTGCCATCATAGCATACCAAACAGTAATGATAAACGTAGCTCAACCATTAACCTCGATCACATTTCACTGATGCAATGCAAAATCATTTGGTGTTAACCGAAAAAAGCGCTCTGTTTTTCCTGGCGCAAAAAAATCAGTTGCAGAATGCTGAATCTCATGATCAAATTGAAACCCAAATCGCTCAAAAATACGCGCCGAGCGTTCATTATCTGAAAAGTAAGATCCCCACACCGCTTGCAACCCTTGATCAAAGCCATATGTTAAGACCGCCATCACCGCCTCAGGCATATATCCGTGACCCCAAAAATGTTCGTTAAGCATGTAGCCAATATCTCTTTCACCGTGCACCAATGCGCCATCATGTCCTGTTCTACCGTATAGCCCAACAGTACCAATAATTTGGTCCTCTGTCTGACGGGCAACACCCCAAATCCAGCGTTGCCCTAATGTTTGGCGCATTAAAAAACGCGCTTCAAATTCGTTATGAACTGGTTGGAAACCCGCCGGCATCGCAACACGTGGATTACCGACAATTTGAGTGAAAGCCGATAAATCAGATTCTCGAATACTTCGTAGCTCTAAACGTGCCGTTTTTAATGCTATTGCCATCCTCATTACCTTCCAAATCAATTTTACCGTTACATCACGAATTAGTTGCACTCCGTCACCCTTGGGCTCTATCATAAACACGAGGTGAAAGTCATGCAAATTGTCAAAAAAATGTTAAACCAGCACAGTTATTATAAAGGTTTTATGCAAGATCGACCCGGTCAACAAGGTCAAACCACTTTTCCAACTATTGTAGTTGTTCCTGGTGGTTCGTACACTCATATTCCTGAAGCACAAGCCGAAAGTGTCGCCTTAGCCTTCTTTGCCAAGGGGTTCAATGCCGTCTACTTACGGTACTCCTTCGTCGGCGAAGTCACACCCCTACTACCAGCACCGATAGTTGAACTCGGTCAAACAATTAGTCAACTCAAGCAAAATCCTGATTTGCCAATCGACAATAACGCTGTTATTCCATTTGGGATGTCGGTGGGTGGTCACATTGTGGCACTCTACAATGATTACTGGTCCTCATCCTGGTTAAGTGAGGCCACCGGCGCTACCGCCAGTGTGTTGGAACCAGCCGGCGCCATCCTTGGTTATCCCGTCATCAGCCCAGTATTAGGCTTCCCCAAGGATGAAAAAACCATTGCCCAATGGACTGACGATCCAACTAAATATGCCGCTGAACAACACGTCACCGTGAAAAACAAGCCCGTTTTCGTTTGGGTTACCAATGAAGATCAAGCAGTTCCTGTAACAAACACACTATCGTACGTTCAGGAAAGTTATAATCACAATTTACCACTTGAACTCCATGTCTTTAACCACGGACCACACGGTTTGGCACTTGCCAACAACGTTACGGCGTGGAAACCCGGGACAGATTTACCACACGTGGCCCACTGGTTAACTTTGGCCATCGAATGGGTAAACGATTTACTCAGCAAATAAGTTGTCTTCACATTAAGTTAATAGCTTATTTTTGACAAGTTATTTACAAACAGTAAATACAATTTGCACCGCAAATAAACAGTAAAACGGACATTCAGATTTCCCCTTGAATGTCCGTTTTACTGTCTGAAACCGATTTTGCTTAATGTTAAATCGGTGAATCAATAAATAAGTACTACTTTTGTCCCTAATAAAGATGACATGACACAATACGAAATGATCAACTGAAATGAAATCGTAATCGGTCACACAATATTTTTAGTCTTCTACATTTTGATCTAACACAGCTACAAAGTGTTCAAAGTATTGACTCAACTGTGTGATTTCTGTGAGACTCATTTCTTCAAGGATTGCCGCGACTGTTTTCTTTTCGTGAACATCTAATTCTTTGATCACCCGTTTTCCCTTGAGTGTAAGGTGAATAAAATGCTGACGCCGATCACCCGGACTAACCTCAACTTCAATTAGACCAAATTGCAACAACGTCTTTATTTGTGTAGAAATAGCACCCTTGGTAATATGATTTTGTTTTGCCAACACGTCTAAAGTAATTCGATCATTTTTTGCAATCTGATTAAGCAAGGATAATCCACGCCAGCCAACACCAAGATTTTTTCCAATGCATTTTAAATGTTGCTCAACTTTGAGAAAATCACGTAGATAACTTTCATCCATCATTTCAATTACAATTTGTGTAGCCGTCTGCTGTTTTGCCATATTTAAACTTCCTAATAATGTGTCTAGAGTGGTTTGCGTCTGTAAGCTAGTGCCTAAAAATTCATGCGATTCAAACATTACCTCAGCTCATTATTTTTGCTCAATTCACTCATCCCTAAATCAATGTCATCAACCCCGCATAAACCTCTTCTTTTGAGAAACGAGGCTAAAGAGTTACGCAATATAAAGCGTTCTCTGCTTTAAGTGGGCAGCAAACATGTATGAGCCAATCATTTACGATGTATTAAGCAATAATGAGTTATTGTACTGTTTGTTTCAGTACCTAAAATATTACTTCTCCTGTGCGGTTATTTTTATCAAATATTTCAATCCCAACAAGATTGTTGACAACGTCTTAGCAGATTGCACCCTTTTTAACAGTTCCATATTTCGACTAGCCAATTCATTTGCAAACTTTGCAGTAGCGTCTGATTAAATTTTTATGTGCACTATTGTGAAAGTTTCACATATGCTGATTTAACAGGTTTTTGGAGCTCTTTTTATAATTGAAATTATGAGTTAAAAATTAATGTTCAAAACACTAGCCTTTTGTAAGTAAACCGTGTAAAATGCTTTTTCGTGGTCGACAAAATGACCTTTTCATCAGGCAGTGACCAGCCAATGAAAAGTGTAACTGATGAGGAGTTACCCACCCATAATATGGTCACTGTCATGATTCCTCGTGAATCAACCTGGCTGTTTCTAAACAGCACATTGCGCGTGCCATAACACTGATAAGTCACTGAACGTAACGTTTACTGAATAGTCTCTGTTATGTCACCAATAAAAAGGAGCGAGTCTCATGACAACATCAACGCTTAACGTAACTCTACACTTCGCAGAAATGAACGACCTACCAGCAATTAAAGACATCATTACTGATGCCCGTGACTTCTTGGCAGAACAAGGAATCAACCAGTGGCAAGATGGTTATCCAGAAGACAGCGTCATCGCTGGCGATATTGATCGCGGCGAAACCGTTGCTTTAAAAGACGACGAAGGCACAATTCTAGCAATTGCTTCTCTCGTGAAGGGTATCGATCACCCATACGAAGCAATCACGGATGGCACATGGCGTGTAACTGGCACAGAAACAAATTACGTGTCTATCCACCGGGTTGCCATGGCAAAAGCATCTCGTGGTCATCACTTAACACATGATTTCTTTGATCTCATGTTGGAACAGATCCGTCTTGACCCAGAAGTTGAGAGTGTACGGATTGACACTCATCCGCAAAACTTCGGCATGCAACATGTGATCGAAACGAATGGTTTTTCATACATCGGTTTGGTGCCCGTCACGGGCGGCCAACCAGACGAACGGAATGTCGCTTATGACATGGTCTTGGACCGTTAATTGAATATTCATGAAAAAAGACAATCAGCAAAATTGCTGATTGTCTTTTTTCATTATTACCTATGCGGCGCCAACAACGTGAAACCTCATGAACCCCTCTCGTTTAGTAACTTCACACATTGTGGAAGCACAAATCTAGTTTGCCCCTACTCACCTCTTTTTAATGTTCTTCTAATGCAGTATACTGTTTTCATGCATATAAAAAGGAGTGATCCATTTGAGTACTGAAATTACACCTGATCAAATTCGCCGTTACGAAAACGAATTATCAGAACGCAAGGACGCCTCTGTTTTGGAACGAGCCGTTAAGAAGAACGGTATCCTGGCAACTGCCCAAGACGACATTGCTAACGTCAACATGACACCAATTTTCTCCATTGACTTGGATACTGGTCATGTTGCCAACCAGAAGCAAAGTGGTCGTTGTTGGATGTTTGCCGCACTAAACACTATGCGCCACGCTATGAAGGATACCTTCAACCTGCCTGGTGACTTTGAATTATCCCAAAACTACACCTACTTCTGGGACAAGTTCGAAAAGGCTAACTACTTTTACGAAAACGTCATCAATACAGCTGACAAACCATTAGATGACCGTAAAGTCGCCTTTTTGATGGAAACACCTCAACAAGACGGCGGCCAATGGGACATGATTTGCGCCATCATTGAAAAATATGGAGTCGTGCCACAATCTGCAATGCCAGAAACCTTTAACTCATCTGCTTCTGGTCAGATCAATAGTTTGTTAAACCTGAAGTTACGTAAAGATGCCGTTGAATTCCGTGAACTAGTCGCTAACAAGGCCAGCCGCGCAGAAATTGACGAAATGAAAGACCGTAAGTTACAAGAAGTCTATCGCATCCTGTCTTACAGTTTCGGTGAACCTGTCACTAAGTTTGATTTCGAATACCGTGACAGTAACAAGGAATACCATATTGATCGCGGTTTAACGCCTAAAACATTCTACGACAAGTATGTTAAGTGGGATCTGTCTCAATACGTTTCTATCATCAATGCGCCAACTGATGACAAGGAATATAACAAGACCTACACCGTTGAAATGTTAGGTAACGTGGTCGGTGGCCGTGAAGTTAAACATTTGAACGTTTCAATGGAAGACTTCAAACAAATGGCCATTGCACAATTACAAGCCGGCCAAAGTGTTTGGTTCGGTTGTGATGTTGGTCAAAGTTCTGACCGTAAGAACGGCATCATGGATACTAAGGTTTACGCTAAGGATGAATTATTCGACGTTGACTTCTCCATGAGCAAAGCTGAACGATTGGACTACGGCGAAAGTCTGATGACTCACGCCATGGTATTGACTGGTGTTGATCTTGTCGATGGCAAGCCAACTAAGTGGAAGGTTGAAAACTCTTGGGGCGATAAAGTTGGTGACAAAGGTTACTTTGTCATGAGTGATGCTTGGATGGATGAATATTGTTACCAAGTTGTTGTTAACAAGAACTTCATGCCTGAAAACCTGCAAAAGGCTCAGGAACAAGAACCTAAAATGTTACAGCCTTGGGATCCAATGGGTGCCTTAGCTTAATAAGTGCACATTTAGTGCATGATAAAAACTGTGAGTTAACGCTCACAGTTTTTTTATTTGCCATTTTCCACGGCCCTTTACTTTTTCTTTTCTAGCTTTTAAGCTCCCTTTATGTTGCATTCAATATGATTAATCATGTTCCAAAGTAATCGGAACGAACTAAACATCTTGTGTTCGAATGGAGTGATCGATATGTTAAAAGATTCTCGTGATTTAATTTCAGCAAAAGTTATTGTGGCACAATGCCCTACCCTTGTGGCCGAAACAGAAACTGGTCAAAAGTTTGAAGTGAACGTCACACGCCAACAAAAGCGTGATCCATTATTTTGGACCACCATCGCTGACATTTTACGTGAAGGAATCTGGGTACCTGTTACCAAGACTTATCACCAACTCTGTGACAACGGTTGGCTAGTTAATCCATCCAATCGTTTAGTTCCAGCAGTCGCATCGGAAGGCATTTTCGACTACAATAATCAAAAGTAAACCAATGCCAAACTAAATTTACATTTTGATAAAACAAGTTTAACAACTAGGGAATTCTTATCTTCGAGGGGGAGACAAATTATGCAACAACTTGCACGAGGCTTAATTGTTGAAGATGACCACACTGTGTCAGACAGCATCAAGGAACTGCTTACCGACGTGATTGCTTGTGACCAGGCATTTGACGGTGAAGACGGTGAATTCATGGCCACTCAGGGAATTTACGATCTCATCATTCTCGATTGGATGTTGCCACTGGAAAGTGGTCTGGATGTACTCAAGGCCATTCGCGAACAACACTTAGATGTACCTGTTTTATTTTTAACCGCTAAGGACGGTTTGGATGACAAAATTCGTGGCTTTAACTTAGGTGCAGATGACTATCTCACTAAGCCTTTCCATCGTGAAGAACTTCTGTTAAGGGTGCGAGCACTGCTAAAACGTAGTGGTAGCTTTCTAAACGAAAATATTCTAACTATGGGTAGCATCAGTATCAATTTACAAAACCATGCCGTTACTGTTAATGACAACCCTGTGCAATTGAACGGCAAAGAATTCGATTTACTGGTGTACTTTATTCAGAATCAGGGAACGATTGTGACCAAAGATCAAATCTTTGATCGCCTCTGGGGATTTGATTCTGAAACATCCATTACAGTAGTCGAAGTTTACGTTTCAAACCTCAGAAAGAAACTCAAGCCAACCGGTGCGGACGCATACATCAAAACATTGCGTAACGCTGGTTACCTTGTGGGAGCAGAGCAGTGAAAACGAAACAAGCACAACACGCCTTCGGCAAACAACAATGGTGGCTATTCGTCAGTGAACTCATCAGTTTCGCCGTCATCTTTCTTACATTAGGCACTATCTTGTGGCAGGTTTTTCAGCCGTCTATTTATCAAAGTGTTACTCGTGGAATTAAAGTGCAACGGCAAATATTGCTTGGCCAACGTGTCACTGGCGGTCCGGCTAGCCAGGACGCATACCGGGCCATTGCTTTTCGAACGTCACTGCTGGTGTTTGACTCAGACGGTACACTCATCAATGGCAATCCGATGGCTGGCACACCAAACGCAAATAACTCAGCTAACCAGCCGAAAAAGAAGAAAAAGACGGGTTCTCAAAACGATTATGTTAATGTGCTTCAGCAAATCAAACTCAATCCACATCATTTGAATGAACTGCGCGACATCCGCGTGAACGGCCAAAACAACTTTCGCACGATGACAATCAAAGTTCCGGCTGCTAACAATGCGTTGGGTTATGGCGGCTACTACGTGATGATTGTGACTAACACCGATTCTGAACACGTTTCTGTCGATGTATTCAAACGCACGCTATTGTGGACGATGGTGACCTTCTGGTTAATTTCAATCTTACTGAGTTATGTGCTGGCGCGTCTCAATATGCGGCCAATTCTCCGATCTTGGCAACGACAGCGCGAATTCGTAGCCAATGCTGCCCATGAATTACGGACACCACTGACTGTCATCCAAAATAAACTCGAAATGATGTTAACCCGCCCAAATGATAAGGTCATGGATCAAACCGAACAAATCACCATGTCCCTGTCTGAAGTAAGACGTTTGAATTCGCTAACCAGTGACTTACTGTTACTAGCGCGTTCAGATTCGGATATGACACAGATTCGAACCGAGTCTGTCGCGATGGCGCCATTTTTGGAAACGGTCATTCAACCGTACTCAGAAATTGCGGACAGCCAGGATAAACACTTTGAGGAGAACATTCAGCTTGACCGCGATTTAGTGATTGACAAGCAACGAATCCATCAATTGATTGTCATTTTCTTGGATAACGCGCTGAAATACACCGAGGCAGGTGCAACAATCAGTTTCTCGGCTCGAGTCGTTAACAATCGTTGGGAACTTCAAGTAAAAGACACGGGTATAGGCATCAAAGACCAAGATAAAGCGCACGTTTTTGACCGCTTCTATCGTGTTGATAAATCAAGAAGTCGCGCCACCGGCGGCAACGGTCTCGGTCTCTCTATTGCTAAGTGGATCATTGACAGTCACCGTGGTAAAGTCACTGTCAATGATAATCATCCACAAGGAACCATTTTTACCATTAGCTTCCCACTAACAAAGCCAAAAAAATAAGGGGTTTCCGACATGTGCTCACGCAAATGTTGGCAATCCCTTTTGTTATAGTTAAAAATCACAAAATCTGTTTATTAATTACATTTAAATGTTCATCAAACGTATAGTGGATTGGCTCTGCATTGGGTACCTCGACCTTACTAATGTCTGCGTCGCTAACATGGTCCAAATACTTGATTAACGCTCTCAGGGTGCTGCCATGAGCCACAACCAGTTGATTGTGACCATCAAGGAGACGTGGTGCGATTTCGTCCACCCAATATGGTATCAAACGGTCATAGGCCATGGCTAAACTTTCACCACGCGTCAAAATCGTCTTTGGAAAACTAGCGTATCGCCTGTCGTCCAAATGATCTGGCTGGTCCAAAAGCGGCGGCACAACGTTGAAACTTCTGCGCCACTTGGCCACCTGGTCTGCACCGAACTGAATTCGTGTTTGATCTTTATTAAGTCCACGTAAGGCGCCATAATGACGCTCGTTTAAACGCCAACTTTTGTGTTCAGGAATCCAAAGTTGATGAATTTCGTCCAGTACTAGGTGGGTTGTTTGTATTGCACGTTGTAGCAAAGAAGTATGCACATCTGTAAATTGTAACCCAGTTGATGCCAGAACTTTGCCAGCCTGCTGTGCCTGCTCGATTCCCTTAGGTGTCAACGGAACGTCGGTCCACCCTGTATAAATATTGTCACGATTTGCCGTACTCTCACCATGACGAATAATAACCAACTCTACCATTTCTCTCATCCCAACTCGTCTTAATCCTTCTACTTAGCCTGACGTGTTATTAGTTCACACTAATTATCGTACCATGCCAGTAAGGTGAAGTGAAACTAGTTCAAACAAAAAAGAATCGCCACAAGGACGATTCTCGTAATAAAATTCAATTTAGAAGTGGATGTATCCAGCAGCTTCGCTAGCAGAGATAGTCCGTGCGTTGTAGGCTTGACCATTGAAGTTACCTTCGATGATGTTAACCGTACCGTTACCGTTAACGCCAGTAACATAAGCAACGTGCATGTAGCCAAAGAATGCAACTGAACCGGCAGTCGGTGTTTGGTTAACTGCAACGCCACGAGCAGCAGCGTTAGCACCCCAAGCATTACCATTACCAAGGTAAGCCCACTTAGAACTAGAAATACCTTCAGCCTGTAAGATACCAGCTACAAAGGCAGTACATTGGCCAGCTGGGTAACCTTGAACACCGCTGTAGAAGCCGGCAGTACCGGCTGCCTGAGCACCACCAAAGGCAGTTGAGGCTGCAGCAGGTGCTGGCGTGTTGACATTAGTCGCTGTAGTGTCATTGTTTGTAGCAGGTGCGGCTTGTGAAGTCTGAGCTTGTGAGGCTTGGGAAGCTGGTGCTTGGGAAGCAGCCTGACTAGCAACACTAGTTGCCTGTGAAGCCTGATATGCAGGTGCTTGGCTAGCTTGTGATGCTTGGCTTGCCTGTGAAGCAGGTGCTTGGCTAGCTTGCGATGCTTGACTAGCTTGTGAAGCAGGAGCTTGGCTAGCAGCTTGTGAAGCAGTACCAGTTGTGTGCAGTACTTGACCAACCATCAAAACGTTAACGTTTGAGATACCGTTCAATGAAGCTAAGTCAGAAACTGACTTACCTGTTTTAGAAGCGATGGCGTTTAACGTGTCACCAGCAACAACTGTATAGTCTCCGTTAGCATCAGCACTGGTAGCTGATGTTGCAGCTTGACTTGTGGCCTGACTAGCAGTTGGCGCAGCTTGACTAGCTTGTGATGATGACGTCTTGCTGTCATTATCATCAGGAATAATCAAGTCCTGGTCAACATAGATTAAGTTGGCATCAGTCAAATGGTTCGCCTGCACAATGGCATCAACAGTGGTGTGGTTTTTTTGTGCGAAGGCCCACACAGTGTCACCTTTAATTGATTTTACAGTTGAAGCATTAGCTGATAATTGAACACCAGCCAAGACGCTGGCAGCACCAGCAGTTGTTAATAATACATTTTTAATAGACTTTTTCACGTTATTCACTCCTAAACAATTCATCCCGTTTGAACGACTCTATGTAGCAATTACTGTGATTAATACTAGTCTTCGCGTGTAACAGGTCCATACCAGCCATATAACACTTTGTTACGAATGTTACAGCAGTGTTACATTGTGCCATGAAAAGTTCTTGAAAACGCGGTTTAACGCAACTTATTGTCAAACATGCGGGCACAAAAAAATTAAGAAAAAGTGAAGTTATTACGAATTTCCTAAGGATCAAACCACTTTTTGAATTAAAACCATCATGATTGGGACCACGATAAGTGACATTAGTGTCGTTTCTGTAACCATAATTGATGCAAAATCAGCGTCTGCATGATACAACTTAGCAACCACAGGTGCGTTTGTCATTACCGGCATACAGGACTGCAGAATGAAAACTTGCTTCATCAGTGTCGGCATGTCTGCATGCATAACAAGTAATATCATCAAAACCGGCGCAAAGATGAACCGCCCAGACAAGACACCCAAGCTGCTTCGATTCAACCGCATATTCTTAAGGCCTGCATTGTACACGGAAACACCTATGAAGAGCATGGATAACGGTATCGTCAAACCACCCAGATACGTGAACGTTTGGTTCAAGAACTTTGGCAAATGCACATTGATCAAGACAAGAACAACCCCAATCATGAACCCAATCAGTGGCGCAGAGAAAATTTTACGCAAAATCATGCCAAACGTAAGATGCTCTCCCACTGAGCCATCACGTTGAATAAAGTAAACGCCGATCGTCCAAAAGATCGTCGTATTGGCCATGTAATATACCAAAACGTATGGCAAGCTCTTAGTGCCAAAGATGGCCATGTTAATTGGTAGCCCGACAAACACCGTGTTGGAATTAAAAAACATGGAGGTAAAAAGCCCCCTGCGGCTGGGATCGATTCGCAACACGTACACCAGTCCCCACGCAAGAATCATCAGCAGCATCATTGAAATGACAGGGAAACGTAAATCGGGCAATAAGGCATACAATTCGCGTTTGGAAAAATCCCGTGTAATAGAAATAATCATGTATGGGGGCAAAGCTATCTGGGTGACCAACTTAGCCAACAATCTCGTTGAGTTCTCATTGAACCACCCTTTGCCTGCGAGGACATATCCCACAGCCACCATCAGAATAATAATTAAAACACCCTGTGCACTTTCAAAAAAGATTCCCATGAATTTACAGTCATTCTTTCTATTAGTTAATATTTTAGTTAATGATTTCTAGTATAGCACTCCCTTTTAACGTGATTAAAAAGCAAAAACACCACATACTGCCAGCAAGTGACAGTACGTGGCGTTTACAATTTTGACGGTTAATTACTGTTGCTTTTGTTTCCTTGATCGTGGGCGCCGGGTGAACAGTGCCTTTAGATTACGGCGCATAACCTGAAAGAACGTCAACGAACGAACAATATGATCCGCATCAACGTGATTACGAATGGCACGAAGCACAGCTTTAGGATGTCGTGAGGAAAACTTATAAGTTCCGTTCCGAGTTGTTTGAAGCGCATAACGAGGAATCACTTTACCCTTGAACATCACAGAGGCGATCACTAAATCGACATCCTCCCATGGAATCTGGATAAACTTATTGCTGTCACGATCGTTGTAAAACTCAAAGGCCTTATCACCGACCATAATCTTGCCGTAGTCGCCCAGCCCCATATAGGAAGTACCATCGATAACCATTTCAACCTTTGTATTCAGTGATTCAACCATGTTCTTCTCTCCTAACCTGTATTCAAACGCCTATCCGCATCATACTACGTTAATCACGATTTTCAAACGCAGCAACAATAACTTATTTATAATGCCAAGGGCACTTACTTTCGGTTGTCCGAAAATGAGTGCCCCTAACAAACCGTAACTTTTGGTTAAAGCCAACCAACCACGTGAAGTAAAATACCAAAGATGAAAATACCAAGAATGATGATGATTGGTGAAACTTTCTTCTTTAATAACCACATACATAAGAAGGTCAGTAACAGAGCAGCTAAACCAGGAATTAATTGATCCAAGTTATCTTGCAATGTCGTCACTTTAACTTTGTCTAATGACAAACCCTTACCTAAGTTATACTCAGTCAAGGCCTTGTGGATACCGGCAGCCCCACTTGGGAGATGGTTCCAGTCAATGAAGGCACCTTTTTGTTGGGTGATCCGTGAAACAACAGGCTTAAAGTCAATCTTAACCCAACGCTGAATCAGGGCTCCAATTACAAACATCCCCATCATGGAAGCGCCACGAGTAACTTTCTGTAATAAACCACCAGATAAGTCATCGGTAATCCGTGAACCGGCACGGTAACCAAATTCTTGGGTGTACCACATAAATGCCCAACGGATCAAGTTCCAAAGAACGAAGAACAGAATTGGTCCGACAATGTTACCGGCAATCGCCAATGATGCACCTAAGGCACCAACAATAGGACGAACGGTGTACCAGAAGACTGGGTCACCAACACCGGCTAACGGACCCATCATCCCAACTTTAACCCCTTGAATGGCAACATCGTCAACGGGCGCACCATTGGCACGATCTTCTTCTAAGGCTAGCGTAACACCAATAATTGGTGAAGCTAAGTATGGGTGAGTATTGAAGAATTCCAAATGACGTTTGTAAGCGGCAATTCGGTCTTCTTTTTTTGTATATAACTTGTTCAGGGCAGGCATGAGTGAATATAGCCAACCACCGTTTTGCATACGTTCATAGTTCCAAGAACCTTGAATGAACGTTGACCGCCAAGCAACCTTTAAACGGTCGTTTCTTGTTAAACTAATCTTTTTAGTATCAGTTTTATTATCAGCCATTTTCGTTTCCCTCCCCTAATTTTAATAGTCGTCCAAAATGTCGCCTAACGGATCACCGGTGTTATTGTTGCCACCGCCTCCGTTACCGCCATTTGAACCATGTTCATCGAGCTTCAAGTACATCAGAGCCATGGAAAGGCCGATAGTACCAATAGCAATTAGAGTCAGGTCAGTCAATGCAGCAAGTGCAAAACCAATTGCGAAGAAAGGCCAAACTTCGGAAGAAGCCATCATGTTGATAACCATGGCGTACCCAACGGCAACAACCATGCCACCACCAATGGCCATCCCATCTGATAACCATGCAGGCATTGCTTCAAGCATTGCCCGAACTTGTGAAGCTGGGATAATCAGCAGTAACGCTGCTGGAATCGCAATCCGCAAACCTTGTAAACAAATACAAATTACTTGCCACATATCAATCGTGCGGTAGTTACCTTTTTCAGCCGCTGCATCCATAATGTGGATGATAGCAACCGTGATGGTACGAACAATCATGGTTAAGAACAAACCGGCAACGGCCAGTGGAATCGCAATCGCGATAGCTGAACCAATACCCTTAGTTCCTTGACCACCTTGAACCAAAATAATAGCAGATGCGACTGATGCCAATGCGGCATCGGGTGCAACAGCGGCACCAATGTTTGCCCAACCTAAGGCAATCATTTGAAGGGAACCACCCAAAATAAGTCCGGCTGTCAATTGACCTGTAACTAAGCCAATTAACGTACAAGCGATTAAGGGTTGATGAAATTCAAATTCATCCAAGATTCCTTCCATGCCGGCAAAGAATGCAACGATTACAACAAGAATCATTGATATAGCAGACATTTGAAAATCCTCCTATCTATGTGGTAAAAATTATGAATTTTGTAGTTCTTTACGAGCCTTTTCAACGATGTCGTCCATGTTGGCTGATGAATCATCCGGCACTTTCCGAACGTCGAACTTAATGCCCGCTTGCTTAAGTTTATCGAAGGTCTCAACGTCTTCTTTACCAAGTGACAGAACCTTGCTGACAGCAACTTTGCCAGCTGAGTGAGCCATTGAACCGATATTCAACGTCTTGATATCCACACCACCCTGAATGGCACGTAATGCGTCTTCTGGTGTTTCAAACAAAACCAACGCCTTTGTGGCACCAAAACGAGGATCCTTGGCAACCTCAATCATCTTGTCGACTGGGATAACGTTGGCTTTAACACCCGGTGGTGTTGCCTCAACGATCATGTTCTTACGTAGCTTATCCTTGGCAACATTATCTGAAACAACGATAATGCGGTCTGGATTAACAGAACGGGTCCATGCAGTGGCAACTTGCCCGTGAAGTAGACGTGAGTCGACACGTACCAATCCAAACTTAATGTGCCCATCGCCTAAGACTGTTCCTGGCGCAATTGCGGCTTTTGGCTGGTTACTGCCAGTGTCAGCCTTGGATGCTTCTTCCTTTGGCTGTAACGACTCTGGCTTGATGCGTACACCATCTTTTGCCGTTTGTAGGATATGCGCAGCAATTTCATGTGCGTTATCCATTGTCATCCGGGAACCGTAAGCTTCAATGACCATTGGCAAGTTCATGCCGGTCACAATAGCCCACTTATCCTTGTGTTCTTCAAACAGGCTGTTTGCCTGATTAAATGGTGTTCCACCCCAAAGGTCGATCAGAATCAACACTTGATCTTGATCATCAAACGTTGATACTGCTTTTTCGAACTTGGCGTGGACATCATCTGGGCCTTCACTTGGCAGCAAGGTGACCGTTTGCACGTTCTCCTGTTTGCCGAAGATCATTTCACCTGATTGGTAAATACCTTCAGCAAAGCCGCCATGACTGGCTAAGATAATCCCTACCATGTGTGTCCCTCCTAAATTAATAAAATGTGAAGCCATTAATCATTCGCAACATTTAGTTTTAACTAAAGGCTACTGGAAATCAAATCAGATGCCTTCCTGCGCCAACAACGCCATTAAATCACGTTTTTTATCCGTTGGCACCTTTCGTACTTCCAATTCGACGCCCGCATTATGCAATTCGCGGAAAGTTTGTGCATCATCTCCACCAATTGCAACGGCATCCGTAACCATCTTTTTGCCATCCGTAAAGCTCAGGCTACCGATGTTAACGGATTTAATCTCAACGCCGCTTTTAACAACGCGTAGCACATCGCGCGGAGTTTCGAACAACAAGAACGCCTTGACTTGGTCAAACCGTGGATCTTGATAAACTGAAATCAATTTATCAACCGGAATCACATTGACCTCTACACCAGCTGGTGCAGCCTGCGTGATCAACGTTTTCCTCAAGTTATCCTTAGCAACGCCATCTGACACAACCAGGATGCGATCTGGAGAGATTGCCTTTGTCCAAACCGTAGCCACCTGACCATGCAATAATCGTGAATCAATTCTTACCAACCGAATGTCCATGCTCATTAGTTGACCTCCTCGTCAGGTGTCGTTAAATCCAAATGTTTAACGCCCGCCTTAGCGATTTCCTCTAAGTGCGGGACCACCTGATCCAATGTTTGGTTGCGAACGGTATACGCCTCAATCAGCATTGCCAGATTCAAACCAGTGATTAGACCCATCCGGTCCGTGTGCTCGGCAACGATACGACTAGCAACGTTGAACGGTGACCCTCCCCACAAATCAACGAGGAACAACACCTGATCATCTTCGTCAAAACTTGCCAGTGTTTGGTCAAACTTCTTTTTCAAGTCATCTGGACCTTCATCTGGCATGAACGTCACGGTAGCCACTTTCTGCTGATCGCCGAAGATCATCGTGGCCGATTGCTTGATGCCGTCCGCAAAACTACCATGACTGGCTAAAACAATTGCTAGCATTTCGCGTGCACCTCCCTTCACGACTTAATCAGGAACAATGTCAATTATATGGCACAAGATTGACTTTTTCACTACATACGTATTATAACCGTTAAATGATTGTCAGTAAAGCGCTTACAATCCCGTTTAAAAAAATCCGTTGAAACCATCTTGATATGTACGTGAAAGCTTGTCCCTAATATCTTAAGCACGTGACTAGCATACCGTAGTGAAGCGCTTACATCAAGTACAAATCACCCCCTAAGTGTCCGAAAAGTTTCAAAATGGACTAGACAGGTTGATAGACGGGCATTTTCTGTTTTTAAAAAATTTTTGATTTTTTTGATAAGTTATCTGCCTTTTTATATGGGTTCCATTCAGGGTGTTTAAAAGATGGTGTCGAGTGCTCTCGCTTTCATTCCTTTTGTGGTCTATTTACGGTACAAGATGCAGTGTATTCGTTCATTAAAGGAGACAACGCCTTGAATCATCATAAGACGCTATCTCCTTTAGTTTTGTCGCCTGTTCTAACTGAAAATTAGGGGTAATTTTTCCGAAATTACTCTTGTAATACAAGTTGATCCGCATCTAAAATCGCAATTTGATTGCCGCGACCCTTCTTTAACCAACCAGCAGTCTGAAATTCATTTAATTTACGACTAATCGTTTCCGGCGTAGTACCAAGGTATACCGCAATTTCCTTCTTTTGAAGCGGCAAAGTGAACATTGTCTGCGCTGGAAAACTTGCAGCCGTTTCAACTAAATAGTCAGCAAGACGACCACCAATTGAACTCGTGGTCACACTTGTTGCCTTACCCTCTAGTTGACTGATTCGTTTGCCAAATTCATTAAGGATACCAAGCGCTAGTTGCTGTGCCTTTGCCAACAACGCCTGAAAGTCCGACCGCTGAATTGAGCACACCTGAGTTGGCACCAGTGCTTCCGCATAACTTGTCCGTGCAACTGGATTGAAAAGCGCTGCCTCGCCATCGAAATCTCCCGACTGAAGTAAGTATAATAATTGTTCACGTCCGTTGGCGGCCAGCTGATAAACTTTGGCCTGACCAGCGGCAATAATAGTCAACTGGTCAGCCTCGTCGCCAGCGTTAAACAGCGTTGCGCCCTTTTCATAAACATGTTCATGAACAATGGCACTCACCTGCTGTAATTCAATCGCTGTCAATTGCTTAAAAATTGGTACCAGTTGAATACAATCATGTGTCCCCAGTTTCTGTTCCCGCATCTTGGCACCTCCTTATATACAAGATATTGTAACAGGTAAATCCCAAAGTAAACTTGATTTGGATCAAGCGTATAAAATGCTTTGTTTTAGTAAGCATATCTGTTAAACTAAACAGTAATCGTTACAGTTTTTGGAAACAAGCATTGTTATCGTCATTATGAAGTTAGTCAATTTTAGGAGGAATGAATTCAGTTTATGGCAAAAAAATCTAAGATCATTAAAGAACAACGCATTGAAGCTACCGTTGCGAAGTACGCTGATCAACGTGCTCAAATGAAAGCGGCTCATGACTACGCTGGGCTCGCCACCCTGCCGAAAAATGCTTCACCCGTACGCATTCACCGTCGTGATAAGATCGATGGTCGTCCGCATGCTTACTTGCGCCAGTTTGGCCTATCACGGCTCAACTTCCGTCAGCTCGCCTTGCAAGGCAAAATTCCTGGTGTACGTAAAGCTAGCTGGTAATGCGTTAGTTCAGCCCTTTTATATAAATGCGTTTTGACTAAAAACTGCCAGAATGATGAGTTTGCTCATCACTCTGGCAGTTTTGTTTTGTCTTTTATAGTAATTTATTCATCCGTTTTTGCTGAAAGGTCCAAACTCTTACGGATTTCATTGGTAACCCGTTGTTTCTCGCTTGAACTAACCACTTCAAACGACTGGCCATTAATCATCTGACCTTGTCCTTGCATGTGATCAGTGGTCATGTCCTTCGTGGAAGACCGATAGCTAGATGCAAGTTTAACCAAGTCAGAGCTGGTTAAATCTGTTTGTGACTCATTAGCAATCGAGTTTAAGAAGCTAGGATTCAAAACCGTCTGAACAGAAATGGACTTTCTAAACAGCGCTTGGACAACTAACCGTTGACGTGTTTGACGCCCATAATCGTTTTGAGGATCATCATAACGCATCCGTGAGAACTTCAAGGCAGTTGAACCGTTCATGTGGTAGGTTTGTCCCTTTACGAAAGAGGCACCCTCATAGTTGAACGTTAACGGTGATGTAACCGTCACACCACCCACTTCATTAATCGCTTTTTCCAAACCACCCATGTTCAACAACGCATAGTAGTCAATTGGAATATTTAACAGATTCTGAACTGTCTTAATGGTTGTCCCAACACCACCATATGAGTACGCAGCGTTGATTTTAGCCGGTGAATCCTGAGGATAACCGGCAATATCTGTCATCGTGTCACGAGGTAAGCTGACAAGCAGCATCTTCTTAGTCCGTGGGTTGATGGTAGCAATCATGATCGTGTCGGTTCGACCTTTATCGGTTCGTCCCAAAGCACCGGTATCAGTTCCCAAGAACATAATTGAAATTGGCTTCTTACTCTTTAGCACTGACTGTGTGTCACGCGCCTTAGTAATTCCTGCCGATTTATAAGCTTTGTTGCTGGCTGAATTGATGTTGTGATAAGCCATTGCCCCAAAACCGACAATTGCTAACACTAAGACAATGACAATGCCCCAGAACCAGCGCCAAGGATGAAAGCGGCGACGGCCATTGCCACCCTTTTTACCACTCGTTGGTTGTTCATTATGGCGTTGCATTCTTGATGGTTCTTGATTTGGTTCGTTATCCATATTCGGGTCCCCCAAGGAATTAATTCTTCCTAATTACTCACGCCTACAGATTGTAAACCAAGTTTGTCCACAAGGCGAGAAATAACGGTAAACATTTACCGTTTATACCGCGATTTTAATTTTTTCTTATGAACACTTGCATACTTAGTTGCGCAAACGCACTTTCAACCTTTTGTTTCGAATTATCTGGTTAGTCTGTTTGTGATTCCGTTACGTCGACCAGAAGCTCCGTTCCACTGGGACCGGTCTCAGCCTGCTCCGCAGTCTTCCACCTCGACTTTAAGCCTTCATAACCCGAAGTCTCAAAGCTCGTCCTGCCTGACTAAGCGGACCCAAAACGCCCACTAAGTCAGGATTTCACGGAACTCCGTTTCTGGTCGACTTCGCTCATGTACAAAGTGCTTAGTGAAAATGCTACATCAAATAACCTGCGGATTATCGCATGCTTCTGTTGATTAAGAACAAAATTACAAACTGAGCTGGAGGGCGTCAAAATTGAATGTAAGCCGTGAAAGTGGTGTTGATTCGGCGATTTTTCCGAATTTACAGCACAGGACGGCCGTGGAGACTCGGGGGCTCACGAGGCTTCGCGGCGAGGTGAAAGACTGTGGTCTACAGGCTTGAACCGGTCCCACGACTACGTTCAATTTTGACAACCGTAAGCATCGCTTAACCACTATGTTTACCAACGATAAAAATATCCGCTACCAAATAGACAAAGTGCTAGGCAGCGGATATTTTCAATTAAAGTACAAATTAGTTTTCTTGAACAGTTGGGCGTAACAGAATTTCATCGATACCAACATTTTCAGGTTGGTCAATGGCATAAAGAACTGCGTTTGCCAAATCTTCTGGGTCCAAGCCGATTTCTTCTTCACGAGCACGGGCCTTCTTTTGTAATTCAGGATCGCCAACAGTCTTCCATAGTGCGGTGTTAACGTTACCTGGTGATACGATGGTTGAGCGAATCATGTTAGGACCTTCCTCTTGGCGAAGAGCATCCATGATGGCACGAAGCGCAAACTTAGTCCCTGAGTAAATGGCAGCGTTAGGGTTGATAACGTGACCGGCATTTGAGTCAGTTGCGATAAAGTGACCAAAACCTTGTTCCTTCATGATTGGCAATGCGGCAGCAATCCCGTACAGAACACCCATAACGTTAATTTGGAAAGCGCGTTCCCAATCTTCAACCTTCAAATCACGTAATGGTGAGTTAGGCATAACACCGGCATTGTTGTACATAACATCGATCTTGCCATACTTGTCGTGAGCTGCCTTAACAAAGTCAGCAACAGAACTCTTGTCGGTTACGTCAACAGTCTTATAAGCTGCTTCGCCACCATCTGCTTCAATATCTTCAACTTGTTTCTTCAACAGGTCTTCACGGCGAGCACCGATGAATAACTTGGCACCATGTGCAGCTAACTTCTTAGCAGTAGCAGCACCAATACCAGATGAAGCACCTGCAATAACAACAACTTTTCCTTTAACAGTCATAACTAAAATCGCTCCTTTTTTAATTATATGCTAAGCCCGTTCCCGGACGTCGGCATCACTCTATAGATTTTCCTTGATCTTGTTGATAATATCTTCGTATTCTGAATCGGTTAACTTCTTAGGGTTTTCAGGGTTATTAACGAAGGCATCGTTCCAATCACTGTCGCCAGGCTTCTTTGGCACAACGTGAACGTGCAAGTGAGAAACCGTGTCGCCATAAGTTCCGTAGTTAATTTTACCAGGGTTAACGGCTTTCTCAACAGCCTCGGCTGCGTGTGCAACGTCATCGTAGAATTCGTGACGTTCAACATCAGTCAATTGGAATGGTTCGTCAACGTGCCAGTTCAAAACAACCGCGACACGACCAAGGTGTGTTTGGTCACGTGCTAAATAAACTGTGGCAACATGCAATGATTCGATTTCAATGTAGTTTGCATCAAGCTTTTCAGTATGAGCACAATACATACAATCTTTTTGGAAACGTTCAACCATGATAAAAACCTCTCTTTATTTAAAATATTTGATCACTAGTTAATTGGGTGGCTCTGTGTTTCTGCATCGGCAGTAACTTCTTCATCCGAAGTCTTTGCCGTTTGAGTCGCACTCTTACTTGAGTGCAAACTGAGAACGATCAAGCCGGTAATAATCAACGCACCAGCTAAGAAGTACATCCCCACCGTTGTGCTACCAGTGGCGCTCTTCAACCAACCAATTGCATATGGTCCAAAGAAACCACCAAAGTTACCAACAGCGTTCACAATCCCTAATCCAACGGCAGCAATCCGAGGATCAACCGTCGTGGTGATTGCCCAGTAAGGACCGGAGTATGCGTAAACCCCAATGGCAGACAGGCAAATGAAACCAACGGACATAACAGGAACAGATGTGGTTAATGCGGCACCGATAAATCCAAGGCCACCAAGCAATGCACCACCGGCAGTATGCCAGATTCGTTCACCACTACGGTCAGACCACTGACCGTTGATAACCAACGCAACTGCACCAAGCAGGTAAGGAATAGCACTAATCAAACCAACTTGCATTGTAGTCAAGCTGCTTGATAAGGACTTAACCATTTGTGGCATCCAGAATGTAATCCCGTACAAACCGATACAGTAGAAGAAGTTAATCCCAGTCATCTTCCAAATCTTAGCGTCCTTGAAGGCGTCAACAAATGGTGCCTTGATGACTTTCTTTTCACTTTCCTGCTTAACATCATCGGCAAGTGCTTTTTCCAACCAGCTCTTTTCGCCGGCTGTCAGCCACTTAGCAGTATTAGGTTTGTCAGCCAAGAAGAAGACGGTGTAAACACCCATTAAAATGGCAGGAATCCCAATGATAATGAATAACCAACGCCAGCCTTCAAGGTTTAACACCATGTGAACCTGAGTGATAATCCAAGTTGCAACTGGCGCACCAATTGAGTTTGCCACTGGCGGCGCAACCATGAATGCTGCAATGGCCCGTGCACGATCTTTACTGCGAATCCAGTACGTAATGTAAAGGGTCATGCCTGGGAACAAACCAGCTTCGGAAACACCGAGTAGGAACCGTAGCACAATCAGCATTGGTACGCTGGCAACAAACCCAGTTACCAAGGTAACAGTTCCCCAGAAAACCAAGATAAATGCCATCCAACGACGAGCACCAATTTTTTCCAGCATCATGTTGCCAGGAATTCCAAACAGGAAGTAACCAATGAAGAAGATTCCGGCGATAAACCCATATGTGGTTGCAGTCAAACCTAAATCTTTATCCATCCCTCCAATGGAAGCGTACGTGATACTACTTCGATCCAAAAAGGCAATAAAGTAAATGATAAAAAGATATGGTAGTATATGCCATGTTACCTTTTTAAGAGCGCTTTGCTTAGCCTCTGTCATCATTAACACATCCTCACGCATGTAATATTTTATATTCTTGTGAAAACTTTTTCATGAAGTCGCTAGCTATCCTTCGCTTTCATAAAACATTATAGGGTAGCTTAAGCGCTTACATTTTGCCCTAATTTGCTCAATTTATGGAATTTATCACACTAAACTCATCAGGAGGAAAACCATGTCAGAAGTTCGTGACCTTCAGCTCAAAGTCTTATGGCTCAGCGGTCGCCTGTATCATCGCCATGAAATCGTCGAACCACACCAGCATGATTTTGCACAAGTCCAGTTAGTCCTTAGTGGACAGGAGTATACCGATCTAACACAGTCTAACGGGGACGATTCAGTTTCGGTAAGTGTGTTTGCAAACCAACTTGTCTTTATTCCGCCATACACAACACATTCATTTCACTTCGAACACGAAACAGTTGTTCTCGACGTTAAGTTTGACCTTCAGGCCGACATTGCCGGATTAATTGAAAAAAACGCCAGCCAACATATTTTCGATGTTGAGGACGTTTCTCCCTTTTATGCACTTTTAAACGAAGCCATTCCAGCAGAACAAAAACGATTTCCTGCTGCCGCTTTGCAACTAGATGTTGATTTCAAACAACTCTTACTGTCAACAATTTTCAAACAGCAACCGGCGGAGTCCAGCACGCACAACTTGGACCGACTTATTGATATCAATACTGATTTTCCACTATTAAAGTATCTACAAGATCATTATGCAGAGCCAATTCAGTTGCCTGAGCTAGCCGCCCACTTTAACTACAGCAAGAATTACCTTATCCGGATCTGCAAACGCGAAACTGGTCTCACACCAATGAATCTATTGCAGCACATCCGTTTGAAACACGCCCAAAATTACTTGGAGTATACTGATTTAAGCGTGAACGATATTGCGATCAAAGTCGGGCTAGACGCCAATTACCTCACTAAGTCTTTCACTAAAACAATTGGTACCCACCCCATTGCCTATCGCAAACAGAGCCGCCAGGAACACGAACGTAACATCACATTGATGAACACGTTCAACCGGCAGTCACAGCCACAAATCAAAAATTCAGTTCAACATCCAATGGATTAACCATATTAAGGAGGCGGTTTTATTTGAAAGATCAAAATGGATGGCGTCGAAACCTAGCTGTACTCTGGCTGGGAACATTTATTGCCGGTATGGGTTTCAGTGAAATCATGCCGTTTTTATCACTGTACGTTGACCAGCTTGGCACTTTCACAAAGGGGCAGCTGACCATCTACAGTGGTGTTACATATGCGGTCACGTTTTTCGTTATTGCCATAGTCTCACCATTATGGGGACAACTAGCTGACCGTAAAGGACGAAAACTGATGCTTCTGCGTTCAAGTGCAGGAATGGCGATCGTCATTGCCCTAATGGGGCTAGTTCATAATATCTGGATGTTGATTTTGCTGCGTTTCTTGCAAGGTCTCTGCGCAGGTTACATTCCTAACGCGAGTGCGCTGATTGCTACCGAAACACCAAAGGCAAAAAGCGGTAGTGCTCTTGGCATTTTAACTACCGGATATGTCAGTGGAAATTTGATTGGTCCAATTCTTGGTGGTGCACTAGCCGCCATCTTCTCTATTCGGATGACCTTCTTTATAACCGGTTTTCTGCTTGCAGTTGTCTTTTTTCTTAGTCTCTTTTTGGTTCATGAACATTTCACACCAATTCCACGAGCCAAGATGCAGTCAACCAAAGAAGTCTTTGCATCTTTCAAATCTGCTAGAGCAATCATCATACTGTTGATTTCTACCATGCTGATCCAAATGGGTAATAACTCAATCACACCGATTCTTAGTTTGTACGTTCGCGAATTAATGTCGCATACAGCTAATCTGACAATAGTTGCTGGTATTATCGCCGCTCTGCCTGGCATTTCAACTCTTGTATCAGCGCCGCAACTTGGGCGTTTAGGTGACCGCATCGGGACAGAAAAAGTCCTGATGGGTGGCTTTATCTTCGCCGTACTAATGTACTTCCCTCAAGGCTTTGTCAGCACCGTTGGCATGCTGGGCGTCCTGCGCTTTATGATTGGGATTTCGGATGGTGCCTTATTCCCTACCGTACAAACGTTGTTGGTCAAAAACTCTCCTGTTAACGTCACTGGGCGAGTGTTCAGTTGGAATCAATCATTTCAGGCACTTGGCAGTATGTTAGGTTCACTGCTTGGTGGCTTTGTTTCAAACTTATTTGATTACCGCGGTGTCTTTATCTTCACTGCCATCGCGCTTGCAGCGGATTTCTTACTTGTCTACATCGGTATTCCATCCACCCGCTTTCATTTTCACGCCTCAAATTCGGAAAGTTCAAACTAGTTTTTTAAAAGGAGTTTTAATCATGGATAAACAAGACATCGAATTACTGCAGCAGGTTTACGCAACAGCAGACAAACTCGCACTAAGTACGTCATTAAATGATACTGCTGACGTTAAAGTAATTAATTTTGTCTGGTATGCCGATCAGCCAGATACACTGTATTTTTCCTCCGTTCGTGGCAGTAACGCGTTAGCAATTTACGCCAAGCACGCAGACGCGGCTCTGATTACCATTCCTCACGAAAGTGAAACCACAAATCCGTTTGTTCGCGCCCATCACGTTACCATCACCCCATCTGACAAAACGATGGCTGATGACTTACTTCCCCGCTACTTAGAGTTGGTGCCTAACTACCAGCACGTATGGGACGCCATTGGACCGCAACTTGTCGCATATGAAATCAAACTTCACGATGTTCACGTGGATGCCGGTTTAGGCCAGCGAAAAATCAATCTCGTTTTTTAAAAACTCATCCACGACAAAAAAAGATCCTCGTAGTGAAATCATCACTACGAGGATCTTTTTAGACTGGTCAGCCTAGTTAACCAATCTGATTATGCGGCCACCGAGACTTGAACTCGGATGATCGAAGGGATCACAAGATCCTTAATCTTGCGCGTCTGCCAATTCCGCCATGGCCGCATCAACGAAAATAATTCTACCAGACATTCGCAGACTTGGCAATTACTCTTTGACATTCTCCCCGCATATTTCCGTTCAGCACCTATTTATCACCACGAAGCTGCTGCATAATTGGACCATCATTTGGCTGGGGATGCACGCCAAACAGATCGAGGAAGAATGCCACAATTGGCAACCCAACAATCAGTCCCCAAACACCGAATATTTCTTCACTCACAATCAAGGTCATGAATGTCACAAAAATCGGTAAATCAGTAGCCGTAGCCATAAGACGTGGGTGCAAGAAGTAAGATTCAAAGAAGTGAATCACGATAACTAAGATAATCACTTCCACTACCCGCCAGATACCGCCACTAGCAAACGCAATCAACGTTAACGGCACCATTGAAATGAGCACCCCGGCAACAGGCACCAATCCAAGAATGAAGACAATGACGGCTAACACCATTAAACTTGGCATCTTTAGGAAAAATAAGCCGATGGTCATCAAAACCGTGTTAATTGAACAGATAATTAATTGTGTATCCACAACTGTTCCCAAAATAGTGACAAACTTGCGAACCAAGAAATAAACATTGGTGAAGAACTTTTTAAAACGGCTGTGTAAAAAGGCATCCCCAAAGCGCTTCATGCGGCCGTAAGACGCGGTAAAAATCAAGCTCAAGAAAATGGCAACACCCACATGTGAGAAGGCTGTGCCGACGCTTTCCAGTCCACGTAGCCCTGTTTCCAAAGCCGTTTGACCGTGTTTCATAATTTCACTACTATTGAGTGCTTTATTCACCCATGTGTCTAATTGCTTATCCCAAACTGGATGATCATTGATTGCTTTCATAATCAAATGCGGGATGCCAGAAAACTGGCTAGCCAAAGATGGTGCGGCGTAGGAGATAGCCAGTACAACTAAGCCAATCACCACCACATACACAATCAAAGTCGCCAGCACCTGACCGATGGGTAACCATTGTCGTAAACGAGTCGTCACTTTTAATGCTAAGAAAGAAAAAATCGTAATTAGCAAAATAATGGAGAGAAAGTGACGAAAACAAAACAACACAAAGATCAAAAACGCCAAGGTTAAATAAAGTTGAACGTCCTCTTTCTTAAGCCACTGATAAATTCGTTCCATACCCTACCCCCACATTCATCGATACGGCTATCATAGCGTATTCTGCCATACAGTGTACAATAGCCATTACGACATTCGAATTCTACAGACGAGTTTCACGGTTTCTTAAGATTCTTGAGTATAGGCTTCTGCCAAATTCAACCGGCCACCACAAATCCCGCATGCAAACCGCCGCGTATTGATTCGTCGACGCCGCGTGTATCGCTGACCGCACTTTTCACACTCATAAATATAGATGTACCGTGATCGTGAGTGGACCGCCTGTCCTTGCCGATGTTTAGGTGCTGGTGCAAAACGACTGCCACCCACCTGTGCCAGCAAGGTTCGAAATTCCCGACTGCGGTGATTAAATGGCAATCCTGCCATCGATAAGTGATAGTGAACCAGCTCGTGCTTAATCACCCCTTCAAGGGTTTCCTCACCGAAATCAGTTAACATCTTCGGATTTATATCAATATGATGATCCCGAAGGTGGTAGCGGCCCCCCGTCGTTTGCAGTCGTGAATTGAACACGGCTTGATGTTTAAACGGCTTACCAAACTCCCGTGTGGAAATTTGCATGACCAACCGTTGCAACTCATCATTTGTCATTCATTTTCCTCCACAATTTCATCGCTCAATGAAAAACCACTCATCCCGATGTTCAGAATGAGCGGTTCATTTCTGTTAGCGTCATGTGCTACATTCTATACCCTTTACATACGTAAAAGAATTCAGATGTAACGTCACTAAGCGTTAGTTGACATGATTGTCTGAATGAGACGAATGATTCGATCCATGGCTTCATTTTGGTCAGCTTCTGCCTGAGCAAACTTCTTCGTGTCGACCGTGTGTTCCTTAACATTCAAACTGTCCGTCATCGTCTGGCAGGCATTGGCATAGGTATCATAAGCATGCTTAAGTGTCTGGTGCTTCCCCATGAAACGTGCAGGTGCTTGTAATTTTTTCAATTTATCGTTGTAGCTCAGATAACGGTCCGTGCCATCCTGAAATTCTGACTGAATATCAGCGAAATCAGCATCACTAAGGTCACTCAACTTATCAGCATCCATCGCCGTTTTTAGCTTCGTGTAATAAGGTTCCAAATCCTTTTGGACATCTTCTGTATCCGCAATTGTTCTGGACAATGTTTGCCCGTACACCATCATTAAGTTCTTTTTCACAATTAATCTCCTTGTCCGTTATTGCTCGGGCATTACCGAGCTTCGGCATCACTCTTCTAAACGTGCACTCAACTTCTGAATTCTGTGCATAAGTCCTGAGTCAAAGCATTCGGAAATGCACCGAATCATTCGACTCGTTTCTTATTGCTCGAATTCAACCAAAGTTGAGCATCACTCTTCCAAACGTGCACCTGTCGCTCAATTCCCTGTGCATAACCCAAAGCTGCCTGCCCACAAGCAAACTGCGCTTGCATGCCGCCACCTTTACGTTATTGCTCGGGCATTACCGAGCTTCGGCATCACTCTTCTAAACGTGCACCTGTCGCTCAATTCCCTGTGCATAACCCAAAGCTGCCTGCCCACAAGCAAACTGCGCTTGCATGCCGCCACCTTTACGTTATTGCTCGGGCATTACCGAGCTTCGGCATCACTCTTTCTTAGACGTTGCACTAATTTTACCACTTCCACGATTAAAATCATCGTCACACCTGCACCAATAACGATTAACCACTGGAACCAATCCAATGTTGTGACGTGGAAGAGTGTGTTAAACCCAGGCACAAGGATGGTCGCGGCCAACAGCACAAACGCCACCAGAATGGCCCAGTTAAACGCACGGTTCTTAAAGAGTTGCTTTGTAAAAATTGTTCCATGAATTGATTTTGAATTAAATGCATGGAACAACTGAATCAATCCAAGCGTTGCAAACGCCATGGTCAAAGCATCCGCATGAATTTGTTCTGCACCGGCATGAACGGGGAATGTCAGGGCTAGCCAGTAAACCAAAAGTGTCAGCCCACCTTCCAACAATCCCTGATAGATAATGTTGCCAAACACGCCGCCGGATAAGAAGTTTGACGTGCGACCACGTGGCTTCTGTTTCATTATATTCTTTTCAGCTGGTTCCAGTCCTAACGCAATCGCTGGGAACGTGTCGGTCACCAAATTGATCCACAAAATATGCACAGGTGCCAAAATCTGCCACCCCATCATGGTCATTACAAAAAGGGTCAACACTTCACCTAAGTTTGCAGATAACAAGTATTGAATGGCCTTTTGGATGTTAGCAAACACTTTACGACCTTCACGAACTGCCACCACGATTGTGGAGAAGTTGTCATCAGCAAGAACCATGTCGGATGCGCCTTTAGACACTTCTGTCCCTGTGATTCCCATCCCCACACCGATATCAGCTGCTTTCAACGCTGGGGCATCGTTCACACCGTCACCAGTCATAGCGACAACTTTGCCACGTTTCTGCCAGGCATTCACAATCCGAACTTTATGCTCCGGGGCCACCCGCGCGTAAACAGAATATTGCGATACCCGTTTTTCAAAATCGGCATCACTCAGTTCGTCTAGTTGAGCACCAGTGATTACGCCAGCGTCATCGTCGGCCTTAATAATGCCGAGCCGAACCGCAATTGCCTTAGCAGTATCCGCGTGGTCCCCCGTAATCATTAGAGGCCGAATACCCGCGCTTTTAGCTTCGGCAACTGCACCAGCCACTTCTGGCCGCTCCGGATCGATCATTCCAACAAATCCAGCAAAGATGAGCTCTTGCTCAACCTTTTCAGAAGTCATGGTTGCTGGAACTGTTTCAACGGGGCGGTAAGCAAACGCCAATACTCGCAATGCCTGCACGGCCAGTTGATGATTGATCGTCAACAACTGTTTCCGAAGCTCATCCGTCAATGGCACTACTTGCCCATTTAGCTGAACCCGTGTGACCCGTTTTAGCAATTCATCCGGCGCCCCTTTAACGGTAATCCACAATGCGCCAGTATCATCCATTTTATTAACAGTCGTCATCAATTTACGTTCTGAATCAAACGGAATTTCAGCTTGTCGGGGATGTGCCGTTAAAAATTTGTCAGCAGTCACGTTATGATCCATGTTGTACTGAATCAAGGCCGTTTCCGTGGGATCTCCAACTAAGCCATCGGCCGTTAGTTTAGTATCATTATTCAACATCAACAGGGTTGCTAAAGTTCCCTCGTCACTGTCGGTTGTTGCCCCGACACCAACCTTAGCATCACGAACTTCGCCATTAACCACTAGTTTTTCAACCGTCATCTTGTTTTGGGTCAATGTCCCGGTCTTATCTGAAGCGATAATGTCCGTACTCCCCAACGTTTCAACAGCGGGCAAACGGCGAACCAGTGCATTCAGTTTGGCCATACGCGTCGTTCCGAGAGCTAATGTGATGGTCACAATGGCAGGTAACCCTTCTGGAATAGCCGCTACCGCCAATGAAATAGCTGTCAGTAGCATGTTAATCAATGTTTCATTCCCACGAATCATGCCGACCGCAAAGACGATTACCGCAACCACCAGAATCAATGCCGTTAACACTTTACCTAAATGGGCCAGATTTTCCTGCAAGGGTGTTTTGCGTTCCTTAGTGTTGTCTAGCATGCCAGCGATGCGACCAACCTGCGTTTGCATCCCCGTAGCTGTAACAACCCCCACACCACGGCCATAAGTCACGTTACTATTCATAAAGGCTAAGTCGCTCATGTCCCCTAACCCCACGTTTGTGGCCGCCACTGGATCGAGTTGCTTAGTCACTGGGACTGACTCACCGGTAAGCGCAGACTCCTCAATTTTAAGCGAAGCACTTTCCAATAGCCGCATATCCGCTGGCACAATATCACCAGCTTCCAGAAGCACAATATCACCAGGCACTAATTCGTCGCTCTTTACCGTAACTGTTTCGCCATTACGACGAACGTGTGCATTTGGTGCCGACATTTCTTGAAGCGCATTAATGGCCTGCTCCGCCTTTGCCTCTTGGAAAACACCAAACACGGCGTTAAGCACCACTACCAGTAAGATGATGATGGCATCCACCACTTCGCCTGTCATCGCAGCAATGATGGCGGCCACAATCAGCACTACAATCATTAAATCTTTAAACTGAGCAATAAACTTTTCCAATAAGGTTGTTTGCCGCTTAGCCGCTAACGCGTTCGGACCGTGCTCATCGCGTCTCGTCGACACCATTTGGTCAGTCAACCCATCTCTACTTGATTTCATTTGCTGAAGGGATTCATCAACGGTCCATTGCGCTGCCTGCGGTAATTTACTTTGCTTCACTTAACATCTCTCCTTTAAATTATCGGCTGTGTACATCGCTCATGGGACGAAAAAAGACCCATGGACGCACACTAAATGTGCAGACCATGAGTCTCACTATTTAAGACAAAACCAGAACGAATCTTGTTGGTGGCGTTGTCACGGTGTCACGACACAAAATCTGTGTGCGATAACACCATTAGTTACTCCCTCATTTATCTTAAGCAAAAGTATATCGAAATGATTAGTTAAACACAAGTAATAAGTTTGAACTAACGCCAAAAATTATCAAAAATTGTAATCGGCATATGGCGTTTGTGCATCGTCTTGTTATACCAATTTTCAATCTTTTCAGCGTCAGCGTCCTTAATCGTTTTGCCTTCCAGATAATTATCAATGTCGTCATATGTGACGCCAAGGGCCACCTCATCAGGTAACGCCGGACGATCGTCCTCCAGGTCAGCAGTCGGAACCTTCAAGTATAAATGTTCCGGTGCGTTTAAGACCTTCAGCATCGCTTTTCCTTGCCGTTTGTCCAACCGATACAAAGGATCAATGTCCGTGCCGCCATCGCCGTACTTCGTGTAAAATCCGGTAACGGCTTCGGCTGCATGATCCGTTCCTACAACAGCACCGTGAACTTCACCAGCAATCGTATACTGAGCCACCATGCGCTCACGTGCCTTGATATTGCCCTTGTTAAAGTCGGACACCGTCAGCCCATTAGTTTCAACCGCGGCAACACCAGCGTCAACCGCCGCCTGAACATTCACCCGCATTACCTTATCGGCTTCCATAAACGTGATGGCATCCATCGCGTCACTTTCATCCGCCTGTTCACCATATGGCAAACGAACCGCAATGAATTGATACTGATCATCGCCGGTTTCCTGACGCATCTCTGCAATCGCCATCTGTGATAGTTTGCCAGCAAGTGTAGAGTCTTGACCACCAGAGATACCTAGAACGAGTGCCTTTAAGAACGTGTTCTTTTTCAAATAGTCCTTTAAAAATTCGACACTTTTTCGAATTTCGTGTTCCGCATCAAAGTCAGCGCTAACACCGAGTGCCTTAATAATTTCTGCCTGTTTTTCTCTCATGTACGAAGGCCTCCATAACTTAATTACTACTGAAATAGATGGATAGCCTAGGACTGTCCGTCAAATTTCAATTCACTGACATAACTGTGAACTTGCTTAATAATATTTTGCTTGTGATCCCAAAGCTTTTGCGATAAATCAACGGGATAAATTTGTGGATTCAGATCTCGTTTGTACTCATCCCACAACGATGCTAACTGATCTGCAGCAAACTGTTTAATCGTTTGTAACTCAGGTAACTCGTAAACTTGCTTGCCATTTTCAAAAATCGTCACCAGTACGGGACGGGCGTCAAAGTCGGTCACATCCTTATTGATATACGTATAGCTTGGATGGAACATATGCAAGCGTGACGCTTCGTCTGGCCGTTCGTCAGATAACGCAACATAATCACCTTCAGATTTACCGTCTGCTTTCTTGGTGATCCGCCAAACCTGCTTTTTACCAGGTGTTGATACTTTTTCAGCGTTACTTGATAACTTAATCGTATCAACCATTTTACCCCGTTCATTTTCAACGGAGACCAGTTTGTACACAGCCCCGAGCGCGGGCTGGTCGAACGCCGTAATTAACTTTGTTCCCACGCCCCAAACGTCAATCTTAGCGCCCTGCATTTTAAGGTTGGTAATCGTCTTCTCATCCAAGTCATTCGACGCATAAATTTTAGCATTCGGAAAACCGGCTTCATCAAGCTGTTCGCGCACACGTTTTGAAATATATGCCATGTCACCAGAGTCGATACGAACACCCAAAAAGTTAATCTTGTCGCCCATCTCTTTGGCCACACGAATGGCGTTTGGCACACCTGAACGCAGTGTGTCATAGGTGTCTACAAGAAAAACACAGTCCCTGTGAGAACGGGCGTAAGCCATGAAAGCGTCATAGTCGTTACGGTACGTTTGCACCAAGCTGTGGGCATGAGTACCGCTAATTGGAATTCCAAAAATTTTACCAGCGCGCATATTACTAGTGGCATCAAACCCACCAATGTAAGCAGCACGAGTTCCCCAAATAGCGGCGTCCATTTCTTGTGCCCGCCGCGTACCAAATTCCAAGATACCGTCATTGCCAGCTACTGAGCGAATGCGGGCAGCTTTCGTAGCAATTAAAGTCTGATAGTTAACAATGTTCAACAAAGCCGTTTCAACGAGTTGACAATCCGCTAACGTTCCCTCAACTTGAACTAATGGTTCGTTATTAAAAACCAGGTCGCCTTCTTTTGCAGCACGAATCGTCCCCGTGAACTTAAAATTCCGCAGATAGTTTAAAAACTTCTCAGAATATTGTTTCGTAGATGCCAAATACTCTAAGTCAGAATCAGTGAACTGCAGTTGATTAATGTAGTCGACAACCCGCTCTAAGCCTGCAAATACCGCATAACCATTGTGAAATGGTAGGTCACGAAAATATAATTCGAACACGGCGTGCCGATCAGCCACTCCATCCTCAAAGTAAGTTTGGACCATATTAACTTCGTATGCATCTGTATGAAGCGTCAGGCTGTCATCTGGATAACGCGTAACCATCGCAATTATTCCCTTTCTGTTTAGACTAATTTTTCTTAACTCTCATATTTTACCATATCTTGTGAATTTCTTTGTTAAATGCCCTCATTGCATTAAAAAACGTGTGTCCACATGGTCATTCCCCACAATTTCAACATACAAAAGAACTACTTTGCTTGTCGCAATTATGGAAAACAGTCACACAGACACACGTTTAATCATTGTTTTATTACTCAACTAACGTTCTAGGTAAAACTCAAATCGGTTACCGACATACTGGGTCCGCACATATTCAAACGGCGTACCATCATCAAGGAATGAAACCTGACGTAAACGCAATAATGGATCACTACGCTTAACATTCAAGTATTCAGCTACCCGTTCACTGGCTGTCATTGCCGACACTGTTTGCTGAGCGTGACCAACTTTAAGGCCAGCCTCGTCTTCCAGCACGCGATACAGTGAGTTAGTAACATCTTCCTTGCTAAAACGCCGAATCAATCGTTCAGGCACAGTGGCCACTTCAAAACAGATAGGTTCATCGTTGCCGAAACGAATTCGTTCCATTCGCAAAATCTGTTCATTAGGTGCGAGTTGTAATTTTTCACTTTCTGAAAGCGATGGTGTTGTGATGTGATAGGACACAGTTCGTGAAGATGGCACCTTACCAGCCTGTTCCATCAACTCAGTGAAACTAGTTACACCAGAAACACGCTCTTGCACCTTACGATTAGCTACATATGTGCCCGCGCCAACACGTCGTTCTAACAGGCCTTCCTCCACTAACGTCTGAACGGCTTGTCGTAAGGTCATTCGACTCACGCCAAACTGAATGGCAAGTTCACGTTCTGAGGGGATTTTATCCCCAACTTGCCACTGACCATCTTCCACGGCTTTCCGTAAACGATTATGAATTTGAATGTAAATTGGTGAGGCCATTTTTTTTCATCCCTTAGTTTTAGTCAACCTGGCTGGAACTCAAGTAATTGAAAACTAGCTAGTCATCAAAACGACGACCATAACTGTAAGTCCGTTCCAAGTTTTGATTACGATCCATGATGTTAAAGTCAGCGTCTTTACCAGCCTGTAAGCCACCCTTGCTGGTTAAACCAAATTCGGTAGCTTGGTTAACAGAAGACATTTGAACAGCTTCTTCGATACCACAACCAGTAAAGTATTGAATGTTACGGAATGCATCGTCATAACGGAGTACCGATCCGGCCAAGTTGCCAGATTCCAGACGTGCCTGTTTGTCCTTAACAATAACCTTTTGACCACCAAGTTCACTGATTCCTTCAGGCATCCCCTTGGCGCGCATTGAATCAGTAACTAGATCAATGCGTTCAGCACCTTTTTGTTCATAGGCCAACTTGATCATATCTGGCACAATGTGGAATCCATCACAGATCAATTCACAGTACATGTTATCTTCCAACATCGCATGGCCAGTGACACCAGGTTCACGGTGCTTAAATTCACGTTGTGCGTTGTACAAATGCGTAACGTGCGTTGCCTTAGAAGCGAGCATTTGCTCACGGGTAGCATTACTGTGACCAACAGATGGCACAATGTTATGACTCAGACAGTATTTTTCGAATTCACGCGAACCAGGATCTTCTGGTGCGTATGTAATCAAGCGAACACGGTTTCCCGAAAGTTTGTTCCAATTATCGAGCAAATCAATGTTAGGATCTGAAATATACTTTTCAGGTTGGGCACCCTTATAAGTTGCGGAAATAAATGGCCCTTCAAGATGGATTCCTTGGATAACTGGGTTCTCTTCAGCAGCCTTGGCAATTCCTTCCATCGCGTGATTTAAATGTTCGGTAGACTGCGTCATCGTAGTTGGAAACAGTGTTGTGATTCCTTCGTGAACCATATCGTTGACCATCTCGTTGATTTGGTCAGGATCGCCGTCCATTGAATCAAAACTATAACCACCATGACTGTGAACATCGATAAATCCGGGAACAATTACTTTACCCGTCACAAATTCTACGTCGTCGTCTGGTTCAGCAACGTAATCACTCATCGGTCCGACTGCTTCGATCGTTTTACCAAACCGCAAATAACCATCATCAATCTTTTCTTCACCCGTGTAGATGATCGCATGTTTCAAAACCGTACTCATTGAATCTTCCTCCTCATAAATGTGCCGCTACACCTTAAACACTGGGGTAGTTAACACGCTCCATTGAAAAAGCTCATTTGGTTACGCTTTCCAGTATAGCTGGTATAGACCACTTTTTCAACGCGTTTATTCTTGATCACGCTTAATTGTGGCATCGATCCCTTTTACTACAGCAGTCATGAACCCGGCTTCTTCCATTGCTAGCAACCCAGCAACAGTTGAACCACCTGGTGAAGAAACTTGATCAATTAAATCAAACGGAATCTTGTCAGATTGAAGCACCATTTTAGCTGAACCTTCCGTTACGGCTGCAGCAATCCGCGTCGCCTCTTTTTTGTTAAGACCATGCTTAACACCAGCACGCGAGAGTGCGTCAATGAAGAAATAGATATAAGCTGGAGAACTACCTGCCAAGGCAGAAAAGGTGCTGAAATCCGCTTCCGGCAATACAGTGGTACTTCCAATTGCATCGAACAGCCCCTTAGCATCTGCTAACTTGGCACCCGTTAAATTTTCATTAACAGCTAAAGCTGTCATCCCTGCATCAATGGCTACATTAACGTTTGGCAAGGTCCGCAGAATTGGCATATCGTATCCCGCCAGTTCTTCCATTGTTTGTAAAGATAGACCTGCAACAATCGAAATTAATACTTTAGGTCCCTGGTTTAACTCGTCACGTGTCTCTTTTAAAACATCGGGTGCGATATTCGGCGTTACTGCTAACACGACAAAATCGCTGTCTTGAACGACTGCCGCATTGCTATCTGCCATCCGCACACCTGTTGAGGATGCAAACGCTTGATAGTGCTCCTTATGAGCGCTGTGCACAATGATATCTGAAGGTGCCAGTGCATCTGCGGCAATCAATCCTTTGATAATCGCCTGGGCCATACCGCCAACACCAATAAATCCGAGTTGCATGAACCGTCTCTCCCCGCATCTGTTTTTAACATGCCACATCTTTATAACCACTGTCACAAAAAATGCAGATAATGTCATATCTGATTAGAATGTAACTGATATAGACCAATAATGCAACTACGAGTCACTAAAAATAATTTCCGGTCTAAGCGAGTGGTCAAAAAGAACGTAGTCAAAATTGGCTTTCCAATCTAAAGACTGCGTTCCTTGTAACTAACAACATAAGTGCCCATTGCCTAACAGCTTAATTAAATCCATTCAGCGGTGAATGAAGAACAATTATGTTGCTTAAATAATTTTTTAAACATTAGGTTAACGTTACACGCCTTAAACTATACAGTACGTTCAAGTGCTAATAGTTGCCGTTTCATCGTTAGACCACCGCGATAACCGCCCAATCCGCCATCCTTACGCAAAACCCGATGGCATGGCGTTACAATCAGTATCGGATTTTTCGCAATTGCTGTCGCAACCGCCCTAATTGCTGAAGGCTGGCCGATATTAGCGGCAATGGTTGTATAATCACAAGTCATCCCATACGGAATCAGTACCAATGCATCCCAAACAGCTTGTTGAAGACGTGTACCAGTGCCAAAATGGTCAATCGGCAAATCAAAATCACGACGTTTGCCTTCGAAGTAATCGCTAATTTGCTGTCGATACTTCGACGTTTTTTGGTCATCGGTAATTGCCTGATCAACAGCATCCACATTGTTTAAATAACCCTTTGCCTCACTTAACGTAGCATTGGGCGAACCAACAAAAACCAAGCCTTTGTCTGAAACTAATAACTGTAACTGACCAACGCTGGTATCAACGACATCATGATATAACTGGGCCATAGTTATCCTCCTAGTTTATTGATGAGTAGCAAACCAATCGTGAATTCGTTGCATGCGTTCAATTCGAAAACGTGGCTTACCTATTCGCGACAGATCGTGGTTTTCACCAGGAAAACGAACCATCTTCGTTTCAACACCATTCAATTTCAATGATGTGTACCACTCTTCACCCTGACCAATTGGACAGCGAAAATCCTGTTCGCTGTGAAGAATTAAAGTGGGTGTCGACACATTGGCCACATACTTCAATGGCGAAGCATTCCACAACGGCTTTAAATCAGTCGCTTTCATCGTTCGCTCACCGGTAAGTTCCCACGGCAGGAAATAATATCCGATATCACTCGTCCCATACATACTGATCCAATCAGCAATGGAACGCGCTGTTACCGCTGCTTTAAAACGATTCGTGTGACTCTCAATCCAGTTGGTCATAAACCCACCGTATGAACCACCAGTAACGTACAATCGATCTTGATCAATTTTAGGATCCAGTTCTAGCACGTGATCTAAGCCATTCATTAAGTCAGCATAATCGCCCTCGCCGTAATGACCAATGACGCCAAGTTGGAATTCCTGTCCATAGCTGGTCGAACCACGTGGATTAATGGCAATCACACCATAGCCTTCACTGGCATGAAATTGTAATTCATGAAAGAAGGTTTCCCCGTAATTAGCACCGGGTCCACCGTGAATATAGAGAATCACTGGATAATTTGTTTTTGCCTGCGCATCAATTGGCGGCAAATACCAGCCTGGTACTTCCACATCGTCATCACTGGTAAATATAAACCGAAGCGGCTCTACTAATTGGTGAGTCGTTTCATAATGATGATTAGGATCAGTCAGGTCTCGTTCCTTGCCATCCTTCAATGCAATCGCTGAAAGTTTAGCAACTGTCGTCCAAGCAGACTGAGTGAAGAAAACCTCGCCATGATCTGCAGAAATTGTAAAGTCAGTGACATGTCGCGGCCCTGATACGAGTTTTTGATGATCACTGAGTGAATCACCCAACGTGGCCATCATGAGCCGTAACGTCCCCTGTGATAACTGGGTATAAACGTACTGTTGATCACTAACGAACGCTGCTACCCGACCACTAAGGTTTTGTTGGAAATCAGCATTCATAATCATGTCGCCGACCACAACATCCTTATCCGGTGTTAGATCAGTTAGCTGTCGATCTGCGAAATGGTAATTGTACAAATGTGAGGCAGAGATATTAGGAATCTCGTTTGTCGTTCCCCAAAGCAATAAATCGGTGTCACTATCATTGAATCCTACTGGACTAAGTGAAGCTGCCATTAAGCTGCCAGTCAAAACAGTTTTTGCACCGGTTTCAGTGTCTAACGCATATGTCAGTTCGCTAAAATCATTGTCATCTTCTGGCTTTCCGGCCGTTGAATAGGTCAACAACCGCCCATCGTGAGATAGTGGGCCCATGGAAAACTTTTCCGGATTTTCAAAGATTTCTGTTGCTGTTTTGTGACCGATGATCTGCTTCTTGATAACATAGCGTTCATCCTCAGCAAAATAACCGAGATCATTATCCTTATAAATTGTTTTGGTGTAGCTGATTGTCTGTGGTCGTTTAGGATCTGCTTTAGCTGGTCGTTTGCCATCTTTCTTAGGTGCGCTTTGATAGTATACGATTTGATGTTTGGCATCCCAGTCATAAGCACTGACACCAAACTCATCAAACGTTATTTGAACTGGCGAACCACCAGTTAATGATTGTGCAAACACCTGCCGCTGATGATTCGGATCTTCGCTGGTAAACGTCAGTACGCGCTGATCATCACTGATTGCTAGCGCATTATCCTTGCCAGACAACGTTCCCCAAGTTGTCGTTGCGTGCGTATGTAAATCAAACCGTTGGATAGATGTTGCATAATCGTCTTCCTGTTCGCGCATCTGCGTTTGCAAGAAAAAGACTGCATCTGATGTCGCAACGGGTTGTGCAAGTGAAACTAACTTATACAAATCTGTGACCGCCACTGGTTGAACCATATAATCGCCTCATTTTTTATTGGTTACACTTGCAGTTATTATAGTGCTTTTAAGTCATTAACCAAACAATTAGATTACTTAAACTGTGAATCATTAATATCATCTAGCTAACCATTTAGATGATCATCGTGTTCGGCATGCCACTCACGAATCTGCGCCAAACGCTCTGCAAACCTCTTTTCAGAACCTTGGGTAGTGGGCTGATAATAAACGTGACCAATCAAATTGTCTGGCATCGTTTGTAGTGTTGTCAGCTTATCCTTCGTATCGTGAGCATACTGATAACCCTCGCCATAATGCAAGTCAGCCATTAACTTGGTTGGAGCATTGCGAATCTGTAAAGGAACTGGTTCAGCCATAGAATGCAACGCATCATGTTTGGCGGCTGAATAAGCCGTATAAATCGCATTGGATTTCGGTGCCATCGACAAATAAACCACCGCCTGAGCCAAATTAACGGTACACTCTGGCATTCCGATTAGATGAGACGCCTGATAGGCTGCCACCGCAATTTCTAAAGCTCGTGAATCGGCTAAGCCAATGTCTTCACTAGCAAATCGAATTAACCGACGGGCCACGTACAGCGGATCTTCGCCACCCTCCAACATGCGTGACAGCCAGTAAAGTGCAGCATCCGCATCAGAGTTTCGCATTGATTTATGCAATGCGGAGATAATGTTGTAGTGTTCATCACCCTTTTTGTCATACATTAGGGATTTTCGGGATACTAACTGGGCGACATCGTCTTGATCGACCGTTGTTACCTCACCCACTTGCTGTCCATTCAACACAGCCATTTCTAGCGTGTTTAAGGCCACCCGGGCATCTCCGTTGGCAAAGTCCGCAATTGCCCCAATCGTTTGATCACTAATATGAATTTTTTGTTTGCCAAAGCCGCGATCGTCATGAAGCGCCTGATTTAGCAACTGAATTAAATCGTCATGCGTTAACGGCTGAAGCACAAAAACCTTGGTTCGAGACAATAGCGCCGAATTAATTTCAAATGATGGATTTTCTGTCGTAGCACCAATCAAGGTGATGCTTCCTTTTTCAACAAATGGTAAGAAAGCGTCTTGTTGCGCCTTGTTAAATCGATGAATTTCATCTACAAACACAATTGTGCGTTCGCCAATTTGTCGATTGCCTTCCGCTTCTTCCATAACCTGACGGATTTCTTTGATACCACTGGTGACTGCACTGAAGTTTATGAAACGGGCCTGCGTTTTATTCGCAATAATCCGGGCTAAAGTCGTTTTCCCCACACCCGGTGGTCCCCAAAAAATCAGTGAAGAAACCGCGTCGTCATCAATAAGTTGACGCAACACTTTGCCATGTCCAAGTAACTGTTGTTGCCCAACAAACTCTGCTAGCGTTTGAGGGCGCATTCTGCTTGCTAATGGTTGATTTGCGTCATTTTGATCAAAAAGTGATGTTTGTTCTGTCATAATTTATCCTTTTTCAAACGTATGTTCGCATATAAGAATACCATAGTTATCCCTATAACGTAAAGAAGCAGGTATCACCTTTAACGGTAATACCTGCTTCTTTACGCTATATAATTGGGATAGCTGGATTCGAACCAGCGCATGACGGAGTCAAAGTCCGTTGCCTTACCACTTGGCTATATCCCAATAAATGGCGGAAGTTGGATTCGAACCAACGAACCTTTCGGGGCGGTTTTACAGACCGCTGCGTTTAGCCACTTCGCTATTCCGCCGTTCCTGACAACTTTTTTATTCTAACGAAAATTTCCATTGAATTCAAGCGTAATCAGGAATTATTGTAAGTTCAAAATTCTTAGTCGGGTTTGCCATTCACTCATAAAATCAGCATGGCGCCATTCTTGCAAACGGTGCGTGTTGTAGCCAACAGACTGATTAAAGTAGGTCACATGGTCAAACGTTCGTGGTTCAGGTTTAATATGCAGATGACCAAACTGCGCGTAAACAACGCGTCCCTTGGTCAAGACATCGCCGAGGCGACGACTACCATACATTGCATTTGCCATGTTCCAAAAACGATCATCATCAGTAATCCGCGTATATTCAGCCCGTGGCACGAAATGCGTGACGTACAAAACACGTTTGCTAGCCACTGTGGCATCCAAAAGTTGATTAGTCGTCTGCTGTAAGACCACATCTTCTCTTTCTGGATCCGTCATTGGCTGTTCAATGACACCATCAAACCAATAAGCGCGTTTCCACTGAGCAAAGTCAGCGACAGAGCGTTCGTTAAACAACTGGCTGGCAAAGGTATAGTCATACCACCCATTATTACCGACAATCCGCCAATCAGTCCCTGGAATATCAACAAACTGATTGTGCAGATAATGTGCGTTAATTCTGGTTTCAAGCTCGGCATACGTCACTCCGGCAGCCATATCATGATTACCAGCCAAAAAGTAAACTTCCGTTTGACTGCCCAGTTCATGTTGTAATACATCAACATAGTGCACGGTCTTCGTAAAATCATTAAACGTGTCGCCTGCAATAATATAATACTTTACCTTTAAATCGGCTAATACTTGAGCCTGATGTTTCAATAGTTCATTGCTATCCAGTTGATTAACATCGAAGTGATTATCACTGGTCAGGGCCACACGTACCATCGTTTATCTTCACCTTCTAAAAAAATGTGCTCAACAGCTGTTGAGCACATTTTAGCACAAACTTATTTATGATTACGTTTTAGACTCTTAATCCTGGGCAATCTCGACATCTTTCATAAGGCCAAAGATTGGCTTACGGAAGGCAAACAGTACAAGTCCCAAAACAACGCTGACGGCCCCTATAATCAAAAAGTAGGAAACTTCAGTATCGCTCGTGTAGAAACGAACGATTTGTGCGTTGACGGCTTGACCAGCAGCATCAGCCAAGAACCACATACTCATCATCTGTGAACGGAAGGCGTTTGGTGCAAGGCGAGTTGTAACAGACAGTCCGATTGGTGAAATCAGCAGTTCAGCGATTTCAACAATCGCCCAACTTCCGATCAACCACAAGATGGAAACACGACCAGAAGTGCCTTCAAGCCATCCAGGTAAAGCCATGAACAGGTATGAAATACCGGCAATTACCAATCCATATGCAAACTTAGTTGTGGTGTTAGGCTGACGTTTGCCCAACTTTGTCCATAAAATGGCAAAGAATGGTGTATATAACATGATAAATGCAGGGTTAAGTGACTGGAAGTACGCAGCTGGCATTGTCCAACCACCAATCTGCAAGTTAGTCCGTTGTTGTGCAAACAGTGCCAAGACAACAGAGCCTTGTTCTTCAATAGCCCAGAACAACATTGCAGCAATGAACAGCGGAATGTACGCAACCACGTGACGACGTTCGTTCTTCGTCACCTTGCGACTCGACAACATGATAATGAAGTAAACCACTGGCGTTGCAACGGCAATAATACTAATCAACAAAATGACGTTCTTAAGGTTCAATGCATCCATTAACTTCATTAAAACAAGCACTAGAATCAATGCAACGACGCCGAGTCCCCAACGAACAGCTAATGGCTTGATGTCATCACGTTCGATTGGATCTGATGGATACAAACCATCTTTGCTTAGATACTTACGACCATCAATCCAGTACTGCATCAGTCCAAAGAACATCCCAATAGCAGCCAAGGAGAAACCGAGGTGGAAGTTAACCTTTTCACCCAAGGTCCCAACAATATATGGTGAGAATAAACTCCCCATGTTGATTCCGAAGACGAAAATGTTAAATCCAGCATCACGACGACGATCTTCAGTCGTGTATAAAGCACCGACCATTTCCGATACGTTTGGCTTTAACAGCCCAGTACCAACAACAATCAACGCAATGGATGCAAACAATGCCGTTGCACCAGCCGGAATGGCCAGCGCAATGTGCCCAAACATAATCAGGACACCACCCATGAACACAGTGCGACGTGGTCCAAAGACACGGTCACTCAAAAATCCACCAAGTACACTGGATAAATAAACAAGTGATCCATAAATAGCCATGATTGAACTTGCAGTAGCTTGGCTAAAACCTAAACCACCCTTATCAATGGCAAAGTACATGTAGAACAACAGAATGGCACGCATTCCGTAATAACTGAAACGTTCCCACATTTCTGTGAAAAACAGCGTTGCTAACCCGCGGGGTTGTCCAAAAAACGCTGTATCGTATTTCTTGTTTTCCAAAAGAATCCTCCTAATTTATCCCCCAATAGCAGCCCGAAGGCCATGACTTTTCGGGGATTCTTAATGCTCTAAATATTCAGTTGTAGTTCCCCGTTTAAAAAAACGATAAAACAATTATAGCGGTTATAAATGGCGATAGTCAAACCTTCTTTTAATTTATTCGCCATTTTTAGGCGAATAATTCTAATCTTTTAACCATCTTCAAGTGTTTTTCTCATGTTTAAGTGGCAGAATGCACAGAAGACTTGTTGTGCGCTTGTTGCACTTTTTTTTGCTTTATGACGCTGACGAACCGTTATTTAAGGCGGCGACAACACATAAACACGTATTTTCAGATTTAGTCATCAAAAAAACCGTCACATTTTGTGACGGCTTTTTTGATATTCACACGAATTTATGCCGGATAGGTGACTTGAACACCTGACCCTCGGTTTACGATACCGATGCTCTACCAACTGAGCTAATCCGGCAAATAGCACATCTGTTAGTATAACGGACTTTTTCACTGGCTTCAAGGCTTAATCAACGCATGACTATCATTTCTTACTGAAAGGCGCCGCGCCTTAATGAGGCACCTTTCACGACACAAAAAAACGCCAATCATCAGATTGACGTTTTAGTCGCATGGCGACGACCTACCCTCGCAGGGAGCGATCCCCCAACTACTCTTGGCGCGACGAAGCTTAACTTCCGTGTTCGGCATGGGAACGGGTGTATCCTTCGTGCCATCATCACCACACTCTGAGCGTTATCCACTCAAAACTGAATCATGATCTTCTTTTCTTTAACCGGACCACCACTTCGTGGTTAAGTCCTCGACCGATTAGTACTAGTCCGCTCCATGTGTCGCCACACTTCCACTTCTAGCCTATCTACCTCATCATCTCTGAGGGGTCTTACTTCCATATAGGAATGGGAAATCTCATCTCGAGGCGAGTTTCACACTTAGATGCTTT
>NZ_AUAW01000001.1 GCF_000428925.1 Furfurilactobacillus rossiae DSM 15814 | reverse complement strand
GAGCTTATTAATCAACGACCATTAAAAATCCATCATCAACAGACTGCCATTGAAAGTTTCCGGGCTTGTTCGGATTAAACTTGTAATTTGCCATATTAAAAAAACTGAGGAGGCAAACTGATGCTCGAAAAATTAAAACAGCAGGTTTATGAAGCAAATATGCAACTACCTAAATTGGGATTAGTTACATTTACTTGGGGTAATGTCTCTGGAATAGATCGCGATAAAGGTCTGTTCGTTATTAAGCCATCAGGTGTGGACTATGAAAACTTAAAACCTGAAGATATGGTAGTTGTCAATCTGAAAGGTGAAGTTGTCGAAGGCAAGATGAATCCTTCAAGTGATACTCCAACGCACACGGTATTGTATAATGCCTTTCCAAAGATTGGTGGAATTGTTCATACGCATTCACCATGGGCAGTATCCTTTGCAGCAGCTAAAATGGATGTACCTGCTTTCAATACGACGGCCGCTGACACTTTTTTCGGCGATGTTCCAGCCGCTGACGCCTTAACTAAAGAAGAAATTGAAGCAGACTATGAAGGTAATACTGGTCACGCTATTGTCAGAACTTTCAAGGAACGTCATTTAGACTATGAAGCGATCCCCGCGGCTCTAGTAAGTCAACATGGACCATTTGCTTGGGGACCGACACCAGATAAAGCCGTTTATAATGCTAAAGTTTTAGAAGTCGTTGCGGGAGAAGATTATCACACACTGCAGCTGACTCGATCAAATAGTGAACTGCCGCAATATCTGCTGGACAAACATTATTATCGTAAACATGGCAATAATGCCTACTACGGTCAAAACAACGCACATTCAAAAGACCATGCTGTGCGAGAAAATTAAGATGTAACAAAAGTCATTTTAACTGTTTGATGTCTTTTAACGTCTATCCTGCGTTTATCTGACTAAAAGCGGTCTAATAGAAAAATTGAAGGGTGTAACATGTTTCGTCAAATGAAACACGTTACACCCTTTTTCTGATGCGTTTTGATTATTATGAAAGCGCTTCATTTTAATGGTGTTGACCGTTATGCTGTCCTCGTAAGCAAGAAAAATAAATATCAAAAGGGAGCATAACATTATGCAAAAACGTGATTTTATCGACACCAATACTTATACCAAAGAAGAAATTCAATACATGATTGATTTGGGCATTAAATTAAAGCAGTCAATCAATGCAGGTTATTATCCGCAAGTATTAAAAGATAAAACACTAGGCATGATTTTTGAACAGTCATCAACCCGTACACGGACCTCAGCTGAAGCCGCAATGACAGAATTGGGTGGGCACGCCCAATACTTAGCCCCTGGTCAAATTCAACTGGGTGGTCATGAGACTATTGAAGATACTTCGCATGTTCTAGGGAACATTGTAGATATCATTGGTGCACGGGTTGAACGTCACAAGACGGTTGCTGAAGTTGGTAAGTTTGCTCAAGTACCAGTTGTTAACTTTATGAGTGACTATAACCATCCAACGCAAGAACTTGGTGACATCATCACAATGAGTGAGCATCTGCCAGAAGGCAAGAAATTAAGTGACTGCAAGATTGTCTTTGTCGGGGATGCAACACAGGTTTGTGTTTCAACGATGTTTATGGCAACCAAGATGGGCATGGACTTTGTTCAATTTGGACCAAAAGGATTCCAGATTAAGCCTGAAACGTTAGCGATTGGTAAAAAGAATGCTGAAGTATCTGGTGGTTCAGTTCTTGTTACTGAAGATGCTGATGAAGCATTGAAGGATGCCGACTTTATCTATACAGATGTTTGGTACGGCTTGTATGAGTCAGAGTTGCCAAAGGACGAACGGATGAAGATCTTTTATCCAAAGTACCAAGTAAACGCCGACCTTGTTGCTAAGGCCTCAGATCATGTCAAATTTTTACACTGCCTGCCTGCATCACGTGGTGAGGAAGTCACAGATGAAGTTATTGATTCTGACTATTCATTAGCATGGGAAGAGGCTGGTAATCGAAAGACAGCCATGCGTGCAATCTTTACTTACTTATTAAATCCACGCATCAAACATCCTTCAGATGCTGAAGCTAAAAAGTATCAAAGCGAAATTGACGATTTATTGGCCCAGCAAGTGGACACCAGCCTTGTCAGTGACTAAATCTATTTCCAAACACTTTTGGCAGTGTCGTGAAAGGAAATTGCGATGAACAAGCAAAAGAAAAAGTTTCGGTTATTTGATGCGGTGCTAATGGCGGTCGTTGTGGTACTCGTTGTTGAATCAGCAGCACCGGCTGCAGCCATTGGACCATCACAGTTCTTTTGGTGGATTTTTCTACTAATTCTCTTCTTCATTCCGTACGGACTCATCTCATCGGAATTAGGGACGACGTACGTTGGCGATGGTGGCTTATATGACTGGGTTAAACAAGCCTTTGGGCGTCGCTGGGGTGGTCGTTTGGCATGGCTTTATTGGTTAAATTATCCATTATGGATGGCCAGCCTTGGCGTGCTATTCGCGGAAGTTGCTGGACAAATATTCGGAGTTCATTTCAATACGTTCTGGACTATTATCATCGAACTTGCCTTCGTCTGGACGGTTGTTACATTAGGTAATAAACCAATTAGTGAAAGTAAATGGATTATGAATTTAGCGGCGTTCGCTAAAATATTTACGATATTATCACTGGGAATTATGGGGATTTACTTTGCAGCAACTAAAGGTTTAGCAAATAACTTTAGTGGAACCAATTTGCTGCCGAAACTAAACCTTTCAAGTTTAAGTAACCTTTCGGTAATTATCTTCAATTTTCTGGGCTTTGAAGTGGTCGCAACTATGGCTGACGATATGGATAATCCTAAGAAGCAAATTCCGCAGGCCATTATTTATGGCGGTATATTAATTGCTTTCTTCTATTTATTGGCTGCGTTCGGTATGGGCGCTGCTATTCCTACCGATAAGTTGTCAGCTTCTTCTGGTTTGATTGATAGTTTCGTGCTGATGATTGGTCATATGAACTGGTTTGTCGTTATCATTGGCATTATGTTTTTATACATTCTCGCATCAGAAATGGTTTCCTGGGCGCTAGGTGTTAATTACGTTGCTAACTATGCGGCTAAGGATCATGCATTACCGGCTATCTTTGGTAAAGAAGATGCCAAGGGAATGCCTGTGGGTACTGGGTATTTAAATGGGATTATTGCTTCAGTTTTGGTAGTAGCGTCGCCATTTATTCCAAATCAAAATATCTTTTGGGCATTCTTTGCATTAAATGTAGTGGCACTGCTGTTGTCGTACACGATGATGTTTCCAGCATTTTGGAAGTTACGACGTGATGATGCGCAACGCGAACGACCATTTAAAGTACCCGGCGGGAAATTCATGATCAATTTTATGACATGGGTTCCTGAAGTATTACTTGTTGCGACAATTTTGTTATCAATTTTACCGTTAAATGGGTCAGCATCAGAGTTGGCAAACAAAGTTCCGATTCTAATTGGTACCATTTTGGCAGTTATTGTCGGTGAAATCGTTGTTCGAGTTGCGGAACGACAAGACGATTCAAGCACGAAAGATGAAAAGGTTTCTCAAAATTCAACTCATTCGGCGAATGTCAGCGGAAAGGACTAACTAAATAATGAAAACTTTAACGAGCACACCTCAGCAAGATGGGTACAGAATGCCCGGAGAATTTGAAGAACATCAAGGCGTTTACATCCTATGGCCACAAAGACCTGATAACTGGCGCAACGGTGGTAAACCAGCTCAACATACTTTTATTAAAGTAGCAGAGGCTATTTCCCAATTCGAACATGTCACAGTTGGTGTCAATGATGACCAGTATGAGAATGCGCGAACAATGTTACCTGACAATGTTGAAGTCGTGGAAATTTCAAATGATGACTCTTGGGTACGGGACTGTGGTGCAACGTTTGTAAAAAACGATAAGGGCGGTCTACGTGCTGTGGATTGGACATTCAATTCATGGGGTGGGTTAGTTGATGGCTTATATTTTCCATGGGATAAGGATGACCGTGTCGCCCAAAAAATGGCCGAGATGGAACACGTGGATCGCTACCGATTAGACGATTTTATTCTCGAAGGTGGTTCTATTCATGTGGATGGAGAAGGCACTTTAATTACAACAGAAGAATGTCTTCTGTCGAAGGGTCGCAACGCGCAACTTTCAAAAGAACAAATCGAAGAAGTGTTGAAGACACACCTGAATCTCAAAAAGATTATTTGGCTCAAAAACGGAATTTATAATGATGAGACTAATGGACACGTGGATAACATTGCCAACTTTGTAAGGCCAGGGGTTGTCGCCCTGGCCTGGACAGACGATAAAAACGACCCGCAATATCAAATTTCGAAAGAAAATCTAGATATTTTGGAACATGCTACCGATGCTAAAGGTCGCCAGATTAAAGTGGTTAAGTTAAATGTGCCAAAGCCTGTTTTGATTACCAAAGAAGAAAGTGAGGGCGTCGATGCAGTTGATGGAACCTTACCTCGTCAGGCCGGAGATCGTTTAGCTGCAAGTTACGTTAACTACTACACGGCAAACGGTGGTATTGTCTACCCAACGTTTGGAGACCCAGCGGATGATAATGCGCAAAAAGTATTAGAACAATTGTATCCAGATCGCAAAGTAGTCGGGGTACCAGCTCGAGAAATTTTATTGGGCGGTGGCAATATTCACTGTATTACCCAACAGGTACCGAAAGCGTAGGTGAAGAATATGGCAGGTAGAAAAATAGTTGTTGCTCTTGGTGGTAACGCAATTTTGACCAACGATGCCAGTGCTAAGGCTCAGCAAAGCGCATTGCGCAAAACTGCTGCTTCATTAGTTCAGTTCGTTGAACAGGGTGATCAGTTGGTGATTTCTCACGGTAATGGTCCTCAAGTTGGCAACTTGTTACTTCAGCAGGCCGCTGGGTCAACAGAAAAGAATCCGGCAATGCCAATCGATTCCGCGGTTTCAATGACGCAAGGGAGTATCGGGTATTGGCTTCAAAATGCGATGGATGAGGCACTGGCGGAAAAGGATTTAGATAAGTCTGTAGCCACGGTCGTGACACAAGTTGAGGTTGATGCAGATGATCAGGCCTTTACTAACCCTACAAAGCCAATTGGGCCATTTTATGAGGCCGATGAAGTCGCCCAGCAACGACTGGATCATCCACAGTTTACGTTTGTTGAAGATGCTGGCCGTGGTTATCGTCGAGTAGTGCCATCACCGAAGCCAATCGGCGTGGTTGAAGCCGATGTTATTAATCAGATGGTCGATGCTAACATTATTCCGATTTCTGTTGGTGGCGGCGGTATCCCGGTTGTTAAAGATGGTTCACGATATATTGGTCGTGAGGCCGTCATTGATAAGGACTTCGCTTCAGAAAAATTAGCCGAACTCATTCATGCGGATTTACTGATTATTCTGACCGCAGTTGATAACGTTTATATGAACTTCAATCAGGCAAATCAGCAAAAGTTAACTGATGTAACGGTCGAGGAATTGAGTGATTATATCGAAGAAAAACAATTTGCTCCTGGTTCGATGCTGCCTAAAATTCAAGCTGCAATGGATTTTGTCAATCATAGTGATCACGGTAAAACAGTAATCACGTCGCTTGACAATGTCGGTGAGTTTCTTACCTCTGGCGCAGGTACAACGGTTATGAAGACACGCGATACAGTTCTGAACAAGTGATTTGATTTTTGCATGATCTTATTTAGGTTTTGTTTCAAAAAATGCACTGATTTTCTAAGGAATAGGAAATCGGTGCATTTTGATTTTAGATTAGACATATGAACGTTCGATGCTATTAGTCTGCTAGTAAACTAATGGCGTCGCGGCATCATATTGATGACGTAATTACTGTATATTTGTAAAGTGCCATTACAAATATATTCAGGAGGAAATTCATGAAATTAACTACTTTGCCACCAACTAGTGGTGTCAGGTTTGTTGCTGAATTTGAAAGACAACAAGATGCTTATTTGATTTGGCCTGAAAGACCCGACAATTGGCGAGATGGGGCCAAACCAGCCCAACGTGCGTTTACAAAGCTAGCCAACCTCATCGGTAAATATGAGCAAACAACAATGTTGGTGTCCAGTAAACAATATTTAAATGCTAGACACCTATTAGATGATCATATACGTGTTTTAGAGATGAGCAGTAATGACGCGTTTATTAAAGATACAGGCCCGATTTATGTTGAAGTAGAAGGGGAACTTCAAGCAATTGATTTTGGCTTCAATGCATGGGGTGGATTATTGGATGGTTTGTATTTTCCATGGGATCAAGACCAGCTTATTAGCGGGAAATTAGCTGAGCTGAACAATATTCCATATTATGTAGAACATAATTTAATCGTCGAGGGATGTTCTATTATCACCGATGGGCAAGGCACCCTAATTACTACTGAGGATGTTTTACTTTCTGAAGGCCGTAACCCAGGTCAGTCAAAGTCAGAAGTAGAAATGATGTTAAAAAGATACCTTGGCGTAAAGAAAATTATTTGGTTAAAGCATGGTTTCTTTTTAGATGAAACAAATGGGGCCGTCGATAATATCGTCAATTTCATTGCACCGGGCGAAGTGGTGATTACGTGGACTGAGGATGAACAGGATCCGATGTACCAAACCGTTCGACAGATTGAAAGAGCTTTATTAAAGGCGAAAGACGCGTATAATCGTGCCTTAAAAATCCATCATTTGAGTATGCCAAAAGTGCAAACTGTCGGAAAAGTAGAAAGCGAGTCAATTGATCCCATAAACGGATTGTTGCCGCGAACTCCAGGGCAACGATTAACGACAAGTTATGTTAATTATGTATTGATTAATGATGCTGTGATAGTCCCTCAGTTTGGAGATAGCAATGACGCCGTTGCGGTAGATAAATTGCAAGGATTGTTTCCTAAGCGGCGTGTTTTACCGTTCAATGCACATGAAATGATCTTAGGCGGCGGTGGCCTACACACCGTTGTTCATACGCGCCCTGATACCTCCTATCTTGGAGGTGAGTAACATGAACTTCTTCGAAATTGTCAGTACTCACTTGCAAAGTTTAACGGATAATGAAAGAAAGCTGTTTGATTACATTGTTAAAAACATGATTGACGTTCAGGGGATGTCAATCCGCGAGGTTTCAGCAACATGCTTTGTTTCAACGGCAACATTTTTAAGATTTGTTAGAAAAATCGGTTTTTCTGGATACAGTGAATTCATCACGGTTTTAAAGTTCACGACACGTGACAATGCCAGTGAGGCGCGAGATCAGGCCAATAATCAATTTGTTGTTAATCAGTCTAGCTATCGAGAAGATTATCTTAAGAATATTGAAGAAACGGTTCATGTGCTTCGACCTGAAGTGCTTCATCAAATCACGGCAAAGTTATCACACACGAGAACGATTTTTATTTTTGCGCGTGGTCTAAGTAAGAGTGCAGCAAGGTACATTACAAATCTTTACCAATTAGCTGGATTTAACGTTAGTTTTCCTGAAGATCAATTATATAGACGCGCAGCAATGGACCACATTACTGCGGAAGACTTAATCCTTATTATCGACTATACGGGTGAGGAGGTTGAGTTCGTTAATCTTATTCAACAGGTTTTTAAAGAGCCCCTAAATCGGCCAATGGTGTTGTCTATTACAGGAGCTGACAACAACACCATTCAAAACCTGAGCGATATTAATTTGTATACTTTTTTTGACCAAATCAGATCCAAAGAGGGCGTCGAAATCAGTTCCCGTGTGACCGCAATTGTGATTATGGAATTGATACTCTATCAGTGGTTGGATGAGTAGAAGATTGCTGGAAAAAAGTTCAATAATAGTTGTCGCTCAATGATTAGCTATGTCGCGAACCTTTCAGAAATTAGTCTTGCAGGTCGGAATATGAGACTTTGCCGGATTCACGAACCTTTACCGCCAGTGATGTGAAACGTAATATTGCGGGATCGATGTAGTTTAATGATTTTTGAAATCCGTTAAGATAATCCGTCCAGGAAGAGTCTAACTCCTGTGGGTTAACAATAAGAAAACGCCCTTTTAGCATTAGGGATGTATGAGTATCCTCGTTAAAACAATAAATAGCTGCATTGGTTGTGTTGCTCAAATTTTTAACTGTGGCAGAATTGTGCTTTGTATAGAAAAAGATTGTGTCTAATGATCTGTCCATCTTCAAGGGAGTAAGAGCTGTAATGTTTGGAAAACCGAGTGAGTCTATTGTGGAAACTTGAAATACAGTGGCCGATTCAAGCATCTTTTCTGCGACTTTAATGGTTTTTAGCATGTCTATCCTCCAAGTGTTCTCTTTAAATAAAGGGTATCATAACAATAAGTAATTACGAAAAAAACTGATTGGGAAAATCACTTGTGGTGACTAACGTCTGCTTAATATGCTGTTAATCTTGCATTCACTGCAAAATGTGAATGCAAGATTTATCCTGCCCATTTTAGTTTGGGTGTAAAGATAAACATGACCATTAAAAGAATAAATATTTTTTGTATTTATTTTTGGAAGAACATAATTCACAAATGAACTGTGCTTAAGATCCTTAAAATGCAATTATTGAGTAGCTGGACCTCATTTTCCTCTTTATTGCTCTCCTTTTTGCCGATAGTAGTTTATTCTTAATGTGAAAATGAAAGTAATATCCCCTACAAGCGCTGATTTTATAGGAATTAAAAAGATTGCTTTCATGATTTTGCTTTAAAATCCCTTGTTTTCTGAAAGTCGTATGCACTACAATAAGATTTGCATAAGGGAGAGAGAAAAAATGAAAAAACTATTTTTTAGTGCGCTCGTTGTTGTACTAGTTGTCGCAGGTTCTGTCGTTACAGGTTTTGCATCAACTAGCGCTACTCGAGCCAACAAAGACAGTCAGTCATTCAATCAATTATATTCTAAGGTTCTTCAGAAGCAGGACCTGCCACTACAGTAATTTCATTGGTTCTTATTGGATTGCTATTTTTAACAAAAAGCATTACGTCTATCACACATTTGTGGACGCAATGCTTTTTTATGTGAATGTCCTTATTAAAAACGAGACTATTTTTAGGGGCAGTGACTGCCGAAAAGATGCCTTCAATGCTCATATTAAAATCAGTTTAGTGATGTTTTGCATTGGTTTACAAATCATTAAAATTCTGATGGAAATATATGCTATGCTTAGGTTTCCAAGCAACTGGGTTTCCAAAAATGAGTGAATAGGAGCTAACGCAGATGACAGAGATAAGGCGAGCAAAAAGAGCAGTAACTGATCTTAGCAAGATAACTGCAATTTTGAATGGATCACACATTATTCACACAGCAATCAACACGGAAGACTTTCCCTATGTGGTGCCGACCAATTATGGTTTTGAAATAACGGACGATGGTAAATTAACGCTGTACATTCATGGTGCGCCGGAAGGTCAGAAAGTTGATTTGATCAAACTAGATAATCGGGTCGGTTTTGAGATTGACGACGGGGGTTCCTTGATGCCGACTGAATCGACAGAGGCTAGTCATAATTCTTGGCTTTATCACAGTATTATCGGTACTGGTGTGGCTCATCAAGTGACAGACACAGAAGGTAAATTACACGCATTACAACAAGTACTGATTCACGAAACAGGTCATGCATGGAAAAACATTGATCCCCATGGTGTTAAGTACGTAAACGTTTATCGAATTGATGTGCAAGAATACAAGGCTAAACAACACGAGACACCGCAGGCTCAATAGCGGCCTGAACGCACCAAAATCAAAATTTACACGTCGGCCTTGTTAGTTCAAACTATTTGAGTCTCACAGACTGGGACACGAATTTAAAAATTTTGGGGATAATATAAATGACAAGTGGATTAACCACACACCTGATTGCTAATGCAGGTCGTGGTCAACGTTTTTTACTTACCAATGAAGATGGTCACGAATTGGGCCGTGTTAAAAATCACGGTTGGACGAATTTGTGGAACCAATTCTTTGGCTGGGCTGTGGCAATGCCAATTCATGACGAACTCACCGTGGAAGGAATGACGTTAACGGTCGAGTCCAAGACACATTTATTGAGTGGTAAATACCGTTTGGAGATCAACCATCAGCCGGTGGCATTAGTGGTAACTCATAATTTTCAAAACGGTTATCTCATCAACGTGAAGAATGAACGCTACCAGTTGAAGGCAGGGCTTGGCAACGTTAGCTTTCAAATATTTCGTTCAGCCGATCAAACACCGGTAGTTAGTATGCGACAGCAAATTGATAATCCAGATGCGTTTTCGGTCACTGTAAATGAATCCTTCGGCCTGTTGACCGGTATTGGGTTAGCAATGATCATCATGCGCGAACAGGGAAAGTAATAAAGAATCGCTACTAAAGAACAGAAAAATAGCGCGACAATGGGATGTCTTATATACTGGATTCAATTAAGCTTGAGGAGGTTTCAGTATGGCAAAGTTGACATCCGAAATGAAAGATTTGATTTCACAAGCGTTTCCGTTTATTGCAACCGTTGATGAGGATGGAAATCCACAAATTGGTCCAAAAGGCACGCTGAGAGTCATGGACGATGAACATTTAATCTATAATGAGGAAACTGGGCGCCAAGCTTGGCACAATTTGCAGGCAAACCATAAGATAGCCGTTGCCGTTCATCCTTATCCAGGTAAGATTGGGTTGCGAGTTGAAGGGTACGCAACAATCTATAAAGATGGCCCCGTGTTTGAGGCGGCTCATCAGTATGCAGTAGATAATCAATTGCCTGATTTAATTGCAGCGGTTGTCATTTCCGTTGACCGAATTGTGAGCCTTAATGCAGGTCCTGACGCTGGTACAGAAATCGCAAACGAACCAGTTTCAGATTAATTTAATCAATGAAATGCTAAAAGCCCAATTTGTCGGAATTGGGCTTTTTATAATACGCGTAAGAGTGAACGTAAAGTCTATTTTATTGAGCAGTGTAGCCACCGTCGACGACAAATTCTGATCCGGTAGCGAACTTAGATTCGTCGGAGGCGAGGTAAACACAGATGTTTGCAATATCATCAGGTTCACCGATGTGACCAACTGGTGTTAATTTTGTTTGAGCTTCTTCCATTCCTGGTTGGGCTTCCACTAATGGTGTCTTGATGTACCCAGGATGCACAGTGTTGACGCGTACGCCGTAGCCTTGTTTTGCGGCATACAATGCTGCAGACTTGCTGAATAAGCGAACGCCACCTTTAGATGCATTGTAAGCAGCTAATAGTGGGTCACCGATGAAGCCTTCAATGGAGGACATGTTGATAATAGAGCCGCCGTGGTCCTTCATTGCAATCATGCCGTACTTCGTACCGTAGAAAACACCGTCCAAGTTAATTCCCAGCAATTGATGCCATTCATCAGCTGTGGTGTGCTCAACATCTTTCGCAATGGCGATACCGGCATTGTTGACAATGATATCAAGCTTACCAAACTTAGCAACGGTATCGTCAATAACTTCTTTAAAGCGAGCTTCATTAGAAGCATCTTGTTGCATATAAAGGGCGTTGTCACCGCCGTTTAGACCATCAAGTGCCGTTTTACCGTCATCCTCATTACGCGAGGTGATAACGACTTTCGCACCTTCTCGCAAAAAAGCGGCAGCGGTTGCCAGTCCAATACCCTTGGTTCCACCTGTGATAATTGCAACTTTATCCGTTAAACGATTTGCCATTTTCATAACCTCCATTGGTTTAGGTTGCTACTACACCGTTATTTTCGCATGTTTGGTAAACAATGTGAAGCAATATACAAGGTGAAAATAATTGAAAATATTGTTGCTTACTTTTCGTAAGTGCGATATAGTAAACCCCGTTATAGAAAACAATGACAAAACTTTGGAGGACGATGACATGGAAACAGAACTTTTAAGCTTGATGAAACAACGTCGATCAATTTACAACTTGGGTAAAAAGGTGGATCAGTCGCAAAAAGATATCACTGCGATGCTTAAGGATGTAATCAAGGAGTCACCGTCCGCTTTTAATAGTCAAACAACGCGTGTGGTTTTCGCTTTTGGCGACGCTCACGAGAAGGTTTGGGACATTGTGTTAGACGAACTGAAAAAGGTTGCGCCTGCGGAAGCATTTGAAGGCAGCAAGCAAAAGGTTGAACAGCAGTTTAAGGCTGGATTTGGAACGATTCTGTGGTTTACCGATATGGATAAAGTTAAGGAATTGGAAGATGGTTTCCCACTGTATGCTGATAATTTCTACGACTGGTCTGAACAACATATTGGTAATAGTCAATTTGCCGCTTGGACTGCATTGGCCGAGAACAATTTAGGTGCATCGGTGCAGCACTACAATCCGCTTATTGACGAAAGTATCGCCAAAGCTTTTGATTTACCAAGTAGCTGGCGCTTACGCAGTGAAATGCCATTTGGGTCGATCGAAAGTACACCTGACGATAAAGATTATATGGACGATGAAGATCGTTTTAAAACAATCGATTAATAGAAGTGGTTTCAGTAAAAGCACATCTTAAATGATGTGAAGGTCCTGTTTGTATAGGGGATTTACCAATTTTAAAGCGGCTTTTCACAATATTGGTATATATTATACTGATAAGTGGTAAATTGTTTTACTGGCTTAACTAAATGCCTGTATAAAAACATTTGTAACTGATGATAAATAAAACGCGTACAACTTAAAAAGTTTATTTTTAAGATTTGGTATATCCTTTTTATGAAAAAACGGTTATAATGTCCATATAGCAATTATCAATGGGCATTAACTGTTTCAAAGGAGGGTGTACCATGGCAAACATTCTATTTATCAATGCGGATCAGCAGAGTACACAAACGTTGATTTCGGCAATGGCTGCAGCTCAACCTGCGGATCGCTTGCGTTTGACCACGATGCATCCCCACAGCTTATCGAAGCAGGTACGCGCACGTTTTGAAATTCTGGTTGGTGCGGCTGACGATGGTCTATTCATGGCTGAGGCCACGGCCGGTATCGACGCTGTGTACCTAACTTCAGGGATGGCGACAGTTAAATACTTGCACACCTTGAGTTGGGCACTGACTAATTTCAAACGGCCGGTAAAACGGATCATTTTAACGAACAGTGCTGCGTCCGATAGTGAAGCGAAGACCGTAACACCATTTTGTTCGGATCGATTGGCGGTACTGACGGCATTAGGTGCAACACATGTGGCATTTGTCTTTGTCCAACAGGTTGCTGCCAAAGTTGCTGATCGTGTTTTGATTGAGACAGTTGATGCCCGTAGTCGAGTTTTGCGCCAGGTTATTGAGTTGCAGCAGTGGAATCAATGGTTGATTACACTGTTGTCAGCAAATGTTGCCAAACCATGGGTCGGTATCGCAAATTAAGCGATTTTATATTTGAAATGAAGAACGGCGATCACTGAATTTCAGTGATCGCCGTTCTTGTGGATCGATTAAATTTTAAATTACTGAACTAGTCGTCAATTCGGGCAAATTGCAGGCTCAACAGACTGTTGAACAGTGACTGATCAAAACGATGATTTTCTGACCGAACGCTACTTGGTACGATAACAGTTCGATCTTCTTTTGTCTGTGCCTTTGTTTTAAATAAGCGACGTAGTTTTGATGTAATGATGTTGCGATGTGCTTCAGTTTCCATCTGCTGTCCCTCCATGCGAGAAATCTAAAAAAATTGACTACTTATAAATACCATCTTTTTTAAGATGGGTCAATAGAAATGCTCGATAAAAGTCAGAAAAGGTCAAACTTTTTACAAAAACATATGAAAGCGCCATCATTGGTCCTTGAAGTGATTGCTTTTTTAACGTGCTCGAGGTAAAAAATAAGCAATGTTAAGAGTTCATCATGAAGATTGATTCGATAAGATAATGACAAATTTTAGATGGCGATAGAGGCATGTTAAAGATGGTCACGGCAATCCACCAGTACAGTAGACCAACGGTTAAAGTGGTTAAACGTTTCATGTAATCTCCTCCAGAAACAGTTTTAGAGTTTAACGTTACGCATACATAGAAAGAGGCACGCCTCCAGCAATGGAAGGGCGTGCCATTTTTGCTAAAACTTGAGGGTTAAACTTGTGGTTGTGCGGTGGTGCCTAGGACAGATGATGCAGGCGGTGTTGGAACATGAGGTTTCTTGGCCGGCTCATCGTCAAAGATCACCGTATTCACAGTGTCGATATACTGAGCTGAAACAGGGGTTACATAAGTCAGATGGTTGTCTTTATCAACCACCACGTTTGATTCTGCGATGGTCTTCATTGCGGCACGGACTGCGGATTCAGTTAAGTCTTCACTAACGTATCGTAATTTTAGGTGGCTGGCCTTGCCGTCACCGTTTTTAAACTTGAGACTCAATTCTTTCATAAACTAATTCTCCTTTGATTGTGAGTTAGGCGTTCGCTTCTTGCTTTGTGGTAACAAAGATGTCGTTAACACTGTCGTTGGACAGACTTGCAATTGCTGCGCCAAACTTGTTCAGTTGATCATCAGTGATGTTTTGAGCAACGGTATTATAGTTCCGTTTGATCGGCGTACTGTGACCTTCACCTGAAATAAGATATTGAACGCTCGTTTTAAGCCATTTTTGTGACATGTGTTTCGCTCCTTAAATGTTGAGGTATTTGTATATCGTGGCCACGACTACATCATTAGTAACGAAATGAAGAGCGCACTTTGTAAAGGGAAGGTAATTTTTATGGCGTAGGAAGTCTACAAAAGCTTCGCGCAAGTGCATTTTGGCATAAAAAAACTTTGCCAATCCTAAGTAAAAAAGTACCAAGGTGACAAAGTTTAAGATGCTCCATATTTAATTAACGCTGTTGAACGGCTGCGTCGTATTGTTGCTGAAGCAGGGCAATGGCACGTGGCTCTGCCCGTGGACTGGTGTATGGCTTCATTGCCAGTCGACGAACCATCGGGTCATTTTCGCCATAGTTTACGTCAAACAAAGCGTGCCGACTTTCAGGTTGACCATAATCGTTTGTGTCAGCATAATTGAAAGATGCCCCATTAACTAGGGCGTTGCGTTCTTCTAAGGTCAGACCGCGAACGTATGCCGGCACATCATTTACATTAGCAATTTGTCCCAGTGGCACAATGATAAACGTCGGTTCGGGAACGGGGGCAATTACAAATTCACTATGAAAATCGACTAACCGTTTGAAATTAGCGGTTGGAAGTGCCGGCAACACGCCGCGTGCTAAAGCCTCTGGCTGCTTGTTGTGCATGCGGGAAGAATCCGCTTTACTGGCAATATTGCCGTGAGCGATGGCGTCTTTGTCAAACGCAATGAGCGCTTCAAGATCGTTTTCTCCGTTGAGCTCAAATGAACGTCGCACAAACGCGACGTTATGGGCGTCGATTAGGTACCGTAACTGGTGAACCATGCGGACCGTTGCGTCATCTTGAGCCAGTCCGTTTGGAAAAGCTGCCTGAACAGTATGAGCAAGTTCGCGCCAGAAGGGGTCGCTGGGACCGGCTTCACGGGCGAATTCATGATCCGCGACTAAATCGCCAGTGTTACTGTTGAGATGAGCACCAAGGATTGAAAGCAATTGACGCATTTTGTCCATCGGTGCCATCGAACTGGCGGCAAATAAAGTGGTAAATGCTGAACTGCCTACGGTGGCACTGGATGCTTGCCAGTTACTAAACTGGGTCTTTAAATTGGCGTCGTTAACTGTTGACGCGATTTTTTTAGTTAAAGCTGTTAAGGCAGCTTCGTCCCACTGCTGATGATCTGCCAACCGTACCAGCAAATCGTAAGTTCCTTCGACATAGGCTGACATGTTACTGTCAGACAAACTGACAGGTGGTTCAATTAGCGAAATAAGTCTTTGATGTTGCGCCATAATGCGCCTCCTCGTTCTTCTTAGCGTAAGGGTAACACATTGCGATGGGTAAAAAGGAATATTTGAATGAAAATTATCCATTTGATTAGTTTAAATGGGATTTGCGAACGCTAATCTACATGAACAGTGGTAAATTGAGAGAAAGTTCTCGAATAGCCGAATTCGATTTTTATTTCAGAAGAAAGGGTCATTAATTATTCAATGGAAAAGCAAGCGAGCAATGTTTTAAGTACACTCATTATTCAAGATTTTACTGCTCTTGGACAGATGTCCATGACATCTGCATTAACGGTAAGCCAATCGATGAATATTTTGACAGCCTCTTTGCCTGTACAAATGTTATCAACGCAAACAGAGGGGTTTGGTCAACCTCATAGAGAAATAATGGCTGACTGGATGGAACAAGTTTGGCATCATTGGGATACCATTGATATCAAGCCGTTTACTTCGACACTTATTGGATACTTAGGAACAAATGAGCTGGCTCAACTAGTGAATATGGAAATTAGGCAGCATCGCAATCCAAACCTTATTGTTGATCCAGCCATGGCTGATCAGGGCAGACTCTATCCATCTCTGACGAAAAGTTACGTTGAGGAAATGAGACGGTTAATGAGTGGTGCGCAAATTGCTTTGCCTAACGTTACCGAACTGGGGCTGTTGTCAGAAAACGATTTAGAAATGACCCCGTCGGATGACAAATTGCGGCAGGCACTGAAACGGTGTCAAAGTTTTGCTCCTGACTGTCAGATTATTGCAACGGGAGTCAAAAAGGGCAGCGCGATTGGTTGTGCTTGGCTCCGTGGTAATGAAATTGTGTGGGCTGGCAAGAACATAATCAAAGGGCACTTTTTTGGTACCGGTGATTTGTTTAGTGCCACGTTTAATGTATTGAAACTTAGATTCCCAAAGCTTGATGTGGACCAGCTGGTTTCAGAGGCGATGGCGGTTGTTTACGCAGCAATCCAAGAAACAGCAGCTCTTCCAGCCGCTCAATGGAAGTTAGGCCTTCAGCTTAAAGATGCAATTTCGTTATTGATGACTTTTGAATAAATTTATCATCAAAAAATGATGGCGGGTACAAAAGGCTGAATGTGTCCATATTAAAGGGCTTACATTTCACTATGTTTTTTTTGTTAGTTGGCTTATGCTATGTAAAGTGACGAATAAAAGAGTTATTTATGAAGAGTAGGGTAAATTATGTCTAAGAAAACGACGATAACTGATATTGCAAACGAGGCAGGCATTTCGCCAACAACTGTTTCACAGATTCTTAATGGTAAGGGTGAGCGCTTTAGTGCCACGACACGGCAAAAAGTGCTCGGTCTCCAAAAAAAGATGGGCTATCACAATACGGGGAATGATAAGCCATTTGAATCAAAAGTGACGGTTGGAATGATCGTGCCGAGCTTGGATAATCCGTATTACCGTGAATTGATCCATGGGGTGCAGGACGGTTTGGTGTCACAGTTTGCAGAACTGTCAGTGGAATTTTCAGAAAATTCTGAGGGCATCGGATATCATATTCATGAATTAAGCGAACGACCAGTAGATGCAATTATCGTTGCAGGAGATAATATGGATCTTGCTTTTGTGCAAACGCTGCTGGCCAATACTGGTCTGCCTAGCATCATCATGGATCCGCAACAGGACAACGAGTCTTCTGTGGCCATTAATGAACTTGAAGCCGGCAGTAAATCGGCCGAATATTTACTTGATAATGGACACAGAAAAATTGCCTTGCTAATGAAGGCAGGAAATAGTGAAAGTAAACTGCATCGAATCACAGGCTTTTCAAATGGTTTGAAAGAATATCATTTGGATTTAGACCCAACATTATTTTTTGAGCAGCCTGATGATTCTAAAGTAAGTGGTTTTAATTCAGCCAAACAGGTTATTGATAGCGGCGCAACCGCAGTTTTTGCTTTCTCTGATGAGCTCGCTGTTGGATTGAACCGTGGCCTCCTTGCTCATGGCAAACGTGTGCCGGAGGATATTTCTATTCTTGGCTTCGATGATATTGAAATTACGCGCTATGTCCAACCAGAATTATCGACGGTTCATCAACCAATTCAAGAAATGGGTGAGAAGCTAGTTAAAATATTATTCGCCAAAAAAAGTGACGAGGAATTTAAACCGGATTCAGATGAAAGACTCTTTTCAGTTGTTCTGAAAAAACGCGGAAGCATTAAGCACATCTAATTGAATCCATTAAAAAGATAAGACAAGACAATCAATTGTGATAATTGATTGTCTTTTTTTGTGTTCATTTGGTCAGGTAAAAAAACGTAAAATTATAAAATGCTAAGAAAATCGCAAAAAAGATGCGAATTAGTAGGCGTAATAGGGGTGCTAAACTAGACAAAAAATGAGCAATGTAAAAAAAACGTAAAAGAAAACGTTTACAAAATTGCATTGTAAATGCAAAAAACGGGTAGTAAAAATATAGCCGTGGCAAGTTTTACTTGTTCTTTACCAACAATATTTTTAGGAGGTACGACATGGATAAGCTCAAAATTGCGTCAACGGAAAAGGCCATGAACTTTTTTGAAACAGACCGAGAAATTGTGTCTGCAACAGAAACTGACTTTGTTGACGTCGCGGCTGTAGTGGTCATGGATGAAGATACATCTGTTGTTGAAGCGGCAAATGCAACAAAATTTGGGATTCCCGTTTTTGTCATTTCTGATGACAGTTCCAAGATTGACGGTTCTACGATGGAAAAGATCTATCACATTTTGGATCTCAAAAATCAATATGACCATCAGTTGTATAACCGTGAAATTGAGGCAGCTGCCTCAAAATATGAAGATGGCGTTTTACCACCATTCTTCAAAGAATTAAAGGCTTACGTTGAACGTGGGAACATTCAATTTGACTGTCCTGGACACCAGGGTGGTCAGTATTTCCGTAAGCATCCAGCAGGTCGTCAGTTCTATGATTTCTTTGGCGAAAATGTCTTTCGTTCAGATATCTGTAATGCTGATGTTGATCTCGGTGACTTGTTAATTCATGAAGGCCCAGCGATGGACGCCGAAAAACATGCGGCACAAGTATTTAATGCTGATAAGACGTACTTCGTTATGAACGGAACGACGACCTCAAATAATATTGCCATCACCGCCGCCGTTGCTCCAGATGATTTAGTTTTATTTGATCGAAATAATCATAAGTCTGTCTACAACGCGGCATTGGTTAAAGACGGCGGCCGCCCAGTTTACTTAGAAACTTCACGAGACCCATACGGTTTTATCGGTGGTATTTATTCCCGCGATTTTGACGAGGATTATATCCGTAAACAGGCTGCAAAAGTGGATCCAGAAAAGGCTAAGCAAAAACGGCCATTCCGATTAGCCGTTATTCAGTTAGGTACTTATGACGGCACTATTTATAATGCCAAACAAGTTGTTGAACGCATTGGTCACTTGTGTGACTACATTCTTTTTGACTCTGCATGGGTCGGTTATGAGCAATTTATTCCAATGATGCGTGATTCTTCACCATTGTTACTTGATCTGGGACCTGAAGATCCGGGTATTTTGGTTACTCAATCAACGCATAAGCAACAAGCTGGTTTTTCTCAAGCATCACAAATTCATAAAAAAGACGCACACATTAAGGGGCAAAAGCGTTACATCGATCACAAACGATTCAACAACGCTTATATGCAATATGCTTCAACATCCCCGTTCTACCCATTGTTTGCAACCTTGGATGTTAACGCCAAGATGCAAGAAGGCGAAGCCGGTAAAAAGTTATGGCGTGATGCTTTAATCACTTCAGTAAATGCACGTAAAAACTTGATGAAGAATGCCACAATGATTCGTCCGTTTGTGCCACCAGTTGTAAATGGTAAAAACTGGGAAGATGCTGACACTGAAGAAATTGTCAGCAACATTGATTATTGGCGATTTGAAAAGGGTGCAAAATGGCATGCTTTCGATGGCTATGAGGATGATCAATACTTTGTTGATCCAAACAAATTTATGTTAACAACGCCTGGTATTAATGTCCAAACGGGTGAATATGAAGACTTTGGTATTCCGGCAACAATCTTAGCTAACTACTTGCGTGAACACGGAATTATTCCTGAAAAGAACGATTTGAATTCTATTTTGTTCTTGATGACGCCAGCAGAGACACCAGCCAAGATGAATAACTTAGTATCTCAAATCGTTAAGTTTGAATCACTTGTTAAGGCTGATGCGCCATTGGAAGATGTGCTTCCAAACCTGTGTGCACAACACAAAGATCGTTACGCGGGTTACACGATTCGTCAACTGTGCCAAGAGTTACATGACTTCTATAAGGGAAACAATGCTAAAGAATATCAAAAAGAGATGTTCTTGGCCGATTACTTCCCTGAACAGGCAATGACGCCATATGAAGCAAACGTTGAGTTGCTGCACAATAACGCCAAGCTTGTACCGTTGAAAGATATTGAAGGTGAAGTCGCCTTAGAAGGTGCACTTCCATACCCACCTGGCATTTTCTGTGTTGTCCCAGGTGAAAAATGGAGCAAGGTTGCTCAAACCTACTTCTTAATCTTGGAGGAAGGGATTAACCGTTTCCCAGGATTTGCGCCTGAAATTCAAGGTGTCTATTTCGAGAATGAAAATGGACAGACTACTGCATACGGGTATGTCTACGATCCTAAGTCAGAAAACAAGGGTGAGTAGTTCCATTCAACGTGGTGGACGTCATGTCTACCACGTTTTTTTTATAAATTTTAGAAAAACGGATAGAGGTAAAATCATGGCCCAGGAAAAGAAAAAGATGAGTGTGGTTCAGCTCACGATTATTACGGCCATTAACATGATGGGTTCAGGAATTATCATGCTGCCAACCAATTTAGCGCAGGTTGGTACGATGTCGATATTATCTTGGATTGTCACAGCTGGTGGTGCAATGTGTTTAGCCTATGCTTTCTCGAGAGCAGGGATGTATACCAGAAACTCTGGTGGTATGGGCGGTTATGCTCAGTATTCTTACGGTAAAGCAGGATCGTTCATGGCTAACTATACGTACGGTGTTTCACTTGTGATTGCTAATGCAGCGATTGCAATTTCTGCGGTTGGTTACTTTGATGTCTTATTCCATTTACACATGTCACCAGTTGGCGTTGCTTTGGCCACAATTTTTACGCTTTGGTTGGCTACGGTTATGAACTTCGGTGGTGCAAGAATTACTGGACAAATCAGTACCTTCACTGTTTGGGGCGTTATCATTCCGGTTGTCGTTATTTCACTAGCAGGCTGGTTCTTCTTTAGTGGCCACCTTTATGCAGCATCTTGGAATCCACACAATATGGGATTCTTTAAGGGGATTAGTAATTCAATTTCGATTACATTGTGGGCATTTTTAGGCCTGGAATCAGCTTCGGCAAATATGGATTCTGTTGAAAATCCTAAGAAAAATGTTCCCATTGCTGTTTTAGGTGGAACCATTGGGGCAGCCGTAATGTATATCGTTTCGACAAACGTTATGCAGGGGATTGTGCCTAACGCTAAGTTAGCCGCATCAAATGCACCGTTTGGGGTGGCCTTCAGTCAGATGTTTACACCGATGGTCGGAAATATCGTTATGGGATTGATGATTATTTCATGTTTTGGATCATTATTGGGTTGGCAATTTACTATCGCTGAAGTCTTTCGTAGTTCCGCACATGAAGGGTATTTCCCGAAAATATTTGGGAAAACAATTGCCAATGGTACACCTATTATTGGTATGATTATTATTACTGTTTTGCAGTCTTTATTGGCTCTTATGACGATCAGCCCATCCCTGTCAAAACAGTTCACAATTCTAGTAAATTTGGCGGTGGTGACAAATGTTATTCCATACTTGCTATCAATGGGTGCGCTTAAAACAATGCAACTCGATGCCAAGGTATCGGCATCTGCACGACGCACGACAAATATCATTGCTACGATTGCATCGCTCTACAGTCTCTATGCACTGTACGCAGTCGGCTTTGAAGAACTTGCATACGGTGCACTTGTGACATTTGCAGGTTGGACCTTGTACGGATTTGTGTCACATAAATTTGATTTGTCCAAGACTACGAATTGATGACGCATCCTCGATTGAATAAAGTAGTGCGAAAAAAGCAATTCGCGCTTTGGTTCTTCGGCAAAAAACTAAGTTGAGGCTGAATGAGGGTGAGTAAATGGATGAAAGCATACCGTTGGCTTTAACTGTAAACGGGCTATATTCAATGGGCAATCGCTATTTACAAGCGGACTTAAACACCTTTTCAGTGAAACGTGTTTATGGCGTCACAGTTTTGACCTCGATTTTTAGCGATGGTGAAATGTCATCGAAAGATGGCATTGTGTTGTCGGCAACTTCAGTTGATCGTCAATTTGGTTCGATTTTAAATGGTCTGCATATCTCTAGCTGCAAAGTTGGGTATTTGCCTAATTTGGATTTAATTACGGCAGTTGAACAAGCATGTCGGAATCAAAGTGTCGGTCCGGTTGTTTTAGATCCAATATTGTTTGATGAAACTGGTTCACCTATTTTGGACGACACAGCTTTCTCAAAGTATGTGACTGATTTGATTCCCTTAGCCAATGTTATTACGCCAACAATTGAAGAAGCCGAAAAAATAGTTGGCTTTGAAATTACATCAGATGATGATGTGATTCACGCAGCGAATGAACTTCGCGGTATCGGTGTTCAGAATGTTCTTATTAAGGGAAGTAACGAACATCAAGGTCGGGATAACATTCGTGATTATGTATTGCTTGAAGATGGCGATGATTTTTGGCTAACAGATAAACACGCACCTTTTCCACAACCATCTGGTAAGGATGATGCTTTGTCTGCATGCATTACGGCAGAACTAGCAAACGGACAGAAAACGGAGAATGCAATTCGGACAGCTAAGGAATTTATCACTGACGCGACCCGAAATGTTCTACAAGTTGGCGATTCGATTGAATCGATTAATTTTTGGTCATAGCCTTGTTGAAGGAGCTGTGACATAAGTCCGATTTGAGAATAAGCATTAACGTAGAACTGACCCATTCCCGAACCCTGGGAATGGGTCAGTTTTGGGTTAAGCGGAATGCTCAGAAATTTGGGTGCACAATATTGCTTACATTATTATTCGTTCCAAATGAACTTATGTCACAACCGCTTGTGTAATTCGTGCTTAAAGTTCCGCAATTGATTTTGGTAATATGGACGTGTAGCAATCGATTTTGAAGATAGTTGAGGAGTGAATAAATTGGCGGCCAAGTTACAGATCAACCGTATTATGATAATGGCATTCTTAGTGAATGCTATTTATAGCATGATCTGGCCGGTCAGCACTTTATATATGCATGACGCCTTCGGCTTATCTCTGCCAATAATAGGTGTCATACTAATGTGCTACTCCTTGGCTAATGCAGCCGGCAGCGTAATTTCAGGATACTTATTTGATCGGATGTCTCATCAAAGGATTTTGATGAGTGGTTTTTATTTATTGCTGACTGTATCTTCTATTGGAATGTTTGGCGATGGGTTAGTTGCCTTTATATTATTTTTGGTGCCATTTGGATTTATTACAGGTTGGTGCTTAACAGTTCAATATGCTTTAGTGAGTGATTTACAAGTGCCTAATCCGGAAAATGATTCGAGAAAAAACTTTAATTTGCTTTATTTGGCCGTCAATTTGGGATTAGTAGCCGGATCCGGATCATTAGGATTACTGTATCGGCATAATGAAATTAAAACGTTGATGGCTACAGTAACGGTGATTGCATTAATTGTAACGTTAATTGGAATAGGGACGGGTCAGCACAATGTTGCAGAGAATGCCAATCAAGTAAGTGTTCAGGAGGATGACAGTCAAGGCGAAACGGTCCTCAAAAGAGATGTAATCATCCGTATTTTTATCACCTTATTTTTATTTTGGATCGTGTATGTACAGTGGATGACCAATTTTTCCGTCTATTTTACAAGCTTGGGCTATTCTGCTGGGTTTTACAGTCACGTCTGGGTGATTAATGGCATCGGAATCACACTTATTCAAGTGTTTTTACTTCGATTCGCTCACTTTTTTAAAACATCAATTATGCAGTCCAGATTTGGCATTTTCTTCTTGATGCTTTCGTTTAGTTGTTTAATTTCTGGTACCAATAAAATGTGGTTATTAGTGGCGGCCGTATTTTTAACAATTGGTGAAGCGCTTTTTGTGCCAGCTGCGCCAGTTGTTGTGGATCAAAATTCGCCAGTGAAAGTTAAGGGACGCAATCAGGGGCTAGTGAACGTGTTTTCGTCTATTGGGAAAGCAGTTGGTCCCGCTTTAGGCGGAGTGGTCATTGTGAAGGGTGGTTACCAAACACTGTTTTTGATGGCAATATTGTTGCTATTATTTTCAGAAGTTTTGCTTTTGAATTTTAAAAGGAAATAAGGAGGACGTTATGCGGTTACAAGATCGGCAAATCGTGGATCAAGGGTTAATAGATTCAATTTTAAAGGACAGTCACGTTTTACACCTGGCACTAAACGACGGTGATTTTCCATATGTGGTGCCCACAAATTATGGTTACAAGATGAATGAAGATGGCAAACTCAGTGTGTTCTTTCACGGCGCACCGCAGGGAAAAAAGTTTGATTTATTAAAGGCCAACGACAAGGTTGGCTTTGAAATAGATGATGGCGGCGCGCTGATGCCAAGCAAAAGCGCCGAAGCTAGCGATAATTCTTACTGGTATAGAAGTATTATCGGGTATGGACAGGCCGTTCAATTAATGACACGTGACGAAAAAATGATGGCCTTACAAACGTTACTAGTTCATGAAACTGGTCATGAATGGTCACAAATTGATAGACAAACTTTGGATTTTGTCAGTGTCTTTAGAATTGTTGTTGAAAACTACACGGTAAAGGGACATATTGAACCTAAGCTGTAGATAATGCTTAAGATGCCATGCCAAACAGGGAGTTAAAAGATGACTAGAGAAACTATAAAAAATGACCTCAATGAGCTTTTAACTGAATATTTTGAAAAAGTTACATTGCCGGAAAATGGAATTTTTGTCGTTGGTTGTAGTACCAGTGAAATTTTAGGTAAGTGGAAAGGAACAGATTCGAGTTTAGACGTTGGTAAAACTGTCGTAGAAACGGTCCAATCATTTCTTAAACCCCGTCATCTGAACCTAGCTGTTCAAGGGTGTGAACATATTAACCGGGCACTAGTTCTCGAACGTGCGGTAGCTGAACGCCATGGGTTCGAAATAGTTTCGGTTAAACCCGCTATTCATGCCGGCGGTGGTACGCAAGTGGCTGCTTACCAGCAGTTTGATGATCCAGTCGAGGTGGAACATATCGTTGCGGATGGTGGCATTGATATTGGTGGCACGGAAATCGGGATGCACGTGAAGTTTGTGCAGATTCCGGTTCGCTTGACTCATCGAGATGTTGGTGAAGCGCGTGTTGTAGGCCTTTCATCTCGGCCTAAACTGATTGGTGGGGAACGAGCTCGGTATACGTTTACTGAAGATAATTTGAAGGATATTCGGTGATTGGATAATGAACGATTCGTTTATGTCGCACCAAAAGCTACGGCGTCTGACATTGACCATGATGTTGGTGGCAGTCACTGTGGTTATTAGTAGAATCTTTCTCATTCCCATCCCGCTAACGCGTGGGAACGTAAATCTATGTGATGCTGGAATATTTTTAACAGCGTTGAGTCTTGGACCTCGAGAAGGGGCCACAGTAGGTGCACTAACGGGTTTTATATTAGATTTACTGTCCGGTTACGCCCAATATATGTTTTTTTCTTTGGCAATTCATGGAATAGAAGGACTCGTCGTTGGCCTGTTGGCCGCTAAGTTTTTAGGAAAAGCAGGTCAAGCATTAGTTCTATGTATTGGAACGCTGATTATGGTTAGTGGGTATTTTGGATCGGACAGTTTATTGTATGGAATTTCAATGGGACTAATTGGAATTCCTGCCAATTTAATTCAAGGCATGGTTGGGGCGATTGTTGCCTTTTTTCTGAATGATAAAATTGGTGGCTTGTTACGGCGATAATGATTCCTTAAAAATGAGAAGACGTAAGTATTGACTTTACAAAAAATAGTTATACGATGATGTCAGAGGTTATGAGTAGAGCAAAAGCTTCATTGTAAGTATTAGAGATCCAACGGTGGTGAAAGTTGGCGTTTGAGGTGAAACACATCTACGAACCAAATTTGCGAAGACAATTAGCATTCGAGTAGCAAGTTTCGCGTGATTGCGTTAACAATCTTGAGTCTTGGAGCTCGCGATCTGAGACTCACTGAGGTAACAGTTGTGAGACTGTTATGAATTTGAGGTGGAACAGCGTTTTGACGCCCTCCAAAGTTACATTATGTAACTTTGGAGGGCGTATTTCTTTTTATACAGAAAAGGGGACGTTTATATGACTGAATATGATTATCAAAGACCAAAGGGCACTGCAGACATTTTACCAGGTGATATTGAAACTTGGCAGAAACTTGAAGGTGTTGTCAGAGATCTCTTTCCGAAGTACGGATATCGGGGTATTCGAACCCCGATGTTTGAAGACTACAATGTTTTTGCTCGAAATGTTGGTGATACTTCAGATATTGTTGAGAAACAAATGTATGATTTTGAGGACAAGGGTGGACGAAGAATTGCCTTACGACCAGAAGGTACTGCTGGTACAGTTCGTGCATATGTGCAGAATAAGTTGTTCGGTCCCGAATATCCTAAACCATACAAAGTGTATTACATGGGACCAATGTTTAGATATGAACGACCGCAATCAGGGCGTCAACGGCAGTTTAACCAGATTGGGTGTGAAGCTTTAAATAGCGAATCACCGCAAATTGATGTTGAGGTTATTGCCATGGCACTGCAGTTCTTTAAGACACTTGGGGTAAGTGACTTAAAACTGGTAATCAATTCTCTGGGAGATCAGGAAACTCGTGATAATTATCGTGCGTCGTTGATTAATTACTTGAAGCCATTTTATGATCAACTAAGTGATGACTCAAAGACGCGTCTGTACAAAAATCCGTTGAGGGTCTTGGACAGCAAGGATGAGGCTGATCAAAAGATTGTTGCAAATGCGCCGTCAATTTTAGATTCTTTGAGTGACTATTCAAGAAATTATTTTGAGCAGGTCCAGAGTCTTCTGGATGAACTAAACATTGATTATGAGATTGACTCGGATATGGTGCGAGGTTTGGACTATTACACACAAACTATCTTTGAAATTATGTCAGATGCCAAGGTATTTGGTGGTGGTTTTGTCACAGTTTGTGGTGGTGGTCGTTATGATGGGCTGATTTCGCAATTGGGTGGTCCTAAAGAGGGTGGAATTGGTTTCGGAATGGGAGTAGAACGTTTGCTACTGTTGCTGAAAGCTGAGAATCCTAACTTTGCTCCCCAACCACAAGCTGATATTTTCTTTGCATCGGCGGATGAGGATGGCGACAATCTTGCGTTTAAGTTATTGAACGGTATGAGGCAGAAAGGTTTAGCGGCTGATAAAGATTATCAAGGCATTAAGGTTGGTTCACAAATCAAAGAAGCAATTCGGAAGAATGCCCGTTATTATGCTGTTGTTGGACAACGTGAAGTCACGGATAGAAAAATAGAATTGGTAAAGGCCGATTCAGACGTGAAACAAGTAGTTGATATTGACGACTTACTAATGAATCCAATGACATATTTAAAATAGATAAATGATTAGCGTTGATCTTAGATAAACAATACAAAAGATGACATTGCTGAGGGTGATAAAAATTCAGCAGTGTCGTTTTTATATAGAACAAAAAAGAAGACATCAATAAGATGTCTTCCGTGAAAATACTGAGAAAATAGATGAACTAATCTTTAGATGCGTTGGGATCGTAAACATATCCGTAGGCAACTTCCTGACCGTTTTCTTCCTTATAATACATTCCTTGAACCTCAGTACTAAATCCGGGGAACTTATTCGTAGATTCTTCAAGCACTTTAAAGTAGTTCAAAATCGTTTGAGTCCAACGTTCGCCAGGGGCGATGGCAAAAATACCAGGTGGATAAGGAATGATTCCTTCCACGGCTATTTTCCCTAGAATGTCATCTAATTTGACGAGCTTAACATTGTTACGGCGATATTCTGTATCAGCTTCTTCCAACGTCATCGCTCTTTCTGGCAGATGCTCCTTGGTGAAGATGTCCTTTTGATATTTCTTTGCATTGTGTGATTTGTAGAAATCATGAATTTCTTGGCAAAGTTGACGGATTTTGTAATTTTTGTATCGATCTTCATACTGCTGGTACAGATGAGGCAATACTTCCTTAAGTGGGGCATCTTCGTTGATGTATTTTTCCAGCTTAAGGATTTGGTCAACTAAGTTGTTCATCTTTGCATCATCTTCGGCGGGTGTAATTAAGAACAGCACCGAATTTAAATCATTCTTTTCATTGATAATGCCGTGTTCGTGTAAGTAGTGAGTCACGATTGAGCCTGGCACACCAAAGTCTTCATATTTGTCATTTGGAATATCAAGACCAGCAGTGACGAGCATGAGCTTATTTGGATCAATGAAATATTGACCTTTGCTATAACCATCAAAACCGTGCCAGTTTTCGTCGGGATCAAAAGCCCAGTAGGCTTTGTCATTGACGATTTCCTGATCATCTGCGTCTTCCCAAGGTTTTCCATGGACCATAGGTGGAACGAACGGACGAATCATTGTTGCTTCGCGTAATAAGCGTTTACGTGCTCGAACAACGGTTAACATGGTGTCGTTCCACATCTTTTTACCAGTTTCGCCTTCTTGCATTCTTGCTGAAACATCGATTGAAGCAAAAATACCATAGAATGGGGATGTTGAGGAATACTTCATGAAAGAGTTGTTGAACTGTTTGTGACTTATATAGCGACGCTGGCCCTTGATATGGCTGTCTTTTTTAAGAATTTGTGACGCTTGAGAAATACCAGCCTGCTGTTTGTGGATTGATTGAACAACGAGCAAACCGGGATCTTCAGGGCCAAGGTTAACTAAGAGGGGAGAAGTCTCTTTCATCATTGGAATAAACTGTTCATAGCCTGCCCAAGCAGAATCGAAAAGAATATAGTCACAAAGATGACCTATTTTATCGACAATTTGTTGTGCGTTTGCCATAGTACCGTCGTATGTGTCGTGTTCAATGATTGCTAACCGGAATGGTCGTTTTTGATCAGCCTTTTCGGGTGCTACCTTACGAATTTCATCGCGAAGTGTCTTTTCGTCGTACCCAGAATCCTTGATGCCACCGATTAATCCATACGAATTATGACTTGTTTCCAGATAAATTGGAATACCGCCGTTCATTACGAGGGCATTATTGTAAGCAGATTTATGGTTATTGCGATCAAAGAGTACTAAATCACCCTTTGTGACAGCTGCGGTGATAGCAATGTTATTTGACGTTGTTGATCCATTTAGTACAAAGTATGCTTTGTCCGCATTGAATACTTTTGCTGCGTGCTTCTCTGCTTTTAAGGCGGCGCCATCATGAGTTAGAACATCACCAAGTCCATCTTCCGAGATTGAAACATCTGCTCGGAAGAATCGTTCACCATAAAAGTCGTAGAATTTACGGCCAACGGGGGACTTAAGATAGAATGCGCCTCCTTGATGACCAGCACATTCAAATTGCCACGATCCACGGTTAACAACTTTGTTTAATTCTGCAAAGAATGGTGGCATTAAATTCTCTTCATATTCACTAGCAGCGTGCTCAACTTCTCGAGAATAAATTTGTTTGTTAAAATCATTGTTTAGATCAATTAGGTGATCAACAGCATTGAGATGCTGATTATTATCAAGTGCATTAGTATCGTGTGTGGCTAAAAAAACGGGTATTCCAAAAGTCGTTTTTTTGACCGTGTCGGCGATTTCTAGCTCATCATCCGTCAATACAACTGCACCAACGTTGGTCCAGTCTGTAACGGATGCGACATCAACGACCTCCCGATCAGATTGTACATAGTCCTCAATTTCGGGAGCCATCGCGACGATCAATTTTGACATTTTTCCTGCTTCCTTTCGATAGATGAAGTATTGGAAAGCTTTTTTAGATTTAAAGTTAAATATTCGATTGAAACTGGCATGTACTAATTTTGAAAAATTACAAATTGCGCATTGTTTTGAATCTTTTACGATATACATCAACAAGTTTCCAGTAAATTGTTGAAATCTCTTCCTCGCGCGGAAGAACTGAAACGTACATCACAGGAATCGTACGATCAACAATAGTTGTGGTTGAGACTACCAAATCAAATTTTGTCAGGTCTGTTTTGGATAATTCGCTGGGCGCAATGAGTGTCATTTCGTTGTTTGAGGGCAGGTTGTTTTGCAAGGAAAGTAAAACGAATTGAGAAATTTCTGCCCCTGCGTGACAAACGACAAGAACATGGTTTGAACGTCTATGTCGTTCAGCAGCAACGAGAAAATGCAAAGACAAGAGAGAGACTTCATCGTCATACAAGTTAATGTGGTAGTGAGTTTCCAACTCGTCAGCACTATTTTTAACGGTTTGAGCAATAACGCGGTGATGTGCAAAAATTTCAGACTTAAGTGAATCCGTAATATGCAATCCTAAGTTCAAACGGGCAACCATAGGAATTAAATGATAAATAGTGACTTTTAACAGTTCACTATCAGTATTGAAATCCGTTTCAAGTTCTTGTCCGACACGTTCAATTAAGTGTTTGGCCGCTATAGTGAAATCGTATTTGGATGAAAAGTTGTTTGGATTGCTGCTAATGCCGTGCCCCAACAGTAAAAGGTTTAAGAAACGAAGATTCTCGTTAGTAAAAGTTACGCCCGCATGTGATTTGCATGTTTCTGCCAAATTTGAAACAACACGAGATAGGTCGGTACCCTTTTGGAATTCGAATACAATAATTTGATTTTTAGTCCCAGTCAGATGGAGACCGTGCTTAACTCGGTTTAAAAAAATCAATAATAATTCACGTAAGGAGTCTGGAAGGTACTCATCTTGTACGTGTGCATCTTGAGCCGAATTGTCGTCTACAAAATTTGTGGAAATTTCAAAAATTGCGGTACCAAAGATGGCAAATAGTTGAGATTGCTTTAAATCAGAATGAGCAAGGTACATATCTAAATATTCTTTAAATGCTTGCTCAATCTTAATTTCAACCTCAAAGGAGTGAACTAGGCTTGTTTGATCGGGCAGGCTAATCTTTTTGTCTCGTAAAAAAGCGTTGATTTCATCAAAGTCTTTTTTTATCGATTGAACAGAGACGAAAAAAGACTCGGCATACACCCGATAGCTATTACGATCAGAAAACAATAGCTGTGCGAAAAGATACAATCGTCGATATTGAGGTGTAAATTTTGTATCAAGTTGAGTAGCAACTTTTTTACCCAAGATTAGGCGGAGGTGCTGCTTCCTTTCACTTGATCCAGTGATTAAATAGCCTTTTCTTGGCATTCTTTCCAGGAACAAGCCATGATTATTTAAATATGTTTCTACACCCTTGCTATGGTTGTAGATTGTTTTTTTGGAAACACCCAATGCGTTTGCGTAATAATCCGCTGAGCGATAGGAAGTTTCTGCAAGCATTAAATTCAAGAGATTTTGATCGTAATTTGTCATATTGTTCACTTACTCCAGAGTTTACAATCGGCGGATTTGCCATTTAGTCATCAGACGGTTTTGAAGACTGATGCTAGGGAACTACTGAAGAAATCTTTAAAAGATAAAAATTAAGTGACATACCACCTGCAAAAGTAATCGCATACTCGATTTTTAACGACATGTCGTGAGTTGAACAAAGAACGTAAATGAAGCCATTTACGTGACTTATTTAAATCGAATTAACCAAAGCTAGCTTATAAACAACACGTAAAACAATTTTTGAGAAAACGCTTTAATGCTGTTCACGTGATTAATGTATCATGCGTACATGCGTGCTTTTTTACCTTTACTTGCCGCATTTATTTCTACGTAAGTGTATGGTTATTTATCGATAAAATGCGTTAACGGCGTGGTATCGCTATTGAGGAGGACTGTAAGTTGCACTCAATTTTGTTTTTGATTTTGCATATTTTGTGCAAAACCATGAAAACGTTTTCTAAAGATTCTGTTTTTAGGACAAAATATAATTAATTCCTTATTGGATTGATAAAGTATTTTAAGGAGAAAGTATGCTTAATGAACTTTCAACGCAAAAAATATGATTACAGCCTTTGATTCTGCGCAATTAAAAAATTTGAATTTAAAAAAGGAAATTCAAAAACTTCGTTAAAACTATATTAAGAAGGGCGATTTATGGACATCACTTAGTAGTCAATCATCGTTCTATTGAATAGATGGTCTGTTGACTTTTAAAAAAGTGCATGGTAGTTTGCCAAATGAGAAAACGTTTTTAATTGCTGTCCACAATCTGATTTTTTTACTTAATTGGCCAATCGGCTTTAAGGAGAATTTAGACTATGGACGAGAGCAATAAAAAAGCCCAAGCGGGTAAGCTGGGTTTTGTTGGCCTAGTTGCACTTACAGTTAGTGCGATGGTCGGATCTGGGGTTTTCGATTTACCTAAAAACATGTCGCAAGTTGCCGGTGTTAATGGGCAGCTTCTGGCGTGGATAACGACTGGAATTGGTATCTGGTTCATCGCAGAGACCTTTGTTATTTTGAGTGATGTTAAACCTGATTTGACTGCAGGCTTGTATAAGTATGGTGAACAAGGTTTTGGAGCGTTCACTGGTTTCTTTACTGCATGGGGTTACTTTGTTTGTGAATGTGCTGCTAATGCGGCATATGCTGTTTTAACAATGAGCACACTAGATTATTTCTTCCCAGGACTTTTCACTGGTGGTAACAACTGGCCTTCAGTTATTGGGGCAACAATTCTCACCTGGGGATTAACTGCATTGGTTTTACGTGGTGTTGAAGTGTCAAGCACGGTTCAAAAGTATGCTACTGCAATTATGTTAGCCGTTGTTGTTGTTTTTGTTGTAACTGTTGCTGCACATTTCAATTTGCATACGTTTACGACGAATGCTAATGCAACACAAGCAATTGCTTCTAGGGGCGATAAGCCAATGGGAAGCATCTGGCATCAACTAATGTCAACGATGATGGTTACATTATGGCTATTTGGTGGCGTCGAAGGTGCTGTTGTTATGTCCGGTAAGGCACGGGATGTTAAACAAGTGCCTAAGGCAACAATTACCGGTTTTATCATGTGTATGGTTATGTATACCCTTGTAGGGATGTTGTCCTTGGGTGTCTATTCATATGGTCACTTGGCTAAATTGACATCACCTTCAACTGCATATATTTTGACTAATTTATGGCACAGTACTATTGGTCGGGATGTCATTACAGTTGCACTATTGTTTGCGGTTTTCGCAAGCTGGATTTCATGGATTCAAATGTTGGCAGAGTTACCACAGCACGCTGCTGCCGAAGACGGATCTTTCCCGAAAGCCTTTGCAAAAGTTTCGAAAAATAATGTCCCAAGTTTCTCCGTTATTGTGGCAACATTGGTAATCCAGGTAATTATTGTCATTGCGCACTTTGACTTGAATGCTTACCAAATGTTGTTGACGGTTGTGGGAACAATGACAGTTCCGCCATATTTAATTTCGGAAATGTATCTCATGAAGATAAGTCGAAAAAAAGGTGAATTCGCTGAGGGCTCCAAACACAGTCCGAAGAAGGCCTTAATTATTGCCGGTTTGGCCTTTGCATACACATTGGTGATGGCAATTGCAGCCGGTCCAAGATATATTGCTATTGCATTTATTGTGTATGCGTTAGGTATTCCGATTTATATTGTTGCTCGTAAACAACACAATAAGGTTACCTTTACTAAGAAAGAACTAGTATTTGCAATTATCATTGTCCTTGTTGCAATCTATGGTGTATACGCTTTGATTGCAGGTTAGACAAAAATATTATGTTCTTAATTGCACTGTACATTTTATAAGCTTGCGTATGCAAAGTTCCTACTAATACAACAAATTAGAAGCGTGGGTCTCCATTATCAATTTTGATTTTGGGGATCTTAGTGTATAGATGAAAAGAGGAGTTAATAGATGACTAGAGAAACTATTAAAAATGACCTCAATGAGCTTTTGACTGAATATTTTGAAAAAGTTACATTGCCAGAAAATAGCATTTTTGTCGTTGGTTGTAGTACCAGTGAAATTCTAGGCAAGTGGAAAGGGACAGATTCGAGTTTAGACGTTGGCAGGACTGTTGTTGAAACGGTTCAATCATTTCTTAAACCTCGTCATCTGAACCTGGCTGTTCAAGGGTGTGAACACATCAACCGGGCACTAGTTCTCGAACGTGCGGTAGCTGAACGCCATGGGTTCGAAATAGTTTCGGTTAAGCCGGCAATTCATGCCGGCGGTGGTACACAAGTGGCCGCTTACCAGCAGTTTGATGATCCAGTAGAAGTGGAACATATCGTTGCGAACGGCGGCATTGATATTGGTGGCACGGAAATTGGCATGCACGTGAAATTTGTGCAGATTCCGGTTCGTTTGGATCACCGTGATGTCGGTGAAGCGCGTGTTGTAGGCCTGTCATCACGACCTAAACTGATTGGTGGGGAACGGGCTCGGTATACGTTTATTGAAGATAATTTGAAGGATATTCGTTAAAGGTGTGACATTATGAACAATTCTTCAACTCAGCACGAGACGCTCCGACGGCTGACTTTGAGTGCCATGCTTATTGCCGTAACCGTTGTCATTAGTCGATTATTTATTATCCCCGTACCCATGACCCACGGGAACATCAATCTGTGCGATGCCGGTGTCCTCATTGCGGCCATGTTATTGGGACCACGTGAAGGCGCTAGTGTTGGTGCAATTAGTGGTTTTCTACTGGATTTGTTATCGGGATACGGGCAATATATGTTTTTTTCCTTTATCGCTCATGGCTTAGAGGGTCTGGTCGCAGGTTTAATGTTGTCGAGAGTAAGTAAGAATGCATCAAAGATAATTAGTTTGGTACTCGCTGTAATTATTATGACAATTGGCTACTTTTTAGCTGATAGTCTTTTATACAGTGTTTCGATTGGCCTAATCGGCGTAGCTACAAACCTAATCCAAGGTCTCGTGGGCGTTGTCATTGCGTACGTTGTAGGACCAAAGATTGTTCAACTGATCAAAAAATGAGCTTTAAAATAAAACAATCCACAAAACCCCGGCTTGCCGGGGTTTTGTTGTATAACAACAAGTTAAATGATTGTGTATGCAGCTTCAAACGTTGTCTAACAGACATTTCAACATTGTTGAGACTAAGCACATATCGTTGACGGAAGTATTGGTTTAGGCGCTTACATAAGTTACAAAAGGTTTCATTAATTATAAAATGTTCATTATTTCACAAATAACAAATACACTAAATTCATTGCTAAATTAAGTTATTTCAATTATTTGGAGGAATTATCATGAGCATTGCGAAGGCCCTTGAGGCTACGTTCACAAACGTCTCGATTATTAGTTCGATAACATCGACCGTTTTTATCATTTTGTTAGGTTTTTATTTACGTAAACGGGGCACCTTTGGTGAAACGTTTGGAAAAATTTTGTCAAAAGTTGTTTTGTCGGTTGCACTACCAGCTTTAGCGTTCAATTCATTTATGCAGCCAATCAGTCATGAAACTTTTACACAGGGTTTAAATGTTCTGATTTGGGGCATTTTAATCTATATCATCCTAATTTTCGTAACGCCGTTTTCGTATACGAAGTTTCCTAAGGATAAGCAAGAAACATTAGCTATCTTAACGACGTTTGGTTCAACAACATTCTTTGGTATTCCAATTGTTGGTGCCGTGTTTGGTGCAAAGGGGATTATGTATAGTTCCATTTTTAACATCGGTTACCGAATTTTCTTATATTCATATGCCTACATCAAAATGTCCGGATTGAAGATGGAAGCAAGCAATATCAAAAAAATGTTTTTAAATCCTATCGTTATTGCAACATTTGCTGGCTTGATTTTATGGATGATTCAAGACTTCATGCCAATGGTTGCTGTTAAGCAAGCTGTAAATGGCGTAATTGCACCAAATGCGCCAACCATCAACGTGGCTTTCTATCGGATTGACCAAACTGCACTTTGGTTGTTCAAACCACTGCAGTACTTGGGTAATTTGGCATCACCATTGGCTTGGCTTTCGATTGGTGCAACATTAGGTTCGATTTCCATGAAAGATGCAGCTTCTGATAAAGCCTCATGGTATTACAGTTTTAACAAGGTTATCTTGGTTCCTTTATTGAACTTAGTGCTGCTATTTATCCTAACGATTACTCACATTTTGCCAGTTAGTTACGTTGCCTTGGCAACCGTTATTATCATGATGGCAACGCCGACGGCTTCTGTAGCCTCGGCATACGCGATTAGTTTTGATCGGGATGCTGTATTAGCGTCAAATGCATCGCTGATTTCGACGATTTGTGCCGTTGTTGCGACACCTATCTGGATTGCCTTGCTAGAGGTACTGAATCAGGTTGGGATTTTTAAATAATGACGTTCTTTGATTAAAGTTGAGGTGGATAATGATGTTTAAAATTACAGCATATGGTGTTCGTTCAAACGAAGTGTCGTATTTCAACGATTTAAATAAAAATCAGTATGAATTAAACTTAATAGGCGATTTGTTAACACATGAGAATGTCGAAACTGCTAAGGGTTCAGATGCCGTATTATTGCGTGCCAACTGTGTGGCCGATGCCACGAATTTGGCTAAGTTTAATGAATGGGGTATTAAATATGTCTTCACTCGGACGGTTGGCTTTAATCACATTGACTTGAAGGCCGCAGCTAGCTATAACATGAAAGTTGCACGAGTCCCAGCATACTCACCGTATGCAGTAGCAGAATTAGCGATGACACTGGGGATGATGTCCTTGCGTCACACGACATTGGCAACCAGCCGTGCTGAAGATGGTGACTTTACGGTGGCCCCAGCACTATTTTCCCGTGAAGTCCACAGCAGTACGGTAGGAATTATTGGTACTGGGAAAATTGGCGCAACGGAAGCGAGTTTATATAAGGGTATGGGTACAAGAGTACTGGGCTATGATCCTTACCCTTCGGATTTTGCACGTCAGTTTGTTACCTTTGTTGATCTCGATAAACTTTTGGCGGAATCAGATATTGTCTCGATTCATGTACCTTATTTCCCAGGCCAAAATGAAAATATGGTTGATGAAGACTTTTTGAAAAAAATGAAGAATGACGCGGTTTTGGTTAATACTGCGCGTGGTGAGTTGGTGGATCATGGTGCTGTTTTGCAAGCATTACAAACCAACACACTTGGTAGCTTTGCCACTGACGTTTTGCCAGATGAAAAATTAATTTTTGGTCATCAATTTAGTGGTGAGTTACCAAACAAAATTGTTGAAAGTCTCCGTGAACTTTATCCTCGTGTTTTAATGACACCACATATGGGTTCATATACCAAACCGGCATTGACGGATATGATTGCTGTTAGCTATCAGAACTTTGAACAAGTATTAGCTAACGGTCATACTGATAATGACGTGAAGTTAGATTAAAAATTGCACATGCAAAAAGCGGTCACACCAAATTGGTGGGCCGCTTTTTCATTGCTGGTTACGTCGAAAATGGGGTACAAAATCGACTCAAAAAAAATATTTAGTTCGCGAATTTGTAAACGGTTAAAGGACGTCCAACTGCTAAGTATTTAATGCTGGAAGATAGTTGATGTGTGTCGATTAAATAGTCTAAATATTTTTTTGTTGAAATTCGGGATAGCTTGGCCGCCTGTGCAGCGTCTTGAACAGAAAAGGGTGCTTGTAAAGGTTGAATCGCTGTTAGTACACGTTCTAGTGACAATCGAGACAATCCCTTGGGCAGTGTCTGTGGCAACTGAGAGGATTGTGCGGAGGGAGTTGTAAATAATTGATCTAAGTCCTTTTGTGCCAGGGGACCCGTATTTTTAAGTGATTGGTGTATTTGCAAGAATTTGGTCACTGATTGTTCAAAACGATCAAATGTAAAAGGCTTGATTAGGTAGTCGAGGACACCGTAGTCGATAGCTGCCTTAACATGGTCTGTATCATTTGCGGCCGTTAACATAATCACTTGGGGATGTATTTCAAGGCGCATTAACTCTGTCAAAACCTCACTGCCGGACAGTTTGGGCATATAGACGTCAAGCAAAACGAGGTCCACTGGCTGTTGCTTTAGAATCGACAATGCGTGAGCGCCATTGTCGGTTTTTGTGAGACTTAGCTGGGCTGATGGAATAATTTTTTTTAGATATTGTTGATTAATCGCACTGACCATGGGATCGTCTTCCACAATTAAAACATTCATCATATTAGTCATCGCTCTCCGATTTTTGATTAGATAGTGGTAATTCAACGTAAAAAGTAGTGCCTTGCGGATGATTATTGGTCACAGATAAGTAGCCATCACGGGCATCAACGACCTGTTTAACCAGTACTAAACCGTAGCCGCGATCTTGTCCCTTAGTTGAATAGTGTTGCTCAAACATATGAGCTTTCACTTCTTTTGAAATTCCACAGCCGTTATCTGTTACCTCAATGACTAGGATATTGCTTTCATCATCATAATTAATTGACAAAGTGATTTCTGATTTAACGTTGTTATCGTTATTAACAGCGTCAATTGCGTTATCAATGAGGTTTCCAAGGACTTTAATTAGGTCCACACTTAGGGCTTCTGAGGCGACTTGCTTGGGAAGAAGACTATCAGGCGTGATGGTAAAGGCAACTTGCTGTTCATGAGCCTGGTTTAATTTTCCCATGAGAAATCCAGCTACTGCTGGCGATTGGATATGATTGTTGAGGTTTCCGAATTGGGCTTGGTAATCTGCTGACGTATTGGTAATAAATCGTTGAACTTCATCATATTGATGCAATTCGATTAGACCGGAAACGGCCTGAAGTTTGTTTAGAAATTCATGCGTTTGTGCTCGCAGTGCCTGAATATATTGTGTTGTCCCAGCTAATTGGTCGGCTAGTAGTTGATATTCAGAACGATCACGTAACAATGCCATACTACCTAGGCGTTTGCCAGCCGAAATCAGTGGACTGGTCGACACAATTAATTCTTTAGACTGGATTAATACGGATTCATTAATCGTGCTTTTTGAACCCTTAAACGTCTGCCCAAATAAAGCGTCAAACAGGTCATCATCAAGTGGATCACCAATTGTCAGGGCCGGAAATAGTTCATTAGCGATATCGTTTGCCGTGATCAGCCGCCGTTGTTGATCAATTGCGATAAGTCCCTCCGACATACTGTCATTGATGACAGATAATTCAGTCAACCGAGTAGCGATTTCTTGGGGTTCCATTCCCAGCAGCCGGCGACGAATATGGGTTCCTAGCAACCAGGCGGCGATGATACCGATAATCAGACCAAGCAGTGACCCGATGACAATGGGAAACTCGGCGGCCCGTGTTTCACTATTGATCGATTTTTCCGTTAAGCCGACACAGACGATGCCAATTTGTTGATGCTTAGCATTGTAGATGGGGGTAAAAATTCGGTAACCATTTCCTAGCACACCTGTTTCACGAGAAAAATGTGTGTGACCGGTTAGAGACTTGGCGGCATCTTTTGGGGAACTAAACCGGTGACCAATGACGCGGGTGTCCGGATGTGAGTAACGGATTAGGCGACGGTTCATAACAACAATGAAATCGACATGAGTGGCGCGTTGAATTCGCTTGGTGTATCTTTGAATGTCGCCATGTGCTGATGGCTGTTTAGTTGTTAAATTATCTTTAACAACCGTACTTGTGGCAACAATTGTGGCCGTACTACGGATATTTTGCTTAATGTTTCGTTGTTGCGTTTGGACAACGTTGTGTAGTACGAGAAGTGCAGCAATGGATAAGGAAGTTGCGACCGTTAATAAAACCACTAGAATAATCGTTGTGCGTAGCGACCATTTGCGATGATCAGATTTTTTTTGCATGATGATTGATTGACTCCATTTAAAATAGCTTGATACTATAATTATACAGGTGTGCTAGCCCGTTAAGTCATCCGAATGTAAAATAATTGACGGTATTGAACGTTTATTCCAAACAAACAATTGTTGACTTTTTTGAGAAACACTATAAAATAGTAAGTAACTTTTAAAGAAGATCTCGACTTGATTACTAATGACCATGTCAGGATCTAGGAGGCTTTTTAATGACACCAATGACAGATTTAAGTAATGCACAATTAGACGATATTATTAAAAAAGACGGCAAAGTGATGTTATTCTTTAGTGCCACTTGGTGCCCCGACTGTGCTTTTATTAAACCAGTGATGCCGCAAATTGAATCCAAGTACGATCAATATCAATGGGTTCACGTGGATCGCGATGCAAATATCGACTTCGCTCAAGAGCTGGGCGTAATGGGCATTCCAAGCTTTGTTGCGTTTGAAAATGGTAAGGAAATCGGTCGCTTCGCTAACGCTGATCGGAAGACCCGTCAAGAAGTTGAAAGCTTTATTGATAAGTTAGAAGGACAGCCGGCATAAGCGTGTCCAGAATTGAACAGTAACGATTAAGGTCAATGTCGCTTGTCGGGGTTGGCCTTTTTTTAATTGTCGAGGAATGATTGATTATTTTAAACACGGGGATTTAGGGGGGAATGTGATATGCTAATGACAATAAAGGCACTGGGGAGGCAGACATGATAATAACCACAAGTGATCACGTCAGATTGGATTATACGGATGAGGGCGAAGGACAGCCAGTTGTTATTCTGACTGGCCTTGGTGGTGCAAAAGAAATTTGGCACGCGCAGGTTTCGGCACTAATTTCAGCCGGCTATCGCGTCATCAATGTGGACGCCCGCAATCAAGGCGCTTCGGAACATACTGGCAAAGGATTAAGAATTAGTCGCCACGGTATGGATCTTGCGGAAATGATCGATAAATTGCACCTTGTAAAGCCTATCCTGCTGGGGAACTCGATGGGCGCAGCGACTATTTTTGCTTATTTGTCATTATTTGGAGATGCAAACGTCACTGCGGTGATTGATTTAGATCAAAGCCCGAAAATGATCAATGATGCGGAATGGAAATTTGGTTTTAAAGATGTGACCTGGGCAGAGTTTCCGGACTTCTTCCGAATGCCATTGGGACCGTCCACATTCAAGCATATTGACGATGATACGTATCAACTTGTAACGGCTGTGGCTGCCACGTCTCCATACGATGCAGCACTCAATGAACCATTTTTGTTTGATCATGCTTTTGCAGATTGGCGCGATGTGATTCGTCAGATAAACGTGCCATTTTTAGTGATGGCGGGGGGCAAATCGCCGTACTTTAACCCTGAATTTGCCAGTGTAACTGCTAAGATGGCTGCACATGGTCAGTCAGTTGTTATTCCAAATGCTGGTCATATCTTAATGGCAGAACAAAGTGCGGCAACCAATGCGGCATTGTTGAGCTTTTTGAAAAACCTGCCGCATGTGTGATTCTTCGACACATAAAGCCATATGAGATTCCTTAAGTTGAGCGAGTTATTTGGATAGGTTTGAATTATGTGATATTATGAGCAAGAAAAAATAGTTCGCATTATTTAAAGGGAGGCAAGTTAACAATGGAGAAAACGTTAAATTACGCCGAACAGGTACTTGCAGAAGCAGCAGATGGGCAAGATTACGAGTGGAAAACGGAATATACTGGTCATCCCACGATGCCAATGCGTATTCGTCACATGAACAATTGTGGTTTTGAATTCGAATTATCTCCTGCAGATTTTGCGGCTGGCAAGCGGTGTTATATTCATTTGCACTGTGGTTGGGTTGGTTCAAATTATTAGTTCCAATGAAGAGTGAGATTGTTAAATATTGTGTATTTAGAATTTAGATGGTAGACCAAAAAAGCCAATCCTCGGGCTTGAGGATTGGCTTTTTTATATGGCGTGATACTGGTGTTGCTGGCAATTTTTATAAAACTGTACTTGCACCATCATCCCACGCATCGACAAGCGTGAAGGTGACGTTATCGCTGCCACGTACCAATTTTGACACAGGGCAGCGACTTTCGGCGAGATCAAACCACGCCTGTGCGGTTTTACGGTCCACTTCTGATTCTGGAATGTAGACATACACATCAACAAAAAATTGAAGACCGTGCGTATCATGAGCTTGATCAACGTCTACTCGTACCTTTGTTTGATGCTCGTAACCATCACGTTTTTCAATGGCTTCAAAAGTGGCGTTCAAACAGGTGGCTAAGGCCATTCCGAGTAGTTGTTCAGGATTAGTTCCATTGGTGTCATCGTTTGTATTCCGAATCTGTAGATCGACACGGTTCTTACCTTGAGCAAACGTGTGACCAGAAACACCGTCTTCGTTAACAATTGTCGTATGATATGTTGTCCGTGGTCGTGCGTCTTTTTCCATTTTGTAACCCTCCAAGCGAATTATATTAACAGCTTCATTCTACAGACTGACCAATAAAACAACAATCAATTAGCCTTATTGCTGTTTTTAAGGCTGTTAAAATGTTTCAAAAAAATCCATCAATTTTGATATTTTTTAAAAGCGGTGTATATTAGAAATAGAATAAATGAAGGAGCGCACACATGGCGGATCAATTAGATGACGTATTAAAGTTACATGCTTTACATAATGGGGTTCTTGGCATTGAATCTGAAATGGCTGTTAAAAATCGATCGGATTTGGGCAAAGCGTACACACCAGGGGTTGCTACAATTTCAAAGATGTTGGCTAAAGATCCAAGTTTGCGAGATCACTATACGTTAAGCGGCAAGTTGGTAGCCGTGGTTTCTGACGGTTCGGCTGTTTTGGGTCTTGGCAATATTGGTCCGGCCGGTGCACTACCGGTTATTGAAGGTAAATCATTACTATATAAAGACTTAGCGGGTGTTAACGCTTTGCCATTATCAGTTGCTCAGGTATCCACTGATGAATTCGTCAGCACGATTAAAAATATTGCTGGCAGTTTTGCAGGTATTCATTTAGAGGACATTGCAGCGCCAAGATGCTTTGAGATTGAAGATCGGTTAAGCAAAGAACTCAACATTCCGGTTTATCATGATGATCAAGAAGGAACTGCTATTGTAGTGATGGCCGGCCTTTTGAACGCAGCCAAGGTTGTGAATAAACCATTTAACGATTTGCACATTTTGATTAACGGAGCCGGTGCATCGGGGATTGCGGTTGCTCGCTTGTTGTTTGCCGCTGGTGTGAAACACATTACACTAGCTGACATTCATGGTGTCGTTACGCCTGATGATGACCGTTATAACAAATTCCAGCGTGGCTTGGCGCGAGAATTGGGCACACAAACAACTGGTGCAACATTGCAAGAGGGCATTAAGGGCCAAGACGTGTTTGTCGGATTATCTGATGCAAACGTGCTCACCGGTGATGATGTGCGCAATATGGCCGATCAGCCGATTATTTTTGGCCTGGCCAATCCAGTGCCTGAAATTGATCCAGCAGTTGCTAAGGAGGCTGGTGCAGCGGTTATTGCGACAGGTTCTAGTCAATATCCAAACCAGGTTAATAACATTTTGGTCTTTCCAGGATTATATAAGGGGTTACTGGCCAGTGGTCTTAAACACGTCACGTTTGTTTTAGAAGCAACAACGGCTAAGGCGCTCGCTAGCTTAGTTGAACATCCGACAGCAGATCATATTGTACCAGGCGTATTCGATGATGGGGTTGTTCAGACAGTTGCTAAGGCAGTTGTTGATTTTGCGAAATAATTCGCTTTTTAAAGTTAAAAGATGCATTAAATTTAAAGACCGCTATTGGTGCAAAAAACGCTGATGGCAGTCTTTTGTTATTGACAAGTATTAATCGGCGAACGAGACAAAAATGATGGGTAGGCGTAAACTGTTAACCGTAATTTAAAGAGGAACGGAGAGAAAGTCGTGGCAGAAGATATATTTTCAACTGGTGAACCCCAAACAATCGATGACGTATTGGCAAACAAAGACGAGCGTGTGGCGCTTCAGCAAAGTTTAATCGCTAAATATCCGGGGAGAACAGTGGTGGCTTTAAAAATGAATATTCCCGGACCAATTAAAAATAATAGTGCTTTAGAAAAGTTGTTCAAAGCCGGTGACGCGCAGTTGAGAAGCATGATGACTCAACACCAATATGTCATCATTGATGATGAACATTGGAATCGTCCAACAGGCTCGGAAGCGTTTTATGTCGTTGATATGAAAGCTGACCAGGTCAAAAAATTGGCAGTTTCGTTTGAAGATGAGTTTACACTTGGCCGCTTATTTGATGCCGATGTACTGATGGGCAGCGACGGCGGTGCGCGAGCGTTATCGCGGACTAACTTTGGTTTGCCGGCGCGAACCTGTTTAGTTTGCGGTCGGCCGGCTAAGGATTGTGCTCGTTCGCGTCGCCATAGCGTGACAGAATTGCAGGCCCACATTGCCGACCTGTATACGACTTACTTTGGAGGACAGCTGCTATGACACTTGATTTGAGCGCCCAACAGTTGTCGTCAACACTTTCACAAGTAGGTGAACGGGCGCTCCTTTATGAAGTAGCTGTGAATCCAAAGCCTGGCTTGGTTGATCCCGTTTCCGCTGGTCCGCATCCTGATATGACGGTGTTTACTTTCATTGATAGTGCAACCAGTTTACGGGAATACTTGCACAGATGTGCGCTTGCCGGGCAGCGTTTTGAACAAACTGAAGGTGAATTGCCTGAACTGTTCGGTCAGTTACGACGTTTGGGACAGCATGCCGAGCAGATGATGTTTGAAACGACGAATGGTGTGAACACACATAAAGGTGCGATTTTTTCATTGGGCGTATTAGTTGCGGCGACAGCACAGCAACTAACTGTTAATGACAAATATGCGACAAATGAAGTTATTGCCATTACCAAACAAATGCTTCAAGGATTAACTGAAAATGACTTCAAAAAGATCAAGGCGACTTCACCAGCGTCGCTAACAGCCGGTGAACGTCAATTTCTAAAGTATGGTAAGGCTGGTATTCGTGGTGAAGCGGAGGCGGGTTTCCCAACTGTGGTTGAACTAGCATTGCCATTTTTACGGCAACGTCAGGGAACAACGATGGAACGTTTGCTTGATACATTAATGCGCATTGCCGGCAATACGGATGATTCAAATTTAATCAAGCGGGCTGGTGACGCAAAAATCACTGATTGGATGCACGTTCAAAGTAATCATTATTTCGAATTGGGGGGCAGTCGAACATCAGCTGGTCAAGTTTTCTTAAAACAGCTGAACGAAATATTTTTGTCACGTAATTTGAGTCTCGGTGGCTCGGCAGATCTGCTTATTTTAACGATTTACTTTGCCCTGTTAGAGGGACAACTTTGTTAAGTTTGAAAATTAAAAAGGACACAGATCAAATGACGATTATTGTAATCGCTTGATCTGTGTCCTTTTATAGTTGTCAATAACAAAACGCTGAAAAATAAGCTTATCCTTTGCCGAATCGCCATTCGGTTAAACCGTAAACAATGCCGCTAAGCACCGCTAGGCCCAACATTATGTTCATAACTGCAAAAGCACCGAACACAGCAGCAATCAATACACCAATCAATGTGATAATAACAATCCATAATGCGATAAGCTGAACGGTTGTATTATGTTCTGCGTGTACGCCTTGCTGTGCTCCTAAAGTGGTACCCGCTCCTGCTGGCGTTGAATCAATAGCTTTTTCAGCATTATTTTTTTCTGACATGATCAGACCTCCAGACATGCTTTTTGATAAAACTAATTATATTATTAATTTAATGCTGTTGGCATTCAAAAGCAATCATCTGTTATTCTCCATTCGTTATAAATTTGACGCCGGATAATAACTTTTTTATGGTAGAAAATCACTGTTGCGCTTTTAAGTCGTGATTCACGCTATTAGCTAACCAGCGCGAATACAGCCAGTATCCGAGCCACGACACAATATACCAAGTGGCAAAGCCAACGAATGTGAGTGAAATGCTAACCGTCGTCAATGGCATCCAGTGAAAGATGCCGGCAAAGATCAGATAGATAATTGATGTAAACACAATAATCAACGCATATTTAATCACTGGTTTGATCGACAACCACTGTAGTAGATTGATAAACGTGAGGCTTAGACAAAATATCCAAACCTCAATAATCAATTGATGAATGTGCGGTATTCGTGAAATCAATAGGTTTAAGACGATAAAAAAATTGCCAATTGAAAAAGACGTGAGAAAGCTTTTGAATAAACTCGTCATTTTTTGTGCCATGATATAACCCCCAAAGCTGTTATTTACTTTTGTGTTTGCAATGTTTTAATGCGTTGGCGTAATAAGGGGACAAACCGCCGAGAAACAGCGACTTGCTGACCGTTTTTTAAATGTGCCGTCATTGTTCCAGAAAAAGAAGCTACCAATGAGTCCAAGTACCTTAAGTTGATGGTCGCAGACTGCGAGACTAAGGCAAAAGAATGTTGTGTGAGTTTTTCCATCATTTTTGATAGGGCGCCACGAACATGGAAAATATTGCTCGTTGTCGTGATCGTCAGGTCCTTATTCTGAACTTCAACTGTGATGATCTCTGAAATCTGAATAATGCTCATCCGACCGTTTTCGTGAATCACGATTTGATTGTCACCTTCGTTATACTCGGTAATGTAGCCAATCAAGTTAGTGACACTGTCCGTTTGTGCTCGGGCATAAACGACAACAGTAGTGTCAGATTGATCAATTTGTTTATATGTGACTTTCATATGAATCACCTCTATTTGATGAACTAAGCTTATTAAACGAGCGGCTTAAAAACAATGATTTGCGCGTGAATGGTTGGAAATGTGGCGAAAGTGGTATTGAAGTTCAAAAATGTGCATTTTGCCTTACCTGGGCATAGAATGATGTTATCAATTACTAGGAGGAAAGATTATGTCAGAGCGTTTATCAGGTAAGGTCGCCATTGTTACAGGTGCCGCCGCAGGAATTGGTCAAGCCATTGCGGAGGCCTTTGTTAAAGAAGGGGCCAAAGTTGTTGTTACCGCAGATCATAATGTTGATGGCGGACAAAAGGTTGCCAGTAAATTAGGTGACGCAGGCTTGTTTGTTCAGCAAAATGTGGCCAAAGAGGATGATTGGAAAAAAGTTATCTCAGCGGCTGAAGATAACTTCGGAAAAGTTGACATTGTCGTTAATAATGCCGGTATTGGCGGTAAGAATGGCCCTGTTGAAGACTTATCATTAGCTGAGTGGCAGCAAGTGATCGACGTAAACCTTACCGGGAATTTCCTAGGTGTTAAATACGGTATTCAGGCGATGAAGAAGAATGGTGGTGCAGGTTCAATCATCAACATTTCCTCAGTCGCCGGTCTTCGTGGGTTACCAATGGCCGCTGCTTACTCTTCAAGTAAGGGTGGCACGCGGTTGTTGACCAAGGCGGCTGCTCTATCTGCAGCCCATGAAGGACTGAAAGTTCGAATCAATTCTGTTCATCCAGGTTGGGTTGACACAGCAATTATTCCGGATGAGGTTCGTGATTCTGTTGTTAAAACAATTCCAATTGGAGAAATGGGCCAGCCGTCAGACATTGCTAATATCTGTGTTTTCCTAGGCTCTGATGAATCGAAGTATGCTACTGGTGCTGAATTTACAATTGACGGTGGGCAAAACGCCTGAGTTTATTAAAGTAGACCAATTAAGCGCTCTCTAAAAAATTAGGGGGGCGTTTTTTTGATGTAACTGTAATTTAAACGTGAATAATACCAATGCATTGAACATTGAGATTAACGAATTTTGTTAATGCCAATGTTGATAATGAAGCTGTTGATAATAACTTCTTTCCGTGGTCTTGACCACAGATTGTGTAAATGTGTTAATTGTGCCTATAAAACGGATGTTGTATGATGCAATTGCTGTTTTTGAGTTAGGTAGACCACTTTAGATAATTGACATGGTTGCTAAATATTTAAGTGCCGCTGCGCAAGAAGAAATAGACATTTTAAGCGTAGTGGCAGAGGGCACAATTGTCAGATCTTACTTTTATATGTATGTAACAATATGCATTTTCAAAGGTGGTGCACTAACTATAATAGTTCTGCATAATGCCCATTATTGACTGCCACATTTTTATTTTCAATTCATTTAAAATTGAGGTTTCTGTTTGGTTAAAGGGCTGTTATACTACACATATGACATGCTTAAACTTTTCTTAATGTTTTAAGCATAATTCAGACAACATGGGAAGTGCTGAGAATGGGAACAGAGCAAAGTAATCGTGTTCTGGCTGCGATTGGGGCCGTTAGTGCCATTTTAGCAGCTGGTGGATCATCAGTATTTGCATCACAAATTAAAGCGCAGAAAAACGACGCACCGTCAGGTTATACGCGACACACACATGTGTCACTACAATCGATAGAAACCCTAAATAAGGTTAAGGACGGTGCTGATCGTCAAACCTCTGTTATTTATACGGGACATAATGGTGCACTGGATAACGTTAAGGTTCAAACTATGCAACCAGTTTTGCGCACCGTCAACGTTCAAACGTCACCACAGCATACATATGCAGTCAAAACCGGGGACAGTTTATGGTCGATTGCGGCCGCAAAGGGTACCACTGTTGGTGAATTGATGGCCAATAACCAACTCACTAGTTCTATTATTCATGTTGGTCAGAAGCTGTCCTTAGAGGAGCCGCAAACTCCAAGTAGTGAAGCATCGGCAACGACTGCTTCGGCTGCACCGATTGAAACTGAAGAGGCTCTTAAGACAGTCAACCTTGTTTCTGCAGTTGATAGTAAAGTTGATCAGACAAAAGATGATACCGTCGTGCAAAGTGATGTTAAGTCAACTTCCACGGATCAAATTGCTAATGCTAGTGCAGACGGTTTGAATTCAACCGTTGTTACTTCTGCTGCGACATCTGCTCTTGTTGCAGTTTCAGCGGGGTCTGCAAGTAAAAGTAAAGCCACGACGTCTATAGCACCTACAAGCCAGCAGACTAAGGCTGTCACGACTAACAATGGCATCTCAACCTTGGCAGCAGACAAAACGGGAACATCTCACGTTAGTTCAACTGCTACTTCAACACAGACCGCGACGTTGAGCTCCTCAAAAGTAGCGACCAGCAGTGTTGCAACGTCTGTCTCCAGTTCGACTAAGCAGTTGAAGAGTCAATCTAATAGTGATGTTTCAAACGTCGTAACATCGAATGCGACAATTAAGCAGACAAATTCTATTTCTTCACAGGCGGTGCCTGCTTCGTCAGCATCTGCCCAAGCATCGACGTCTACCCAAACGAATGAGCCAACCCAGTCAACTACGTCACAAGCCGCCACCACAGCGGTTAGTGCAGCACCAACACCATCTCAGCCAAATTACACGGCTGATCAGTCAACACGGACAAAAGTTGTTCAGACTGCTGTTGATTATCAGAATCAACAAGTGCCATACGTTTGGGGCGGTGCGTCGACTCAAGGTGCTGATTGTTCAGGACTTGTTCAACAGGCCTACGCATCGGCCGGTGTTTCGTTGCCACATAATACTGTCGCGCAAGAAGCATATTTTAACGCTCAACCTGTTAATGCAGCCCAACCAGGTGACGTTTTGTTTTGGGGACCGCAGGGTGCGACATATCACAATGCCATTGCAATTGGTGATAGTCAGTACATCGCAGCGCCTGAACCAGGAAAGAACGTTCAAACGTACACGATGGATGGTCGAACCTTTATGCCGAGTTTCTCAGGGAGTTTGCGTCAGTAAGATGTTTGGATAGTTCAACGATGACGAAATAGACTGTTGTAAGTGTTTCCGGCTAATTTGTATGACACTTAACCGATTATCGAAATATGACAATTTGGAAACAAAATAATTCTAAAGCAAGTTGAACGTTTTACAAATGAAAATTTAGGCCCGTTTCCATACAGATACAAACCCCGTCAAAATCAAATATTGCCATATACACTATAAAAGAAAAAATTAATTTAAAATGAACGTTGAAATACTTCAAAAATGACACAAAAAATCCTTGGTCAAAAGTATTCACAGTTTGGCTGAAAGGTGTTATAGTCACTTATGAATTTGAAGGAGCTTTAATTGCTACCGTCATAATCTGGGTCGTCGACCTATAGTATGAAATGGAGTGTTAAAGATGAGTAACAAGTTAGAGATTCTTGAAGAATACCGCGAAGCTACACATGAATTAGCGGAACTCCAAGATGAATCGAGCGCGTCAACACATCGGATGGCATCGCATGATCAGATCGATTCCCTCAGGGGTAAGTGTGACCAACTGGATGCAATTCTCGAGGCCATGGACGCTGCTGAAGATTAATATGTAATCAAACAAAAAGGGTGATCGCCAGATTTTTTGGCGGTCATCCTTTTTGTTGCTTTAATTAAGTTTTCAGTACTTGCCGGATCGAAGTGCATCATGGATTGTATTAGCAATTACGTTACGACCCAGCAATTCATCCTGCCAGTCTCGTGGCAGTGACGTCAGGCCACCCCTAATTGCTGCAAGGCCACCAGCGATGCTTGCGATGGTGTCTGTGTCACCACCAAGATTGATGGCGTTCAGAACAAGATCATGATAATCCGTAAAGCGGTTGAGTAACCACCAGACGCTTTCTGTAGTATCAACGACATAGCCGCTGGTGTTAAGCTGAGCGGCAGCCAGCTTATAGAAAGCAGGATCAAGAAGACGATTGTACTGGGGCAGCTCGCCGGCTAACTCCGTACGGTTCTGGACGATTTGCTGCACATCTTGGACCGCTTGAGTGAGAAACTGATTGGTCCAACCAGTTGATTCTATAAGCCGTGTTAAGAGTGCAGAGTAAAGTAAGCAGGCGACAGTTGAACGAGCATGGCGATGTGTTAGTTCAGCAACTCCGATAATTTGATCAACTAGCTCCGGCCGGTTTACTAATGTTTGACCCTTGTCCAATTGATGAATAGCCCATAGTGCGACTGGAAACATACGCATAAGCGCACCATTACCGTTGTTTTTGACATCGGCGCTACCCGCGTCTCTAGGGTCATGTGTTTCACTGTAATGACGTAGTGCTTGGCGAGTTCCGTTACCGACATCAAAAGTTTCATGAGCAGGGGTGAAATCTGCATCGTTTAACCAAGCTATGAAGTTATTCATGACTGGCTCTAATGGAATGGCGGTGTCAGTTGCGTTAGCTGCAATTGCAGCTAGGGTAGCAAGCGTCATGCTAGTATCGTCCGACCAGGTACCGGGCAATGTTTGATAGGCACCCATAAGCATTTCATGTACTGGATTTTGTTGCAACTTTTCGTAACTTTTAAATTGTGTTGACTGACCAAGGGCGTCACCGATAGCGATACCGTAAATGCCTGCGGTTAATGCTGCTGATGTATGGTTCATGTGCAAGACTCCTCTGAGATTAGTAAGACTTTTCATGATGAAATAAATGAGAAGAAAATTTAGCTACACTACTTTGCATGTCGGATAGGGGCAAACCAAAATGGATATTGTTCAACAGAGAGATAAATATCAAAGAAACGATTCCCCATTTCTTCACCGTCAACCTGACCGTATTCTAAAGATGATATTGTCAGATGCAAATGCTCGGCCTGATAATGATGAACATTTTTAAAATTCAGATGACGCCCAAAAGCCATCATGATAAACAAAAAAATGAATTTTGGTAGAATCATTTTTTCCGCGATAATGAGCGATAGTTTTCGATCATGAACGTTTGCGATAGGCAAAATGGGAACACCACCACCGAAGTAAGGGTGGTTGCTTGTTGTTACCAAGAAACCATTGTCAAAAATATCACGACGGTTACCAACATGAACCGTAACAGGAAAGGCAGTTTGCTGCCCTAGCACCTTGATGAGTTGTCCAATATAGGCCAGGTTGCCTAAGTGTAAACGGTTGAGCAAGCCCTTTTTAGTACTGTGATTCGCAGCACTAACAATTGCGGCATCGAAACCAATACCAACATTATTAACGAAGTAACGTTGTTCATGTTGGGTTGTTTCATCATAATGACCGATGTCCAACATTTCCGGCTCAGTGGCTGTTAGAATCTGTTTGAGCGCGTTTGAAGCGTTGCGGGATACCTGTGCGCCTCGTGCAAAATCATTGCCAGAACCGGCAGGGATGTACGCTAGCGGCAAGGGAACGGCTACATCGACCTTCTTTAGCCCATTTAGTGCTTGATTGAGAGTACCATCACCGCCAACGACCAAAACAATATGTGAACCCATAGGGACATTTGCATGATGTTTCGCGTACTGTTCAGCAAGAAGAATCGCATGCTCAGCATATTTTGTTTCATTCATTTGATATTCAATTCCCAGTTGATCCAGCTGTGGTTGAATCGTTTGCCAAACATTGTTTGCGTAACCGCGGCCAGCGTGACGGTTTAAAATGACGTAAAAGTGACGGGTCATAACAGTTCCTCTCAATATGAAACACTTTCTCTTTATTCAGTATACGAAATGAGCGACGGATGAGGTGGAACCATTAGTAGTTGTTTAAGGTTTCTTAAAGAACATTGTGCATAAGAAAACCGGTTCCTCTGATGAAGAACCGGCAGCAATCAACGATTTTTTTGCATCGTGTTGATTATTATTCGTTTGTTGCTTGTGTTTCAGCTTTGGCATTAACTTCGCGCCGTGCTGGTGAATTACGATGTGTGGCAGCCTTTTTGTGAGGTGCATTTGTGCTAGTCATAATCAATTCTGGCAGAATCATCGGATGACGTTCAGTCTTCTCATACAAGAAACTTTGCAAGTCGTCGATGATGGCTGTTCGAATCGAGGCTTCTGTTGCATTGTCATCACGCATTGCGCGACGAATGGTACGGAACACCCGACGACGACCTTCATTAATCATGTCACCAGATTCACGCATGTAGACAAAACCACGACTGAGAAGGTCAGGGCCGGCCTGAATTTCCTTGTTTTTAAGATCAATTGTCGCAACAGCGACAACTAATCCTTCTTCGGACAACATCTGACGGTCATGTAAGACGACGTTGCCAATGTCACCGACACCATTGCCATCTACATACACATCGCCAGCGTTGAAATGACCAGCGACACGGGCAGAATCAGCGGTGAGGGCCAATACATCCCCGTTTTGCAGAATAAACGTGTGATCTTCTGGAACATCACATAATTGTGCAAGTTGTGTATGGATCTTCTGCATTCTGTACTCACCATGGATTGGCATGAAGTACTTTGGCTTGATTAATCGAAGCATTAACTCCTGATCAACCTGACCACCATGTCCTGAAGTATGGATGTTGTTAACAGCACCATGAATAACTTCAGCACCAGCTTCTTCTAGTTCGTTAATGACCCGGTTAACACTAGTTGTGTTACCAGGAATTGGGTTACTAGAAAAGATGACTGTATCGTTTGGTTGAATCGAAATCTGTCGGTGGGTACCGTTAGCAATCCGTGATAGGGCGGCCATTGGTTCACCCTGAGAGCCAGTACATAAAATCAGTGTTTCATTCGCTGGAATATTGCGAAGCTCGGAAGCATCAACCAAGACGTCATCAGGGATGTTAAGGTAGCCGAGTTCACGACCATTAACTAGGGCTGCTTCCATTGATCGACCAAATACGGCGATTTTCCGATGATGTTCAATGGCCGCTTCGGCAGCTTGTTCAATACGTGAAATGTTTGATGCGAAAGTGGCGAAAATGATTCGACCATCAATTTTGTCAAACAACTTGTGGATTGAGTGGCTGACCCAGCGTTCAGACTTAGTAAATTCTGGCCGTTCGGCATTCGTTGAGTCAGAAAGAAGACACAAGACACCTTCTTCGCCAAGCTTCGCCATTTTTTGCAAGTTCGGTGCAGGCGTGTTGATTGGCGTGAGGTCAAACTTAAAGTCACCAGTTTGAACAATCGTACCAGAAGGAGTCTTAACTGCGACACCAAGAGTATCAGGAATACTGTGGGTGGTTCTGAAGAACGAAACACTCGTCTTTCTGAACTTCAGCACAGTGTCCTCATCGATTTCATGCAGTTCAGTTGTTTCCAGCAAGCCGTGTTCTTCCAATTTGTTTTTAATGAGTGCCATTGGAAGTGGACCTGCATAGATTGGTACATGAATTTGTTGGAGTAAAAATGGAATACCACCGATGTGGTCTTCGTGTCCGTGGGTGATGACAAGCGCCTTAATTTTTGATTCGTTTTGTTTAAGGTAAGAGTAGTCCGGAATCACGTAATCAATTCCCAGCAATTCGTCTTCGGGGAACTTAATGCCGGCATCAATCATAATGATTTCATCCTGAAACTGGACACCATAAGTGTTTTTCCCAATTTCGCCTAATCCACCAACTGCGTAAACTGCGGTTTCGTTATTTTTAATATTGAGTTTTGCCATAAGCTAAAACTCCGTTAACTTGTAGTTGGCGCCTTTTTGCTCGTATTCCAAAGCGTTGCCTTCAAGTGGTTCCAAATATTCAACATTGTACTCAGTGTTAGCTTCAACGGTGCTCATTGCTTCGGCTTCATTATCAGCCTCAATGTATAATGAGTGAGTGTCTTCCCGTTTAGGGTTACGAACTTTTGATTCTTGATAATAAACTTTGAAAATCATGTGTAAAAATCTCCTATATATAATAAATTTTTATTGTATGAAAAACAGAACCGTCACACCTAAGCGAGGCGGTTAACAAACGAAAAATTAAGGTGTTTTCTCCCGAACAGCGGTTGCGCGAACACAACATTTGAGTTCAATATTACCATAGCCGGCGGTCGATGTACACTCACACGACGCACTGCCAGTGTATTCAGACCCCATTTACAGAGTTACTTGCTAGCATAAGGGATCATTTCCAGAAAACGCCGATTGTTTTGCCGTCAGCTAGCGGTTACTGACGAGAAGATATGGTAAAATTAAGTGTAGAAACGGAGGGGTTCTGAATGAAACTGGCACTAATCATTATTATAGGAATTATCCTCGCATATTTAATTTATCATTATATTCATCGCTTGATTATTCGCCGGGCAACAAGCATTGTTCGTAACGATGCTCAGGCGACGACAGAAAGCGCCATGAAGAGTGCGTTGAATCAGTTGGCTGACGAACACACCTTGAGTCAAAGCCAAAATCATTTTACGGCGTCTGACACTGTGGCTGACGTGTGGGGTCGCGGCGTGATGGCTTTTGAATTCAGTATCACCGCTGATAATTTGCAAGCGGATCAACTGCCAACTTTAAGGCGCCCATTAAACAATGCGCTGGGCGAGTATGCAGTTAAAAATCATGTCAAACGGTTATCGACGAGTCACCCCACGTTTGTTGTGACTGATTTGTGGTTATTTGAGGGGCAGTTGCACATTGATGTAGCCTATTTAATGAATGAATCTACCATTGAATATGTACAGGATCTTAAACGACTTAATCCTTCAGAAAAAATGCCAGCGTCCAATGCTGAGGATAATCATTAGGAATCATCATTTAAACGTTAACTTTACACTTCTAGTGAAATAAAAATCCGTCTTGAATTAGTATAATTGCTAATTCAAGACGGATTTTTTTAGTTCACATTAATTATGATGTACCGAGTTTTCACTCAAGTTGTCGTCGATTGTATCCAACATGGTCGACAAAGCGGTTAAGTCCGTGCTGCTGAGACCTGAAAAGGTCAGGTCATTAACATGCTGTAATTGCTCGTTTATCTTGTCAATCAAATGAGCCCCGTCATCGGTGAGCAAGACACGCCATGCTCGTCGATCCGTAGCCGTCTTGACCTTGCGTACAAAGCCTAAGTTGATCAATTGATCTAATCGTCGCGTAACATTGCTAGGACTGAGGTAAATCCGCCGATACAACTGATCCTGCGTTAAACCGGTTTTGGCATCGATCTTTAAAAGGAGATAATAATTGCTTGCCGAGAGATTAAGCGGTCGTAATTGATCGTCAAGCAACGCTGTTAATTTTCTTGAGGCGGTGTTTAGCTGGGCAATAAGATCATCGTTTAATGCTGAAAATGCCATGATTACTTACCTCCAGGTACTTAGCCAATCAGCAGAGTGTTTTCTTCGGCCGCAAAGGGTTGCTCCTTATTAATATGGTCGTAAAACAACACACCGTGCAGATGATCAATTTCATGCTGACAAACAATGGCAGGATAATTCTTCAACCGAACTTTGTGGTCGTTACCGTCGACATCCTGATAGCGTAAAGTAATGCGGTCAGCGCGTGGCACGTAACCGGGTTTATCTTCATCCACTGATAAGCAGCCTTCACCTTCGGACAGCGCGCCAAGCTGGACAGATTGGCTAACGATGACGGGATTGATAATTACATCCTTAAAGACTGGGTTGTCTTGAGCTTCCTGGGCAGCTTTTAAGACATCATCATGATTATCTGGATCATCTGGTTCTACAGGCGAGGGTACAAGGACGGCTGCCATTTGAATGGAAACGTCCACTTGTGGGGCGGCTAAACCGACTCCTGCCCGGAGACCGTACTTTTCAGCAAGGTCCGGATTTTGACTAACTTCCAGATATTTCATCATGTCCTTTGCAAGTTGTTGGTGTTCCTGACTAAGCGGAAAGGTTACCTTGTCAGCGTACTTACGTAAGGTAGGGTTACCATCCCGAATAATGTTGTCCATTAATATCACGTGCTGTTCCTCCTCATATACTACTAACAAATAGTGTACCATACGCTAGAAATTTCGGAACGGCTAAGCATAAAGATGAATAGAAATAGAAAGTCAATAAATGAGCGCAAAGTATTGATACTTCGCCCTTTGAAGGCCGATATGTCCGTTAAGTAAGCTAACAACGATTCGTGAAAACCAACGCAAAGAAAACTTATTTTAGAGTTATTAAAATTGTTTTCAAAGTATAAAAATATTGGCATGTGAAACGTGAAAGAAGTATGAAAACGGGATTGCTTATTTAATAAGCAGGGAAAAAGTTTATGTAACAGCGTTTTATGGTCGATTGGTTGGTTGCTATACAAAAAGCACTAAAAATGTTCAGAAACTTCACAAGTAAATGGGTTGTGTCAAGGACAATTGTGAGATTTTTAACAATTATGAAACCCCTTGCAAACGATTTCTATCTAGCGTTACAATTGTCGGTGAAAGATGAAAGCGCATACATTTGCTTGTTGCAAGTCTTAGACAGTGAGCGGATGGAAGCTGTCATCAGAAAAAGAAAGGAATGTGTGCATTATGGCAAACAACGATTCATCTAAGCCAATTGTAGACTTTGCTGCGATTAAGGAAAATCTCGGTAGTGAATACAAAATGGTTCAAGTTCTAGACGGTTCTGCCAAAGTTGTTAATCAAGAGGTGTTTGACTCCTTTAGTGATGAACAATTGGTTGATTTCATGAAGAAAATGGTTTGGGAACGTGCTTTACATGAGCAGACCATGAGCTTTTCACGTCAAGGTCGGTTGGGGTTCTACGCTCCAACGGCTGGTGAAGAAGCCAGTGAAATGGGCAGTGTCTCAGCTTTTGAACCTCAGGATTTCTTGTTCCCAGCTTACCGTGACCTACCACAACTGATTCAACACGGTGGTTCAGTTGAAAAAGGTTTCTTATGGTCACGTGGTCACGTTAAGGGTAATCAATATGATCCAAAGTATCGTGCATGGATGCCACAAATTATTATCGGTGCTCAATTCGTAGAAGCTGCCGGTGCTGCTTTAGGAATTAAGAAGAACGGTGAAAACAACGTTGCCTTTGTTTACACCGGTGATGGTGGGACTTCGCAAGGTGATACTTATGAAGGCTTGAACTTTGCTGGGGCCTTCCAAGCACCATTAGTTGCTATCATTCAAAATAACGGCTTTGCAATTTCTGTTCCACGGAAGAAGCAAACGGCTGCCACAACGTTGGCTCAAAAGGCTGTTGCTGCTGGGATGCCTTCTGTTCAGGTTGACGGGATGGATATTTTGGCTGTTTACTCCGTTGCTAAAGCTGCTCGTGAATACGCTGCGGCAGGCAATGGCCCAGTATTGATTGAAACCTTGACTTACCGTTATGGTGCCCACAGCTCAGCCGGTGACGATCCTTCACGTTACCGTACTAAGGAAGAAGAAAAACCTTGGCATGATAACGACCCATTAATCCGTTTGCGGAAGGTACTGGAAGATAAAGGGCTTTGGTCCGATCAACAGGAAAGCGACTATGTTGACGAATGCAAGACACAGTTCAAGGCTGACTTGAAAGCTGCCGATGCAGAACCTAAACAAACAAATGTTGAAATGTTAAAGAACACGTTCGAAGTACCAACTCCGAACATCAAGGCACAAATTGCCGAATTTGAAGCAAAGGAGTCGAAGTAATCATGGCTACGAAAACTTATATTCAAGCGATTACTGACGGACTTGATCAGGTCTTAAGCGACGATGACAAGACGTTAATCTTCGGTGAAGATGTCGGTAAAAACGGTGGTGTTTTCCGTACCACTCAAGGATTACAAGACAAGTACGGCGAAGACCGGGTATTTGATACACCATTGGCTGAATCAGGTATTCTTGGTTTGGCAATGGGACTAGCAGCAACTGGCTGGCGGCCACTTCCTGAAATCCAATTTATGGGTTTCACATTCGAAGCCGTTGACTCCATTGCTGGTCAAATGTCGCGGACGCGGTTCCGTTTCGGTGGCGAAAAGAATATGCCAATTACGATTCGGACACCATTTGGTGGTGGGACACACACCGCTGAAATGCACTCAGATAACTTGGAAAGCTTCTTCACTGACGTTCCCGGATTACGTGTGGTAACACCTTCCAATCCTTACGATGCAAAAGGCTTGATTATTTCAGCTGTTGAAAACAACGACCCCGTATTGTTCATGGAAAACTTGAAGTTGTACCGTTCCATGAAGGCTGAAGTGCCGGATGACAAGTACACGGTTCCGTTGGACACCGCCAAAGTGGTTCGCGAAGGAACTGACATCACCGTTGTTGCTTACAGTGCTGAGGTTAATGAAGCGCTGAAGGTAGCTGACAAACTGGCTAAGGAAAACATTTCTGTTGAAGTTATCGATTTGGTTTCCCTATCGCCAATTGACACAGACACAATCTTCAAGTCAATCGACAAGACGCATCATGTTGTGATGGTTCAAGAAGCACAACGGATGGCTGGTGTTGGTGCGACGGTTGTATCTGACATCGCTGAAAACGACATTCTTTCATTGGACGCCCCAATTGGACGGGTAGCCGCTCCAGACAGCATTTACCCATTTGCTTTGGCTGAAGACGACTGGATTCCGGATGCCGCTGAAATTGAAGCAAAGGTTCGTGAAATCCTCACATACTGATACTGACGTTTGAGAATCAGATCAGACGGGGTTACCCGTAAATTCGATGAAAGGAAGATATTCCATGTCCTACAAATTCAAATTGCCAGAACTTGGTGAAGGAATGGCCGAAGGTGAAATTGCTGCTTGGGATGTTAAGGAAGGCGACAAGGTCGCTGAAGATGACACCCTGGTAGAAATTCAAAACGATAAGTCCGTTTCAGAATTACCATCACCAGTTGCTGGTACTGTTAAAAAGATTTTTATGCAAGCAGGTGAAACTGCTAAGATTGGCGATCCACTGGTTGAGATCGATGATGGTTCACCTGACACACCTGATGATGACGCTGCGCCTGCAGCACCAGCTGAGGCTTCTGCTGCACCTGAAAGTGCTGCGCCAGCTCCAGAACCTGCTGCCACACCAGCGCCAACTGCACCAGCCGCTCCGGCTACCGGTGCCAACCCGAACCCTGTATTGAGTAACCCAAGTAAACTTGTGTTGGCAATGCCTTCGGTTCGTCAGTACGCTCGTGACAACAATGTTGATATTTCAATTGTTGCACCAACCGGCAAGCATGGTCAGGTATTAAAGAGTGACGTTGATGCCGCTAAGAATGGCGCAGCACCAGCTGCAACCACTGCTGCACCGGCTGCCGCAGCGAGCGCTCCTGCTGACACTGCCGCAGCACCAATCAAGCCATACGTTTCCGCAACACCTGATCTTGAAACACGTGAACCAATGTCAATGACACGGAAGGCTATTGCTAAAGCAATGGTTACCTCCAAACACACTGCACCACACGTAACTTCATTTGATGACGTCGATGTGACTGCATTGATGGCTAACCGGAAGAAGTACAAGGCAATTGCCGCTGACCGTGACATTCATTTGACCTTCTTGCCATATGTTGCCAAGGCTTTGGTTGCCGTCTTAAAGGACTTCCCAACTTTGAATGCGTCAATTGATGACAGTACTCAAGAAATTGTTTACAAGCACTATTACAACATTGGTATTGCTACGGACACACCACATGGTCTGTATGTACCAAATGTTAAGAATGCTGATTCCAAGGGCATGTTTGAAATTGCTAAAGAAATCGCTGATAACACCCAGAAGGCTCAAGACAACAAGCTGTCAGCTGCTGAGATGTCCGGTGGTTCCATCACCATTAGTAACGTTGGCTCTATCGGTGGTGGCTGGTTTACACCAGTTATTAACTACCCAGAAGTTGCGATCCTTGGTGTTGGTAAGATTGCTAAAGAACCATATGTCAACGACGATGGTGAAATCGTTGTTGGTAACATGTTGAAGCTGTCACTGAGTTATGACCACCGTTTGATTGATGGTGCAACTGCCCAACGCGCATTGAACGAGTTGAAGCAATTGTTGCACGACCCAGACATGCTGTTAATGGAGGGATGATTTAACAATGGCTGATGTAGAACAAAAAGACACGGTGATTATTGGTGCAGGCCCCGGCGGTTACGTTGCCGCTATTCGGGCAGCCGAACTTGGTCAACAAGTGACGGTGGTTGAACAATCAGAAACGCTCGGCGGTGTTTGTTTAAACGTCGGTTGTGTACCTTCAAAGGCGCTAATTCAAGCTGGCCACCGTTTACAAGAAGCAAATGATGCCTCAACTTATGGCATTACAACGGCTGGTCCAGCAACAATCGATTTTGCTAAAACGCAAGAATGGAAGCAAAAAAAGGTTGTTGACCGGATGACCAGTGGGGTTGCCATGTTGCTGAAGAAGCACAAGGTTGAAGTGATTCGTGGTGAAGCCACATTAGACAGTGATACCCAATTACGTGTTATCGCTCCTGGACCAAAGCAGTTCATGAGTCGTGACACAGGCCGGACACTGGCTTTCAAAGACTTGATCATTGCCTCAGGTTCACGGCCGGTTGAGATTCCTAACTTCAAATTTGAAGGTCGGGTTATCGATTCAACTGGTGGGCTGAACTTACCAGAAATTCCTAAGGAACTGGTTGTTATTGGCGGTGGTTATGTCGGAACCGAATTAGCTGGTGCCTACGCTAACCTCGGTGCTCACGTGACGATTCTTGAAGGAACGCCATCCATTCTGCCTAACTTCGAAAAAGACATGGTTTCACTGGTTCTTAAGAACTTGAAGGCTCATAAAGTTGACGTTATTACGAGCGCGATGGCTAAGAAGTCTGAACAGGATGACAATTCTGTGACTGTCACTTACGAAGTTGATGGCAAGGCTCAAACAATCAAGGCTGATTACTGCATGGTCACTGTTGGTCGCAAGCCTAACACTGACAACCTTGGTCTTGAATTCACGGATGTTAAGACTGACAAACGTGGTTTCATTGACGTTGACGATCAAGGTCGGACAGCTTCTCCGCATATCTACGCAATTGGTGATATTGTGAACAATGGTCCAGCATTGGCACACAAAGCCTTCTTTAATGGTAAGGTTGCCGCTGGTGCAATCGCAGGCCACCACACTGCAAACGATTATGTAAGTGTTCCTGCTGTTTGTTTTGCAGACCCTGAATTGGCCACAGTTGGTTACACCCAAGCTGAAGCCAAGGATGCCGGTTTGGAAGTTAGCACCGCCAAGTTCCCATTTGCTGGGAATGCACGTGCGGTTTCAATGGATCAAGCAGACGGATTCGTTCGTTTGGTCACAACTAAGGAAGACAATACCCTTGTTGGTGCGCAGGTTGTCGGTCCAGACGCCAGTGATTTAATTGCCGAATTAAGCTTGGCCGTTAACTCACACATGAATGCCGAAGATGTTGCTTTGACCATTCACCCACACCCAACTCTGAGCGAACCGATTCAAGAGGCTGCAGATATTGCAATCGGTTTTCCAACTCATATTTAACAAGCGTAATGCACACATCATTACTGAAAAAGAGGCTGGTAACAGTCTCTTTTTTTGTGGAAAATAATGCAGATAACTGATTGTGCTCACCAATTTTGTGGATTGTGTAGTGCAATTACAGCCTCATGCACTGATTTACTTGATATTCGGAGCCGCTTGGGTAAAATTATGGTAAACATAAACTAATATTTCAATTAATTGAGTCAAACGCATATTTATTGCTGTACTTAATACGTTTGACTCAAGAGGGATGGTCTGTTAATGAAGCCAAATGTAGTGCTATATGGGACCGGGAGATTTAATCAATTATTGTTATCCAGTCTAATCGCGTTGGATTTACCAATTGGCATGGCTGTTATGGATTCAGGGGATGTTGCTGCTGATCAGCTTTATGCGGATACACAGGTCGCTGCTGAAGGCTGCACGAATTTGAACGTTAAAATTGCGACACAAACTGATCTAGTGACAGCGGATGCAATTATTTTCGGTGATATTGCGCAGATGGAAGCTGGAACGGAACGCGATGATGCATTAAGCGTTGTGATGCCCCGTTTACGAAACTTTATTCGTGAGGCAATGGCACAAGGCTTTAAGGGGAAGATGATTGTCGCCAGTCAATATGACGATTTGTTGACATACTTTGCCCAGAAGTTTTCCGGTGTTGGCGTCAGTAACTGCATTGGCGTTGGGACATTAGCCCACACAACGATTTTAAACAATACTTTAGCGCGAACATTTAACGTGCCGCTTGATAGTCTTCATGCCTACGTAGTGGGAATTGCCAACGATCACTTGATTGCTTGGAGTCGGTCAACGGTCGGACCGGCACCGGTGCTGTCGTTGATGGCCAATGAGGATATTGATTTCGATGCTGCCGAATTAGGTGAGATTGAACAACAGCTGAATGCAACTGCTATTTCGACGAACGATGCGTTGCGCGCTCAATCAGTAATTAAAATTTTAAGGGGAATCTTTTTCGATCGTCCGTTTATTGGTTCTTTAACAAACTTGCTGACGATTATTGAAGAACGAGTGACACCACTCAGCACGCCAGTTCGTGTCAATGCAGCGGGGGTTTCAAAACTTGTTGATGTAAGTTATTCTGATTTGGAGCAACGTCAATTAGACGAAATTGGGAGTCAGGTTCGTGATAATACATTGGCGATTGAAAAAGGAAGCTTAGAAGAGGACGATGATGAAGACGAACATTGATTTACCGTTGGACGACCAATGGTCTCGTCAAGAGATTGTTGTTGCCACGCGTTTATACGAATTAGTTTTGGAAGCCAATGAGACCGGTGTCAATCGGGAAAAATTACTGGCAGCGTACGATCTATTTACACAAATGATGCCGTCAAAAGGTCAACGTCGTCAGTTAGACCGGCAATTTGAAAAACAGGCTGGCGTCAGTATTTACACGACAATTAAACAGGCTCAGAGTAGTCCTCGCAAACGGCTACGAATTGAGTAAACGTCATTTTGAAAAATGATTAGTGTAAAAATGTAGAAGGGAACAATTAGATGCAAGAAGCAACGTATCAAAAGTGGAATGCACAAGTTACGGCCTGGATTGATGAGGCGAAGGCTAATATTTTAGAGCACTTTCATGAACCGCTAGACGTTGAACAAAAGTCTGGCCGGCGTGATTTGGTTACACAAGTCGATAAAGAAAACGAACAACGTTTTGTGGCCCATATTCGCGAGTCAGATCCAACTGCGCGCATTCTCGGCGAAGAGGGACTTGGCGATGACGTTCAAGATGACAAAGGGCGGCTGTGGATCATTGATCCGCTGGACGGCACGATGAACTTTGTCAAACAACGGGATGATTTTGCCATTATGCTGTCACTTTACATCGACGGTGTGGGTCAGGCTGCCTGGTTGTGTGACGTCATGGGGAACCGGTTATTTCATGGCGCTAAAGGCCTAGGCGTTTGGCTCAATGATGCTAAAATGACAGCTCCTGCCAATTTACCGTTAAGTGAGGGATTGGCAGCGTTGTCCGGTCCACTAGTTACTCACGATGTGGATCATATGCAGGCGATTGCGGCGGCAAGTTTAGGCATGCGAATCGTTGGCAGTGCAGGCATTGCTTTCACTAAAGTCTTACGCGGTCAGCAAGTGTGCTATATCTCATATTTAAGACCTTGGGATTTTGCGACAGGAAAAATTTTGGCAGAAGAACTTGGTTTAGTAGTGTCCACAGTTGACGGTCAAACGCCGACTGTGCTATCATATGGCGTTGTATTAGTAGCTACGAAGCAGGCACAAAAAGCTATTGTTGCCATGCAAACCGCGTAATGTCGGACTGTGACACGAGTTAACGAGGAGTCACAGTTTTTTTACGCCTTGTATAAGGGCGCGCGCTACCGATTAATTTTAAGTTATTTGAAACGAAGGGAAGTTACACTTTGAAAACTAGAGACGATATTCGTAACATTGCTATCATTGCCCACGTTGACCATGGTAAAACAACTTTAGTTAACGAATTATTGAAGCAATCCGATACGCTGGATTCCCATACGGAAATCGCGGATCGTGCAATGGATACGAACGCAATCGAACAGGAACGTGGGATCACGATCCTGTCAAAGAACACAGCCGTTAAGTACGGTGACAAGCAGATCAACATCTTGGATACACCAGGACACGCGGACTTCGGTGGTGAAGTTGAACGTGTTATGAAGATGGTTGATGGTGTGTTATTGGTTGTGGATGCCTATGAAGGAACTATGCCACAGACACGTTTTGTGCTTAAAAAGGCATTGGAACAACACTTGACACCAATCGTTGTCATCAACAAGGTGGACCGTCCAGGTGCTCGCCCTGAAGAAGTCGTTGACGAAGTGCTTGATTTGTTTATCGAACTTGGTGCGGATGAAGACCAATTGGAATTCCCAGTTGTTTATGCTTCTGCTATGAACGGGACTTCTTCATACGATTCAGACCTGTCTACGCAAGAACATACGATGAAACCAATCTTTGATACCATTTTAAAGACGATTCCAGCACCAATCGATAACGAAGACGAACCTTTGCAGTTCCAAGTTGCTTTATTGGACTACAACGATTTCGTCGGTCGTATCGGAATTGGCCGGATTTTCCGTGGGAAGATCAAAGTCGGCGATAACGTTACTGTTATGAAGCTGGACGGTTCAACACAGAACTTCCGTGTAACGACTTTATATGGTTTCCTTGGTTTGCAACGGGTTGAAGTTAACGAAGCCAAGGCTGGTGACTTGATCGCCGTTTCCGGGATGGAAGAAATCAACGTTGGTGAAACTGTGACACCACAGGATCACCAAGAAGCATTACCTGTTTTGCGGATTGACGAACCAACTCTGCAAATGTTATTCCGGACGAACGACTCACCACTTGCTGGTCAAGAAGGTAAGTTTGTGACAACTCGTCAGCTGGAATCACGTTTGAAGCAGGAATTGCATACTGATGTTTCATTGCGTGTTGAAGACACCGACGAACCAGATGCATGGATGGTTTCTGGTCGTGGTGAACTACACTTATCAATTTTGATTGAAACTCTTCGTCGTGAAGGTTATGAATTACAAGCTTCACGTCCAGAAGTTATCTATCGTGAAATCGATGGTACGATGGAAGAACCATTTGAAGCCGTTCAGATTGACACACCAGAAGAATATGCCGGATCCATCATCGACTCCTTGTCTCAACGCAAGGGTGAAATGAAGAATATGGAAAACACTGGTAACGGTCAAACTCGCTTAGAGTTCTTGGCGCCTTCACGTGGTTTAATCGGTTACTCAACTGATTTCTTATCCATGACGCGTGGTTACGGGATTATGAACCACACCTTCGACAAGTACATGCCAGTTATTAAGAACTGGAACCCAGGCCGTCGGAACGGGACTTTGGTTTCAATTAACCAAGGTACTGCAACTACGTATGCCATGATGGGTGTTGAAGGTCGTGGTCAATTGTTCATCGATCCTGGTACCACTGTGTACGAAGGTATGATTGTTGGCCAGAACAGCCGTGAAAACGACATTTCTGTCAACGTTACCAAGGGTAAGAACATGACTAACGTTCGTTCTTCAAACAAGGATATGACTGCTACAATCAAGACGCCAACACACTTGACGCTTGAAGAATCACTCGAATTCTTGAACGAAGACGAATATTGTGAAATCACACCTGAACACGTTCGTTTGCGGAAACAAATTTTGGAAACAAATGCACGTGAAAAAGCTTCTAAGCGTCGTAAGGCTGCTGCCCGCGACAACTAAATTCGTTTTTCAAAGCCCTGTCCATGTGACAGGGCTTTTTTTTATCTCGCGGTACAGCTACTGACAAAACTTAGCATTATAGGCTGACTTGTGAAACGCTAATTGTGATTAGTAATCCTATATAAAAAATGAGGTTCTGCGCGGGTGAATCCTGGTTTCAATGGAGGTGTTTCCAATTAGCATCTTACTAAATACTCATCACACAGTTAAATGTTAAATAAAAACCGTAGATGATTGGCTTGTCGGTAAAGCAGTCGTGAGCGTATGCTATAATATGAAAAGAATTTTTTTGTGAGGAAAACGATGTGAAAAAGTTTAAGATTCTTGATTATTATATTTTAATTCCGTACATCGTTCTCAGCCTGGTTGGTATCGTGATGGTGTACTCAGCTAGTGCGAATGTGGCTCTCAGTAACGGTAGTACCCCAAACGGATACTTGATTAAACAGACCGTGTACGTAATTATCGGGCTTTTCTTAGCCGCATTTTTTTATTGGCTACGCCTATCAGTGTTAAGACAGCGATCCTACGTCGAAATTGCGACATATGTCATGTTCGGTCTGGTGCTGATCGTGTTGGTTATCGGTGCGAGGATCAACGGGGCCAAGGGCTGGATTAATTTGGGCCCAGTAAACATTCAACCTGAAGAGTTTTTAAAACTTTATATTGTGCTTTTCTTGGCCCACTATATGGATTCACATCAGGTTAGTTTAGAAGAACGTTATTGGCATACGATGCGTGCACCGTTAATTTTGTTTGCCATCATGATTGGTTTAGCCCTGATGCAGCCAGACACTGGTGGTGCAGCGATTGATTGGTTTATTATTTTGATCATGATGTTGAGTAGTGGTAACAAACACAATGTGCCTACCGAAATTGTTGGTGTTTTGTTCATTGGCTATTTGGCAATGCTAGGCTTTTTGTCACACACAAACTTAAACTCGCCAATGTGGACTAAGCATTATCAATTGCAGCGGTTTGTGGCCTTTATCGATCCATTTGGGACGATTAAAACTGTTGGTCGACAGCTTGTTAATTCATACTATGCGATTAGTAATGGCGGCTTGTTTGGTCGCGGTTTGGGCAATAGTATTCAGAAAATGGGCTATCTGCCAGAACCTAACACTGATTTTATTTTGGCAGTAACGAGTGAAGAGTTGGGTGTTATTGCAGTGCTAGGGATTCTGGCCTTGTTAGGAACAATTGCTGGGCGGGCCATCCAGATCGGCAAACGGGCATCTACAATGTATGAATCGTTAGTTTGTTATGGCATTGCAGCGCTCATCACCGTGCAGTCATTGTTTAATGTCGGCGGTGTCGTTGGTGCATTGCCTATCACTGGGGTGACTTTGCCGTTTATTAGTTATGGTGGTTCATCTATGTTAGTGCTGTCTATGTCAATGGGCATTCTCTTAAATATTTCTGCCCGTGAAAAGCGCGCACAACTGGCTGAACGTGCTGAAAGGGCAACTGTTAAATGAGCTGAATTTTATGTATAAACTAATTCATATGACAAAAATATCGAAATAAAAAAGTAAGGAGGTTGTATTATGAGCGAGGAAAAAGCAGATCAAAATAACGGCTCAAAGGGTTCAACTGGTAAAAACAAACAAGCACCGCGTCGCAATAATCACCATCCACGTCGTCGGTCCAAATCAAATCAACAAAGAAACAATAAACCTAATGACCGTGCTAATGAAGAAGAGAAACAGGATAAAACTGTTAAAACAGCAAGTGATGACGGCCGTCAAAATCGATCGGCAGGTCAGCTTCGCCGTCGTCGTTCACAACGTAAACCCAACAAACCTTCGAGACAGGATAATGTACATACTGCCGAAAAGACGGTTACTGCATCACATTCCGTTAAGACGAATTCACATGGTGTAAAACGCGAATCAGAACAAAAAAGGACGGTTTCTCGGTCCCATAGAAACAGAACAACGACGCACTCATCGATGAATCATTCAAAAAGTGAAATTCAACATGAGAAAAATTCAACAACGGTGTCTGAAAAAAGGACTGACGGGCAAAACGTTCCTGCTAAATCTGAGGAGGTCGTCGTTCGCGCTAATCTGGCTGATGCCTTTGTTAATCACGACCCTGAAAAATTGGTGCCCCAAGCTCGTCAGGCGTTGCATGTGTTTGTGCGCAATTTGCGTCAGGTTCGGCAACTTAGGCGATTCGGTGATATTGAATACATCTCAAAGAAGCTACACTACGTTGTCATTTACATGGATCAGGATGACATTAGCCGAAATCAGCAAGCAATCAACAAGTTATCGTTTGTTCGGCGTGTAATGGTCAGTGAACGGCCTGAAATTGATCCGTTTGTTGGCGAAGGGGTTAACGCTAATTTTGTGACCCATACGGAGAATGACGGTGCGGCTGATGCCATCCCTGACACTGACCAGACGACTGCTGATCGTTCAGGATCAGCAGCAACAAAATCGACGGAGGCACATTAATGCGAGTGGTTGCAGGCGAGTTTGGTGGACGACCGTTATCAGCAGTTCCAGGGTCGTTAACGCGCCCCACTACGGACAAGGTCAAAGAAGCCATGTTTAGTATGATTGGACCTTATTTTGACGGTGGTCGCGTATTGGATTTATTTGCCGGATCGGGCGGATTGGCTATTGAAGCTGTATCACGCGGTATGACTGAGGCCGTATTGGTTGACCATCAGTACCAGGCAATTAAGACCATTAAGGCAAATATTGCGGTCACAAAATCAGCAGATCAGTTTACGGTTATCAAGGGTGAGGCTAACAATGTGCTCAAACGCTTGGTTGCTGAAGAACAGCGATTTGACCTAATTTTGTTAGATCCACCATATGCAAAACAGAAAATTATCGATAATCTCAATTTCATGGTAGCAAACGGCCTACTCAATGATGGTGCGCAGGTGATCGCCGAAACAAATCAGGAAGCTCAATTACCAGAAAATTTTGGCGCATTTACGCAAACTCATCATCGGGACTATGGCATTACAGATGTGATGGTATATCGGTATCAAGCATTAAAGAAGGAGACCGGCGAAGATGAGTAAACGAGTTGCGGTTTTCCCAGGTAGTTTTGATCCACTGACGAACGGTCATTTGGATATCATTGAGCGTGCCAGTCGCATGTTTGATCAACTTATTGTTGCCGTTGGCACGAATACGGGCAAGCGACCACTGTTTAGTGTTGAAGAAAAAATTAGTATGATTCAAGCTGTCACGGCAGGATTGCCAAATGTTAGTGTTGAAACAATCAGCGGATTAACAGTTACGTTTATGCATGAGCACCACGCGACCTTTTTAATTCGTGGGTTACGTAATGATCAGGATTTTAATTATGAACGGGATATTGCCAATATGAATCGCACCTTAGCAGAGGATGTTGAGTCTGTCTTTTTGTTGGCGAAACCTGAAAATGCGCAAATTTCTTCCAGTATTCTGAAAGAGATCGTTCATTTTGACGGAGATGTCTCGGCATTTGTGCCAACTGTTGTGTGGACCCATTTGCAGGAGAAGCGGCAACAAGAACGACAAGAGAAGAATTAATAATTGGATGGGGTAATTGAATGAAGAAGAGACGTTGGGGCTGGTGGCTTGGTGGTGCAATCGTCATCGTTGGGCTTCTGGTGATGCGGTTTTTGCCGCTCAATCAGTATATCGAAACGCCCGGAACGGCAGATAACTTACGCGATTTCGTCACGATGCCAACGCGGCCAGACAAGCGCAAGGGTGATTTTATGATTACCTCTGTTTACCAGCAACAAGCGACACCGATTTCTTGGTTGTGGGCACACGTTGATCCACACGCGACAATTTATAATGAGCAAGAAGTAACTGGCGGCGAAAATCAGTCGACTTATAACAAGGTTCAGGGATTCTACATGCAAAGTGCCATTAATCAGGCCATTGCGACGGCGTACAAAGCTGCCGATGAACAGTATACGCGGCAATACCTGGGGATCTACGTTTTGGATGTCTCAAAAACGTCTCACTTTTATCACAAAATTCAGGTCGGCGATACCGTTACAAAGATTGATGGTGTGCATTATGATTCTTCTGTTGGTTATCAAAAGGCGTTGGCCAAACGTAAACTATCGGATAAAGTTGCCATTACATATACACACAATGGTAAAGAGCGGACAACGAAGGCTGGTTTAATTCGTCTACCAGATGGACGTTCTGGGATCGGCATTACACTGACGGACGATGTTAAGGTCAGCACCAAAATTCCGGTTGAAGTTAATGCTGGGCAAATTGGTGGTCCATCAGGTGGTCTGATGTTTAGCTTGCAGATTTACCAGCAATTGACTAATCAAAACTTACGCCATGGTCAAAAGATTGCCGGAACTGGCACCATTAATGCGGATGGTTCCGTTGGTGAAATTGGTGGAATTGATAAGAAAGTTGTGGCTGCTCACAAGGCAGGTGCCAAGATATTCTTTGCGCCATATCTAAAACCAAGCAAGGAAGTCTTGAAGTATGAGGAAGGCCACAAGACGAACTATCAATGGGCAAAAGAAACGGCAAAAAAATACGCACCAGGTATGAAAGTTGTTCCTGTGAGCTCATTTGATCAGGCCGTCAAATATTTACAAACACACAAGTAAATGATTTGGATATAAAGTCATCGGTTGAAAAAACTGATGACTTTTTTTACGTTTGACGAACAAATAACGCTTGTTTGCGTATGTTATGGGTATGGACCATATCAGATAGTAAACAGGAGGATAATTCATGGAATGGCGAGAGGCATTACAAGATGCTTGGCGACAATATCGAGGTTGGCTGTTGGGCGGTCTAGCTGTCATGATTGCAGTGGGTGTCATTGGCACTCAGTTATTAAAACCGAATGATCAACACCGCGACACAAACAATTCAATGAATGGTACATCACAGTCAGCATTTCAATCTGATAGTTCTGGTAGTTTAGCCGATGCGACAACCAAGGTAGCGTCGCGATCAACTAAGCCAGAAACAACTAGTGCGACCACCGTTAATCCAGGAAAGCTTGCTGGGCAAACTGAATCAATGGTTGAGGTAAAAGGCGCTGTTAATCAACCGGGGGTATACCATTTTAAAACCAATATGCGGGTTATTAACGCCATTGAACGGGCGGGTGGTTTGAGGGCTGATGCTGATAGTAAACAAGTTAATCAGGCTCAGACATTGCATGACCAAATGGTGGTTTATGTTCCAACTCATGGCGAGGCGTTGCCATCGACTAATACAAGTGGTGTAGCTGGTGGTGCAAATACAACCACAGCCGGCGATAATGGTGCAACTGGCACCGCTGGGACGGCGTCAATCGAGGGTGACGGTGCCGATGTACCGATCGGATTGAACAGTGCGACAAAAGAACAGCTAACGAAAATTTCAGGAGTCGGTGACAAAAAGGCTCAGAAAATTATCGACTTTAGAACAGAACATAATGGCTTCAAGTCATTAGACGATTTAAAACAAATTTCTGGATTTGGTGAGAAAACCGTTCAAAAGTTGAAACCACATTTAAGCTTGTCGTGAGACACAGACTGGCATACGCTTAATGAAATACATTTAATGAATGGTGGAGGTAACATAATGGCAGATCAAAAGCGGGTTCCCTGGGATCAATATTTTATGATGCAAGCGGTGTTGTTGGCTAGTCGCAGTACTTGTCAGCGGTTGTCTGTTGGTGCTGTTTTAGTCCGCGACAAGCGCGTTATTGCTGGTGGTTATAACGGCTCTGTCTCCGGTGATGATCACTGTATTGATGTTGGTGATTATTTAGTGGATGGCCATTGTTTAAGAACAATCCATGCAGAAATGAATGCCGTTTTGCAATGTGCGAAGTTTGGAATTGCTACCGATGGAGCTGAAATTTATGTAACTGATTTTTCGTGTTTGCAATGTACTAAAATGTTGTTACAAGCCGGCATTACGAAAATTAATTATTTGCGCAATTATCATAATGATCCATACGCAATGCATCTGGTGTCCCTTAAGAATATCGAAGTGAAACAGATCGACATTCCCGAAGATGCATTGACACAATTCCACATTACTAATTACTTGACGGCTCAAGATAGCGATTCACGTTCTCAGCAATGACCATTTCTAACCGGCCACCATGGATTTTCTTGGGATTACTTGTCGGTCTTATTAATGCGGTGATTGTCGGTCATTTTTGGTGGGCTGGACTTGGCATTATTTATTTACTGGTCCGGTGCCTTCACTTAGGGAGCGTCAGAGCACATATGGTTTGGCTCATGAGCGCTGCAGTGTTAGCAAGTGTGTGGTTTAGCTATCAAAACATGCAGTATCAAACGAAAACGTGGTCAACAATCGCAACTCGCCAGCTTAGTCTACGGGTTGAACCGGATCAAATTCAGGTCACCGGCGATACGGCAAGTATTATCGGTGTGACAAAAACAGGACAGCGAATCCGGGCGTTTGGTCATTTAACGAGCAGGCAACAAGCAACCCAATTGCAAGCCATCGATCAACCGACACAATGGCAGGTAAAGGGCACAAATGACTTACTGGAAGGGCCACGGAACCAAATGCAATTTGATCGCCGTTCACAGTTACGTGCCATGGGGATTCATGGCAGTATGAAAATGGCTCAGTGGTTCATTGTGGCACCGAGTCAAACAGTATGGCAGTGGCCAATTGATTTAATGCATCACTGGCGCAAGCAATTATTGCTGTATTTTGCAACATTGCCTACCACTTTGAATGAGTACGCAAGCAACTTGATTATTGGGGCGACAGCTAATGATTTTTACACCCAGAATAGTGGCCTGAAACAATTGGGACTTTTGCATCTATTTAGCATCTCCGGTATGCATGTTGTGTATCTAGTCACGCTTTGCCAATTTATTCTTGCACGATTAGGCGTGCCTCGTGAGCACTCACAACTAATGTTGGCCATTGGCTTGCCACTTTACGCAATTATTGCTGGTGGTTCGGGCACGTTAATTCGCGCTATTCTTATTGGCGAGGCTGGTTTACTTCAGCCGCTCCTTAATCGCAAGCAGTCGACTCAAATAAGTGGCTTGGACATGTGGTCGTTATCGTTAATTGGTGGTGTTACGCTTCAACCGGCGGTCTTGTTAACGCTGGGCGGTCAACTAAGCTATTTGCTGGCGTTTGCGTTAATCTATGTTGCAGTCGAAAAGACATGGTGGCAAACATGGTTAATGAATCTAGTCAGCTTACCATTAATTTTACATACTGTTTTTCAAATTCATGTTCTTAGCACGCCTGTGAATCTATTGGTGATTCCATTGTTTGGTTGGTTCATTTTTCCACTTGTTATTATTGGCGCTTGCTTAGGCGGCGTATTAAGTTGGGTGGCAGGTATCAGTAACACAGTTTTGACAGTGTTTAGTAGTTTGACAAACTGGTTTGGCCAATTACCAGGAATGGTCACGTTTGGACATCTCTCAACATTGTTCACCTGTGTGTGTTTGCTGATGACACTGTTGGCTATTGATGAGCGACGGACACGAGTTCGATGCAGGTGGCTCATTGCATTAGCGATAGTTTACGGAATGGCGTTCGTGACGATTCATTGGCCAATGGATGGTGAGGTTTCGTTTATTGATGTTGGTCAGGGTGATAGCATTCTTTTAAGGACGCCATTTAATCAGCATGTTTCGTTAATTGATACGGGTGGCAAAGTGGGATTTTCAAAGCCGTCGTGGGCGCCCACTCTCCCGGGGATGACCAATGTTGAAGCTGTGACAGTCAATTATCTTCATAGCCGTGGTATCAGTGAAATTGACGATGTAAACTGCAGTCATCAAGATGCTGATCATATCGGAGATGTAGGTCGACTGTTGCAATTGATGATAGTTCACACATTGACGATTCCTGCTGGTATGCGCCAGTCGCGCGGTTTTCAGACGAAAATTGCCCCTTATCTGAAGCAAACCAGAGTCATCGAGCTGACTGCTGGTCAACAACCTGCAAATTTTCCGTTTACCATTTACCATCCGTTTCATCCAGGACCAGGTGGAAACGAGGATTCAGTGTCACTAGGCACAATTAGGAATGGGGTTCGATTTTTATTTATGGGTGATTTGGACCGGGCCGGTGAACGAGAAATTTTGCAACATTACCCGAGGTTGACCGCTGACGTGTTAAAACTAGGTCATCATGGCAGTGACACCTCTAGTGACCCAACGTTTATTAAACAAGTGGCACCTAAAATTGGGATTATTTCAGCCGGTCGTGAAAACCGGTATGGACATCCCAAACAAAGCACGCTAACGACACTGATCCAGAAACATGTTGCAGCCGTTAATACAGCGGACACTGGCATGATTAGTTATGTTTATGACTGGCTTGGCAACGCTCATTGGCAGACGATACTGCCGACACGCACACCGATTGCTGGTTCGCCCCGATAGTTTGTGGGCTGGATGAAACTTAATAGGGTATAATGGTGAAACGAGCTCAAACGTATTAAAAGGCGTCATGTGATGAGTAAATAGCAGCTTGATGGAAGGAATGAAATGGCAACGATGAAAATTGCGGAGTTAACACGACAATTGGCTGGTTCAAACATTCAGCCACTATATTTAGTGACGGGGACTGAACGGTACCTGCTTAATCAAATTCGAGCGCAATTTAAGGCGATCATTCCAGAAGACCAGGCGCAAATGAATGTCGGTAGCTATAACATGGTCCAAACACCGGTGGCCGTGGCGCTCGATGATGCTATGGCGATGCCCTTTTTTGGCGAGCATCGACTGGTTATCATCGATGAACCTTATTTTTTAACAGGCGAAAAGAGTAAGTCAAAGGTCGACCATGATTTAGATGCCTTGCTTAAATTTATTGAACACCCAGAGACAACTACAATTCTAGTTTTCTTCGCACCATACGATAAACTTGATAATCGTAAGAAGTTAGTTAAAACCTTGAAAAAAGTTGCTGTCAATGTGGACGCGTCGCCATTGAGTGAGCGGGATGCACGTCAATTTGTGGAGCAGCAGGTTGACCATGATGGCTATAAATTCGGTCCTGGTGCACTGGATACTTTAATTCAGCGCACTGGTGCTGATTTGTCACTGATGATGGCCGCATTAACTAAACTGGAGTTATTCGCAGTTCAAGATCATGTAATGACAACGGTAGCTGTTACCGGTTTAGTGGCACAATCTTTGGATGACAACGTGTTTGATTTGGTGAATGCGGTTTTAGGCCGAAATGTTAAACGAGCGGTGAGCTTGTATCATGATCTGTTAGCAACTGGAGAAGAACCACTGCGAATTAACGCCGTCTTAGTTAGTCAATTTCGTTTGTTGCTACAGGTGAAGGTGTTGGCTAGCCGCGGATTGAGTCAAGGTTCTCTGGCAGGTCAACTAAAAGTGCATCCATACCGGGTGAAATTGGCCTTGCAAAGTGATCGTCACTTTTCTCAACGTGATTTGAGTCGCGCTTTTTTAGGATTAATCAATATTGAAACGCAGCTGAAGCAAACGCAGGATGATCCAGAATTGCTTTTTAATTTATTTATGTTGCAGTTTACCAATCAAGCTGCATAGTCCTCCTCGGCTTGATATGAATAAAATGGAGCTACGACGTAAGTCCGATTTGAGAACAAGCATTAACGAAAAACTGACTCATTCCCGATCTGGGGAATGGGTCAGTTTTTCGTTAAGCGGAATTATCAGGACTTGGGAGCACGATATTGCTCACATCATTCGTCCCAGATAAACTTATGTCACAATTTCATTTTGTGTTGCTAAGGGGAATTGAGTAAAAATATGTAAAAGAAAAACCATCATCACGAATGATGATGGCTAAGAATTTACTTTGCTAAGCGAGCAGCTAAACGTGACTTGTCACGTGAAGCCTTGTTCTTCTTGATCAAACCTTTTGAGTAGGCGTGGTCAATTGCGGCGCTCGCGGAACGGTATAATTCTTCAACGTTGTCTGCACCAGCAGTTACAGCTTTTTCAAACTTTTTAACTGCAGTCCGTTCTTCGCTCAATTGAGCAGTGCGACGTGCTTTGGCAATTTCGTTAGTCTTAACACGTGCAATGGCTGATTTTGTAACTGGCATTAATTTCACCTCCGGAGCGTTTGACCCACGTCAAACAAATTTCAACAGTCATCATTATACAAGAGGCTTACGACCAATGCAATAAATAAATGCAGAAGCGTCAAGGAAATTCACTTGACCGCGGCACGAGTAGCGTACTTTTGCTTGCAATTAGCGGTGTGATTAGATAAACTATTAACCGTGCTAAAGCATGACCCTTACTTAGTTTATCGCCACCACTTGGCGTAGACTCGGTATGCGGTGACAATATTTGAAAGGTGGATTTTATCCATGGCTATTACACAAGCAGAAAAGAATCAGATCATCTCAGAATACGCACGTCACGATGGTGACACGGGTTCTGCAGAAGTTCAAATCGCAGTTTTGACAGCTGACATCAACCAATTGAATGCGCATTTACAAGTGCACACTCACGACTACCACTCACAACGTGGTTTGTTAAAGAAGATTGGTCACCGTCGTAACTTACTGCGTTACCTGCGTAACACGGATATTGAACGTTACCGGACGTTAATCCAAAAATTGGGTCTTCGTCGGTAATCGTTGTTCGACCGAAGTGTGTGAAGAGGGCTACCCATTGTGGGTGGCTCTTTTTTATTTATTCACGATAATGGCAGATCATCAACTGGTTTGAGAAGCCGCCAGCTGGGCAATTGATTGGCTTTTAAGATGGAATATGATAAGCTACATATAACTGATTGTCCCGAAGAAAATAGGTTATTTTAATAGGTTTTTTTGTGGAGTTGCCGCTCCTTTAAACACATCAAACTTAATAGCGATGTGAGGCTGCTTGCGTACTGAGATCAAAATGACGATGAATCACTATTTTGATTAAACTATAGACAAGCCGGTAAAAATGAATTCTTAAAGATGACCGTTAGAGAAACAATTAAGTAAAAAAAGAAATTTTTAATATGAGGTGAATGAATTGAGTAATCAGATTCGAATTATTCCGTTTGGTGGCGTGCGCGAAAACGGGAAAAATATGTACGCGTTGGAAGTTAATGACGATATTTTTATTTTAGATTGTGGTTTGAAGTATCCAGAAAACGAGCTATTGGGAATTGATATCGTCATTCCTGATTGGAATTATTTACGGGAACATGCGGATCAAATCGTCGGTGTGTTTTTGACACATGGACATGCAGACGCAATTGGCGCATTGCCATACTTCGTTAGTGAATTTAATGTGCCTGTTTTCGGTTCAGAACTAACGATTGAATTAGCAAAGTTGAATGTGGAAAATGATCCAAAATCTAAGCAATTTAACGACTTTCACGTTGTTGATGCTGATACAGAAATTGATTTTGGAGAGGAAACAGTCTCGTTCTTTAAAACGACGCACAGTATTCCAGAATCACTGGGAATTGATGTTAAGACACCACTCGGACAAGTTGTTTATACCGGTGACTTTAAGTTTGACCAGACCGCTGCACCTTTTTATCAAACAGATTTAGCTCGTTTGGGTGAAATTGGCAAGAACGGCGTCGTTGCCTTGTTAAGCGATTCAGCCGGAGCAGAACAATATGGCGAATCAGCAACCGAAAATCAAATTGCCAACTTCGTTAAGGACCAGTTTGCTGCACATGAAGGTCGAATCGTGGTCGCCAGTGTTGCGTCTAACATTTTACGAATGCAACAAATTTTTGATGCCGCTGCTGCGACGGACCGCAAGGTTGTATTAATGGGGCACGATTTGGAGAAAATTGTGCGGACAGCAATGCGCTTGGATAAGTTGGAATTGCCATCTGATGACCTATTGGTTAACCCTAAAAACATGAAGTCCTTATCACCTGAACAGACCGTTATCTTGGAAACTGGCCGGATGGGTGAACCCATTAAGGCCCTTCAGAGAATGGCAACGGGTGAAGATCGTTATGTCAAAATTGGTGAAGGTGATTTGGTTTTCATTACAACCACACCATCGCATGCAATGGAGACAACGGTTGCTAAGACGCGTGATCTAATCTTCCGTGCAGGCGCACATGTGCAAGCAATTTCCGACAGCTTGCAGTCATCCGGGCATGGTTCACCAGCAGATTTACAGTTAATGATTAACTTTATGCATCCGGATTATTTCATTCCAATTCAGGGTGAGTATCGGGTTCTAAATCGGCATGCTAAGTTGGCAGAAGAAACGGGGATTTCGTCTGATCATATTTTCTTAACACAACGTGGCGATTCACTCATCTATAACGGTGAGGCACCAATGCACTTAGCAGAGAGCATTGAAGTTGGCAACACGATGATTGACGGAATTGGCGTCGGTGATATCGGTAATATTGTACTTCGGGATCGCAAGATTTTATCTGAAGATGGTATTTTTATTGCAGTGGTTACGATTGATCGTAAGAAGAAGCAAATCGTCGCCGAACCTAAACTGACATCTCGAGGATTTGTCTACGTGAAAGCTAGTCGTGATTTAATGCGTGAGGCTAGTGAATTGGTCACGAAAACGGTTCAAGATAACTTGGATAACAAAGAATTTGACTGGGGTCATTTGAAACAGGATGTGCGCGAACATCTTGGGCGTTATCTATTTGATCAGACCAAGCGTCATCCAGTTATCTTACCGGTGATCATGGAAGTGAACCAACACGCCCATCATGCCCGGACAAAGAAAAACACAGTAAAAAAAGCAACTGAACAGGAGTAATTTATGTCGAAAGACACATTGAATGGTCGCCAGCGTGAAATGTTTGATAAGGCTAATCAAGCTTATCAGGACAAAGATTACGCGCAGGCGGCTTCTTTGTTAGAAAATATTTATAATGAAGTTCAAAATCCACAAATCAATCATTTATTGGTTGAGTCACTTTACCTACATGAGGAATATTCGAGAGCGCGCGCTTATGCGGATGACTATTTAAATAGTTATTTAACCACAGCAACCGATTTTCGGTTCTTACTGACGCTATTGTTGCGCGTACATGAATTTATTCTCGCACATGAAATTGTTGCGGGTGTCCGTGATAAGCAACTCAAACAAACGGGTCTTGACATGATTGAGGGAGCCGAAAACGAGGCTCGTTTGGACACAAAAGTGACCTTAACAACGATTGCTAAGCAGTTTTATCACATGAGCGACTATTCAGCGGCTGAGCAACAGGGACGTTTCCAAGCGGCACTAAAGTTGCCGCTAGCAGAATTCAAACAGGGAGCACAGTACTTGCTGGTCGATCCTTATTTACATCCATTATTTGTTGTTAGCATTTTGGAAGTCTTTCAACGTTTGCACGATGAAACCGCGGTAACGTTTCAATGGTTGGATAAAAAACGTTATACCGTGGTTCCCAATCAACTCAATTCGTTACAAGATGATCAAATGTACAAACAGGTACAGCAGTCATTGACAGAAAAGTTAGCAACTAAAGACCCCGTGGCTTACAATCTGTTAAGTCAAGAAGTGCGGTTGCAATTGACGTTGACTTATCCGTTTGTTAGTCGGGTAGTCACGGACGCAGACGGGTGGGTGGATAATTTAATGGCAGTTTATCAAGGAAAGCCATCTAATGGTTCCGACGAGATTGCAACGTGGCAGTCGCGGCTGGAAAAATTAACGGCTGAATTGTTGGCTAATGATAATCAGGGCTAAGAACTTATAGACTGAAACTGCCTGCCGTTGTTAAAAATTTGTGGCTTTTGTGTTTACAAAAGTCATGGCAGTATATATAATGTTTAAGGATTCTTGGGCTGAGACAATGAAAACTCAGTGTTTTCATTTTGTTCTCAACCGAGGATGTAGTATACTATTTTATAAAGACTTGTCAGGGCATACCTGACATTCTTCTATCACACACTGGAGGTTTTCATTTTGGCTAAAGAACATTATGAAAGAACTAAGCCCCACGTTAACATTGGTACTATTGGCCACGTTGACCATGGGAAGACTACTTTAACTGCTGCTATTACTAAGGTATTAGCAGAAAAGGGATTAGCTAAGGAACAAGATTACGCTTCTATCGATGCTGCCCCTGAAGAACGTGAACGTGGTATTACGATCAACACTGCCCACGTTGAATACGAAACAGAAAAGCGTCACTATGCACATATTGATGCTCCTGGACACGCGGACTACGTTAAGAACATGATCACTGGTGCCGCTCAAATGGACGGTGCTATCTTGGTTGTTGCCGCAACTGATGGTCCTATGCCACAGACGCGTGAACACATTCTGTTAGCTCGTCAGGTTGGTGTTAACTATATCGTTGTCTTCTTAAACAAGACTGACTTAGTTGACGATGACGAATTAGTTGACCTTGTTGAAATGGAAGTTCGGGAATTACTTTCCGAATACGATTTCCCTGGTGACGACATTCCTGTTATCCGTGGTTCAGCTTTGAAGGCTTTGGAAGGCGACCCAGAACAAGAAAAGGTTATCTTACACTTAATGGACGTTGTTGATGAATACATCCCAACTCCAGACCGTGACATGGACAAGCCTTTCTTGATGCCTGTTGAAGACGTATTTACGATCACTGGTCGTGGTACTGTTGCTTCAGGTCGTATCGATCGTGGTACTATCAAGGTCGGTGACGAAGTTGAAATCGTTGGTTTACGTGACGAAACTTTGAAGACTACTGTTACTGGTCTTGAAATGTTCCGTAAGACTCTTGACTTAGGTGAAGCCGGCGATAACGTTGGTGCTTTGCTACGTGGTATTGACCGTGAACAAGTTGTCCGTGGTCAAGTGCTTGCTGCTCCTGGTTCAATCCAGACGCACAAAAAGTTCAAGGGTGAAGTTTATATCCTGACAAAAGACGAAGGTGGTCGTCATACACCATTCTTCTCAAACTACCGTCCACAATTCTACTTCCACACCACTGATATCACTGGTGTTATCGAATTGCCTGATGGCGTTGAAATGGTTATGCCTGGTGATAACGTTACGTTCACTGTTGAACTTATCGAACCAGCTGCCATTGAAAAGGGTACTAAGTTCACTGTTCGTGAAGGTGGACACACTGTTGGTGCCGGTGTTGTTTCTGAAATCGATGACTAATTTAGACTTTGTCTAAATGTTCATCAGTGTCAGTTAATGACATTCACGAGTGCTTAGCTTAGGCTAGGCACTTTTTTTATACATAATCCTAGTTAATCCCTCTCGATACACGTGTTTTTTAGCACATTTATTTACTTTCGCGGGTGGTTACGTTACACTATTAGGCGTATGCAATTTATCAGAAGTTTGGTGACAAACTTCAACTGGAGGAATTTTTTAATGGTCGCTAAAGCAGAATTTGCTAAAAAAGAAGGCAACCAAGGCGAGTTGACTTTCTCAATCGCTAACGAGACGATCCAAAAGGGTTTGGATCAAGCCTTCACTAAAACTCGGAAACAATTAAACGTACCTGGATTCCGTAAGGGCAAAGTTCCTCGCGCTATCTTTAACCAGATGTACGGTGAAGAATCACTTTACAATGATGCGTTGAACATCGTTTTGCCAGACGCTTACTCAAAAGCTGTTGAAGAAGCTGGCATTACACCAGTTGATCAACCACAAGTTGATGTAAAGAGTATGGAAAAAGGTAAGGACTGGGTTTTGAAGGCTGACGTTACTGTTGCCCCAGAAATCAAGTTGGGTGAATACAAGGGTGTTACTGTGCCTAAGCAATCCACCACTGTTACCGCTAAACAAGTTAATGAAGAACTTGAAAAAATGCGTCAACAGCAAGCTGAATTGGTGCTTAAAGAAGGCAAGGCCGCTGAAAAGGGCGATACTGTTGTTATCGACTTTGACGGTTCAGTTGATGGTAACCACTTCGATGGTGGTAAAGCCGACAACTACAGCCTTGAATTAGGTTCGAACTCATTTATCCCTGGTTTTGAAGATCAGTTAATCGGTCACAAGGCTGATGAAGATGTTCAAGTTAAGGTTACGTTCCCTAAGGATTACCAAGCAAAAGACTTGCAAGGTAAAGAAGCTATCTTCGATGTTAAGATTCACGAAGTTAAGACTAAGGAATTGCCTGATTTAGATGATGAATTCGCCAAGGATGTTGACGAAGACGTTGACAGTCTTGAAGAATTAAAGGCTAAGACTAAAGACCGTTTGAAGGAAGAAAAGAAGACGGCCGCTCACGATGCTGTTGAAGATGCTGCTATCAATGCGGCTGTTGACAACGCTGAAGTTATCGGCGGCAAGATTCCTGACGCCATGATGGATGAAGATATTCACCGTCAAATGGACCAGTACTTGGCTCAAATGGCTCAACAAGGGATCAACCCTGAAACTTACTACAAGATTACAGGTACTACTGAAGACGACTTGCACAAGCAATTTGCTCCTGATGCAGAACGTCGTGTTAAGACTAACCTTGTTTTAGAAGCTGTTGTTGATGCTGAAAAGATCGAAGCAACTGACAAAGATGTTGACGGTGAAGTTAAGAACCTTGCTGGCCAATACAACATGGAAGAATCAGCAGTTCGTTCTGCTTTGACACCTGACATGTTGAAGCACGATATTGCCATTAAGAAGGCTGTTGACTTAATTGCTGACAATGCTAAGCAGGAAACCAAAAAGGCAGCTGCTAAGAAGTCTGACGACGAAAAAGAAGATAAGTAATATCGTCTTACATTAATAACTGTCCTACAGAAAGTGAGTGACCAGTAATGGTTACTCACTTTTGTGTCAACGACAGAATAGTGCAAGTCATTAGCTGTTTTTCTAATTATTTGCTATTATGTTCCTAGTTTAGGTGCCATGTAATTTATGGACGGCCTAGGATTAAAAGAGAGCGAGGGTGCTAATGTTTGATAATACCGATCCTAATGGTCCAGTAACTTGCTCATTTTGTGGAAAGTCACAAGATCAAGTAAAGAAGATTGTTGCCGGACCTGGCGTATACATTTGTAACGAATGTATTGATCTGTGTAAAGAAATTATTGACGAAGAATTTGCTGAAGATGCTGCTAGCCAAGTGTTGGATGTGCCAACACCAGCAGAAATTGTTAAAACGTTGGACCAGTATGTAATTGGTCAGAGCGAAGCCAAGCGTACTTTATCAGTTGCTGTTTACAACCACTACAAACGGATTAATGATTTGAGTACGGAAGACGATGGTACGGAATTGCAAAAGAGTAATATCAGTATTATCGGACCAACTGGTTCAGGTAAAACTTACCTGGCGCAAAGTTTGGCCAAAATTCTGAATGTTCCATTTGCGATTGCCGATGCGACGACTTTAACTGAAGCCGGTTACGTTGGTGAAGACGTTGAGAATATTTTGTTGAAGTTGCTGCAAAATGCAGACTACGATGTTGAACGGGCCCAGCATGGGATTGTTTACATCGATGAAATCGACAAGATTGCTAAAAAGAGTGAAAACGTCTCTATTACTCGTGATGTGTCGGGTGAAGGTGTTCAACAAGCCTTGCTGAAGATTTTGGAAGGTACGATTGCCAATGTTCCACCACAGGGTGGCCGCAAGCATCCACAACAGGAGTTTATTCAAATTGACACCACGAATATTTTGTTTATTGTCGGTGGTGCGTTTGACGGCATCGAAAACATCGTGAAGAACCGTTTGGGTGAAAAGACGATTGGTTTCGGTACCGATTCTGCCAATAAGGATGAAGTAGCCAACATGACTGATAAGGACATCATGCAACATGTGATTCCTGAAGACCTGTTGGAATTTGGTTTGATTCCAGAATTTATTGGTCGTTTACCAATTCTTACAGCACTGGAAAAGCTAGATGAAGATGATTTGGTTCGCATTTTAACGGAACCGAAGAATGCACTGGTCAAACAGTACACGAAGCTCATTGGTTTGGATGGCGTAAAGCTCGAATTTACGCATCCAGCGCTGCGAGAAATGGCAAAGTTGGCCATTGCACGTGATACAGGTGCTCGTGGTTTACGGTCAATTATGGAAGAAGTTATGCGAGACATCATGTTTGACTTACCAAGTCGAGACGATGTCGAAAAAGTGGCCATTACTAAAGAAACGGTCACTAAGCATGCACAACCAGATCTTGTTTTAAAGAGTGAAAAGGCCTCATAGTCTTACGAAAATAATGCGTTGAAGAGGAATGGCGTTAGCTTGCGGGCTGACGTCATTTTTTGTTTAAACCACCGGTTAACGTCATTAAAACGTCACAAAATTCAGGGTTTGCTATGCTATGATAGACACATTGAATTATAAAGCGTGTGACCAATTAAAGGGTCAGGTCACGATAAAGGAGCGTTCTTACATGGAAGTGCATGATGTCGAGCTAACAATCAGCGCGGTGGCACCAAAACAATACCCCAAAGGATCTTTACCAGAGGTTGCGCTCGCCGGTCGTTCAAACGTGGGCAAGTCATCGTTGATTAATACTTTAATTAACCGTAAGGCGTATGCCCGAACTTCAAGTCAACCAGGGAAAACACAAACTCTCAATTTTTATAATGTTGAATCTACCGTTTACTTTGTGGATGTGCCGGGATACGGATTTGCCAAAGTTTCTAAAACTGCTCGAGAAAAATTCGGTCAAATGATCGAAACGTATCTGAGTACCCGGGATCGATTGCGCGGTGTGATTTTACTAGTGGATGCGCGTCATGATCCTTCAGATGATGATATCAGTATGCATGAATGGTTGAACTATTATAATATTCCGATGCTCGTCGTGGCGACCAAGTCGGATAAAATTGCCCGCGGTAAATGGAATCAAGCTGAAAGTCGCATTCGCAAGGGGCTTAATATGACGCCAGACGATGCTTATATTCAGTTTTCTGCGGAGACCAAACAAGGTAAAGACGCGGTTTGGAACTGGATTGAACAGCAGGCTGGGTTAGCTTAAGTCAGGTAAAAGTTAGAACGGGAAGAGTGAACAGAATGGAATTTAATGAGTATCAAAAAGAAGCTAAGCGGACATTATTCGGAAACGAACAAGTGCTAACAAATATCACCCTCGGGGTGGCTAATGAGGCCGGTCAGGTGGTTGACCTAGTGCAACGTTATACTTTTCAAGGTCGTCCACTTGATAAAGAAAAATTAACACATGAGCTTGGCGACACACTTTGGTATCTATCTCAAATAGCTGAGTGGGCCAACATTGATTTTGAAGAAGTTGCCAAAAAGAACATTGAAGAATTAAATGATCGTTATCCAGATCCACAACATGCAAAGTGGGAATAGGATAAAAAACAACCAGCGATTTTACGCTGGTTGTTTTTTTGCGACAAGGCTTACTTGTCGGCTTTCTTTTTATCATCTTTTTTTGCTTCGTCTTTTAAATGCTCGCGCTTTAGTGGCGTTTTGTTCGGGTCCTTAATATCATCAGGATCGACAGCAAATTGGTCAAACAGTTTATCTAAGTCTGTTTGCCGTTTGAAAGTTAAACCCATGTGAATTGCTCCTCTCCAAATTTAAAAACTAAGTTGGGCTAATTGTAGCAGATTTTGCTTAAAAACGAAAATGTGCAAATTTTATTCACTATTACCTGCATATACTCAGAAATAATGCATAAAACTAATTATTTTTACAAAATAGTTGCATATTATTTCATCTAATCGTATACTCATTTACATTGTAAAACTTGATACGAGGGGCGAAATAGATGAAAAAATTTGCAAAGTGGTTACTTCTGGTCGTGACGATTGTCGTGACCTTGGGTGTAACCGGTAATATGAACACCAAGGCGGACAGCAATACACCAGCAACTGACCAGTACTTGAGTAAAGTGAAGGCGAAGGGGGAGCTGGTCGTTGGGACAAGTCCTGATTTTCCACCTTACGAATTTACAAAAAATATCAACGGCAAGTCAAAAGTTGTCGGGATGGACATGGAAATTTCCAAAAAGGTTGCCCATGATATGGGCGTGAAATTAGTTATTCGCCGGATGGATTTTGATTCATTATTGGTCGCACTCCAGACTGGTAAAGTTGATATGGTCATCGCAGGAATGAGCAAGACACCTAAACGGGCTAAGAGTGTCGACTTTAGTAACGTTTACTACAAGGCCGGCGAAGACCTAGTTATCAAGAAAAGCGATTTAAAGACGATCAAGAGTTATAAATCGTTAGCAGGAAAAGCAATCGGTGCGCAAACCGGCTCCATTCAGTACAACTTGGTCAAGAACCAAGCCACCAAGTCAACGCTGAAGGGAATGGACAAGGACACCGATTTAATTCTTGCACTGCAAACGAATAAAATTGATGCAATTGCTTTGGATCAGCCAACTGCTGAGGCGTATGCCAAGAATACTGATGGCTTGGTCGCCATTAACGCTCACTTTAAAGACGAAGGCGAACAAGGATCAGCCATTGCTTTTCCCAAGGGTGCTCAGTCTTTGGTTAATTCCGCAAATAAATCAATCGCCGAAATCAAAGCGAAAAATTTGATTCATAAACAATATTTGCCAAATGCTGGAAAATACCTGGCGACAGGTAAGTCCAAATCGGCTAAGGCAGCAAACTCAATGTGGGCCTACAAAGATTTCTTCGTTGCTGGGGTCGGCTACACGCTAATGATTTCGGCAGTGTCTGTTGTCATTGGATTTTTGTTAGGCACTTTGTTAGCCCTAATGCGTTTAAGCAAGAACAAGATTGCTAATGGTATTTCAGTAAGTTACATTGAGTTTGTGCGGGGCACGCCACTGATGGTTCAGATTCTGTTTATCTACTTTGGCTTAGGCCTCGTGGTTAACATTCCGGCACTACTTTCCGGGATTATCGCAGTTTCATTGAATTCTGGGGCGTACGTTGCTGAAGTTATCCGTTCTGGGATCAGCTCTATTGCCGTTGGTCAAACGGAAGCGTCTCGCTCACTCGGATTATCAAGGTCGATGACGATGCGGTTTATCATCCTGCCACAAGCGATGAAGAACATTTGGCCAGCATTAGGGAATGAGTTTGTTTCCTTGATCAAGGAAAGTTCAATTGTTTCCATTATTGGGGTTAAGGATTTAATCTATCAGTCACGAATTGTTCAGGCAGATACTTATCGTGGGGTTATGCCATTACTGATTACCATGATTTTGTACTTTATTATGACGTTTGGCCTATCACGGCTGATGAAGTTCTTTGAAGGGAGAATGACACATGAATAACGAAACGGCGACGCCAGTGCTAGAAGTGAAACATCTGAAAAAGGTATTCGGCAAAAACGAGGTCTTGAAAGATATTAACGAGCAGGTTAGTAATGGTCAGGTGATTTGCTTGATTGGCCCATCTGGGGCTGGTAAAAGTACCTTTTTACGTTGTTTAAACATGTTAGACCAACCGACCTCTGGTGAGGTTTTGTTTGAAGGTCAGGACTTAACTAAATTAGACGATAAACAGCTAGACAAGACACGTGAAAACATGGGGATGGTGTTTCAGAGCTTTAACCTGTTTCCGCATAAAACAGTTATCGAAAACATTAAGCTGGCGCCAGTTAAAGTTAAGGGCGAAGACGATGCAACGGCGACCGCGACGGCAGAAAAGCTGTTGAAACAGGTTGGTTTGGAAAATAAGGCCGATGCTTTTCCAGCCAGTTTATCTGGTGGACAGCAACAACGGGTCGCCATTGCGCGGGCACTAGCCATGAATCCTAAGGTAATGTTGTTCGATGAGCCAACATCTGCACTTGATCCTGAAATGGTTGGTGAGGTATTAAAAGTAATGCAGGATCTTGCCAGTGAAGGGATGACAATGGTAGTTGTCACGCATGAAATGGGTTTTGCCCGTAATGTGGCCGATAAAGTTTGGTTCATGGCGGACGGCTATATTCAAGAGTCCGCTGAACCTAAAACATTCTTTGAACATCCTGAAACTGACCGGGCAAAGGACTTTCTTGCCAAAATTCTTGAGGCATAAACGTCAGGTTTCAAACTGTCGATGATTCAGTTTTTCTTAATCATGAGAGATAATCTTGGAGGCAAACATGGAAGACGCTGCTGCATTAAAGATTTTAACGGATTTGATTGCGATTCCGTCGGTTAATGATCGTGAATCAGAAGTTGCTGACTATTTGGCTGGCCTATTTAAGGACTTGCCGGCTCACATTGAACGTGTCACGTTTGCGCCAGGCCGTGATAATTTAGTTATTACAATTGGTGATCATGGGCCACTACTAGGCTTCTCAGGCCATGAGGATGTGGTTGCGGCTGGCAATGAAGCAGATTGGACTTTTCCACCATTTGCCGGCACAATTGATCAGGGCAATGTTTATGGCCGTGGCGCCAGCGATATGAAATCTGGTTTAGCTGCACAGGTGGTCGCAATACTAGATCTATTAAAATCAAAACAACCGCTGCCTGGTCGTCTTCGTTTGTTAGCTTCAGTCGGTGAGGAAACAGGTGAGTATGGTGCTGCTCAGTTGACCCAACAAGGGTATGCTAATGACTTGGACGGACTGGTTATTGGTGAGCCCAGTGCGTTTGACATCAAGGTGACACACAAGGGTGTTATTGACTATAAGGTTACCTCTCTGGGCAAGGGCTCCCATTCATCACGTCCTGATCAAGGCGTCAATGCAATTACGCCACTACTGAAATTTGCTGAACAAGCTGAGTCAGTGATGGCAGCAAACAATAAACGAGACGATGTATTAGGCGGGCTAACGCATGTGATTAGCCAGATTGGCGGCGGCGAGCAGATTAACTCAGTGCCAGCAAATGCTTGGCTAACCGGTAACATCCGAACAATTCCAGCCTATCCAAACGATGAGGTCATGGCCCAGTTAGAAGACATTATTGAGTCGTTAAACAAGGCGGGCGCTAAATTAAGTATCAGTTATAGTTATCCTGAGCCACCATTACCCTCACAGGCTGGCACTAAATTAGCAGAAATCACACAGGCCGTTTTGAAAAACACTATTCATCGGGGTGGTGAGTTAACTGCGGGGACGGGTGCGACAGATGCCTCGGAATACACGAAGGCAGGGCAGTTGCCAATCGTTATCGTCGGCCCTGCAGCAGGAACAACCGACCATCAAGTGAACGAAAACGTGGCCATTGATGACTATTTGACTGGGTGCCATTTCTATCGAGCCTTAGCGGAAGCGTTTTGGGCACAAACAGAAGAATAGGTTGCCAGACAAAAATAAGTTCAAAACTATTATTAACAAGGTAAGAGAGCGGGACATAACACGTTTTGGCTTTCTCAGGTAACGTGAATAAGGCGTTTATGGGGGTTTTTCCCATGAATGCCTTATTCGCGTTAAATGAGCAAAAGTCAGTGTTATGTCCCAGTTTCTTTGAACAGAATAGCTGGGACGTCTAACCAGACGTGTTTCAAACGGACGCTCTTTTATTTTGCGAACACGCGTTCATGCGTTATAATTTAACTACGATTTTACGAGAACGGAGGCAGTTTTGTGGCATCAGAACACATTGAGCATAAATTAACGTTTCTACCGCCAATGCCTGGTTGTTACCTGATGAAGGACATTAACGGAAAGATTATTTATGTCGGCAAGGCCAAGAATTTGAAAAACCGTGTACGTTCCTACTTTAAGAGCAGTCACGAAGGCAAAACTGCCCAGTTAGTAGCTCACATTGTGGACTTTGAGACGATTGTGACGTCGACTGACAAGGAAGCTTTTTTGCTTGAAATCACGCTAATTCAAAAACATCAGCCATACTACAATATTAAGTTGAAGCGGGGCACAGGTTACCCGTATATTAAAATTACGCATGAACGTGATCCGCGAATCATCATCGCAAACGATGTTAAGCACGACGGTGGCTATTATTTTGGACCGTATCCCAATGTTTACGCGGCCGAAGAAACACTACATTTCTTACAAAAAGTCTATCCATTGCGTCGTTGTTCTGGTTATCAAGGGCGACCATGCTTGTACTATCACATGGGGCAGTGTTTGGGGGCCTGCTTTAAAGAAGTTCCCGAGAGCGCGTACGATGAGCAGATCAAACGCATTAAATCGTTTTTAAACGGTAATACCGCACGAGTTATCAAACATTTGCAAACACAAATGAAAGAGGCGGCAGCCAGTTTGGAATTTGAGCGGGCCGCTGACCTACGTGATCAGTTGCACTACATCGACGTAACAGTTGAAAAGCAAAAGATTATCAGCAACGATCAGACCCCACGGGACATCTTTAATTTCTATCTGGACAAGGGATGGCTGTCCATTCAGGTTTTCTTTGTGCGGCAAGCACGTTTGATGAAACGGGAAAAACGATTGTTCCCAGTTGTTTCAACGGCACCAGAGGAAATGCAAACGTTTATCATGCAGTTTTACAATCGAAAGAATGCTGTGTTGCCAAGAGAAATTTTGGTGCCCAGCAGTATTGACGAGGACACCCGGGAATCTATTGAAGATGTACTGAATGTTCCAGTTAACGTTCCTCAACGTGGCGTTCGTCGCGATCTGATGGAAATGGCGGGCAAGAACGCCCGACTGGTGTTGGAAGAAAAATTCCGTTTGTTAGAGTTAGACGAACACAAGACCACGGGTGCCATGCAAGAAATTGCGGATGCTCTGGGGTTACCACCCGTTTCTAAAATTGAAGCTTTTGACCATTCTCATGAACAGGGTGCTGATTTAGTTTCAGCAATGGTTGTTTTCGAAAATGGTCGACCAAATAAGAAGTTATATCGCAAGTATAAGTTACGCACGGTGGATCACGCTGATGAAACAGCCAGCACGATGGAAGTCATTCGTCGGCGTTACACACGTCTGCTTAAAGAGCATACAGATATGCCAGATTTAATTCTGATGGATGGTGGTGCAATTCAAATGAACGCGGCTAAGGATGTTCTAGAAAATGAGCTTGGCTTGGACATTCCAGTCGCTGGGATGGTTAAAAATGACCATCACCGGACAGCAGATCTAATGTTTGGCGAGGATGACGAGCATCTAAATCTGGATCCTAAGTCACAAGGCTTCTATTTGTTACAACGAATTCAAGATGAAGTGCACCGGTTTGCCATCACGTTCCACCGTCAACTGCACAATAAGAATTCATTAAGCTCACGTTTGGATCAAATTCAGGGTGTGGGACCAAAAACGCGCGCAAAACTATTGAAAAAGTACGGTTCTCTGAAGAAGATTGCTGCTGCTCCAGTTAGTGATCTGCACGAATTAGGATTGTCAGAAACGGTTGCACAAACTGTCCACGTGGCTGTGGCGGCAATGGTTACCGGTGAAGCCCAACAGTCGTTAAGTTATCTAGACCGTCAGCAAACAATTTAACTCATTTGAGTAGGTTAAGGACGTTGCTTTCAGACAGATGGGAGCAACGTCCTTTTCGTTTATGTTTGGCGAAGTTAGCATGACGTTTGCATTCGAAGAATCATGTTAACAAGATAGTGACTAAATGCAGAATTGTTTTTTGACCGAGCGTGTATTGCACTGTACAATGGGATGAGCGAATTGTTCGAAGATAGACGATTGTGGGATGCATAACTGGTCGCCACATTGATATAGAAACCAAGAAATTATGGAGAAACACAAATGGCATTTGTCGATAAAGCAACAATTGAAGTAAAAGCAGGAAACGGTGGTAACGGGATCGTTTCATTTAGACGTGAAAAATTTGTCGCTAACGGTGGTCCTTTCGGTGGCGATGGCGGACATGGTGGTAGTGTCATCATGGTCGTTGACGAAGGCTTACGGACATTAATGGACTTTCGGTATAACCGACACTATAAGGCTAAACACGGTGGCAACGGGATGACCAAGGGGATGACAGGTCGATCAGCAGCTGATTTGTACGTTAAGGTCCCAGGTGGAACCATCGTGCGAAACCTTGACACAGACGAAGTGCTGGGTGATTTAACTGAACCAGGTCAAGAACTTGTCATTGCCAAGGGTGGCCGTGGCGGTCGTGGCAACATGAAGTTTGCTACACCCAAAAATCCTGCCCCAGAAATCGCTGAAAATGGTGAACCAGGTCAGGAACTACGTATTGGTCTGGAATTGCAATTATTGGCCGATGTTGGCTTAGTTGGTTTTCCATCTGTCGGGAAATCGACATTGATGTCTGTTATTACAAATGCAAAGCCTAAAATTGCCGCTTATCATTTCACAACGATCGATCCTAATATTGGGATGGTCCGTTTGGATGATGGTCGGGACTTTGTTATGGCTGATTTACCAGGTCTGATTGAAGGTGCGAGCGATGGTGTTGGCCTCGGTTTTCAATTTCTTCGACATGTGGAACGGACGCGGGTCTTATTACATTTAGTGGCAATGGCTGGCGATGATTTCCTTGATGAAGAAAATGCGATGGCCCCGATTGATGCCTTTCATGCGATTAACAAGGAATTGGGCAATTATGATGCCAGCCTGTTAGATCGGCCTCAGATTGTGGTCGCTACTAAGATGGATCTTCCAGGGGCGGCAGAACGTTTTGAAGCCTTTAAAACTGCTTTGGCCGAAGACGACTCATTGTCAACGAAGCCAACTGTAATGGCGATTTCTTCCGTTTCTCACGAAGGGTTAAAACCATTAATTCAAGCCACGGCGACGCTACTTGACCAAACACCGGCATTTGTTCCGCAAGCGGATGAAGATCTTGGTGTTATGTATCAATATCAAGATGACGAAAAGCCTGCGTTTGAAGTTCAGCACACGGATGACGGCATCTGGTTATTGACCGGTGACAAGATTGAACGCTTATTTAAGATGACGAATACACAACATGAACAAAGTATGGTCCGTTTTGCCCGTCAACTGCGGACAATGGGCGTGGATGACGCGTTGCGAGAAGCGGGTGCACAGGATGGCGATACGGTCCAAATTTTGGACTTCACTTTCGATTTTGTTGAGTAGCTGAATCTAGTAATACGGTCATTTGTTCGTGAAAACGGGTAGGGGTTTAACAGATGCAAACAGCAAAAACGTCGAGTCATCGGCGTTACATAACAGGTATAGATGGTTTGCGGACACTTGCAGTATTAGGTGTGATCGCTTATCACTTGTTACCAGCGGCACTTCCAGGTGGTTTTCTGGGTGTGCCCATTTTCTTTGGGTTAACAGGTTACCTGGTAACTGATAGTTTTTTGAACTTAATTAATAAAGGAACTTCGCTAGCGGTTAACCATTTTTACAAACGGCGGATTCAACGATTGTATCCGGCCTTGGTAGCGATGTTGGCCTTAACCAGCACGTACATCACGTTGTTTGCCCGTAATCTATTGGTTGGTTTGCGGGGAACCATTGTCACCAACTTGCTGTACGTTTATAACTGGTTCGAAATCAATCATGGTCAGTCATACTTCGATCGTTTCAACGGTGAGTCGCCTTTCACCCATTTGTGGACGTTGTCTATTGAAGGTCAGTTTTATCTTTTCTGGCCCTTTATTATTTGGGGACTTGTGAAACTGTTCAAACGCCGGTCACGCGTGGCCGGTGCACTGATGGTTGGCGCTGTCATATCGGCACTTTTAATGGCAGTCCTTTTTAAAGACGCTAATCAGGTCAACCGGGTATACTATGGCACGGACACGCGGGCCTTTTCAATCTTGATGGGGGCAGCGTTAGCGGCAGTTTGGCCAGCCAATCATCTAAATGCAAATCTACACGCTGCTGGTCAGCGATTGTTAAATTGGGTCGGTGGTATTAGCCTGTTAGTCATGTTTATTCTGTACTGGGTGATGACAGGAACATCATCTTTCACGTATCGTGGTGGGATGTTCTTGTTTTCCATTTTTGCGACTGCGATGATAGCCGTTATTGTTCATCCTGGGGCCAGTTGGAATAAATGGTTGACCAATCCTGTATTCAACTGGGTTGGCAAACGCAGTTACGGCATTTACCTGTATCAGTTTCCGGTCATGATTTTTTATGAGCAACGGGTCGTCAACATTGCTCAACATACTGTGCTTAATGCGTTGGCGGAATTGGTATTGATCCTACTGTTAGCCGAGTTATCCTATCGATTTATTGAACAACCAATTGCTCATGGACGTTTTACATCTTGGTGGGCGATGGTCAAAGCACCAAAGACTTGGCGGCAGTATCCGCGCGAAGTGATTACGAGCGCGGTGCTTGTTCTCGCATCACTGATAACTATGGTTGGGTATGCTCAAGCAACACCTCGCAAGAAGCCCCCCGTCGATGCTGTCACTAAACACATCAAAGCGGCCGGGAAACAGACGGCTAAAAAGAATCGTGAAGTGGCTGCTCAAAAGGGTGCATTTGATGCTTCTGAGAAAGCTACAGCCCAAACGAACCAAAAGGCCAATAAGCAATTGTCTGCTCAGCAAAAGAAGCTCGCCAAGGCCTTTGATCTTCAGCCAGCGACAATGCTGTCGGCACAGCACATATCGCTAACGGCGGTGGGTGACTCGGTGCTGGTGGATAATGCGGACAGCTTGCAACAAGTGTTTGGGCACGCCTATGTAGACGCTAAGGTTGGCCGTCAGGTTTGGGAAGCGCCGTCAGTGATTCAATCACTAAAAAAACGCCATTTACTGGCGTCGACGGTTTTAATCAACCTGGGAACAAATTCGCCATTAACACAAACACAAATTGACAATGTGTTGAAAGCGGTAGGTCCAAAACGGAAAGTCTTTTGGGTCAATACAATGGTACCGACGAAAACATGGCAAAATCAGGTTAACGATTTAATTGCGATAAATGCCAAACGGTCTAAGCAGGTTTATCTTGTTGATTGGTATGGTGCTAGTCATGATCAACCAAGTTGGTTTGGCCCGGACCATGTCCATCCCAACCCACAAGGTAGTATTGCCTATACACGATTGGTGACAAATACGGTCGTTCAAAAAAGTATTTCACCAAAAAAATAGGGCTCAACATAATCGTTGAACCAAAGTAAGTGTCACATAAACATAATTTTTTCGTCAATCAGACGATAACCAAATAGCTCACGGGTTGTCGGTGACGCAATTGCGGCTTGAGCCGCAATTCGCCAACTGCCCGGGAGCTTTTGCGTTCTAGTCATGAATGCATCTAGCGTTAGTGGTCGACCAGCATGGGTTAAGTCTAGGTCCAGTATTAAGCGATGATCTGTCGGAGATTTGGTTAAGCTTACTACTGGTTGTGGATTGCCATCAACAGCAACAAATAAGGGTCGCTGCATGTCGTAATCGGCGGTGGAAAATTTAAAATCGACTAAGCGCATCGGTTTGGTGGTCCTTTCTGACTATTTATTAACAGTCATTTTATTACAGTTCAGCTTACCATAGTGGCGGTTGGTGACGATTGTTTTTTGGCCTCAAATTCAGTAGAATTGAATGCGAACTGAATGTTGACTACTGTGTCATCGTTCTTATTTAGGAACTCATAAAGATGTGTGAACTCATTAATAATATAGTAAATACTTTTATATAGGGATTAGGTAGAAGAATAGTTATGGAGATTGAATTTTTAGGTACTGGTGCCGGTTCACCGGCTAAAGCGCGCAATGTGTCGAGTCTTGCACTCCGTTTGTTGGATGAGCGTAATGCAGTTTGGTTATTTGATTGTGGTGAAGGCACCCAACATCAAATTTTAAATACAACGTTGAAGCCACGCAAAATTGAAAAGATTTTTATTACGCATCTACATGGTGACCACTTATTTGGGTTGCCGGGTTTGCTGAGCTCACGTTCGTTTCAGGGTGGCAATGAGCCATTGACGATTTACGGACCTAGAGGGATTAAGGAATATGTTCAGACAAGTTTGCGGTTGTCCGAGTCTGCGTTGACGTATCCTTTGAAGTTTGTGGAGCTCAGTGGGGATGGTGTTATTTTTGATGACGCAACCTTCACAGTTTCATGCAAACGGTTAGATCACAAAATTGTGAGTTTTGGCTACCGAATTGTTGAAAAAGATCACCAAGGTGAATTGCTCGTGGACAAACTAGCCGCGGCCAAAGTGCCATCCGGACCGGTATATGGTCAGTTGAAGGCTGGTAAAACCGTTTCTTTACCAGATGGGCGAACACTCAATGGTAAGGACTTCATCGGTCCCTCTCAAAAGGGCCGAATTGTGACAATTTTGGGTGATACACGTAAGACACGGCGAGCGACAGAATTAGCGCAGGATGCGGATGTGCTGGTTCATGAAAGTACGTTTGCGGCAAACGAAAGTAAACTGGCGCGTAACTATTATCATTCAACTAGCGAACAGGCTGCTCAGGTAGCCCATGACGCCCACGTAGGCCGATTACTGATGAATCACATTTCGGCGCGTTATAATGGACGTGGTGCTAAAGAATTAGAGCGTCAGGCTCGCGCAACGTTTGCCAATTCAAAGGTTGTTCGGGACTTTGACGTCATTGATATCCCGTTTAAAAAATAAACCGTACAAATAGTTACGGCAGTTGAGGTGAGTGCTAATGATGAACTTATCAAGTCGATTAAAAGAACTGCGTGATTTGAAGAATCGGATTGTTTTAATTACTGGCGCATCTTCCGGAATTGGGCAAGCGGCCGCCTTTGAAGTTGCTCGTCGCGGGGCAATCGTGGTTTTGGTTGCCCGTAATGAGTTGAAGTTAAATCAGGTTGCTCAACAGTGCATGTTGTATTCTGGCCGGCCAGCCTTTGCGTTTGCGCTGGATGTCGCTAATCCAGCGGCTATCGACAAGACTTTGAGTCAGGTTCGCCATGAAGTGGGTGCAGTAGATGTTGTCATTAATGCTGCCGGTTTTGGTGACATGGAGCCAGCAGTTGATACTGATCCTGAGGTAACAGACCGGATGTTTCGGGTCAACGTGCTTGGCTTGATCTACATTACGCGTCAGCTAGCCAGCGACATGATCGATAAACATTATGGGGCAATCATTAACATTGCTTCCGTGGCTGCAAAGATTCCGACGCCGAAGGCTGCGGTTTACACAGCGACAAAAACGGCCGTTGTCGGTTACAGTGATGTGTTACGGCAAGAGTTACGGCCGTTTGGCATTCAGGTGACGACCGTCAATCCAGGTCCTGTTGCGACCAACTTCTTCAATATCGCAGATCAAGACGGCGACTACTTGTCAAAAGTTGCCAACTTCACTGTGACGCCTCAACTGGTAGCTGAACGACTGGTTGATACCATTGGCTATCATGTGCGCGAAATTACTGTACCACGTTATTTTGCCGCAGCCTCAGTGGCCTATCATTTGTTCCCAACGGTTGGTGATTTTGTTATCGAACAGCTATTTAAACCGCACGCACCTAAGCGCATGCAACTGAGTGCTGAAAATGACGAACCTTCAACTGACACTGATCCGACGGAGGCACCAGAATGAAAAATCAATGGCGTTTAATTGCAGGATTGATTCTAGTGCTACTTGTCGCAATTTTTGCTGTCATGAACGGAAATAGTGTACCCATTCATTTTGGTGTAGCGACGGTTAAGTGGCCGATGATCTTGATTCTCATTGTGTCACTTTTGCTTGGTGCCATTATTGCACTGTTAGTGACGGCCGGAACACATGCCAGTGACAAACGAAATGGCAAACGCGCTGACAGCGAAACAACTGCGGAAAATGATCAGTTGAAGAAGCAAAATGAAGAATTAACGAGTAAAAATGAACAGCTTAATGGGCTCTTAGATGATCGAGACAAGACCATTGAGCAGTTACAGCAGAAACTTAGTCAACAAAACAATGCGAATTAGTTTCTGTAATGCGAGATGAAAACATCGTTATTGTGATTAAGGAAAGGTGTTTGTTTTCTGAATGTAGGGAACAAACGCCTTTCCAGTTGTGGATTTATTTAGACGTAGGTGAGGAGGAAAGACTGTGCTAGAGTCCAAGTACGATTGGCAACAGGCGCCACAGGTTGCAGACGAAAAGGTCGTGACATTTGCTCACGACCTTGATGTTTCGCCCTTTATGGCACGATTGTTGTTAGCACGAAGGTTAGACACTGTTGATAAGGTCAACGAGTGGCTGAAACCAACTATTGATGTACTGCATGATCCACACCAAATGTTTGATATCGAAAAAGGCGTTGCCCGGATTCAGTCAGCTGTTGAGGCCGGTGATCAGATTACGGTATATGGCGATTACGACGCTGACGGTTTGACCAGTACATCGTTAATGTATGAGGCTTTAGATCAGCTTGGAGCTAACGTGAACACATACATTCCTAACCGTTTCACGGATGGATACGGGCCCAACGTAGCAGCTTTTAATCGACTAATTGATGCTGGTACGCAGCTGTTTGTCACAGTGGATAATGGGGTAGCTGGTAATGAGGCAATCGAAGCCGCTGCCAAACGTGGAGTTGATGTCGTCGTTACTGACCATCATGAGCTACCAGAGCAATTACCCAATGCTGCTGCCATTATTCACCCTCGCCATCCACAAGGACATTATCCATTTGGCGGATTATCTGGTGTTGGGGTGGCCTTTAAAGTGGCCCAAGTGCTCTTAGATGCCACTGCCGATGAGTTAAGCGATGAGTTAGACTTGGTTGCTATTGGCGAAATTGCGGACTTAGTGCCACTAAATGACGAAAATCATGCGCTCGTTAAATTTGGACTGCAGGTAATTGCTAATACGCAGCGGCCAGGGCTGATTGCATTGATGAAGGCTGCGGGTATTGACGGACAGACCATCAATGAAGAGCACGTTGGTTTTGGCATTGCGCCGCGTTTAAACGCGTTGGGCAGACTTGGGGATGCCAATCCAGCAGTCGAGTTGCTAACTACGTTTGATGATGCGCGTGCTGAAGAGTTGGCTTCGGAAATTAACGCCCAAAATGAGAAGCGACAACAGCTGGTTAAAGATATCAGCGGTGATGCCTTGGCACAGGCGCAGACACCGGACAATCAGGCCCGCAAAACGCTCATTATTCATGGCAAAGGGTGGCATGAAGGTGTACTGGGAATTGTGGCTAGCAAAATCGTTGAGGCCACGCACAAACCAACCTTAGTCATGAGCGAAGATTCAGAAAAAGGGACGTTAAAGGGCTCCGGTCGCTCGATTGCAGGTTATGATTTGTTTAACGCTATCAATCCTGTTCGTGACCAAATGATAGCGTTTGGTGGTCATGCGATGGCGTGTGGCTTGACCTGTCCGATAGACCAGCTTGATACTTTAGCCACTGCGCTGGAACAAGCCTGTGTCGATCAATCGGTTGATTTGACAGCTAAACCTGAGTTGCCTGTTGCTGGGCTGATCACACTCGCAGACGTTAATGCGGCTGATTACGGTGCAGTTCAAGAACTCGGTCCGTTTGGAACGGATAATCCACAGCCGGTATTCGCGTTTAAACCAACTTTAGTAGACAATGTGCGCACTATGGGTGCGGCTAAGAACCATCTCAAATTTCAGATGTCAGATGAAGCGGGGCATCAAGTCGCGGCTATCGCTTTTGGGCGTGGTCATCAGAGTGAACAGGTCACTGCTAACCCTGAAAATGTGAGTGTTGTTGGTACATTGTCGGCCAATACATGGCAGGGGAAGACAACTTATCAGGTAATGGTAAAAGACTTTTCGGTGACTGGTATTACGATTGTAGATAGTCGAACGAATCATCTGGCCAAGTCATTGTTTGAACAACCTGACACCTATTTATTTTTCCACAAGAAGTTGGTTGATCAATTACAAAGTTATTTGCCAGAAGGGGCGCAGTCTTTGTGTGTTGGTCGTGATGAACTGCCGTCAAGCTGTGATCATTTGATTATTGTCGATTGTCCGGATGATCTGGATGATTTAAAGCAAGTGCTGAGTCAAATCAAAACGGATGAATTAACAGCCTACTTTTATGAACACGATTCAGCCTATTTAGATGGTATGCCAAGTCGTGCAGAGTATGGCAAACTGTTTAAGTTCGTTGCTAGTCATCAGAATGTTGATATTGCTCATCAGTTGCCAACGTTGGCAAAGTATCTCCAAATTGATGACGCCAAATTGATTTTTATGATACAGCTGTTTTTTGAGGTGGGATTTGTTAAAATAGACTCTGGCGTTATGAATGGGGTGAGTGAACCACCGCACGTAAATCTTACTGATGCAGCGGCTTACCGACAACGTTTGACACGTATCGATACTGAAGAAAAATTACTTTATTCCAAGGCACCTCAACTGAAAGCTTGGTTGATGGGCGCCATGAGCTAAGCTTAAAGGAGCTGTAAAAATTGGCTTTAGACTTAACAAAATACATTGCAACGGTGCCAGATTATCCCGAAAAGGGCATCATGTTTCGTGACATCTCACCGTTGATGGGTGACGGCGCTGCATATCACCAAGCGACCGATACCATCGTCAATTATGCGCGTGACAAGCAGGTTGATATGGTCGTTGGACCAGAATCTCGTGGTTTTATCGTCGGCTGTCCAGTGGCTTATGAATTAGGCATTGGCTTTGCGCCAGCACGCAAGAAGGGCAAGTTGCCACGTAAAACAATCAAAGCGGACTATGCTTTGGAATATGGCACTGCTTCGTTATACATGCATGAGGATGCGATTAAGCCAGGCCAACGGGTATTAGTTACGGATGATATTCTGGCAACTGGTGGTACGATTGAAGCAACCATCAAGCTTGTTGAACAGCTTGGTGGCGTTGTTGTTGGTTGTGCATTCTTACTTCAATTGAAGGATTTGCATGGGTTAGACAAACTAAAAGATTACGATACATTAGTCTTAATGGACTATTAAATCGTTTGGTGTGGCGGAGTTTCGCGTCACGCCTTTTTAGTCTCTGAGATTGTCAGGACAGCGTAATCAATTGTTTTAATATTGCAAATTCATCGTATAAAAAACGCCGTAAATGAACATTGCTGCTCATTTACGGCGTTATCAATTACTTATGATTCTTCTTAAGACTATGAAGGATTTGTAGGGCCTTCTTACGAGTCTTGATGTTGGGACTTCTTAGGTTTCGGGTCGCTGTGCTTTGATCTATTTTCATTTAGTTTGCCTCTTTTATAATTTGTTTGCCATTGTAAAAGCCATTGGGAGAAACGTGATGACTCATCACGTATTCACCAGTTTGTGCGTCAAAGTGGATCGCTGGTGCTGTGATCTTATGCGCCGCACGGCGTTGGTTACGCCGAGTTTTGGATGTTTTACGTGCTGGAGTGGCCATAATCAAGCCTTCTTTCGTTTATATTGTAAATGGTAATTGTTACTTTTTACAGTATAAACTAAACATTAACTTCGTCAACTACTTTGTTTAGACTGAGTTAAAAAGTGCTTATTTCAATTGATAAAAATGAGCTCTACCGTTGTGTAGGGGCGTTTTTATGCTATACTATTTGAGTACCTCTTGGAGAGTTGGCAGAGTGGTAATGCAACGGACTCGAAATCCGTCGAACCCGTTTATAGCGGGCGCGCAGGTTCAAATCCTGTACTCTCCTTTATACCCTTGGCAGGAAAACACCACCCATTGACGTTTGATGAGTGGTGTTTTTTCTAAATTAAATTAATGCCTGGGCGTTTTTGGAAACAACTAAAATTGATCTGTTAAAAGGGAGCTTGCTAGGATGAACATTGGTATCGATAAAATGGGGTTCTATACACCTCATTTGGTGTTGGATATGACGGATTTAGCTCATGCACGCGGGGATGACCCTGATAAGTATCATATCGGCATTGGTCAATCAGAAATGGCTGTCGTTCCGCCAACGCAAGACGTGGTCACTATGGCAGCCAACGCAGCAAATCAAATTATCGACGAATCGGACAAGCAGGCGATTGATCTGATTTTATTTGCAACTGAATCTGGAATTGATAACTCTAAGTCTGGTGCCGTTTATGTCCAACGTTTGCTCGGACTAACGGAACATACACGAGCCATTGAGGTCAAACAGGCTTGTTACTCCGCAACGGCGGCTTTGCAATTAGCAAAAGACTACGTTGCTGCACATCCGCAACGTAAGGCACTAGTTTTGGCAAGTGATATCGCCCGTTATGGCTTACATACACCCGGAGAAATCACCCAAGGCGCGGGCGCTGTCGCCATGGTTGTAAGCGCGGCCCCACAAATATTAGCAATCAGCGACCAAAGTACGTATTTAACGCAAGATGTGATGGACTTTTGGCGGCCAGTTTATGCAACGGAAGCGCGTGTGGATGGTCACTTTTCCGCCAACATTTACGTCGACTTTTTTACAAATGTTTGGACTCGATTCAAAAAGACATATGATGCCGATGTAACAGATTTTGACGCAATGCTGTTTCACTTACCATTTTCTAAAATGGGGTTAAAAGCACTGCGAACCATATTGCCCACGAATGAAACAGTAGCATCTCGGTTGACTGAGAACTTTGAATCTGCCAGATTGTGGAACCGGCATGTTGGCAACCTCTACACGGGCTCATTATATTTGAGCTTGTTGTCATTATTAGCAAACGGTACGTTGTCAGCTAATGCTCAGCTGGGCCTGTTTAGTTATGGCTCTGGTGCAGAAGGTGAATTTTACACAGCAACGGTACAGCCGAACTATCGGAACGGGTTTAATCGGGCCAAAATTGAATCATTACTCAATGCGCGTCAACGGGTATCTGTGGCCGAATATGAACAATTATTTAATGATCAATTACCAACTAACGGCAGTACCAAAAAAACGAACATTGCGGCCGATCCCGCGCGTTTTGTGCTTGCCGGCATTGATAATGAACAGCGTCAGTACCAAGCACATTAGTTGACGAGAAATTCCGTCAATAACTACAGTCGTAACTCAGATTAGTGCTACTGCGTCAATCGCAATGGATACGCCTATACGATTTTGTGACCGATAAAGTCTAAAGCTCTCGTTAATTCGAGGGCTTTTTTGTTTGCAAACGAAAAAAGACCGCCCACAGGCAGTCATGATATCTGATTCTTTAGGAAGAATGGCAATAGCTAGTTCATAGGATGATTATTGTGCAAAATTAGTAGTGGCTTTCCCATTTGTTGCACTGAATAAGACCTTTCCAGATTGATCTGGGCTGACTAGTGTCAGTGTGCAATCATCTTTAAGCGCCTTACTAACGTTTGCAGAAGAAGTGGCCAGATTCTTAACTAAAGTTGGCCAATGAGCCTGATCAGCTTCGGACGGTTGTTTTTCAAGTGCTTCCAGCGCTTTGACTGTATTTTCGTTCTCTGGTGTAATTGTGTAAGTTTTTTTGGCACGGTCAAAGGTGACTTTACCAAGCGTTGAAAAGGCCGAGTTAAGTTGTGTCGTCATTTGATCTTCGGCAGATGATTTAGCGGCACTTTTTTGTTTAGCTGTCTGACCATTGATAACACCGCCAGTCGGGTTAAAGGTAGACGCAGCTTTTGCCAACGACGATTGAGCGGCCGCTGATGTTTGAGATGATTGCCGACTAGCAGTTTGGGATGAAGATTGGTCAGCCGTTGTTTGGCTCTGATGGTGCCAGACGGGCAGTTTAACAATTCCAAATCCCGTGATCAAAGTGAAGATGACGACGAGTGCTGTCGCAAACTTCCAGGTACCATAGTTTTGAATCGAATTAAGTAAGTAAAAAATGGCCAGAATTAATGCAATTCCACCGAAAATGGCTAAAAAAATCATGAAGATAACCTCTTTTTCTCTATCGTGATGGTTTCTATTCTACCATTGCAACTGATGAATGAAAAAGCGATATCGATTATCCATAATAAAAATCGTATGATAATCATAAATAATATTATTGCAATTGGAGAAAACGTGCGTTACACTATCCATAATCGAAACACAGAGAAGAAGTGAATGATTTCAGGGAGGACCTATTATGACAGCAACTCTAGGCCAAGGTAGTATAGTTCGGTGTTCAAAATGCGATGATTTACAAAAGCCCTTTTTGGGTAAGGTGCTTGAACACTTAGCACATCACGTTATTGTACAAATTATTAATTTTGATCCGATTGATCGGTATATGGTAGATGTGTTAGATGGACAGGTGACATTAAGAACGGATCAAGTGCGTCCGTTAAGGATGATCAAAATTAATCCGCGATCCGAGAGAACGTCGCGTGGATAAATGATCATTGTTCATATTTTTGACAACAAGTATCGAATTAATAAAGATTTGAGCATATATAAAGTTCCATTTGTGAACATAATCGAATTTTAATTGTATGATTGTTCATTTTTGTCGTATAATTAGTGCATCAATTCGAGGAGGAATCATTCTGTGAAATCTATTTATTTAGCCAGCCCTTTTTTTGACGATGACCAAATTGATCGTGTCAAACGTGTAGAACAGGCTCTAGCGGACAATAAAACCGTTGGTGATGTGTTTAGTCCACGAAAGTCTCAATTCCCTGAATTAACGTTCGGCAGCCCAGAATGGCAGTCGACAGCATACAAGCACGATTTGGATCATCTAAACGATGCTGACATTGTTGTCGCTGTTAGTGACTTTACAGAGGATTCCGTTGACAGTGGGACGGCCTTTGAAATTGGTTATGCCGTGGCCAAAGGTAAGACGGTAGTACTAGTTCATGAAAAAACGGGCCTAGTTAATTTGATGTTAGCTCAAGGCGCAAAAACATATGTTGAGCATGCTGAAGAATTGACGGCGCTTAACTTTGATCAATTGCCAGAGCAACGTTACGTTGGTGAAGTTCAGTAGAAGTGTCTGTCTAGGAAGCACCTGCTGTGGTAATGGCGATTATTTTAATTAAGGTACAGCAAACAGTGAAAACAGGTTGATTTGTGCAGATTTAAGCCGTGAACAAATTATTGCATGTCATGTATGATGAGACGCGGCCTATGAAAGAAGTCAGACAAAAAAACTGAGGTTTAACCACTTACTTGTGGTTAAACCTCAGTTTTTTTACTGCTACAATTTTGGAATTAATAAACCGAATCACGATAGAGACCAACAACTTTACCTAAAATAGTGACATTATTTAAAATAATGGGAGCCATGTTATCGTTCTCAGGTTGGAGTCGATAGTGATCAGACTCTTTAAAGAAACGCTTGCAGGTTGCTTCATTTTCATCGGTCATTGCAATGACAATATCACCATTGTCGGCGTTTTGTTGACGTCGAACAATGACACGATCACCAGTTAGAATCCCCATATTAATCATACTGTCCCCACGAATGGTAAGCATAAAGAGATCGCCATCATATTCGGTTAGCTCCGGTGGAACCGGGAAGTAGTCGGTAGCATCTTGGACTGCTAGAATTGGTTCACCAGCAGCAACAACACCTAAGACCGGAATCTCATTTGGTGTCGTTGACACACCAAGCGTTTGCAAACCAGCGTCCGTTAATTCAATGGCACGTGGTTTAGTGGGATCCTTAACCAGCAATCCCTTTTTTTGCAAACGATCAATGTGTCCATGAACTGTAGAAGTAGAGGATAAATCAACTGCCTCACCAATTTCACGAACGGTCGGCGGATAACCTTTTTCATTAACACGTTCATAGATAAAGCGGAGTACCGCAATTTGTTTGCTTTCGGAACTTCTTGACATGTTCGTCAACACCTCGTCTTAGTTTTGCGCAGCCGCGAACAAATGTGAAAACGTGTTCGTGGTGGGTCCGGTCAGCGGAGCTACGCGATTTCGATAGTTAAAACTTAGCACATTTTTCTCTCCTGGTCAAACAAATGTTCGCTTTGCTGCAAATCTTTTCCACTTTTCGACTTCTTCTTGTATAATGGTCAGTCGAAGCCTTGGATAAATGATAAGGAGGGGCAGAATTAATGGAATCAGAAAAATTACGTGCCCGGATTAATGAACTTGCTCATAAACAAAAGACAACGGGACTAACTGATGAAGAGAAAGCTGAACAAAAGAAACTGCGAGAGGCCTTTTTAGCTAACTTTAGGAAGGCGTTTCGCTCACAAGTTGAAATGATGCAGGTGTTCGACAAGGATGGTAAAGAAGTTACGCCAGAAAAAGTGAAGGATGTCCAACGAAAAAAAGGTTTGCGAGACGATTAATTTGCCTTTTTTGACATTAAAGGGTTTTCAAGCGCGTTGATGTTGTGTAATATTATTTAATGTAATTCATCTATGGAAGGAGGTTATTTCGATGTCAACAGGGTTGTGGATTTTAATCGTTATTTTAGCGGCAGTCGCCGGTGTTGTTGGTGGCTTCTTCTTTGCGCGCCGCTACATGCAAAACTACCTTAAGAATAATCCTCCGATTACTGAAGAAATGCTACGGACGATGATGCTGCAAATGGGGCAAAAGCCTTCTGAAAAGAAGTTGAAGCAAATGCTGTCAACCATGCAGAGTCAAGCACGAAAGAGCTAATTCTGATTAATGTAATTGATTAAAACGGGCTGGATTACTCCTGCCCGTTTTTTATATTCTTTTTTAAATTGTGTTATTGGAAAGTTGGTGACCTTGGTGTCGATTTTTAGAAAACTTGCTTGGTACTTTAAGGCTGAGCGACGAACATATTTTTGGGGTGTGATTGGTTTACTGCTAACCGCCTTACTGGGCATCATTCCGCCAAGAATTATTGGTATGTTGGTTGACCTAATGGATAAACGTACGCTGACTGCTGGAAAACTTGGTCTAGCACTTGGCGTCATGACTGTTACGGCCTTGCTTGCATATGCAGCCCGCTTTTTATGGCGGACGGCCATTTGGGGAGGTGCAGCTAATCTCGAACGAACGCTACGAGAACGGCTATACTGGCATTTTATGCAAATGGATACTGCTTTTTATCAACGGTATCGAACTGGAGATTTGATGGCCCATGCGACAAATGATTTATCGGCTGTTCAACGTGTCGCTGGTGGCGGGATCCTTCAGTTTGCTGATTCCATTATCACTGGTGGTACCACATTGATTGCCATGATGATCATGGTTAACTGGCGGCTCACTATTTTAGCCGTCCTGCCGTTGCCGTTGATTGCGATTGTGGCTCGGTATGTGGGAACGAAAATTCACGTAGCCTTTGGCGAGTCACAGGCCGCTTTTTCTCGTTTAAACAACAAGGCACAAGAGAGTATTGAAGGCATTAAGGTTATTAAAACGTTAGGCCAAGAGAAACAGGATGAGGCAGATTTTGAGGGGCAGGTTCAGGACACCATCAAAATCAACCGTTATACCAACTTTTTGGATGCAATGTTTGATCCGTTGATCACGGTGATCATTGGTTTGTCATACGTTGCGACAATTGTCTTAGGCGGCCGATATGTAACAAGTGGGGTGATCTCGCTGGGACAATTGGTGACATTTATTGCCTATGTTGGGATGCTAGTTTGGCCAATGTTTGCGATTGGTCAACTATTCAACACTATGGAACGTGGGAATGCTTCCTACGACCGGGTTAACTTTTTACTGCATGAAAAGTCTAGCATCGTTGAAAAAACGGACGGGATTAAACAGCCAGCAACGGGTACTATCGATTTTGACGTCAAGGCATTTAATTATCCGGATGATAAGGAGCCACGGCTAACTGACGTTGATTTTTCATTGTCTACTGGTCACACATTGGGCATTGTTGGCCGAGTTGGGGCCGGCAAGTCGTCCATTATTAAGTTGCTCCTACGGCAATTTGATGACTATCAAGGCGCAATCAAAATGGGTGGTCATGATATTCGCGATTACACGCTGGATGCTTATATTCGATCAATTGGCTACGTGCCTCAGGATAGTTTTTTGTTTTCAACGTCTGTAAAGGGGAACATTGCTTTTGCAAACCCTGATTTAAGTGATCAGGCTATTGAAGATGCCGCTTATACTGCTGCGTTTGATACCGAGGTCGATAATATGCCGGACGGTTATCAAACGGAAGTTGGTGAAGAGGGGGTATCACTTTCCGGTGGTCAAAAACAACGATTGGCTATTGCCAGAGCGTTAGTAATCGATCCTGAAATATTAATTTTAGATGATGCCTTGTCGGCGGTTGATGCCAAAACTGAGGCGCAGATTCTTGAACGTTTAGGTAGTAATCGCGCTGGCAAAACGACAATTATTGCCGCACATCGTTTAAGTTCAGTTGTTAATGCTGATGAAATTCTAGTGATGACGGATGGTCATATTAGTGAACGAGGCACTCATGCTGAACTGATGGCCCAAAATGGGTGGTACAAACGGATGTACGATCAGCAACAATTGTCAGATTCGATTGGAGGTGGCAATGACTAATGGCACAAAATAATCATGAGTCGGCCTGGGCTCGAAGTATGTCGATGAAAGAACAGACAACAGTTATTAAGCGGTTGTTACCTTATGCGGCGCCATATAAATGGGATTTTATTTGGGCAATTGTCTTTGCCTTTTTGGTTAGTTTAATTAATGTATTGTTACCAAAACTGATGTCAACGTATATGGATCAATATTTAAGGGTGCATAATTCAGGCTTGCGAGTCGTTCTCTTCTTTGCTGGATTTTACTTCCTTGGCACGATTATCAAGGCGATTTTCCAGTTTGGACAGGAATTCTTGTATGCCATGGGTGGCGAACGAATGCTTGAAAATGTTCGTGTTAAGATGTTTCGCAAGCTTCACACACTGGGGATGCGCTATTTTGACCAAGTGCCGGCCGGATCAATATTGTCGCGACTAACCAATGATACGATGTCATTTCAGACATTCTGGGCACTGTTTGCTGCCGCTATTGTGGCGTTATTCTCAGTGATTACATCGTTTTACGCCATGTACCGAACTAACGTTAAAGTTTCACTGGTTGTATTGGCCTTTTTACCGATATTAATTTTTGCGATTTGGTATTATCAGCATTTTAGCAGTCGGGTCTACCGGTCCATGCGTGAACGACTGAGCGAACTGAACGCTAAACTAGCGGAGTCCATTAACGGAATTGCGGTGATTCAGGAATTTCGTCAGGAACACCGAATGAATCGCGAATTTGAACAAACCAACCAAGCCTATTTTGATACACGGCGGGCAATGATTCGCACCAATTCATTGCTACTGGGTCCAATTATTGATTTGCTGTTTGCTCTGGGCGAGGTTGCTGTGCTATGGATGTTTGGTATCGATGCATTTCATCACTTTGTTCTTGCAGGTACGATTTATGCGTTTGTCCAATACCTCAGCAATTTTTACAATCCGATGGCAAACATGATGGATTCACTTTCTGATTTTCAAGACGGTATTGTTGCCGGTTCACGTGTTTTACGGGTGATGGATGATCAAACACTCGCTCCGCAACAGCATCCGGTCGAGGGCGCTAAAATTACTCGAGGGAAAATCGAGTTTAAACACGTTAACTTTAGTTATGATGGTGAACATGATGTGCTACATGACGTTTCCTTTACTGTCGAACCAGGACAAACGGTTGCATTAGTGGGTCATACGGGTTCTGGTAAATCTTCAACAATAAATGTTTTGATGCGGTTTTATGAGTTTGGTTCGGGTCAAGTCTTGATTGATGATCGTGATATTCGCGATTACAGTATGGCCGAATTACGTCAACGTTTCGGGCTTGTCCTTCAAGATTCATTTATGTTTTACGGCGACATTGCATCGAACATCCGCATGTTTGATGACAATATCAGTGATCAACAAGTTGAAGATGCTGCGCGTTTTGTGTCAGCAGATCGTTTTATTGATCAATTGCCTGACAAATATCATGCTCGTGTCATTGAACGTGGTGCCAGCTATTCCGGTGGTCAGCGACAACTGTTGTCATTTGCACGCACGGTGGCACATAATCCAAAGGTGCTTATATTGGATGAGGCAACGGCCGACATCGACACAGAAACTGAAGCACTTATTCAGGACGGTCTTCAAAAATTGCAAAGTGGGCGGACCACGATTGCAATTGCACACCGGCTGTCAACGATTAGAAATGCCGATCAGATATTGGTGCTGGATCAGGGTCGAATTGTTGGGCGAGGCACGCATGCTGATTTGCTGGCTAAGCGAGGGCGCTATTATGATATGTACCGGTTGCAAACAGCCGTTGACGCAGATCAACGTGAGGCACTTCTTAACAGTGAGGAAAACAATGCTAGCGCTGAACCCCAGCCTTGAGTGAAATTATGACTGAGACAGTCTGTTGGATATGATAAAAATAAGGGTGTACTGACGATTCCAAATCTGGAATTATCAGTACACCTTTTTAATAACAATAATTGTGCTGTGGTTGGCTAATTATGATTTACGACTGTTGTGGACTTCTGGCTTAGTTAACTCTGCCAAATGTTCAGCTTCGACTTTTTCTTCAGTTTTCTCTGCAGCCTGTTTTTGTTGATATTCTTCATAGAGCTTTTGATTTGGATCCACATAGTGGAAGGACGGATCAATTTCTTTATCTAGAGCATCAAAAGCGGTTTGCATTTGTTGATCAATTTGTTGTTGACCGGCATCATCAGTTTTGAATTTACGGTCGATATAAATTGGTTCACCGAAACTGACTTTGACACGCTTGCGACTGAACAATCCCATAAAGGTCAATGGTCCTTGATAAACAGTGGGAACCAAGGGAACACCAGCAAGCTTAGCGATGACTGTGGCGCCGCCCTTCATTTCACTGGAATGACGAGTGCCAGAAGGAAAAATGATTGTTGACAGTTCACCCTGCTTTAAAATCTTGACGGGGGTCTTGATTGCTGAAGGACCTGGGTGATCACGGTCTACCGGATAGGCGTTGGCATGGTTGAGCACAAACCGGATGATTGGATTTTTGAAGAGCTCCTTTTTGGTCATGAACGAGAATTTTCGAGGTGATGCGGCTAGAGCGTAATAAATCGGATCAAACCACGTTCGGTGCGGCCCTACAAGAATGTAGGTTCCTTCTGGCAAACGGTCTTTATGTGTAATTTTTGGTCGTCCGTTGACAATTAGCAGGATAATGCGGGCGACAACACGAATAAATGAATAGAACAAGGCGGTGCCTCCAAGTCTTAAATGTTTTTAAAAATAGGTAACCTAAAAAGCTGATAATATAATATGATTGACGTTTCCCGAATGTCGAAACATTGGCCTTAGTTTAAAAAATAAGTTGAAATTCGTCAACCCCGTTGATTACTGACATAGATAAAGCTGGTCGCCATTGGTATTTGGAAATCTACTTGCAATTGCTAGGCTAGACCATAATAATTCTGATAAGAGTATGACGAAGATGACCCTAGAATGCAAGGTTGAAACAGTCTGTGAAAGAAGTGAACATATTAATGGAACCTAACTTACTGCCAGATGAACGAATTGACCAGTTATACGGTGCCGATATTAAAATTATTCAAAGCAAAACCGTTTTTTCATTTTCACTAGATGCGGTTCTATTAGCTGATTTTGCCAATCCCGACAGAACCAGGCGAGGATTAACTGTTGATTTATGTGCCGGTAACGGGGCGGTCGGTTTGTTTTTCAGTCCCAAAACAAAAGGGCAAATAAAAATGGTTGAGATTCAACCGCGTCTAGCCGACATGGCTCGGCGATCAATTAGTCTTAATGGTTTGGCAACACAGGCGGAAGTGCTGACAATGGATCTTAACGACGTGACGACGGTAATTCGTCCAGATTCTGCTGCGGTGGTGACGTGTAATCCACCTTATTTTGTCGATGCACCAACATCTCAAAAAAATCCCAATGAACATTACGCCATTGCACGCCATGAACTGACGACGACGTTAGCGGATGTGATTAACGCGGCCTCCGGGTTGCTTAAGATGACCGGTCACGCGTATTTTGTGTTCCGTCCAGATCGTTTTTTGGAAATGATGACGCTCCTGCAGGCGGCTCGTTTGGCACCCAAACGGTTGCAGTTTGTGTACCCAAAACCGGGGCGCGAAGCCAATATGTTCCTAGTGGACGCTATCAAAGACGGCAAAATAAATGGTTTAAAAGTATTACCACCGTTGACTGTTGCAGACAACGAAGGTAACTATGTTGGTCATGTTCGTGAATTGCTTTACGGAAACGAGGCGCAATAACAGTGTCAAAGCCTTATTATTTTTATGTGCTACTTTGTGCCGACAACACACTGTACGGCGGTTTTACAGACGATGTTGGCCGACGCTTTGCAACCCATCAGGCAGGCAAGGGAGCTAAGTACACACGACCAGCGTTTCGCCATCCATTAAAAATGATTTACGCACAGGCGTTCGAGGATAAATCTAGCGCACTAAAGGCTGAGTATGCGTTTAAGCATCAGCCGCGAGCCAAAAAAATTGCCTTTCTCCAGGATCATCATGCTAACCCGTTTGAACGTAATGATTAGTAATTAACGACGATTGACCAGTCGTTTCATTAGCTGTAGTGATTGGGTGTCATTCTTTCATCGAAGAAGGAGTTAGTTTTGTGCTAAGCTAAATTGGTATTCAAGAATTGAAAGATTCACCAATTTTGCTTGGAGGCATAAACGTTATGAAAATTTTAGCTTATGGCGTGCGAGACGATGAAAGACCTTACTTTAAGGCTTGGCAGACAGCACATCCCGAGGTAACTGTTTCGTTGACACCAGCTATTTTGGATGAACATTCCGTTGATGAGGCGGCTGGCTGTGATGGGATTAGTATTTTACAAACGGATCCAGTAGGGCCAGCGGTATTTGAACGATTGGTCAAGGAAAATGTGCGATCAGTGTCATCGCGAATCGTGGGCACGGACGCCATGGCGCTCGATACTGCAAAAAAGTTAGGTATTAAAGTGACCAATGTGCCTGCTTATTCTCCGGCAGCAATTGCGGAATTTACGGTTAGCCAGTTGTTACAATTGCTGCGCAACACGCGTCGTTTTGAAGCTAAAATTCACGCTCAGGATTTTCGTTGGGCACCGGATGTTTCGCAGGAGTTGAATCAACAAATAGTTGGTGTGATCGGCACTGGCAGAATTGGTCGAGCTGCAATTCAAATATATCGTGGTTTTGGCGCGAAGGTTGTTGCCTATGATGTTTACCACAATCCTGAATTGGAAAAAGAGGGCATCTATGTTGACTCATTGGCCGATTTATATCAGGCCAGTACTGTGATTACATTACACGCGCCAGCAACCAAAGATGATTTTCACATGCTGGATCAGGATGCTTTTGCCCAGATGAATGACGGCGTTTGGATCGTTAACGCAGGACGCGGCACGTTGATTGACAGTCAGGCGCTGATTACAGCGTTGGATAGTGGCAAGGTCGCGGGCGCCGCCTTAGATACTTATGAAAAGGAATTGCCCATTTTTAACCACGATTTAAGAGGTCAACAAATTGATGATCCAACTTTCAACAACTTGTTTGCTCGCGAGAACGTTTTAATGACGCCTCACATTGCTTTTTATACAAATGTGGCCGTAAAAAACATGGTGACCGTTTCACTCGATCATAATTTGAGCTTGATTCAAACAGGTGCCTCTGAAGATCAGGTGATTTAATGCTTGTCACAGCACTTGGCGTTTGGTATACTAATTGTCGGTTCAAAACCAATTCACACCTAGCGTGATGCGCAAATCGGTGCTCAGGGATGAGTGATCTGTGCAAATGAGCGTTGGGGAGGAAAAACATTATATTTTGGAGGATTTAACACATGGCTGTTATTTCTATGAAGCAATTGCTTGAAGCTGGTGTCCACTTCGGTCACCAAACACGTCGTTGGAACCCAAAGATGAAGCGTTACATCTTTACTGAACGTAACGGTATCTACATCATTGACTTGCAAAAGACGGTTAAGATGGCTGACGTTGCCTACAACTTTGTTAAGGATGAAGCTGCTAAGGGTTCAAACATTTTATTTGTTGGAACTAAGAAGCAAGCTCAAGACTCAATCGAAGAAGAAGCAACTCGTGCCGGTATGTACTACGTTAACCACCGTTGGCTTGGTGGTACGTTAACTAACTGGAACACCATTCAAACACGGATCAAGCGTTTGAAGGATTTAAAGAAGATGGATGAAGACGGTACTTTTGATCGTCTGCCAAAGAAGGAAGTTGCTTTGTTAACTAAGCAACGTGAAAAGCTTGAAAAGTTCCTTGGCGGTATCGAAGATATGCCTGGTATTCCTGATGTTATGTTCATCGTTGACCCTCGTAAGGAACAAATCGCTGTTCAAGAAGCACACAAGTTGAACATTCCGATCGTTGCTATGGTTGACACGAACACTGACCCAGACGACATTGACTACATCATTCCTTCAAACGATGATGCTATCCGTGCCATCCGTTTGATCTCTTCGAAGATGGCTGACGCTGTTATCGAAGGCCGTCAAGGTGAAGACCAAGGCGCTGACGATCAACAACAAGCCGCTGCTAAGGGCGATTCGATGGAAGACATCGTTGATGCTGTTGAAGGCGACAACAAGCAAAAAAACAACTAAGCGATAAAACCTTAGGCTGTCTATCAGTTGAGACCGTTTTGGCCTGAGATTGATAGGCAGTCTTTTTCTCAAATTACTATGTTTATTAAAAATTATGAGGAGGCCATACTAAGATGGCAGTTACAGCAGCTCAAGTTAAAGCATTACGTGAAAAAACCGGTGTTGGTATCATGGACGCCAAGAAGGCATTAGTCGCTACTGATGGTGACGAAGCCAAGGCCTTGGACTTCTTACGCGAAAAGGGTATCGCCAAGGCAGAAAAGAAGAGTGACCGCATTGCTGCTGAAGGATTAACCGAAGTTGCTATCCATGGCAACAAGGCAGCAATTGTTGAATTAAACTCAGAAACAGACTTCGTTGCCTCAAACGACACATTCAAAGATCTGTTACAAACAGTCAGCGACCAAATTGCTCTAGAAGAACCTGCTACTGTTGAAGATGCTTTGAAGTTGAAAGCTAATGACAACGAAACGTTAAGCGATGCAATCATCTCTGCTACACAAGTAACAGGTGAAAAGATTAGTTTGCGCCGTTTCCAGGTCGTTGATAAGACTGATGACCAAGTATTTGGTTCATACTTGCACATGGGTGGTTCAATTGCCTCTTTGGTTGTTCTTGAAGGTGGCGACGCCGAAACAGCTAAAGATGTTGCAATGCACGTTGCTGCAATCAACCCAGAATATGTTGACCGGACGGATGTTCCAGCTGATCGTTTGAATCATGAAAAGGATGTTCTTTCTAAAGAAGACGACCTTGCTGGCAAGCCAGACAACATCAAAGAAAAAATGATTGATGGCCGTTTGAACAAATGGTTGGCTGAAATTTCATTGAATGATCAACCATTCGTTAAGGATGGCGATCAAACTGTTGACCAGTACGTTTCCTCTAAGAACGCCAAGGTTGTTTCATTCGTTCGTTACCAAGTCGGTGAAGGCATGGAAAAGAAGAGCGATGACTTCGTTGACGAAGTTATGGGTCAAATCAAGTAATTAAACCAGGGCGTACGTTATGTGCGCCTTTTTTGTAGAATGAGACGCCCACATGGGATCTGACAAGGAGGATGTTGGTCTAATGGCTGATGTAAAATACAAACGTGTAATGTTAAAGTTGAGCGGTGAAGCACTGGCCGGTGAACAAGGATTTGGAATCTATCCGCCAAAGATTAAAACCGTTGCTGAAGAACTAAGAGAGGTCTATGCGCTGGGCGTGCAGATTGCAATTGTTGTAGGCGGTGGTAACATTTGGCGAGGTGAAGCGGGATCTGAAATGGGCATGGAACGCGCTCAAGCTGATTACGTCGGTATGCTGGCAACTATTATGAACGCCTTGGCTTTACAAGACAGTTTGGAAAGCTTAGATGTACCAACACGTGTCCAGACTTCTATTGAAATGCGCCAGATTGCGGAACCTTACATTCGTCGGAAGGCTGTTCGTCATTTAGAAAAGGATCGGGTCGTAATTTTTGCCGGTGGAACTGGTTCACCATACTTCTCAACGGATACAACTGCTGCGTTACGGGCAGCTGAAATCAATGCGGATGCTATTCTAATGGCCAAAAATGGCACGGACGGTATTTACTCAGCCGATCCGAATGTAGACCCTGATGCCGTTAAGTATGATTCTCTGACTCACTTGGATATTATAAATAAGGGTCTCCATGTTATGGATACAACAGCAACATCGCTGTCAATGGATAATAATATTCCATTGGTCGTCTTTAATTTTAACGAGCCTGGCAACGTTTTAAAGGTTGTTAAGGGTGAAAATATCGGGACAACTGTTAGGGGGAAATAAAATGGCTGTTAACGAACCAATTTTAAAAGATGCACAAGAACGGATGAGCAAGGCCGGCGACGCACTGTCGCGTGAACTTGGCAATATTCGTGCAGGCCGTGCCAATGCTGGTCTACTCGCTGATATTAAGGCAGATTATTATGGGGCACCAACACCGATTAATCAAATGGCTTCCATCACGATTCCGGAAGCACGTGTCTTGTTGATTACACCATTTGATAAAAGTAGTTTGGATGCTATTGAACACGCAATTTTGACTTCTGATTTGGGAATTAATCCAGCCAATGACGGTAATGCTATTCGGCTGGTTATCCCACAATTGACTGAAGAAAGCCGAAAAGACTTGGTAAAGCAAGTTCATGGTAAGGCTGAAGAAGCTAAAGTTGCCGTGCGAAATGTACGCCGGGATGCAATGGACTCATTAAAAAAAGGTCACAAAAATGGTGACTTTACTGATGATCAGTTGCACGATCTTGAAGAGCAGGCTCAAAAAATCACAGATGCTGGCATTAAGAACGTTGAAAATATTGCTAGTGACAAAGAAAAAGAGTTAATGACTATCTAGTTGTTGCTCTGTATATCTTTCGTTATATAAGCGATTGTGCTTGGAAATCTACTTTCCAGTCACAGTCGTTTTTTTATTCAAGGTGACAATTTATTAATGAGTGAAGGACGTGGCCAGTTTTACCGGTTACGGGAAAGTGATACAATGCCGAGGTAGATATTTGCGACAACGATTATTATTTGACGGCCGCACACAATGGTTATCGGTGCCGTCAACAGAGGACATTTCGTCATTTTTTAAAAGCTCACTCCGTTTATTTCGCTGTGTTTTAATGTAATGACTAGGTGTTTTTGTTAAACTAGAAAGACGTAGAATTGAAAGGTGGACGTTGTTTTGTTTGGACGAAAAAAAACTGTGGCGCCTGAAACTTCGCCAAGTGATCTCGATGAGACACGCATTCCTAAGCACGTTGCGATTATCATGGATGGTAATGGACGATGGGCTCAGAAGCGTCATTTGCCACGTGTGGCAGGCCACAAGGAAGGCATGAATACTGTCAAAAAGGTGACCATTGCGGCTAGCCATTTAGGTATTAAGGTGCTAACGCTGTATGCTTTTTCAACAGAAAATTGGAAACGTTCAGAGAACGAAGTTAACTATCTTATGCAACTGCCGGTCGATTTTTTTGACACTTTTGTGCCTGATTTGGTTAAAGAAAATGTGCGGGTTAATGTCATGGGATATACAGATCAGCTCCCGAAAAAAACGCAAACAGCCGTTAACAATGCGATTGCAGATACTGCTCATTGCACTGGCATGATTTTAAACTTTGCGCTTAATTACGGCGGACAGGCGGAAATCGTGACAGCTATCCAAAAAATTGCTCAACAAGTTGTTGATGGAAATCAACAAGTTGCGGACATTACTACTGACACTGTTGATCAGGCCTTAATGACTGCACCACTTGCGCCATACAATAACCCTGATTTGTTGATTCGAACTAGTGGTGAAGAACGAATTTCCAATTTTTTGCTTTGGCAAATTGCTTACAGCGAATTAGTCTTTACGGAGGGGTATTGGCCTGATTTTGATGACGCAGAATTACGCCGTTGTATTAGCCAATTCCAACAACGTGACCGTCGCTTCGGTGGCGTCAAACAACCAAAAAATAAATAAGAGTTTGTGACAGGCTAAGGTCTGTCCAGAAGTGAGGAGTTTCATATGCGTACTCGTGTCATTACCGCCGTTGTGGCGTTATTGATTTTTATTCCGGTGATTGTCTATGGTGGTTGGCTAATTCAATTAGCAGCCATTGTCCTTGGCGCTGTGGCGTTAGGCGAAGTGCTGGTTATGAAAAAGAAGTTGGTCGTGTCTGCGGAAGCGATTATTAGTTTTCTAGGGTTACTTGTGCTACTAGCCCCACAAAGTTGGTTGGCGTTTTTGCCTGATAACCTCAATCGAGAATTTTTATTCTTTATTTTCGTGATGCTGTTGCTGTTACATACTGTATTCACACGCAACCATTTTTCGTTTGATGATGCTGGTGTGTTGACACTTGCAATGTTGTACATTGGCATGGGTTTTTACTACTTTGTTGCTGCTAGAAATACTGGGTTGTCCACGCTGTTCTACATTTTGTTTGTCATCTGGACGACAGATTCTGGTGCCTATATGATTGGGCGCAAATTGGGTCGGCACAAATTGGCTCCCCAAATATCGCCTAACAAAACGTGGGAAGGTTCTATTGGCGGCACGATTGTGGCCGTTATTGTCGGCAGTGTTTGGGTTGCCTTTTTCCCACAACACTTTAGTTTGCCGATAATGGTCATTCTGACACTAATTTACAGTGTCTGTGGTCAATTAGGTGATTTAGTTGAATCGTCTCTTAAACGTTTTTATGGTGTTAAGGATTCTGGCAAAATATTGCCGGGTCATGGCGGTATTTTGGATCGCTTTGACAGTTTGTTGTTTGTGTTACCAATCCTACATTTGACGGGATTGATTTAGACACACGTATTTGGTCTAGGAATATAGCTGTTCAAACTTCGGCTTTTTCATTTTTAAAAACGGTAGCCTGCTCAAATGAAAGGATCCTATGTGAATGGTAAAAACAATTGTTGCTTTTATTATTGTTTTTGGAATTTTAGTGGTCGTGCATGAGTTTGGCCACTTTTATTTTGCCAAACGGTCAGGTATTCTTGTGCGTGAATTTTCAATCGGAATGGGTCCCAAAGTTTTTTGGACGCGCAAAAACGGGACGTTGTATACGATTCGAATTTTGCCCTTAGGGGGTTATGTTCGAATGGCCGGTGCTGCCGAGGATGAGGATGACCAACTTCAACCGGGAACGCCAATCAGTGTTATGGTGGGCGATTCTGGTAAAGTCACCAGAATTAATGCTAGTGATCAAACGACGCTGTTTAATGGCATTCCTGTTATTGTGACGGAGTCTGACTTAGTAGATCAATTGGTCATAAAGGGTTACGAAAATGGTGACGAAAGTGTCGTCAAGACGTATGCAGTAGATCACGATGCAACAATCATTGAAAAGGACGGCACAGAGGTGTTGATTGCGCCACGTGATGTCCAGTTTCAGTCGGCTACGTTGTGGCACCGTATTTTAACTAACTTTGCAGGACCACTGAATAACTTTATTCTGGCGTGGTTGGTGTTTGCCATTATGGGATTCGCCATGGGTGGCGTTGCCAGTAATAGCAACGCGATTTCAGGAGTATTAACGAATACGCCGGCGAAATCGGCTGGCCTGAAATCGGGTGACCGAATCGTTAGCGTTAATGACAAACGCACTAACAGCTGGACGGCTGTGACAAGTGCTATTACTAGTGATACCCATGGCGACATTACACTTGGCATTAAGCGTGGTCAAAAGACGGTTAAACATGTCAAAATAACGCCGCAGGTAAAAACTGTTTCTGGCAGTAAAACGCGGACCGTTGGCATTAAACGTGGTATCGATACCGGCTTTTTTGCAAAGCTATTTGGTGGGTTCTGGAACACGACTGTGCTGTTGTTCGCGGCGCTCGGTCATTTGTTCACGCATTTCAGTCTTAATGACCTTGGTGGGCCTGTGGCGATTTATGCGAATACGGCCACAGCTACACAGGCTGGTTGGAGTGGTATCCTCTACTGGCTAGGTTTTTTATCATTAAATTTAGGAATCGTCAACTTGTTGCCAATTCCTGCGCTTGACGGTGGTAAACTAGTTTTAAACGTAATTGAAGCAATTCGACGTAAACCATTGTCACAGCAAACTGAAGGTGTCGTTACAATCATCGGATTTGGTTTTGTTTTGTTTCTGATGATTCTGGTCACGTGGAACGATATCATGCGCTATTTTGTTCACTGAAACGACTGACAATGGCCGTTAACTTTTGGAAGATTGAGGAGAATTAATCGATGAAACAAAGTAAAATGCTAATTCCGACGTTGAAAGAAACGCCGAGTGATGCAGAGGCCTTGAGCCATCAAATGATGTTACGGGCGGGGTACATTCGACCAGTTGTTGCTGGTGTTTATGCCTACCTGCCACTGGCTTTCCAAGTGTTAACAAACGTGGAAACAATCGTTCGCGAAGAAATGGCTAAGATTGATGCTGTTGAAATGTTGGCTCCGGCGTTACTGCCAGCGGACCTCTGGAAACAGTCAGGGCGTTATGACACATACGGTCAGACGATGTACAAGTTGAAGGATCGTCACGAACGTGATTTGATTCTTGGCCCGACGCATGAAGAAACTTTTACGAGTTTTATTCGGGATGAAGTTAAGTCGTACAAACGGTTACCATTGGTTATGTACCAAATTCAACAAAAGTATCGTGATGAGGATCGTCCTCGTTACGGACTGTTGCGGGGTCGTGAATTCCTGATGCTGGATGTTTATTCATTCCATAGCGATGCTGAGAGTTTGGACCGCGTCTTCAAACAGATGGAAGTTGCCTTTCGAAATGTCTTTAATCGTTGTGGTCTGAACTACCGTGAAATTTTGGCGGATTCCGGGGCGATGGGTGGTAAGGAGTCTCGCGAATTTAATGCAATTGCGCCAGTCGGTGAAGACACGATTGCCTACTCCGACAGTAGTGATTACGCTGCTAATTTGGAAACTGCAACCAGTCTTTATGTACCTAAAAAATCGCATGAAGAACCTCGTGAGCTAGAAAAGATTGCCACTCCTGGTGAAAAAACCATCGATGCAATTGCTAAACGACTTGATATCGACACAACTAAGACATTGAAAACAATGTTGTATATGGCTGATGGCGAACCATTAGTTGCCTTGATCCGCGGTGATCATGAAGTTAATGACACTAAGCTAAAAAATGTTGCCGATGCGACTGACTTAGAAATGGCAACCACTGAACAGGCTGAACAGTATATGGGTGCAGATTTCGGTTCTCTAGGTCCTGTAGGCGTCAGTGAAGATATTAAAATCATTGCCGACCAGGATGTTGCCGACCTTATGAACATGCCGGTTGGTGCCAATGAAAATGGCTTCCACTATTTGAATGCAAACTTGAACCGTGACTTCCGCGTTGATCAGTTTGCAGACATTCGCTTGGTTCAGGAAGGCGATGTATCTCCTGATGGCGAAGGCGTCTTGAAGTTTAACCGTGGTATTGAAATTGGGCATGTGTTTAAATTAGGAACCCGCTATTCTGAGTCGCTTGGTGCTCAAGTCCTTGATGAAAATGGTCGTCAAAAAGACGTAATCATGGGTTCTTACGGGATTGGTGTGAGTCGTTTGCTGTCTGCGATTGCTGAACAGACGGCTGATGAAAATGGTCTTGCATGGCCTAAAGCCATTTCGCCGTTTGACATTCATTTGATTCCCGTTAACATCAAAAACGATGAACAACGTGAATTGACTGATGAACTTGAAACATCCTTAACTGATGCCGGTTACAAGGTGTTGGTTGATGACAGAACAGAACGTGCAGGGGTCAAATTTGCTGATTCAGATTTGATTGGTTTGCCATTGCGCGTTACCGTCGGGAAAAAGGCCGCAGACGGTATTGTAGAAATCAAACTGCGCAAGACTGGTGAGACAGTTGAAGTTCGCAAAGAAGAGTTGACTGAAACAGTGGCTATTCTGTTCAAAGGCATTGATTAACAATATCGATTGAAATTAAAATGTTATGGATAACAAGTCGAACCTTTAGGGTATTTTCCCATCAGGGTTCGACTTGTGTGCACTGTACTGAAAAACGATTATTTTATAATTGGCTACTTAAGAACATTCATGTGGGGAGGCCGCATTTTCGTGGCGTTAAATCAACACGAGCTTTTTATTAAATTACTAGACCAACTAAATCTTGAGTCACAGGCAACCGACGCAAATTTTGTGAACGCGCAGATTACCGATATGGTCGTTCATGAACAGAGCAGGACCTGGAGTTTTGGCTTTCATTTTGATCACATCTTGCCGTTCGAAACGTTTATGAACTTTTCACAGCGATTAACCCAAGCGTTTGATGAGATCGCAACGGTAAACTTTCACATTGCTTCAAATGATACACATGCTGAAATTGAAACGATTGCGCGCTACTGGACCTGGGCAGTCAGTCACAGCGGATTGAACGAGCAGTTTGCACGACAGTTGTGTGAAGGAACAGCACCAACTATGGATGGCGAACGAGTGATTATTACGGCGCCCAATCAAGTTGTTTCAGATTTTCTTAGCGGTGACACATTGACCGCTTTAGTTGCCACGTATCAGCGATTAGGTTTCCCCGAATTGTCATTTGCAACGACGGTTGATGAAGCGGCATCAGCGCAACAGCTTGCTGATTTTCAGGCAGCCAAGGAAAAACGAGACGAAGAAATGGTCACCAAAGCTGCTGCCGTCATCGCCAAAAATAAGGCCGAACATTCATCTGCGCCAACCGTCAACGGTCCTGTTAGTATGGGGCGGAAAATTAAAGATGACGAACCAGTTCGTCGAATGGATGAAATTACTGAGGAAGAACGCAGTGTGACCGTTGAGGGTTACGTGTTCGCCAAAGAAATTAGAGTACTTCGGTCAGGCCGACAGTTGCTGACGATAAAAATTACGGATTACACCTCTTCATTCATCGTGAAGAAATTTTCACGGAATGAAGATGACGAAGCTAATTTTGCGGCCATTCCTGAAAAAGCGTGGGTTAAAGTTCGTGGCTCTGTGCAGGAAGATAACTTCTCGCGGGACTTAGCCATTATTGCCAATGATTTGCAGGTGGTTTCTCATACAGAACGAGAAGACACTGCGCCAGAAGATGGTAAGCGGGTGGAATTGCACCTCCATACGCAGATGAGCACGATGGATGCTACGAATAACATTGCTGATTTTGTCAGCCGGGCAGCAAAATGGGGTCACAAGGCGATTGCAATCACAGACCATGCTGGTGTCCAAGGTTTCCCAGCAGCGTTTAAAGCTGCTGAAAAGGCTGGCATTAAAATGCTGTATGGTGTTGAGGTCAACTTGGTCGACGATGGTGAGCCAATTGGGATCAATGACGCTCATGAGGTGCTAAAAGGTCACGAATACGTGGTGTTTGACGTTGAAACGACTGGTCTTTCAGCCATTTACGATAAAGTTATCGAGCTTTCTGCCGTTAAAATGCAGGATGGTAACGTCATTGATCAGTTCGAGGAATTTATTGACCCTGGTTTTCACTTGTCTGATACGACCACTAACTTAACGAGTATTACGGATGATATGGTGGCAGGCTCTAAGACTGAAGAAGAAGTCTTTAAAATGTTCCGTGATTGGTATGGCGACGATATTTTGGTCGGTCATAACGTGACATTTGATGTCGGTTTTATGAACACTGGTTATGTGCGTCATGATATGCCAGAAATCGATAATCCGATTATTGATACCTTAACGCTGGCACGGTTTTTATACCCGACGTTAAAGGGTTACCGTCTGAATACACTAGCCAAAAAATTCAATGTTTCATTGGAACATCATCACCGTGCCATCTTTGATGCTGAGTCAACGGGTCATTTAGCCATGATTTTCTTGAAAGATGCAGAAGAACGCTATGGCATTGTTTATCATGATCAGTTGAATGAACACATGAGTGACAACGATGCGTACAAACATGCACGACCATTTCACGCAACCGTGATTGCTAAGACGCAGGCCGGTCTGAAAAACTTATTTGAACTTGTCTCACTGTCGAATGTGAAATACTTCTACCGGGTACCCCGTGTACCGCGGAGTGAACTAAACCGTTTACGCGAGGGACTTATCGTCGGCTCAGCGTGTTCCTCTGGTGAAGTATTCGAAGCGGCCATGCAAAAGGGAAAAGCAGAAGCACTCAAGCGAGCAAAATATTACGATTATTTGGAAGTTCAACCTAAACCGGTTTACAAACCCTTAATTGAGGGTGAGTTAATTCACGACAATGCAAAACTTGAGGCAATCATTAAATCCTTAGTTGAAATCGCTCATGAATTGGATAAACCGATTGCGGCGACAGGGGATGTTCATTACTTGGATCCCCACGATGCTATTTATCGAAAAATCCTTATTAGTTCGCAGGGTGGTGCTAATCCGCTTAATCGTCATTCATTACCGGATGTTCATTTCCGTTCCACTGATGAAATGCTGTCAGAATTCAGTTTCTTAGGGGACGATTTGGCTCAGGAATTGGTTGTTACCAATCCGAATAAAATTGTTGACATGGTCGAAGATGTGCACCCGCTGAAAGATAAACTGTACACGCCAAGAATGGCAGGTGCTGAGGATGAAATCCGTGAACGGACAATGGACACGGCTCATGAACTATACGGTGATCCATTGCCAGATATCGTGCAAAAGCGTGTTGACCGTGAATTGAAATCGATTATTGGAAACGGGTTCTCTGTTATTTATTTGATTGCACAACGGTTAGTGCATAAATCTAACAAGGATGGGTACTTGGTTGGTTCTCGTGGGTCGGTGGGCTCTTCCGTTGTAGCGACGTTTGCCGGCATTACGGAAGTGAATCCACTGGCGCCCCATTATCTTTGTCCTAACCCAGAATGTAAGTACAGCGAGTTCTTTACGCATGGTGAATACAGTTCGGGCTATGATTTACCGGATAAGAACTGTCCTAAGTGTGGCACGTTGCTTAAGAAAAACGGACAGAACATTCCGTTTGAAACATTCCTTGGATTTAAAGGAAACAAGGTTCCTGATATTGATTTGAACTTCTCCGGAGATTATCAGCCCATTGCGCATAACTATACTAAAGTCATGTTCGGTGAGGACAATGTATATCGCGCGGGGACGATTGGAACGGTTGCCGATAAGACCGCTTATGGTTACGTTAAGGCTTATGAACGTGATCACGACGTTACTTTCCGCCAGGCTGAAATTGACCGTTTGTCCAGCGGCGCCACGGGTGTCAAACGAACGACGGGTCAACATCCAGCCGGAATTATCATCGTTCCGGACTACATGGATATTTACGATTTCACGCCAATCCAGTATCCTGCCGATGACCAAGACGCTGCTTGGCAGACAACTCACTTCGATTTCCATTCAATTCATGACAATATTTTGAAAATGGATATTCTTGGACATGATGATCCAACGATGATCCGGACATTACAGGATTTATCAGGAATCGATCCAAAGACGATTCCTACGGATGATCCCGGTGTGATGGGATTGTTCTCTGGTACAGATGTGCTAGGTGTTACAGAAGAACAAATCTTCAGTAAGACAGGGACACTGGGAATTCCTGAATTCGGAACCCGGTTTGTTCGAGGAATGCTTGAGGAAACACATCCGAAGAACTATTCCGAATTATTACAAATTTCAGGGCTGTCACACGGAACCGACGTTTGGTTGGGTAATGCGGAAGAGTTGATTAAAGACGGCACGGCGACGATTGCCAACGTGATTGGTTGTCGTGATAACATCATGACCGACTTGATTAACTACGGGTTGGATTCCGAAATGTCGTTTCAGATCATGGAATCTGTGCGTCACGGTCGCGGGATTCCTGATGAATGGCAAGCAGCTATGCGCGAATCGAATGTGCCACAGTGGTACATTGATTCCTGTCTAAAGATCAAGTACATGTTCCCAAGAGCGCATGCCTCTGCCTATATTTTGATGGCGTTACGAGTGGCTTACTTTAAGGTTTACTTCCCGATGTTGTATTACGCTGCTTACTTCTCTGTTCGTGCTGATGATTTTGATCTAGTTGCCATGTCGCGTGGTAAAAATGCGGTTAAGGCATCAATGAAAACGATCATGGACAAGGGAAACGATGCATCAACTAAGGAAAAGAGTCTGTTAACGGTGCTTGAACTAGCTAACGAAATGATGGAGCGTGGCTTTAAGTTCAAAATGATTGATGTTGAACGTTCGGATGCACAGAGTTGGTTGATTGACGGAGACTCATTGATTGCTCCGTTTAATGCTGTTCCTGGCTTGGGCGATAACGTTGCTAAACAGATTGTTGCAGCTCGTGAGGAAAAGCCGTTCCTGTCCAAAGAAGATCTAAGCAAACGGGGCAAAGTTTCTGCTACGATTATTGATTTTCTGACTGAGAACCATGTGTTAGATGATTTACCTGACGAAAATCAGTTGAGCCTATTTTAAAGCCTTGTTTAGACTTGATTAAAACAGTCAATTTATATTTAGCATAATATGAACTGAACGTGGCTGTGATACTCGTTTATTTGGCCCAAACGATGCTGATGTCACCGTGTGCCAAAAGATCGAAAAACTGTATGCAAAGCAAATACGCCTTATTCCCGAACTTGAGGAATAGGGCGTATTTAAGATTAGACATATCCAAAGATTCAGCTTGTTTTCCGCCTTGGTTTTAATTCATATTTTTAGTTCACTAATACTTATTGTGAGTTGGTTGTCAGCAATTTGCTCTGGTTAAGAGTGGCCTTGTTTTCAAAACGTTCCGCTTCGTTGAACTTTACATTATGGTCGTTATACCAGCGCCTGACAGCATCTGTTTGGTCAGCAAAAAGGGGTGGCAAAGACAATTGTTGCCCCATAGTAGATGCTGGTTCTTCCAATGCAAAACCAGGTGTAACAGTTGCCAATTCGATTCGGTTATCGGAGGGGTCACGAACATAAATACTTTGAAACCAGCCGCGGTCACGATAAAGTTCAATATCCAAACCAAGTGATTGTGCCCGTCTGTAATAATGAAACAGTGTTGCCTGATCAGGAACTTGTAATGCAATGTGATCAACACTGCCGCGGCCCATTCGTGAGCGGTGATTTGAATCAGGTGCTGAGGTCAGAGTGATTGATGCACCGCTAGATGGGAGGGGAATATGATGATTAAAGTCGTTGAGCCCCAACCAATCCTGATAGAAGGTGACCGTTTCCGAATAATTAACATAGTCAATATTGGTTCCAAGTAGACCAACTATTTGATTCTCCACGGGAACATCATTTGGCACATGCTGGTGATCCGTTAATTGACGATCCACTTCGACGAAGGTTAACAAAACACCATCTGGGTCTGTGACTGTTAGTCCGCTAGCAATAAGCTGTGGATGAAAGTTGGCCGCCTTAAGCCGTTTTTGCCAATAGGTCGTCGTATTACGAGGAATGCCGATCCGAATACCTGTTAGTCCGTGGTTTGCTTCCTGACGTTGGCCTAAATGGTCTAAAACAAAAAAGGTGATGACACTGCCGGGATCGCCTAAATTATTACCGTAATAAAGGTGTCGGATGTGAACGGCTTCTTGATTAACGGAATTTTTAACGAGTCTGAGACCAAGTACTTGAATGTAAAATTGTGCATTAGCGGAAGCGTTACCGGTCAGCAATGAAATATGATGTGGTGAAAAAAGCATGATACCCCTCCTCAATATCAGTTGGACTTAATCATATTTTATACCGAACATGCTCAAAATGCTTGAATTGGTGCCGTTGGTTGTGTTTTTGGCGCTGGGATGCTATACTATGACTTGTAATTTAAGACTCTTAATCTAAGAGTGAGCCATTCGTGGCTCGCTCTTTTTTCAGGGCTAAATGAGGAGGTGGAAAACTTGAGCAGTGTGACAGAAACGGTTACCCAGATGGTTCAGCCCATCGTTGACGAACATCATTTTCAGCTTGTGGATGTTGAATTTGTCAAGGAAGGTAAAAGCTGGTATTTGCGCGTCTACGTGGACAAACAAGGCGGCATTACCATTGATGACTGTGTCATCGTGAATGATGCTCTGAGTGCGGAGCTTGATGCCGCTGACCCAGATCCCATTCCCCAAGCTTACTATTTAGAAGTTTCCTCGCCAGGCGCGGAACGGCCACTAAAAAAGGAGGCCGATTTCGAAAGCGCAGTTAACCAGTATATTCACATTTCACTGTATCAACCGATTGACAAAGTGAAGGTATTTGAAGGTACTCTGGCTGAACTTACGCCGGAAACATTAACGTTGAATTATAAAGTCAAAGGGGTTGCTAAAACAGTGACGATTGAACGTAAAGCCATTGCAAGTGCCCGTTTGGCGATTGATTTTAGTGGTATTTAAAACACAACTGACACAGTGATCGTGCCTAAAGTCGCGAATCGCTATCCTGACGGTTCATGTAAGGAGTACTAGGAAATGAGTAAAGAATTGGTTGGGGCGCTAGACGCTCTTGAACAAGAAAAAGGGATCAAAAAGCAAGTGGTTATCGAAGCGTTGGAAGCAGCGTTAGTTTCTGCTTACAAACGGAATTATAATCAAGCTGCTAACGTTGATGTTGAATTCAACGAACGCAAAGGAGATATCAAGGTCTACGCAGTTAAAACTGTGGTTGAGGATGTCGAAAACGACCAGTTGCAAGTAAGTTTGCAAGATGCTGTAGCCATCAATCGGGCTTATGAAATTGGCGACGAAATCAAGTTTGAAGTAACACCAAAAAACTTTGGCCGAATTGCTGCTCAGACGGCTAAGCAAGTTATCATGCAACGAGTTCGTGAAGCTGAACGTGGTTTGGTTTACGATGAATACAGTCAGTACATGGATGAAGTCGTTACTGGTGAAGTTGAACGCCAGGACACACGTTACTTGTACGTCACGTTAGGCAGTGGTTCTAATACGGTTGAAGCCGTTATGGCTAGTTCAGATCAGATGCCAAACGAGACATACAAGATGCACGATAAGATCAAGGTTTATGTTTCGCGGGTTGAAAATAACCCTAAAGGGCCACAAGTGTTCGTTAGCCGGACGCATCCAGAGTTACTGAAACGCCTATTTGAAGAAGAAGTGCCAGAAATTTATGATGGTACTGTTGAAATTGTTTCGATCGCCCGTGAGGCTGGTGATCGTGCTAAAATTGCCGTAAAGTCTAATGATCCTAACTTGGACCCTGTTGGTACCTGTGTTGGTCCTCGTGGTCAGCGTGTCCAATCTATTGTTAATGAATTATCCGGTGAAAACATGGATATCGTTGAATGGGTGGATGACGAAGCACAATACGTTGCTAACTCACTGAACCCAGCTGAAGTAGTTGATGTTGTGTTCGATTCTGAAAACGAACGGGCTTGCACGGTGGTTGTTCCAGATTATCAATTGTCATTAGCAATTGGTAAGCGTGGTCAAAATGCCCGCTTGGCTGCTAAGCTGACCGGTTTCAAGATTGATATTAAGTCAGAAACTGAAGCTGCTAACTTGTTTGAAGATGCGGATGATCAGGAGTATGTTGAAGCTGGGTCAGACGTTGAGGTCGACAAGCCCGATTTTGAAAAGGGCGAAGACGACGATCAGTCCGAAAAGTAGACTGGCACTAGTTTTTAACCTTAAGGGGGAATTGTGATGCATCAGCGTAAAGTACCCATGCGTAAAGACATTGTCAGTGGCGACATGTTTCCGAAAAAAGACTTGATTCGTGTGGTCAAGAATAAGGAAAATGAAGTCACAATCGATCCAACGGGTAAGCAAAATGGTCGTGGCGCCTATGTGACCATTGATACAGCGACGGCTAAAAAGGCACAACATGAGCATAGCTTGGACAAGGCGTTTGGGATGAAAGTTGACGACGCTTTCTATGAAGAGTTAATTGCTTATGTCGATCACCAGCAAGCCCGGCGCGAGCTGTTTGGGGACAATCACAAATGACCCCAGAGCAGCAGTTATTAAACCTTCTTGGCCTGGCACAACGGGCGGGCCAGTTGGTTACAGGTGAACCCATGGTATTAGCAGCGATTAAAGCAGGCAATATTCGTTTTCTGTGGGTTGCAAATGACATGGGCGCAAGTTCAAAAAAGAAGTTAACTGATAAAGCAAGCTTTTACCATGTGCCGGTCAGTACTGCATTTAATGTTGCGGAACTGAGTCAGGCTACAGGACGACAACGTTCAGCATTAGGCGTCAGCAACGCTGGCTTTGCCAAAAAAATGCAAACGTTATTGGATAAAATGAAATGAGGAGAGTGAAAGGATGGCCAATAAGCGAATCTATGAACTCGCGAAGGAACTTAATGTTTCCAGCAAGGAGCTCCTAACGAAGGCAAGCGCCAAGGGGATGAGTTTTAATAATCACATGGCGACCATTAGTGATGCTCAAGAAAAGACGTTACGTGGGATTATTAAACCGACTGTTCAAGCGAAGGCTGCCAATGCAGCGGCAAACGAAAAGTCTGGTGATGCCGCACCTAAACGCAAAGTTGTTCACCATTTGATCAACAATAATAAGAAATCGGACCGTCGCCATACTAATTTTGGCCGAAACGGGGCCAACCTACACGGCGAAGGGCGGATCATGAATTTGAGCAATCCACGGACGAATAATCGTCAAACAAAACGTCAGCAAGAACAGCAGTCAACGGCACCACGCTCTCAAGCTGCTGCTTCACAGACTGCCACAAGTACTGCAGCTAAAACGACATCACAAGCTGTTCAGTCTACCGCAACTTCAGTGACTGCATCGTCAGCTGCTAAGTCAACGATGCCTCGTTCACAGGCAACGGCTAAGACAACCGCTACAAGTCATGCACCGCATTCTACTGCCAGTCACACGACTAGTCGATCAACTCAGTCGCGGCCAGCTGGAAGAAACACTGATCAGCGTAACGGCGGTAACAATAACTCACGCAATAACAACCACACAACGGCTAACCGTAATAGCACCAACAGTTCGCATTCAAATGGCCGTAGTGGAGGCTATAACGGTAACAGTGGCAACAACCGTAATAACAACACTAATAACGGTAGTCGTGATAATAACCGTAGTTATGGCTCACGTAACAACAATGGCTCTAACAATTCTGGTAACTCAAACAACCGGAACAGTACCAACTCGCGCAACACGAGTTCGCGTACTTCGAACCGACCAACTGCTAATGCCGGTGCATCGTCATCCAATAACAACAGCAATGGCAGTGGTCGTAATAACCGTTTCAGTAACAGTAACAACGGTAACCGTTTTGGCAATAACAACCGTCGTGGCGGCCGTGGTCAACAACAATATGGACAGAAGCACCAAAAACGTAATAAACGTAATCAACGAATTAAGCAGACTGCCCAAGCACAGCCAGCACCAACTCGTAAGGAACGTCCATTACCAGATGTATTGATGTATGACGTTGGCATGAACGCTCAGGACTTGAGTAAAATCTTGCACCGTGAGACTGCGGAAATTGTTAAGAAATTATTTATGCTGGGTGTCATGGTTAACCAAAACCAAAGTTTGGATAAGGATACTATTGAAATTTTGGCAGCAGATTACGGTATCGAAGCTCAAGAAAAGCCTAAGGAAGATATTGCTGATATCGACAAATTCTTCGAAGAGCAATCGACGACTGATCCAACTAAGTTAGTACCACGTCCACCAGTTGTAACAATCATGGGTCACGTTGACCACGGTAAAACAACACTGTTGGATCAACTGCGTAATTCTCACATTACGGCTGGTGAAGCCGGTGGGATCACTCAGAAGATCGGTGCTTATCAAGTTGAATTAAAGGGTCGTAAGATTACCTTTATCGATACACCCGGGCACGCGGCCTTTACTGCTATGCGTGCGCGTGGTGCGGACATTACTGATATTACGATTTTGGTTGTTGCTGCTGATGATGGTGTTATGCCTCAAACCATTGAAGCTATTCACCATGCGCAAGCTGCTAAGACGCCAATTATCGTAGCCGTTAACAAGATTGATAAGCCAGGTGCCAACCCGAACCATGTTATTGAACAGTTGTCTGCTTACAACTTGATTCCTGAAGACTGGGGTGGCGATACCATCTTTGTCGAAATTTCAGCCAAGTACGATAAAAACCTGGATGAATTATTGGACATGATTCTTTTGCAAGCTGACTTGATGGAACTCAAGGCAGATCCAGAACAGCGTGCTCTTGGTTCAGTTATTGAAGCGCGTTTGGACAAGGGTCGTGGCCCTGTTGCCACTGTCTTGGTTCAAGAAGGCACCCTTGAAGTCGGTGATCCAATTGTTATTGGGAACACTTACGGACGGATTCGGACCATGAACAATGATCGTGGTCGGACCGTTAAAGAAGCTACACCTGCAACACCAGTGGAAATCACTGGGATGAACGATGTACCAGAAGCCGGCGACAAGTTTGTTGTCTTTGAAGATGAAAAATCTGCTCGGGCAGCTGGTGAGGAACGTGCTAAGCGTGCTTTAGTTGAAGAACGCTCACATGCTAACCACGTGACGTTGGACAATCTGTTCGACACCATGAAGGAAGGCGAAATGAAGGAAGTTGACGTTATCATCAAGGCCGATGTTCAAGGTTCTGTTGAAGCATTAGCAACTTCATTCCAGAAGATTCAGGTTGATGGTGTTCGGGTTAACATTATTCATCAGGCCGTTGGTGCCATTAATGAAAGTGATGTTACTTTAGCCGAAGCTTCAAATGCAATCATTGTTGGCTTTAACGTTCGTCCGACCGCTCAAGCCAAGTCGCAAGCTGATAGCGATGGTGTGGACATTCGTTTGCACAACGTTATCTACAATGCTATCGATGAAATTGAATCAGCCATGAAGGGTATGCTTGAACCTGTCTACAAAGAAGAGGTTACCGGTCAGGTTGAGGTTCGTGAACTTTACAAAGTTTCTAAAGTCGGAACTGTTGTCGGTGGTATGGTTACGGAAGGCTACATCAGCAGCGATGCCGGTGTTCGTTTGATCCGTGATGGCGTTGTCGTTTACGAAGGTAAGTTAGGCTCTCTACAACGGTTCAAGGATCAGGTTAAGCAGGTTAAAGCTGGTTTTGATCTTGGTCTAACCATTGCTGGTTATAACGACATCAAGGTTGGCGACGTTATCGAAGCCTTCGTGATGAAGGAAGTTCCCGTCGAATAATCTCGATAGTTTAGTAAATTCAAGTAACGTTAGGAGTGAAAGACGATGCCAAATAAGCATTATCGTGTGGGTCGCCTGGAACAGGAGATTCAACGTGAAGTTGCTGATATTTTGCTTAAACGGGTTCGTGATCCTCGTGTAGCCGGTGTCACTATTACCGGTGTTGAGGTAACGGGCGACTTGCAAGAGGCAACATTGTATTACAGTATCTTGTCCGACAAGGCAAGTGATAACGAAAAGGCTGCAGCTGGATTGAGCAAGGCTAGTGGTTTGATTCGTAGCGAACTTGGCAGTCGGCTAAGCATCTACAAGACACCTGAAATCACGTTTGAGCAAGATAAATCCGTTCAGTATGGTAATCATATTGATGAATTAATTAATAAATTACACCAACAAGAACGTGACTAATCATTAAAGCGACTGCCAAGACTGGCAGTCGCTTTTTAGTTTTTGCTAGGTTATAATTGTGACCGTTATTAATTCAAATTGATGGACCGCTGTAGGCTGGTGCATCCTTAAAAGATGAAGTGAGGTTCTGCTGCCATGGAAGGCATTTTGCCGATTAATAAGCCGCGTGGAATGACGAGTCATGACGTGGTTTTTAAACTGAGAAAAATATTGCACACAAAAAAGATTGGCCATTCAGGAACGTTAGATCCCAATGTTGATGGTGTGTTGCCTATCTGTGTGGGACCGGCTACGAAGGTCGTGCCGTATTTAATGGCGTCAGGGAAAGTTTACCGTGGCACAGTAACTTTGGGGTTTGCCACGGAAACCGAAGATTTAGACGGGGCAGAGATTGCTCGAAAACCGTTAACGCAGCCATTTACTGATGCTCAAATTTTGCACGCTATGATGGGACTGATTGGTGACATTGATCAAATTCCACCGATGTATTCAGCAGTCAAAGTTAATGGGCGCAAGTTATACGAGTACGCTCGGGCTGGGGAAACAGTTGAACGTCCAGTGCGTCACATTCATGTTGATCGTTTCGAACAAACGGGACCAACGAGTTTCGACAAAAAAAACGGAACTCAAGTGATTCCGTTTGAAATTGGCTGTGGTAAGGGGACTTATGTTCGAACGCTTTCCGTTCAACTGGGTGAAGCATTGGGTGTCCCGGCCGTTATGAGCGATTTGACACGTTTGAAAAGTGGTGGCTTTGATCTGTCACAAACAGTCACTTTAGAACAGGTTGCCGACGCAATGACTACCGGCAATATTAATCAGTATTTATTGCCAATTGATGTTGCGCTGGCTCATTATCCCGTGACAGAGCTAACGTTAGCTGAATGGCAGATTGTCACAAATGGCGGTTTTTTGTCGCCCTCTGTATTAGTTGATCAAAAGGTCACTGCCCTTAAGTTCCAGAATCATATTAAGGCGCTTTACCAATTGTCAACTGACGGTAAAGTAGCCAAGCCACTGAAAATGTTTTCGAATCATCTGTAATGAATGTAAATTAAAATTTTTGATATTGAAGGTGCGAAACATTGCAAGTTATTTATTTACGACATCCATACCGATCAGAACAAATTCCTGATGGACCGGTTGTTTTAGCAATGGGGTTTTTCGATGGTGTGCATATTGGTCATCAGACGGTAATTGAGCGGGCACGTAAATTGGCCAATGAACGAGGTGTCAAGCTTGCGGTGTTGACATACACGCATCATCCTTCAATTGTCTACAAGACATCCGTTGACTCCTTTCGCTATTTATCGACGTTTGACCGTAAATTAGAATTATTAGATCAGCTCGGCGTTGATATTGTGTATGGCATTAGTTTTACTTCCCAGTTATCGGCGGTTGCCCCACAGAAATTTGTTGACGATTACATGGTTGGTTTGCATGCGGTGGCCGTGGTTGCCGGATTTGATCACACGTATGGCAAAAAGGCAATTGCTGGTATGGCACAATTGCCGACTTATGCTAAAGGGCGTTTTGATGTGGTCGAGGTCAAACAAGTGGCAATTGACCAGGCCAAGGATAGTTCGACGCGAATTCGTGAGTTAATTGATGATGGCCAACTGGCACAAGCCAACGAGTTGTTGGGTTACACCTACCAAACTACTGGAATTATTGTTCATGGTGAGGCGCGTGGACGCACATTAGGCTATCCAACGGCTAATGTTGATCCGACAGCGAGTGAACGGGTTCCAGGCATTGGAATTTACGCTGTGTGGCTCCAAATCGGGCAGCAATGGTATCCGGGCATGGCTTCAATAGGTCGCAACGAAACGTTTGGTGAACATCGGCCTATCACTATCGAGATTAATCTACTTGATTTTAATCAGGAAGTTTACGGTGAAGAGGTTAAGGTCGCTTGGGGTGCGTATCTGCGTGGTCAAGTTAAGTTTGACGGTGCGGATGCTTTGGTGCATCAACTAGACCAGGATGCTGCAGACACTCGCGCCTTCATGACGAAACACCGACAAGGACCCGTTGAACGTTTATCGATGAAACAGTAACTTTTTAATGAAAGAACGGTTTTTCCCCACATTTAGGAAAGAGCCGTTCTTTTGTTGCCATTTTGAGGTTTTTTCGATGGTTAATTGCGTTGAAAAAAATAATTAACAAAAGATGTTTGAAGTCGCCAAAATTGTTTGACTTTGTTTGACCAAGTTGTTATATTAGTAACTGTTCTTAGCACTCAAATAGCGTAAGTGCTAAAAGGGGTGATTAAGACGCTAACAGAACGACAAAAAGTGATTTTGCAGGCGATCGTGCGTGAGTATACGGAAACCGGTGCGGCAGTTGGGTCTAAGGCCCTTGCAGCGCGCTTACCGATTCACGTTAGCTCTGCAACAATTCGCAATGAAATGGCATCGTTGGAAGAACAGGGTTATGTTCAAAAAGAGCATACGTCTTCGGGACGGATTCCGTCGCTGGCAGGTTACCGTTATTATGTTGACCATCTTGTTAATAATGATGCGGTGGCACATGCCGATATTCAGTTAATCCAAAATGAATTGAGCGGTTCTTTTAATAAGATTGATGAAATCATTGAAGAGTCGGCCAATTTATTATCGGAATTGACGTCATATACTGCTTTCACACTTAAGCCTGAACAGGCAGATGCGCGACTAAGTGGTTTTCGGTTAGTGCCTTTAGGCAATCGACAGGTGATGGCAATTTTGGTAATGGACAGCGGTGAAGTTGCTAATCAAACGTTCACGATTCCACGCTCAATGTCCAGCGATCAGCTGGAAACAGTGGTTCGTCTGATTAATGATCAGTTAGTTGGTTTGCCAATTACTGAAATTGTGGACAAACTGCGTGTGGAAATTCCTGCAAAAGTTGGTCAATATATGCAAACCCCGGAAGGTTTTTTACAAATCTTCGGTCGTGTATTAGATCAAGCAGCTACGGAACGTTTCTTCGTTGGCGGCCGCTTAAACTTGCTGAACTTTTCCGTTAACCACAACCCGCAGGACTTAAAATCGCTGTATCAATTGTTTGATACGTCAGATGATATCGCCAGTGTTTTAAGTCCACCGGACAATAAAGTACAGGTGAAGATTGGTAATGAGATTACCAATGATTTACTTAAGCATTATAGTTTGGTTACAGGAACTTACGATGTGGGTTCCCACGGAAGAGGTATGATTGCCGTGTTAGGTCCAACACGGATGCCATATTCGCGAATGATTGGTTTAGTTGGTGCATTCCGACAAGAACTGGCCGCTAAGCTTTTGGATTATTATCGAAACCTGGATGACTAAGGCTTTTACCAGTTACCAGTGGTTTGACTATAAAATTAAATGGAGGTGGCAGTTTGTCAAACAAAAAAGAAGCCCAATCATCAGCAGCAAAAGATGATCAACAGGCTAAGGCAAACGCAGCTAAGGCGAAGGATCCAACGGCTAAGGACATTAAGAAAAAGGTTCAGCAGCCAACGGAAAATGATACCGTCGATCAATCTGCTGAAATTGATAAGCTGAATGATAAATTAGCGGAGAAGGACGATCAATTACTTCGAGCACAGGCAGAAATTGCCAACATTCAACAGCGGCAAAAGAAAGAAACCGCCCAGTTGATGAAGTACGATGGTCAACAATTGGCACACGACGTGGTTCCCGAGCTGGATAACCTTGAGCGTGCCTTGAATACTGACGTTCAGGATGAAGCTGCAAAACAGTTGAAACACGGTGTTGAAATGGTGTATAACCACCTTCAAAATGCTTTGAAGGAAAATAACGTGACGGAGATTGAAGCACTCAACAAACCGTTTGATCCAACGTTGCACCAAGCAGTCCAGACCACACCGGTTGGCCCCGATCAGAAACCGGATACTGTTGTGGCAGTGCTTCAAAAGGGCTACATGCTTAAAGATCGCGTTTTACGTCCAGCAATGGTCGTTGTCGCGCAGTAAGCAATTAGATTAAATAATAAGGAAGTTTATAAAAATGGCTAAAATTATTGGAATTGACTTAGGTACTACGAACTCAGCGGTTGCTGTTCTTGAAGGCAGTCAACCAAAGATTATCGCTAATCCAGAAGGTAATCGGACAACGCCTTCCGTTGTCTCATTCAAGAATGGTGAGACACAGGTTGGTGAAGTTGCCAAACGACAAGCAATCACTAACCCTAACACCGTTCGTTCAATCAAGCGTCACATGGGTGAGGCAGGTTACACGGTTGATATTGAAGGTAAGAAATATACTCCTCAAGAAATTTCAGCAATGATTTTACAATATATCAAGGGATTTGCTGAAGATTACCTTGGTGAAAAGGTTGAACAAGCAGTTATTACTGTTCCTGCTTACTTCAACGATGCACAACGTCAAGCAACAAAAGATGCTGGTAAAATTGCCGGTTTAAACGTTGAACGAATCATTAACGAACCAACGGCTTCAGCACTTGCTTATGGTTTGGACAAAAAAGACAAAGATGAAAAAATCTTAGTTTACGACCTTGGTGGTGGGACATTTGATGTTTCTATCCTTGAATTAGGTGACGGTGTCTTTGATGTTCTGTCAACCAATGGTGACACGCATCTTGGTGGTGATGACTTTGACCAGAAGATCATTGACTGGTTAGTTGATGGCTTCAAGAAGACCAATGGTGTGGACTTATCTAAAGACACCATGGCTATGCAACGGTTGAAGGATGCTGCTGAAAAGGCCAAGAAGGATCTGTCAGGTGTTAATGAAGCACAAATTAGTTTGCCATTTATTTCCAGTGGTGATAACGGTCCATTACATTTGGAAGAAACCTTGTCACGTGCACAATTTAACCAAATGACGGCTGACTTAATCGAACGGACTAAAACACCTGTTCAAAATGCTTTGCGTGATGCTGACTTATCAATGGACGACATTGACGAAGTTATCTTAAACGGTGGTTCTACTCGGATTCCAGCTGTTCAAGAGGCTGTTAAGGACATGGCAGGTAAGGAACCTAACCATTCTATCAACCCTGATGAAGCCGTTGCTCTTGGTGCCGCTGTTCAAGGTGGTGTTATCACTGGTGATGTGAAGGATGTTGTTTTGCTTGACGTTACGCCATTGTCACTTGGTATCGAAACCATGGGTGGTGTCTTCACGAAGTTGATTGATCGTAACACAACGATTCCAACGTCTAAGAGTCAAACATTCTCAACTGCTGCTGATAACCAACCAGCCGTTGATATTCACGTGCTCCAAGGTGAACGGCCAATGGCAGCTGATAACAAGACATTGGGTAACTTCCAATTAAGTGATATTCCAGCTGCACCTCGTGGTGTGCCACAAATTCAAGTCACGTTCGACATTGATAAAAACGGGATCGTTAACGTTTCCGCTAAGGATATGGGAACGAACAAGGAACAAAAGATTACCATTAAGAGTAACTCCGGTTTGTCTGACGATGAAATCGAACGGATGAAGAAGGAAGCCGAAGAAAACGCTGATGCCGATAAGAAACGCAAGGAAGACGCTGACCTTAAGAACGAAGTCGATCAATTATTGTTCCAAGTTGACAAGACTTTGGAAGAACTCAAGGGTAAGGTTTCTGATGACGAAGTTAAGAAGGCAACCGATGCACGTGATGCATTGAAGAAGGCCCAATCTGATAATAACGTTGAAGAAATGAAGACCAAGAAGGATGAATTGAACAAGATCGTTCAAGACCTTACGGTTAAGTTGTATCAACAAAACGCTAGTTCCGGACAAGCTGCCGATGGTTCTGCGGCTGGTCAGGATGGCAGTCAAGCAGGTTCTGCTGACGGCGATGGCAAGACAGTTGACGGCGACTTTAAAGAGGTTAACCCTGACGACAAGAAGTAGTTTCTCGCATAAGAAATAGCGATACAAGAGTCAAAGGCGCATGCGCATCTTTGACTCTTTGTGTATGTGAGGACCATTTCTGTGGTAAACTTACGCAATACTAAACAAAAGGCAGAAGCTCATAGTATCGGTACTAGGTTATCGAGATGACAAGCTTTAATTGGGGGTTCACACATGTCTCAAGGAAGAGACCCGTATGACGTGCTCGGCGTGGGCCGGGATGCGTCTCAGGATGAGATTAAAAAGGCGTTTCGCAAACTTTCCAAAAAGTACCATCCGGACTTGAATAAGGCCCCAGATGCTGAGGAAAAGTTTAAGGAAGTTGCTGATGCTTACGAAAAAATTGGCGATCCACAAAAGCGCCAGCAGTATGACCAATATGGTGATGCTGGGCAACAGTTCGGCGGCGGCCAAGGTGGTTTCGGTGGTCAGGGCTTTGGTGGCTTTAGTGGTGGTCAAAGCTTTGGCGGTTTTGACGACATCTTTAGTCAAATGTTTGGGGGCGGTGGCGCGTCTCGCCGTAATCCAAGTGCACCGCAACCTGGTCAGGACTTACAGTACTCGATGAGCTTGAAGTTCGAAGAAGCCATTTTCGGTAAAAAAACAACAATTAAATATGACCGTGAAGAAGTTTGCCACACTTGTGGCGGTAATGGAGCTAAACCCGGTACTTCTCCGGTAACGTGTCATAAATGTGGTGGTACTGGGTACGTTGAAACAGTCCGGAACACACCACTTGGTCAGATGCGTTCACAACAAGTTTGTGACGTTTGTGGCGGAACTGGTAAAGAAATCAAAGAAAAGTGCCCAACTTGTCATGGTACAGGTCACAACACTGAAAATCACGAAATCGAAGTCACTGTTCCTGCAGGTGTCGACGATGGTCAACAAATGCGGTTACAAGGTCAAGGTGAGGCTGGAACGAATGGCGGCCCTTACGGAGACCTGTACATTGTCTTCACGGTTCAACCAAGCAAAGACTTTCAGCGTGATGGTGCCGACATTTACTTCAGTCAACCACTGACGTTTGCTCAAGCCGCGTTAGGTGACGAAATTGAAGTAAAAACAGTGCATGGTAACGTTAACTTGAAGATTCCAGCTGGCACTCAGACTGGTACTAATTTCAGGTTGCGCGGTAAGGGTGCACCTCATTTGCGTGGTAATGGTAATGGTGATGAACGGGTTACAGTAACTGTTCAAACGCCTAAGGGTCTTAATAAGGCTCAAAAGGATGCGCTTAAGGCTTTTGCTAAAGCTAGCGGCGAGGATGTCCCAACTGGTCATGGCGGTCTATTCGGCCGACGTTAACAAGCAGTTGAACGAAATGAATGGTAAAGGCGTATTCTGCGGTAAAATGACTGCGGGATACGTCTTTATCTTTATACTGGCGAGTTTAAGCTTTGTCGATTATTTGAATGCTAGTGGAGACTTTAGGCGATCATTTGTTTGATATAAATTGTCGCAGGGCAAGATCATTGGTATAATAAGTGTTTAGAATTCAACGTTATCAAAAGGTAATGTGTAACAATACCGAAGGTTAGCTTCGTGAGTTGCAGGGAGGAAATGTGCATGGATCTAACGGAAATGCAGGAACGACAGCGACATATTCGAAATTTTTCGATTGTTGCCCATATCGATCACGGTAAATCAACCTTGGCTGATCGCATTCTAGAATTGACCGATACTGTGTCCAAACGGGAAATGCAGAATCAAGTGCTAGATGACATGCCGCTGGAGCGTGAACGTGGGATTACAATCAAGTTAAACGCAGTGGAGTTACACTATCACGCGAAGGACGGGGAAACCTATATCTTTCACTTAATTGATACGCCTGGACACGTGGATTTTTCTTATGAAGTCTCACGCTCATTAGCGGCGTGTGAAGGGGCTTTATTGGTGGTAGATGCTGCTCAGGGTGTAGAAGCACAGACATTAGCGAATACGTATTTAGCGTTAGATAATGATCTAGAGATTCTGCCAGTTATTAACAAGATTGACTTGCCATCGGCTCAGCCAGAAGTTGTTCGTGAGGAAATTGAAGAAGATATTGGGATTGATGCATCTAATGCTGTTTTAGCAAGTGCCAAGAGTGGGATTGGGATAACTGATATTCTTGAGCAAATCGTGCACCAGGTACCGGCGCCAACTGGTGATTTGGACAAACCATTAAAAGCGTTGATTTTTGATTCAATCTATGATGATTATCGTGGGGTTGTTTTGAGCCTCCGAATTATGGAGGGAACGGTTAAGCCCGGTGACCACATTCGTTTGATGAATTCGGGAACAGAGTATGAAGTGACCGAAGTCGGCGTTAACTCGCCGAAGCCAATCAAACGTGACGTGTTGATGGCGGGGGATGTTGGCTATATCACTGCATCCATTAAGGACATTGCGGATACACGAGTGGGTGACACGGTGACGGATGCTGTTAATCCGACCGAAAAGGCCTTACCAGGTTATCGTAAGATGAATCCAATGGTCTACGCAGGATTATATCCAACCGATAATGGTAAGTATAACGACTTGCGTGACGCTTTGGAGAAGTTACAGCTTAACGATGCAGCATTAGTTTTTGAACCGGAGAAGTCACAGGCATTGGGCTCAGGTTTTCGTTGTGGATTCCTAGGAATGCTGCATATGGACGTGGTTCAGGAACGGTTAGAACGTGAGTTTGACCTGGACTTAATTACGACGGCACCGTCTGTTACGTATCATGTTGATATGACTGATGGTTCTCAAGTCATTGTGGAAAATCCTTCTGAAATGCCTGACCCATCTAACATTAAAACAATCAATGAGCCTTACGTTAAGGCAACCATCATGGTGCCAAATGATTACGTTGGTGCGGTGATGGAATTATGTCAGCGAAAACGCGGTGACTTTGATACGATGGCTTATCTTGATGATCACCGTGTAAACGTGATATACTACATGCCATTATCTGAAATCATCTTTGACTTTTTTGACCGTCTTAAAAGTAGCACCCGTGGTTATGCATCCTTAGATTATGAGTTGGATGAATACCGACCAGGCGATCTTGTTAAGATTGATATCTTACTGAACGGGGATAAAGTTGATGCGCTGAGTTTTATTGTTGCACGCGAATTTGCAGCCAATCGTGGTCGGACCATTGTTGGTCGTTTAAAAACAATCATTCCTCGTCAGAACTTTGAAATCCCAGTCCAAGCGGCCATTGGTGCCAAAGTAGTGGCCCGGTCTGACATCAAGGCTTATCGGAAAGATGTAACGGCTCACTTATATGGTGGTGACCGTACGCGGCGGATGAAGTTACTCGAGAAGCAAAAAGTCGGTAAAAAACGGATGAAAGCCGTCGGAATCGTTGATGTGCCACAAGAAGCATTTATGGCTGTTCTTCAGACTGACGAAGAAGAAAGTCATAAAACAAAATAATTGTTCATTTGACATTGACTATTGGTGAATTAATGAGCAAAATAAGAAAGACAAATTGGAGGTGAGCGTGTGTTAGCACGGACCAAAACGTTTTTGAAAGCAAGTCAGTTTAAATATGAGAAGACGTACATTCGGCCGATGATGGTGCCACAACACGTGTACGTTCTCCGCTTTGGTAAGAAGAAGCTCAATAACCGTTTGATTGCTAAGTACAGTCATAGTTGGACTGGGCGGTTAAAGATTGACGAGATTGATCTTCGTCTTCACGGACAGCATAATCCACGGGTATTCCAAGATGAAAATGAGTTATTGAAATACTTGGCCAGCCACATTTTGACAGATGATGGGCGGGAACGGTATGCAAAAGTTCGGAAAGCGGCCGAACGGGAACACGTTGGTGAATAAACTCACGGTGTGGGTGCCTTCGGTGTTTTAAGCCACTGATAATAACTGATTAATATCTCTTTGTGTCGATTAGTAGACTAATTCGGCGCAGAGAGATTTTTTTATTCGACGGACGAAGATCGGCCTGTTATGTCCACTAGTTGCGCTGGCCTAGTCGGCTATTAATCTAGTGGTTTCAACAGTTGGTTATAGAAATGATAAACTGTTGGTACAAGCTCAGTGATGGTATTTTCAGTTATTTTTTGGGACAATAGAGTTTAGAAAAAGGTTGGAGGTCAAAATCAATGAGGGTAATTGAATCATTTGGCACACAAAGTATCGATGAACGGGCTGCGATGATTGATGGTACTCGACCAACACCCAACGTTGGGGAGCATGACGTTCGTGTTAAGATTACGGCAGTATCCGTTAATCCCGTCGATACCAAGTTACGCCAAGCGTTAACAAGTCAGACAGTGGGTACAATTCTTGGTTATGACGCAGTTGGACAAATTGCCGAAATTGGCAGTGCGGTTGATCATTTTGAGATTGGTGATCGTGTGTTCTATGCAGGTAGTACCGCTCGCGATGGCGCCAATGCCGAAGAACAGGCAGTCGATGCCCGTTTGATTGCACATGCTCCTGAGCGCTTAACGGATGCCGAGGCAGCAGCGTTGCCATTAACGTCATTGACGGCCAGCGAGGTTCTCTTTACTAAAATGGGTTTTAAAATGGCTGCTGACGCTAATACTGGCCAACAATTGTTAATCATCAATGGTGCTGGCGGGGTGGGTTCTGTCGCCATTCAGCTGGCTAAGTGGGCGGGATTGACTGTTTCAGCGACAGCATCACGCCCAGAAACTCGTGATTGGGTCAAAAAAATGGGCGCCACTCACATTTTTAATCATCGTGAAGCCTTGGCGCCTCAAGTGGCAGATGCAGGAATCAATTTCTTTGATGGTATCTTAATTCTGCACTCCACCGATCAGTACTTTGAAACGGCAGCAAAATTAATTAAGCCGTTCGGTCATGTCGCATCTATCGTCGAGAATCGCGAGCCATTGCCGATGGGACTGTTGAAGAATAAGGCTGCTAGTTTTGATTGGGAATATATGTTTGCAAAAAGTGATTATGGTGTCGACCTTAGCTCTCAAGGTCAATTATTGGCAAAAATCGCGGAATTGGCGGATCAACAAATCTTGCACACGACGTTAACCACGACGATTGATTCAGGCATCAACGCCGACAATCTGCGTGCTGCACATCAATTAGTTGAAGCCAACAAGATGGTCGGTAAAGTGGTTGTTACCGGACCGTTTAACGGCAGTGAAAAAGCCTAATTAATTTTTAAAAGTGAAAGGAAGAAAACTAAGGTGCAGTGGACAGAAGTAAGCGTAACAACGACTAATGAAGCGGTAGAGGCCGTGAGCAACATTTTAATGGATGCTGGTGCATCCGGTACTAAAATTGATGACGCAGCGGATTTTGCTGCATTGCAACCAGAATTTCCTGGTGAATTATTGGATAAACGAGATTTGCCACATTTGACTCATGGTGCTGTGGTAACCGCTTATTATCCTGAGACGATTGAGCTGTCAACGATTATTCCGGTAATTAAACAACGGATTAATGAACTTGATGATTTTGGGTTGGATGCTGGACCGGCGACTGTGTTGCAAAAACCAGTTGCGGAAGCGGACTGGGCTAACGTTTGGAAAAAATATTACCATCCGGTACGTGTTACCCGTTATCTGACAGTTGTTCCCAGTTGGGAGCATTATCAGCCGGTAGACGAAAACGAAAAGACGTTAACGCTAGATCCTGGCATGGCGTTTGGTACCGGCACTCACCCAACGACGGCATTGATGTTGCAGGCGTTGGAATTAACCATTCGGGGTGGTGAAACCGTGTTGGACGTTGGTACAGGATCTGGTGTGTTGTCTATTGCAGCAAAACAGCTTGGCGCTGGCGAAGTTTTTGCGTATGACGTTGATCAAATTGCTGTAGACTCGGCTAAAAGCAACTTGGACCTCAACCCAGTTGCTAAGGATGTCCACGTGAGTGCTAATGACCTGTTAAAGGGTATTACGCAAACAGCTGATATTATTGTTGCCAATATCTTAGCCGATATTATTGTGCCACTGATTCCGCAAACATGGCCGTTGTTGCCAAAAGGTGGTCTGTTTTTAACTAGCGGCATCATTGCGGATAAGTATCCGTTGGTCGTTGGCAAACTGAGGGAAGCTGGTTATCAAATTGTCGAAACGTTGCGGCGTGGTGACTGGTATGGCATTATCGCCAAAAAGCCGGAGGTAGATGACTGATGCAACATTATTTTTTACCCCAGGATTGGCAACAAACAACTGAATTTCAGTTGGACGGAGCGACATACAAACATTTTGTTCAAGTACTACGTGCCACTGAGGGCACCGAAGCTGAGTTTGTCACACCGTTACACGAATTATTGATTGCACGACTCGTGAAACTGGATAGCGATCACCGAAGCGCGACGATGCATGTGGAACGCAAGCAAGCCGTTGATGTGGAATTACCAGTGCACGCCCGCATTATTTGTGGGGTTCCTAAGGGTGACAAAGCCGAATTAATTACGCAAAAGGCAACCGAATTGGGAGTTCACGAAATTGTTTTTGTACCTACACAATGGTCAGTCGCTTCATGGAAACAAAAGGCTGCTAAAAAGTTGGCACGATTACAGGTGATTGCGACTAATGCTGCTCAGCAATCACACCGTCTTGTGATTCCTCAATTGAAATACGCGAATTCTTTAAAGGAAGCGGCAGCAATGCCCGCCGATTTTAATCTGGTAGCCTGGGAAGAGTCGGCCAAAAAGCAAGAAACCGGTCATTTAGTTCAAACGTTTAAAAAAATACGAATTGGTCAAACAATCAATGTCATCTTCGGACCGGAAGGTGGACTAGCTGTTCAAGAAGTCGACGAGCTGACCGCAAATGGTTACGTGGCTGCAGGGTTGGGACCACGAATTTTACGAACCGAAACAGCGCCGCTGTACTTTTTAAGTGCGCTATCTTATGCCGTTGAGCTGCAAAAAGATTCAAAAAATGTAAATTAATGAAAATTAATCGTGACGCTGTACGGTAAATTGGCTATAATGTTCAACATAAATTAAAATTTGATGAAAAGCGTGGCGATTCAATGACAGGTCTGAGGGCACATAGTGGTTGGCAGTATTGGTTACTCGGTTTATTTTTTGGTGGTTTATTACCATGGCTGGCTAATGCCAGTAGCATGACCGTTTACCATAAAGTAATGTGGGTGTTGCTTGGTATTAACGGTTTATATGCGCTGGTCAGTGGCTGGCAAATTGGTCGCTCGCAACATGCCGGTTGGCGTGTTTTGATTTTCCCAGTGTTGTTTGCGCTGTTTACGTACTTTTTGAAAGATAACGCACATGAATACGCCTATTACCTTGCAGTTGGCTATGCGTGTGTTAGCTATTTTATGAGTGGTTTCCACACGGGTTTTACCACTGACCACCGTTCGCTTTCGGCTCATGCACATCAGGCTGAGACAGTTGCTGCCGGTAAATTAGCGGTTGGTCGTTAATGACTTAGATTATGTTGCTGCCAGTGTTAGGTGTTTACCTAAGACTGGCATTTTTGCTACCAATGGCTTACTGTAAGCGGTAGATTTAAGCGTAGGCATTGTTTAATTTACCTTTTCGGGTAAAATTAGGACAACAATAAATGCATTTGGGGTGAAATAATGTCAAAAGAACATATTTGGACGGCTGATGAAGTTATGGCTCAGGTCAGTTCTTACATGAATACAGAGCACGTGGCCCAAGTGCGGGAAGCATATGAGTTTGCGGCTAGGGTTCACGCTGAACAAAAGCGTCAGTCCGGTGAGCCATATATTATGCATCCAATTCAGGTGGCGGCAATTTTAGCCGATCTACGAATGGATCCAGAAACGGTTGAGGCCGGTTTTCTTCACGATGTTGTTGAGGATACGGTCGTAACACTTGATGACTTGCGCAACGAGTTTGGCAATGATGTTGCCGAAATCGTTGATGGTGTTACTAAAATTGGTAAGATTAAATATCGCTCCAACAAAGAACAATTAGCAGAAAATCACCGTAAATTATTACTCGCGATGTCACATGATATTCGTGTCATCATTGTGAAACTGGCGGATCGGCTACACAATATGCGGACCTTACAGCATCTGCGCCCAGATAAACAGCGCAGAATTGCGAATGAAACGCTGGAGATTTACGCGCCATTGGCGGACCGTTTAGGGATCAGCACCATTAAGTGGGAGCTTGAAGACTTAAGCTTGCGTTACCTCAATCCGGAACAATATTATCGGATTGTTCATTTGATGAATTCCAAACGGAATCAGCGGATTGAGATTATCAATGAAGCAATTGGTGAACTCAAAGATGCCATTAGTGATCTGCACATCAAAACGGAAGTTTATGGTCGACCAAAGCACATTTATTCCGTTTACCGTAAGATGGTTGACAAGCATAAGCAATTCGACCAGATTTATGATTTATTGGCCATTCGGGTTATTGTTCAATCAATTCGTGACTGTTACGCAGTTTTAGGTGCGATTCACACACACTGGACACCAATGCCAGGGCGGTTTAAGGACTACATTGCCATGCCTAAGGCAAATATGTATCAATCCCTTCACACGACCGTTATCGGCCCTGAAGGCAAGCCACTGGAAGTGCAGATTCGAACGGAAGAAATGCATCGAGTAGCTGAGTTTGGGGTTGCCGCGCATTGGGCTTATAAAGAAGGTCAAACGGATGAAGTTCAAGAAACCAGTAATGGCGATCGGCTAAATTGGTTTAAGCAAATCATTGAACTACAGAACAATGCGACTAACGCCGACGACTTTATGGAAGGCGTTAAGGGTGACCTGTTCACAGATTCCGTTTACGCGTTCACACCTAAGGGTGATGTACTGGAATTGCCAAAGGGTGCCGGACCGTTAGATATGGCTTATATTATCCATACGCAAGTCGGTAATCATACAACTGGGGCAAAAGTCAACGGTAAGATTGTGCCGCTGGATTCTGAAATTAAAACGGGTGACATTGTCGATATCATGACGTCACAGAATTCTAGCGGTCCTAGTCGTGACTGGGTCAACTTGGTACACACACGACGCGCTCGTAATAAGATCAAACAGTATTTCCGTAAAATGGATCGTGAAGAAAATATTGATGCTGGTCGCGACATGATTACGCATGAATTGCGCGAGCTTAATTTTGATCCTAAAGAGATCATGACAGATGCCAAATTGGAGAATGTAGCAGAACGGATGCATTATCGTTCAGCAGATGATCTGTTATCTGCCATTGGTTTTGGAGATGCTGCACCGCGCGGCGTCGCAAATCGTTTGACCTCGGACGAGCGGGCTAAAATTGCTGCCGACAAACAAGCTGAGACGGAACGTGAAATTCTTACCGATAGCAGTGAAAAGAACGAAGAAACGCAGGAAACCACTGCTAAGGCTGATGCCAAACAATCGTCCTCTGATGGGGTCATCATTGAAGGCGTCGACAATCTTCTCGTACGTTTGAGCCATTGTTGTTCACCAATTCCAGGTGACGCGATTGTCGGTTACATCACGAAGGGGCGTGGTGTTTCCGTTCACAGAGCTGATTGTCCTAACGTCAAATCGGCAGAAGAGCACGGTGAGCGAATTGTGGACGTCGAATGGGATGATCCGGAAAACAACCGGACTAACTACAACGCTGATATTGAAATTCGCGGCTATAACCGGAATGGTCTATTGAACGATGTTCTACGGATGATCAACAATACAACGAAGTTCTTGACCTCTGTGACCGGTAAAGTGGACCATAATAAGATGGTCGTCATTTCTGCGACGGTTGGTGTCCGCAATCTTGAGGTTCTTAACCATATTATGGACAACGTGAAGAATGTCCCAGATGTGTACGAAGTGCTCCGGGCAACGCACTGATCGGATTTTGGTTATTGCGTAGTCCAATTTTTGGAGGATGTAGATAATGCGTGTACTGTTGCAACGAGTAAGTCAGGCCAAGGTAGACATTAATCAAGTAATGGTTGGCCAAATAAGCCATGGGTTATTGTTGCTGGTCGGCATTGCACCATCGGATACACAGACTGAGGCAGATTATTTAGCTCATAAAATTTTGAATTGCCGTATTTTCAGCGATGACAGTGGCAAGATGAATTTGAATATTCAGGATGTTGCCGGACAAATTTTGTCCGTTTCTCAGTTCACGTTGTATGCTGACTTAGCAAAGGGTAATCGACCAGGTTTTTCCAATGCTGGTCAGCCGTCTATGGCAGAGCCATTATGGAAGTACTTTAACGAACAGCTTGCGGTGCAAGTACCTGTTGAAACAGGCAAATTTGGTGCTGATATGCAAGTGAGTTTGGTAAACGACGGACCCGTTACCTTGATGTATGAAAGAAATCACGAATAAAAATTTGAGACGATTAGTGGATTTATTGCACTGATCGTCTTTTTAGTTCGAACCTGACTATTTCAAGGCAAAAAAAGCCGCGATGACATTTCTGCTCACGGCTAAATTGATTTCATATACATTTATTTATTTTAAGACGATTAATAATTATCGAGTATCTGATCAACCGCACCCGCATAGGTGAGACCAAATAAGTTGAGGTGAACTAATAGATAGTAAAGACGGTAGAATGGCAACCGTTGATCAAAGCCCTTAGCAAAAGGAAAGACACTCTGATAGCCATTGTAGAAATCTTCGTTGAACCCGCCAAAAACGGTAGTGACACCAATATCAAATTCGCGGTCACCATAATAGACATCTGGATCAATTAAGACGGCACCGCCATTGTCATCAAACATGAAGTTGCCTGACCAAAAATCTCCGTGTAATAAAGATGGTAGTGGCTGATAGTCAGAATATAAGTCCAGAAAGACTTGGCGTGCTCTTTGATAATGGGCTTCTCGACTTGGATTCCAATAATGATTGGCCTTGGCTAAATCTACGACAGCGTCTAAACGTTGTGTCGTGAAAAAGGTGCCCCAGTCTGCTTGCCACTGATTATGCTTAGGAATTTTGCCGATGAGAAAATCGTGGTCAAAACCATATTGCTGATTTGGGCTAACTCGCTGGTGAACCTTAGCCAGCGCCTCGCCAACTGCTCGTTGATTACCTGTGGTGCCTTCGTTGATCCAACTAAGGAGAAGAAAAGCGTCGCCGTCGATTTCCCCAGTTGCCAATACTTGTGGAACCGTCGCTGCTTGACCCAATAAGCTCAATCCGTCAATTTCATGCTGGAAAAAGGCTTGGGGATGGTTAGGCTGAACCTTCAAAAATTGAATGCCGTCACTCGTGTCAAGACGATAGGCCGCGTTCACATCACCACCATGAACGGCGGTCACCTGATTGATCTGATGAACTGGTAATTGTTCAAACCATGTCTTTTGTCTCATCGTACTCATCCTTTCTTAAATAGTGAGGTGTGTAATGTATTTAAAAATGATTAATTAGCATCGCTGAAATAATCGGTGAGGCCTTTGGTGATAGAGCGGGCAACCCGATAAGGATACGTGACGCCGGAAATCGTTTTAAAATCATCACGGTCATTGATATAACCCATTTCCAATAAAACGGCCGGTCGCTGGTTGTCCCGAATTACTTCAAAGTTGCCGAATTCAATGCCTTTATTTGACATGGGATAATGGTTCATTTGGCTATTCAAGGCTTTCGCCAGCTTCATCGAAATGTTTTTGTGATAATAGTAGGTTGTTAATCCTGATGATTGATTTTCTTCTGGTGATGAATCGAAGTGAATGCTGATAAAGGCGTCAGCTTTCACCTCGTTGGCAATGGCCGGTCGTGGGGCCAACCCGACATACTTGTCGCTGTCACGTGTCATAATGACGTGAGCACCGTGACGACGCAAATCTGCGGCAACTTCTTGAGCAACCTTTAAGGTGTACGTTTTTTCCATATACTTTGACGATGTTGCATCTAATGTATGGAGCGCGCCAGAATCGTTACCACCGTGGCCAGGGTCAATCACAATGGTAGCTTCAGACAGGTTAGTGGCTTCCTTCAAATTAGTTCTGCGATTAACGAGCCAACTCGCTACCCAACCCGTGTGACGATCATCGTAGCGAACGTGGTACCATAGATTTTTTTCACCGATCTTGACCAGTCGAGAATTTAGTTTGGCTTTATGAACCGTTTTATAATTAACGTTTGGTCCAGAACGCACATTCAGTTGATTGATGCTCACCGTCACCGTTTCTTCACGCGTCAGCAATACGAGTAAGACACCGAGCGTTACTGTAACAGCAATTGTTAGCAGTAATTGGAACCATCGTTGTTTCAAAAATTTCATTATCTCAATCCTTGTACAATAAAGTACATCAATTATAGCAAACTAACGCCAGAAAGGCGGGAAAAAACGTGATTCGACTTGACAGAAGGGCAAAACTAAACTAAGTTTTAAACACGTAGAAATAATATTAAAACCGTTAATGAAAGATTACTAGCAGCGGCGACCCACTCAGAGAGCAAGTGGTTGGTGAAAACTTGTCCGGTCAATGTTGCGAAGACACTTTTTAGGTGGATGAAAATCCCGTCGCAGCAGACGTTACCATGAGAACTTATAAAGGTGGTACCGTGCGTAAAGCGCCCTTGATGATGAACATTCAGGGGCGTTTTTTTATGCTCTGATAAATGGTTTATATTAAATTGCACTGGAGGCAAACACATGAAATATCAACGACCAAAAGGCACGGCCGATATTTTGCCGGGAATGTCGGAAAAATGGAGTTATGTAGAAGATACAGCACGACTATTATTTAACGATTATCAATTTCATGAAATTCGCACACCAATGTTTGAAAACTTTGAGGTGTTTTCACGATCAGCTGGTGATACCAGTGATGTTGTCACTAAGGAAATGTATGATTTTCATGATAAGGGTGATCGCCACATTGCGTTGCGGCCAGAGGGAACGGCCGGCGTCGTTCGGGCCTACGTTGAAAATAAACTTTACGCACCCGAACAAGAAAAACCATACAAAGTTTTCTACATGGGACCAATGTTCCGTTATGAGCGTCCCCAAACGGGCCGTAGTCGTGAGTTCCACCAAATCGGGGTTGAATCATTTGGTAGTGATTCACCAGCAGTTGATGTTGAAATCATGGCAATGGCAATGGATTTCTTTAATCATCTCGGTTTGACCAATCTAAAACTGGCTGTGAACTCCTTGGGCGATAAAGAAACCCGCGCAGCTTACCATCAAGCACTAGTTGATTACCTTGAACCCCATTTCGATGACCTCAGTGAAGATTCGCAGTCACGTTTACACAAGAACCCGTTGCGGGTGCTGGATAGTAAAGATAAAAAAGATCAGGAAATCGTCGCCAATGCACCGTCGATTCTCGATTTCATGACACCAGATGCCCAAAAGCATTTGGACACCGTTAAGGAAATGCTCGAAGCATTAAAAATTCCGTTTGAAATTGACTCAACGATGGTTCGCGGACTTGATTATTACAACCACACCATCTTTGAAATTGAAACGAATTCACCAGCGCTCGGTCATGGTTGGATGACCATTTGTGGTGGTGGCCGTTATAACGGGTTAGTCGAAGAACTTGGCGGACCAGAAACACCTGGATTTGGTTTTGGTATCGGGATGGAACGGTTGTTGCTCTTACTGGACAATTTAGACGTTACGGCGCCAATCAGCAATCCATTGAATGCTTACGTCGTTGGCATTGGTGAGGAGACCAACGTTGAAACATTGAAGCTGGTTCAAGCAATTCGACAGGCAGGATTCAGCGCCGATCGTGATTACTTGAATCGCAAACCAAAGGCGCAGTTCAAGACCGCCGATCGCCGTCAAGCCGAATTCACCATTACAGTTGGTGCTCAGGAACTGGAAAGTCAAACGGTTCATTTCAAGAGTATGCGAACAGGTGAAGAGACAACATTACCAATGGATGCCATTTATCAAGACTTCGCTAGCGTATACGATAAGTATTCGGAAGAGTAGAGTGATGCCGAAGCCCTGGTAGAAGTCGAGCAATAACGTGGAAGACGACACATTCGGTGGTTTTCCGAATGAGCTGGCTTTCGGGTTATGCGCAGGCTTCTGGGCATCAGGTGCACGTTAAGAGTGATGCCGAAGCCCTGGTAGAAGTCGAGCAATCAGAAGGAGAGCGAGAGAAATATGGAACGAACGCAATACGCAGGTTTAATTGACGAAAGTTATGAAGGTCAGCAGGTTACCCTGTTTGGCTGGGTTCAAAAACGGCGTGATTTAGGTAAGCTGATTTTTATCGATCTACGTGACCGTGAAGGACTAGTTCAGTTAGTATTCAGTGCCGCAAACAGTGAATCTGCTTTAAATTTAGCGGAACAGATGCGTAGTGAATATGTCATTAAGGTCAGCGGGGTTGTTAAGGCCCGCAGTGCCAAAGAAGTTAACCCAGACATGAAGACTGGGAAAGTTGAAATCGAAGTTAGTGATGCAACTATCTTGAATAAATCCAAAGTGCCGCCATTCGATATTGCAGATGGTGTTGAAGCTTCTGAGGATTTAAAACTGAAGTATCGCTACCTCGATTTGCGCCGGCCAGAAATGCAACGTGGCTTAATTTTGCGGAGTAAGATCACGCAAGCGGTTCACAGTTACTTTGATGAAAATGGCTTCATTGACATTGAAACGCCAGACTTAACAAAGTCAACGCCAGAAGGTGCACGTGATTATCTTGTGCCAAGCCGGATTTACCCTGGTCACTTTTATGCGTTGCCACAGTCACCACAGTTGTTCAAACAGCTGTTGATGGGTGCCGGTTTTGATCGTTATTATCAATTGGCCCGTTGTTTCCGGGATGAAGACTTACGTGGTGACCGTCAACCTGAATTTACTCAGATTGATATGGAAACAAGCTTCATGAGCCAGCATGACATCATGGATATGACTGAAGGCTTAATTGCCCGCGTTATGAAGAACACGTTGAATTTAGATGTTAAGTTGCCATTCGACCGGATTACTTGGCAAGAATCTATGGACCGGTTTGGCACGGACCAGCCTGATTTGCGGTTTGGGATGGAATTAAAGGACATCTCTGACATCGTGAAAGGCAGTTCTTTCAAGGTCTTCAGTGGTGCTGTTGAAAATGGCGGCCAGGTTAAGGGAATCGCGGTACCTGGTGGTGCAGACCATTATTCACGTAAGCAAATTGATGCCTTTACTGATTACATCAAACGTTTTGGTGCCAAAGGTTTGGCTTGGGCCAAGGTTGGCGCTGATGAATTCAGTGGTTCTGTTGCCAAGTTTGTTAACGACCAGTACAACGAAATCACGACTGCGATGGATGCTCATGAAGGCGACTTATTGCTGTTTGTAGCTGATCGTAGCAAGGTCGTTGCTGACAGTTTGTCATATTTGCGGGTAACGATCGCTAAAGAATTAAACATGATTGACCCTAAGAAGTTTGCTTTCCTTTGGATCATCGACTGGCCGTTGTTTGAATATGACGAAGGGGATCAACGTTGGGTACCAGCGCACCACCCATTCACCATGCCAAACGAAGGTGACGAGCACTTCTTAAATGAGGGTGAGAATCCTTATGAAGCTCATGCTCAAAGTTACGATATCATTTTGAACGGTTTGGAACTTGGTGGTGGTTCAATCCGTATCCACACGCGTGAATTACAGGAAAAAATGCTGAAGGCGCTAGGATTTACACCTGAACGTGCCAATGCTCAGTTTGGCTTCTTACTAACAGCGTTGGATTACGGTTTTCCACCGCATGGTGGTCTGGCAATCGGCCTTGACCGGTTTGCACGACTTTTGGCAGGTTCTGACAACATTCGTGAAGTCATTGCCTTCCCGAAGAACTCGAAGGCTACTGAACCAATGACCGAAGCCCCAAGTCCAGTTGCTGACAAACAATTGGAAGAATTGTATCTGAATGTTACAAAGCAGGACAAAGAGTAAACAATTTTGTAATTGCCAGATGCCGCTTACGGTTGCCAACAGTGACACGCTTCAGCTAATTTGATTTATTGCGACTGGCAACAGTAGTTTGCTCAATATTTGACTACGACGGCAGTATAAAGCTGTTTGTATTTCGACATTTTGTTCATATTTCAAAAAAACTTAGCGATGGCAGTTTTTTACTGCTTTCGCTAAGTTTTTTATATCCAGCGCCACACATGACAAAAGGTTAAAGACAATTGAATTTCAGTATTTTGATTAATAAGAATTCAGTTTCACAATAATGAATCTTGTTGTGGTGGGCTACAGGTGTGTGATTTTCATGTCAAAAGGAGTGGAGCCAGTGAGAGACATAGTTTCTTGTCGACAACACTTATGGCCTGCATTTTGGCCATGTAGTGTTGTGGGACGACTTCTGAGATGCGAACTTCAGCTCAGAATCGAGGATAAAAACCGCGGGTTTGGCGGGTTGAATCCGGTCCTCATGAAACGGCGTCTCTCACTGGCGGAATGGTAGTTATTTTTATTTAATTGTTTAAAAGGTTGAACGTCAGCTTTTCAAGAGATGTGAGCGAATTTATTAACACCGGATTATGTTGCTTGATTGTGTGAAATTCTTTACAATAGTGGTGGCAGTCGTCATGAACGATATTGCACAAATGACGATTAAGTTTACCGAAATAGAAGGGATCTTCAACATGAATAAATATATTGCTTTAGTTGGAACCAATTCGGATAAATCAACAAACCGTGAATTGCTCCAATTTATGAAGCGACACTATGCTGATCAGGCCGACATTGAAGTGGTAGAAATTAAGGGCTTACCCGTCTTTAATAAACCAGACAACATGAAAGTGCCTGATGCAGCCTTAGCCATCGCTGATAAGATTGATCAGTCAGATGGTGTCATTATCAGTACACCTGAATACGATCATTCTGTTCCAGCAGCTTTAATGAATGCACTTGAATGGTTATCTTACGGAATTCATCCATTTGTGGACAAGCCGGTGATGATTACCGGTTCTTCGTATGGTTCACTTGGTTCTTCACGGGCTCAAGGCCACTTGCGCATTATTTTGGACTCACCAGAGTTGCGGGCCCGCATTATGCCAAGTTCAGAATTTTTGCTGGATCATTCTTTACAAGCGTTCGATGACGACGGAAATTTGTTAGACCAGGAAAAGTTGAGCAAACTTGATGGGTTGTTTGCTGATTTCCAAACATTTGTTGGTTTGGCTAAGCAGCTTAACCACGCAACAAGTATCAATCGCCAAGAAGCTAGCGACTATTCTTGGGATAAACAGTAACGTGACTCAAGCGAGTGATTAGGAGACGACAAATAATGAAACTTGTAGGAATTGCCGGTTCGGTAGCGGACCATTCTTATAACCGGATGTTGCTGAAGTTTATCGCAAACCACTTCAGCGACACGGTTGACTTGGAAATTTTAGATATTAACGATGTGCCAATGTTTAATCAAAGTGATGATCAAACAGACAGTGAACCAATTGCCTACCTGACGCGAAAGATTAGTCAGGCGGACGGGGTTATTATTGCGACACCAGAACATAATCACACACTCACGGCTAGTTTGAAGAGTGTGATTGAATGGTTATCATTCAATGTTCACCCATTTTCAGACAAACCTGTGATGATTGTTGGTGCTTCATATTATGATCAAGGTTCTTCGCGGGCACAATTGATGCTTCGCCAGATTTTGGAATCACCTGGCGTTAATGCCATTGTTATGCCTGGTAATGAATTTCTATTGGCAGATGTTAAGCAGGCCTTTGATGAAAACGATAACTTGAAGGATGCTAACACCGTTAAGTTTCTTGGCAGTACATTAGATAAGTTTGTTAAGTTTGTAAGGGTGATCAATATGTTAAACGAACCTCAACCAACCAGCGCTGAAGACGAAGACTTAACTGCTTCTAGCAAGATCGACACGACTGTCGAAGGCGTTGATATGGGTGCTGATGACTGGGTCGAACAGGCCGCTAAAAAGGTCAATGCCGTCGAAGGTGATACGTACGTTAAACTTGATCGTGGCCTTTTAACGGTTGATCAGCTGAACGCGTTCTTAAACTCAATGCCAATTGAATTGACGTATGCAGACAGTAACAATCAGTTCATTTACTATAACCACATGCTGCCTGCTGATAAAATGTTGGCACCACGGACACCGGCTCAGGCGGGCGATCCAATGTCAATGGTTCACCCGGCTCGTGCTGTTAAGCATGTTAAGGAAGTTATTCACATGTTGCGGACTGGCCAAAGAGACGAAATTAAGATGCCTGTGCCAGGTAACGGACCAGACAAGTATATTTTGCATGCTTATCGTGCGATGCGCGACAGCGAGAATAAATATCTTGGGATTAACGAATACGTTGAAGATTTAATGCCAATGATCAAATGGTACTTGGCTAAGACCGGTCAGAAGTTAGTTGACGATCCAGATGCCGTAACCGGTGCATCTGCAGAAACGACTGACGCATCTACAGGGGCCTCGTCAGCCAATGAACGGACCGTTGCTCCGGTAGCAGCCCCAGCAACGCCTGAAACTGATGCTAGTACCGGAGCATCCGAAGATGAGGAAGAACCAACGTCAGTAGCAAGTGCTGAATCAATATCAGCATCGACTGAAACAGCGGCTGATTCCGAACCTGATGATGTCACTGGCGCTTCAGAAGACGAATAGTTTGTTTTCATTTAAGCTATTCCAATCCAATACACATTGACAAACGCTTTTATTAAGCACAAATAAATACCGTTCATTCGTTTCTACAGATCAAAGATGATGTGTAGGAGAATGAGCGGTATTTTTGACGAGACATTTTAATTAAGGTTGATAACTGACTGTTTTAAGGATGTCAACGGAACGTTGTTTGCCAGTTTTAGTCACTTCATGGCCACGTAATTGCTGTCCATGCGTGCCAACTTTTGCGGTTACGGTTTTGGGTTGTATTGACCAGCCTTTTGATGTGATATGAACTTTGTAGGTAGCCGGAGTGAGCGGTTGACCATTCTGAGTCAAAGCATTTGTTGACCACGCTTGGGATTTAACCGTTACATCATCGCCCACAATTGCGTCACCATGACTAATGGTGACATGTAACTTTGTTTGATCAGGTAAATTTGTTGATCCTTTTAGCTGTACGCGACCCTTGTTATCCACATTAAAGTGAAGCTTGGTACTAACGCTAATGGTTGGTTTGCCCTTGCTTGTACTTAACCAAGTTTCGCCCACACCGGGATTTGAAGACGCAGGCGCCATGCCAGCAATTGTCCAAACAACGATACAAACGAGGCTTAAAACAATCGCCAGAATGGTTTTAGTTCGTTTTTGCCAGGGACCGAAACGGAACATCACGTAGATTCCAGCCGGAAAGAAAATGATGGTTAGCACAATCCCGAACCACGGTTCTTTATAAAATTGATTTGCTTGCGTATTCATGAATACCTCCGGGTTAGTCAATTGTTTAAGTATACCATCAAACGCCGGTGGAAACGGTTTCCACCAAAAAAAGCGGCGATAAAAAAAGCGCCAGCGTGATGGGTTTGTTATAATTGGGGCACATTAAGACAAAGGACATTATTTTATGAATGATTTGCAGCAATTAATTGAACGACACCAGTATACGGGTCGGGTTGGAACAGCATTTATTTATTCGATCTGTGTCTCAATCGCCCTAAATTTCTTTTGGAATCCCGGTCATATCTATTCTTCAGGCATTACAGGAGCGGCCCAGCTGGTCCATACGTTGTCAACACGGTATCTTGGCGTGGACCTTGGCATTGGCGAACTACTGTTTTTGCTTAATATTCCACTGTTCATTTTGGCGTGGATTAAAATTAGTCATCGATTTACGATTTTTACAATCATTGCCGTCGGGATGTCAACCGTGATGATTCGGGTGTTACACCCTGTAACCTTAACAACTGATCCGATTATTTGTGCGATTTTCGGTGGTGCTGTCAATGGTTTCGGTACCGGCTTAGCATTACGTTACGGAATCTCTACCGGTGGGTTGGATATTTTAGGGATTGTGATCCGTCGGGCAACGGGCCGTAAGATGGGCACTATTAACATGACTTTTAATGCCTTCATCATTGTTGCTGCGGGATTTGTGTTTGGCTGGCCATACGCTTTTTATTCAGCAATCGGTATCTTCGTGAACGCGCGGGTTATGGATATGGTGTATACCCGTCAACAGCGGATGCAGGTGATGATTATTACGGACCGGCCAAAAACGGTCGTGGATTCGGTCCAACATCACATTCGACGTGGTATTACTATCGTGCATGGTGCTGAGGGGGCTTACAAGCACAATAAGAAGTCGATTTTATTTACAGTTATCTCTGGTTATGAAGTTGGTGAGCTGCAGGAGGCCATTAACGAATCGGATCCCAATTCATTTGTATCACTGAGTAATATTGTCAGGATTCTGGGGAATTTTTATGAGCCAAGGTTGTAGAAATTAGATGCTAAAGTTCGAAGGGAGAAAATGATGTTAGTTGGGTCGCACGTAAGCATGAGTGGTAAAAAAATGTTGTTGGGTTCTGCTGAAGAAGCTGCAAAATATGGTGCCAATACATTTATGATTTATACAGGGGCGCCACAAAACACGCGCCGCAAGCCAATTGAGGAATTAAATATTGAAGCCGGTCACACGTTTATGACGGCACACAATTTGGATCACATTGTTGTCCATGCTCCCTATATTGTTAATCTTGGCAATACGTTTAAAGCGGAGAGCTTTGCGTTTGCCGTTGATTTTCTCAGGGAAGAGGTCAAACGTGCGGACGCACTGGGGGCAGAACAGATTGTCTTGCATCCAGGTGCTCACGTAGGTGCAGGCCCGCAAGCTGCCATTCAATCAATCATTAAAGGCTTAAATGAGATTCTGACGCCTAATCAGCATGCTCAGATTGCCATTGAAACAATGGCTGGCAAAGGCACCGAAGTTGGCATTACGTTTGATCAAATTGCTGAAATGATTGATGGCGTCACGCTAAACGATAAGCTGTCTGTCTGCTTTGACACTTGTCACACCAGTGATGCAGGCTATGATATTAAGGGTGATTTTGATGGTGTTATGAACGACTTTGATAAGATTATTGGTTTAGATCGATTAAAAGTTATTCACTTAAATGACTCGAAAAATCCTCAAGGGGCGCACAAGGATCGCCATACTAACTTAGGATATGGTACGATTGGTTTCGATCGTTTGAATCAGATTGCTCACGATGAACGATTTGTTAACGTGCCAAAAATTATGGAAACGCCATATGTTGCCGTTGATCCTGAAAACAAGCCAAAGGATAAACGAGCACCATATGGCTACGAAATTGCTGAATTAAAAGCTGGTAAGTTTAATGATCATCTTGTTAGTGACATTGCAAATGACCTGCCTTATGATAATTTTTTAAATTAATCGCATTTTTCTGAAATAAATTGGCTCGAATAATTGACGAAGGTCAAAGGTTTCTGTATACTTCTTTAAGGACAGTTAAGTGCAGAACGTACAAAACCGTTACTAAACGCTCGAAGGGAGGGGATTTCAAAATGGCAAAGACAGTTGTTCGCAAGAACGAATCCTTAGATGATGCTCTCCGGCGTTTCAAACGGACCGTTTCGAAGAACGGGACCCTTCAAGAATACCGCAAACGGGAATTCTATGAAAAGCCAAGTGTTAAGCGTAAGCTTAAGTCAGAGGCTGCGCGTAAGCGTAAGAACAAGAAGAGTCGTTTCTAATTGTGAAAGTGAACGTCAGCTTAGGCTGGCGTTTTTTTCTGTCCAAGAAGCGGTATACTACATTCAGTGACTGAATAATTTGGAGGTATGAGAAATTATGGATTTGTTATCCCAATTGAATGAAGATCTGAAGACGGCCATGAAGGCTCGCAACAAATTAGAATTAAACGTTATCCGTTCATTGAAGACAGGTGTCATGAACGAAAAAATCGAACTGGGTCACGATTTAACACCTGACGAAGAAGTTACGGTGGTCTCTCGTGGGCTAAAACAGCGCAAGGAATCATTGACCGAATTTGAAAAGGCAGATCGTCAAGATTTAGCAGATGATACCAAAGCAGAGATTGCGATTGTTGAGAAATACATGCCCGCTCAAATGAGTGAAGATGAAATCAACAATGTTGTTAAAGAAACTGCACAACAAGTTGGCGCAACAAGCAAGGCCGACTTTGGTAAGCTAATGGGTGCCGTAATGCCTAAAGTTAAGGGCAAGGCAGACGGCAAGCTGGTTAACCAGGCAGTTAAAAACCTGTTAAGTTAATCAAGTTTGTAACGGGGTTAAAGAACAAAGTTTAATTGGAGCAAGTGATTATGGAATCCTTATTCTCGTATTTGGGAATGGGGATTTTTTGGATTGTTCAGTTAAAAAGAAGGTTGTAGTGACACCAGTTCTAAGCGTCGCAGAATGTTTGTGCTGGTGGTTGATTATGATAAAATAGAGATTGTACAGTGCTAGCTAATTACAATCTAGGAACTTCAATGTTGCTGTCTGTTGCTTAACAGTCAAATGAGGCATACGGTCGATAACATTGACGGCCCAAGGTTCATGTGAATGAATTATGGGTAAAAAAGATATGAGATAGGCGACCAAAAAGCAGCTTTAAAAGATGTCTGCATACGGTAATGAGTAGCCATTCACAGTCTTTAGACATAAATCAAAAATAAAGAGAGTAACATCAAAGGAGCGAAACATCTTTGGCAGAAAACCAGTTTGCATTTGAACGACAGTTCCGTTTGTCCACACCGGATTTGGAAGCCGGCCTAGTTGGCGCTAATGACGCCAATTTACGCTTGCTGGAAGAGGGTCTGAATGTTAATATTCACGCCTTTGGCGATACAATTACCGTATCCGGGGATGACGAGCAGTCCGTGGATCGCACAATTAAAATTATTGATAATCTGGTTCAGTTAATTAAGAGTGGTATTACGTTAAACAGTACCGATGTCGTGTCAGCAATGAAAATGGCCGAACGTGGTACATTAGAATATTTTCAGGACTTGTACAAACAGACACTGATTAAGGATGATCATGGACGCGCAATTCGGGTCAAAAATTATGGCCAACGTCAGTACGTTCAATCGATTAGCCATAACGACATTACGTTTGGTATTGGACCAGCTGGGACAGGGAAAACCTTCTTGGCAGTGGTAATGGCCGTTGCCGCTCTGAAACGAGGGGATGTTGAAAAAATCATCCTAACACGGCCCGCTGTTGAAGCTGGTGAAAGCCTTGGCTTTCTGCCTGGTGATTTAAAGGAAAAAGTTGATCCGTATTTACGTCCAATCTATGATGCGCTTTATCAAATTCTCGGTTCAGAGCACACACAGCGATTGTTAGACCGAGAAGTGATTGAAATTGCGCCACTTGCTTATATGCGTGGTCGTACTTTGGATTCAGCGTTTGTTATTTTAGATGAGGCTCAAAATACGACTAATGCGCAGATGAAAATGTTTTTAACCCGTCTGGGATTTGGTTCAAAGATGATTGTGAACGGTGATATTTCCCAAATTGATCTGCCACGGGGTAAACATTCTGGTCTTGTTGACGCTCAGAATTTGTTGCAAAACATTAATCACATTGGTTTTGTATCATTTAATGCGGATGACGTGGTTCGCCACCCAGTCGTTGCCAGCATCATTAACGCCTATGAAAACCAGCCTACGCAGGACTAACCTAATGAAGAGTTAGTTCAGTTCACAGATACGGTCAGATAATCAAATTAACGGAGTGAAGAATAAACATGGATCTTGAGATAGTTGATCAAACAGAACAAGGCGTGCCCGAAGAACGGGTAACGATGGTTCGTGAAATCCTCGAATTTGCCGGAAAGACAATTAAGTTACCAGAGAATACGGAAATGTCCTTAACGTTTATGAATAATGAGGGGATTCGGAAGTTGAATCGCGAATATCGTGGTGTCGATAAAGCAACGGACGTGATCAGCTTCGCAATCGAAGAGGATCCGGACGATGAAGATGAGATTGTCATGGACGATGAGTTACGTCAGGAAATTCCGATGAATATTGGGGATATCATGATTTCCGTTGATAAAGTTGCGGACCAAGCAGAATATCTCGGGCACTCTTACGATCGCGAATTAGGTTTCTTAGCGGTTCACGGCTTTCTGCATTTAAACGGATATGATCACATGGAACCAGCGGATGAAAAAGTGATGTTTGATTTACAACGAAAGATCTTGGACGATTATGGCCTCACCAGATAAGCATCAAACAGAGAAAAATCATCATTTTATTCAGGCGTTTCATCACGCCATGGATGGTATTATTGGAACCATTCATAATGAACCTAACATGCGCTACCACCTTATTTTTGCGTTGGCGGCGCTGTTGTGTGGTTTGATTTTGCAAATTACACGAATGGATTGGCTATGGATTACGTTGGCCATTTTTACCGTTATTCTGGCAGAATTTGCGAACACTATCGCCGAGTCTCTGAGTGATTTAATCACCCATGGTCAGTATGATCCATTAGCCAAGCAGGTTAAGGACGTTGCTGCTGGTGCGGTGGTGGTTGCCGCCTTGTTTGCAGTGATTACGGGATTGTTAGTTTTTGGCCCGAGAATTTGGAGTTTGATTTTGAATTAAAACACATGGTGATGATACTAAATAGCATCATAGTTAAGGAGAGCACTAAATGACGCAAGAACAACAAGCATTTCATTCCGGCTTTGTGGCGATTGTTGGTCGGCCAAATGTCGGCAAATCCACTTTTTTGAACCGTGTAATTGGTCAAAAAGTTGCGATTATGAGTAATGTGGCCCAGACGACCCGAAACAAAATTCAGGGTATTTACACAACGAATAGTGAACAGATTGTCTTTATTGACACACCGGGAATTTTCAAGCCATCGAGTAAGCTGGATGAGTTTATGGTCAATTCGGCCATATCGACATTGAACGAAGTTGACGCCGTTTTATTCATGGTTAATGCACAAGAAACACGCGGTGCGGGCGATAATTACATTATTGACCGATTAAAGGACATCCATAAGCCAGTTTATTTAGTGATTAACAAAATTGATCAGATTCACCCAGATAAATTATTAAGCGTTTTAGAGCAATACAAGGATGCTCTCGAGTGGAAAGAAGTGTATCCAATTTCCGCTTTGCAAGGTAACAACGTAGATGAATTTTTGAGTCAGCTTTCCAAAGACTTACCAGAAGGACCACAATACTATCCTGAGGATCAAATAACGGATCATCCGGAGCGATTTGTCGTCGCAGAACTTGTTCGTGAAAAAGTGTTACAGCTAACTCGTGATGAAGTGCCGCACTCTGTCGCGGTTGAAGTTGAATCGATGAAACGTGAGTCACGTCCGGGGAAGCGAGCTGATGGTCAGCCCAATGAACTAGTTCATATTGCAGCAACGATTATTGTGGATCGAACCTCACAAAAGGGCATTATTATTGGTAAAGGCGGCAAGATGTTGAAAGAAATTGGTTCACGTGCGCGTGCTGATATTGAGCCACTGCTTGGCGATCGCGTTTATTTGGAGTTGTGGGTCAAGGTGGTTCAACACTGGCGGGACAAACCTTCCGCGCTAAGGGAATACGGTTATAAATCACAAGACTATTAGTGCATGTTTGAGTAGTAAGATTGTGTTCCAAAGGTAAGTGACACAAGGGCACCTCATTCCCAGCCTCGGGAATAGGTGCTTTTGCATTAACACTCATTATCCAGACAGAATTTTGTCATAGTTTCATTCCGTGCTATTTTTCACTTTTACTTTCGTTACTTTCGAGTCAGATATGTTAAAAGCATTGACAATGACCGTTACTGCTGGCATTTAATTTAGGAGTTGGGAGGCGCAATGTGGCAACTTATCAGAATACACAGTTTCAAGGCATCGTGATGTATGCGAATGATTATCGAGAACGCGATCAGTTGATTAAGATTTTTACTGGCGAATATGGCAAAAAAATGTTCTTTATTAAGAATGGCAAACGCCGCGGCATGCGTCTCCATAGTGCTCTTTTACCCTTTACAGTTGGAACGTATGTCGGCAATGTAAACGATCAGGGACTTAGTTTTATTAACGCAGCTAAAGAAACGGCACAACTGCAACAGATTCGCGCTGACATCAATAAAAATGCATATGCAACATATATTTTAGGATTGGTCGATGCAGCCTTTCGGGATGGCCAAATAGTGCCAGATTGGTTTATGAAGACTAAGAATGCGTTGACACTCATTGATGACGGGCTTGATGAGCAAATCATTACCAACATTATTGAAATTCAATTGTTGCGGGCCTTCGGGGTCGCCCCAGAATTGCAACGATGTGCCGTTTGTGGGAGGACAGATTTGCCGTTTGACTATTCTGAAAAGCTTGGTGGGTTAATTTGTGCCAATCATTTTGATCAAGATAGTCACCGTCTACATTTGGATGCACGGACAATCTTTTATTTACGCCAGTTTTCTGTCATCGATTTGGCCAAAATCACCACAATTAATGTGTCACCAAGAACGAAGCGAGGATTGCGGCGAGTACTAGATTTGATTTATGAGAATAGCGTTGGGATTCATTTGCGTTCCAAACGTTTTATTGACCAAATGGCGACGTGGGAAGATCAGTTAGCAGCTCGTGGTCAACAGTTGAAACAACGTCACCAGGCGGCGTTAAAGACTGATGACAAAAAATCCGATCTGAGTACGAGTCAAGGTGTCAATGACGAAAAGGCAATGGGCTCGGATGAGTCAGAGCAACAGACAGATTCTGACCAGCATTGACAATTTCTGGTACAATGCCTATGATTATGAAGTTGAACAAGTAAATAAACGTTAACAGCGATCGAAAAGGGTTATCGTGGTCATGGTCAGCGAACTGGGGATAGTGAAAGCTCAGTCATGGTTGCGATAGATTGGCATTTCGGGAGTTAACACCAACTAAGCTGCCTGATTTAATTCGGGAAGTAGGGTGGAACCGCGTAATTAATTCACGTCCCTACATCGACACATTTTGTGCTGATGGAGGGGCGTTTTTATTTTGAAGGGAGATCGTCATGGAAATTAAAAAAGATGAAAAACTTTCCGTGCAACAAATTATTTTGACCTTGCAGCAATATTGGGCCGCGCAAGGCTGCATGTTGATGCAGGCCTACGATACTGAAAAAGGGGCTGGTACGATGAGCCCTTACACATTTTTGCGGGCGATTGGACCAGAACCATGGAACGCCGCTTATGTGGAACCAAGTCGCCGGCCAGCAGATGGTCGATACGGTGAAAACCCTAACCGTCTATACCAACATCACCAATTTCAAGTATTGATGAAACCAGCTCCCGAGAACATGCAGGAACTGTATTTGAACAGTTTGCGTGAACTTGGCATCGATCCTCTTGAACATGATATTCGTTTTGTTGAAGATAACTGGGAAAACCCGTCCATGGGTTGTGCCGGTGTTGGTTGGGAAGTTTGGCTTGACGGGATGGAGATCACCCAGTTTACTTATTTCCAAATCGTTGGTGGTCAGGAAATGAATCCAGTAGCCGCTGAAGTAACGTATGGTTTGGAACGACTTTCTTCGTATATTCAGGACGTAAACTCCGTGTTCGATTTGGAATGGAGCGATGGCGTACTGTATGGTGACATTTTTAAAGAACCAGAGTACGAGCACAGTAAGTATTCCTTTGAAGAAAGTAACCAAGATATGCTCTTGCATATGTTTGATGATTTCGAACGTGAAGCGAAAGCTAACCTGAGTAAGGGGCTTGTTCACCCAGCGTACGATTATATTTTGAAATGTTCACACACCTTCAACTTACTTGATGCCCGCGGTGCAGTTTCCGTAACTGAACGGGCAGGCTATCTAAGTCGTATTCGGAAGATTGCTCACAGTGTTGCCGTAGCCTTTATCAATGCACGTGCCAAACGTGGTTTTCCATTGATCAAAGACGACAAAGAGCGTGAGGCTGTCCTTGCCGATTGGCGGAAAAAGGAAGAAAAGAAAGCTGCTCGGGCAGCTAAGAAGAACGCAAAGGAGGCCAAATAATGGCACATCAATTTTTACTTGAAATTGGGTTGGAGGAAATTCCTGCTCACGTGGTGACACCAAGTATTGATCAATTGGTTGAACGCACAAAAAACTATTTGGCCGAACAACGGATTACGTTTGACAGCATCAAACCATTCTCCACACCACGGCGGTTAGCGTTACTGATTTCTGGTCTGGCTGATAAGCAACCAGATGTTGAAGAAGAAGTTAAGGGCCCCGCTAAACGGATTGCGCAGGATAAAGACGGCAACTGGACAAAAGCGGCTCAAGGTTTTGCTCGTGGACAAGGTGCCAGTGTTGATGACATCATTTTTAAAGAATTAAAGGGTGAACAGTACGTTTACGTTCAAAAGCACGAAACTGGGCAGCCCGTGAGTGAGGTTTTGACGGGCATGAGGGATGTCATCATGGCGATGACGTTCCCAACCATGATGAAGTGGGGGAGCTACAAGTTTCAATACATTCGCCCAATTCGTTGGTTGATTGCATTGTTGGACGATGAGGTTTTGCCATTCAGTATTCTCGACATCAGCACAGGCCGAACTAGTCAAGGTCATCGTTTCCTTGGGCACGAGGTGGAAATTAAGCATCCGGCAGATTATGAAGAAGCCCTGACAAGTCAGTTTGTTATCGCGGATGCTGCCAAACGTAAAGCTAGGATCCGTCAACAAATTCAAGCGCTGGCAGCCGAACATAACTGGACGATTGATATTGATGAGGACTTACTGGAAGAAGTTAATAATCTAGTTGAATGGCCAACGGCGTTTGCCGGTCACTTTGATGCTAAATACCTCACAATCCCCGATGAGGTTTTGATTACTTCAATGAAGGATCATCAACGTTTCTTCTACGTGCGTGATGAGGCTGGTAAGTTGCTGCCAAACTTTGTTTCCGTGCGTAATGGGAACGATCAGCACTTGGATAACGTGATTGCTGGGAATGAAAAAGTGCTAACTGCTCGTTTGGAAGATGCGATGTTCTTCTATGAGGAAGATCAAAAACACGATATCGACTTTTATGTGAACAAACTGAAGTCGGTTAGTTTCCACGACAAGATTGGTTCCATGACTGAACACATGAAACGGACTGGCATTATTGCCAATTTGATTGGTCAACGTGTTGGTCTTAGCGAAACTGAGTTAGCTGATCTACAGCGTGCAAGTGAAATTTACAAGTTTGACTTGGTAACTGGTATGGTGGGCGAATTTGCCGAGTTGCAGGGTGTTATGGGCGAAAAGTATGCCTTATTGTTCGGCGAGAAACCGGCAGTTGCACAAGCTATTCGTGAACACTACATGCCTGTTTCAGCCGACGGTAGCTTGCCACAATCAAACGTTGGCGCGGCTTTGGCAATCGCGGACAAGTACGATAGTATCACTGCGTTCTTTGCAGCTGACATGATTCCTAATGGTTCTAACGATCCGTATGCTTTACGGCGTCAGGCGTTTGGTATCGTGCGGATTCTGCGCGATCGGAAATGGCACTTGCCATTGTTGAAGATGGGGCAAGACTTTGAAATTGCTCTTTCCAATAAGCACGTTGAATTCAACCCAGAGTTGACAGCTAACTTAGCTGCTAGCCGCCAACGGATTCAGGAATTCATGAACGACCGGGTTCGTCAATGGTTTGCTAGCCAGCATGTTCGTCATGATATTGTAGATGCTGTTACGAGCGCTGACACTACAGATGTTGTGAACATGTTGGATGATGCGGCCGCATTAGTGGCGCACGTGGATGACAGCAACTTCAAGGATGCCATTGAAGCATTAACGCGGGTTGCTCGATTAACGAAGGCAGATTTGTTGGATGCACCATCACTGCCTGTTGATCCTAAATTGTTTGAAAACGATGCAGAACAAAAACTGTATGACGGTGTTAATGACGTTAAGGCTCATTTCGATGACCGGACACCAGAACAAAACTACCAAGCATTGGCCGACTTGCAGCCAGTTATCGATGCCTACTTTGAAGCCAATATGGTTATGGATGATAACGAAGCCATTCGGCGTAACCGTTTGAATCAACTTGCTCAGCTTACGAAACTTACCATTCACCTTGGTGATCTTAAGCAATTGATCGTTAAATAGGTGGTTGGGACCTTACGCTTCCGGTTGTCCACATTGCTACGCTCGCCGTGGGACCGGTTCGAGCCTCCTGAAAACCGGAGTCTTTCACCTCGCCGCCAAGCCTCGTGAACCCCGAGTCTCGGCGATCGTCCGTGATGTTAATTCGAGAGAACCATTCGAATTAACATCACTTTCACGGCTCGGTATCAATGTTGACGCCCTCCAGCTCACATAGCGGTTTCTGTTAGCACTCAACCGATTAGCTATATAGCAAGCTTTAAGACTTTTTGCGGAGATAGTGACGTCTCTGGTCGACGTAACGACATTTGTCGAGCCAATTCATGTCTGTAAGTTGAGGCTGAACAGTCATTTGATAATTTGAATAGTAGTTGATTGAACGGGCAAAAAATCGTCCTGTCAATCAGCTGCTATTTTTATTTAGTACGCTATTCGCGCTATACTAAACGTGAAAAAATATTTAATTTGAAACCGTTCGATTGCGGTTTGGGAGTGGTAAACAATGGCATTACAGCTGAAACGAATTTACGAAGCACCAGCTGCCAGCGATGGGCAACGAATCTTTGTCGACCGTTTGTGGGCGCGTGGCATCAGTAAGGAACGGGCGGCATTAACCGACTGGGACAAGGAGATTGCGCCATCCGCGGAATTGCGCAAACAGTTTGGTCACGATCCTAAAAAGTTTCCAACTTTTAAACATGAATATGAACAAGAACTGGCGGCTAATAAGATGACGAAGGCCTTTATTGAAAAGATTCGGTCAGGTTTATCAGCGGGCAACGTGACGCTATTGTTTGGTGCTAAGGATGAGGAGCATAATAATGCGGTTGTTCTCAAAGAATTCATCGAGGCGCGCTTGACAAAATAATTTAATAACCGGGCACTAAAATACACGAATTCAAATACTGTACATTGCTGGCAAAGCGTGTATAATACTCATTGTGTGTAATTGGGCTCAATTTTAGTCGCATTTTTTGTCTCGCGAAACTTAACGTTCACGATGTCGGAAGGTGCGTCTTTTTACGCTCAATAGGCCAGGCTTCAGCACTGGAGGTGATGTTGTGGCAATGAGAATTCCAGAGGATGTCATCGAAAACGTTCGTAGTTCAGTGAATATTGCGGACGTAGTAGGTCAGTATGTACAGTTAAAGAAATCCGGTAAAAATTTGTTTGGCTTGTGTCCGTTTCATGAAGAAAAGACACCGTCATTTTCAGTTAACGAAGAAAAACAAATTTTCCACTGCTTTAGTTGTGGCCGTGGCGGTAACGTGTTTAAGTTCTTAATGGAACTGAATAACATCAGTTTTCCAGAAGCAGTCATTCAAGTAGCTGATGACGCCAACATCACCATTGCTGACGAGTATAAGCAGACTGAAAGCAGCCCAGTTAACTCTGAGTTTGGCCAGTTAATTGGTTTATACGAGGATGCTGCTAGGCTTTATCACCATGTGTTAATGAACACACAGGTTGGTGAAGAGGCGCTGGATTATTTGCATAAACGTGGACTGGACGATGATACGATTAACACGTTTGACATTGGCTTCGCACCTGCTGAAGGACTATTAAAACCCTTCTTTGAAGAGCGAAACGTTGATTATCAAACATTGCGTAGTTCCGGATTGTTCATTGAGAACCAAGACGGGCAGTTGCGTGATCGTTTTAGTAACCGAGTGATGTTTACGATCCGTAATGCTAGTGGCAAGGTGATTGCTTTTTCCGGTCGTTTGTTGCATAAGGATCCAGATGCGCCGAAATATTTGAATAGTCCAGAAACGAAGATCTTCCATAAAAGTGATACGCTGTTTAATTTTGACCTAGCTCGTCGTGAGATTCGTAAGGCGGATGCTGTAATTTTGTTTGAAGGTTTTATGGATGTTATTGCAGCTTATTCTGCCGGAGTAAAGAACGGTATTGCTTCCATGGGAACAAGTTTAACCACTGATCAGATTGGTATTTTGCAACGTGTGACTAATACGTTGTATGTGTCATATGACGGTGATGATGCGGGTCAAAACGCAACTCACCGGGCGCTGTCACTAATTAGTGGTCAAAGCAATATGGATTTAGGCGTCGTGCAGATGCCTGAAGGTCTGGATCCAGATGAATACTTGCGAAAGTATGACGCTGAACACTTCCGAGGGGTGTATGAAGGTGCCAAGGAGACGCCCGTGGGATTTGCGCTACGTTATTTAGCCCGTGGCCGGAATCTTGATAATCAAAGTGATCAGTTGACTTACTTGAATGAAGTGTTAAAGATTGTTGCTGGTGTCCACTCGCCAGTTGAACAGGATTTATATCTGAATCAACTGGTGGATCGCTTTGGTGTTGATAAGGCTAGTTTAAAAGAGCAACTGGCTGACATTCGTCAGACGCAGACGCCAACTGTTGTTCCTGGTGAACAGCTAGGCACACCGGTTCAGAGTGCGCCGACACCAGTGAAACAACTAGTCCGTGAGCCGGCACACCTAGATCGCATTGAACGCGCGGAACGATTGTTATTGCATCGTATGCTGATTGATCAGAGCGTTTGGTTACATGTCACGGCTAATCAGGATTTTCATTTTGTCCATGACCAGTATCAGACATTGTTTTTAATGGCTCAGGGATTCAAACAAACGCATGCCGATGTTCAAATTGCGGCATTCTTGGATTATGTCAACGATGATGAGTTACAACATACATTGATTGATATCACAGAACAGCCCAGTGTTGACCGGGATGATATGACCGATGTGAATGATTGCATGCACATCATCATGAATCAAGCGCCCATTGAGGAGCAGATTCGTCAGAAGAACATTGCCATGATTGAGGCCAAACGATTGAATAATCATGACCTTCAAAATCAACTAACCTTGGAATTAGTTAATTTGTACAAGCAAAAGCAGGCGATGAAAAATGCTTGATAATTCTATTAATCGGTGTAAACTTATTTATTTGTCGGATTGTGAATACTAAGGGGGACCTTGCATGTCTGAAAAGAAAACAACATCTACAAAAGATTTTGATGAAAAGAAGTTCAAAACAGCAGTTAACGCACTAATTAAGAACCGTAAGAAGGCTAAAGAAGTCCGTTATGATGAATTACAAACGGAACTGGTTAAGCCATTTGCGTTGGACGCCGACAAAATTGATGATTTAATGCAAAAAGTTGAGGATGCTGGTATCAGTATCGTCGATGAAAATGGTGACCCCTCTGAGCACGCCTTAAAGAACAAAAAGAGCAGTGTTACAACCAAGGAATTAAAGGCTAGTGATGCTGCACCATCCGGAGTTAAAATCAATGATCCGGTTCGAATGTACCTGAAGGAAATTGGCCGTGTTTCTCTATTATCTGCCGATGAAGAAGTTGCTTTGGCTTTGCGAATTGAACAAGGTGACGAATCAGCCAAACAAGAATTGGCTGAAGCTAACTTACGGTTGGTCGTATCAATTGCTAAACGATATGTTGGTCGTGGGATGCAGTTCCTTGATTTAATTCAAGAAGGTAACATGGGACTGATGAAAGCCGTTGAAAAGTTTGATTACCGCAAGGGATTTAAGTTTTCAACGTATGCCACTTGGTGGATTCGTCAGGCTATTACCCGTGCGATTGCTGACCAGGCACGGACAATTCGGATTCCCGTTCACATGGTTGAAACAATCAACAAATTGATTCGGATTCAACGTCAATTACTTCAAGATTTAGGTCGTGAACCAATTCCTGAAGAAATTGGTGCTGAAATGGACATGCCGACGGAAAAAGTTCGTGAAATCTTGAAGATTGCGCAAGAACCAGTTTCTTTGGAAACACCAATTGGTGAAGAGGATGACTCTCATTTAGGTGACTTCATTGAAGACCAGGATGCAACTTCGCCAGCTGACCACGCAGCTTATGAACTGCTGAAGGAACAGTTGGAGAGCGTTTTGGATACGTTAACTGACCGTGAGGAAAATGTGCTTCGTTTACGTTTCGGTTTGGACGATGGCCGGACCCGGACTTTGGAAGAAGTTGGTAAGGTCTTTGGCGTTACGCGTGAACGAATTCGTCAAATTGAAGCAAAAGCATTACGTAAGTTACGCCACCCAAGTCGTTCCAAACAATTGAAAGATTTCTTGGAATAGCCGAGGAGTCTCTAGGGCTTGCTGATTGTAGTGTGTCCGTTTGAAATAACTAGAATTTAATTAGCTTTATATGGCATTCATGGTCAATTCTTGAATTGATGATGGATGCTTTTTTTATAGCGACGTTTGAAAAAAGAGCTAGTAAACCATTTGACGACAAAGTTCTGTAAAAATTCTGCAACTGGCGCGATGTGATTGGTATACTGTTAATAAAGATGGAGAGTGTACCGGCGATGATTGTTATGTCGCAAGTTGCTTTTTGTTCTAGTAATCGGTGCACAAGAGGAGGATACATGGACGCGGATCACTTATCAAAACGATTAGCTGCTGTGGCAGCATATGTGCCTGCCAATTCACGCATGGCGGATATCGGCTCGGATCATGCTTATTTACCAGTTTATTTGGCTAAACGCCAACGAATTTCGTATGCGGTGGCCGGAGAGGTTGTTGATGGACCGTTTGAAAATGCTAAAGCGGAGATTGCCAACCAGAATTTAACCGAGTGTATTGATGCCCGTCTGGGAGACGGGGTAACAGTGCTTAAACCTGACGATAACATTGATACCATTGTTATTGCAGGAATGGGTGGCACATTGATCAGTGACATTCTGGAACGTGGTTGGCAACAATTGACTGGCAATGAATTACTTGTGTTACAACCAAACGTCGGTGAATATCATTTACGTAAATGGCTGGCTACTCATGCTTATCAAATCACGGCTGAGCAGATTTTAAAAGATGATGGGCACATTTATGAAATTATGGTGGCCCATAAGGTCAAGGAGCCGTTTTCACTCAGTGAACTGGATGCACGCTTTGGTCACTTTTTACTTGCTAATCCCAATGACGCGTTTGTTGAAAAATGGCAACATGAGCAGCAGCGGAACGCACACGTATTAACAGCACTAAATCATGCGGCAAACGTACCCGTTGCTAAACAACAGGAATTGCAACGTGAACAGCAACTAATTGAGGAGGTCCTACAAGATGCAAGCACAAACCTTAATTGATCAATTCGAAAAGTTTGCGCCACTTCGTTATCGCGAAGCCGGTGATCCGACCGGTTTTCAAATCGGCAGTCGCCAGGCAGAAATTCATAAGGTTTTGGTAACTTTAGATGTTCGACCAGAAGTTGTTGATGAAGCAATTGCCGAACATGCTGATTTTATTTTTGCCCATCATCCAGTCATGTTTCGCCCGGCTAAAAATCTTGATTTTGATGCAGACCCACAATTGGCAATGTACGGGAAGATTGTTGCTAATCACATTACTGTGTATGCTGCTCATACCAATTTGGATAACGCTCCAGGTGGCATGAATGACTGGCTTGCTGACCAACTGCAATTGGAACATGTTCAATCTTGGCTGCCCAATCCTGATGCGCAAGAAGTATCCATGGGCCGGGTCGGTAAGCTGTCAGAACCGATGTCAATGCAAGCATTCGCGGAGTATTGCAAAACACAATTTAAAATCGGTGGGTTGCGGTTGATTTCACATGAGCCAACCAAACAAGTCAGCAAAGTTGCCATTTTAGGTGGTGACGGTGGCAAATTTTTCCGTGAAGCACAGGCAACGGGGGCCGATGTCTATGTTACGGGCGATGTTTATTACCATACCGGGCATGACATGTTGGCATCCGGTTTGTCTGTTGTGGATCCAGGACACCACATTGAAGCTGTTTGCATCCCCAAGTTGGCTTCTATGTTCCGTCAGTGGTCTACACAATATCAATGGCATCTCGATGTTTTAGAATCAAAACCTAATACGGATCCCTTTACTTTTGTGTAAGCGCGCCGAATCAGGTAGACTTGTTTTGAGTATGTTTGAACTTTATTTTAAAAAATAGGAGCGTGACAGTTGTGGCACAATATGAAACCTTGCTTTCGCGGTTTATCGGTTATGTAAAGGTCAATACACGATCAGATCCAGATTCAACAACCATTCCATCTTCGCCTCGTGAAGCAGACTTTTTAAAATCAATTGCTGAGGAACTAACTGAACTTGGGCTATCGGATATCAAAACTGATCCTGACAGTGGTTATGTAACTGCTGTTCTGCCAGCCAATGATGATGGCAAAACAGCACCAATTGGCTTTTTAGCGCATATTGATACAGCGGATTTTAATGCGGACAACATTACACCCAACATTGTTAAGAACTATGACGGTAAGTCAGACATTAAACTTAGCGACGATGGCCAGTGGACATTAAAACCTAGCGAATTTCCAGCATTGCACAATTACACCGGTGAGACATTAATTACAACTGACGGTACAACACTTTTGGGTGCCGACGATAAAGCTGGTGTGGCTGAAATTATGACGGCCATGGAGTACTTGCTTAATCATCCAGACGTTAAACATGGTGAAATTCATGTTGGTTTTGGTCCAGATGAAGAAATCGGTACTGGTGCGGATCACTTTGATGCTAAGCGTTTCGGCGTTAAGTATGCTTACACGGTTGATGGCGGTCCATTAGGTGAATTGGAATACGAGACGTTTAATGCCGCACAGGCAGTCGTAACCATTCAAGGCAAAGATGTTCACACGGCCACTGCTAAAGGTGTTATGCAAAACGCACTGCAAATTGGGATTGATTTCCATAATCAATTACCTGCAAGTGACCGTCCAGAAAATACTGAGGGTCGGGAAGGCTTCTTCCACTTGTACAAAATGACAGGGACCGTTGATCAAGCCCAGTTAACTTACATTATTCGGGATCACGATCGTCAGAAGTTTGAAGACCGTAAACAACAAATGCGAGATATTGCTGATAAGCTCAATGCTACTTTAGATGAACCACGAGTGAAGTTGGTATTGACGGACCAGTATTACAACATGCGTGAAGTACTTGAAAAGGACATGACCCCAGTTGAATTGGCTAAAAAGGCCATGACTGAGTTAGATATCGAACCTGTCATTTATCCGGTTCGCGGTGGGACGGATGGTTCCAAGATTTCGTTCATGGGTGTACCAACGCCGAACCTGTTTGCCGGCGGTGAGAACATGCACAGCCGTTATGAATATGTTTCGCTTCAGACTATGGAACGTGCTGTTGATGTGATCTTGAAGATTACGGAACTCAATCGGCAAGCTTAAGAAGTGGTAATCACTGTTTACAACGCAAAATAAAAACGACCTTAACAGAAACATCTGTTAGGATCGTTTTTTATTATCTGTCGTGAGCAATGCTAGTTAGCAATCCGCGACAACAATTATGATTGACTTGCTTCATCAGCATTAGCCGCTGGTTTGTCGGCCATCATGTGTGTTGCGACTGAAGTCACAAGGCAGACGACGGCGGCAACGATGCCAATTTCAAAAGCGCTATATTGCAACAATTCTAGTTGCCCACCAATATAGCCAATGACCTCGCCCCAGATGAAGCCCCAAAAGATTACAGTTAAGTAACGCATATTGTGACCACCTTTCGTATCAATAGTAGTTTAACACTCTGACTACTGATTTCAATAAACTTTCATTCGCGAATACGGATAATTTTGGCTGGTTTTGTTATAATATGAAAGACGAACAAACGTTTGAATATGTAATCTTATCGATTATTCAATGAAAGGGGGATGCTTGTGTCTTCTGAGACTGAAATTGATGCAGCAACGGTACCGTCATCTGGCGAAATAAATGGTCTCGTACCATTATCTGTTATCAGTAGTTATAGTCTATTGCAAAGCCCAACAAGAGTCACAGAGCTCGTGCAAACTGCAAAGCAGCGAGGGTATCAGGCGGTTGCACTGACTGATATTAATGTGTTGTATGGCGTTGTTGACTTTTTTAATGCTGCCCGACAAGCTGGCATCAAACCATTAATCGGTCTGACCATCGAACTAGCCAGTGAGGTAACTGAGCCAATGGACAATGACCAGGCGATGCCATCGACAAAACATAATGATCTGCCAACATTCCCGCTAACTTTGATTGCTAAAAATGAGCATGGCTATCAAAATCTAATTCAAATTTCGTCAGCAAAGATGACCCGCGAAGAACGCGATCCATTAAAAGTTGTTGATATAAGTGATTGGTTGTCGGATTTGGTCATCGTTAATGGATTACAAAGTGAAATTGGCCGACTAGCCAGTACGGGACAACAAAACGCAGCGGCTCAACAAATGACGCGGTTGCAAAAGATTGCCAATGACACGGTATACCTTGGTGTGAGTGATCAACAATCAAGAGCGACGATCGACACGCTTCAACAATTTGCAGATCAGAACCATTGTCGATTGGTGGCCGTCAACGACGTTCGCTATTTGAACCCCGATGATAGTTTTAAGACTAGTGTGATGACGTCGATTAGTAGTGGCGAACAAATTACTAATTTAGGAGCTGTAAGTCAACAGACAGGCCCATGGTATCTTCGTGAGGCTGTTCCGCTGGCTAATCACTATCATGAATTGGGTCTGGATGAGGCCGTCCGAGAAACGAGTCACATTGCTAACATCGCAACGGTTGACTTTACGTTTCAAGCCCCACAATTACCACATTTCAAGACGCCCAGTCATGAACCGGCGGCAGATTATTTGCGACAATTGTGTGCCGCAGGCTTGACCAAACGTTTAGGCGAAGGCAATCCCCTGGCGGAGCGGTATCAACAACGATTGACTCATGAGTTAACTGTTATTCATCAATTAGGCTTTGACGATTATTTCCTGATTGTTTGGGACGTGATGAACTATGCTCATGAACATCACATTACTACCGGTCCAGGACGTGGCTCGGCGGCTGGATCCCTGGTTGCTTATGTACTCGCTATTACCGAAGTTGACCCGTTAACATACGACTTACTGTTTGAACGATTTTTAAATGATCAACGGGCCCAAATGCCCGATATTGATTTGGACATTCCAGACGACAAACGTGATGAACTGTTATTGTATGTGCGCGATCGATATGGCGCTGATAAAGTTGGCCAGATCATTACGTTTGGAACCCTCGGCGCTAAGCAGGTCATTCGTGACGTTGGCCGTGTATTTGGTTTGTCCACGTTTCAAATGGCTGAATGGAGCCGGACGATTCCTGGTGGATTAGGTGTGACGTTGGCTAGTGCCCAGCGTGATTCACAACCCCTGCGCAATCTAATTGCGGACAGTGGCGTCAACTCTTTACTGTTTGAAACAGCCATGGCGTTGGAAGGGTTGCCGCGACATACATCAACGCATGCTGCCGGTGTTGTCTTAAGTGATCAGCCATTAACAGATATTGTCCCGGTTCAATCGGGATCCGAAGGTCTGCTCGTGGCCCAATTTCCTAAAAACACCGTTGAAGCGCTAGGGCTGCTTAAGATGGATTTTCTTGGACTCCGCAATTTAACCATTTTAGCGAATACATTAGCAGAGATCGAAACGACAAATGGCAAGAAGCTTCAAGTTAATGATATTCCGTTAAATGACAGTGAAACATTGGCCTTGTTTCAAAAAGGTGATACCAATGGCGTATTTCAATTTGAATCGAGCGGCATTAAAAATGTTTTGCGTCAATTACATCCAGAAACCTTTGAATTGGTAGTTGCGGTTAATGCACTTTATCGACCAGGACCGATGGAAAACATCGATCACTTCATTGCCCGCAAAAAGGGCAAGGAGCCAGTCACGTATCCGGCACAAGCATTAGAGCCAATTTTGGGACCGACATTTGGCATCATTGTTTATCAAGAGCAGGTTATGCGAGTCGCCTCAGTTATGGGCGGTTTCTCATTAGGTAAGGCCGATATTCTTCGCCGTGCCATGAGTAAAAAAGATCATCATAAAATCGATGCATTACGTACTGAGTTTATTGAGGGGGCAGTGGCTAAGAATTTTACGCAAGCGGTCGCTGTTCAGGTATATGACTATATTGAAAACTTTGCATCTTATGGTTTTAACCGATCACATGCTGTTGCTTACAGTAAAATGGCGTTTGAACTAGCTTATCTAAAGGTGCATCATCCGGGTGCCTTTTTTACAGCACTACTTAATTCTGTGCTGGGCAATCCAACAAAAACGAAATTATATTTGTTAGAGGCAAAACAGCATGGTGTTAATGTAGCGGCGCCCAACGTTAACGTTAGTCAGGCGGGATTCTCACTGGTAAACGGACAAATTGTGTTTGGACTTAGTGACATTAAAGGTGTGCGTCGAGACTTTGTTGCCAATATCTTGGCTTTGCGGCAAAAAAATGGTGCATTTAAAGACTTAGAAACATTTGTCAACGCGATTGAACCACAGTTTCGGAAAACGGACGTTTTAACAGCCATGATCTATGCTGGCAGTTTTGACAGTTTTGGCTTAAACCGAGCTGAATTGTTGGATCTGTTGCCACGTGTGATTTCCGGTGCTCAGGTCAGCATCGATCTATTTGAATCAAACTTGGGGCTTAAACCCAAGGTTGAGCATCGCCATGATTTATCTTTGAAGGAAAAATTAAGTCATGAGGCCGAAGTACTTGGTGCTTATGTATCAGGACACCCGGTAGAACAATATACAGGGCTCAGCCAGCAACTGAATGCAACGCCAATTGTCGATGTAGCGGTCGGGCAAGTGGCAACCGTTATTCTATACACTAGTCGGATCCGTGAAATAAGAACTAAAAAGGGTGACCGAATGGCATTTGTCAGCGGAAACGATCCATCTGGTGAATTGTCGATTACTGTCTTTCCACGACTTTATAAAGAAGTTAGCGAATGGTTGGCGCCAGAACAGGTCGTCGTTGTTACCGGTAAAATTGATACGGGTCGCCAGCTGGAAATCGTGGCAGATCGACTTCAATTGGCCAAAACAGTTCAGGAACAAGGTGTGCATCAGCAATCGCGTCAAAATACGCAACTGAATGGTGGATCCAATACGCAGTCGAATAAGCCTGCTCAAGCGACAACAAGACCGCATGTGTCAGAGCCAGCCACGCCAATCGGCACTTGGTATTTACAACTGACCGAAGCAAACATCACTGGTGGTGCGGAGAATGCCTTTCGACAGCAAATGGGCAGTCTCCGCGGGAATAACCCAGTAATTTTGCATAATCAAGTTGATAACCGGACGGTTAAGTTGGCTTCCGCATTTAATTTGGCGGCCACGGCACAGGTTCGCAATCAATTGATTGGCATTTTTGGTGAAGGTAATGTTGTTTTTCGACGAAATCAGACATAAACGTTTAAACTGTCTTCAACAAAATGAAAAACCGGTGTGGGTTTTCATGAATATTTATGAAAACTCATGAAAAGGGCGACAACGACATTTTAAAAGTGTTAAACTAATATCGTATTTAAGGGAACAATAACGTTCTCAAAAAAGCCACTCTGTGGCACAAACTCAAAGGGAGAGATTTTTGTTATGAAAAAAACTAAAATCGTTAGCACGCTTGGACCAGCCAGCTCAGACGTTGATACGATCGTTAAGCTGATTGAAGCAGGCGCCAACGTTTTCCGTTTTAACTTTTCTCACGGAGATCATGAAGAACACCTTGGTCGTTTAAACAACGTCCATGAAGCTGAAAAGATTACTGGCAAGACTGTTGGTATCATGCTTGATACTAAGGGTGCTGAAATCCGGACAACGGTTCAAAAAGATGGCAAGATCGAATACAAGACTGGTGACAAGGTTCGCATCTCAATGGACGACTCCATTGAAGGTACACACGACAAGATTGCCGTTACCTACCCTGGCTTATACGATGATGTTCATGTTGGTGGTCACGTTCTGTTTGACGATGGTTTGATCGACATGAAGATTGACGAAAAAGACGATGCTAACAAGGAATTAGTAACCACTGTTCAAAACAATGGGATGCTTGGTTCTCGTAAAGGTGTTAACGCACCTGGTGTTTCCATCAACTTGCCTGGGATCACTGAAAAGGATTCATCAGACATTCGTTTTGGTTTGGATCATGAAATCAACTTCATCGCCGCTTCATTCGTACGTAAAGCGCAAGATGTTTTGGACATTCGTGCTCTGCTTGAAGAAAAGAACATGCAACATGTTCAAATCTTCCCTAAGATTGAATCTCAAGAAGGTATCGACAACTTCGACGAAATTCTTGAAGTTTCAGATGGTTTGATGGTTGCCCGTGGTGACATGGGTGTTGAAATTCCTGCCGAAAATGTGCCATTGGTACAGAAGGAATTGATCCGTCGTTGTAACGAATTGGGCAAGCCAGTTATCACTGCTACCCAAATGTTGGACTCAATGCAAGAAAACCCACGTCCTACACGTGCTGAAGCATCTGACGTTGCTAACGCCGTATTTGATGGCACTGACGCAACCATGTTATCTGGTGAATCTGCTAACGGTGACTACCCAGTAGAATCTGTTGCAACGATGAACCGGATCGACATCAAGGCTGAAAATGACTTGAGTGTTGATGGACACGCTGTTCACAATTTCGATACTTCAGATGTTACAGAAGCCGTTGCTGCTGCTGTTGCCCGTACTGCAAGTAACTTGCACGTTAAGACAATCGTTGCTGCTACTGCTTCAGGTCACACTGCACGGATGATCAGTAAGTACCGTCCAAACGCCGACATTCTTGCCGTTACGTTTGACGAACGCACTCAACGCGGTTTGATGATCAACTGGGGTGTTTACCCAGTTATCGACACTGCCCCAGCAAGCACTGATGACATGTTCGCATTAGCTAAGAAACGTGTTGTTGAAGAAGGCTTAGCTGAAAAGGGTGACACGATTTTAGTTACTGCCGGTGTACCAGTTGGTACAAAGGGTACAACTAACATCATGCGTGTTATGCGGATCGACTAATTTTAAAAAGTATTCGTTTAAGGCTGCTGACGTTTGTCGGCGGCCTTTTTCTTTCTTAAATTGACGGGTCTTTATAGGCGGATGTCGCTTGCAATCAAGCTTTCTGCTATAATAGACAAAATGAAATTACTGATTTGGAGGCAGCTATGCACGATTTATTAGGCCGTGTGATTGAAACAAAGGTCACTGATCAAAACGAAGATTATTACATTGTTCAATGTGAGGGATTTTCGTTTCAATTTGATAAAAAAGAAGCAGACCATAAGCTGGGAATAGGTGCTCAGGTTACTGGATTTGCTTACGAAAATGAAGATCATGATTATCAGATCTCAACGACGATTCCAAAGTCCCAGGTTGGGCACTATGCGTTTGGGACAGTTGTTCGGTCCGCACACGGCCTGGGCGTGTTTGTGGATGTTGGATTGCCCAACAAAGATTTTGTCGTTTCGGTGGACGAATTACCAACGATTGACGGATTGATGCCTCAAAAAGGTGATCGTTTGATGGTTAGCCTTGTTGTCGATGCGAAAAACCGTTTGTGGGCGCATTTAGCTGATTCTGAAATTTTTACTGCTATCAGTCGCCGGGCGACAACTGCAGACAGAAATCATGATTTAACAGCAACAGTATACCGATTAAAACTAGCTGGGACTTTAGTTATAACTGACGATTATTATCTTGGGTTTGTTCATCCTTCTGAGCGTGATCATGAACCACGACTAGGGGAACAAGTACATGGCCGTGTTATTGGTGTGCGTCCTGATGGTGGACTGAACATTTCATTAAAGCCGCGAGCTTATCAGGCAATTAGTGAAGATGCTGCGCAGCTGTTGGCAACGCTTGGACATGAAGCGAGTCATACGTTGCCGTTTACAGATAAAAGTAATCCTGATGCCATCAAGGCGTATTTCGGGATTAGTAAGGGGCAGTTTAAGCGAGCAGTGGGTCATTTACTCAAAGCCCGTTACATTGAACAGAGTGCAGATGGCATTACGTTAACGGAGACCGGTGTTAAAGCAGCAAATGAACAATGAAAATAAGATTCCAACTTCGATTGTGGATCCGATGGACGACTATTTGACGTATATTAAGGTCGAGCGTGGTTTGTCCAAGAATAGCATCATCAGTTACAAACAGGATATTCAGGCATTTAGCCAGTTTATTGCGGGGCAAGGACTTACTAGCCTTAAACAGGTGGATCGTTACGTGATCCTGAATTACCTGCAAATTGAAGATCAAGCGCACAAAGCCCGTAACACGGTCATCCACAGTGTTTCAAGCCTACGGAAATACTTTTTGTTTTTGACGAGGGACGGGTACGTTGACGAAAATCCAATGTTGAAAATTGATTCACCAAAACGCGCTCGACATTTACCACAAGTTTTGACGGTTGAGGAAGTCGACCGATTATTAGCTGTTCCAGATGTCAGCAAACCACTGGGGATTCGTGATCGTACCTTACTCGAAGTCATGTACGCAACTGGCATGCGAGTCAGTGAAGTGGTTAATTTGACTGGAAACAATTTACATTTAGATCTCGGCTTCATTCAAACTGTTGGTAAGGGCGATAAGGAACGTATCATTCCAATTGGTGATCTTGCGACAGAGTGGCTAACATCGTATATGAACACCGTGCGCCCACAATTGGTCCATGGGCAACCAACAACAGCGATTTTTGTTAATGCTCACGGTCGACAACTTACGCGTCAAGGCGTATGGAAAAACCTAAAAGCGATGGTTAAAAGCGCTGGAATCAAGAAAGATGTGACACCGCATACGTTGCGCCATTCGTTTGCTACACATATTTTGGAAAATGGCGCTGATTTAAGGGTGGTTCAGGAACTGCTGGGCCATGCGGATATTTCAACAACGCAGATTTACACTCATATTTCTAAGCAACGATTAACAGAAGTTTATAAAAAGGCCCATCCGCGAGCATAAGTCAGTTGATAGCAGAATAAAGGAATGTTGGAAAGGAGACGAAGTCAATGCTAGTTAAATACCGTGATGATTATGAAAAAACAACCATGGGCTTACTGTCTTTCTTGCCTGACTTTCACAATATGAAGCATCTAAAAGCAGAGATGGATTGGTATACTGACGGCAGTGGTCGACAAATGTACCTATGGCGAAACAATCATAATCAATTTACTGGTGTCGTGGGCTTTGAATTAGAAGATCAGTTTGTGCTTATCCGATTACTTGTTCTTTCACCTCAAGAACGTAATGATAGTACGAGAAAGGCTATTTTAGATGCCGTAGCAGAATTATTCCCTGAAAAGCGGGTGATGGGTACTATTGCCACTACGCCAATGATTATGCGGTGGAGGAATATTGATGGGCATTAATGCGACAGACACTCGTAAGACATGGCCTGGTCAACGTGCTCATGATCGGGAGGCACAAGTCAATTTAGCACTAGCAAACCAGCCGACGATTAAAATTGCTGACTTTGAAGGACCGTTAGATTTATTATTGCACCTGATTCGCAGCTCAGAGATGGATATTTATGACATTCAAATTTCAGCGATTACTTCGCAATATTTAAAACATTTGCATCAGATGCAAAATATGAAGTTGGATGTAGCAGGCGAATACTTTGTCATGGCGGCGACGCTCATGACGATTAAAAGTAGAATGCTATTGCCTCGGGCGGCTGACGAAGATGAGGATGCTACCGACGATTCGGATCCGCGGTCGGAATTAGTCACGCAATTGCTGGAGTATCGTCGTTATCAACAGGCAGCTGATGAATTGCGTGACAAAGAACAAGATCGTAAACAACAATTTACTCGCGCTGCGAGCGGTGTGCCAGCGCATGTCCAATTGGGTTCTTTGGTTCCAGGTATTACGGTGGCTGATTTGCAGGCTGCTTTTAAGCATATGTTGGCACAACGACAAATTGCCAAACCTGTTTCTCGAACGGTGTCTGGCGACCAATTTACTATTCGCGAACAGATGCGGGTGATGTTAAATAAATTAGATCGTAAGCGGCCGACCGCTTTTGAGGACTTGTTTTCTGAACAACCGCAAACTGATGAACTTGTGACAACCTTTTTGGCCATGTTGGAACTAGCAAAAATGAATGCTGTCCGGTTCGACCAAAGTGTTGTTAATGGTCCGATTCAGGTTTTTGCCGGTGAACGGAGCAAGGATGATCTAGATAAAGAAGTATTAACGCCATTTGAGGATGAAAAAGAGTCATGACAAATATCGAACAAATTGAAGGACTTCTGTTTATTGCCGGTGACGAAGGCATTTCAGTTGCAGAAATGTCCCATGCAACAGGATTTATGCGCGCGGCAATCAACACGATATTGGATCAGATTGCCAAACGTCATGAAGAAAGTGTGGATGATCCACTCTGTTTGCTAGACAACGATGGTATCTACCGACTGGCTACGAAGAAGGAATTAGCGGGTGTAATTAAACGTTATTTTGAGGCACCGCTAGCGACTAATTTATCGCAAGCCTCATTGGAAGTTCTTGCCATCACTGCTTATCGTCAGCCAGTAACGCGAATCGATATTGATGAGATTCGTGGTGTGTCCAGTACAGCGACGCTGCAAAAATTAGTGCTTCGCAATCTTGTGGAAGCCCACGGGCGCAAAGATGAGCCAGGTCGACCAATTTTATATCGAACAACGAATTATTTTTTAGACTATTTTGGTCTAAATGACATTAGTCAATTGCCACCGTTACCGCAAGCAGAAACGTTAGACGAGGCTCAGGCAGAAACAGGTGATTTGTTCCTGGCGGCTTTTCAAGATCAATTGGCTGGTACAACAGAAGACAAAGAAAAACATGAGGATTAATAATGGCAGAAAGATTACAAAAACTTATGGCTCGGGCCGGCGTTGCATCGCGGCGTAAGTCTGAAACGCTAATTTCGACAGGACATGTCCAAGTTAATGGGACGGTCATTCGGGAACTAGGCACAAAGGTGACTGCGGATGATGCCATTCAAGTAGATGGTGTTGCGATTCAGCAAGAACAGTTTGTGTACTATTTGTTGTACAAACCGCGCAGTGTTGTATCTACTGCCCACGATGATAAGGGACGTCGAACAGTAGTTGATTTACTGGACGATATTGATGAGCGGATTTATCCGGTTGGCCGTTTGGACTACGATACGTCCGGATTGCTGTTAATGACCAATGACGGTGAACTGGCTAATCAGTTAATGCACCCTAAGTTTAAGGTTGATAAAACGTATGTGGCTAAAGTAAAGGGTGTGCCGACAAACGACGCTTTGGAGAAACTGCGCCATGGTCTTGTTGTTGATGGGCATAAGACATCGCCAGCTAAAAGCAAACTGATTAGTGTTGATCACCGTAAAAACACGGCCATTGTTCAATTAACAATCCATGAGGGACATAATCATCAAGTTAAAAATATGCTGACCGCGGTTGGCTTTCCAGTAGAAAAGTTGCGACGCGATAGTTATGGTCCTCTGACTCTTGATGGCCTGACTTCTGGTGATTACCGTGAACTGAAATCTGTCGAACTCGAGGCATTACGTGAATCGATTTCAAACAAAAAAGGTTTTCGTCGCTAATCTTTTGTCACATGATTGTCTACCATAAGGAAGATTATGTTGACCATTTTTGGTTATGTGTTAAACTTCATTTGTAAGCAATTACAATAGAATACTTGGTTCGTCTTCAGGGCAGGGTGAAATTCCCGACCGGCGGTGATAGCCCGCAACTCTCCATCTGATGGGGATTGATCTTGGTGAAATTCCAAGGCCGACAGTAAAGTCTGGTATAAAGAAGATTGGCAATTATGAGTCTTATTTTGATGGATTCAATATGTCTGATCGTGTTCCCTTGAAGGAATATGATGAGGCTTTTTTATTGCCATGCCAAAGAAGATGACCCATCTAAAATGGCACTTAAGGTGAAAAACTGTGACAGTTTCATCGAGGGTGTTTAAGGAGGAGTTTCAGATGGGCAGTACAGCATTACGTCGGATGATCAGCGTAGCCGTGTTAGGCGCAGTTGCAGCGGTCATCATGTTTTTAGAGTTTCCGATTTTACCGGGAGCAACATTTATGAAGCTGGATCTCAGTTTGCTAATTATTTTGCTGGGAACAGTAATTTATGGGTTGGGCGATGGTGCATTGATTGCGCTAATCGCTGTGGTCTTGCATTTATTACTAAAGGGCATCAATCCTTTTAGCTTAATTGGTGATACGATTGCCTTTGTAGCTAATATGGCGTACGTGATTCCGATTTATTGGCTGTTAACACGGTCAGACCGGAAGACCGGCTTTAAATTGTCAGTTGGTATTTCACTGAGTACAGTGCTACTGACAATTATTATGGCATTGCTCAACGCGTTTTTAATGTTTCCGCTATACATGAAGGTTGGTGGCCTACCGCAATCGACAAACATTCCAGCATTGATCTGGACCGTGGTGGTGCCATTCAATCTAATTAAGGGCGTCATTATTGGTATTGCGTTTTGGATTGTTTATTGGCGGATGGCGCCATGGTTAAGCAGACAACGACGTGCCATTAATAATAAATAATGAAATGAATAAATGTAAAAGCAACCATTTTAGCTTGGTTGCTTTTTTCTGTCACTAGTAGTGGGCGGTCTTGTGTTAAACTGACATCACAACATTGTAGGAGGGGTTGGCGTGAATCCAGAACTTTTAATCCGTTTATTATCGGCTTCGCAACCACGACGCCCCAAAGTTATTTTTAATTGTTTGACCGGCAAACGAACGGTGTCAGTGCTCTATTGGGCGCTTCGCTATGATTTGTTGTCATGGCTGAGTGTACTGCCATCGTTACAGTGGGATACGTTTAACGGAGCAGTAAATAAGTTAGTGCGGGAAAAACGAGTGACAGTTCAGTCGGACGGCCAGTTATTGAGCAATGAGGCGCTGGAAAATCATGAACTATCAGAACTCTTTCCCATAAAACAACGACAAATGTACCGTGTTATGCACGTGAAAATCGTGACTGAAACTACTTTATTAGGTATTCAGGCCCTGTCGCATACCATTCATCACGATATGGGCTATTTTCCTGTTAGTGTTAGTGAACGAGCAAGAGTACAAGTGCGGCGCTGGTTCAGAAGCAGTTCATTTGATGAAAATCATTTATGTGAATTAATACAGGCCTTGAATCACTGGTTAGAGACGCTGCCGCCGCGCAATGCAGATGTTTTTTTGAGCCAATTGGCCGGTGAAAAGCATCCAGGGTACACTGTTCAACAGCTTTCACAAGCCTTGAACTTGCCGACATGGCAAATTGATTTAATTCAAGCAGCCAACCTAGCTGCATTTGCACAGTTTTGCCAGGCTGATAGGCATGGTTGGCGTAATTTATTAAATCCTTTTATGGATCAGGCATTATCACGACCAGTGAAGCAAACACTTACCGCCGTTCAGCAAGGGACAACAAGGGCCACGATAGCTCAGCAACGAGGCTTGAAACCTAGCACAATTAATGAACATTTATTAACTGCTGCGATTTTATTGCCGTTGGATCAATTTCCATATGAAAAATGCGTTGACGAGGCTACTCGTGAAAGTATCGAAAAACGACAGCCAGCCAATATTGATAATTGGCAAGGTACATTAGATGCCACGCCGGATCAGTTTTTTCAGTATCGAATGACACAAATTTGGGAGACAAAGCAAAAATGAGTCGTGAACCGCAGAAAATTGACAATGATATCAAATTACCACGTCATGTTAGACCAGATGATCCACGTTTAAAATTATCAGAGACTGCCGTTGATTTAGCGCGTGATCGACAAGCTGTATTGCATACTCATTTTGGCCTTAAGAAGTTTCGACCTGGACAGGCAGAAGCCATTGACAGTTTGCAACAAGGACGAAATGTCCTAGCCATTCTACCGACCGGAAGTGGCAAAACATTAATTTATGAACTGACAACTTATTTGATAAACCGTCCGTGTTTAATTGTGTCGCCACTGTTATCGTTGATGCAAGATCAAGTGGGACGACTGAATCAGCGCGGTGAACGGCGGGCAGTGGCACTAAACTCCTTGCTTACCAAGCCGGAAAAAGACAGCATCTTAAGTAGACTACAACAATACCGATTTATTTTTATCTCACCAGAGATGCTTCAAAATGAGGGTGTAATGACGGCAGTTCGGCATTGCAATATTGGTCTGCTCGTTATTGATGAGGCTCATTGCATCTCGACTTGGGGGCCAGACTTTCGACCTGCCTATTTGAGCTTGGGCGATGTTCGTAGTCAATTGGACAATCCGTTAACATGTGCGTTGACAGCCACTGCTGATGCGCATGTTCAAGCCGATATTTTGACACAGTTACATTTAAGATCAAGCGCTGAAAGAAATTCGTCGATGAATACGGTTACCGATGATCAACAGAACGTTCAAGTCATCAGACAGTCGGTAAATCGTCCCAACATTTTTCTAGTGATGCGTTCAGTTACTTCGCGAAAGGAGAAGGCTACCGAACTTATGGGCCTGATGGCAGAGATTGTTAAGCCTGGAATTATTTATTTTTCAAGTAAGGCACAAGCTGATGAATGGGCGCAACGGTTAAACGATGCTGGTTATCCCGCGGCCAGCTACCATGCCGGCTTAGATGCACAAACGCGATATACGGTACAACAACAATTTATGGCAGACCAATTGCAAATTGTTTGTGCAACGAGTGCGTTTGGAATGGGCATTGATAAAGATAACATTCGTTTTGTCATTCACTATCATTTACCAAGCAACTTAAATGATTACGTACAAGAAATTGGACGAGCCGGTCGTGATGGGCAACAAAGTATTGCAATCTGTCTCATTGCGCCTGGTGACGAACAATTACCGGCTGATTTGGCGACGCTCCCACTACCGAATGATCGTCAAGTCAAAACATTTTATGAAACCAAACGGCCAACGCTACAAACAGATATGGATCAATTACTTGACTATTACAAAAAGCATCATTTTAGTGAGCAACAACTGATAGATCGGTTCAGCGCGCTTCGCCAAGAGAGGCAACTTGCATTGTGCAAATTCATTAACTTTACGCGATCTCCTGATTGTTTGCGAAAAAAATTATTGACTGACTTTAATGAATCTTCAGTTCCACATGACCACAATTGCTGTGCGCCTATTGGAACGGAATTTTCATTGTCAAAATTGGGATTGGCACAGGATCAGCATGAATTGCAAACGACAATGAAAATTCCTGGCTGGCGTCAGCAATTTGAGGCACTTTTTAGCGAAAACTTTACTAATTCCAATGTTTGAATATGCTAGTATGTTAGACAGTGATAGGAAACAGGGAGGAAACGTCATGAGTCAAAATAACGACCCTCAAGGACAAAAGCCTTGGGACAAAAAGTTTTCGGAGGATAACGGTGAAGTATCTCGTACAGCTAACCGCAAGCGTAACAGCCATAATTCATTAATTACAGCATTGCTTGTCCTGGTTATCATTGCGTTAGCCGCAGTACCAACCTGGTATTACCTGGCTCACATGAATACATTCAATCATCCTCAGAGCGCGGCCGTGTCGGTCTCCTCATCTAAGAAAAAAACGAGTAGTTCATCTGTAAAAAAAAAGACAGCCTCAAGCAAGTCATCTTCTGTGAGCTCAGTTAGTGACACCACGAGTTCGACTGATACAACATCCGTCAGTAGTGTCACAGATGACAGTAGTTCTGTAGCCACGACACAATCCAGCGATAATACTGTTAGCTCAGATGACACCAGTTCGTCTTCAAGCCAAAGTAGTTCTAGTAGCTCAGATAGTGGCAATAAATATGTCACAGTCGAAGCTGGTCAGGGTTTGTACCGTGTCGCAGTTAATAACGGATTGTCTTTGCAGCAACTGTTAACACTAAATGGACTTTCAAGTTCGTCACAAGTTGCACCAGGACAGAAGCTGCGTGTTAAATAACAATGAAATTAAACTAAGAAATGTCTCATTTTAGTAATAACCTAAACTGAGACATTTTTTTGTGTTTCAACATTCGGTATAATGATAAGGTTCGAGAATGTGTATAGGAGAGGACAAGCATGAATGATTCTGCTGTAAATGGCATTCAGATTGCCATTGATGGCCCGGCTTCAGCTGGGAAAAGTACGGTTGCTAAACTCGTGGCCGCCAAATATGGATACGTTTATCTTGACACAGGTGCAATGTATCGGGCGATTACATGGGTCGCACTGCAACAGAATGTTCAACTAAATGATGAACTCGCTGTAATGGCCGTTGTCGATAAGACACCGATTCATTTTGCGGCTGGTTCGCCGGATCAACTCGTTTTTGCAGGTGATCAGGATGTCACAAAGGCAATCCGTAGTGAGAACGTTACTAATAATGTCTCAACAGTAGCTGCATTACCGCAAGTGCGGGCTGCCTTAACTGCGCAAATGCAAAAGATTGCTGCGGCAGGTGGTATTGTAATGGATGGCCGTGATATTGGCACAACGGTCTTGCCCCATGCCCAAGTAAAAATTTTCTTGGTTGCCAGCGTTAAGGAACGTGCACAGCGACGTTATTTGGAAAATCAGAGTAAGGGCATTGAGGTTTCACTTGAGACATTGGAAGAGGAAATTCAGGCTCGCGATTACAAAGATTCTCATCGGGAGACGTCACCATTGGTTCAGGCCAAGGATGCTCAACGTTTAGATACGACTTCACTGTCGGTTAAGCAAGTGGTCGAACAAATTTCAAAGACCGTTGATCAATATTTAAATCATCAAGGTTAGGCTTATTACTGGTATTTCGTCGGTAATTCGATTATTATGTTAAATAGATATTGTCACTAGGAGGATTTTTTGATGAGCGAAAGCGAAGACAACAAAGAATTATTAGATGCGTTAAATAACGCAGGCCAAGTAAACATTGGCGATGTCGTTAAGGGTGAAGTATTGGCCCTTGACGAAGACCGACAAGCAATTGTTGGTATCGGCGACACTGGGGTTGAAGGTGTCGTACCAGTAAAGGAATTAACTTCTGATTCAGATTCATTAAAAGTTGGCGACGTCCTGGACTTAGTTGTCATTTCACGAATTGGCAACGATAAAGAAGGCGGCAGTTACCTGTTATCACAACGTCGTTTGGAAGCCCGCAAGGCTTGGGACAACATTGAAAAGGAATACCAAAGCGGCGACAATTTGGATGCTACTGTTACACAAGTGGTTAAGGGTGGCTTAGTTGTTGATGCTGGTGTTCGTGGATTTGTTCCCGCATCGATGGTTTCTGATCACTACGTTGAAGATTTAAACCAATTCAAGGGTCAAAAATTAACGTTTAAGATTGTGGAAATCGAACCAAGCGAAAATCGGTTGATTTTGTCTCACCGTGCCATTGTTGAAGCAGAAAACAAGGCAAAGCGTGAAGAATTATTTGCAACTCTTGTCGCTGGAGACGTTGTTGAAGGTACAGTTGCACGTATGACTGACTTTGGTGCGTTCGTTGACCTTGGTGGTGTGGATGGTTTAGTTCACGTTTCCGAAATCTCATACGAGCATGTTAATAAGCCAAGCGATGTCTTAAAGGTTGGCCAACAAATCAAGGTTAAGGTATTGAATGTTGACCCTGATCGTCAACGGATTTCATTATCCTTGAAGCAAACACAACCTGGTCCTTGGGATGACATCGAAGAAAAGGCTCCGGTTGGTGCCGTTCTTGATGGAACTGTTCGTCGTTTGACTGACTTCGGTGCATTTGTTGAAGTGTTCTCAGGTGTTGAAGGTTTAGTTCACATTTCACAAATCTCTCACGAACACATTGCTACGCCAAATGATGTGTTGAAGGTTGGACAAGATGTTAAGGTTAAGGTTCTGAATGTTGATCCTGAACAACAACGTCTCGGTTTATCCATCAAGGCATTGGAAGAAAAGCCAGCCAGTGAAAATAACCACGAAGAACACGAAGATCGTGGTGCTTCCCGTAATGACGTTCAAAATTACTCAAGCGATGATGATGGTGGTTTCACCATTGGTGATCTGACTGGTAACGATTTAAACAAATAGGTTGAATTAAGCTACCATGGATTCCTCCGTTTTGGGGGAATCTTTTTTTATGGTAATGCGATGTCTTCTAGCGGGCGGATTGTTGCGAAATATGTGACAATTGCGTACACTAGGACACGATATTGAACAAGAACAGGAGGAAAGCTATGGCTAATCCAACAGTGGCCATTGTTGGCCGACCAAACGTCGGGAAATCCACTATTTTTAACCGTTTAGTTGGTGATCGAATTTCCATTGTGGAAGATACGCCGGGGGTTACCCGTGATCGTATTTATTCATCTGCCGAGTGGCTCGGTCGTCACTTTAATTTGATTGATACTGGTGGGATCGATCTGTCAGATCAACCGTTTAGTGTGCAAATCACCGAACAGGCAGAAATTGCGATTGATGAAGCTGACGTAATCGTCTTTTTGGCGAGTGCGGTAGAAGGTGTCACCGACGAGGACGAACAGGTCGCAAAGATTTTATACAGAGCTGATAAGCCGGTCTTATTAGCCGTAAACAAGGCCGATAATCCAGAACAACGTCAACAAATTTATGATTTTTATACACTTGGATTTGGCGATCCATACCCAATTTCCGGTGCTCATGGGACTGGTTTAGGTGATTTATTGGATGCGGTGGTTAAAGAATTTCCAACCGATGCAGCTAACGATGAGGATGACAGTATCCGTTTCAGTTTGATTGGTCGGCCTAATGTCGGTAAATCATCCATTGTTAATGCTTTGTTAGGCGAAGATCGGGTCATCGTTTCGGATGTTTCCGGTACTACTCGTGATGCCGTTAACACGAAGTTTACAGATCCCGATGGCGATGAGTTTACCATGGTTGACACCGCTGGGCTTCGTAAACGTGGTAAAGTTTATGAAAACACAGAACGGTATTCTGTCATGCGTGCGATGAGTGCAATTGATAAGAGTGACGTTGTGCTGGTCGTTTTGAATGCTGAAGAAGGTATTCGCGAACAGGATAAGCACGTTGCCGGGTACGCACACGAAGCTGGCCGGGCAATTATCATCGTTGTTAACAAATGGGATACGCTGACCAAGGACGATTACACGATGGCTAATTTTGAAGCAGAGATTCGTGACCAGTTCCAATATTTGGACTATGCACCGATCGTGTACGTGTCTGCAAAGACGCACCAACGTTTGGACAAGTTACCAGCTTTAATTAAGCAAGTTAACGAGAACCATCGCAAACGAATTAAGTCTTCGACGTTAAATGACGTGATTACTGACGCAATTGCAACAACACCAACACCGACACAAAACGGGCGTCGGTTACGTGTCTATTACGTCACCCAAGTTGCAATTCAGCCACCGACATTTGTCTTCTTTGTTAATGATCCGGAGCTGATGCATTTCTCATATCAGCGTTTTTTGGAGAATCAAATTCGTAAGGCGTTCGACTTTACGGGGACACCAATTCACCTAATTCCGCGTCAAAGAAAGTAGTTGCATCAGTCAAATTAGAACGATTCAATTACTTTCATTATAAAAATAGCCAGAAACACTGATTTAACAAGGGAAAATGCACTTTTTTGCTTGTTCAAACGATGTCTGTGTGGTAAATTGAATGTTGAAATGATGCGGTTGACCGTTATTGTTTCGCCGTTTCTGGACCACTCAGAGATGGCTACTAGATGTTTACATAATTAAACGTCTAAGCCCAAATCCGGAGGTGAAATCTCACATGGCAAACAAGGCACAATTAGTTAACGATGTTGCAGCAGCAACTGGTTTAACCAAGAAATCAGCAACCGAGGCTGTTGATGCAGTTTTTGACTCAGTTCAAAAGAGCTTAGCTAAGGGCGACAAGGTGCAATTGATCGGCTTTGGTAACTTCGAAGTACGTTCACGCGCTGCTCGTAAGGGCCGTAACCCACAAACTGGGCAAGAAATCGAAATCCCAGCAAGCAAGGTACCTGCATTCAAGCCAGGTAAAGCTTTAAAGGATGCCGTTAAGTAATTTATTACTTGATGGATGAGGACTCGGAGAAATCTGGGTCCTTTTTTCTTTTCCCAAACTAATTGTCATAGTTTGCTTGAGATAGTGGTTATCTTGGCACTTACGGTTGTCAAAATCGAATGCTGCCATGAGACCGGTCCCAGGGAGCGGTGTTTCTGGTCGATGCAACGATACTCGCACTATTACCGCAACACTATCAGTGCGTTTGCTGGTGTTAAACGCCGGATAAGGGTACAATAATATGTCGATATTAGGAATTAAGAGGAGGCCGAAACATGAGTGATACGGATAGTTATTCGGTTCAAATGCTCGATGCTTTACAAAGCGGTCAGGTAGATAAATCAAATAAATTATTTGCGTGGGCATTGCGTAAAGATGATGACGACACTTTGTATAATTTGGCTGAACAATTATATGGCCTAGGTTTCAATAAAAAGGCGCAACGGATCTATGAAAAATTATTAAAAGATTACCCAGATGAGGACGAACTGAGAACGAGCTTGGCCGACATTGCGATTGATGAGGGGGATACGGACGCTGCAACTAATTATTTGGACGCAGTCTCATCAGATTCTGACGCGTATCTACAAAGTCTGTTAGTGGCGGCTGACCTCTATCAATCAGAAGAGTTATTTGAAGTTAGCGAACAAAAATTATTAGCAGCCGAAAAAATTGCACCAGATGAACCCGTGGTGTTGTTTGCGCTAGGTGAATTCTATTTCATGATGCGTGAATATCAGAAATCAATTAACTATTATTTGGATTTAATCAAACGTGGTATTCCAAAGATGGAAGACGTGGACTTGGTTTCCCGCATTGGGGTTGCTTATGCTAATTCGGGTAAATTTGAACAGGCTGCCGGGTACCTTGAGCAGATTCATACAGCCGATATGACACCGGATGTTCGTTTTCAACTTGGTTTTGTGTATACGCAGCTCAAGGATAATCAAAAGGCGATTCACACATTTGAACAGTTGCATGACGAGGATCCTTCATATTCGTCACTGTATCCGTATCTTGCCCGTGCACTGTCTGATGATAATCAGGTTGAGGCAGCCTACAAGGTCGCTCAGGAAGGTTTAGGTGTTGATGAGTATAACCAGGACCTCTTTGGATTAGCGGCGAATTTGGCGCTTAAACTGCAGGAAAATGAAGCTGCTGAGGATTACCTCAAACGTGGTTTAGCGCTGGATCCTGATAATCAGACGCTCATGATTCAGTTGAGCAACTTGTACGTTCAGTCTCATCACGATCTAGCAAATGTCGATTTGGCCACGCAGTACGTTCAGCGTGATCAAGTTGACCCACAAGTGTACTGGAATTTGGCGGTTTCATACGTTCGTTTGGAAAAGAATGAAGAAGCGCAAACTTACTATGATGCAGCACGGCCTTACTTTGAAGACAATCCTGACTTTTTAAAGCCGGCATTCTTCTTCTACCGTGAGCAGGGCCAGCCCGAAGTTGCGGTTAATTTGCTCCGGAACTATCTGAAGTTGCAACCAGAGGATGAAGAAATGGTTGCCGCCTTGGAAGATTACGAAGATCAGGGTTACTAAAAATAATTTAAAAAGCGATTCATCGAATGATGACACCTCAATAGGTGGTCTCATGTTGATGAATCGCTTTTCTTATGCCTGAATCTGTTGCTGTAGTTCTTGATAATAACGCAAACTTTGTGGTGTCAGCCGCAATGCCTGCGCGAGCGTTTGATTGTCGTCATGATGGTGGCGTTGCAGATATACAATAATAAATGCTTGGTGCAACGCACGCGGCGAAAGTGAGAATCCCAGGCGTTCTTCATCAGCGTCCAAGTACTTATGTAGCGCGGGTAAAGTCAGCTGGGGGTGTTCTAGGTCGAGGCGTTGTTTTAAAAACAGATCCTGTGATTGCTGCTTTGCTTGTAGTGGCGCAATAAAGCGCTGGTAGGCACGAATAAATTGCCGCTCAAACGGTTTCCACTGTAATGTGGCGAATGTTTTGTAAAAACCTGGTTGTAAAAATTCAGCAGCTGTAAATCCCTGATTAATGAGTAACAGACTGAGTCGTGTGTAAAAACTCAATTGCCCGTCCTCGACGATTTCACCAAGTTCATCCAGCCACTTGATCGTCACCTTGGTGGGCTTTGCCAATGTTTTGCCGTGCATTGTTAAAGTTGGCAATTCTTGCATGAAGTGATGTCCAAAGGCCCATTTAAAGTAATTATTTAGGTGAGACAGCAACTTGTTATAGGTGTTGGGATTAATAGTGTGGTGCGTTAGACGATAGCTCAAATAATCCTGAACATCGTGTTCGAAGATATTGGTTAATTTCGGTGCTGTTGCGAAACCGGTATTATTCTGCATCAAGTAATCAAAAAGGGCTCGTAAATCCCCGTGATATTGATTAATAGTGGTTGATGCTAAACCATTTTGCTTTAAATGAGATTCAAATTCAGTTTGGTACGGATACACTTGATTAGTCATAAATGTCCTTTAAATATATGGGAATTGAAATTTAGAAAAGTGAACGACGTTTGACCACCTTATATGAAAATCCTTCGCCAATATTTTGCTGTACTGGCAAGATCGACATAAAGGCATGGTCGTCAATTCGTTCCACAATTCGGCGCATCGTCTGAACCTCTCGCGGGCTAATGACACAATAGAGCATTTTACGTGGCGTGTTAGTAAAGCCACCCTCAGCGTCTAAATACGTTACACCGCGCTGTAACTCAGCAATGATGGCAGCAGCGATATCCTCATTTTTGTCGCTCATAATCATAATGGCACGGGCTGCGTATGCACCAGACTGGGTAAAGTTAACAATTTGCGTAAAGACAAACGAACACAACAATGTGTACATCATGTGAACAACGTCGATGTAGACCAATGAGGCAGACAAGACGACAACATCTTGAATCAACAGGCTACGGCCCATCGGAACACCGCTCTGCTTTTCAAAAATACGGGCAATGATATCGGTACCACCCAGCGTGCCACCAGAACGGTAAACTAAACCACAGCCGAAGCCGCCCATAATGCCGGCCAACGCGCCCGCAATGAACAGGTCATGATGAATATTGATGACAATGGGCACGCGTTGCCATACCCACAACCATATGGATAACATGGTAATTCCAAAAACAGTGTATACAAACGAACGTCGGCCTAGTAAGCGCCAACCGATTAATAGCAAGGGTACGTTGATGGCAAACGTGGTATAAGCAGGGTTTAAATTAAAAAGTGCCCGCAATATCAATGAAATCCCGGCAACCCCACCGTCGGCGAGTTTGTTTACAATGTTAACGTACACTAGTCCAAATGCGTATAATGCTGCGCCCATCGCAATAAAAATAAAATCGCGTAACCGCATCGTTTCATCTTGTCTCATTATGGCCCCCGATGATCCATGAATAATTTACTATCACTAAAGATAGCAGACCAATTGAAGTTTAGCCATAGTGTATCAAGGTCATATTTCTGCTAGAATGAGTGGTAAATAGTTAATGAGGGGATGGCATAACATGCGTTTAGCACAATTGCCGCAAGAATTCGTGGGTGCGCAACCCATTTTAGCGACGCTTGAGGCCGCCGGTTACGAGGCTTACTTTGTGGGCGGCTCTGTCAGGGACACCATTTTAGGTAAGCCTATTCATGATGTGGACATTGCTACCAGTGCATATCCAGAAGAGGTCAAGGCGTTGTTCAAACGAACGGTGGACACAGGTATTGAACACGGCACCGTCATGATTTTAGATCACGGTAACGGATATGAAACAACGACATTTCGAACAGAGTCTGGCTATCAAGATTATCGCCGTCCAGATAAAGTTACGTTTGTCCGTCACTTGGAAGATGATCTTAAACGACGTGACTTCACTATCAATGCCTTGGCCCTTCGTCAGGACGGGGAAGTTATTGACTTGTTTGATGGATTGAGTGATTTGAAGGCAGGCGTCATCCGTGCTGTTGGGGATCCAGAGGCACGCTTTGGCGAAGACGCTTTGCGGATGATGAGAGCAGTTCGTTTTGCCAGTCAATTAAACTTTAATATTGAGGCTAAAACGTTAGCGGCCATCCATACGCACGCACATTTATTAAGCCAAATTGCGGTTGAACGAATTCATGATGAGTTCGTCCGGATGATGTTGGGCACGGCTGCTTATCGCGGGTTGACCGTAATGATTCAAACAACACTGGCAGATTATTGCCCCGGTTTGGTTGGTCATACGATTGATTTATCTACAATTGCGACAGTGCCAGAATTGGCACCTAAAAACGAGGTCGAAGTATGGGCCATGGTCGCATTTCATTTGGGGCTGTCATATCCAGATACGGTCGAATTTCTGCAAGCTTGGAAAACGGCCAATCACATCATTAAATCAGCCAACCAAGCGCTTCATTTGGCCTATGCTCAACAGTATCATGGTGTTACCAAACAATTGTTGTTTGCAATGACACCAGATACGATTGCTGCAGGCACCAATGTGGCAAGAATGAGCGGCTATGGTCCGGATGATCCAAACGAATGGTTGACGCTTTACAATGCGCTACCCATTCAAGATCCGCATGATTTAGCTGTGAGTGGCGCTGACTTGATTAAAAAAATGGGTTTGACACCTGGTCCCGCAGTTGGTGAAACGCTTCAAAAAGTTCAAAATGCCGTTATTGACGGCAAGGTTAATAATGACGTCGATGCGTTACTTAAGTATGTTCAGGAAAAGATTCTGACAACAGACGATGCATCGACGAAAAAATGACGTTGTCACTTGTACATTTTGTCAGTGAGAACGGATAGGGATAGGACGGACAGAGAATAAATCATGCAGACATTACGAGCAGAGGCATTAACGAGTGTCTACGGTGAAAAAACACTTTTTGATAAGATTTCTTTTTTAATTGGTGAAAATGACCGGATTGGCCTGATTGGTACAAATGGTAGTGGGAAAACATCTCTTTTGAACACGATTGCTGGTGTTGACCCTCAGGACTCTGGCACAATTGAAACACCAAATGATTACCGGATCAGTTATCTCCGGCAGATTCCTGACTTGGATGATTCGTTATCCGTTATGGAAGCGGTATTTGCCGGTGCGCAGCCTGTATTCGCAACCATTCGTGAGTATGAGCAATCGTTGGCCAAATACAGTTTGCATCCGGAAGATGAAAAAGCGCTGGCTCGATACACACGAGCTGAGACAAAAATGAATCAGGAAGATGCATGGCTAGCAGAAAGTAACGTCAAGACTATTCTGACGCAATTGCATATTACCGACTTGGATCAACAGGTTAAAACATTGTCCGGTGGTCAGCGTAAACGGGTAGGATTAGCGCAAGTGTTGATTCAAGCGCCGGATTTACTGTTGCTGGATGAACCTACCAACCACTTGGATTTTGATTCCATTGACTGGCTGGAAAAATATTTAGCAAGTTATCGTGGCGCTGTTCTTGTTGTGACTCATGACCGCTACTTTTTAGATGCCGTGGCAACACGAATTTTTGAATTGTCGTTTGGCCAACTTTACGAATATCAAGGTAACTATCAGGCATTTGTTGGGCAGAAAGCCGAACGCGTTGAACATGAAGTGGAAGCCGACCGCAAACAGTCGCAGCTCTATAAAAAAGAGCTCGCATGGATGCGCACATCCCCGCAGGCCCGTAGTACAAAACAGCAGGCACGAATTAACCATTTCAATGACTTGAAGGACAATCTCAATACCTTGCAAGTTGACCAAGATGTTGATATTAACCTAGGTCAGCAACGGTTGGGTAAGAAAGTGATCATTGCCAAACACGTTAATTTGCAACTTGGCGATCATAAATTATTGAATGACTTCAACTTATTGATTCAGGCTGGTGATCGGATTGGAATTACCGGAGTTAACGGGGCTGGTAAGACTAGTTTGCTAAATGTGTTAGCACAGCGTCTGCCGGTTGATAGTGGCACGGTTACGATTGGTGAGACCGTCAAGCTTGCTTATTACACGCAACAAACTGAACCGATTCCAGGCGATAAACGGGTTATTAGTTACCTGAACGAAGTGGCTGAGACCGTGACTGATAAAGATGGCAACGAGATCAGCACAACCAACCTATTGGAGCAGTTCCTCTTTCCACGGTTTATGCATGGCACGTTAATCCGTAAATTGTCCGGTGGTGAAAAACGTCGGCTTTACCTGTTGAAGCTACTAATGGAACAGCCAAACGTACTCTTTTTAGATGAACCGACTAATGACTTGGATATTGGGACATTGACCGTCCTTGAAGACTACCTTAGTAAATTTGCTGGCACCGTTATCACGGTCTCACATGATCGTTATTTTTTGGATAAGGTTGCTGACCAGTTACTTGTGTTTGATGGGCATGGCAAGATTGATCATTTTATTGGTCAATTTAGTGATTACTTGCAACAGCAGACACAGTCTGAGACACGGCAACATGAAGAAAAAGCATCAACAAGTGAGTCATCTACTAAAAAAGATGAAGCTGCCGTGACCGATGAACCGCAAACGAAGACTAAACATAAGTTAACGTATGCGGAACAAAAAGAATGGGATGGCATCGAAGGCAAAATTGATGAGCTTGAGCAACAAAAATCGGCAATTAGTACTCAGATGAATGAGAACGGCGCCGACTATGGTAAATTGGCCGATTTGCAAAAACAATTTGAAGAGACTGATTCGGAATTGACCAAAGCCATGGAACGTTGGGATTATTTAAGTCAGTTTGTTTCTGAATAAATGCTTTATTTGAACTATCATGACGTTAACGCTTAGGCATCAGGTGAAAGGAAGCAAAGATATGCTGGAAGACGCGTATTTACAACTGGAACGATATGTTTATGAACACGGCACCGTTAAGTCGGATCGGACTGGCACAGGAACCAAGTCAACGTTCGGTTACCAGATGCGGTTTGATTTAAGCGAGGGCTTTCCGTTATTGACCACTAAAAAGGTACCGTTTGGACTCATAAAAAGTGAGTTACTCTGGTTCTTGCATGGCGATACTAACATTCGGTTCTTACTCGAACACAAGAATCATATTTGGGACGAATGGGCCTTTCAACGCTATATTGACAGTGCGGATTACAAGGGACCTGACATGACCGATTTTGGTCGCCGCAGCTTAGTTGATCCAGAATTTAATGAACGTTATCAAACAGAAAAAAAGCATTTTGACGATCAGATTTTGCATGATGATACGTTTGCTAAACAATATGGTGAGCTCGGTCTGGTGTACGGTGCGCAGTGGCGCAAGTGGAAGACATCCACGGGTGAAACAATTGACCAGCTAGGAAATGTCATCAACATGATTAAACAGCATCCAGATTCACGACGATTGATTGTGTCGGCATGGAATCCAGAAGATGTGCCAACCATGGCCTTGCCACCGTGTCATACGCTGTTCCAATTTTATGTCGCGGATGGCAAGTTATCCTGTCAGTTGTACCAGCGTTCGGGCGACATCTTTTTAGGCGTGCCGTTTAACATTGCCAGTTATGCCTTGTTAACTTCGATGATTGCGAAAGAATGTCACTTACAAGTGGGTGAGTTCGTTCATACGCTTGGGGATGCACACATTTATCTCAACCATTTGGACCAGGTTAAGGAACAGCTGTCCAGAACACCGCGAAAAGCCCCAACATTATGGCTCAATGATGAAAAAGACAGTATCTTTGATTACGACATGCACGATATTAAGGTAAAGGATTACGATCCATTGCCTGCAATTAAGGCGCCCGTTGCCGTTTAGACCCATGACTAACTTTTGACAGGAAGTGACTGTGTTTTGCTTACATTAATTTGGGCCGAAGATCAGCATCATTTAATTGGTCGTAACGGCCAGTTACCATGGCATTTACCGGCCGATGCTCGTTACTTTCGTCAACGGACGACGGGCAACGCGGTAATTATGGGCAAACGGACGTTTGAGTCGTTAGGCAAGCCGTTACCAAACCGAAAGAACCTTGTGTTGTCGTCAACTTTATCTGAGCAGCCGGGAATTTTGTTGTTTCCCATTTTAGCTGAATTAGCTAATTGGATTACGCATCATCCAGATGATCAGTTGTTTGTGATTGGCGGTGTTCGTTTATATAAAGAGCTGATGCCAATGGCAGATCGGTTGCTAGTTACAAAAATTGACGCGACGTTTGACGGTGATACGTATATGCCAGCGGTCAACTTAGATGATTGGACACTGCAATCCACTGAGAAGCATGCAGCTGACGATAAGAATCGGTGGCCGTACGCGTTTTTAACGTATGTTCGCCGTCCACACGCCTAAGCAAATAAAAATGCTATGTAAGCGTCACACATCCGATAGATGGTGAATCTTACATAGCATTTTTTGTCGGCGCATTTAAGCGTAAAACAAGATCGAGAAATACATGAGGGCTGAACCAAACATAACAAATAGGTGCCAAATGACGTGACCAAACGGAATTTGTTTGAAACTGTAAATAATCGCGCCAACTGTAAATGCCACACCACCGCCGACGAGCAACCAAAAACCGGTAATCCCTAAGCCGTGATACAACTGAGGAAAGGCAAACAGACACATCCAGCCCATAACTACGTAAATAACCGTAGAGACAATGTTGAACCGGCCTAACCAAATAGATTTATAGACAATGCCGGCAATCGCCATGACCCAGATAACACTGAGAATGATCCATCCCCGAACGCCTCGAATAACCAATAGGCTATACGGCGTATACGTGCCTGCAATTAGCAAATAAATGGCACTGTGGTCAAATACCTGAAAGACGTGTTTCGCCTTTGTAAACACGAGGGCGTGAAACAAGGTTGATGATAGGTAGAATAGGATTAAAATACTGCCATAGATCGTAAACGTCACGACTCGCAAAGAAGAACCAGTGTGGACGGCGCGAATAATTAAGATCACCAGACCGGCAATAGCCAATCCAAATCCAATTCCGTGAGTGATCGCATTAAAAACTTCGTTGATGATGGTATATGTACGTGAATGCTGTTGTTGCATGTTAAAACTCCTAACAGTTCGGTGGGTTTCCGTAGTTGTTTGCGAAAGTATAAAATCGGCAAAGAAACCCGCTGTTTTATGAAATTAGTGGCAAAGTTTGTTATACTTGTAACACTTATTCATTCATGCTCTACATTGTAGCATGCTCATTCAAAACAGTGCAGAGTAGATTTTAGAAAGCGTGGGATTTCGAGCTATGGCTAATGTAAAAATTGTAACTGACTCATCAGCTGGTTTAACCGAGGATGAAATTAAAGAGCATCACATTAACATCGTCCCACTGTCCGTTATGATTGATGGTACCGTGTACGTGGAACGGGAAACCATCACTAATGAACAATTTATGGAAAAAATGATTGATGCAGATACGTTGCCTAAGACGAGTCAACCACCGTTGGGGAAATTTGTCGACTTGTTTGACGAACTGGGCAAGGATGGTTCAGAAGTTGTTTGCATTACGATGATGGAATCAATTTCAGGCACCGTTGATGCTGCTCGCCAAGCGGCACAATTAACCTCTACAAACGTCAAGGTTGTAGATTCGCAAACGACTGACCGTGGTTTGGCCTTCCAGGTGTTGGCTGCCGCTGAAGCTGCCGAAAACGGAGCTACTCCTGATGAAATTGTGGCTAAAACGATTGAAGTTCGTGACCACTCACGTCTGTTCATGGGTGTAATTAAACTGGATAATCTAGTTGCAGGTGGTCGTATTAGCCGTGCTGCTGGGTTGGTATCTAATTTGTTGAACATCAAAATTGGTTTAGAAGTGATTGATGGCAAGATTGAGGTCACCACGAAAGGCCGCGGTATGAAGACCATTACCAAGTTTTTGGACATGGCCTATGGAGAAATGCAGAAGGCTGGTCATATCGCCAGCATCGGGGTTTCTCATGCTGGTGCACCAGAGACAGCTGAAAAAATTGCTAGTCACGTTCATGAGCTGTTTCCTAACGTACCGGTCGTTGTTCGGCAAACGGTGCCAATCATTGCAACGCATGCAGGTCAAGGTGCTTTTGCATTAATGTATTACACAGACTAGACAGCATCATCGAAATTATTAGTACTGTTTATCCAGGCCAGTTACTTCTTCTGGTCAACTAATTGTCAGTAAAACGAGTTGGTTGAGCCTGATTCCCGGTGGTTTCGGAAATTAGCCCTCAACTTTTTTATTAGTTTGCAAACGTCCAAAAAATTAATTGATCATAAGATTGATTGATAGAAAGGAGCGATCAATGAAATTTTTTAAATGGTGGATTAGAGCTTTGCTAATTGTCGCCATTGTGGTGGCACTTGGGGCAACCTGGTGGCTTTATCAAAGTAGCCATGAAACAATGCAACCGCAACATCGCACGCAACCAAGTCAGTTAGCGCCTAACGTTACCAGAAAAACGTCCTCAAAGGACAGTTCGAGTAGTAAGGGTACGAGCAAGTCACATAAACAAACGACTAACAAATCAAAAAGTAAGACTCCTGCCAAACGTAAAAAGGTGACCGTTGTGGCCCTCGGAGATTCTTTGACGCAGGGTGTCGGTGATCAAGCTAAGGACGGCGGCTACGTTGGTCAAATTAAAACGAAATTGACCGATAAAGATCAGTTAAACGTAACGACCCATAACTATGGAAAAGCCGGCGATCGTTCCGATCAAATTTTAAAGCGATTAAATCAGTCGCCAGCAATGCAAAAACAGGTTGCTAATGCAGATGCCATTACGATGACAGTTGGTGGTAACGACTTGATGCAAGGATTACAAGCGGCTACTCTGTCTGGCAAATCCACTGTGACCCAGATGGATGCTGTCGTTGCAGCAACTCAACAGAAGTATGCCACAAAGCTCCTGAGTCTTCTGACAGCCGTTCGTAACTTAAATACAAATGCGCCGATCTTTTTGTTTAGTATTTACAACCCGGTTTACGTTTATTTTGCCAACGTGGATCAACTAAATACTTATATCACCGGCTTTAATCAGGTCACAAAAGCAACGGCTAACAATATCAGTAAATTATATTTCATGAATATTAACGAACGTCTTTCGTACGGTCAATATGATACTGTTGCAAAGCGGTCTGCTTTGGCTGCCAAGGATGCTAAAGCAAATAATAACAATAGCTTTGACGGTCAAAATGTCGAAAAGGCGCTAGTTGGCGGTTCTACTGGTGAATTGAATGATTATCTATCGCCGGCAGATCATTTTCACCCGAACCATTTGGGATATTCAAAAATGACTGCCACGCTGTATAAGACGATGCAGGATCATCAGTCCTGGAGGCCCAAATAAATTTTTGACCATTTTCACCGCAACGGAGGTTCAATAAATCAGTATGCAAACAAGGCAGGAAGTTAAACCAAAACACCAACGCAACTGGTGGAAAATCACTGCAATCACGTTGATTAGTTTCATTGTGATTGCCGGGATCTGGGTCGGTGTTGAAGCAACAAAACCGATGCCAGAGCCTGCTGAGGTAACTCGCCCAGTGCAGCAATCAAATGCCACATTTCAGGTGCAGCTTAATACTAAACAGGTGAATGCACTTGCGGATTACTACATTAACAACACGAAAGATAATAAGTATCATTATCGTTTTGTGATTAATAAACACGCAATGCTATACGGGACAACCAAATTTCTAGGTGTTAAACTAACGTACGGATTGATTATGGATCCTAGTGTTACCAAATCTGGTAATGTTAAACTCCATGCCTCTAGAATGGCAATTGGACGGCTTCAATTGCCTGTACACTTTGTGATGGGATTTGTCGCTCGTCATTACAAATTTCCAAAGGGTGTCAGTGCCAACGCTAAAACGGACACGGTGCTATTGGATTTGCATAAGATGGGACCACGTCGTTCTTTAGCCATCCGGGCTGAAACATTAGACGTGAACAGCGGCACATACATTTTCAAAGCAGGTATTCCAAAGGCTCAGTTTGATAAAGAAGTTAAATAAGCAAGATGATACTTCCGTCAGACTTCAGCAATTAAACAGATCAAATGAAAGGAGCACTATCATGCGACGTAGTTTTTACCAGTACCTAATGACGCAACGCAATGCAGAAAGTTATGAACCAGTTGCTCAATTTGCTAATAATGCATTTTTAGACCAAGCTTTTCCCAAACAGTCTCAGAACTTTGACGATGTGTCCCGCTACCTTGAGTTAAATGGTAACTATCTGCAAAGTATGGATGTGTTCGACGAAGCCTGGCATATGTATCAGGAATCGGAATTATAGAGTGTACAATTAGTACGAAAATAATTTGTTCAAAATGAAAAGGTGCCGCTCAAAGGTTTGATAACTTTGAGTGGCATCTTTTTGATTTTGCAACCTGAATTGAATTCGAAATCTAAGCATCTGCGTTGTTAATAGTGCGGTTTGCTTTTTCAATCAGCGAAACAAATTGTAAAACACTTTCCATTTGTTTGTCCGTTAGTCCACCCATTTTAAAAGGCAAATCATCAGAAATACCGAGCAAATAATCTGAAGATGTATCCAGGATATCGCAAATTTTTACGAAGGTTTCTAGTGACGGATAGGATAATCCTTGCTCGTAAGCTGATACTGTTCCTTTACTAACTACTAATCGTTTCGATAAGTCCATTTGTGTCATTCGTTTTGATTTCCGAACTGATTTGAGCCTTTGACCAAAAAAATCTATATGCATTAATTTTACCCTCCGTTCAGGGTAGCAAGCAAATGTATGCAAAATAATGGTACTTAGTACAGCTTATATTGATATTTTTGATTTGATTTGCTAATATTACCGGTATAGCATATCGCTATAATTAGTAGCTAACACTTAAGGGGAGAACAACATGGAAAATTTAGTAGCAAAGGCCAAGAAGAGACCTTCATTAGTAGCCGGTATTGTTGTCATTATTCTGGTTATTATCACTATTGTCGTAATATCAAGGCCAAAAAGATTGAGTGGTACATATTCACATACAACAGATTTGCTTATCGCTAAAAGCACTGACCGTTTGACTTTCGAGGGAAATCAAGTCATTGAAAATGAAGGACAAGACTACGAGAATAAAGGGACTTATCAAATAAAAGGGGATCAATTGAAAATGACCATAAAGGGTAGCACACTGTCCGCAACCCTTTCATCCGATAAGAATTCATTTACTGTAAACTCGAGTTCAGGTCTTGAAGGATTACTCGCAGGAACAACTTACAAGAAAAATAATTAATGTTTTGGCTCTACAAGTTGCTATTCATTTTTAACTATTGTGACATGCGTTGAACAGAATTAAAGAAAATCACTGAATACTTTAGTCAAGTCAGAAACTAGTGAGGAAAATAATGTCTGAAAACAATCTACCAGCAAACCTGAACTTATTTAACTATGCGGAAACACCTGATTTTGATAGCTGGGACAAAGGCGCGACTGCAAATGAAGAATACGAGCAGTCAATGAAAAGTAATAAAATGTGGCGCCGAATCCGGCCGTTTGCGATGTGGGCCGCGATCTTTTTTGGCATGGGTGCATTTGGTCAGTCGGCAGTTTTGGGAATTTTAATTTGGGTGATTGCAATCCTTTTAGCAAAACGTAGCTTAGCCGGTCACATGCTGGATAACGCAGAAAATGATGCCAATGCAAAACTAAGAGAAATACAAGGTGAACACGCTGAATTATGTGCTGACAATGTGGCAAAAAAGCTAATGATCGGCCAGTGGTCTTGGTTTAGAACGGGCCGTGAAGTCTTAATTTACAGTGGAGAACGGTTCGCATATCTGAATGCGGCTCAGGGATCACTAGTTGCCTATAATAATAGCAACATTAAAGAAGTAACTCGCGAACGGTTACATACTGGAACACACACGGATTCAAACTCTAATACTGTTGGTGGCGGCACTGCAATTGGCAATACTGGGCTAGCTGTTGGAGGAGCTAAAACAAGTACGACATCCGATACCACTGATTTTTACGAATGGCATTTTGATATTCTAACTGATTTTCTAACATATCCTAAAGTTTCGTTTGTTCTGGCAGATAGTCCAAATACAGAAAACTTAATTGGTAAAGCCTACGCAATTTTAAAGCCTTAAATTGATGGTAATTTGAAAAAAATAATTTATTTTCTGTTTGTGAGGATTCAATGATGAAATCAAGACGTACTTTACGCATACTCGTCGGCCTAGTTTTTATAGGGGGCTTTTTACTCGCTGGTTGTCAAAAAATCAAGCCTAAAGTTACACAACCTGATTTGACAGGAACCTACTACTACGACGTTTCCAATCAATTTTCTGTTGGTCAGAATGATGGTCAAAACGATTTAATCCACGTGTTTTATATTCGTCGAACTGACATGACTAATAAAAAATATGATGTTGAAGAAAAAGGGAGTCATTCCTTTAGCGAAGGCAAAATGACTGTTGACGGCAACATTATGAACATGCATCTATCTAAAAGTTCTAAGAATTTAGACGGCAATTTTGCTGGTGCACGAAATGCAGATATAAAAAAAGTTAGGGCGTTGAATTTTACTTTTAAAAACGGACTTCTCATAATTAATCGCCAAATTTTTATGTACAACGATAAAAGCGATAACGGAAGAAAACTTGGAAAAGTTTTCAGTGGTTATGATTGGGATGACGTTTTTCAAGAGTCTAGTGCGACCCGTAAAAGCTCTTCTACTCAGTTTAGTAGTTCCTCAAACAAGATGAGTTCAAACTCTAATTCATCAGCTGTTAGTTCAAGTATTTCTAGTTCTACGGCGCAAGCTAGCTCTGAACACCCAAATCCCAATAAAGTTGCTAGTGGTTCAGATGTTAAATCAAGTGTTTCATCCATGGATATCAATTCAATTCAAAACGGTGATTATTCTACTTTAAAAGGCAACTGGGAAGAAGTTGCGGTTTCGGGATCAGGTCTTCATGGTGGACAAGGCCTTCAATGGTCAAAGGATCCAACTGACTTAAGTAGCAACATGAAAATTGAAAATGGGGGCATTTCTGACGGCGATATCTTGTTGAACGGCAATCAGATTTATGAAGGTGGAGCACCAAACTATGCTGATTACGCTGCGGAAAATGGCACATTGACTGCCTCAACAGATAATGATGATAACCCTACAAATTATGCGGTTAAGTTTTATCCCAAAGGCGTGCCTATTGATATGCCATTTAACAATGGGGTTGCGGATGATACAAGCACCAATCGTGTGATCTTCTGGAATAGTTCAAATAATTATAGTGAATTATTTAAGCAACAATAAGATTTTAAGAGCAGGTTTAAACGACTGAAGATGATATATATATGTTGAAAATGACAGGGGTTGTAATCAATGAACATACAAAAGAAATCAATAGCGACAGGACTTATTTTGATGTCACTAATCACTTTTATGACAGGCGATCTTTCTGCAAATGCTGCAAAAAATAGCCCCGCTAATACGACAAGTAAGAAAACAAGTTATCCCAAAATCAACATTAAAGATGTTCCGAATGGTCAGTTCGGCGGGTTTAGTTCGGGAAAATGGACGGAAGTGGCCGTAACAAACCGGACGCATGGCAAGCAAATTAAGTGGACTCGAAACTCTAACAAACTAAAAGATAAATTGACTGTTACTAGCAACAATATTGATGATAATCATATTGCACTTGTTAATACGCGCTTCTCTTTAGAAAATGTTCGTGCCAAAGCAAAATATGAAAAGGGTCATGGGACAATGACGGTTCTGCCCGATCCTTCAGAAAATGTTAAATCAAGTTATTCAATCAAGTTTTTTCCTAAAGGAACAACGGCTAAACTGAATTTTAATAATGGATTTAAGGACGACAAATCTAAGAATCGGATTGCTCTTTGGACAGAAAAAGGGAATCGTACCGAATACTTTGCTCAAAATTAGGTTGCTGGTTGTATCTAAATAAATGCGTGAATTCGATGGAAGGGGTAAGTTGGCTTGAAACAGAATGTTAAGCCATTTAGTCTACGTGTCTTCCGCTATGGCATGCTGATTCTGATAGCCACAATAGTGGCTGCGTCGCTTATTTTTTCAATTTGGCCAGTACCGTTTAAATCTGTTGCAACGGTGTCATCACAATCACCTAAATCTCTTGTGAATGATCAATCGCGTTCAGCATCCAGTAGTCGTGCTAGGGACACAGACGCGACTGTTACTTCAAATGTAGATGAAAGTTCTGATGATGCCCCATATACTCCAAGTTTAATTCCATCGGACAACGATGCCACCGTAATGATTCCTAAAATCCAACAATTTTTTCGTGATTATCAGGATTATACAACTGGTGGTTATGTGGATGGTATCCGAGCTAACAAGATGCGTCTTAACGCCAATGAGGGTATTGTTGACAGATTAATACTTCCCGGAAAACAAGACGAATACGATGATTCAAGTATTGTTGGGACCTTTACATTAATTCGTGCACCTATTGTTATTCAAAGCGTTCATATAAAAAACTGCTATACAGTTGAAGTTGACTACACATGCACGGTTAATAAAAACATGTCAAGGCATGCAGATGTATATAAGGTCAGCGTTGCTAATAATAAAATAGCTACGATGTATGAAAAAGGTACGCGTGTCTTTTAGATGTCTTTAAAACACCACTTTAGATGTCCGCACGATTGTTTATTGTGTGAAATCACTTTTTAAGATTGAAACTTTTGAGCTCCGCTTTCTACATTTATAGTTGCCATCAGACCTATCCAATTGGAGGAATCACATATGACAAATCTTGGTACTTTTTTGAAAAAAAGACTTGGTGCTATCTCAGTTGTAATTATCGTTGTTCTATTGTTGATTTGTGGTGTAATTAATACTAACGCTAATGCAAAACAAGCATCGACCAGTGTAAGTGCAACACGAGTTTCTTCATACAAACATTTAGCAAACAAGTTAGCTAATCAGGCTATTAAGGCCGATGAAGATACAACTAGTGCGGTTAATAAAACATTGACTCAATTAAAAGCAGTTAATGATCATAAAACTAAGTCTGTTATTGATAAGGATAAAAATGCGGCCACTGAAGCACAAACAGTGGCTTCAAAAACCATTAATGAAATTACGAGTCAAGACAAGGGCTTTGATCAGATTCATAAAGCCCTAAACAGCGTTACTGAGGTTACGGTTCATCGCGATCAACAGCACCTTTCAGACGCTCAGTCTGCTATTGATAAAGTTCAGGACCAGGCAGTGCGTCATTATTTGAACAAATCATACATGAATAAACTTAAGAAAATTGTTTCACAGGCCGAATAAAATGTAACGCCTAAACAGGCAATCACGAGCTGCAGATAAACAACATCCCCGTTGAGTCGATTATTTCATTTTTGACTCAACAGGGATGTTGTTTTGATAAAATTTACATTTTAAACGTAGAGGGTTATCCCCGAACATCGTTAGACCAACATGCGATATAAACTGTTGTTGGAAAGAGCCGGCCTATCTACAGACGCGATGAATCCATTTCAATTATTTTTTCACGAAACCAAGTTTAATCAGTCGATTAGCAGCATCAATGACCGTTTGTTGCGGCTCATGTTGCTGCCATCCAAGGTCATTTTCTGCGGCGGCTGCAGTATGGTGATAACGACGATTAAGCATTGGAACCAGTGATCGTAAACTAGGGATAAACTTGGCCAGCAGTCGTGTGGCCCAGTTTGGCAAAGCGCGGACGTGTAGATGAAGTGAAGGGAATGCGGATTGATAAATTTTGCCCACTTCTAACATGGTTAGCGTTTGCGATGAGCCGATATAACGTTTGCCAATTGCCTGTGGCTTTTCAAACGCCAAACGATGTAAGCGCGCCAAGTCGCGAACATCACTGATTTCCAATGGTACTTTTGGCAGAGCTGGTTGACCTTTCAGCAGTTGCAAAAGGATCCCGTTAGAACTTAGATTGCTGGTAATAACTGGGCCAAATATTGCGCCTGGTAAGATTGTTGTTAATTCGATATTATGATCTTGAGCAAACGTCCAAGCCGCTTGTTCAGCCTTCACTTTTGAAATTCGATAAGGATCCAGCTCAGGATTATTTAGATCCGTCCAGAAGCTTTCATCAAAGGTACCAGTGGCGGTACTAAGTGGGGTTGCAGCGGCTTGTGAACTTGTCATGACCACGCGGATAATGCCTGCGTTTTCTGCTGCTTGTAAAACGTTCAGGACGCCGCCCTTAGCAACACTGACTAGTTCTTCTGTTGATTCCGTGCCGTTTCCTAAGGGAGATGCGACGTGAATGACGCCGTCAGCGTTTTCCATTCCCGCTTTCCAACCGTCTATACTTGTTAAATCTGCCTTAAAGAAGGATAAATTAGCGAGATCTTCCGCTGGTACGTAGTGGCTCATTGACTCACGGATACCATCCGCTTTTGTTAGTGAGCGTAGACTGGCACTAACCGCATAGTGATGATTTAACAGTTCAACAATGACCCAAGTTGCTACAAAACCGGATCCACCTGATACAACAATTTTTTTCATTTAAAAACACCTCGTTATTTATTTTAGACAAATAATACGTCATATTGTCTAAAATGTAAACAAGTGTTATTATTTTTGTTGAGGTAAGGAATAATGATTAATAAAAGGGACTTAACGATAAAATTGAATCATGTCATCCTAATTGATGGTTTTCAAAGAATGTCAATGGGCAAACTAGCATCAGCAATCGATGTTAGTCGTGCAACACTGTATTCGTATTTTGAAAATAAAGAAGAGATTGTTAAAGCTGTTGTGGCACGCTACCTTCAGTTTATTTCTGATCGACCAATACCTAACACATTCACGCCAGACTCATTTGCGACTGTTTGGTTGAACTCATTATTACTAATGGGATCAACGACAGATCGATTTAATAATGACTTACAGCATGGTTATCCTGACCTGGCGTATCAGTTAAGAGCCGCTGAGCACGATTATTTTCAGAGGTTGTTAATCTACGTTGAACAGGCGCAGCAAGAAGACTTTATTGAACCAACTTACGATCCAAATTTTGCCCTTTTTCAAGCAAATTCTTTAACGCAATCAATCATTCAGCAGGTAAGAAGTAAGGCGATCACGTTGGATCTGGCAGAACTCTACTTAAAGGATGGCATTAATTTTAGCTTTGCAGGGCTACTGACTTCGACGGCAAAAGAGCATTTCAATATTCAGACTATTAAACCATTTGAAGCAGTAATTCTGTCGGAATTCCGAAAAACTTATTCACTGATTGAACTCGAACAGTAAATGGATAAGCGCCTCAAAAAAAGTTCGATACAGTTTCAGCAACTCACCACATTGTCGTCTGTTACAACGGACTTAAACAATGATGAGATATATAATCGACAGATTTAGCATGATGAAATTAAAAGGAGAAATTTGATGGTAATTGGACCATTGTCTGAATGGGTAAGCGCGTTTGCAGAAATTTTAGCTGTTTGTGTGGCACTTTTTCTGCCTTATTACACGGCTCACAGAGCCTCAAAAGCGCGACAAAAAAAGTTTGCGGCTAGTATTGTTCATTTGACTGAAGTGGCTGAAACGGGCGATGAAACGGCGAGAAAAGAATTATCTGGCTTTTTGAATGTCGGTTTTCTAATCAGTAACAATAGCAAAGAACAAGAATTGATCACCACGGGGATGGAAATCTTGCGTTTGCTGGACAGTCCCATTACACAGGCGGATAAAGAGGAAATCAACCGACTACTGGCAAGTATAAAAAGGGTTGCATAAACGGCGCGTTCACAATAATGGATATTTCTGAGCACTTATATCCTCGTTTGCGGCTGAGCTGAATTTCACATTTGAAACGTGAAAACTATTATTTATGGCAGGCTGAAAGCACTTCAGCTATAACTACCGATTTATTTTCATTTATAAAGAATCGTAAGGCTAAAAATGGTAAACGGTGAATTTCACTGTTTACCATTTTTTAGTATCAGCACTTAAATCTATTGTTTACGCACTACATTAGTCCCAAAAGAAAAAAACTCATCGTCTTTAGACAGGCTAGTAAACAGATTGTAGTGAATGATCCAATTAGTAATAGAAAGATGATGATGGGTTTATTGCCAGTAGATCTCATGAATCAACGTGCATTTCAAGAGTGATATGCTCAATTGAATATGTAGCATGGGTTGAAACGTGAATTGCAAATTACTGGTATAAAATAATTTTTAGCGGATAATGTGATTTGTGATGACATGATGGATAGTCTCAAGGCATCAACAAGTTTTACTGTTTATTAGGAACTATGACTGTAATCGTGGAGGAATCTAAAGCATGAAAAAGATCTTAATTGTTGAAACTAACGTCACGCGTTATCAAGGCACCAAAGATCCAACCGGCCTCTGGTTAGGTGAAGCCGCCGAATTCGTTGATGAAATGAACAAGGCAAAAATTGCTGTCGATTATGTTAGTCCCAAGGGCGGGTTCGTACCTCTTGATCCACGAAGCATGAAGTATACCGATGAATCAATCATGGCTGTTTATGAATCCCCCGATTTTGTGCACCGTGCACTGACAAATACACTTCGCCCAAATGAAGTGAATCCAGATGATTATGTGGCAATCTACTACACCGGTGGTCATGGCGTAATGTGGGATTTTCCGAACAATGATGAGTTGCAGCACTTGGCTTTGGCAATTTATGATCAAGGCGGATACGTCACTTCAGTTTGTCATGGAATCGCCGGATTACTTAATATCAAGGACGATCAGGGGAAATACTTGATTGCCGGAAAGACAGTTACAGGTTTTACTCATGCTGAAGAAATTATTGCTGGCAAACAGTCAGTCGTGCCGTTTCTTAATCAAAAAGTGGCTGAGGAACGTGGCGCTTCATTTTCAAAAAAGCGTGCTTATAGTGAATACGCAGTCAAAGATGGTCGATTGCTAACCGGTCAAAATCCATTTTCCGTGAGAGCGGTGGCTAAATTGTTGCTTAAGGAGATTCAATAACAAATTTTACTGCCTCAGCGAGAATAATGATCTAATAACTATGTCGTAAAAATTCTGAGAAGTCTATTTAGGCGCAAAGACACCTCATTCCATATTTAGGGATGAGGTGTCTTTGCGTAAGTGTACATTCCACGCTTTCTTCTTGCATTAGCTAACTCTCAAATAATTTGTGGCACCTTTGCTAACATATTTTTCATGCGTTTGAGCTATCCAGGTATCAAAGGCCTGCTGAAACTGAACTAATCGTTCTGGATCGGTTTTGGCGATTTGATAGAAGGGCAATTCAGAAAGGTGAAAGTTTTTGCCCCGCTCGATAGAAAGAAGCTGTGTTAACCAACGTTGATTGCTATTTGGTGATGTCATTTTATTTGCCTCCATGCGTAAGCGATTAAATAAATTATACGAATGTATGTTCGCGTAGTCAATATAGAAATTTAAAAACAAATTTTCCAAGGTTTTAGCCTGCTATTTTGTAAACATTTGAGTCGATTTTAAAATAATCAAAATTATTGTAAACAATTTGCTTTAGGCGAGTGGCATTTTGTTTGGTTTAAAGGCACTTACAGAGTCTATTGGTTAGTTAATTTATCAATAAAAAAAGAGAAATAGAATTTTGAAAATTAAAACTAATTTCTGTTTTCCTGTGGAATTAATTTCACGGCGTGCTATAATGACAGCGGTTACAAAATGTAGCAACAGTTTATAAGACGAGGAGTGCTGTATATGGAAACAAAGAACAGCCACGGGTTTGGCTTGATCAAATTTCGTGGAAAAGAATTAGATAATGGATATACCAGTAAGATGCCTGTTGTCCAATTTGTCTTGGTGTCGCTGTTATTTCCAATGTGGGGGGCCGCAGCCAGTTTAAACGATATTTTGATCACTCAGTTTAAATCCATTTTTCAATTAAGTAATTTGGCTTCGGCCTACGTTCAAAGTGCGTTTTCATTGGGATATTTTTTGATGGCAATTCCAGCATCGTGGTTGATTAAAAAAACTTCATATAAGTTGACAATTATTATTGGCTTGTTACTGTATTTGATTGGTTGTGTACTGTTCTTTCCAGCATCGGCTGCAGCAACTTACGGCTTTTTCTTGGCGGCACTGTTTGTTTTGGCGGCTGGTCTGACGGTTATTGAAACTGCTGCTGATACTGACTCAGCTCTATTAGGACCTGAAAAGCAACGGACATTGCGGTTGAATATTTCACAAACTTTTTTGCCTTTTGGGTCAATTGCTGGGATTTTACTTGGAAAGTACCTCATTTTCTCTGGTGGTGAGAACCTTGATTCACAACTTAGCAAGTTATCAGGGAACGCTCGTGTTCGCTTTGGTGAAGCGGCTTTGCAAAAAACACTTCAGCCATACAAATACATCATTATGGTGATTGCGGTCATGATTATATTGTTCCTAATTACGCAATTTCCAAGTGGTAAGCCAAAGGCTAAAGCAAATGAAACGAAACCCGAAGAGAATCTGGGCCAAACAATAATAGCGTTGTTGAAAAATCATAATTTTACTTACGGTATGTTTACATTATTTATGTACGTTGGCCTGCAAGTTTCGATTTGGTCATTCACAATTCGTTTGGCGTTAAATTTGGACCACTCAATCAATGAGCGAACGTCGTCAAACTATGTCATCGTGAGTTATATTGCTTTCTTTGTTGGACGAATCGTTGCTGATTATCTGATGAGAAAAATTCCACACTTGAAGGTTTTACTTTGGTATTCAATTCTCGGCTTTATTGCAATCGGTTACATGATGATTGATAGAAGTTTCAATGGTGTTTATGTTGCCATTCTGGTTTCCGGTTTAATGGGGCCTGGGTATGCAACAATTTATACTGAAACGCTTGGTTTCATCAATGACGCTCACCAAACTGAAACTGCCGGTGCCATGTTAGTGATGATGGTTGTTGGTGGCGGTGTCTGGCCAGCAATTCAAGGCTGGTTTGCTGACATTACTGGATCAATGACGATTTCATTTGCTGTTCATTTCTTAACGTTTGGCGCAATGATTGTCTATGCTTACCACTACATCAAGCATCCATTTGACGGTTTAGCTAAAGAAACGAAGGCAACAAAATGACAAAATTCAGATTGTACAGGGACAGTTTTAAAGAACAACCACGCATGCTAATTGAGAACGATGAATTTACTATTTCTAGTTTTAAATATTCATCTGGTGTTGAAGCACTAAAAGTTCATAATTCACGTGGTTATCTGACATTTTTACCATTTGAAGGACTGATGATCTGGGAAGCTGTGTTTGACGGGCTTGATTTGAAGATGAAAAACACTTTCAAACAGCCATATCCAGGTAAGCAAATTACTGATTCATACGGCCCATTTCAATTTCATTCAGGTCTATTGGCTAGTGGTAATCCCGGTTCTGAGGATGATCATTATGCACATGGTGAATTTCCACTTACGCCGATGGATTCATCTTTTGTCTATGTGGATGAGGATACCGTTACGATCAGTAGTCAGGTTGAATATGTTAAAGGCTTTGGTGATCATTACTTTGCCAACCCATCTGTAACGTTAAAGAAAGGGAGCGCCTTGTTTGATATTAAAATGTTCGTTAAGAACCTTTCTGAGTGTCAAGAAATGCCTTTACAGTACCTAACACATATTAACTATAAATTCGTTAAAGGTGCCAAGATCACTCAAAACATTCCAGACAGGGCCTTTGAATTACGAACTTCGATTCCAGATCACATTCACCCAACTAAAGAATGGTTGGCGTTCACCGATAAAGTTGCAAAATCAGGTGAGTTAATTAACGAACTTGATTATCTTAACCATTTTGATCCTGAAATTGTCTTTTTCGGAGATAAATTGAATGAATTCGTGGATGATGCCGTGTTTGAAATGACAATGGATGAGAAACATACCGTCAAGGTAGCGTTTAACACGAAACAATTTCCAGATGTAACACGCTGGTTAATGGCAAATTCCGACCTTCAGGTTGCCGCATTTGCACTTCCAGCAACCAGTCGCACGGAGGGTCGGATGGCTGCAAAGAAAAACGGCACCTTAATTATGCTCAAGCCACAAGAAAGTCGCAGCTTCAAAGTAACCACAGGGTTAGAAGACTAAATTAGTTTAGAAGAGGGTAGATTACCATGTCCAAGTATATATTGGGAATCGATATTGGTACTTCAGGGACCAAAGCAATTTTAATGACCACCAACGGTGAGATTGTTGCGCAAAAGAAAGATAACTACGCATTTATGACGCCACATCCGGGTTGGGCGGAATCTAACGCTGAAGATTGGCTCAATGCCGTCACAGCTGTGATTCGAAAATTGTCGTCGCATGTTGATGATGCGGATATTGTCGCTATTGGAATCGATGGGTTGTATGGAGGTTCCGGAATTCCAGTTGATAAAAGTGGCTCAGTGTTAGGACCTGCCTTGATTTGGATGGACCGCCGAGCAACTGCTGAAACTGACCAAGTTAAGAAACTTGTTAGTGATAAAGAATTGATGGCCATAACGGCTAATTTGGCTGATCCGTATTACGGTTATACAAAACTCATGTGGTTAAAAAAGCATCGGCCTGATCTTTATCAACAAACTGACCAGTTCTTACCACCTGAATCTTTTGTTATTCGTGAATTGACTGGTCAGACGAGTATTAATTACTCGGCGGCTGGAAACTTGGCTGGAGTATTTGATATTAATACAGATGAGTGGTCAACTAAACTTGCTGATAAATTAGGATTAAACATTTCTAAGTTGCCGCAAAAGTTCGTTACGAGTACTGAAGTAGCCGGTAAGGTGACCGAAAAATGGGCTCAGCGGCTTGGAGTTAAAACTGGCACACCGGTATTCAACACCGGAGTAGATGTCGGACCAGCAACCGTTGGAACTGGCGTTGTTAAACCCGGCAAGGTGACGGTTGCCCTAGGAACGTCAATGAACGCTGCTTTGGTTACTGAAAAACCGTTACGGGACAATGGTTTGATCATTTGGCCATACGCTTATAACCCGAAGGGGTTGTACTATAATTTTGCGGGTGCAAACACCGCTGGGGCGATTGTGGCTTGGTTCGTTAAGGAGTTTGAACGTGAATTAGATGAAAATGAGGGCCCAAAAAAGCTAGATATTCAAAGTGCCAACATTCCGGCCGGCAGTAACGACCTCCTTGTCCTACCGTTTTTCATGGGTGAACGTAGCCCATTATGGAATTCAACAGTTCGAGGCACCATTTTAGGATTATCGCTTAAGACAACCAAGTATGAGTTGTATAATGCCTTTCAAGAAGCAATTGCGTATTCAGTCCGTCAGAGCATCGAGACTTTTGGCACTGATATTGGTGATGAGCTTACCTTAGTTGGCGGGGTCAGCAACTCCAAAAAGATGGTACAAATGATTGCAGACGTTACTGGGAAAACTGTACTTACAACCAAGTCAGGTGGTGAAGCTAATTTAGGTAGCGCAATCTTAGCGGGCATTGGTATCCGTGCAGTTGACCCTAATGATGTTTCAAAGTGGATTAAAATCGATCAGCGAGTTGTTCCAAACATTAAGAAGAATGCATTGTATAATAAGTATTTCAAAATGTATCAGCTGGCGTATAATAATGTTAAGGATTTTTACAGAGACTTCTCAGCTATCAATAAGAAATAACCTTGTTTTTAGGAGGCCATTACAATAAGTACCCTTAACAAACGTAACCAAATGTTACGACTCGCTAGGTTGTATTATGTCGAAGGTATTAGTCAGAATCAGTTGGCTAAACGAGAAGGAATTTCTAAGGCAACAGTATCCAGAATGCTTTCATTAGCACGAGAAAACGGTTTTGTAACGATCACCGTGAATGACGGTCTTCGTGATGCTAATGTGTTGGCTAGTCAGCTACATGAGCTTTACCCAGAGGTTCAGTTCACTGTTATTCCGACTTTCCAAAATAATCGAAGCACAATTCTTGATAAGGTCGCGCTTTCAACGGCTTATTACTTAGATGATTTGGTTAAAAATGGTGATATCATTGGTTTTGGCAGCAGTGAAGCACTAAAAATGATTGCCAACCATCTGACGTCCAAAAATGTGCGTGATGTTGTGGTCTTATCTTTAACTGGAATTATTACCAATTCCGATTGTGAAACGTTTGCATATGAAACGGGTGACAAACTGGCTCATGCCTATCAAACAAAGGCTAATTTTCTGCCGCTACCGGTCGTCTTTGACAATGTCGCTGCAAAGGAACTCGTTGAAAAAGAAGATCTTATTCGACATCTTGAAAAGCTTGGCCGATTGGCAAACATTGCGTTAATTTCGCTAGACTCGATAGAAGATAGTCCATTCTTAAATCAGATGAATTACTTTAAGGATGAGCAAAAACAAGCACTCACTGAAGCAGCCGTTGGTGATGTGTTAGGCCACTTTATCGACGCCAATGGCGCTGTTGTGGATCCAGATTTAGATGAACGAGTGGTTACCACGTCTCTTAACAACCTTAAGCAGAAGGAACATTCTATTGCAACGGTGCATAATGTTGAAACTGTTCCAACGCTCAAGGCTGTTTTGAATGCCGGTTATTGCAACCAAGTTTTTATTGACCAGTATAGTGCACAGGTTTTATTGGATTCACATGCTTAGTTAAAAATCACTGCCATTATGTTGTTCTTAGGGTGATAAGTTTTCAGTGTTTTACTGAGGACTTACCACCCAATTTTGATTAGAAATAAATCGTCATTTTTTTGAGCTTTTGCCTCTGAAAGCAATAGATGTATCGAAAGCGTCGAAGGAACTGGTAAAATAAACTCATTGGATGATTTTTATGTGAACTATACTGAGAAAAAATCAAACTTACATTACGAAAAATAAAAGATTTTGCCCTAATTCACTTAAGATATGTACCAAATTTTAATAAATGAAAATTGTCAACGGACAATACCCGATGACAAATCAAAGGAGCGATTTTTATGACTATTCAATGGTATCCCGGTCATATGGCGAAGGCCATTCGCCAATTGCGAGAAAACTTAAAGGTTATTGACATTGTATTTGAACTAGTCGATGCACGAATTCCAGAGTCATCACGGAATCCGGAATTGCGGGCTACAGTGGCCCAAAAGCCAACACTTTTGATTCTCGAAAAAAGTGATTTGGCTGATCCCAAAGTCACTGGGGAATGGGTGCGATATTACCGTGAACACAATCAGCCCGTTATTGCGATTGATGTGAACGATCGAAAATTAGTGGGCAACCTTGTTAAAGCTGCTCGCGAAGTCTTAAAAACACAGCAGGAACGGGCGGAAGCAAAGGGGATTCAAAAACCCATTATTCGCGCTGTAATGGCCGGCATCCCCAACGTTGGCAAATCGACTTTGTTGAATCGATTGGTTAATAAAAAAGTTGCCATTACTGGCGATCGACCTGGTGTGACTAAGAAGCAACAGTGGCTAAAGGCCAACGAAGAACTTCAACTGTTGGATACACCTGGTGTCCTGTGGCCCAAGTTTGAAGATCCTATGGTTGGTAAAAAGCTTGCTTTGACGGGTGCAATCAAAGATTCTTTGTTTGCTAAGGACGATGTGGCACTATATGCGATTAAATTTATGCGTGAACACAATCAAACTGATCGATTGGCTGAACGATATCATTTAACAGATGATGAACTGACACTTAGCGACGTTGATCTATTATTGGCTATCACTAAACGACTGGGCTTTAAAGATGATTATGACCGGGCGAGTGAACGTTTGATTTTTGACTTGCGCAAAGGTAAGTTGGGTCGGTTTACGTTTGACACTACCGATGAATTATCTGAAGAATCGGATGATAGCGAGTCCGAGGCAGATCATGAGTGAAGCCAAGCCGAAAAAGCCATCAATTGCGATGCTACGCGAACAACTGGCTCATGTTCAGCAAGCTGATGATCCGTTGTTAGCAACGTTAGCGGCCGATCCCCGAAAAGGTGTTGCTTCACTGCTATTGCAGACGAATCGACGTTTGACGGCGCAAGCCAATGCCGAAATTGCGTTCGAACAACGTTTGCAACTGGAACGGGCTTGTTGGGCAAAGGGACAGTCACTAGTCGCTGGCATTGATGAGGTCGGGCGTGGACCCCTTGCTGGTCCAGTTGTGACATGTGCAATTGAACTGCCACACGATTTTCATTTGCTGGGCGTTAATGACTCCAAACAGTTAACTGCGCATGAGCGGGAAACGCTGTATCCGCAGATTTTATCCGCTTGTGTTGGGGTCGGCATTGGAATTGCTTCGCCAAAGCAAATTGATCACTTGAATATTTACCAGGCAACGCGGGTGGCTATGTGTGATGCTGTGCTAGCGTTACCGCAACAGCCAGATGCGTTACTGATTGATGCGATGCAAATTGACGTACCCATGCCACAACAGAAACTTATCAAAGGGGATGCGCGTTCCGTCAGTATCGGTGCGGCCAGCATCGTTGCTAAAGTTTACCGTGATCATTTGATGTCGATGTACGATCGCGTTTATCCAGGGTATAATTTTTCACAAAATGACGGTTATGGGACTGCGGCACATTTAGCTGCTCTCGATAAACTTGGCGTGACACCAATTCATCGGCGTTCGTTTAGTCCGGTGACTAAAAGGTTGCAGCAGGGTTAGTCTTCAATCAGTCTTGATATAACAATAATTAATAACTGCCGATTCTTTTAAAAAGAACCGGTTTTTTTATTTTGCGGCAAACATCGCTGGGCCGAAAATCGTATGTTAAGTCATCAGGATAAAGTCATTAGGAATTGTTCATGTGCTTGTCTTGATCACAAGATACTGACGGAGGCTACACATGGAGAGATTGCTACTAACAATTAACCGGGATGCACTCATTCGACTTCAGTTTATGCCTGGCGTGGGCTTAGCGGGACGACGTAAGGTTTGGCAATTTCTTCAGGCAGAAGCAAAGGTACCGCTAACGTTAACAAATTTATTGGCTTGCTTAGCATTGCCGGAAACAAAAGCCAACCAGCTGATCAATTGTTGGCGTGATTCACGGTTGTCAGATACAATTGCGCGTAATCAGCAGTTCAGCAAGATAACAACTATTCTCGATGAAGACTATCCTGCATATTTAAAAGAAATATACACGGCGCCGCTCGTATTATTTAGTCGTGGCAATTGGCAACTGACTCAGCAGCCAGGACTGGCTGTTGTTGGCGCGCGCCAAGCGACCGCATATTCCTACGCTACTCTTAAACAGTGGTTACCAGCTGTTGTCGCGACAAAGATCCCGATTATTTCTGGATTGGCAGCAGGCGTCGATGCGCTTAGTCACCAACTGGCTGTTCAGCATAATGGTCACACTATCGGAGTCATTGGTACTGGGTTAGACATTGCCTATCCAGCAGCCAATCGTTCTTTACAACAAACCTTGATGCGAACTCAGTTAGTGATCAGCGAATATCCGCTTGGCACCGGGCCAGCGCGACATCGTTTTCCTGAACGCAACCGAATTATCGCTGGCCTATCGCAAAGTGTCTTAGTGACAGAGGCAGCAATCCATTCAGGAAGTTTGATCACAGCTAACATTGGCCTTCAAGAAAACCGCAATGTCATGGCGATTCCCGGTCGGGTGACAGACCCATTGTCCGCCGGTTGCAACGCATTAATTAGTGCTGGTGCAACTCCCGTTTGCAATGTAGAGACTATTTTAAATGAACTGCAGTTTCAGAGCTAACTGCTCAAATCATCGACTATTATATAGTAGAAAATTCTCGTTTTAGTTGACAGCTTATGTAACTGTGCAGTATGGTGATTTAGATTTGACTGTGCTTATGTGTACGGTTAGACGCTGATGAACAGGACGTTTCATCAGCCGGTAATCAATAATGTTAACAAAGGAGTTGCTTCATGGCGACCTCAAAAACTAAAACAAAAACAAGGGCGAAAACTAAAAAGAACTTGGTGATTGTGGAATCGCCTTCCAAGGCGAAAACAATCGAAAAGTACTTAGGCCGCAACTACAAGGTTGTTGCAAGTAAAGGCCATATTCGGGACTTGCCTAAGTCACAAATGGGTGTCGACGTCGACAACGATTATGAACCGCATTACATTTCTATTCGTGGTAAAGGCGACACCATTAAAGAACTCAAAAAAGATGCTAAAAACGCTAAACGAGTTTACCTAGCGTCTGACCCGGATCGTGAAGGGGAAGCCATCGCATGGCACTTATCCCACTTATTAAATTTAGATCCTGAAGAAAAGAATCGTGTCGTTTTTAACGAAATTACTAAGGACACTGTTAAAAACGCATTCAAACAACCGCGCGATATTGACATGGACTTAGTCGATGCGCAACAAGCGCGGCGAGTGTTGGATCGTTTGGTAGGTTACTCAATTTCGCCAATTCTATGGAAAAAGGTGAAAAAGGGGCTGTCCGCAGGTCGTGTTCAGAGTGTTGCGCTTGCGCTGATCATCAAGCGTGAGGAAGAAATCAAGGCCTTCCAGCCAGTAGAATACTGGTCCATTGACTCTGAATTCCAAAAAGGTCGGCAGAAGTTTGCTGCCAGCTTTTATGGGATTCACGGCAAAAAAGCCGGCTTGAAAGATAACGATGCCGTTCAAGAGATCCTAAAGCAGATTGACCAAAAAGCCAATTTTAATATCACTGATGTTGTGCGTAAGGAACGTCGGCGTATGCCACAACCGCCATTTACGACATCAACCATGCAACAAGTGGCCAACCGTCAATTGAATTACCGGACTCGGAAAACGATGATGGCGGCTCAACAGCTGTATGAAGGAATTAATATTGGTAAGGGCGGCAGTGTTGGTCTGATTACCTATATGCGGACCGATTCAACACGAATTGCGCACATTGCAAAGCAAGAAGCTTCAAAGTATATTCATGAAGAATATGGTGCAGAATATGCAGCCGTTAAGCCGGTTAAGGGTAAATTGCCAGAAGGGGCACAGGATGCCCATGAAGCTGTTCGGCCAACCAGTGTTTACCGGACACCAGCTGAGATGAAGCAGTATCTGACTAACGATCAATTTCGTTTATACCAATTGATCTGGAATCGTTTCGTTGCGTCACAAATGACCGCCGAAGTCTCCGATACCATGACGGTGACGATTGATCAAAACGATGTTCAGTTCCGTGCCAATGGTTCTAAAACGAAATTTGCTGGTTTTACCAAAGTCTACAAAGGTGCTGCTGAAAAGGATAATGTTTTACCAGACTTAAACGTAGATGACACGGTTAAGATGGTTAAGAACGATCCACAACAACATTTCACGCAGCCACCGGCACGTTACTCAGAAGCCAATTTAATTCACGCATTGGAAGAAAACGGTGTTGGTCGGCCATCCACGTATGCGCCAACGCTGGACACGATTCAACGACGGAACTACGTCAAGCTTGAATCCCGGCGTTTTGTACCTACTGAACTTGGTGAAATCGTCAATGGTGTTATCGTCGATTTCTTCCCTGATATTGAAAACATCGAGTTTACTGCTGGTCTAGAAGAAAAGCTTGACGGCATTGAAAAGGGCTCAGAAGAATGGGTAAAAGTGGTTGATGAGTTCTTCAAACCATTTTCGACTGAAGTAAAAAAAGCCGAAGATAACATGGAGAAAATCAAAATCAAGGATGAAGCAGCCGGCTTTGACTGTGACATTTGTGGTGCGCCAATGGTCATTAAAATGGGCCGTTATGGCAAGTTCTACGCTTGTTCGCGTTTTCCAGATTGTCGTAACACCAAAGCTATCGTTAAGGAAATTGGTGTCATTTGTCCTAAGTGTCATAAGGGTCAAATCATCGAACGTAAGTCTAAGCGAAACCGAGTTTTCTATGGCTGTTCACGCTTCCCGGACTGTGACTTTGTGTCATGGGACAAGCCAATTGGCCGTGATTGTCCTAAAGATGGTCACTTCTTGGTCGAAAAGAAGGTCAAAGGTGGCAAACAGGTTGTTTGTCCAAATGGCGATTACGAAGAAGACGTTCAAAAATAGCGATTTATCGAGTTGATCGTCATTAAGTTACATTTGCGCATTCCTAATCTTGTGGTTCATGCTATGAGATTAAGGGTGCGTTTTTACTTCCAGACGGTGTAGAATACACACATGCAGTTACACACCGTTTGATAAAAATTCAATCATTCACTTAACGAATAGAAATGAGGCATCAGCATGGCATCGACACCCACTGTAAACGTAATTGGCGCTGGTCTGGCAGGTAGTGAGGCAGCTTATCACATCGCCAAGGCCGGTGTAAACGTCAAACTTTTCGAAATGCGACCAACAAAGTTAACCCCAGCTCATGAAACTGGTAATTTTGCGGAACTGGTTTGTACAAACTCTCTGCGAGCTAATCAAATTAGCAACGCGGCAGGTCTACTCAAGGCTGAAATGAGACATTTGGACAGTATCGTTATCCGCTCAGCAGATGCAAATGCAGTGCCTGCCGGCGGCGCCTTGGCGGTTGACCGGACGCCATTTGCCGAACAAATCACCAATGAACTGAAACAGATGCCTAATGTCGAGGTCGTGAGTGAGGAAGTCACTGCCATTCCTGACGGCATTACCGTTATGGCGACTGGTCCGTTGACCGCTGGTCCCTTGGCTGAGGCCATTAAGTCATTTACGGCAGAAGACGACCTGCATTTCTTTGACGCGGCTGCACCAATTTTAAACAAAGATTCACTGGATATGGATAAGGTGTATTTAAAGTCCCGTTATGACAAGGGAGAAGCATCTTATCTCAATGCCCCGATGAACGAGGAAGAGTACAACGCTTTTTATGACGCCTTGATTCACGCTGAGACCGCCGATGTACATGATTTCGAAGACAGCGATGTGTTTGAGGGCTGTATGCCCGTTGAGGTTATGGCAAAACGTGGTCGGCAGACGTTGTTGTACGGCCCGTTGAAACCCGTTGGCTTAGATGATCCTAAAACGGGCAAGCGCCCGTTTGCGGTTGTACAGCTGCGCCAGGATAATGCAGCCGGTGACTTGTACAACATCGTTGGCTTCCAAACGCATTTGAAGTGGGGTGAGCAAAAGCGGGTGTTCCGCATGATTCCCGGTCTAGAAAAGGCCACATTCGTGCGTTACGGCGTTATGCACCGTAATTCGTTCCTGAAGTCACCTAAACTATTACAGGCAACGTACCAAACCAAGTCTCGGCCAACGCTGCTGTTTGCCGGTCAAATGACGGGTGTTGAAGGGTATATTGAAAGTGCCGCATCTGGTATTCTGGCCGGTATTAACGCTGCCAAACTTGCTTTGGGACAAGATACCGTTACCTTTCCAAAAACAACGATGGTCGGGTCAATGGCAAACTACATTACTACTGCGGATGCAGAACATTTTCAGCCAATGAATGCCAACTTTGGGATTGTGCCAGGGTTAGACCACCGCATTCGTGACAAACGTGAACGGAATACTGCAGTAGCTCACCGTGCGTTAACTGATCTTGACGAATTTTTACCCACTGTCGGTATTGAACCAGTTGCTGTGGCTGCTGAACAACCGACCCCTGAAGCCTAGTTATCGGTGGCAGTCTAAATGGGTTCCACTTGTCATATTTGTGGCGAAGATAGTCAGATCCTTTTTTCTGGCAGTTAATAGTGATGAACAGCATTGCTGTAAATACAACGTTTTAATTCGTAAAAACTAAATGGCAAGTCGATGTTTCTGTTCGTTTGTAAACGCTTGTCAAGCCCTCGTTATTTTGCTAATGTTAGCGGTAACGAGGGCTTTTATTTATGGCAGAAAAAGATATCACATCCGACCAAAGTCAACTAGAAACCGATTGGGTTCAACTATTTTTGACGTATCTGCAGGTTGAACGGCGTTATGCAGTTAATACAGTGACAGCGTACCAAGAAGACTTACAAGAATTCATTCAATTCATGAAGGATAACGGTGGTTTAAAATCATTTACCACAATTGATCATTTAGATATTCGGGTGTACCTGAGTTACTTGTATGATGCACATTATTCGAGAACTAGCACAGCGCGAAAAATTTCATCACTACGTTCTTTTTACGGCTTTTTAGTTAAAAATGATTTGGTTAAAGATAACCCGTTTGTGTACGTTAATTTAAAAAAACACCCGTCAACGCTACCACGATTTTTCTACGACAAGGAGATCGACGAGTTGTTGAAGACGGCTAGTGGGGATGGCAGCAAGCCGCTACAATTCCGTGACCGGGCTCTAATTGAGATGTTGTATGCGACGGGAATGCGGGTTTCTGAATGTGCTGGACTGCGCTATCAGGATCTCGATTTCTCAACTCACATGATCTTAGTACATGGTAAAGGTGACAAAGAACGGTACGTCCCGTTTGGCCGCTACGCAAGTGATGCACTTGATGCGTACGAGCAGCAGTGCCGTACACCATTAATGACTAAATATCATCAACAACATGACTACGTCTTTATTAATCGATATGGTCATCCACTGACCAGTGCAGGGATTGAATACGCGCTGAAGCAGGTGATGAAACAAAGTTCACTGACTGGCGATATTCATCCTCATATGCTGCGGCATTCGTTTGCCACACAGATGTTAAACGGTGGGGCTGACTTGCGCACTGTGCAGGAATTACTCGGTCACAGCAGCTTGTCCACGACCCAGATATACACGCATGTAACCAAAGAAAATTTACAAGCCAGCTATCGCAATTATTTTCCACGCGCTGTTGATCATGGCCGTGGCGGTCCAGATGAGCCAGAAAGTTAGCTTGGGTGACACAAGTATCAGAAATGTTTAAATCTGGTTTTAATCTAGGAGGAAAAAATGATTAAGTTGTCGAATGAAGAATTAACGGTTGCCATCAATGAGCATGGCGCGGAGTTAACCAGCGTCAAAGATGTACAAACGCACGTAGAATACATGTGGCAGGCAGATAAAAAGTTTTGGGGACGTCATGCGCCTGTTTTATTTCCCATTGTTGGTCGGCTACACGATGATCAGTATCGGTATCAGGACAAAACTTATTCAATGACCCAGCATGGCTTTGCTCGTGATCAAGATTTTTTGGTGACAGCACAAACTGCGACTAGCGTTACTTTTACTTTAAAGGATAACGATGCCAGTCGCATCAAATACCCGTTTGCCTTCCAATTAGACATTATGTTTAGTTTATTAGGGCGCCAGCTAAGCGTGGAATATCGCGTTGCCAACCCGAGCGATGAACCAATTTACTTTTCCATCGGTGGTCACCCTGGTTTCAATGTGCCACTCGGTGATAGTCAAGGGACGTTCAATGACTATACCGTGGCCGCTACTCCGGCTCAAACTTATTCATCATTGAAACTTGATGGTCCGTTTAGCGATGTTGACCATCCAACAACCTTGAACTTTGAGCGACCAATGAAACTTAACCATGATTTGTTTGAACACGATGCTAAGATTCTTCAACTAGACCAACAACCAGCGACGTTAACACTAACATCAGGGTTGAACGAGCATGGCATTGCCGTCACCCTTCAAAACGCTGATTACGTGGGCGTTTGGTCACCATACCCGGCTAAGGCGCCGTTCGTTTGTATCGAACCTTGGTGGGGGATTGCTGACGCAGTGAATGCGGATGGTGACCTGACGAAAAAGTTTGGCATTCATGAGTTGTATCCACAAGCGATGTTTAACGCGGACTATAGTATTGAGTACTTCTAGGATTCTTTAATATCCGCAACAAATTTTAACTAAATTATGGGCGCAATAAAACAGCGTTTACTAACATTTTGATGTGTTAGCAAACGCTGTTTCTAGTCGTTTAACAAGATTGCGGTAAAAGATCATTTGGCCTCAGTCGAAGGCGCATCAGCAGTAGACGTGTTGTTAACTGACTGTGCTTCTTCACTGGTCACTTTGGCTGTGGCTTTTGGCGTTTTAGAAGCTGTGGAAGCCTCATTTTTAACGCTTTCCGGATTCGTGTCAGCTTTGTCATTTTCAATGTCGACGGTTTTCGAATCATCGGTGTCATCCTTTGGCTTGATTGGATGGGATAGTCGGTATCGTCGATACAACCCAAACGGCACCATGTTTTCGGTACCAGCCTTGATACGATCCAAATTAGCGCGGTGCCGGTAAATGATAAATAGAGTCAGTACAAATGCGACCGTGGTCAGGACGCCATCTTGATATAGCAATGACAGAAACGTGATGATCGTCAGGGCGGCCATCGAAGCCACTGAAACCATGCTAGTAATGTAAACTAAGCTGCCGAAGATAATGCAGGCCACGATGAAAAATGGAAAATTATAGCCTGCCAGAATGCCGGCACTGGTTGCGACAGCCTTGCCGCCTTTAAATCCGTCAAAGATAGAAAAGGTATTACCGAGAATGGCACCCAGTCCAATCAGTAAACCGTTAATAACGACACCATGAACGATGGGGGCACCAAATACAACTGGTTGTAACGTTGATAAAGCGCCTTTTAGGATATCAATGAGCATGACGACCGTGCCAGCTGTTTTGCCGAGGACGCGGTATGTGTTAGTAGTGCCAATGTTGCCAGAACCAGCTTTGCGAATATCTGTATGGAAGAAGATCTTGCCAATCCATACACCGGTGGGAATTGACCCTAATAAATAGGCCACCAAGAGCATAATCAGTAATTTGAGCATGGGTAACTTCCTTTGTTAAAACTGAATGTGTTCTATTTTATCATGAAGACCATTGACTGCCAATTCAATTCATAAACTGATGCTTGACAGATCTGCAATCTCATGCGAACATACATTCGTATCGGGTGACGGTTCCGCGAAATTTATGATGTTTTTCATAGTCAGAAATAGCTGATTAAAACTCAGGTGACTCAAAAATGTCATGCCAAACTTGGTCGGAGTGTGTTATTTTAATTTAGACAGTCTATTTACGTTGTGCTTAAAGTACACGTTTTAAAGAGAGGATGTTGGGTACATGGCTTCATCAGCCAAAGATTACAATGCATCAAGTATTCAAATATTGCATGGCCTGGAAGCTGTTCGCAAACGCCCAGGGATGTACATCGGTTCAACGGATGCGCGGGGCCTTCATCATTTGGTCTACGAAATCGTAGATAATGCGGTTGATGAAGCGCTGGCTGGTTTCGGTAAAGAAATCAACGTAACGATTCACGCAGACAACTCCATTACGGTTAAGGATCATGGCCGGGGGATGCCGGTGGGGATGCACGAGTCCGGCGTGCCAACACCAGAAGTTATCTTAACCGTTCTCCATGCTGGGGGTAAGTTTAACGACAGCAGCTACAAGACTTCCGGAGGACTGCATGGTGTTGGTTCCTCCGTTGTTAACGCCTTATCTGAGTGGTTAACGGTCACCATCGTTAAAGACGGAATGAAATATCAAGAAGACTTTAAGGACGGTGGGCATCCAGTTGGCACATTAGTTAAATTGGGTAAAACTAAAGAACACAATGGGACAACTGTGTCGTTTAAGCCGGACCCAAGTGTTTTCACTACAGTCGTTTATAACTTTGGCACCTTGGAAGAACGGCTACGGGAATCAGCATTCTTACTGACAAACGTCAAAATCACGCTCACAGATGAACGCGCCGGACAGGAACGTACTGAAGAATTTCACTACCCTGATGGCATCAAGGAGTTTGTTGCCTATTTAAACGAAGATAAAGACACTCTTGACGATGTTATGTACTTTGATGGCAGTAAAGAAGGCGTCGAGGTTGAAGTTGCAGCACAATATAACGACGGTTATTCGGAAACAATGCTGTCGTTTGTTAACAACGTGCGTACTCCTGGCGGTGGGACACATGAAGCAGGGTTACGATCCGCTTGGACGAAGGCGTTCAACGAATATGCCCGTAAGGTTGGTCTGCTGAAAGAGAAGGATAAGAACCTCGAAGGCTCTGACGTTCGTGAAGGATTATCCGTCGTCTTGTCGTTGAGAATACCGGAATCTATTCTTGAATTCGAAGGGCAAACAAAGGACAAGCTTGGCACCAGCGAAGCTCGCACAATTGTTGATAATGTTGTGAACGAACAATTAGGCTTTTACCTCATGGAAAACGGCGAGTTTGCTCAAATGTTGATTCGCAAGTCCTTGCAAGCTCGCCAAGCACGGGAAGCTGCCCGCAAAGCACGTGACGAAAGCCGTAATGGTAAGAAAAAGGGACGTCAGGAACGATTACTTTCAGGTAAACTGACGCCTGCACAATCCAAAAATGCTAAACGCAACGAATTATTCTTAGTTGAAGGTGATTCTGCCGGTGGGTCTGCTAAGCAAGGTCGGGATCGTAAGTTCCAAGCCATTTTGCCGTTACGTGGGAAAGTATTAAACACGGAAAAAGCAAAGTTGCAAGACATTGTCAAAAATGAAGAGATCAACACCATGATTTATACGATTGGTGCCGGTGTTGGTGCTGATTTTGATATTAAAGATGCCAATTATGACAAGATTATTATCATGACAGATGCCGATGATGATGGCGCTCATATTCAAATTTTGCTACTGACCTTCTTCTACAAATATATGCGGCCAATGATCGACGCCGGCCGAGTGTACATTGCCTTACCACCTCTTTACAAGCTTCAAAAGGGTGTTGGCAAGAAAACTCAGATTGAATATGCTTGGACGGATGCTGAATTAACTGGCAAAGAGCAAAAGATTGGCCGTGGCTATTCTCTCCAGCGGTTCAAAGGTCTCGGTGAAATGAATGCTGATCAGTTGTGGGAAACAACAATGGATCCATCAAGCCGTACGTTAATTCGAGTTCGGATTGATGACGCGGCCTTAGCAGAGCGTCGGGTTACCACGTTGATGGGAGATAAAGTTGAACCACGACGGAAATGGATTGAAGACAATGTTGCCTTCAACTTGGAAGAAGACGGTTCAATTCTTGATAATGCAGCCGTTAACTCAGCCCATCATGTTGAAGACGATGAGCCAAATAATGAAAACGACGAAGATGTAGATACATCGACGACAGTAGCAACTGTCAGTCAAAAAGAACCAACGACTGACAAAGATTCAGTTGATGACCAAGGTTCTAAACACCAAGGCCCAACAATTACTGTTTGGGACAATAAATAATTAGTTAATTAATTAAACAAGGTGCTTGTTTTAATGCAGGAAAGGAGCAGAACTTGTGGCAGATGACACACAAAACATTCAGGAACTAACCCTGGAAGATGTCATGGGTGAACGGTTTGGCCGTTACTCAAAATCCATTATTCAGGATCGTGCCTTGCCAGATATTCGTGATGGCTTAAAGCCAGTTCAGCGGCGCATTTTATACGCTATGAACAAGGATGGTAATACTTTTGATAAAGCATTCCGTAAATCTGCTAAATCCGTAGGTAACGTCATGGGTAATTACCATCCACATGGTGACTCATCCATTTACGAAGCCATGGTACGTATGAGTCAAGACTGGAAGTTACGAGCACCGCTGATTGAAATGCACGGAAACAATGGGTCAATTGATGCTGATCCGCCGGCCGCAATGCGTTACACAGAAGCACGGTTAAGCAAAATATCAGGGACCATGTTGCAAGATATTGACAAGGAAACTGTCGATTTTGTGCCAAACTTTGATGACACCGAGGAAGAACCGACAGTTTTGCCGGCTCGTTTCCCGAATTTACTGGTAAATGGTGCTAGCGGCATCTCTGCTGGTTATGCGACAGAAATTCCACCGCATAATTTAAACGAACTGATTGATGCACTGATTTATTTACTAGCCCATCCTAAGGCATCAACTGATGACTTGATGGAGTTTGTAAAGGGGCCGGATTTTCCGACAGGCGGCATTATTCAAGGCTTAGACGGCATTAAGAAGGCTTATAATACTGGTGCCGGCCGTATCGTGTTGCGTTCTAAAACGGCCTTCAAGCCTCTTAAGGGTGGCAAGCAGGAAATTGAAATCACGGAAATTCCGTATGAAGTCAATAAAGCACTGCTTGTTAAAAAAATGGACGAGATCCGGATTATGAAAAAGGTCGAGGGAATCGTTGAAGTACGTGACGAATCTGATCGACAGGGACTGACCATTGCCGTCGAGTTAAAAGCTGATGCAGATGCACAGGGAATTTTGAATTATTTGTTGAAAAACACTGATTTGCAGATCACCTATAATTTCAACATGGTTGCTATTCATAACATGCGGCCGGAACGAGTTGGCTTAAAAACAGCATTGCAGGCGTACATTGACTTTCAACGTGAGGTAATTACCAAACGGACGCAGTATGATCTGAACAAGGCAAAAAAGCGTCAACATATTGTTGATGGTTTGATTAAAGCCTTATCCATCTTGGATGAAGTAATTCAGACTATTCGTGGAAGTAAAAACCGTAAAGATGCCAAGCAAAACTTGATGGATAAGTATGACTTTACTGATCCTCAGGCGGAAGCAATTGTGACGTTACAGTTATATCGTTTGACTAATACCGATGTAACTGAGTTGCGTCGTGAACATGCGGAACTGGACGCTCAGATTGAAAAACTTGAAGACATCTTGGCCAATGACGCATCGCTGCGCAAAGTGATGCGCACACAGATGCAGGATGTCAAAAAGCAATTTGGGTCACCACGGTTGACTCAAATCGAGGACCAAATTGAAGAACTTAAGGTGGATCGAACTGTTATGGTTGCCGATGAAACCGTTGTTTTAATGGTTTCACATGATGGCTATATCAAACGAAGTTCACCAAGGTCTTACCAAGCCTCTTCTGAAAACGACAACGGTCTCAAAGAAGAGGACTACCCGATCTTGCTGAAGCCAGTTTCTACGCTGGATCATTTATTTATGTTTACCAGCAAAGGAAACCTGATTTACCGTCCGATTCACGAGGTTACTGATGCTCGGTGGAAAGATACTGGGGAGCACATTTCCCAATCAATTGGCCTAGCAGATGATGAAGAGCTTATCGCTGCCTTTACATTCAGCAGTTTGGAAGAGCCAGGTAATTTTGTTATTGCTACTGCTCATGGTCTCATCAAACAGACAGCCTTCATGGATCTGTTACCAGGGCGAACGTACAAGAAACGAGCTAGTGTCTTTGAAAAGTTCAAGCAACCGGATGATCAAGTCGTTGATATCACATATGTTGATTCAAGCGATCCGTTGACGGTTATGTTAATGTCACGTAATGGCCTTGGACTACGTTATGACTTGGCCGAAGTACCAACCAATGGTGCACGAACCAGTGGTGCCAAGTCGATGGATCTGCGTGGCGATGACATTGTTGTCAATATGCAACTGGTTAAAGACTCCGATGATGCCATCATTGTTACTCAGCGCGGTGCCTTGAAGAAAATGGCCATTAGTGAAGTGCCGGTTACAAGTCGTGCTCGTAAAGGTGTTTTATGCCTGCGGGAGCTCAAGGCTAACCCACATGAAATCGTTGCTTTTATTGCGGTTGCTCATGACAGTGTGGCCCCCGTTGAAGTGGTTACAAGCCGTGGTATTCGTCATGACATTTTGCCTGCTGAACATGAACGTAATGCACGTTATTCAAATGGCTCATTTGTGATTGATATTGATACTGAAGGCGTGCCGACATCACTGCGGCATAAGGAACAGACACTAATTCTTAATTAGCCTAAAAAAGCAACAGGCGGTTTATCAACTAGCTATACCACCGAAAATTAAGCATAATGATTCGTTGACTCAAAAGTTAACGGCCATTATGCTTTTTGCGTTCCATTATTGGATTTATAGATAGGCTTCTCCATTGCATTAGTGAATCGGAGTGCGTATGATTATCACTGTACCAATATGACTGCAGGACAAACACATAAAATCATTTTGCATTATTTAAAAATAATGATGAATTCAGTTTTAATGCTTGCGTAAACAGACTTCTATTGCGTACAATTATCGTATCGAAAAGATTTTGTTTATAATAGATGATCAATTTGAAAGGCGGCTGGATAATGAAAAGCAAACAGGAGACTATCTTTTCTTCGAAAACATTGACCTACTTTTTACAACTGGCAGAAACAATGAATTATACACAGGCAGCCCAAATTCTTGGGATTACACAGCCTGCATTAACGCAACAAATTAAAAAACTTGAACGAACAGTGGGCGCACCATTATTTTATTCAGTCGGAAAAAAATTACGTTTGTCAGAAGCTGGTAACACCATGCTTAGTGCAACACACGAAATTTATGAAGTATTGAACCAAGCAACGGATGAGATTCAGCAATCAACGTCTGCTGAATCTGGCGAAATCAACATCGGACTATTAGCTTCCGTTGAATATTCTGTGTTCGAAGATTTTGCCATTCAGTACTACAAAGAAAACCCTGACGTTACTATCAACTTCCACATGTTGACGCGGAAGGAAATCTGGGATCGCTTGGAGAACAATCGCATTGATCTAGCGATTATGTATTTGCCAGATGACAGCATTAAAAACCGGAAGCCATACCGTTCAAAGAAAATCATCACTGAAGATCTATTGTTCATTCATAACGATGAAAAAATGGCTAAACGGAAAAAAATTCGTTTGAAAGATACCCTTAACAATGTCTGGGTCACATATCCACGTGAATATTATTTAGACCAGGTTTTGCGTGAAAACTACAAAAATGCCATGGTTGATTTACCTAATGCGGTGGCCCGTTTTACAACACCGGACCAAATTTATCAATTCAGTGCCGAAACTGGGGCCTACACAGCACTGCCAAATAGTTATATTATTGCTAAGGGAGCTGACAGCAATTTACACGCTGCGCAGTTTGAACCCGGAATTAAATTTGACTTAGCGTTCGTTTTCCGTAAAGATAAAGATGAGATTCCTCGTGTGGGTCGTTTACTCGATGCGTTTGATTCATACTTGGAAGCCGATGATTACATTTCGCGGCTGACTCAAATTCATGATCAAAAATATGGTGTTAATCACCATGACGAAGGAGCAAAAGATTAATGAGTAAGGAACTGGTTTTTGGACACCAAAGTCCTGACACTGACGCAATTGTTGCTGCAAAGGCATATTCATACTTACAAAACAAACTTGGGTATGATACTGAAGCGGTTGCTTTAGGCGAACCAAACGAAGAAACACAATTTGTTTTAAACTATTTTGACGAACCAACACCACGGGTGATCACTAAGGCCAGTGACGAAGTTGATTCAGTTATGTTAGTTGACCATAACGAACATCAACAAAGTGTTTCTGACATTGAAGATGTTACAGTTACTCACGTTGTTGACCATCACCGCATCGCCAACTTCTCAACCTCATCACCACTTTTTTATCGTGCAGAACCAGTTGGTTGTACAAGTACGATTCTGATGAAGATGTTTGATGAATACAAAATTGAAATTCCGGCACAATTGGCTGGCTTGATGTTGTCTGCGATTATCTCAGACACACTTCTACTGAAGTCACCAACCACAACGGATGACGATAAGGCCGCTGTCATTGCATTAGCTGAAATTGCTGATGTTGATTACAAGACATATGGTTTGGAAGAGCTTAAAGCTGGTACCAACCTATCTTCTAAGAGTGAAGCCGAATTAATCGAACAGGATGCAAAGTCATTCGAAATGGGTGGTAAAAACATCCGTATTGACCAAATTAACACAGTTGACTTGGACGAAGTCTTTGCTCGTCAAGACAAGCTTGAAGCAGCTATGGCTGCCGATGCCAAGGAAAAGGGTTATGATTTATTCCTTGTCTTGGTTACCAACATCTTGGACAGCGACTCCCGCCTGTTAGTTTGGGGTGAACCAACTGATGTTGTTGAAAAGGCGTTCAATACAACGTTGACTAACAACACGGCCAGTTTGCCCGGTGTTGTTTCACGTAAGAAGCAAGTGGTTCCACCATTGCAAGACCAATTTAAATAAGCGATTTAATAAAGACGTTTACAGTGTATCTGTAGACGTTTTTTTATCGAGCCACTACGGATAATAAGTATAAATAGTTGTCTCACATCATCCCACAGCGAATAATATACGTATAAGAAACTGAATGGAGGCGTTAACAATGGCAGAAGAACACGAATTAACGTTTGATGACGAAGTTGTGGCTCAATTAAAGCCCTTACTTATCGATGAAAATCAATTATTATTAAGCTACGATGATGGTGTCGGCCCGTACTCACACCATGGTCTGGTAGCACTCCAAGTGTCGTTTCAGTTCGTAGTTGTGGGCAAAGATGCAAATGTCGATGATTATCAAGCATTGATTCCTTCTAATTTAGGCCCTGTGCGCTATAAAGACTATTCTGGTCGATTCCTTGGTAAACAGTTGCATGCGACGTTTAACCGCCTTATGCACACAATTAAGCTATCTGACGAGGGTGAACAGATCGATGATAATGTTGAGGTTGTTGTTGATGCATCAGCCAGTCAATCAGCACAGTCAAACTAATATGAGCGACATAATAGTGTGAGAAATATTACGCTCCAAAGTCCTGAGAATGCCGCTTAATCCAAAACTGACCCATTCCCAAAGCCAGGGAATAGGTCAGTTTTTCTACCTGAAGTCAAGTGTATCAAGTGTTTATCGGGAATAAGTTATCCCGAGTTTTAAGAATTTAGATACACTTAAATAAACCTACCAACTGGTAAGTTTTTTTAAAGCGTGCTATGGTGTTTTTGACTAAGAACGCTTACTTCTGCAGGCAATCGTATAGTCATATTTTTGATTCGTCATTACTAAATGGTACATGGTTGAAATGAGTCGATCCATGGCGCCAATCGCAATCTTCTTCGTTCCAGTAGACGGAGAAGATTTTTTTCTGTTCTGATACCAGTCATTAATGTGATTAGGGTGTCCGCGTGCTGCCGTCGCTGCGATATTACCAATGCTGCGAAAAAGAATTTTATGTTAATGTTCGTTTTCAAATTGGACTTATGTCACAGCTGCTTCCTAAGACAAATGCAAAGTGATAGAGATACTGTTCTTTTCGGTTTGAGCAGAATGCTTGCGTTATTCTCGATTTTGCGGAGAATAAAGTTATCGCTAAGTATGCAAGACACAATTTAGTTGTGTACAAGATATACTTTTTGATCTATAAGGAGGGTCACTATGAAATTATCCATGTCATCAGATGCTAAAACTAAAATTGCGGCCGTTATGGGCCCGAATCAACGTTTATTACTCAGTTTTGACGATGGTGTCGGGCCGTTTTCAAACGTCGGCTATTGCTCACTGGATACGTCGTTTGATCTGATCATTGTCGACAAGGATGCACTGACACCGGACTATGACGCTATGATTGATTCAGATCTAGGCCCTGTGGCTGTAAAAGGCTACAGTAAGACTTATATGTCCGAACACATGCAATTAACAGAAAATACAACATTTCACACCTTACAACTAACTGGTGATAGTGAACAGCTGGATCCAAACGTTCAAATCAGGGTGATGTCTGGTTCAACAGCAGAATAGTCGCACAAACATCATCAGCACTCGGCAATGTTGATTTACAAGGAGAAGGAGACCTGACAATTGGCAAAAGACAAACAAGCAAACATTGATAGATTAAGTCCAGAAGCATACGCCGTTACCCAGGAAGCCGCCACCGAACGGCCGTTTTCTGGTAAGTATGACGCCTTCTATCAAGATGGCATTTACGTTGATATTGTCAGTGGTGAACCGTTATTTTCCTCAACGGATAAATATGATGCCGGTTGTGGCTGGCCGTCATTCACACATCCGATAACGAAAGGAACGTTAGCGGAGCATCGTGACCAATCATTGGGCATGGAAAGAACAGAAGTCCGCAGTAAGGAAGCGGATTCTCACTTGGGTCACGTGTTCACGGACGGACCTCAAACAGAGGGTGGACTTCGCTACTGCATTAACTCGGCGGCTCTGAAGTTTATTCCGGCAGACGAATTGACACGCAATGGTTACGAAAAATATGCTAAACTGTTCCCAAACGTTAAGCAGGTTTAATAATAGTGATGGAGGCGCATTAAATGGCAGAAGAGACGGCAATTTTTGCAGGTGGTTGTTTTTGGTGTATGGTCAAGCCGTTTGAAACGGTAGCTGGCATCAATAAGGTGGTATCAGGTTATACCGGTGGACATGTGCCTAATCCAACATATGAACAGGTATGTAGCCATACAACTGGGCATACAGAAGCAGTTAAAATTTGGTTTGACCCAGAAGTAATGTCCTACGACAAACTGGTTCAAATCTATTGGCAACAAACGGACCCTACAGATGCGATGGGTCAATTCCAGGATCGTGGTGATAGTTATCGTCCCGTTATTTTTGTCAAAGATGAGACACAACGTCGAATTGCAGAGGCTTCCAAAAAGGCACTAGCTGAATCCGGTCGTTTTGATGCACCAATTGTGACGCAAATTGAAGATGCCAAACCATTTTATCCGGCGGAAGATTACCATCAGGATTTCTATAAAAAGAATCCGTTGCGTTATGCAATGCAGGAGAGTGGCGGCCGTGAAGCCTTTATTGATAAGAAATGGAAGACAGCTGAACCGACCTCAAAAACAACTGACTAATGTTAATAAACGTAATCTTACTTCTAATTAGAATACCGAGTATGCTAAAATAATGTCATGTAAACTATTCCACTAGGGGTGTTCGGCAATTGCTGAACTGAGACGATAGATATCGGACCCTTCGAACCTGTAAGTTGAGACTTGCGAAGGAAAGTGGCCAGTGTGTGATTGTTTTTTAGGCACTGAACCTTTTTCCTATGGTTCAGTGCCTTTTTTGTCGCCGTTTAACGTCGCTGTCTATTTATTGAGTTTCTGATCAGTATCATCAATATTAGTTACTGTTTGACACCATTATCGAATTGGAGGATCACAATGAACTTGTCTTTATTGGAAACCATCCGGAAAACTAACCCTGTTGTTTTTACTGTTGCTAACAGTGTCACGATTGCGGAAGTGGCAAACGCCGTTAACGCTATCGGTGCTTCTCCCATTATGTCAAAAGCTAAGGAAGAGGCCGGCGATTTGGTGGGGATTGCTGGCGCAGTTGCGTTAAATTTAGGTACTTGGACGCCTGATCAAATTGGCCAAATGGTGACTGTTGGCAGCCTGGCCAATCAGCATCAACGGCCGGTTGTGATCGATCCGGTAGCGGTTGGGTTACCAAGCCGCCGCCAACAGTTTGATCGACTAATAGCCAATACCCAGCCAACAGTTATTCGAGCAAACGCAGGAGAAATGGCAGCATTGTCAGGAGATTTATCTAACAGTAAGGGAATTGACGCTACGGGTGCTGTGTCTGATCCTAAACGCATTGTTCAGGCTGTGGCACTGCATTATCATTGTGTTGCTGTGATGACCGGAGCTGTCGATTGGATCAGCGATGGTCAGCAGACAGTCAGTCTTCATGTCGGAACACCATTGTTTGCGACGCACGTTGGTTCAGGAGACATGCTTAGCAGCGTTTTAGCTGCATACTTAGCAGTGGAGCCGAATGCGATGACGGCTGCAGTGACTGGTACTGCCATTTTTGGTGCAACCGGTCAATGGGCAGTTAACCAAGCTGATCTAACACTTATGCAGCCTGGTTCGTTTGGTATCGCCTTGATGGATAGTTTTAGTCAAGTGACAGTAGAAGCGCTGTTACCATATCTTAAAGATAAGGTCGTAGATGAATAATGACAGAACAGATGACATCACAATTTCCACAAGCGCTTTCCATTGCAGGATCTGATTCCGGTGGTGGCGCAGGCATGCAGGCCGATTTAAAAACAATCCAAGAACGGCACGTTTTCGCAACAACAGTTTTAGTGGCTATTACCGCCCAAAATACCTTGGGTGTGCAGGACTTCATGGCTTTGCCAACCAAAATTATTGACGAACAGTTTGTTTCGTTAGATGCTGATTTGGCCATTAAGGCTTGTAAGACTGGCATGCTTGCTGACACTATCCGTGTTCATAATGTTGTTGAAAATCTAACCCGTTATGACTTTGGTCCACTCACGGTTGATCCAGTGATGATTGCTAAAGGTGGTGCGCCATTATTAGCCGAAGATGCTATTGCAACTGTTAAAAAGGAACTAATTCCGTTAGCCACCATCGTGACACCAAATCTACCTGAAGCTGAGGCGCTGACGGGGTTAACCATTAAAAATGATGCCGACATGCAGCGCGCCGGACAACAATTGCAGGCGATGGGGGCCAAAAACGTGATGGTCAAAGGTGGTCACGAAGCGGATCCGACAACGGCCAGTGATTTTGTTTTACTTGAAAACGGGCGATCTTTTTGGCTGAGAAGTCCACGCTTTGATACGCACAATACGCACGGTACCGGCGACACGCTATCTGCTTGTATCACTGCAGAATTAGCTAAGGGTAGCGACATTGAAACGGCCATTCGGACTGGTAAAGCCTATGTTAGTGCCACAATTGCACAAGGTATCAAAGTGGGTCACGGTCATGGTCCGCTTAATCACTGGGCTGTGGTATCGGAGGAATAAACAAGCGATGAAATTTCAGAAAGAACAATTAGCAGCCTATTTTGTTGCGGGTTCTCAGGACATGATTGACGGCCGCCAACTGCCAGATGTTTTAAAAACGGCCATTGCTGGCGGTATCACGGCTTTTCAATATCGTGAGAAGGGTCCTCAAGCGCTTTCTGGTGCCGCCAAATTGAAATTGGGCGGCATATTAAGAGAGTTATGCAAACAAGCTAAGATTCCGTTTATCGTTGATGACGACGTTGAACTAGCGAGACAGCTCGATGCCGATGGGGTCCATGTTGGACAATCGGATGAGGCAATTGCTAAGGTCATCGACGAAGCACCAGACATGATTATTGGTTACTCGTGTCACACACTTGTCCAGATTCAAAAGGCTAATGTGCTCTCTGCCGTGGACTACATCGGTAGCGGTCCAATTTTTCCAACCATTTCCAAAGCTGACGCAGATCCGGCCGTTGGAACTGGCGGGCTGACAAAACTGGTTAATGCATCAGTGAAACCCATTGTTGCAATTGGTGGTATTAGTCTGGCTAACCTTGATGAAATTAAGGCTACTGGCGCGGCAGGTGCCGCAGTCATCAGTTTATTAACGAGGGCTAAGGATATCAAAAGCGCTGCAACTACTATTCGACAAGCCTTTTCAAACAAATCTTGAGCCTTGTTTATGAACGTACTTCTACGCTTGCAACACTCTGTGAAAATCGCTACACTAAGTGACGTTTATAAAATCCTTTGGAGGCAGTGAAATGAAAAACAGACCTAAACCAATAAATCCGGCAATGCCGACAAATATTGCGGTGGTAATGCTTACTTTAGGCGTTCTTGTTGGTGGAATTATTGGCTGGCTACTGCCAATCCCATTTGACGGTTCATTTATCTTAGGTGTGGTTAGCATGTTGATTTTTGATTTTGCCTTTTTGGTTATTTACCGACGCGTAACGATTGCCAAACAAAAGGCAGCAAATGCACAATTGGCCGCTATGCAGTCAACTAACCAACCTGCTGAAAAAAAGTAGACTGGTAGATTGCGGTGTTACTAAGTTGTGCTATGCTTGACTGTGAAATAACAGCAGAAATGGCTGTTATTTTGGGCCCGTAGCTCAGTTGGGAGAGCGCCTGCTTCGCATGTAGGAGGTCGACAGTTCGAATCTGTTCGGGTCCATAAAAGTCTTATTAAGAATCAACATGAAATGCAAAGGCATCCTGTTCCCAGAAATTTAGGAACAGGATGCCTTTGTGTTAGGATGGCTTTTAAAGTTTTTGGAACACAAGCTCATTCATTGTCGTTGGTCCTACGTAAGTCAGTGCTACAACCAGTTTAGGTGTGCTCACTTAAGTTCAACATTCTGGTAATTGTAATTAACTCCCGCACTACTGTAAACCAAATTGCGAATGTTGCTACGTTGAAGCGTACCGCCAACCGATGAGCTCCAGAAAAGCGGCACAATACCAACTTCTTTGGTCAGAATGCGTTGGGCATTTAAGAGGTCTTGATAACGGGCGTTGCCATTTAAGGCGTCTTGGCCGGCGGCTAAATCCATATCGTGATCAAACGCTGTACTCGTCCATTTTGCGTTAATTTGTTTATTTTGACTTTGAAAAAGCGATAAGAAGGTTGTCGGGTCGTTAAAATCGCCATTCCAAGTTAAAATCGTGGCGTCATAATTACCCGAAGTAATGTCACTTAACTGCGCCTTTAAGGGAACTGTTTGGACATTAACCGTTACGTGAGGCAGTTTTTGCCACTGGGATTGAAGATATTCTGCCAGCTGTTTGCCGTTGTTTTGATCATTCGCTAATAGCGTAATGTTCAGATTTTGTTTGCCACTTTCTTTGAGACCAGTTGCCATAAGTTGTTTTGCATGTGCCATATCATATGTGGTCACTGCGGTCACCGCTGCTTCACTGGCAAAATCCTTATGTGTCGATGGATTGGTAACCAGTTTTGCCGGGGTAAAGCCAGTTGCGGGAGTAGAACCGTCTTGCAACGTATTCTGCGTTAGCTGCTGGCGGTTAATCGCATTTGACAAGGCCTGGCGCACAGATTGGTTTTGTAGTGGTGACTTTTTTGTTTGATTAAGGCCAACAAAGCCAGAGGCCGCACCACTGCGATATTTATAATCGGCTGCCTGCTTTTCATTAGCGACTTGTGTGCCAGACAGCCTGACAAGGTCGGCTTTGCCTGTCTTATACAGGTTTAATGCCGTGCTTGGGTCTTTGACAACCGTAAAGTGAATACTGTTTAAATGCACAGTACGTTTGGCCCAGTAAGCATCATTGCGCTTAAGTGTCCACGTATTATTGGTACCGTGCCAGCCAGTTACTTTAAAAGCGCCGTTGTAAACTTGATGTTGAGCGGTTAGACCGTATTGCTTACCATATTTTGTGACAACTCGATGATCCTGAGGGAGAAACTGTGGCATTGTTAATAGTTGCTTGAAATAAGGAATCGGTTTATCGAGAATAACCAACAAGTGGTAGCGTGATGTCGCGTGAACGCCTAAACTTTGAACTGGGGCCGAGCCTTTTTGAATCTTATCAGCGTTGTGTACGCCAGAAAACAGGTAAGCATACTGAGAAGCCGTTTTAGGATCATTGGTTCGCTGCCATGCCTGCACGAAATCCTTTGCCGTTACAACATCACCATTTGACCAATGCGTATTGTGCCGGAGTGTGAAGTTCCATTGAAGACCATTTTTCGAAACGGTTGTGTGTGTCGCAAGTGCCTGCGCTGGTGTGCTGTTGGTTGTTTTGTAAAGGCCAGTCATAGTGTTGGCCAATGCGGTGTGAGAAGTGCTGTCCGTAGCCTTTGATGGATCCAAAGTGATCATCTCAGTGGGTGAAACGACGGTCATGGTTTTCTTACTCGTGGTATTACGATGGCAGGCTGCTAAACTCGTGGCCGTTAATAATGAACTGACAATTAATGCAATTTTTGTAAAGCGTTTCATGAATATCTTCCCCTATGAAAGTTTTGATTAACCCAGTAAAAAAGACAGCCCACGCGGACTGTCTTTGGTCAAAAAAACACCAAGTCCGCGGTTTGATACCCATGCAGACTTGATGTCTAAAGCACATCAATGAATAAGCCGGCACGGATACAATTTGAGTATCACACTCAGATTGCATCCGTGTTAACGGCGGTTACGCAACCTGATTACCAGCTTTGCCAAGTATTGAGTTGTTGTGCGCAACGGTTCATGACGCACTTCCTTTCACTTAAACTGTCTTTTTTAACTGGTAACTACGATACAGAATTAAAGATAATCTTGTCAAGTACGTTTGCTAAACAATTTTCTCTAAAAACGATTTAAAATAATCAGAAAAGCTAATTTGACAGGTATTTTTATGGTAAATTGAAAGCCATAAAATGTTTTTATTGAGGGGATAAACATGTTTACACATCAAATTGATGCTCATTTGGCCTTGAAATTATTAAGCACTGAAGATGCCGAGGACTTAATCACCTATATTGCGGAAGATCGCCAGGAACTTAGAAAGTGGATGACGTGGGCAGATAAAATGCAATCTGTTGAGGACGAACAAGACTTTATTCATTATGCCCGTGGTCGTTTTGCTGACAACCTAATGTTGCCATTGACAATCGTCATGGATGGCAAGCCGATTGGCAGTTTAGATTTGCATGAGATTGATAACGTTAACCGGCATGCGTCGATCGGCTATTGGCTAAGTTCTCAGTATCAAGGACAAGGTATTATGACCCGGTCCGTCGAACGTTTACTGACAATTGGGTTTGATGAATTCAATTTACATAAAATCATCTTAACCGCCGATGTGAATAATAAGGCTAGCCAGGCCGTTGCTGAAAGATTAGGTCTTCACCAAGAGGGAACGATGCGTGATCAGGAAATTATCAATGGTCAATTTTGTAGCTTTGTTCAGTATGCAATGTTAGAAGATGAGTGGGCGAATGAAGATTAAATTTAAGGGCATTTAGTGCCTTTTTAACTTCTTTCAGCCAAGTTATCTAGTAACCCCATATCGCATTAACATCACCACCTTTAGTGAATTTTGTGATAAAGAAACATAAATGCTTTAATAGGGCTGTTCAACGCCGTTTTTATTGAGTACAATAGTTTTAGAAAATCTTAATGATTCCAGTTTGCGATAAATGTTTAGGAGTGAGCCCCATGATTGAACCACATCGAAAAACAACTGAACAAAGGGATTCACAGGCACAAAATCAGTTACGTGTGATTACCAATCAGGCCACTGTCATTGCGCAAGACCAAACGACCTATGTAGGTGGACCTCACTACGGTAAGACAAGTTTTGTTAAGGCTGTCTATGACGCTACAGGTCAGGCCGTTGATCCAGCAAAAGTTCAAGTTGATCTCACCAACGTCAACTGGGACCAACCGGCCGATTACCGGATTAATTTGCAGTATACCAATCCTGGAAAAACGGTGTCTGCGACTGCACATTTACATATTTTTGCGTTGGATGGCCGTGACATTACTATTCATGCCGGCGAGCCAATACCTGACAAAACTGCTTTTATAAAACGACTAGTGGATCCAGGTCACATGGCTAACGCGACCCAGAATGTCAAAATTAAATTTGACGATGGTGAGCCTAACATTATGGCAGACAACAGTTACGGGTTAATGCTGACGTATACCGTTAATGGTGTCACAGCTGGTGCGCATCAAGTCCTCCATATTTTAGAAAATATGGTTCACGTCAACACGGCCAACCAGACCACCTATGTGAATGGTCCACGTACTAATCCTGACCGTTTTGTTCAACATCTGTATGATGCGGATGGTAACGCCATTGATATTGAAAAGGCAATTGTGGATATGTCAAAGGTCAACTGGCAGAAGGCTGGCCGGTATCCGGTTACTGTTCGTTACACGGATCATGGCAAAAATGTCTTTGTAACGGCCTACGAAAATGTCTTTTCACTATCTGCTCATAATCAGATTATCGTTGCTGGTGATGGCGACCCAATTCCCGCTCGTTACGTGGCAGATGCGAAGGATCAGTATAATCGTGATCGATCTCGTTGGACGGCCATGAGTTATGACGATCCAACAGCCAATCATAAATTGCCAGGGACGTACAACGTTACGCTCAGCTTTGAAGTTAATGGTTCCACGGCTACGGTGCACCCAACTTTACAGGTTCTGCCCGAAATTTTACGACCACAGGGTAGCGCAGATAATTTAACGATTCACATGCAGAGTCAATCAGCCCGTGAAAATACATCCGCCACCTCACAGGCGGCTGGCGTTCGTCACGGATTACGACACATGACGACTGGTTCACGAGTGGCTAATAATGCAGCCAAGGAAGCTGAAAAGAAAACGCGTGGTTTTTGGGCTCGTTTGTTTGGTCGCAAATAAGTTTCACAGCGCAGTGAGTCATTTGATCGTTTATAAGCTTTAGATAGGCGTTATTTTAAAACAAAAGTTAGCATCGCACCGATTAGTTTAACTAATTGGTGGGGTGCTATTTGTGGTTTCATCAGTTGAAGTGACATTTGTCATATAATGTTGTGACATGTACTTCTATTTTTCGACTTGTGAAGTAACTAAACTAAGCTCATCAAGTAAAAGAGATGGTGAGCAATATGTCGTCAATAATTGAACTAAAGAATGTTTCAAAAAAGTTCAAACAATTATCAGCAATTAGTAACGTTAATTTAAGCGTTGATGAAGGCGAAATCATTGGTTTGGTCGGAGAAAATGGTGCAGGTAAAACAACCTTAATTAACCTAATTTTGGGACTTCAAAAGCCTGACACCGGTCAGATTAAGGTTTTTGGCACGAATCCAGGAACCACCGTTTGCCGTAATCAGATTGGGGCCATGCTTCAGGAAAATGTAAGCATTAAAAATTTACATGTTGATGAAAGTTTTCAGCTTGTTCGAAGCTTTTATACGCATCCATTATCATTGAAAAAATTGTTAACATTAACCGGGTTACGCGAGTTCAGACACCATAACATGAGTGCTTTGTCCGGTGGTCAGCGGCGGCAATTAGCATTTGGTATCGCACTGGCCGGTAATCCACGTGTCATCTTCCTCGATGAGCCAACCGTTGGATTGGACAGTATTGCAAGGACACAATTTTGGCAGAGCATTGAGCAACTCAGGCATCAAGGAAAGACAATTTTCGTGACTAGTCATTATTTGGAAGAAATCGAAGCTGTTGCAGAGCGACTACTAATTCTACAACACGGCAAAATTAAGTTTGACGGTCCATTAGATGCACTGACGTCTTTATATAGTGGGGCAACAGCCACATTTGAATCGGAATTAGCTGTTAATTACTTTAAAACATCCCCGTTGGTTCTTGAGGCTAAAAAACACGGCGATAAAATCACTTTAAAATTGAGCGATGGGGATCTCTGGCTACTTGAAAGCCAACCTTTTCTTGATAGAATCCATCGTTTATCGTTAATGCCTAATTCGTTAAACGAAATTTTTACTGATGTAACACAAACTGGAGGACGCAATCATGAATCAGCTATGCACGCAAACTAAGTACGCAATCAAACGAGAACTGCTTCGTAATCCCAGATTTTTTCTTTTTAATCTCGCAATGCCAGCGTTTTTTTATATTTTGTTTACCAAAATTCTTGTTCAGGGAAGTGCGAGTGAAAAACAACAATTTAACTTAAATTATATGGGTAGCATGATTGCCTACAGTGTTCTCATTAGCATGATTTTTTCAGTTTCGGCTTTTTTAGCGTAAGATCGCCAAGAAAACATGCCAACTTTATTGGCCATTACACCAGCAAAACAACTATATTATTATGTAGGACTGATGCTGACGATGACAGTGATGAACATGCTATCGGCATCTGTAATTCTTACTATCGCGACTATTATTAATGGTGTTCATTTGACACTAAGTTCACTACTTTTAATAGTCGGATTATCCGCGCTAGGTGGGTTACCATTAATGCTGATTGGCGTCCTTGTTGCTAAATCAGGAAGACCATCATCGGTCAATAGTTTATGCAACCTGATTGTCTTTCCAATGGCAATTATCAGCGGTCTGTGGTGGCCTATCGGGCTATTGCCACATTGGATGCAACAAATTGGTAAGCTCATGCCCACATATGCAGTTAATTCTTTGTTGAATGTGGTCACTAAGCAAATGAACTTTAGTTGGTTCTTCATCGTTATTTTAGCAGGCTGGACAGTGGCACTGCTAGCCATCATATGGCTGTTATCGAGGGTCAAAAACGACAGGAGTATTCAAGCATGACCTTTTTACGGCGTTATATTTTGTTTCCATCTAGATTTGGGTTTTACCCTTATTTTTGGTTGATTTTTCTAAGCTATCCAATTGCAATTGGTTTCGCAGAGACCGGCATTCGGCGGGTACTTACGTTATTTTTTCTAGCAATTTTCTTTTTGTGTTATCGAAACAGCTACGAAATCACCAAATTACTGCCATGGTCAATCGCCGGTCAATTAATTGTGTGCGTGTATATGATGTTAGTGGAAAACTACATGGCGCTATTCATTTTCATTGCGTGGGTAGTTGGTTCCTTACCGTTCACGAAACGAGTTCGTTGGCGCTATTTAACGGCTTATTATGGCACTTTCACGGCTTCGGTGATTGCTGCAGTTACGAAACTTGTCGCGGTGACGCCGCATTTTCAACTCACTGATCGGCTTGATTTACTTGTCCTGCTAGCGTTTGCCTATGGTTCACCAATTGCAGCAATGTCAGTGATGAGAACTGCTGACAAATCGCGTGCAATCCAGCAAACTAATGAACGCTTGGAAAACTTCATTCGACAGAATGAGCGGAATCGAATTGCTCAGGATTTACATGATACTTTAGGGCAGTCATTTTCAATGATCACCATTAAGACAGAATTGGCAAGAAAATTACTCAAGGTTGCGCCTGAAAAGGTTGATGAACAGCTTAACGATGTTGAAAATGCCTCACGAGATAACTTGCAACTTGTTCGTTCAATCGTCAACGATTTGCGACAGTTGAACATTGCTGAAGTCATTATTAATCAAAATCGCAATTTGCAAGATGCCAATGTTACACTTTTGACTATTAACGAATCAATTAGTAATACTTGGCCGCGTCAATTACAAATTACTTTAGGTGCTGTTATTCAAGAAGCAATCACAAATATTATTCGTCACGCGCATGCTGATCATTGCTGGCTGACGTTTGGACAGCGAGCAAATTTGTTAACAATTTCAATTCGTGATAACGGAAAAGGCATCCACAAACCACGTGAAAACAGTTCAGGTATAAGCGGTATGATCAAACGAATGGAAACGATTAACGGAACCCTGGATGTTGCTTCTTCATCTGAAGGGACAACCTTGACCATTTCCTGTCCCAAACCTAAGACAAATAAGGAAGAGGAGCTTCAATCATGATTCATCTATATCTGGCAGAAGATCAAGGTATGTTGAATACAGCGTTAACCACCATCTTAAATCTTGAATCTGACATAACAGTGGTCGGTTCAGCGGCGGATGGTCAAACTGCGCTAAATGAAATTCGCCTCAAACACCCTGATATCGCGATTCTTGACATCGAAATGCCTAAACTTAGTGGTTTAGACGTGGCAGATCAGTTAAAGAATGATCAAAGTGCCACTAAATCGCTCATTTTAACAACGTTTGCCCAGCCAGCTTATTTTAAACGAGCATTGGCGGCTGATGTAGCCGGTTATTTGCTTAAAGACAGTCCTAGTGATGACTTAGTGGAAAGTATTCACAAAATTATGGCTGGTCAAATCATTTATGCGCCAGAGTTGGTCCACGGCATGTATACTGCTTCGCAGAATCCTCTGACTAAACGAGAATTGGAAGTTCTTAGTGCTGCTCAAAACGGTGCTTCGACGATGGAAATTGCTAGGATTGTTTCCTTGTCACCTGGAACCGTTCGTAATTATATGTCAGCCGTTCTAAGTAAATTGGGCGCGCATAATCGACTAGACGCTATTAATATCGCCAAGACAAATAAGTGGCTGTGAACAATCAAAAGTCAAAAATGGACAGAAAAAAGCATCCAATTAATTTACTTGATTCAAATAACAGTAAATCAATTGGACGCTTTTAACTTTTGGGTTTATTGATTGCGATTGAAGATTTATTTTTTCAAAGCCGCATTGCTTTGATCGATGAAGGCTTGAACAGCCGCGACGGGGAAGCCGCCAGCAACTAACGCTCGCAGTGGCGTATTAAACAACATCTGTTGGTCAGCAGCACTAGCATCGTCCTGGTTAGTAAATTGTGCTAACTGTTCGCCAAACATCTGCATTAACACAGATTTTGTCGTTTCGTTTGCCAGGAGAACGTTAAGGTACGTATCCATGTTGACAACAAGCGGCTGACTAGCGAAGTGTTTGATGGTTAACTGTTTGGTTAGCGGTAAATCACGCGAAGAGGATCCAACCGCAATTTCGTACAGACCATTGTCAGCCTGCCAAGTCATGTTGTCAGCATCGAACCAACTGAAATCACGAGCATGCAAGGTGAAGGTAACCATTTTAGATTTGCCGGCAGCAACCGCAACTTTATCAAACTGCCTTAGTTCACGAACTGGTTTCTCAACCGGACTGACGAGGTTACTAATGTACAATTGCGGCACTGTAGAACCGTCAACTGAACCAGTATTTTTAACGGTCGCGGTAACCTGCAGATTATCCTCCTGCCAATCACCAATCACTAAATCACTAAATTCAAACGTGGTGTAACTGAGGCCAAAGCCAAATGGAAAGGCAACAGCTTGATGATGCAGATCATAATAGCGATAGCCTACGAAAATGCCTTCGTGGTAGTGCTCGTGCTCGTTACTCTGATCAAATGTGCCATAGCTTGGTGTATCAGCCAGTTTAACTGGAAAGGTTTCCGCTAGTTTTCCACTTGGATTAACGTGACCGGTGAGGATATCAATTGTTGCTTCACCAACGGCTTCACCAGCCAAGTAAGTTTCGACGATCGCATCAACCTGATCTCGCCAGGGCATTTCGACTACTGAGCCATTTGCGAGAACAACACTAACATGAGCAACATGTTGTGCCAACGATTGAATTAAATGCGTTTGATTTTCTGGCAATGATAGGTTCGTTTTATCGAAGCCCTCTGATTCATCATCGTCACGATAGCCTACAAAGACAACAACCTGATCAGCATGTTGTGCCAACTCAATTGCTTGCTTTTCGCGCTCTTCATCAATCGCCGTTTTTGATAACTCGTAGCCGGAGGCAAACTGAACGTCCAAGTCTGCTTGCTTCGCTGCTTCTAGAGCTGACACAACATGGTCTGGCGTGACATGTGAGCTGCCTGAGCCCTGATACCGCGGTTGTTCTGCCATTGCGCCTATAAAGGCAACCGATTTGCCTGACTTTAATGGCAATACATGGTCCTTGTTCTGCAATAACACAATGCCGCCATCAGCAAGCTTTCTTGCAAATTCATGGTGTTCCCCACGATCATACGGAACCTGAGCAGACTTTTTATCTAACAAACTAACGACCATGGCCAACACTCGACCGGCTGAAAGATCTAGTTGTTCATCTGTAATCGTGCCAGCTTTAACAGCATCGACGATTTCACTAGTTGAGGCATCACCTTTACCAGGCATTTCAAGGTCCAAACCAGCTTGAAGGGAAGCAACGTGATCAGCTACAGCCATCCAGTCTGACATGACGACACCGGTAAATCCCCATTCCTGACGTAAAATATCGGTTAACAACCGCTCGTTTTGGACATTGAGGACGCCATTGATTTTGTTATATGACGCCATTACAGCTTCGGGGTGTGCTTGCTTGATGATGCGTTCAAACGGCGCTAAATAAATTTCTCGAAGTGTGCGCTCATCCATATCAGAAGAATTAGTGAAACGGTGGTTTTCACGATTATTGGCCGCAAAATGTTTAACGGTAGCGCCAATACCCTTATCATGCAAACCATTGATATAAGCGGTACCAATTTCACCGGCTACGAGTGGGTCCTCTGAATAATACTCAAAATTACGGCCCCCGAGTGGCGAACGTTTGATGTTTACACCTGGTCCCAAAAGTAAGCTAATGTTTTCAGCTTGAGCTTCTTCACCTAAATGTTGACCTAAATCACGTGCCAACGAGCGATCAAAAGTGCTAGCGACGAGTGCTGCCGAAGGATAGGAAATTGCCTTGACGCTCGCGTTAACACTAAGCGTTTCGCCTTCCTTGGGTATTTGTTTACGCAAACCAGCTGGGCCATCAGTCATCATGATGGCGCTGATGTTAGCCGCGTCTACGGCGGCAGTAAACCACATGTTTTTTCCGCTTACCAGTGCGGCCTTTTGTTCAAGTGTGAGTTGATCAAGCACAGCCAAAACCTTTTTATCCATAATTTGACGCCTCCAAAAATATGTTTAATTAGACAAAGTTTATTACTGAACGTCTGATTGCGGTTTTTTCGGATGATGAACTAACCGACCAACTACAACGATGACGCCGATAATGAGAAACGCGATGCCAGAAATAGTGAGGTTAAAGCTGGGTGTCGTGTTATGAAACAGATTGGCAACCAGACCCCAGAAATAAGGTGCAATGAATGACGCAATGTTAATGCCGATCAGCATCATGGAGGATGCTAGTGTAGCCGAATTAGCCGGTGCAACATCGGCCACCCGGCCAAATAGATAGGGGCCAACAAAAGCAGAAGTAATGCCTAAAAGGGCAGCAATGACAAACGTTAACCACAGCGTTCTGGATAGCGCCAAACCGACAATTAAAATTCCAGTCAGCAATGCGCTACCAGGCAGGACAGACCTTGCAATCCGTTTGTACACTGATCCATACACCAAACCGCCAAGCATTTGACCGCCGCCGACAATGGCTAAAATGAGGCTACCCTGGGCGGCTGTTCCGTATCCACCAGCAATAATTAAGGTTGATGCTTTAAGTGTAACCAACGTGAACAACATCATGATTAGAAACCATAACAATGAGTATCCAATAACGGCTCGGTTAATAGATTGTTTTGGTTGGTCCTCATCGCCTTGTTGATGCCGATCACTTGGTACCACTAACGCAAACAGGGCCAAAATCAGGAACGAAATTCCGTAAACGATAAAGGTAGCATGCCAACCCATTGGCGTTAGCTGAGCAACGACTAGGAAAAACAAGATACTGCCAACCGCCGTTACTGCACCTTGAAATCCAAGTAGGGTTGCACGCTCATCGCCCTCATAATAGATGCTAAAAATACTATAGGCAATAGAATTGAACAGTCCTAAGCCTGCACCAAATCCTAGTCTGGCCGCTAAAATGACCCAGTAGCTATTGGTAAACATTGGTACAATTCCGGCGACTCCGGTAATTAGTAGGCCCAAAAGCACAGTATTTTTCATTCCGATATGATCGCTAATTGTCGAGCTAAAAATGACGAATATTAATACGGTAATACTTGGTGCAGTGATGAGACCCTCAACAGCGGCGTGGCTAACGTGGGGCAGACTGGCTTCCGTCAATGGAATAACGCCAGCAACTGCATTTGCAGCCACTAACACAAGCGAAATCGACAGGATTGCAACCTTAAACAGCCAGCTTTTTGGTGAATGAACCATGATGACCAACTCCTTTAGTATAATGACAACAACGCTAAACACTTCTGTAAGCAGGTACACGAATGGTCTAAAATGGTAACGCTTACATTTGAACTCATTTTATCAACTATTGTCGTAAAAACTGGTAAAATATCTTTGAAAAAAGCACTATTGGAACATTATTTTTTAAATTGGTTTGGTTAGTATTTAAGAATAGCAAACAAACAACGCGACTTAGAAGGAAATAAACATGAATCAAAAACAAACAGCCCAAGTGTTAGCCAATTTTTACGCCTTATCGGACCTTGCCGTCAGTAAAATTACCGGTAAAGGTCGCTGGCTCAGTGCAGGTAACGAGCGTTGGCACGAACTGCGAGATTATCAATTTGAAACGCTTAATCGCATCATTGATAATCGAACCCAACTAATCTATTTTGCTGGCGACCATGGCGAGCAATATCTGTGGTGTCAACGACGCAAGGAGGATGGTATCCTCATCGGCCCGTTTATCAATTCAACAAACGTCGGGCACAAACTAAAAAGGGTGACTGGAGAAGAAATGCACCAGTCACCCTCATTAGCCGAACAATTTGATTATTTTTCTCACACTTATAATGGCCTATTGCCAACGGTTATCAGCCAAGCGCAATTAATCGCTAGCGTGGAACTACTTCTGACTGCATTGTTTGATCAAAAAACGGTCAATACGTTAATTCATCAGCTGACTAGCGGACTTCGTTTGCCACAACCCAAGGTCGACACTACAGTTAAAGATGCATCTTCCTTACAATCGGACCGTGCCTCCTATCAGGCTGAAACTGCCCTCTATAACACGATTAGGGCAGGGCAGGATGATCAGGTCATCGTTGCTTTCCAACGATTCTCCAACAGTGGCAACCCCGGCTTAGTTGTTCCAGGTAATCAGCTACGCAATGAAAAAGACTTAGCCATTGCGGCTACCACGTTAGCAACTAGGTCAGCCATTCAGGGTGGCTTATATGCAGATAGCGCGTACGCCATTAGCGATAAAACGATTCAGATGATTGAGGCCCAGACGAAAACGAAGGATGTTGTTGGGATTTTAATGACCCAAATGATTCGTTTTGCTAAAGAGGTTCGTTCAGCAAAGCAGCACCATTATTCGAAAGACATCAATGCAATCACAGCTGAAATATATGCTCATCGGGATACGGGCATTCGACTGACCACTTTAGCTGCGCAACAGCACAAATCCGCCAAGTATTTAGCAAACCGTTTTCACAATGAAACAGGTCGAACATTTATGAATTATCAAAATCAGTTCAGGCTAACGTTTGCTCAAGAGCAACTGACAACCACTTCGACCAGCATTACTGATATAGCGGCAATGATGAACTTTGAAGATGCCAGTTACTTCACGAAGTGGTTTAAACGATTGTGTGGTCAAACACCTAGACAATATCGTCAGCAACACTAAACTGTGACTTAAATTAAATCGAATAGAGAAAGTTTAACTAGTTGTATTGTACAACTAGTTATGTTAAAACACGTTGCCGTAATCCGAGCGTCATTACTGATTCAACTGCTCAGCAACCACAAAGAAATGGCCTTCTGGATCGGCAAAATTAAATGTTCGCATGCCATTATTAACGATGATATGACCGGTGTTGGGTAATCTTTTGTGAAGTTGCTCAAATTCATCACTGAATAGCATTAATGATGGCGTTGTAAGTGATACTTCAGGCGAATACCGTTTGATGAACGACGTTGTAAATAACGAGATTTCAAGGGCTGAAGTGAATCGTAAGACAATATTTTGACTGTTGTCAGGCATTTCATTTGTTTCAGCAATTTCAGCGTGGAAATACTTGTGCCAGAAATTAGCACAGACAGCAACATTAGTTACATAAAGCATGATGCGATTTTTAACGATCATAATTAAACCTCCGAAAAATTGATTAGATGACGTGACGGTTGTGTCAAAAATTTAGACATATGGACGGCAAAGTGTTCGTGAATCTAAATGAAGTATACGAGACATGAACAGTTACTGTCGAACGATGCGTCTAAAAGACAAGACATTGAGGTTCAAGAGCATGGTTACGTTATTTGAAGAGCTTCTTTTACTACTTTGTATAATATATATTATGTAAACTAGAAAGCAAAAATAAAAGTCAACAGTCTTTTTACCCCATTTTTCTCGAGGTTTACGACAAGGCCTGTCGACTTTTTTGTTATTCTTTATCTAACTTAAAATAAACAATTACATATGACCATTCGCTAATTAACAAACCAACCGCGATGATACTTGTCAGCATAGCTGCCATCAGTATCACAGATATATGAATTGTCGAACCTGCGTTGATAATGCTACCTAATGTTAGCGGAACTGCAACCATAACAATCAACGCAAATAATGTTGTCACACGAGCACTGACATATTGCGCAGTTAACATTAATCGCCATTCGCGCTCATCATTATGAAACATGTCTACTGGTTCACCGTTCTCTTTAACATCAAAAATTTTAACACGATGCTTTAATCCCTTTTGCTGACTTCTTCTGAACATCACTAAGCTAACTAGAAGCACACCCCAGGTTAGGAACATCGTTATCCAAGATATTGCTGTGTCATTATGGGCCCCTTGACTCAATAACGTTAGCATGGGAACAAATGAAATTAAGAGAATTGTTTCCCAGATTGCTGTAACGACCATATTTCTTTTCACATTAACCACAAAAATCCCTCTTTTCTTTGCACTTATTTATTTGCCAAGTCAGTTAATATATTGCTAGCATTTTAAAATTTTTAATTTCTTTGTTCTAATAAAACGTACATAAACAGAGATGCCCATTTCTTAACCAATAAGATCAGAACAATCAAACAAACAATGATAAAGCTGAGCGCGTCAAGTGAAAATAAATTTGGAATCACACTGTCGGCTGCATCTTGAGCAATCTTTGGGAGCATGAAAGCTGTGACCAATGGAACACTAAGAAGTATGAGTGTCACGTTAGTACTGACATAATCGGCTTTCTGCATTACATGCCATTCACGTTCATCTGCTGGTAGCATATTCAGTGGTTGCCCAGTTTCCTTTAGATCAAAGAGTTTCACATGTTGATTTGGCACAAAGTTCGCTTGCGTCATGGATAAAATAGTTAAATTAAATAAAACAAGTAACCAACCAATAAAATTAATAGAACTTCTGGTGTATGTCAGCACAAGTAACTCCAGTAAGATAATGGTCCAAACAGAAGTGTTAATGAGCATGTTACGTTTAGTTTTGGTCATTGCTGATTGTCTCCTTCTTTTTCGAATCAAATATGTAATGCTTTTATTTATTCTGTGAAAGCCAGCTATATAGTGCCAGCATGGTCCATTCCTTGATCAAGAATGCTAACGCAATTAGACAGACCACAATAAATCCGACTTTATCAATGTTTAGTGAGGTCAGCTGACCGGCATTAGAACTTTTAGCGTACTCAGGTATCAGGATTGCAGCAACCAAAGGAAAAATCATTAAGACTATTAAACTCGAGTACTCAAATAGTCTGCCTCAAGTAAATAACTGCCATTCACCTTCATCGTTGGGTAAATTACTCACCGAGTGATTGCTTTTCTGTATTTTAAGCAAACTCCTCATTCGATATACCGGCCGTCCATCTGGCAAAAGAAAATTTCGAGCGAGGATAAAAATGAACAAAGCAAGTATTGCAATGATGCCCCCGCTTGGTTTAAACAGATGATTGTGCCAACTAAAATATATAAACATACATCCCATGACAGTATCCGCAAGTGCGAAGCGTAGCATGTTTTTCTTTATATCAGTCATGTCTGTCACCCCATAAAAATAATTGATCCACTCTTAGCCCAAGTACATCGGCTAACTTAAATGCTAGGTCCAAAGATGGATCATATTTATCGTTTTCAATTGCATTGATGGTTTGCCTTGTTACCCCTGTTTTAGTCGCTAATTCGGCCTGAGAGAGTTTTTGCTGTTTACGTGTTGAATTGATCACATTCTGCACGACCGTCAGCCCCTTCGCTAATTATTCTAATGTCAAACGTCTTTGACACATAAAGTAAAACATCTTTTACATTTTATGTCAAACGTTCTTTACATTTCAGTTCAATAAAAAACACAATCACACTCAAAATTGACTAAGGACGCCCTTTAATTCTGATCAGTGATATCGATGATATTCTTGTGCACGCTTGAGTTGAAACGTAATAATTTCTTTCTCAATGGAGATTTGATGCTTGTTTTTGTCATTAAGCATGCGAAATGTCGTTAACAGCTGATGCGCTTGGTTGATAGCGTCTTGTTGATCATCGGCAAAGTAGAGTGCACCAATGACACGGCTCGTTAATCGCTTCAGCCGGCAATTAAAGTCTGTTGACAAATCGGATAATGCATCAACTTCCTGCCAAACTTCCTTGGCATCGCTAAATCTAGCACCCTTTACATACGTTGGTCGTGTCAGCAAGTCCTGTAAGTAATTAAGCCACAGTGTCTCTCTTAAATTAGCGGCGTATGAACCATTCATGTCTGCATAAAAATGGTAGCAAGTCTCTCCTCGTTCGACTAATGCACGTTTCCGCTTTAATGAACTGACGGTCCAAATCGCTGGACCAGCTAGTTGCAGTTCAAATAAGGACCACCGTGTTAATTTTTCCAAGTGTTCAACGGCAATTAAACTGGGTTCAACCGCCATGTTGAACATGTTCGTTCCGTATGCGCGCACTAATGTATAGATTTCACTGGCCAATAATCGATCAGATCCCAGCCGTGAACTTTGTTTTGCCATATACAATTGCTTTAGTTCATCAAAACGATGCTGTGCATATAAATCGCTTATTGTATTAAGCAAGCAGGCCTCGGACGTGATTTGATGATTACGCCTGAGGTAATCAAATTCGGCTGCGCCAACACTAATCCGATCTAGTAGCCGCCATAAATGAGTTGCATCCACATCGTACTGACCGTGTTCTAAACGACTATAAAAAGAACGTGAAACTATGCCCTGATAGACTTCTTTTTGGGTCAGCCTCCTAGCTTGTCTCAACTGTTTAATCACAATGCCGGCTGGCAAGATTGATTGGTCTTCGTTTTGCATATTCCGTTACCTCTTTTTATAAGCCTTTACATGTGCAGTATACGCCACATTTTCTAAAAATTGCCCATATGTCCGTCTACTAGACTGAGTGACAGACATGGAGGAATTCAAAATGAAAAAGTACATTTTGCAGTTTAAACGACAATTCATCTTTGCAATTGGTTTGTTAACTTTGTCGCAATCGTTGACGGTTTACGCGTCAGTCATCAATGCAAACATTCTAAATGCATTGATTAAACGGCAAGTAATTCTGTTCGTTCAACAGGTAGGAATACTGTTAGTCATCTGGAGTGTTGTCGCGCTTATTCAATATATTTCAGAAGTATTTGAACAGCACCTTATTCAAAACCTCGATATTGTCATTGAAGACATTGCTGGTGCACTTTTAGCTTTAGCTACCCTAGCCTATTTCCATTGGTTGCTGGCTTTAGCAGCTGCTGTGCTGACTGCACTAATCATTTTTATGCCGCGCCTTTTGGATCGCCGACTAAATGTCACGAGTAACAGTTTAACTCGTCAAAATGAGCAATTTGTTAACGCCACACATGATGCGCTTCACGCCTTTGACCTGCTGTATGCTTTTCACTCCTTGCCCTTGCTAATTGTCAAAGTTCGTTCTGCCTCAATAGCACTGAAAAACGCAAACGTTAACCGGGCGGTCGTCCAAACGCAGATTAGTATAATCGGCTTTTTAGGTAATATTCTTTCACAAGTTGTTTTAATTGGTTTAGCAGGTTTATTGGCCGTTCAACATCTTGTCGGCCTTGGCACCATCAACGCGGTCGGCAGTTTGGCGGGCAATGTTTTTAATAGTTTGGGCAACCTGAGCAATACGCTTGGTTTGATTCGTGGCACACGGCCGATTTTTCAAAAATATGTTGATGAGCAGGCCTTCATGACGGCACCGTTTGTCCAATCAAGTAAGGCGCAGAAAAACGTACCAGTCGTTTTTCAATTAAATAAGGTGTCATATCACTATCCATCAAACTCGACGTTGCTATTTGATCATGTCTCTCAAACATTCTATCAGGGTCAAAAAATCTTGTTAACTGGCGCAAGTGGCACTGGCAAATCAACCTTTTTGAAACTAATTGCCGGTTACTTACCGCCAACTGAAGGAACGATTAAGTTATCAGGACATCAAATATCGGCTAGGTCTGCAAACTACGTCCTAACTAAAGTCCTTTACCTAGATCAACGACCATTGCTTATTCAGGGCACGGTTCTAGAAAATTTGCTGTTAAATCAAACATTCACGGATCAACAGCTGATCCATCAACTGTTACTAATGAAATTGGTGACTTCAGAAAAAGATGGGGCTCTTTTTCTTGATTTACAAGTGGGCACTGACGGCAATTGCTTATCTGGCGGTCAACGACAACGGTTGGCATTAGCAAGAGCCTTATTACGTCAACCACAAGTGCTTCTATTAGACGAAGGCACTTCCGCAATCGATCCAGCCACTGCTATTTATATTGAGAAGTTATTATTAAACATGCCCGCTTTGACGCTCATTATGATCAGTCACACGGTTCACGATCAAGTTCTGCCATTATTTAGTCGTGTCATTGATTTTGCAAACCTAACTCGAACTCAGGACACACAGAATAATTAATATTCAGAGCAAATTAAAACGCTTCGACCAAAACGAAGTAATGGCAGAAGCGTTTTAATCAATATTATTCAGGCCTCATCTTTAACTACAAACACGTTAACGGTCGCATGCCGAACAACATAGGCAGTAATTGATCCCATGACCGCCTGACTGATGGCGTTCATCCCCGTAGCCCCAATCATGATTAAATCAATTTTGTGTTCTTCTGGGTAGCTACGAGCAAGTGTAGATTTAATATTGCCTTGCAGTAGCTTTGTTGAAAAGTTTGTAAAACCACTTTCCTTAACTCGCTTGGCAACATCCTCTAAATAATTTTCAGTTGCGAGCCGAACATCCTCGTTAAATACGGTCGCATTAGCGCCACCACCGTAAGCCGCATAGATGTTTGGATCAATGACTCGAACGAGGTGTAAACGGGCCTTGTTTTCTTTCGCCAAAGCAATGGCTGTTGTCAACGCCCGCTCAGCATTTTTGGAACCATCGAGGGGTACCATAATGTCTTTTGGTGGAAATGCCATCTTAATCGCCTCCTTCAAAGGGATTAGGTTTATGAAATCTGACTTATATATACCATAATTTGATTTCATCCACACTTAATCTGCCTTTGAATGTTCAGTGAACATTTATAATCAGTAAATCAGCGATTTTACACAATATCCCGAGCCTATGGTTTGATGTATGCGTACCCAGACTCCTGTAATTTAATGAGATCCAAAACGCCCACGGGAACCACAAGCACACTCTCTGGTAATTGATCAGCGGTAATATTGTGCGTACTCATTGAGTTATGACAGGCGTGAAATTCGACGTCTGTAAAGCGACGGACGACATCCCGACCGTCTTGATCCAAATATTTGGTGATGGCAGCGCCATTGACCAATACAACTACTTGTAGCTGCTCCTTAGGTTCAGATTCGACGTATGTGGTTAAGTTAGCGACATTTTGCATCGTGTGAGCCCAGTGATCAGGCTGATCCACATGAAAGACAACCTTATGGCGCATTTCAACAGCTCCTTTAATTTTTCATTTTTTTATAAAATAGAATTGGCTTGTTAAATCACAGCTAGCGGAATTTTATGTGTTGGCTTTGGAAATGCGGTATTTATCCGTGTCAGTTCTTCATCGCTAAGCACCAGGTCCGCCACAGCAACATTTTCTTTGGCATGGTCAACTGTCCCAGACTCTGGAATTGCCAACACATCAGGCAATTGAATGACCCATGCCAACATAATAGCAAACACCGACACATGGTGGGCCGCAGCAATGCTTTTCAGTGTTTCATTGTTTGCCAAGTTGCCACCCAGTGTATCGCCCTGTGCAATGGGTGAATATGCAAGTGTTGGAATATGATGTTTCTCTTGCCATGGCAACAAGTCAAACAAGGTGCCACGGCTTTGCAAGTTGATAAGCACCTCGTTAACAGCGACCTTGTCACCATCAGGCACGCTTAGCAATTCTTGCATATCATCCACGTCAAAGTTTGATACGCCCCACGCACGAATTTTGCCCGCCTTCTTAGCAGCTTCCATTGCACGAACCGTCTCTGCAAGTGGAATATTGCCCCGCCAATGTAACAGGTATAAATCAAGGTAATCAGTATTCAAGGCTTCCAAAGAACGGTCCAAACTACGGGGTAATTGTCTTACACTCGCGTTTTCCGGCAGAACTTTGGAAACAAGATACAAGTCATTGCGTTGACGTTGGTTTAACACCTCACCAACTAGCCGTTCAGAGCGGCCATTGCCATACATTTCCGCGGTATCAATCACTGTAGCACCGGCATCAAGTCCAGCAGATAGTGCCGCAATTTCGCGCGACCTGGTCGCCTCAGAGTCACCAATATGCCATGTTCCTAACCCGATTGCGGGCAGTACTTGCTGATTGATTGTGACAGTTTTCATCTGTAACACCCTCCCATTATTTCAACCACTTTTACCATACCTGTTTTAAAACTATCTCACCAGTTAAAACGCTTCTCTTCAATAAACACCATGCTATACTTAAAGAAATCGTGGTAAAGGAGCGGTCTACGTGGCAAAGCGGAAACTTGGTTCGTCAATTAAATTAGTCGTTATTGCCATGCTAACCGTGGGCGTTACAAACGTGGTCAGCAGCACTTTGCCTGCATTAACCATGTCGGTGTCGAAGGCTGATTCACGATACCAAACGACGATGACGACTACCAATCAAGCTGGTCAGCATGATCAACGGCATCTTGTGACGGGCAAACATATTGATCACGTTTCCAATGGTACTGGCTTTGTACAAGTCTTTCCTAATCGTCGTCGCCAAACATTTACTGGCGTTGGTGGCGCCTTAACGGACAGTGCTGCCAGTGTCATTCAAAAGAGCCGTCCACAAACACGCCGTCAAATTTTGACGGCCTACTTTGGCGCTCAAGGAGCTCGTTACACGAATTTACGTTTGACGATTGGATCGGCTGATTTTTCGACGTTTGGCTATACGTATGCTAAACAAGCCACGCCAGCGACATTCAGTTTAAAACCTGACGATGTTCACGTCTCACCGGTCTTACAGCAGATTCTCAAGCAGGCGCCCAACGTCCAAATTATGGCAGCACCATGGGCGCCACCAAAATGGATGAAAGTTAGTCACCGACGTGATGGTCAAAACTTTCTCGTCAACAACGCATTAAAGCGTTCTGCTATGCCCGCTTATGCCGACTACTTAGTGAAGTACGTTGACGCACAGCAACGCCGTGGTGTTGCGATTAAGACGTTGTCTCTGCAAAATGAATTACAAGCTAGCTCGCCATGGGAAGCAATGACGTGGACACCGGATGCAGCAGCGACCTTTATTACCCACTACTTAGGTCCTAAATTAAAAGCACGGCATCCACAAACAAAAATTATGGTTTGGGACTACGTTAAAAGTGATGCTACTCAGCCAATCATGATGGGCTTTAATCAATGGACCCAGAAGTTTTACGCGCATCGAGGTGTGCACCAATACGTCGATAGCGTGGGTGTGCACTGGTACGCCGCCAGTTTAAATGCTCAGATGAGCTTGGGCAACCTTAGTGGTCAACCAGCTTGGGATGATAATTTTAACAACCTCGACCGGTTTCATCGTCAGCAGCCACTACAACAGATTATTGCCACGGAAGCCGCACAAGAAAAAGGCGTTTGGCTAAATCAGTGGACGCCAGCAGCTCGTTACGGATATGACATCATCAACGATTTTGAGCACCATGTTCAAGGGTATCTCGATTGGAACTTGGTCCTCAATGGTCAAGGTGGTCCGACCCACGCAGCCGTTAATCCTTGCGGCGCCCCGATCAATGTCTTACACGCTGGCACGTCGAAAGAACAATTGGTGATCAATCCCGCCTATTACGTTCTCAAAAGAGTCAGTCGTGATGTCCAACCTGGCGCCGTGAGTGTTGCTTCAACGACAAATCGCCAATTGGACCACACAGCCATTTTGCAACACGATGGCTCAACGCGACTTCTGCTTGAAAATCGGTCCTCCCAAGTACGAACAGTCCAGGCTGTTATCGGGCATCGTGCTTACAAAGTACGATTAACGCCGCATTCTTTCAACAGTCTGCGGTTACCTAAACAAACGGCAAAAAATTTGAAAACACCACCGATAACACATACGCCAACATCACTGAAGCGCTTGTCGCGGTTCGATAATCACTGGTTAACGCCAATTTATCGTTTCTTAGGCTTACAAGACTAGCAATTTAAAGATAAAGCACCCCATAATTTCGACTCATAGTCGTCATTATGGGGTGCTATTTGGTGTGTTTTAGCTATCCCACACCTGATCTTGAATCATGCCGCAAGCTTTCATAAACATATAAGTTACGGTAGGTCCAACAAACGTAAAGCCGTGTTTCTTCATGTCTTTAGCCACCTTACCAGCAAACGGTGTGCTCGTTTCCACTTCGTCGCGTGTTTCGTAGTTTTTAGTGTGGGGTACCTCGTCCACGAAATTCCACATGTAGTTGGCGAAACTGCCATATTCGTTTTGGACACCGATTATCGCCCGAGCATTTTTGATAACTGCCCGGATTTTTCTGGGATTGCGAATCATGTTTGGATCATTTAATACATTGTCAATATTTTCTAAGTCCATGGCCGCAACTTTAGCAATGTCCATTTGGTAAAAATTACGCCGGTAAGCTGGCAACTTGCTAGCAGCTGCTTGCCAACTCAACCCCACCTGAAAAACGCCAACAGTTAATAATTCAAACATTCGTTGATCGTCATGTGTTTCTTTCCCAAAATCACGATCATATTCGATTACCCCAGCTGATTTAGCCATTCGCCGACTCCTTAATTGCCTGCGCCGCTAGTGATCGATGAGGCAACTTAACGCAAGCTGATTTATTTGTGATTCTGATTATCGTAGGTTGTGGAACGTTTTAGGAACGCTTCATCGTTAGGATCTGACCCAACCCGACCGTTGCGGTCCAATGCTGCAATTGCGCGCATTTCTTCAGGCGTTAACGAAAAGTCAAAAACGTCCGCGTTTTCCTCAATTCGTTGTTGATGAACAGACTTGGGGATGACTACCTCACCGCGTTGAACGTGCCAACGAAGGACAATTTGTGCTGCACTCTTATGATGCCTGGCAGCCAAGTCAACGATTACTGGATCACTGAGCACGTCACTCTTGCCACCACCCAACGGACTCCATGCCTCGTGCACAATATGATTGATCTCACAATACTCGTGAACTTCATTTTGTTGCAGGTATGGATGTGTTTCAACTTGGTCAATCATCGGCGCAACTGTTGCTGAAACCATCAAATGTTCAATGTGTCGTGGTTCAAAGTTGGAAACACCAATTGCCCGAATTTTACCGGCATGGTACAAGTCTTCCATGGCCCGCCAATTTTCTTCATAGCCAGCAGCCGGCCAGTGAATCAGATACAAATCCAAATAGTCAAAACCTAATAGGCTTAGTGACCGGTTAAATTGATCAATTGTTTCCTGATAGCCGCGGATATTATTCCAAACTTTGGATGTGACAAATAAGTCTTGTCGTGGCACACCAGTTTGACGAACACCATCGCCGACAGCGGCCTCGTTTCCGTAAAAACTAGCCGTATCAATATGACGGTATCCCGCTTTCACTGCGTCAACAACACTGTCAACGACGACTTGCGGATCATTGACACGAAAGACGCCTAATCCAATTTGAGGGATTTCGACGCCATTACTCAATGTGATGTTAGGAATGTTTGAACTCATGTTTGTCATCCTTTCTCAAATAAACGTACTCGTCCATTATCTCGTGAATGCCGCCGTGTTTCAAATCCATTTGTTTAAGAAAAAGAATACGCAGTTTTAGTCGTTATCAGCACACGATAAATAATTGACGTAAAATTAAAGATAGTATGTAAATCTGATGAAATGCAATCAACTATGAAAGTTGGTGGTTCTTATGCAAAATGCTACGGTAATTAGCAACCACACATTTATCATGAAAGTCAGAACTGCGATTCTGCTTGCCTTTATTGGTGGGATGATCGATGCCGATTCTTTTTGGTTTCACGGCGGTGTTTTTGCGAGTCTGCAGTCTGGTAACCTGGTTCTTCTTGGTATTAACATTGCTCGCGGACATTGGGTTGGCGTTTGGCAACGGTTGATTCCATTGATGATTTTCTTTTTGGCCGTTGGTGTTACCCGGATCATTCAGCAAACTATTTCTATTCGGTCGCTTCGCCAATGGATACGGATAACAATTGCTGTCGAATCGCTGTTAATTATCCTATCGGCCACGCTTAACTTCCTACCTAATATCGTCATTACATCGGGACTCTCGGCCGTATCCGGGATTCAACTACAATCCTTTCGTAATATCGACGGCGTGACGTTTAATTCGACGATGATGACAGGCAACATTCGTGCTTGTACGGCCTTCTTGTTTGGTGGTCTCTGGCAACGCAATTGGGTAATGGTTAATCAAGGGCTAAAATTGCTCGGCATTTTCTCCGGCTTTTGTATTGGCGCTGTGACGCTTGTTTTTCTAAGTGATCAATTCGGGCAGTTATCGTTGTTGCTAGCGGTAATCGTTCTGATCATTATTTTGGTGGATCTATTATCCACACATCTCACTGATTAAAATGAACAGCAACAAAAAACTTAAACTAGATCCATTTGAAACTAAGACATTGATATGAATACACACAAAAGCATACAGATCACCAGTTAGCTTTATTGGCGCGATCTTCGGTTAGTGATTGCAGCATTTTGATAGTCTTGTTTTCCACTATTTTTTAAAATTCACCGTCTACATGTTCTGCTTGAACATGTTGTAGTCGCTTAATATCAGTAAAATATTTGCGTAGAAGTAATAAAGGGCCGCAAAAAAACAGAGTAAGCCTAAGATAAGATGGAACCAAATTCGGCTGTTTTCAAAAAACAGAAAACTTATTTTGAAAAATTGGCAAGTGGAAAAGAAAAGTGCACCCGCAGATAAAAGCAAATAAAAGATTTTAAAAATTTGAGCAATTTGATCGGTTGTTACGATTTCATAATTTTCCTTACTAATTTTGGGAATAACACGAAGAAAAGCAAATGCAATTAGTTCGCTAAACAACCCCATGACTGTATACCCTATAACATACAGCCTAGTATTTAGGAAAAGTACACCAATAACCAAGAAAATTAAGAACAGTAAAATCCCACGAATGTTTTTTTTCATAATATCCCCTAATTTTTCAAGACTTGAATAATATTTTGTCAAATCCCCATCAACTCTTTTAACCTTGCTTTTTAAATACGTCCACCCATCATTTAGTTGCAAAATTATTGAATGACATTTCTGATTGTGTAAATCATTAGCCGCAAATTAATTTTTGTGCTTACATAAGTCAAAGCCAGGTATGCGAAAATTCCAGTTATCCGAATCACACCCTTATTAAATTGAACAAACTGAATCATCAAAACAACCTGAAGACATAAGATCATAAAAAGAAGCCCTATTACGACAATTATGAACAACAACTTCAATACTTTTTCAACTTCTCTCGTTGTAATTGCTGAGATGCCTTTTTGAGTAAAAAGTAAAATCCAGTTACAAAGAAAAATTGCAACACCTTCAAAAATAGCAATATTAAGTGTTGGTAAAAGTGCATCAACCTTCTCTCCACTTGTGCTGAATCCTAATGCAACTAACACAAATATAACAAATACGAATTTTATTATTTCATTCTTTTTCATCTGTTAACACTACCAATCAAAATTCACAGTGGGATAAGTTATTTTCAAATCTGCTCACCTTACGTACACCTTAGAGTCTAAAAGACACACTAATCATTGAAAAGTTTAAAGCAATAAAATTTCTCGTACGCTTTGTCAAAGTCCTCCTGACTTTGTTCAATCAGATAATTATTACTATTAACAGTACGAGACTATTCTTTTTTCTCCGACTTTATTTCTTTCGTAAAGGACTAGTCATTTACCCATTCTTTTTCTATAAAGGTTTTCATCATTAAAAATAGATCCACTACATATATGCTAAATAAAATCATGTACCCGATTCCGATAGTAATACCTAATCCACCTATATAATTTTGAAAAAATAACCATCCTAGGCTAAAAAATTCATCTGTAGAACTAAGTGCCAATCCGCATGAAACTATAAAAGAACCAGCTTTAAATATTTTTTTACACTACTAGAGTCAGTGATCGAGTATTTTTGTTGGCTAATGTTCGATAATACTCTTAAGAAAAACAAACTTCCCAGTTCAAAAGTAACTCCAGAAATCACCATCATCACTAATGAAAATCTATTATCGCCATTGAAAAAAATAATCCTATGATTGTGAAAACTGATAAGGCCGTTAACATAATTAAATATTTATTTTTAATTTTCATATTTTCTCTCAGTTCTCCCTCAAAATTGGATATGAAACTTTGAGTTTCACACCCAAAATAGCTCCAAATTTAACATTAGACGTTGCCTGATATATCCCCATATGTGGAACAAGCTGTTTAATCTTTGTGTTCTTTTGATTCACACCCGCCATAGCTGTCTCTCCTGCTTGAAGGGTCCCTTTAATTCCAAATAGAGGAACATGATTGTATTTCAAAAATCCAAATCCCACATGTCCCTGAATTGTGTAACCGTCAACTTCTGCCTGTGCGCCATACTCTTGTGATTTTGTTGATGAATAAAAATTCCCCTTCAGATGAACACCTCCAGCTTCTGCCTGTACACCAGACTCAGCATCGACAATTTTATTTTTGGTCTTTTTATTGATTTCTGCCTCCGCCGCATCAATATCTACACTGGAGCTAAGACCCATAAACTTCTTATTTTGTCCGACCCTTTCCTCCATTTTTGGATAAAGCACTTTACTACTAGCTTTAGTTTGATTATCTACGAAATCTGAGTACACAGCGCCAGAAAAAGCACCACCCGAAATCGGTGAATAAGTCTTTCTTAATTAGTTACTGATCAATGTACAAACCAATTAAGAAAGACAATGAGTTCGAAAAAAATATAAGATTAGCGACTGATTATCCCCCACCAGTGCGTCAATAGTTGCATACACGGAAAACACTGTAATGCTCCCCAAAATAATGTGCAGTTCAGGAAAAAATAAGTAAAAACCAAAGAATAAACGCTGCCTTTCAAGAAAAGAAAGTTATTTTCTTCGAGTATTGGTAAAGACAGTTTGAATAACTTGAACATTACGATGAATACACTGACACCTAAATTATAACTTTTGTCATAAGCCTTTGCTTTTGCACTCTTTTGCTGAGATTAATTTACTTGACGTATGTCTCTTTTAATTAGTGCTCCTCCATTATATTTACTGTACTAGTTAAGCATTGCCTGGCCATATTTTTTGATGTCAAATAACATTTCTCGTTTTCCTCATTTATCCTGGTCAGTTAACATTGCTCAGTAGGTATTATCTATTTATTTTCATACTTGATTTTTTTGTTATTGTAAGCATTATTAAAAAGTAATACACATATCAGAAAGCAATGCTTTCAAGATTTTCTAATTATGTTTAAAATAATATAAAAAAGCAAGAACTTTTTTTATTGAACAATTTGTTTTTATAATGATGCACTGTTTTCCAGTCTCTCTTAGAACAAATCTTAATGTCCATGATTCTTATAACTTTAACCGATTAAATTTCAAAAAAGACCATTTTCAAGAAGTCAACAGTCAAATATGACGTTAATTTTCTCGAAAATGGTCCTTATTTAAACCTAATTAGTCTTTATAAGCATGTGTGTAGTCAATTACCCAAGCCAGTGCAAGAGCTTTCTCACCCAAATGAGCACCGATAACCGGCCCAAAATAACTTAGCTCAAACGGCATTTCAGGAAATTGCTTGGCTAGCTTGTCCCGCCATGTTTGTGCGGCAACTGGATCGTTGCCATGGATGACGATGCCTCGTAGCGGATAGTCAACCTTTTGCTGTGCTTCAGTAAACAATGTCTCCACTCTCGCCAGCGCCTTTTTAGTGGAACGCACTTTTTCGAAAGCGACAATTTCATGCGTGTCATCATCAAATGTCAGTAATGGTTTGATTTTTAACACAGACCCAATGAAAGCTGAGGCGTTGGACAACCGGCCGCCACGCACCAAGTTCTGCAAATCGTCAACTACAAAGTATTCACCCATCGTGGCGCGCATTTCTTCCAGCCGAGCAATAATTTCATCAGCATCGGCACCATTTTTAACCATGTGTGCAGCTTCCAGAACCAAGTATCCCATCAACCTAACCGTAATTTGCGAGTCAAACGGAATTACTTTGATTCGATCACTAACTTCGCCAGCTACACCCTGCAATGAATTGACAAAGCCGGAAATGGTAGATGCTAAGTGAATGCTAATTACGGTATCGTAACCCTCATCAGCCAAATGGTTATATAATTCAATCATCTCACCTAATGGTGGTTGCGACGTACTGGGAAACGATTTTGATTCACGCAGTAACTGGTAGAATCCTTCCGTACTAATGTCGACACCTTCGTCAAAGGTCTTGCCGTCCACAACAAACGGAATCGGAACCACGTGAATATTATTTTCATCAACCTCAGTTTGCGACAGGTAACAGGTACTGTCTGTAACCACGGCAATCTTCATAAGCTCTCGTTAGCCTTCTTTTTTCCAAAATGTATTTTTCAATTTTAACACACATCAAAAAAAGCGACTACCACTCATCGACAAAATGATGGCATCGCCCCGATTGAACATAAGTAATAATGTGGTAATAGCAAAAGTCTCTTATTAAACAGCAAATAAACGCTAGTTAACGCCGTTTTTATTTGTCCTGGATAAGCTCGTTTCTAACCGATTCAACAAAATTTGCAACAAGTTTTTCTCTTCGTCTGTCCACTTGTCAAATACCGTGGCGGTCAGTTGTTCGTACCCTTGGTTGATATCAGTCAACGCCTGTTGGCCCTGTTCCGTGACGTGATAAATGAGTTGTCGGTGGTCACGGCCAGTTGCTTCTTTGTCGATCATGGCCTTATTGCCAAGACTCTTGAGCTGACGACTCAATGTAGATGTGTCAAGCGTAGTGGCAGCGGACAACTGTTCTTGCGTTGTGTGACCGTCTGCCAAATTCATCAACAATTGCCATTCTGCGATGGTTAACTGATATTGTTTAGTTAATGCTAATAATTGTGCTCGATGAATTTTCTCACTATCTCGTAAGGCTTCTAAACTCTGTTTCATATGTATGTACCTGCATTCGTTAATATTTTCTTAACCTGTATTGTATTGTACAATATCAAACTTGTGCTTTACAAGCACCATTATTCAATTCTTTATTTTGCCTTGTAAATTAGAGACGCTTATAATGATATGGACTGTTCTATAGTTTACTTAATCAAAAGTACACTAGCATTCATCATACAATTTTATTAAGGAGGTGCTTTGAAATGTCCTTTGATGGCGCTTTTACGCATGCAATGGTCACCGAGTTGCAACAGACCTTAACTGGTGGTCGAGTTTCTAAAATATCACAACCCTATCCTAACGAAGTTGTTTTGACCATTCGCAACAATAGCCAAAACTATCCTTTGCTACTGTCAGCTCATCCAACTTATGCTCGTTTGCAAATCACCCGCATTCCGTACGCCAATCCTGCAACGCCAAGTAACTTCACCATGATGTTACGGAAATACTTGGATGGTTCAATTCTCAATAGTTTGGAACAAGTTGAAAATGATCGGATCGTCCGGTTGGCATTTAACACCCGCAACGAATTAGGTGACCAGGAGACAATTGCCCTCACCATTGAAATGATGGGCCGGCACAGTAACGTCTTTCTAATTGAACAAAGCGATAATCGTATTCTTGATCTTATTAAGCACGTTAATCCTGACCAGAACCGGGTTCGTTCATTACTGCCTGGTGCTATTTACATCGCGCCGCCAAAACAAGACGACGTCAATCCCTTTACGACTAGCGCCAACGTTGACGATCTAGTTCGTGATTATCCTAATGAAGACGTTTTGGCTAAGCAGTTACAGCAAACCTTTCAAGGATTGGCGCGCGATACAGCACTGGGTCTAGCTGGAGCGTTGCATGCGACAGATGGTAGTGTGGAAGATCGTTTCACTCATTTCTTTGCTCAGTTCAATCAACCGGTACCGACATTAAATCGGCTAAAAAATGGTAAAACAAGCTTTAGTGCGTTTGCTATGCCAACGCCCAACCTTGATGACACACAAACATTTGCGACCCTCAGTGAGCTGTTAGACTTTTTCTATCAGGACCGGGCCGAACGTGAACGTGTTAACGAACAGGCGGGTAACCTGATTCACATTGTTCGTAACGAACTTAAGAAAAATCGTAGTAAGTTGAAAAAATTGCAGCAAACCATGGCTGAAACAAACCAGGCCGACAGTTTTCGAATTAAGGGTGAATTGTTGACGACTTACCTCAATCAGGTTAAACGTGGGATGACTGAAATCACCTTACCTAATTTTTACGATGATGAAAAGCCATTAAAGATTAGTCTGTCAAATCAGATTGGCCCGTCTCAAAATGCGCAGAAATATTTCAATCGTTACCAAAAGTTGAAAAACGCGGTTGCTTATGTGACGGAACAAATTCGCCTCACCCAAACTGAAATTGATTACTTAAGTAACATCCAGGCCCAGATTGAGCTTGCTAGTCCCAAAGATATCAATGAAATTCGTTTGGAATTACAGCAACAAGGTTATATTCGGGTTCATCGTAAACGCGGTAGCAAAAAGCCACGCTTACAGATCAGCCAGCCAGAAAAGTTCCATGCTAGTGATGGGACATTGATTTCCGTTGGTAAAAATAATCTTCAAAATGATAAACTTACGCTCCATACGGCTAAAAAGACGGATATTTGGTTGCATGTGAAAAACATGCCCGGCTCACACGTTATTATCCACAGTGCTGACCCGTCCGACGAGACGATCGATGAGGCAGCCAACTTAGCTGCTTACTTCTCTAAAGCCCGTGATTCTGCCAGTGTGCCGGTTGACTATGTTCAAGTCAAGCGCGTTCACAAGCCTAATGGGGCTAAACCTGGTTTCGTCATTTATGAAGGTCAGCAAACAGCCTACGCTACACCTGATGCTGAGCTAGTTAAAAAGTTACGCAGTTAAACTGACAAACGCTATACATTTGACGAAATAAAAGAGGATTCGCGCAAAATTGTGCGAATCCTCTTTTTGTCCCGTTGTACATCAGCTAACCTTGTTAGTTGATGATTTTAAACTCGTACGGAAACTTCACGTTTATTTTTGCACCTAATTTAAACTGAGCACCAACCAATGGTAAATTTGCGTGCCAACGCCTATCAAGATCAGCAGGAATATCGACCATTTCGACATCCCCACGTGTGGCCGTAATAAACGGGCCCTGACTGAAATCACGCCGATCAGCGGCCGTCGTTTTGTCTAACAAGGCGCGCACTAGCATGCGAATCCAATTAATTCCCGTGCCCTTGTTCAGTAAACCAAATTCTGGAAACGGTAAAGCAGTGGTGACCATTCTTGAATGCCCACTGAATGCAGAGAACAATGTATTATAAAAACCACTTTGTCGCATGGAACCAGGCTCCGCGTCAATCCCCGGCACACCTTGATTGTCAACAACCAGTCGATGCGTTGGTGCGTGATAATCCGTTTGAGCAACTTCAGCTGGGTCAGCTACGCCAATTTTATTTGTGTGGTAAACAATCCGGGTCAAAAATTGGTCACCATCTTGAGCCGCCTTGCTGGCCTTGTCCTTGTTAATAACAATGACGTTAATGTGACGCAATCGCAATGCACCAATTAGCTTCAGTCGATTGCCAGGCACAAACACCCAGCGTGGATGTTCCAAGTCAATAATGCCTAAAATATCCGAAATTTCCTGAGGTTCCAAGTACTGTTTATCGGTCAACTGTGGAATTAAGCTGATTGCGTTGGGATTATTATTGACGACTACCGTTTTGATGCCCTGTTGATGCAACTCACTAATCACGGTACTCATCACGTATTCCCCAGCAGCACCGTCGCCAAGTCGAAACGCACCGGTTGTGACTACCAGCGCAGTATTATCAGCTAGCGGTCGGCTTTCATTCTCCAGTTCGTACGTTGAATAGAAGGTTGGCACAACCTCTGAAAACTCACCGGCAGTCGGTTCAACGGTTTTATAAGTTGGGATGATACCAGCAGTGTGTGCCTGATTCATAACGGCATCGGCATTTGTTTGCCATAGCTGAGCGATAAGCCCATCACTAAAGCCATAATATTTTGCCCGTTGTAACCATTCTTCAGAGCCTGAATGAGCCGCAATATCAACTTCCAAATTATAAATATTACGTAATTTGTGAAAGTAAAATTCATCAATTTGCGTCAGTTCGGCTAATTCATCAGATTGATAACCGCGTCGAATTGCTTCTAGCAGCAACATCATACGGTTATCATGGGGGTGAATTAATTGCTGAATCAGATCGTTGTCTGATAATTTGGCCAATGCATCAAAAGCGAAATCGCGATTGTGATAGTGAGCTGCCCGCATCGCCTTTAACATCGCCTCTTCCAGTGAACGACCAATACCAAGCGTGGCACCCACCGATTTCTGTACGGTTGTGAGCTGACGGTCCACCTTCACCCCACGTCGTTCCGCCTCATCAAAAGCAAAGATTGGAAAACGGACAACAACGTGGTCTAATACTGGTTCAATTAACGCCGTCCGTTTTGCAAAACGACTCGACAATCGAACCTCGGGCAAAGAGATGCCCGTCATAACATTAGCGGCCACTAGTGCAATTGGATAACCACTAGCACGCGACAACATGGCTGAAACGCGATCGTAGTAAGGATTTACTTTCATAATAAAGTAATTATCCAACACTGGATCCAACGCAAACTGAACGTGCATCACACCGACGATATGTAACCGCCGGGCAACGCGAAATGCTGCTTGACGCAACTTTTGATACTCGCGATCCGTTAAGGTTTGAATTGGGGTCACTTCAATGGAATCCGCCGCGTGAATGCCAACTGGATCCATATCCTCCATGGCACCCAGTAAAAGCTCAGTCCCGCGTGCATCCCGAAGAACCTCAAAGGAAACCTCTTTCAGGCCGACAATACTCTGATCCACAATCACTTGGCGTGTGCGGGAACGCTCAAATGCAGCTGATAGTGCAGCATCCAATTGGTCCGCATTTTCGGCCAGTACCCGATCACCTTCACCCCGCGGTGCCACCGACTTAACGATCACTGGGAACCCGACCTGACGAGCAATATCAAACGCATCGGACGTGGTGCTAGCTACCTGCGATGTAATCACGGGTTCACCTAAATCACGAAGCGTTTGGTTCATTAACGCCGGATTGTTGATTAACCGGACTGTTGTTAATGGCATTCCTAAAACATTAATGTGCTTGTCATCCAAATAATCATGAGCAATCAATTCCTCAACAGTTCTCATTGCGGTGAGTCCGCCAACCGTTGGCACGATGCTGGTAATATGTTCACTTTCGATTACTTGTCGTACCGTGGCTACATCAGACGGATCACCCATAATCACTGTCGCGCCGCAGGCATTTTCCATTGAAAATGAAAACGGATTGTTATTTAAATAAACCGTATCGTAGTTGTGTTTATGAAGCACACTCAACGTTTGATACGTCGCAGCATCTAACTCTGTTTCGTGACCAAAATCATTTGGTCCATCACCAATCACTAACAAACGCTGGTGAACTGATGCCGTTTTTTCTGCTGAGTGCTCAGCTTGATTAAATGCCGCAAGCTGTGCAGTTGTTTGTGCACCCTGACTTGTTTCCTCTGCCATTAATGCTGTTCACCTCTAATTCCTGTGAGCTCGATGAAGTCATCAAACACCTGGGTTGCTTCCCAAGGACCCGGCGCTGCATCCGGAAAGAATTGAACCGAAAATGCTGGATAATCACGGTGACGTAAGCCTTGAATTGATCCATCAATCAAGTCGATATGCGTAATCAAAAGTTGATCACGGTTGATACTATCACGGTCAACGCCATATTCTTCGGCCTGCGCGGCATACATGATCTGATTCGTAATGATTTCGCGAATGGGATGATTCATCCCCTGATGGGCAACTGGTAGGCGTTGAATCGTTGCACCATTAGCTAGCGCAAATAGTTCGTGGCCTAACCCGATGCCTAATAATGGCACACGCGTTTCCAGTGTTTTAATGGTCGTTAAGATGTCCTTACCTAGATCACGCGGATCCCCTGGTCCACTCGACAAGATAATGCCATCTGGATCGAGGTTAAGAATATCATCAGCTGTTGTCGTATATGGCACCACAGTCACGTTTGCATCGCGAACCGCTAGTTCCCGTAAAATGCCGCTTTTTAGACCAAAATCCATGACCACAATGTTATGACCCATGCCTGGGTTAGCATATGGACGTGGTGTGGCCACCTGTGAGACTTGCTGATTTGTTAGCACAATGGCATTGAGTTGGTCAAACGCGTGCTCATCGGCAACGTCCACGATGCTGGCATTGAGACCATTATGAGTTCTCAGCTTACGGACTAATTGCCGTGTATCAATTCCGGAGATACCTGGAATGTTATGGACACGTAGAAATTGATCCAAACTTAGAGATCGTTGTCGATTGGTGGACACTTCTGCCACTTCACGCACAACGACCCCTTTAGCAGTCGGCAGAATTGATTCATAACTTTCATGATTAACGCCCACAGCGCCAATGGTTGGTGTGGTAAAGACAATTATTTGATTGTGATAAATCGGGTCAGTAATAATTTCTTGATACCCGGTGACACTCGTATTAAAAACGATGGTGCCGCTTGTGGTTGCCGGCGATCCAAACGCTTGACCTTTATAGGCCGTGCCATCTGAAAGAATTAAATAGCGTTCTGTCATCTGCACGTTCCTTTCTATCTGGTACCTTGTTTGCTAATCTTTGCCGGTGATGATTTCAACGCTATCCTTACCATCAACTTCGTTCACTGAGACTTGAATTCGTTCATTTTGGGCCGTCGGAATATTTTTACCGACAAAATCGGCCCGAATTGGTAATTCACGGTGGCCACGATCAACCAGCACCGCCAGGTTAATACTGTTGGGACGGCCTAAATCCATAATGGCATCCATGGCTGCACGAATGGTCCGACCGGTAAACAAAACATCATCGACCAATACCACTTTTTTATCCGTTACAGATGTATTGAGATTACTGATAGCAGCCTTGGTTGTTGGTTCTGAGTTGGCAATATCGTCACGATATCCGCTAACATCCAATTGACCAACAGGAACCACTGTATCTTCCAGCTGATGTAAACGCGATGCGATTCTGTCAGCTAAATAGACGCCACGTGTTTTAACACCGATCAAAACCAAATTTCCAATCCCACGATTACGTTCAATAATTTCGTAGGTGATTCGAGTCAACGCTCGTTGCATCGCCATTGCATCGACAACTTCTTTTGCCATTTTGAGTTACCCCTTTTATTTGTTTTCTTGTTCGTCCAGCTGCTTCAGCATAGCATCAAACCATGCTGGTAATGGAATTTCAAACCGCATTGTTTTACCTGTGCGGGGGTGAACGAATCCCAACGTTTGTGCGGTTAGGTACTGACCATTTCCTGACAGTGTCTTTTTAGGTCCGTATAACGGATCACCAGCCAGTGGATGCCCAATGTACGCCATGTGGACACGAATCTGATGTGTTCGGCCCGTTTCCAGTCGGCAACTAACCAGTGTGTACTGGCGGTACCGTTTAAGCACATGAAAGTGTGTCACGGCATGCCGGCCATCTTTAACGATCGCCATTTTTTTGCGGTCTTTTAGAGAACGACCAATCGGTGCATCGATTGTGCCATCATCTTCGCTAATGACGCCGTGAACGAGCGCGATGTACTGGCGCTCATTCGTTTTAGCCTTAAGCTGTGCAGACAGACTCTGATGGGCCAAATCATTCTTGGCAATCATTAACAATCCAGACGTATCCTTGTCAATTCGGTGAACAATTCCGGGGCGCAGACTCCCATTGATTGTTGACAACGGGCTGTGCGCTAATAACGCATTGACCAATGTATGATCAGGGTGTCCAGGTGCAGGATGAACCACCATTCCTTGCGGTTTATTGACGACAATAACATCGTCATCTTCGTACACAATGTCTAATGGAATGTCTTCAGGAACCAAGGCAATGGGCGTCGGCGTTTTGGGCACAAACGTTACTGTGTCACCGCCGGCTACTTCATCTCGTTTTTTAACGTCTTGTCCATTAACAGTTACCCGGTGATCAATGATGGCATTTTGTGCCTGGGATCGTGTGATACCAGCTAATTGACTTAAAACCTTGTCCAGACGGCCGGTTTGTGTCGTAATGATAAATGTTTGTGTATCCGGTGTAGCGGCTTGAGCTGCCATGTTGTCATATTCCTGACGATGCGCTTTCGCACCGGGTTGCACATCAATGGATGATGCACTGGTTGTTTCATTTTTATTCATAGTTGTGTCGATTAATCCTTAATTATTTTGCTGCGTGTCGGGGACCACTGTGTTTAATTGGTCGATCATCCTTTTTTGGGGTTTTAGCCTTCTTTTTGGAACTTGCCTGACTGTGCCCTGTTGTATTGTCATCACGGTCAAAAATTACCGCAACAATCAACAAAATCACCCCAGCTGTGAGACACCAGTCTGCAAAATTACTGATTGGAAAACTCTTCAGGAAATCCAGTTGAAACATGTCGACGACATAGCCCAAACGAATACGATCAATAAAGTTTCCGAGCGTTCCAGCCATCATAAAACTAATGCCCCACATGTACAATCGTTGGGCACGTAAACGCCACATCGCATAAGCCAAGACGATAACGGCCACAATTGTAATGACAATAAAGATGTCAATTCGGCCCGTCAAAATCGACCATGCGGCGCCATTGTTTCTAAGGCTTGTTAATGATAGCAGTCCGGGGATGAATGTATGCGTACTACCTAACGCTAAATTATTCGCAATATAGTACTTGATACCTTGATCAGCACCAACCAACACAGCAATAAAAATCCAGTAATATATCATTGGCGTAATGTGGCTCTCGGCCACAACTCCTTTTCATCAAGCTGATTTTTAGAAAATTCCAGAAATCTTGCCGTCATCTGTAATCGCCATGTCTAAAGCGGCAGGATGTTTCGGCAGACCGGGCATCGTTAAAATGGAGCCAGTTAGGGCCACCATGAAACCGGCACCTAAACGAGGTTCAAATGCCCGAATATGAATGTCAAAGTCCTTCGGAGCGCCGAGTTGCTTTGGACGATCTGTTAGTGAATACTGCGTTTTTGCCATGCAAACAGGTAGCTTATCCCAACCACGCTTTGCATACCGGCGTAACTGTGCCTTCGCATGTGGTTCCAAGACAACGCCGCGGCCACCATAAATGGTTGTCACAATTTTAGTTGCCTTAGTCACAATATCATCGTCGGCCTCATATAGTGGCTTGAAGTCGGTCGGTTGTTGCGCAGCACGAACAACGGCGTGAGCTAACTCGGTCGTCCCATCACCACCATGTGCCCATTCATCAGCTTCCACGGCCTCTACATTGAATTGTTGACAATAATTCTGAATCAATTTAATTTCTTCCGGGGTGTCTGATGTAAATGCATTAATGGCAACAACAACTGGCACTTGATAACGTTGCATGCTTTCAATGTGTTTACCGAGGTTGGCCAACCCTTTTTGCAATGCATCAAGATCTGGTGTTGTTAAATCAGCGAGTGCTTGACCGCCATGCAACTTGAGTGCACGAACAGTTGCTACCAAAACAACTGCATCTGGTGTTTTGCCAAGAACGGGCACCTTGATATCAAGAAACTTTTCGGCACCCAAATCAGCCCCAAAACCAGCCTCTGTAACGGCGTATTCACCTAATTGAAGTGCTGTTCGTGTCGCCAACACACTGTTGCAACCATGAGCAATATTGGCAAATGGTCCACCGTGAATGATGGCCGGCGTGCCTTCCAAAGTTTGAACAAGGTTTGGTTTGATTGCTTCCTTGAGGAGCAAAGCAATGGCACCACTGACTTGTAAATCAGCAACAGTCACTGGCTGCCGATCGTAGTTTTCAGCCACGACGATGCGGTTGATCCGTGCTTTTAAGTCGTGCAGATCAGTCGCCAAACACAAAATGGCCATCAATTCACTGGCAACAGTAATATCAAAATGATCTTCTCGAGGTGTACCAGAGGTTGGACCCCCCATGCCGATAACCGTATTTCTAAGCGCACGATCGTTAATATCTAAGACACGGTGAAAACTAATTCGTCGTGGGTCAATATGTAGCTCGTTGCCTTGTTGAATGTGATTGTCAATTAACGCTGCCAAAGTGTTATTAGCAGTTGTCAGGGCATGAAAGTCCCCGTTAAAATGCAAATTAATGTCTTCCATTGGTGCAACTTGAGCGTAACCACCGCCAGTGGCACCGCCTTTCATTCCCATCACGGGACCTAAGGAAGGTTCGCGTAGAGCCAAAACGGCCCGTTTACCAATTTTGCGTAAACCATCACCAAGACCGATCGTAACTGTTGTCTTACCCTCACCGGCCGGAGTTGGATTAATTGATGTAACCAACACCAATTTGCCAGATTGACGTTTGCCAGTTAACGGCAAGTCAATTTTGCCTTTGTAACGGCCGTATGGTTCAATTTCATCCTCTGTTAAGCCTGCCGTCTCGGCAATTTCACTAATTTTACGCAATTCAGTTTGTTGTGCAATCTCAATATCTTTTGGTTGTGTCATGAACAACTTCCTCTCCTCAGACCGTTTAGGGTGTCTGTTATAATAAATCTTATTAGGGTTGGTCTAGTCAGCACTAACAATGGTTTTAATCTTCGCCAATGCGTGTTTAGTTACGCGGAATCGATAATGTTTGCCGCCCAAAGAAAAACTCATGGTGTGACCACTAAGCGACAAGTGTTCCAATTGATGAACATTGACAGTTAGTGCTCTGGGCGCCAGCATTCGACGAACAATTAGGTTTTGACCGGTAAAAACCAGTTGACGACCTAAAAGTTCCCAAGCGAGCAATAAAACAAATAAACAAGCGATGATAATCGCTGGCCAATTAAACCGCGCCATTTCATACTGAAAAATCACGCCACCACAAAAGAAAATGGCGACCCATGACCAAATGATAACTGCAGTTAAACCGCTTGGCCGATAAAAAAAACGTTGTGTGTGCATCGACGTACGAAACCCCTTTCTTTCCAACACTTCTATTTTACCAAATTTAAGGACTAAGATGATAATCAAACTTTATACAGATGCGGCAAGCGTCGCAACTCATCCCAAAATAGCTCAAATTCCGAGTGGTGCAGGCATTCTTCTCGTTCAGAACGGTCACCAATATCCCTTCAAACAAATAGTCACCGCCGTTGATAATCATGCCGCTGAATTTCAGGCTGCTATTATCGGCTTTGAAAAAGCACAAAAATTGAGTGAATCGGAGGAAACCGTGATGTTTTTTACGGATAGTCGTTTAGTAGCAGATGCTGTCGGTAAAGGTGTTATGAAACATTACCCAGACCTAACACAAAAGTTATTGGCCCTCCAAGATTCGTTTCCATTAGTCATTACTCAGTGGATTCCCGACCGTCAGAACATGGGTGCCCACAGACTTGCCTTACAGGCACTACATCAAGCGCACTAAGCGTAGCATATCGAAAGATTATCAGAGCCGATTGACGACAATATTTAACGGATTTCAATATTTCGTCCAGTTTCTGTTATTCGTTTAATAACAAACGACCACATGCAATACAGTTACACCCTTTTGACTGGCATTGGTTAATGTGTAACCCTGTTTGAATGTGTTAATTACGATTATTTGAAATAATAAGTCTTAGAGTATACATTAATAACAATTACACAAATGGCTTGTTGATTGTAGACATTCAATCACGATACCTTGTCCAACCTTTTGTACAGCGTTCGGTTGCCACTCAGCTAATTAAGCTGTTTTTGGGGGTGTTGTTATGTTAAATGCAACGAAGCTTGAATCAACTAAGTACTATCCGTCTAATCCACTGAAAAGACTCAGTTTCATCGCCAAATCAGTGTTGCTTGTAACCTCAATTTTTGTTTATAACGAAACTGGATTAGGACTGCTGGCCATTGCTGGAATGGTATCTTTAAACGCTCATTTCATGACATTTGAGGACACTGCCGACAGAAACCCGCTGAATCTTGTCGATTTGGTTGTATCGATTTTGCTTATTATCTTCACAACCATTTTAATGATTATTCGATCTTGATTAAGCTGTGGTTTGACTAGTTGAACTCAACGCAAAATATTCGAAAAAGAGAGCGGGACATAACACGCTTTTGCTTTCTCAGGTAACGCGAATAAGGCATTCATGGTTTTTTCCCATGAATGCCTTATTCGCGTTAGATGAGCAAAAGTCAGTGTTATGTCCCGCGTTTGCGGCAATTTTTCATTAGACATTGAGTTGAGGCATTATGTCCCAGTTTCTTTTTTATGTTCAGATCCCCATGTCTATTCATATGAACTTCTACTTATTATCATGATGCCAAATCGGTTTACCCCAGTATTGGTACAGATCTGTACGTAAAGCCCCGTTATAAAGTTTTCGTTTCTTAGTCGCCCGCTGACCGTACGCGGCCTCGAAATCTAAATCACTGGTCAAAATATATTTACTCCACGTTGTCAGTGGTTTGAATGCCTTTCCCATGCCCTTATATAAGGCACGGACGGCCGTTTGATCGCTCAAACGTTCCCCATATGGCGGGTTGGCAACAATAACACCGTTAATTTTGTCGGTCGTCAATGCTGTTACATCTGCCACACTAAAGTGGACATCCTGGCTCAACCCAGCTGCTTGAGCGTTCTTTTTGGCGATGGCAACCATTTCAGGATCATTATCACTACCAGCAATGTCAAATTCACTATCATAATCTGCTGCAGCATCTGCTTCATCCCGTACTGTGTCGGCCACTTTAGAAGAAACCCATGGCCAGCTTTCACAAATGAAGTGACGGTTGTAACCAGGAGCAATGTTACGTGCAATAAGAGCTGCTTCAATCGGTAATGTACCTGATCCACAAACAGGATCAAGAAATGGCATGTCAGCGGGGGTCCAATGCGTTAATAAAATTAACGCAGCTGCCATATTTTCTTTCAGCGGCGCATCCCCTTTAGCCACCCGGTAACCACGTTTGAACAGTGAATCTCCGGTTGTGTCTAGCGTCAACATTACTTGATCTTTATTGATGGCAACTTCCAGTGGAAATTTAGCGCCCGTTTCTGGTAACCGGGTTCGGCGGTGGTAGACGTCGCTCAACTGAGTAACAATGGCTTTCTTTACAATCGCCTGAGCATCGGGAACACTATGCAGCTGTGAATTATGTGAACGCCCTTCCACTGGAAAATTTGCGTCCATTGGCAAAAGCTCATCCCAGGCCACAGCCTCAGTTTGGTCAAACAGTTCGGTAAATGTTAAAGCAGGGAATTCCTTAACCACAATTTTAATGCGATCAGCTGTCCGTAACCATAAGTTGGTCCGTAATATATCTCTAACAGTGCCGTTGAAGCGGACACGGCCATTTTCGACCTGGGTTTCATACCCTAAATCTCTCAGTTCGCGGCCAACCAAGGCCTCAATACCTGCGGCACAAGTCGCAATTAATTGAAATGTTTGCATCTTTACTCCTTACTATGTTGTGAGTTGACTGTAATTGAGTCAGTTACTACTTTGCAATTACTTGCACCCACCAATTCGTTAACCATCTTACCATTTGCATTAGCAAGGTGCTACCCAATTAGGTAATCAGTACATGGCCGTTGATTTTCTAATGCAAAGCACAAAAAAGTCCTTCTCACACGTGAGAAGGACTGCCTGTTGCAAATTTCTGTAAGCCATGTTTTGTACTTTGTAGATCTCAGGCGCAATCTACTCCGTGGTAATCATCTATCTCAAGGTCAAAGACCTTCCCCCACAATCAGTTCAGTTACCTATGTGAAGCTCCCCTACCGTAGTTTGGGTTTCCCGCTCGAGGGGTTTACCGCGTTCCACCCAGCATGTTTCCATACTGGTTTCGTCACTGTGGCACTTTTCAGGGATACTAGCGCATAGCCGAAGCCTTAGCAACGTTTTCCCGCCGTTACCTTCAAAAGAGAAGGCACCCCAGCTTATTTTTTCACTGAGCACGAACACTACAGGCATCACAGCCTGTGCGAGCATGGACTTTCCTGACACAACATAAGTTATGCCCAATTACCCGAAATTTGCAATATTTGGTTAACAAATAAAATTAGTCGTTCCAACCAGACTGGGAACCGGCACTAAAAGTGTCTTGGCCCTTTTGGTTGTTAGCACCATTATCCAGCTGGGAACCAAATACATGGCGTTCCAAATTGCTAAGCCGTTTTAAAATATCCATGTTAGTTACGCTATTATTAGCTTGACTAGTGGACGTTTCAACGTTGCTTTGAACAGATTGACGAGCGTTAACTTGACGAGTTAAATCATCAACCTTCCCGGACAACTGTTCGTTTTCGGCGCGAAGTTGAGAAATTTCACGATTGAACATCTCGTAATCTTTGATTACAAGGTCCAAGAAACTGTCAACGTCCGTTGGGTCGTAGGCGGTTCCCATTCGTTTTTCCTTAAATTCTTTTTGCAGAATATCCTGCGTCGTAAAGTTGATCTCTTGCATGAACATTACACCTCATCATCTATCTGTCGAAACACGACTTTAAGTATTGTATCGCATGTTGACGAAAATTAAAATGACTGTCGATGATTTTCTTGATATTCATCGGCACTCTCTTGCAACCAGTCAAAATCTATGAGGGTCATTTCATAAGGATGCTGGTCGTTAAAAGCCTTGATAGCTAAGCAATCGTACGTTGGCTTACCCTCGTGTTCTATATCATATACTAAAAGTGCCGCATCTGTATGTGAAAGCATAAAGGCTTGATAATTTTTTAATTGTTGCGGCGATTGATAAGATTGTTTTGAAACTGAATCTGAAAAATCAACCCGTTCACGCAGCGTCGCAAGCTGAGCCTGATTGTTCTCATTCCAATTCTGTCCAAATTCAGCAAATGGTAACATCATGGCCACCTTGAGTTGTGGGTGATCAGCCTTAAGATCGTTGACAACCTCGATCGTCCACTGTTCAACACCCAGCTGACCGCCCGTAATTACCCAGTCAACACCATTGTCAATTTGGTTCGTCAACGTTTGCCGGAGCGCATACTTTATTACTGTGAGCTTGGGATCTTTACTTCCAAATACGCCGAGTTCATAACTACGATAACCAGTAACCCATAATCGACTCATACTAGTAAATGTCCTTCCCAATTAGTTAAAATCAATAAATAAAAACTCACATTAGTAGCCTTAATTTAAATATCATTTTGCCATAAACAAAGTCTGTGACGCAAATTCCTGTAAAAATCCGTTCATTTTCGTCAAAAATTGCTTTTTTTCATCACAAACACATTAAACATAAGTTACGGGTTTGTTAACATCATTACAGTCTCGGAGACTGTTCGGCAAATCTGATATAATGGGAGCAATGTAAGAAAGTGTGGCGAAAATGCCTGCAAGTCTGGTAGTGGTAGGAAATTTTAGATGTTTAAAGATTTAAAATTCAATCATTGTCTGTGCTCTTGCACGCTGTTGCACATAACTAAGGAGTGTGGTCTGTTGTGAACATCCGTTACCCAAACGGAGCAGCTTATCATGGACCAGCAAAACAGTCTGCCCCCTCGCATACCGGCACCAGAACAAATTATGGTGATCGTGGGATGTCTTTGGAGGCGGAGCTAAACGAAAGTAATCAATATTACCTGACGAATGGTATTGCGGTGATTCATAAAAAGCCGACGCCAGTTCAGATTGTGAAAGTTGATTACCCCAGACGGTCCGCTGCAACGATTAAAGAAGCCTACTTTAGGCATCCGTCAACAACCGATTATAATGGTGTGTATCAAGGCCACTACATCGATTTTGATGCGAAGGAAACGAAAAATAAAGTTTCTTTCCCGCTAAAAAATTTCCACGAGCATCAGGTGGAACACCTACGTGCCTGTGTTCAGGCCGGTGGGATTGGCTTTGCAATCATTCGATTCACCAATGAAGGGGATACGTTCTTGTTACCAGCCTCTGTCTTGTTCAAGTTTTGGGACAATCAGGCAAACGGTGGCCGAAAATCGATCCCCCGTGCGGACATTGAAGCAAGTGGATATTCAATTCCCTTTCAGCTTAATCCGCTAGTTCCATACCTAAGTGCAGTCGATTCACTGATTGCAAAAAAGAAGTAACTGTTTAAGGAGAGCAACATGTCTGACAATAATGATCAATCTCAGTCACGAATCGCCCGGTACCATGGCGACGATGGCAGTCTACAAACATCCGGTCCCAAACGAAGACGACCTCTTTGGCGAACCATTTTATACTGGTTACTTGGTATTATTTTGCTGGGTATCTTGGCAGGTGGCGGATTGTTTGCTTACTACGCTTCTAGCGCGCCCAAAATCACGACTGCACAATTAACTAGCCAAAACTCCACCGAAATTTTAGATGACAGCGGTAATGTTATTTCAAACTTAGGTGCTCAAAACCGGACGTACGTGCATTCGCAGGATATCCCAACGACATTGAAACAATCAGTTGTTTCTATTGAGGACCGCCGCTTCTATAAACACCACTTCGGAATTGATCCAATGCGAATCATTAGTGCAACATTGGCCAATATTCACGGTAGTTCATTGGGATTACAAGGTGGATCAACGTTAACGCAACAACTGGTTAAACTGTCCGTCTTCTCAACAGCAGCTTCTGACCGTACGTTAAAACGTAAATCACAAGAAGCCGCGCTAGCCTATTACGTGGAAAAACATTATTCCAAAGACCAGATCTTAGAGTACTACATTAACAAGGTTTATATGGGTAATGGTGTTTACGGCATGGCTACTGCCGCTAAATACTATTACAATCAGCCATTAAAGAAGCTTAACTACACTGAATTAGCAGTTCTTGCCGGAATGCCTCAGTCGCCAACCTACTATGATCCAGTGGCCCATCCCAGTTATGCTAAGCAACGACGCGATACAGTGTTACGAGCAATGTATGAAAACAAAGTTATCAGCAAACAACAACTAACGGATGGGCTCAACACCCCAATCTCTTCGGGATTGTCCGTTAACCATACTGTTAATGGTACAGATTCGAACGATAAAATTTTCGATGCTTATCTGCAACAAGTCATCAAAGAAGTTGAAAAGAAAGGCTACAACCCTTACAAGGAAGGCATTAAGGTTTACACCAACCTTAATATGAACGCTCAGAAACGGTTATACGACATCGTTAACACTGATAAGTACGTGGACTTCCCTAGCGACCTGCTTCAAGTTGGTGTCACGATGACAGATCCTCAAACCGGAGCTGTCACAGCCATGATTGGTAGCCGAAAACAAAACGTTGCATTTGGATTAAACCGAGCCACACAAACGGATCGGTCCTCCGGTTCAACCATCAAACCATTTATGGATTATGGTCCAGCCATCGAGTACAAACAATGGCCAACGTTTAAAACCGTTCAAGACACTAAGTACAATTATCCTGGGACTAACATTCAACTAAATGACTGGGATCAAAAGTATCAAGGGTCTTTAACGATGCGTAAGGCGTTGGTTGAATCTCGTAACATTCCTGCCATTCGGACATTGGAAGCAGTCGGATTGAACCGGGCAACTGAATTTATGGCTCAAAACGGCATGAAGTTTAAATCAGCCTTGCAATATTCAAATGGGATCGGTGCCTATGTTTCCAGTGAACAGGAATCGGCAGCTTTTGGTGCCATTGCGAACGGCGGAACATACCGCGCTCCTCATCTAGTCAATAAAGTCATTACTGCTGACGGTGTTACCCACAAGTTCGACGTGGCCTCACACAGATCAATGACTTCCGCAACAGCATACATGCTGACGGATATGCTTAAGGGCGTGCCAACAGCTACGTGGGCCCCTGGCGCACAAATTCCTGGTTTATATCAGGCCGGTAAAACTGGTCAGTCAGGCTATCCAAGCAGTGTGTCAGGCATTCCAGACGGCGCTGTTATGGATGCTTGGTATTCCGGTTATACGCAACACAGTTCCATCTCCGTTTGGACCGGTTATGATCAACCAAATGAACCAAATCATTACATGACAACAGCACAATTATCAATCGCAGAGTCCATTTACAAGAACCTCCAAATGTACATGGCACAAACACAATCCAATGACAATTGGGTTCGTCCAAGCAGTGTACAAGTTGTGCGTCATAACGGCGTTGATGAACTTGCCGTAGTTGGTTCAGACTGGAAACAATATCTAAATGAGAAGGATCAAAGTAGCTCTACTGGTTCTTCATCCTCCATGGTTTCCTTCTCTTCTTTCTCGCGAGACAACAATTCGAGTTCAAGCACGTCCGATAATGCTGCTTCCAGCCGCGAATCTGAAAGCAATGCTACTCAGGGCGGCAATAATGACAACAGTTCTTCGAATGACGCTAGCTCAAGTTCATCGAGTAGTAACTCCGAGAGCAATAGCTCATCAAACAGTGAAAGCAACAATAGTCAAAGCAGTAGTCACTAACCTATACCACTATATTTAAACCGATTTTAAAAGGGCACCTCTCTTAGTCAGAAACTAAGAAAGGTGCCCTTTTCATTTGTTACGATTGTGTCGGTGGCTCTGAAACCTTAAATAAGGGAATACTTGGCCCCTTCGGTGTCGTCTGTGCCGGCGGCGTGGCCTGTTTTGTGCGTCTTTGTGATAATTCTTTTTCCACCTGCCCCGCGGAAGTTAAATTTTTCTGGCGCCAACTGAGAAGAATTCGATCAATATAACGCAAACTATAAGCTTGGTTTAGCACTGCTTCACGTAAAGCAATTAGAATTAATTCAGGTTTGAAATGGTCTTCATCAAACCAACGTGCGATTGTTTGAAGCTCCGTCGGACTGAGTGGTCGGCCAAACTCAACCTCAATTTTGTTAAACACATCTTCTCTAGCTGACTTTGAATCTGGCGCAGATACGGCAGCAGCGGTTGTATGCACACCGCTGAGTGTATCTGGCAAAGCAGCCAGCTTTTGGTACAGCGGTGAAAAGTCGTAACGATCACGCAATTTGCCGGCCTCATCGGCTTTAGACTCAATCAACAACAAATCCTTCTTGAGCAAATTATCCAACTGCGTATAAACGTCAGCAGTAGTGGTGCCCATTACGTTTGCAACGGCCTCTGCATCAGGAAAATCAATACCACGATCCAAAGAACGTTTATATTGTAAAAACACAATCAGTTCCTCGTTAGTCATATTTAATTCTCGATAATGAGTCAGAATTAAATTATTGATTGTCGTTTCACCAGCCTGCAATAAAGCTGACGCAAAATTTTCCAATTCGTGCACCTTCTTTTCTTCCTGTACTATACCAGTAATTGTGCCTGAACACTATCCAGATAATTAGCGACTGATCACCTCGTATTTTGAAAACAATTAACGTCGCTCACTACACATAAAAATGGTTTTCATGAGATTGTCTCACAAAAACCACTTTAACAAATACATTTAAAATTACGGGTAAATCCGGTTGATCATCCGTGGGAATGGAATCGTCTCACGCAAGTGATCTTGAAGTGTGATCCACGTTAAGAACCGTTCAAGGCCCAAACCGAAACCAGAGTGCGGAACACTACCGTATTTGCGTAAATCGAGGTACCAATCGTAATCCTTAGGATCTTGGCCAGATTCCACAATTCGGTCACGCAAGTAATCAAAGTCAGTATCACGTTCAGAACCACCAATGATTTCGCCGTAGCCTTCTGGCGCAAGTAAGTCAGCACAGATAACCACGTCATCACGGGTTGGGTGCCGCTTCATGTAGAACGCTTTGATTGCCTTGGGATAGTTCAGGACAAACACGGGTTGATCAAAGTGATTAGCGAGGAATGTTTCTTCAGGTGATCCAAAGTCAACGCCCCAATCAACATCGAAGTCGTTTTCTTGAAGTAACTTAATTGCATCATCGTAAGAAATCCGTGGATATGGTAACCGCGTGTACTTCTTCAACGTTTCCACATCACGACCAATAACGGCTAATTCACTTTGACAGTTATCGATTACTGACTGCACTAAAAAGGCAATGTATTGTTCTTGAATAGCCAAACTGTCTTCCTGGTGCATCCACGCCATTTCTGGTTCGATCATCCAAAATTCTGTTAAATGACGACGTGTCTTCGATTTTTCTGCTCGGAAACTAGGGCCAAATGAGAATACCCGACCAAATGCCATCGCTGCAGCTTCTTCATACAGTTGACCAGTTTGAGACAGGAAGGCATCCTGTCCAAAATAGTCTGTCTTAAATAATTCAGTCGTGCCTTCTGGTGCAGAACCAGTCAACAGTGGAGCGTCAATCTTGATAAAGTCACGATCATTAAAGAATTCAAATGTTGCGCGAATGACTTCATTACGGATTTTAAGTAAAGCGTGAGGCTTAGAAGAACGTAACCACAAATGACGATGATCCAACAGAAAATCGATGCCGTGCTCTTTTGGTGTAATCGGATAGTCTTCACTTTCACCAACGACTTCGAAATCTTCAATTTCCATTTCGTAGCCAAACTTGGAGCGACTGTCTTCATGAATTGTCCCAGTCACATACAAACTCGTTTCTTGGCGCAGTTCTTTAGCTTCGTTGAATTTTTCTTCGCTAACGTCATTTTTTCTTAAGACACCCTGAAAAAATGCTGTCCCGTCACGAAGCTGTAAAAACGCAATCTTCCCGCTAGAGCGTTTATTGCTAAGCCATACACCAATACGAACTTTTTCGTCGACGTGTTCCGGTGCGTGAATGATGCTGATTGTTTCCACTGAAATTTCCCCTTTTGTTTAAAATTATAGATTCTGAATGGATTGAACCATGGTGCCATCCTTAAAACGAATTAAGTCGTAGCATAGGTTGCCCTTCTGATTTAGGTAGGTAACCTCCCAAACAGGTTCTGACTTGCGAATACCTAAACCAATATTCAGCACTTTTTTAGGATTGCTCTTTTGCCAAACTTGGCGAAGAATCGCTGTTTTTGAAGTACCATTGGACTGCTTCAAAATCTTCGTTTGCCCGTTTTGCTTTGCCACCACAACGTAAACCGCTTGATTTTTCGCATTGCGACCGCTAACCGAATAATAGGTATGCTGCCGATTGTAAGTCAAAAAATCCCCGGTATTACTGATACCTTTTTGACGTGCAATACTAACAGTCTGTCCCGCAGCAGTTTTAGCTGGTCTCAAGGCCTCGTGAAAAATGATCCCAATGCTGCCAGCAATAAAGGCCACGATTAGCACGGTCCATAAAATAATTTGTGACCACTGGCGCTGCTGATGCTGTTTTCGCTGCATGCTAACCTCCATTCGTTCCGTTAACACGAAAATGTCAATAACCTGATTAATTATAGCAAACATCGCCAATCAAACAACGGTCTACTAGTCATTTAAAGAAATTTTGTGTTTGTTTGATGATTTCTGCCGTTCCTTGGGGAATCACTGGCAATGCATCTGGTAGTGCCTTTTGCATGGTACCACCGTAACGTTTCGTTATCAGCCGTGGATCTAGCACGACAATGACCCCACGATCATTATCCGTGCGAATCAATCGGCCGATCCCTTGCCGTAAACGTAAGGTTGCCTTCGGTAGGGCTGAGGAATAAAACGGATTATGCCCCTTGGCTTCCAACTGAGCATTGGTCGCAGCAACCAGTAAGTCCGTTGGTGCGTCAAACGGCAGTCGTGTAATGACAACTAATTCCAACGCATCCTTAGGTAAATCAATACCTTCCCAGTAACTGGCGGCCCCCAACAAAACGGCGCTATTTTCGGTCGTAAATCGTTTTAAATTCTTTTCACGACTACCGGTAACCCCTTGTGCGTATACAGTATGGTTCTCTGGTAGCAGACCGTGTGTCAAAGCCTCGTAAACAGCGCTAACTGCTGCTAGCGAATTAAACAGGACTAATGTTTGACGGCTGGTCGTTTGGACAAGCCTTGCAATTGTTGAATCCCAGTAATGAATTTGCTCATCAGGATGGTTAAGATTAATCGCTGGTGCATCGGTCGCAACAAACAACCGTGCCTGTGATGCGTAATCAAAACGCTCTGCAAGCCGTTTGGTAGCCGTTTCTTGCCGATCCAAGTCTAACTGATCAATTAGGTAATTTGCTCTGGAGGATGTAAATAACGTGGCCCCTGTGAACGTCGGTTGTTTAAAATGCGCATAAACATTTTGACGAAGCCAGCCAGTTGCAAGCAACAGGCCACCGCTAAGCTCCAAGCTCGACGAATCACCATATTGATTTTGGCGTAACCAGTATACGTTAGCGATTTCTTGATCGTTTAACTGAGTCTTGAAAGCATCAAGTTGGGCCAGCAAGTCTGTGATTCGCCCCACAGTGCCTGCAAATTCATGCATCAACGCTGCATCCGAATTTAACCACTTTTTTGACTGGACCGTAAACCGCTGTTGCAACTTTGTCAGCGCCGTTGTTAACGCTATTTGACCGTTCATTAGTGTCGTAAAAGCACCCTTATCATCATTCATCAGTTGTTTGAGTTGACGATTATCAATCAACTGTTCGACAATGCGTTGACCCCGCGCACTAACTTGGGCACTCAGTAAGAATTGTCGATACATGGAGTGACCAAATTGATCTAAATCTGCATCTAGTTTAATCAAGGTGTTAGACAATGACCGCAATTGCGTAACGGCCACAGCATCCTCGCTAAACATCTCAGTCAGATGATGATCATGTTGATTAAAAATGTTTGCCTGCGCGTGGTGTAACAATGAAACCAAATCGTGAAAACGAACTGTATTGCGATGTTGATTGACAGCGACATCTGGCAAGTGCTGGGCCTCATCAACTAACAAATATGGCTTATTAAGCAATGTGTCCAGTTGATCGGCATGTTGCGTTAAGTACGCGTGATTAACAATAATTAGGTTTGCCTGACGAATACGATGGTCTAAACGTCGCAAATAATCGTCTTCATAAAAAGGATCACTTGGTTTAATGGTTTTTAGACCGCGATGGCAAACTTCTTCAAACAGTTGTGCTCGATAAGACGTTAAATGTAGTTCATCCAAGTCACCAGTTTCAGTTTGTAGCAACCAAACCAAAATACGTGCTTTAAGAAATTGACTCTGTTGAGAATGTTCCGGTACGGTCAATGTATCTGCGAACCGGTTTAAATCAAGATAGTGTTGATTGCCTTTAACAGCCACCACATTGAGGTCAAACGGTAACATGTCTTGTAATTGTGGCAATGTCTCTTGCATAAATTGGCCTTGCAATAGCGTGGTTTGGGTTGAAATGACCGTCGATTGGCCCGTTTGCGATAGGTAAGCAAATGGCACCGCATACCCCAACGTTTTACCAATACCTGTCGGCGCCTCAATAATCAAATTTTTAGTGTTTTCATGACTGTAGTTATTGAAAATTTGATTCATCATTTTGGCTTGCGGATCTCGCCAACTAATTTTGGTGCCCCATAATTTCTGTTTTGATGCTTTTGACTTCGGGTAAGCTTGTGGCTGTCCCAAATCGACTGCCTTAATTGGTGTGGCCTCATGAAGCACCAACCGATCACGAACATATTCGCCAGCTGGTAATTTGCTGGGATGATGACGTGCTTCCTCTAAGGCAACGTTAAAAACTGCCGTTGTGTCCTGTGGTAATGACAGGTTTAAGTTGGTCAATTGACGTAGTGTATTAATCGGTAGCTGGTGCAGTTTATCCAATAATTTAATTAACAAAACAGCTGTTGCATCTGCGTCTGAGTCGGCCGTATGTGGCTGATCATGCTCAATATGAAAATGAGCGCTCAAATCCCGCAAACGGAAACTTGGCAGCGTCGGAAATAAAATTTGGGTCAACGTCACCGTATCAATCGCTTCGATTTGAAGCGCCGGATACCCCACTCTGGCAAATTCGGCATTTAAAAAAGGAAAATCAAAGTTCACGTTGTGTGCAACAAAGACCGTGCCTTGAAGCATGGCATAAAAGGATGCTGCAATATCATCGAAAAAAGGAGCGCTCGCAACATCACGATTCGTAATGCTGGTTAAATGTGTAATGGCGCTTGGAATTGATTTTCCCGGATTAATTTTCGTACTATATTGATTGACGACCTTACCGTGTTTAACAAACGCGCAGCCAATCTGGATGACGCGATCGCCATCTTTTACGCTGGTGCCAGTCGTTTCAATATCAACGACGGCGTAAGTTGTGTCTTTATCCATTAAGTCTGAATACCTTTCTACTAAATAATGACAACACCGGTTTTACATCTTATTCTCAGCGTTTCCAATGTTGAAATTATGATCCTTGTTTCATTCTACTCTGTTTGTTGCAGTAGGCAAAGACCCGCTAAGCATGATAAAGCATTTGTGTATGTGGTATGATGATGGTCGTAAAATATGCCGAAGGAGTGACGTCATCATGCGTGTTGCGACAGGTAGCGCTCATGCGAAAATTATTTTAATTGGTGAGCATAGCGTTGTTCACCACCAACCGGCGATCGCTGTTCCCTTACTCAACGTTGCTGTAACCGCTACATTAAGCGAAACAACGCGCGGTCAACGTCTAATAAGTAGCTACTTCACTGGTTCATTAGTAGACTTACCGGGTGAATTTGAGGGAGTACGCGTCTTACTGCAACGCCTGTTGCGTCGGTTCAACGCTTTATCTTTAAACTTCGATTTAAAAATTGATAGTGCCATTCCTGAGGAACGTGGCATGGGCTCATCAGCGGCGGTTGCGACCGCAGTGACGCGTGCTGTTTATGCTTTTTTTGAAACCGCGTTGGACCCACAACTGTTGTTAGACACGGTAAACATTGAGGAAGTTATCACGCATGGGTCGCCATCTGGTATTGACGCGGCAACGGTCAGTTCTACGCAACCGGTGTGGTTAGTCAAGGGTAGTCCGCTCAAACATTTTCCGATTCACATGAACGCCTTTTTAGTTGTTGGTGACACAGGTGTAACCGGTCAAACCAGCATGGCAGTCAATTCAGTCAGTGAACTGCTTAAAGACGATGAACAGCCTGGCGTTGGTCAACATTTGATCAATCATCTCGGCACGCTAACTACTGCGGCGGCCAAGTACCTCCAACACAATCAAGTTCGATTGTTGGGACAAACATTGACAGCTGCACAACAGGATTTAACCGAACTTGGTGTTAACCACCCTGTTTTACAACATTTAATTAATGCTGCAAATGATGCTGGCGCATTAGGTGCCAAACTAACGGGTGGTGGTCTAGGGGGATGCATGTTTGCACTGACCCAAACCGCCGAGCAAGCCGCTAAAGTGGCCAATGCTTTGGAACAGCATGGTGCTGTGGCAACTTGGATTGAACCATTAGCACAACAGTAACCTGACTCCAGACTATGGATAAGATCAGAAATAAAGCTCGAAAGATAGGACATTAGCAATATGACAATTTCGCAAACACCTGTGGTTGCAAAAGCGCATACAAACATTGCATTAGTTAAATACTGGGGCAAAGCAGATGAGCGGCTTATTTTACCCACAAATGATTCAATCTCCATGACACTAGACCATTTTTACACGACAACCAGCGTTCAATTTGATGAACAGTTGGTCGCCGATGACATCATCTTAGACGGAATCAAATTGCCGACAGATGGTCAGCAACGAATTCGTCAATTCATGGATCTAGTTCGTCAACGTGCTCACACCAACCTATTTGCTCATATTGAAACAAGTAATCACGTGCCGACCACAGCTGGCTTGGCGTCATCTGCATCTGGTTTTGCAGCCTTAGCTGGGGCTGCCGCTAAAGCTGCCGGTCTCAGTCTGTCCCGACGCGGACTATCCCAGCTTGCAAGACGTGGTTCCGGTTCGGCTACCCGTTCAATCTTTGGCGGTTTCGTTCAATGGCACGCTGGTCACGACAACGAAAGTTCGTTTGCTGAGCCATTAGATGAACAAGTTGACTGGCCAATTCGAATGATTGCCATTGTTGTCTCACAAGATGAGAAAAAAGTTGGCAGCCGTCATGGCATGAAACAGTCACAAACATCACCGTTCTTTAATGACTGGGTTAAACAAGCCAATGCTGACATCAAGCCAATGAAAGATGCATTACTTAAAAAAGATATAAACCGTGTTGGTTCAATCGCGGAACATAATGCAATGTGCATGCATGCAACGACTCTTAGTGCCACACCGCCTTTCACATACTTTAATGGCGATACCATTAAGGCAATGCAATTAATTAACGACTTGCGCTCAATAGGTCTGAACTGCTATTATACGATGGACGCGGGTCCAAATGTAAAAGTCATCTGCTTAGCAAACGAAGTTGACACCATTTTGGACCATCTACGGCCAGTGTTTGGCAATGACCAATTGGTTGTCGCAAAACCAGGCCCAGGCTTGACCTATTTATAAAATTTTGAAATAAGCAATGTTTGCGCTATTCAACATGGATAACGCACACATTTTTTGTCTTGAAAGGACATGATTAATTGATTAGCGTGAAAGCGCCTGGTAAATTATACATTGCCGGCGAGTATGCGGTTGTTGAAGCAGGTTTCCCTGCCATTATTGTGGCATTAAACCAGTTTGTAACTGTCACAATTGAGGAAAGTAAAAACTTCGGCACAATCGAGTCTGAACAATACAAAGAAACCTCAGTGAACTGGCGGCGAGCCGGCGATGAACTTGTGTTTGACAATCGGGACAATCCCTTTCATTACCTGCTCTCCGCTATTCGTTTGACTGAAAGTTACGCACGCGCATGTGGACGTGAGTTGAAATTCTACCACCTGTCTGTAAACTCTCAGTTGGATAGCAAGGATGGCAAAAAGTTTGGTTTGGGTTCTTCCGCCGCTGTTACGGTAGGTACGGTCAAAGCACTTTGCAAATTTTATCAACTGCCGATCACTAAGGACACGTTATTTAAATTAGCAGCTATTGCTCATCTGGATGTTCAAGGTAACGGTTCTCTTGGCGATATTGCGGCTTCTGTCTACGGTGGTTGGATTGCTTACCATTCATTCGATCATCAGTGGCTGACTTCTAAACGTGATGACCTACCGCTAATTGATTTGTTAGCCCTCGATTGGCCTGGCCTGTCTGTTGAACTTTTGACACCGCCAGCAGATTTAAGGTTGCTAATTGGCTGGACAGGCTCCCCTGCATCAACGTCTCACTTAGTTGATAAGGTCACCTGGGCCAAAAGTATGGATCAACTAGAATACCGAACATTCTTGCAATCAAGCCGTGATTGTTTAAACCGGATGATTCAGGGTTTTCGGGATGGCGCAATCGATATCATTCAACGTGAACTTCGGTTAAATCGCAAATTACTACAACATTTGAGTGCATTCAGTCATGTGCCAATCGAAACAGTTGCGTTAAATAGTCTATGCGCGATTGCTGAAGATCATGGTGGTGCAGCTAAAACTTCTGGCGCCGGTGGCGGTGACTGCGGTATCGTTTTGATTGATCGTCACGAGGCCGTTGATACACTGTTGCAGGATTGGGAAACTCAAGGTATTACCACCTTGCCATTAAGTGTTCACAATGTCATGGATTTAGTTTAATCACTTTCTAAATCAAAGCGAGTACCATATGCAAACTAAAAACCGTAGAACCCGATTATCGGTTCTACGGTTTTATTTCTCACTATCCTTGCAATTGATTAAAATAAAAGAATCCATTGATGATAAAAATTAGGAGGCCAGCCATGAGCAAGTTAACTGAATCCGCTCACGCGCATCGCAAAGATGAGCATCTCGCTATTGCTCTGAAACAATACCAAGAAAAAAGTGACGCCGGTTTTGACGATATTCAAATCATTCATCAAAGTTTACCAGAAATTGCGGTTGATAACGTTGACTTGTCAACTCGCTTTGCTGGATTGACCTTGTCGACACCGTTTTACATCGAAGCAATGACTGGTGGCTCTGTGAGAACCGGTGACATCAATGCCAAACTCGCTGAAATTGCAGCGGCAACCGGCTTAGCAATGGCTGTTGGTTCACAAAGCATTGCTTTAAAAGAACCTGCAGTAGCATCGACCTTCACCATTGTTCGAAAAGTAAATCCACACGGACAAATTTTTGCAAACATTGGTGCTGGACACTCGCTGGACGATGCACAGCGAATAGTCGACATGGTTGCTGCCGATGCATTGGAATTACACATCAACAGTGCGCAAGAACTAATTATGCCTGAAGGTGATCGGGATTTGCGCTGGCGCGACCACATTACCGAAATTATTAACGGCTTGTCCGTCCCTGTTATTGTTAAAGAAGTTGGTTTCGGCATGGGCCAGGAAACCATTAACACTTTAAAACAGATGGGCGTTCAGTACATTAATGTCAGTGGCCGTGGTGGCACTAACTTTGCTCGGATTGAAAATGAGCGCCGCCATCATCAAGAACTGGACTATTTATCTAACTGGGGACAAACGACCGTTCAATCGCTGTTGGAAGCACAAGCAGTATCCGATATGCAGATTGCTGCCTCAGGTGGCGTGAGAACCCCACTGGATGTCTTAAAAGCGTTAATCCTAGGCGCAAACGTCGTTGGTGTAGCTGGCCACTTTCTCCATGTCCTCATGACTCAAGATGAAGATACATTGCAAACATACATTGAGGATTGGCAAAGTGATTTACGTTTGCTTTATGCATTAACAGGATCACGTACAACGGCTGATTTACGAACTGCAAAAATAGTTCTATCTCCCGCCCTAATGAATTATTGTCAGCAGCGAAACTTAAAAAGGCAATAACAGAAACGAATCGTATAAAAAATGTTCAGTCCGTTTGAGACTGAACATTTTTTATTATCTATTGACTTGATTTAACACTGAGACTGCTATCTAATCATCTTTCACTAAAAAACGTAATCCTTTAGGGTAACCGTTCTTAAGTGTCTGACCGACCACCTTGCCGAAACCAATACCGTTGCCATTGATAGTTGCCAGCGTCCAACCATTTTCAGTCGGTTCTGCTAATGTCACGGTATCACCGTGGACAAACTGTGCCCATTGAGCTTGAGTCAAAGCCACGGTTGGCCGATACAGATCTGGATGCGTGGCAAGTGCTAACGCAAACGCTGGCTCAAACCGGTTCTTCTTTAACGTGCCCAAATGAAGGCCAGGCCGCAATACCTTCAGTTTTCCGAGATCTGGTGTTAACGCAGGAATGGCGTACAATTGAGCCCCAAACACGGTCAACGATTGCCCCGCCGTAATTGGTTGAGTAAAGTGTTGTCGCTCAAATGACTGCCATAGTTTAACCTCGTTTGCGTCAGGTTTCGGCAATCTTGCTGGTTTATGGGTTACGTTTGACTCTGTCGAACGACGAATCAATTTAGCAATAAAGTGACCTTCGCCATCCATATGATGTGGAAACAACCGACCAGCCTTGCTAAGTTCGGGATCATCGTTGGCCCATTGCGGCCGGGCCGCTTCCAAACCAGGCAATTTCGGCAATGAAGCCAGTTCAAAATCTGGAAATGACTTCAATACCCACGCCATCATTTGCTCATCTTCCTCCGGTGCGAAAGTACACGTCGAATAAATGAGTTGCCCTCCTGGCCGGACCATCTTGACAGCTTCAGTTAAAATTTCTCGCTGACGCGTGGCACATTCAAGCGGATAGTCAGGCGTCCAGTACTGAACTGCATCTGGATCCTTACGAAACATGCCTTCTCCAGAACATGGTGCATCCACCACGACCTTATCAAAAAAGTTGGCTAACTGTTTTGACAAATGAGCAGGCGTTTCGTTCAAGACAACTGCATTGGCGACACCAAAACGTTCCATATTTTCTGCCAGCACGGCTGCACGTTTGGCAAAAATTTCATTTGTTATTAATAACCCTTGCTGCTGTAATCCAGCAGCAATTTGAGTTGATTTGCCACCCGGTGCTGCACACAGATCAAGAATCCGTTCTCCTGGTTGGGCGTCCACGACTGCCCCAACATAAGTTGCAGAAGGTTCTTGGTTATACACTACTCCTGTCGTATGCGCAGGCGTATGACCACTAACATGACCGTAATAGCCAGTGGGAATCCCTGTAGGCTCGCTTAGTGAAACGTTTTCTGGAACCGCATTGGCCTTTAATGGATTGACTCGAAAGCCTTGGTGGATTGGCTGATCGAAGCTAGCCAAAAAGTCCTTTGCCTCACTTTCACCCATTAATGTTGAATATTTCTCGGCAAAACCCGCCGGTAATTCCATTTTGTTCCCTCCATAACTGTTTTAAAACACTCGCATCAGTTTACACCGAATCCTTTAGTACGTCACGTCATCTTCATGAATCACGGAACAACAGCTGAACTGCTCAGCAAGCTTGCAGAACCCAAGTGAATAAGGTAAATTAGAACGAAGATATTTTTGGACGAAAAATTCGTCTAAGGGAGATGAATTCGTGAACCGCAAGCTTATCGCCATCGATCTGGATGGTACAACCTTAAATAACCAATCTGCTATTTCACCGTTTACAAAACAGGTCTTACAAACAGCTGTCGCTAGTGGCCATATCGTTAGTATCGTCACCGGACGACCTTATCGCATTTCTCGTCAATACTACGACGAACTCGGTTTGCATAGCGCAATGATCAATTTTAATGGTTCGCTTGGTCATTTGCCACACCATCAATGGCAGCATGAGTACCAATATACCATTGATCGAGACATTGCGTTAGACCTTCTGGCACACCAGTCATCGCTCGGAATTGAGACAATTGCCGCTGAAAACAAAACAAATGTATGGGCCAATCATGCCAGCGACGGCACAATTGACTTTTTCCCGACCATTCTGCAACCACAGCAAATTCTAAACGCACGAAATTTAACGGCGGATCCAACTGCGCTAACCCTTTACTTCAATGAACAACACCGTGATCAACTGATTCACGATATTACTGCCCGGTATGGCGATCACATTGATATGAATGTTTGGGGCGGTCGTTGGCCTGTATTAGAAGTCGCCCATAAAGGGGTTGAAAAAGCCACGGGTCTCGAGTTTTTAGCCCAGACCTATCACATTGATAGAAATGATATTATTGCATTTGGCGATGAAGGCAATGATCACGCAATGATTAGTTATGCCGGTTGGGGTGTTGCCATGGCTAATGGCATCGACGATCTTAAAGCTATCGCTCAGGATGTGACACCCTTAGACAACAATCATGACGGGTTGGCCCACTACCTACTCGATTTTCTCAATCTACCAGTAGCTCTCGCAAAGGCTGAATAATTGCTTTTTTCAGTGCTAGCGAGCATGATAATTGTAATTATCTTTACCTCAAAGGGGGTCTTGCTGATGACTGAAGAACACGTCCTTTTCAATCCTGGTGATGCGATTGCTAATGCACACGACTATAACGCAGTGTATCAGAGCGCACAGATATACAAGCATAAACACCCGCACGCGCTGTTTATTGTCTCGGAAACGGATGGTAAACCATACGTCTTGTTTGATAAAGTTGATCAAACAGATGATCCTAAGGATGGTAAACGTTACCGCGTTATTAAAAAAATGTAATGCTCATTCAACAATAGCAATTAAATCACGATATAAAAAAGAAACTGGGACATAACGCCTCAACTCAATTTCTAATGAAACGTCAACAGGCAATTTTTCTTCAACCGCAAAGGATCATGCGGATGAAGAAAAATTGCCGCAAACGCGGGACATAACACTGAATTTTGCTCATCTAACACGAATACGGCATTCATGGGAAAAACACCCATGAACGCCGTATTCGCGTTACCTGAGAAAGCCAAAACGTGTTATGTCCCGCTCTCTTTTTTTGATCATTTTTAAATAATAAAATCAGTAATTGCACTATACACTTAAAAATAATGTATGATGCAATATCGCGTAATCATAGTATATGTCACAACAGTCACGTGGCACTGCTACCCATTCGTTGTAACAGATATACAGCTACAACTACCAAGATGGAACCGATCACTTCCATCACACTGATCTGTAGATGAAAGAAAATAATGCTCAGAATAAACGTAACCACTGGCTGTAGTGCATCAACGATGCTAATCACTGCTGAGGGCGCAAAGTTTAAACTATACAGCAATGAAGAAAATGCGAAGATGGTACCAACGAGAATAACGGCACTGATAGACAGCACTAGCTTACCAGTGATGACCGGCGTATGGCTCCAAAATGGGTGCCATAAATTAAAGAGCACACCGCTGATAAACATCCCCCAGCCAAGCACTACAAACGGTGAATGTTTGGCAACAATCTCCCTTGGTAACACCACATAGCACGCCGCTGTTACCCCTGCCAATACTCCCCAAATAATTGAGTTCATTGGCACGGCCAGAGAATGAATATTCCCCTTTGTGATTGCTAAAAAAACACCGACTAGTGCAATTCCAAATGCAATTAAATCAGTTCTTAATGGCCGCTCATGCTTAAAAACCAAGGCTCCCAGCACAATAAACAGAGGACTTAAGTACTGTAAGATAGTGGCCGAAGCAGCATTACCAGTTTTAATACTCATGTAGAAGGTAAATAAGTTTGCCATTAGACCAATCAGCGCATATGCAAACAGCCAACCAATTAAACGCCAAGATTTAAAGAGGTCAAAAATATGACGACCTTCGCGAAACCAACTAATCAATAGCAAAATAATGCCGGCTCCCAGCGTTCGTACCGATAAAAACCATGTTGCTGGGATATTTTGCGTTTGGGAAATAAACTGCAAGATCGTGCCTGAAATCCCCCACATTGTGGAAGCAAAGGCCGCCCACAGAATACCCTTTGTGTAATTTTGAGTTTTCATGAATCAATCCTCTAACCTAATGTATATTTTTAACCGCAGCCATTAACTTGATTGAACTAAATAAATGCCATGCTAACATGGTGCCCGTTTTTGGTAGTTTCAATCAAGGATGAAGGCTTCATGCAGTAAACTTTTTCATACCCGTTCTAATAATTCACTGCTACTGTTTCGTTGCAATTATGCCTACTGTTCAAACGCTTGGGCAGCTCTAATAGCTACCTGCCAACCATGATAAAGTCTGTTTCGCTTATCTTCTGCCATTTGCGGTTCAAACTGATCACCGGTCATATACAAACGACGTAACTCATCCTGGTCTTCCCAGAAACCAATCGCTAGTCCGGCCAGGAAAGCCGCTCCAAGTGCGGTTGTTTCATTAATTTTGGCACGTTTAATGGTGGTATTTAAAATGTCAGCTTGAAATTGCATCAAATAGTCATTTTTGGATGCCCCACCATCAACATGCAACGTATCAATTTTCAAACCGGTGTCACCGGCCATCGTATCGACAACGTCACGAGTTTGGTACGCAATTGCCTGCAATGTTGCCCGCACAAATTGTTCACGCGTGGTTCCACGTGTGAGTCCAAACACAGCGCCACGCAGTTCTTGATCCCAGTACGGCGCACCTAACCCTGTAAACGCCGGTACCACGTAAATATGATCATCTGGCTCCGCCGCCATGGCCATTGCTTCAGAATCCCCAGCGTCTTGAACCAGCCTCATTCCGTCTCGCAACCACTGAACCGCTGAACCAGCAACGAATATTGACCCTTCAAGGGCATAAGTTACTTCACCATTCAAACCATAGGCAATTGTCGTCAGTAACCCCTTAGTCGATAGCGTGGGTTGTTGACCAATGTTCATCACAATAAAGGCACCAGTGCCATAAGTATTTTTGACGTTGCCTTTGTCGAAAGCTGTTTGCCCAAAGAGTGCCGCTTGCTGATCGCCCGCAATACCACAAATCGGCACCGACACACCTGACATGGTGTAGTTTGCCGTATAGCCGTAAATTTCCGAGGAGCTTCGCACTTCAGGTAATAACTCAGCTGGAATATCAAAAGCCTTTAACAAATCGGCATCCCACTTCAAATCATGAATGTTGAACAGCATTGTCCGACTGGCGTTTGTATAGTCTGTCGCATGAACCTTACCACCAGTCAGTTTCCACAGTAACCATGTATCAATGGTGCCAAACAGCAGATCACCAGCTTCTGCGCGTTCACGACAACCTGGCACATTATCCAATAACCACTTGATTTTAGAAGCAGAAAAATAAGCATCTACCACAAGCCCGGTCTTTTGACGAATTGTCTCAGTTAACCCGGCTTTTTGCCATTGCTCTGTAATGCTGGTCGTCTGTTTCGACTGCCAAACGATGGCATGATAAACGGGTTTCCCCGTTTTGCGGTCCCAAATAATGGTTGTTTCGCGCTGGTTGGTAATCCCAATTCCACGAATTTTGTATGGGGCAAGATGTGCCTGAATCAAGGCATCTGCCATCACTGATTGAACGCTACTCCAGATTTCTTCGGGATCATGTTCAACCCATCCCGGTTGTGGAAAGTATTGCGGGAATTCCTTCTGAGCTTTTCCTACAATCTGTCCTTGATGATTGAAAATCATGGCCCGGCTACTAGTCGTTCCTTGGTCGATCGCCATCATGTACTGCTCGTCGTTCATGTCGCAACTCCATTCATTAGACAAGATTCGAATTTTTGAACACGTTCCACCAAACAAAGATAAGTTTAGCAAACTTTTAGGCATCTGTTACCCCTGTTTTGACGATTGCCTCAATTCTGCTTGCTTATCCTCATCAAAAAAGTTGCCGGCAATATCAACCGTTGCAACCATGTTCATAAAACTGTCTGGATCGGTTTCTTTAACAGTCGTTTGCAAATCGTACAATTCATAACGTGAAATGACGATCATTAATGTCGAATTGTCCCGATTCGAAAATGCGCCGCGTGAGGGTAAAACAGTGACGCCTCGAAAAAGATGTTCTCGCAACGCTGCAATTAATTCATCTGGCCGATTCGTCACAATAAGAGCGGTCATCTTCTGATGGCGCGTATGAATTGTATCGACCATTCGTGAGGTTGCGTAAATGGTAATGATCGTAAACAACGCATTTTCCCAGCCAATAAAGAAACCGGCAACGGCAATGATCCCGGAATTGAGCATCATTGTCAGTGTTCCTATTGATCGACCAGTCGTTTTTTGCAAGACCATGGCAATGATATCCATGCCGCCGGTTGAAAATCCAAATCGAAATGGGAAGCCAATACCGATTCCAGTTAAAATACCACCGAACAATGCGTTTAGCAATGCATTATGAGATACACTCACCTCGGGAATTACGATCGCCAACACAGATGTCACAATGGCGTTAGCAAAGCTCCAAGCCGTAAAGCGTGGTCCAATTTTACGCCAGCCCATGATGCCGATTGGGAGGTTAAAAGCTAGGATAAACCAACCAGTTGAAATGTCTGCACCAGTAAATTTAAGTCCCCAGTGCAGCAACTGTGCAATCCCGTTAAGTCCACCAGCAAAAATATTACTGGGAATCAAAAAAACATTCAACGCAACGGCACAACATACGGTTGAAAATAATAAAATTACAATTTTAATAAAAGGGTTGTCATCATTCCATCGTGTCATTTTTATGATCCTTTCTTTTTGCTCTCAATGACCATAATTAAACCACAATCGTGACGTTTATGACCACAAGTTACAGCTAATTTGGCAGCTATCTTCACAAAAATGTCATTCTTACAAACGTTTGATGAGAAAATGCGATGAAACCGCTTAAAATCGGTTCCCTTTTAGCACCTGTTTTCTCTTTTCTGCTACAATTTATTCATTGCGGTTTTGTAATTTTATTCATAATGTTTTAGGTTGATTGAAAGAGAGGCATCTTTGATGCAAATAGATGACACCAGAAGACCATCGGCATGTACAAGTATTTTAATTGGTCGTTCAGCTTCAACGGACGGTTCCGTGATGATCGGCCGTAATGAGGACAGTAAGGCTTCTTGGCCAAAGCATTTTGTCGTTCACCCAGCTCAAACCTTTAATGACGCGCAACAGTTTAAGTCAAAGGATAACGACTTTACAATGCCACTGCCAAAAACGGCAATGCGTTATACGGCGACCCCTGAATGGACAGCAAAATATGGTCTTTTTGAGGAGGATGGTATTAATGAAGCAAACGTGTCCATGTCTGCGACTGAAAGCGCCTATTCCAATGCTCTCGTTCTAGCAGCGGATCCCTTGGTAGCTGACGGCATTCAGGAAGAGGCAATGGTTACTGTAGTGCTTCCTTACGTTACCTCTGCTAAAGAAGGCGTCCAACGACTGGGCAAGCTCGTTGAAACTTATGGCACGGCAGAGACAAATGGTATTTTGTTCGCAGATTTACACGAAGCTTGGTATTTAGAAACCGGTGCTGGCCATCAATGGGTCGCACAGCGAATTCCGGATGATGGCTATGCGGTCGTTGCCAATCAGCTGGCCATTCAGCAAATCGATTTTGCTGACCATGATAACTTTATGTTTGCTGATGGAATTGAGGAGTTTGTCCAACAACATCATCTTAATCCTGACGCTAATGGGTTTAATTTCCGTCATATTTTTGGCACAACGGGTACGAGTGACGAAATGTACAACACTCCCCGCGTTTGGATCGGTCAAAAAATGTTTAATCCAGAGATCGAGCAATCACCAACTGATGAGGAATTGCCCTTTATTCGTTACGCCAGCAAACGCCTTTCTGTTAATGATGTGCAGGCTTTTCTCAGCAATCATTACGAAGGTACCGATTATGATCCAGTTGGCCGCGAAGCAACGCACAAACACGCCTTTCGTCCAATTAGCTTAGCCAAAACACAAGAATCTCATGTCCTCCAGCTTCGGCCGAATGTCCCTTCAGCCATGGCCGGCGTTCAGTGGTTGGCGATGGGCGTTGCTGCGCAGAGTAACTATGTTCCCTTTTACACAGCCATTAACAACACGCCATTAGCCTACCAACGTGGACAAGGCAAGTATGCCGCCAACAGCGCTTACTGGACGTTTAAGTTAGCCAGTGTGCTACTTGACGCCCATTATCGTCACTTTGAAACGCCTTATCGTCAATCTCAGCTTAAATTACAGGCAGATCTCGGCACCCACCTCCGCGAAAGCGATGTTAAGGCCCTCAAATTAAGCGGTGATGCATTAATTCAATATCTGACTGACAGCAACGCCGAATCTGCCAAACGAGCTTTAAACACGTATACAGACCTAATCAGTGACCTTATCACCAATAGCACCGATTTTTCGCCTTTAAACTTTAACACAGACGAGAATCTATAAAACATTACATTCACACCAGTACGGGCGGTTTTTCACTGGTAATGATATTGAGGAAGTAAATACAAATGGAAAAGAAAAAGACCCTGTCACTTGGGGCATTAGTCTTAATGATCTTCACCACTATTTTTGGTTTCGGGAACACTCCGGCAGCCTTTGAGCAAATGGGCTATGGCGCAATCTTCTGGTATTTACTGGGCGCGCTATTATTCTTTCTGCCCAGTGGTTTAATGTTCGCTGAATACGGTTCCTCATTGAAGGAATCAAAGGGTGGCATTTATTCATGGCTGGACGCGTCTATTAGTGAAAAATGGTCCTTCATTGCAACCTTCATCTGGTTATCAGCATGGATCATCTGGCAAGTCATGATTTCGCAAAAAGTTTGGATCACCCTTTCAACCATCATTAGCGGTCATGACACCACGAACAATTGGCATTTTCTAGGCTTGAACTCAACGTTAACAGTTGGCCTACTCGCCTGTCTTTGGATCGTTGCCATTACTTGGGCAGCCTCACGTGGAATGTCCTTCATTGCTAAGGTTTCATCGGTTGGTGGGATTGCCATTATGGCGCTTAACGTGATTTTAGTACTCGCTAGTCTCATCATCTTAATTGCCAATCATTTTGCACTGGCCCAGCCAGTTAACCATTTATCCGACTTTGCCACTTCACCAAATCCACAATTCCAATCGCCCATTGCGATGATTAGTTTTGTTATTTATGCCATCTTTGCCTATGGTGGTTTGGAATCCATTGGCGGGGTTACTGACTCACTGGATAAACCTGAAAAAACATTCCCTCGGGGCATCCTGATTGGCACCATTGTCATTGGGATTAGCTACTCACTCACCATCTTTTTATGGGGTATTTCAACAAACTGGAGTATGGTGATTGCTCACGGAAATGTAAATTTGGGCAACATTACCTATGTTTTAATGGAAAACTTAGGAGACATCCTAGGCCTCTCAATCGGTTTATCAGCTTCTAGCGCTCATATTTTGGGCGAGGTGTTTTCACGTTTTGCCGGAATCAGTATGTTCTTAGCTTATTTAGGGTCTTTCTTCGTCCTGATATACTCACCTCTAAAATCCTTTATTTTAGGTTCACCCAAGGAATTATGGCCTAAGAAAATGACACGTTTGAACAAACATGATATGCCAGAATTTGCAATGTGGATGCAGGCTACCGCAGTTGTCATCTTTATCGCAGGAATTTCATTAGTGTCTGTGCTAACTCACAAGGATGCTAAGTTCTTCTATAATGTGCTGACGTCAATGAGTAATGTGTCAACGACCTTACCTTACCTCTTCTTAGTAGGGGCCTTTCCCTATTTCAAGAGAGAAGACCGGCCACGACCATTTGTCGCCTACCATTCACATCGCTGGATGATGTTCGTTGTTACTGTCGTGATGGTAACGTTGAGCATCGGCATTGGCTTTTCCATTCTGCAGCCATTTTTGGAAAAGGATTGGGTAACTGCCATTGCGACTGTTGCTGGTCCACTGATTTTTGGCTGTATTGCCTGGGCCTTTTATGCAAACCGGGAACATCACACCACCGACTAAACATTTTTAGTCAATAAATTAAAACCACCATCAATTACCATTTTTATCGTCCTTTTCGACGTACTAACGGTAATGATGGTGGTTTTTTACTTTTTTGAAAAACAACAATTCATCCAACAAAAAACGCCACCTGTCCGAAGACAAATGACGTTTGGCTCAAATAGCAAATCTTAACGACGTGCTTCCTTGATCCGGGCTGCCTTACCATGCAATGCACGTAAGTAGTAAAGCTTACTACGACGAACACGGCCATGGCGAGTTACTTCAACGTGGTCAACTCGTGGTGAGTTAACTGGGAATGTCCGTTCCACACCAATCCCGTTACTAATCTTACGAACAGTGTACGTTGCGGAAATACCAGCACCGCGGCGCTTAACAACAACACCTTCGAATAACTGGATACGTTCACGAGTACCTTCAACAATTCGTGCGAATACACGAACAGTGTCGCCGGCACGGAAATCTGGCATGTCATCGCGAAGTTGCCCTGCGGTGATCTTTTCAATTAATTGGTTCTGTCTCATAATGTGAGAACTTCCTTTCACTCAAAATTCATAAACGGGCATCCCGCCAGCGGAATATTGGTAGTATTGGGCTCAAAGCCACAAATTAGATTACCATAGAACAAGCACATTTGTAAAGGCGTTTTCCTTTACAGAATTAATGAATTCTGCGGATTAGGCGATATCATAAACTTTTAAATACGCCTAGCCACGCGTCTCTTCATCTATGACATCAGCTAATAAACGACGTTGCGCAACCGTCAATTCGGCATTATCAAGCAGGTCTGGTCGCCGTTGATAAGTTCTTCTCAAGGACTCTGTTTCACGCCACTGATCAATCAATTGATGATTACCGTTCGTCAGCACCTCAGGCACCTTCATGCCTCTAAAATCTGCGGGACGTGTGTACTGTGGATACTCCAACAAGCCATTGCTAAATGAATCTCCGGGCGCTGAATCCGTATTTCCCAACACGTCAGGAATCAATCGAACCGTTGCATCAATCATGACCATCGCGCCAAGCTCCCCACCGGTCAGTACGTAATCGCCTAGAGACACTTCATCGGTGACTAAATGACGAATCCGTTCGTCATAGCCTTCATAATGGCCACAAATAAATGTTAAATGTGACTCCTTTGAAAAGTCTTCCGCAACGTGCTCGGTAAAAGGAACGCCAGCCGGGTCGAGTAAAATCACGCGCCCTCGATCACCCGCTTCTTGTTCAACATGATCCATGGCATCAAAAATCGGTTGTGGCATTAACAACATACCAGCGCCACCACCATAAGGCGTATCATCAACATGATGATGTTTATCGGTCGTAAACTGACGAAAATCAGTCACGTTGATATCTAGAATTCCTTTATCAACAGCCTTACCAACGATGGACTCAGTTAATGGCCCACTAAACATGTCCGGAAAGAGACTTAAAATATCAATTCTCATCGCTGTCTAACCCCGCCATCATTTCGATATGAACGACTCCATTAGCGATGTCGACATCTTTAACAACTTGATCAATCACCGGTAATAACAAGTCGGACTTACCTTGTCGCTTAACCACCCAGACATCATTTGCACCAGGCGCCATAATTTCGGAAATCGTACCAAGGTCTTGTTGATGTTCATCAATAACATGGAGCCCAATAATTTCACGATAATAATATTGGCCTTCAGGCAATTTTTGTTGCTGCTCTTCCGTAACATACAAATCAGAGCCCTTATATTTTTCAACCAAATTAATATCGTTCATTCCTGTAAAAGTAATGAGGATAAAACTTTTATGAGGTCTTGAGGAAGCGATGGTTAATTTCTCTTGATGTGCTCCCGGCGTTTGAGCCGTGACGTAAACCTGGCTGCCAACCTTAAAACGTGATTTTGGAAAATCAGTACTGGAGATAACCCGAAGTTCTCCCTTCAGACCTTGTGTATTTACAATCTTACCGATGGTGTAAAATGCCATTCCAATCTCCTTAACATTTAAAGTGCAATAGCAGAGTATAAGTGCTGTTCTCACAACTAACTTAATAAATATTATAAAAAAAAGACCGAGAATAATCATTCTCAGGTCCCTTATTTATTCTCGTCAACAATAATCAAACGAACCTTTTGTTGGTCAACCGTCCGAATGCTGTACACCAATGTACGAATTGCTTGCGCAACCTGACCGTGACGGCCAATAACTTCACCAATATCATCTGGCGCAACCGTTAATGAATAATTCATAAACCGTTCCCCTTGTTCCGCCTGTACAGAAACTGCATCAGGATGTGAAACAAGTGGTTGGACCAACGTTTGGATTAGTGAAGCAACTGCATCGACTGATAAACGATTATTTTGATTCGTACTCATGAATTGCCGCCTCGAATTTACTTCTTAGTGAACTTAGCTTCGTGGTACTGCTTCATGATACCTTCACGTGAGAAGATGTTTTTAACAGTGTCAGAAGGTTGCGCACCATTGTTTAACCACTTCATTGCTAATTCAGCATCTAATTTAACTTCTGCTGGGTTAACCAAAGTGTTAAAAGTACCAATTTGTTCGATGAAACGGCCATCACGTGGTGAACGTGAGTCAGCAACAACGATACGGTAGAATGGGCGCTTTTTAGAACCCATACGTTTTAAACGAATTTTTACAGACATGAGATTTCCTCCCTCAATTTCTTAACGTGTACTAGTTTATCTAAACTCACCTAGGGTGTCAAGAGGTTTTTCTTTACAGTTAAAATTATCCCACTCTGACGCAGATTTTCAACCCTCAACAATTCTGTAAAAAAAGTTAAGATGCTTAAAGTCTGGTCAAGATTGGCTAAACTTAAATCTCATAATAAAAGCGCTATGATACATTAACAGTACAATTAATTCGATAAAACGATCCATTAAAAGGAGTTTCATATGCAGAACAATATTGATCCTCGCATTAGCTTTCTTCATCCACAATTGCGGATTGTTAAAACAGACGCGATCAATCGGCCAACAAATGCACGGTTGTTGCAGGCCGTGGGTGCGACAGCAATGGACAGTCGGGGCACAGACCTTACCGCTCATTTAAACGCCAATCTTGAAAATATTGATTTTTCAGTCGCTGGTCAGCATCAGGTGCCCGTTGCCGTGATGGATGACCGAGGAAATGTCGGTCGTGCTGCCTTCACTTTGACCATTGTCAATACGGAAGCGGATCTAGATGGTCATTCCCCGATTGTCGTTGAATCCGCACCAGAGTCTGCCGCGGCAAGTCAAGTTGCTTCAGGCGCTACCCAGCCCAAGACCAAACGCCGTCGTTCAAAACGGTTGATTATTGGCGGTGTCGCTGCGGTTTTAGTATTGGTGTTCATCATTTGGGGTGTTTCCGCTCACCAAAATGCCGCAAATCAGGCCGCTGAGGCTTCTTCTTCAAGTTTAGCTGCTAGTTCTTCTGCGGCAGCCGCAAGCAGTGCTGAGGCCTCCTCTAAGGCCGCAGAATCGTCTGCCGCGGCCTCATCACAACAAGCATCCTTAACCTCTCAAAATAGTAGCTTGTCTAATAAAGTTGGTAGTTTAAAATCGCAAGTTAAAGAAATGACTACCGTCGTTAAAAATACCCAGCAAGCCGTGAATGATTACAAAGACAGTAACGATCGTGCACAATATGAGTCCACGATTTCCTCTCTTCAGCAACAAGTTTCAGATCTTCAGCAGCAAGTACAACAAGGGAATTCAAACGCTGTTGTTCGTGGTGCCATGTCGTCTCAGCTAAATAAGCTGTCGACTACAGTTGGCAATCTAGAAAATAGTTCCAGCCCTTCTGATGCAAGCAGCACATTAAAGGATAGTGGCGTTAACGGCATTGTTAATAAAATGCAGGACTTGCTCAGTAATCTTTAATAAATGAATAAGCAACATTATCAAAAAAGGTATCAGCCTCTGTCATTCCAGATTCGGAAGACACGAGTTGATACCTTTTTTAACGTTTAATGCGAAGCACCACGGACTAACGAAAATGGCTTAAATTCGTACTGATAACCCTTAGGATACTGCGTTAAGCCCGTCAGCCGAACTCGATACTGGTGACCATTCACAATTTTTAACGATGGCCGATAAGTAATGATCGATGCAAACTGACCAAAATGATTCGTATGATCCAGATTGACGTGAGCTGCGTTAACCGTCCGTTTGGCAGTTAAATCAGTGACTTGTACCTGAACCCGCCCCGTTGTCCCTTGTTCCATGGTGAAAGCGCTCGACCAATAAACAGGACGATTTTTTACATCACTGGTCAAAAGTTCTTTCGGAAAAACACCAGTGGTTGGATAGTTGATCACGACAGCACGATTAGGCGTGACGGCTCGTTGCGCCTGATCCGTAAAATAAATGTCACTATAGGCAAACGTAGCGTTAGGACGATGAGCAACACCTATTCCGACGCTATGGACAATCGGGGATAACAACCACGCACGATGACCAGTATTGTTTCCCTCCACATTGAAATTGTCGCGAATGTAATTGCCCATAGTTGCGTCAAGACGCTCTGGCACGTTCATTTCACCAATATTGCTATTAAGGGTAATTTGCTGTCCTTCTTGCCATTGCCGCTGACTAACGACATCCGGTCGCGTGATTCCCTTTAAACCATGCTGAAAATTATTCGCGGCGGCCATATCCGCTGCCGCAGTTTGTGCTTGCTGGTTGGCATTAAATCCATAATAAACGGTTGGCAATCCCTCAATTTGACGATAAAAATTTAATGACGCCAATAACTGCGTTTGATAGTGGTTAGAAAGCTTGCCAACCACTAAATGCTTTTTAAAAGACGGTCGTTGTGCATAACTATTATGATCGTCATACTCACGTTGACTAATTTTTTGATACATTTTACGCTGCTTATTAATTTGTCGTTGCTCAGCACTAGTATACGTAGCAGCTGATACAGAAGATATATGCATTACTGACACTACTGTTAAAGCACATATGCTCACACCAATTGAAACTAGGGACCGCTTTACCCATCTTTTTGACATTACCGTTTGCTCATTCCTGTCATTCAAAATAATGGCTTTGAAAAATAAGTCGACTGGGTAGATCCATTAACTCATTTAGAAACGCCATCGTATTGCTATCATTTATTTTAGTATAACAACAAAATGTGAGCGATTCAGGTCCAATTGCTAATTCTTTCATTCATTGAAATGTTGTATGCTAAATGTAATTCATTTAGGGACGTGTTTACGTGCAAATTAATTACCTTAGAAAGAGACGGGCAACGTATTGGCCACAATTTGTTCATTTCGCGATTATGATGATGTTGATTTGGTTGCTTGTACCGACTATTTTTTATGTTTTTCACTTAGATGCTCAGTCTGCCCGAGATGGTCTTACTCTTGGGCTTAATGTAAATACTGATGGTCGTTCAGACAATTGGCGGAATGTTCTTGGCCTTTTTGAACACAATTATGGTCTGGCGTGGTTCTATATCGGTGTTGCTTTCTTGCCACTGCCCTGTTACTGGGTATTTGCCGTCTTTAATGCCCTAACTGTTGGCATAGTGTTAGTTGGCCCCCGTCCCATTGCGACTCTACTTTTAGGCATCCTGCCTCATGGTGTTTTGGAAATCACCGCACAAATATTAACGCTTTGTATTGCGGCTCAGATCACTAAATATATTCAGCAATTAGTCCACAACCTTTGGCATCCAACCGAATACCCATCAACGATTCCGTGGTCAACATTATTAATTGATATGTGTAGCATTGTGCCCCTGCTGTATATTACCTCAGCCATCATCGAAACATTCGTTACACCTGTGTTAATGCAGGATTATTTCTAAAATGAGATGCTCATCCTTGTAGCTGGAGCTAGTTTATCAAACGGTGAACCAACTTAGTTTCTAAATTGAATAAAAAAAGAGCATTCACAAATGTGAATGCTCTTTAAAATCTAATTATTAAAATTAGTCTTTGTTAACGTTTGTAGCTTGTGGGCCACGGTCGCTGTCTTCAACATCGAAAGAAACGTGTTGACCTTCGTCCAAAGTCTTGAAGCCGTCGCCTTGGATAGCTGAGAAGTGAACGAATACATCGTCACCGTTTTCGCGAGTAATAAAACCGTAACCCTTGTCAGCGTTAAACCATTTAACAGTACCTTGTTCCATATGAATGAAACCTCCATGCGCATTGCGCAAATTAATTTTGCATCTAAAGCCGGGCGAGAAAGGTTGTCATTCAAAAGAACTAGTACACTTACTACCGAACTATCAATACAATGACTATACTTTAACCCTAATTAGACCATAGAGCAAGCATAAACATCTTTTATCACCAAAAACTTATACAACTGGTGTCGGTACGACTAATTTTTTCGCAATGACAACCTTGTCGTTAAGGTCATCTAACGTTGATTGGTAACGGGCTGTGAAGTCCTTTACGTTTAGTTTCAACAGCACCGCATGATCGTAAACTTTCACGATTGTCCCTTTAAAATTCCTAGGTAAACCTGTGAATCGTTTGCATACCACATGCTCGTTGACCTTGAACTGTTCAGTCGTTGAGTCCTCTGTTTCACTCATGTAAACGCCTTCCTTCGGTTTCAAACATAACACTCATAAGTTATTTTGGTAACTGAAAGAACTTTTAAAGTCCTTTTCCTGTTTATTTGCCTTTAGTCAAATGATAACGATTACAAAATCAATTTATGTGCTTAATTTAGCCGCTTTTGAAGAGGCCAAGCCTAAGTCACAATCATTAATCAGCTACCGGCATAATGTATCAGCCTGTCCATAGATGTCGAACAATTCGGCGATTACAATTTCTCGCCTTCACAATATTTGCGAATTTTTTTATTTATGACTCAATGCGATGGCGTATAAGAAAAAGTCATCCCAAAAAGGATGACTTTAACTAAATTTCTTAGTTACTTGAATCTAAACTTAACCAAAGTGTTAACCACTCTAACGATAATAATGGTAAAAATGATTCACGCAAAGAATCTTAATGGCTTACAAACGTTGTTACATCACTGATTAATGTACTCTTTAGTCGATGCAATGATGTCTGCAAGCCCCTTCTTTGCGTCGGAGAAGAACATCTGCGTGTTATCCATCGAGAACAGTGGGTTTTGAACACCAGCATACCCTGTGCTCATTGACCGTTTGATAACAACCACGGACTTCGACTTATCAACGTCTAGAATTGGCATCCCGGAAATAGCGTTACCACTTTCGCGTGCCAATGGGTTGGTAACATCGTTCGCCCCGATAACAAGAGAAACATCAGTGTTTTCAAACATGGAATTTGCTTCTTCCATCTGTTTCATCTGGTCGTAAGGCACGTTAACATCAGCTAACAACACATTCATATGTCCTGGCATCCGCCCAGCAACTGGGTGAATGGCGTAATTGACATTGATACCATTGTCCGTCAACAATTTGGCCAACTCAGCGACTTCGTGTTGTGCCTGAGCAGCGGCCAACCCATAACCAGGAACAATCATGACATTGTTAGCATAAGCAAGTTGCAAACCAATATCGTCAGCTGACGTTTCTTTAACGTTAACGGGTGTTTCATCGGCAGCAGAACTGCTGTTACTGTCACCCGTACCGAAACCACCAGCAAGAATGTTGGCAACTGAACGGTTCATCGCATCAGCCATCTGTAAGGTCAAAATCGTCCCCGCAGCACCAACCAATGCCCCAGCAATGATCAATACTTGGTTATCGATAACAAACCCAGCAAACGCAACTGCCAAACCAGTAAAGGCATTTAACAGTGACACAACAACCGGCATATCAGCCCCACCAATTGGTAAGGTCATTAACAGACCAAAGACTAAACTGGCAATTAAGCCAAGCACCATGAACCAAACATTTGTTGGCAAACCAATCATTAACCAGGCGGCCACTAAAATAGCAATGACAACTAACACGTTAACCAGCCGAGCACCTGGGAACGTAATTGGCTTACCTGGTACATGACCAGATAATTTCCCGGTCGCAATCAGCGAGCCAGAAAATGTAATTCCACCAATAATAACATCTAGTAAAACTGGTAGTGAAAAGGCAACGTTCAAGTGTGTGCCGCCCGCTTTGACCGCGTAGTCGAAGATCCCAATTACAGCGGCAGCACCACCACCAACAGCGTTGAACAAACTAACCAATTGAGGCACATCCGTCATTGGCACCTTGCGTGCACGGGCAACCCCGTACCAAACACCAAGTGCTAGACCAAGAATCAATACAACCCAACCGGTACCAGTAATCTTGCCTTCAGCAATGATCGTGATCACAATCATAATCACGGCTAAGAACATCCCAACCGCGGATAAGCCATTACCACGGCGAGCAGTTTTTGGTGACCGCATTAAATGCACACCAATCACATAACAAACGGCGGAAATCAAATAAACTAAAGAAGCAACAGTCGTTAACGCACTCATTTATTCTCATCCTCCTTTGAAGCAGATTTCTTTGGACGATTAAACATGCCCAGCATCCGATCTGTAACGGTATAACCACCAGCCACGTTAACCGCGGCGAAGAAGGCACCTAGAAAGGCTAAAATATAAAAGATCCAACTGTTTGCTTCCGCAGCGATCACAAATGCACCGACGACAACAACCCCGTGAATGGCGTTTGCCCCAGACATCATGGGCGTTTGTAACGTTGATGGAATCTTACTCATAACTTCGAATCCAACTAACAGACTCATCACAAAGATGGCCAAGTTGGTATATAATTCCTGACTCATGACGGCTAAGCTCCTTTCGAATCATTTTTAGACGTAGATTGACCATCTGTAGCAGCCTCGCTTGAAGCGCTGACAGTTCCCTCAGCAGCTTTCCGTTCTGGCAACTTCATTGCTCCACGCAGACGGTTACTAATAATTTCGCCATCCTTGGTAGCCAATAATTCACCAATAACGTCATCGTCCACATCCAGTGTTAACTGGTCATCTTTGGTAATGTACGTAATGACCGCTTGAACGTTCTTAGCAAACATATCGGAAGCAGCGGATGGCAACTGACTTGCCATGTCACCGGCACCAATAATTTGTGCACCAGCGTCAGTCGTCACGGTTGTTGCAGGTTTTGAACCAGCAACGTTACCGCCAAGTTCACTGGCTGCTAAATCAACAAAGATTGTCCCAGGTTTAGCTTCGTCAACGGATTTTTGAGTTACCAACAATGGTGGCTTACGGCCAGGCACTTGCGCCGTGGTAATAATGACATTGTTCTCGGCAATGAAACCAGCCAATTCATCCTGTTGCTGTTGCGTTTCCTCAGGTGTTAATTGACGAGCATAACCACCTTCACCAGCACCAGAAACAGATGTCGTCAGGAACGTGGCTCCCAGTGATTCAACTTCGCCGCGTGAGGCCGGACGGACATCATAGCCTGATACAACTGCACCCAAACGTTTGGCTGTCCCAATGGCCTGCAATCCAGCAACACCAGTCCCCAAAACCAGTACTTTAGCTGGTTTAGCGGTGCCGGCAGCAGTAATCATCATTGGGAAGTAACGTGAGAAACGATCTGCCGCCAATAGGGCTGCTTTGTAACCTGCAACACTGGATTGTGAACTGAGCACATCCATTGTTTGCGCACGTGAAACGGTCCGTGGCAGTAGCTCAAAAGCTAACGCACTAACCTTTTTTTCAGCGAGTGCCTTCACCGTGTCCTGATCGGTCAAAGGTGCCAGCAAGCCAATAATTGCCTGACCTGCCTTTAACTGCTGAATTGTTGCGGCACTTGGCTTGTCAATCATGGCAATGATACTAGCCTGACTGATGGCTTCATTCCGATCAACGACCTTTGCACCAGCTTGGGTGTAAGCGTCATCCGGGTAGAACGCATTTACCCCGGCGCCTTGTTCAATTAATACTTCATAGTTGCTCTTAACTAACCGACTAACGATGTCAGGTGTCATTGCGACACGATTCTCGCCATCGGCTTCTTTAAGCGCAGAAACTACGATTGCCATTCAACATCCCTCCAATTTTGAAAGTGTTTTCACGTATTTAGCATAGCGCTTACACAGATCGGAAACAATGTCCTATATCAAACAATGTTGAAAAAACATGAAAAAAGTTTTAGCAGCTTTGAACCTTTTTAAGTGAAATGCATCAGAACTTCATTAAATAAATGTTTGAAATCGTTAATTTTTACTCCATATAAGCGATAAACATGTGTTCATATTTGGTCTATTAAAATCATTACCCTATGCCTACTCGAAAAAAATTTTCATTAACAATATTTGACTTTTTGAATTAAAATTCATATTTTCGGGGCCAACTCAAATTGAACTTTCACACTATTTTGGGATAAACAAAAAAGACTTGTGGTCCCAAAAAGGGGTACTCACAAGTCATCTTTCTGTTAGCGACGACGTTTGTTTTTCTTAAGTCGCTTCTTTTTATTTTTCTTTGTTTGACGGACCATTCGGTTGACCGCCATTTTTCCTAAACGACCTGACATTCCAGAACCACTGCCCATCATGCCGCCTAAACCGCCTGGAACCATTTGGTCTAAGGCGCCCATATTACCGTTAGACATCTGTTTCATCATCTTCTTCATTTGATCAAACTGCTTAATCATTCGGTTGACTTCTTGGACAGGCCGACCAGCCCCAGCAGCAATCCGACGGCGACGGCTCGGGTTTAACACATCAGGATGTTCACGTTCTTGCGGTGTCATTGAATACACCGTCGCACGCATGTGAGCTAGATCCTTAGGGTCAATTTGGGCATTAGCGAGCGCAGGGTTGTTCGCCAATCCTGGAATCATTTTCATGATACTTTCCATGCCGCCCATTTTGTTCATCTGATCCATTTGATCGAGAAAATCGTTAAAATCAAACGAATTTTCCCGCATCTTCTGTTCCAAATCGGCAGCCCGCTTCTCGTCGGAAACTTGCTGAGCCTTTTCAATCAGGGTAAGCATATCCCCCATGCCCAAGATTCGTGAGGCCATTCGATCCGGATGAAAGGTATCCAAATCGGACATCTTTTCGCCTTCACCAACAAACTTAATTGGCTTGCCAGTTACGGCTCGAATTGACAGCGCAGCACCACCACGCGTGTCACCATCCAACTTGGTAAGAACAACACCGGTAATATCGAGTTTGTCATTAAATCCGGTCGCCGTGTTAACCGCATTTTGACCGGTCATCGCATCAACAACCAACAAAATCTCAGTTGGGTCAGCCAACTTTTTAATGTTAGCCAGCTCATCCATCAACTGTTCATCAATTTGCAAACGACCAGCCGTATCGATAATCACGTAATCGTTTTTATCGGCTTCGGCCTTAGCCAGACCTTGGCGAACAATTTCAACGGGATCAACATCAGTCCCTAATTGGAAGACTGGGACATCAATTTGTTTAGCAACTTGTTCCAACTGATCAATCGCGGCAGGACGGTAAACATCGGCCGCAATAAATAATGGTCGAGCGTGTTGCTCAGTCTTCAACTTGTTGGCCAACTTACCAGCAGTTGTAGTCTTCCCGGCCCCTTGAAGCCCAACCATCATAATAATTGTTGGAATTTTTGGTGACTTATTTAATTCTGAAGCATCCGAACCCATCGTTTTTGTGAGTTCTTCGTTCACAATTTTGACAATCTGTTGAGCCGGATTTAAACCATCCAGCACTTTACTGCCCATGGCACGGTCACGGACCGTTTTAACAAATGTTTTAACAACATCAAAATTTACATCAGCTTCCAACAAGGCAAGCCGAATCTCCCGCATGGTTTCGCGCAGGTCACTCTCAGAGACCTTGCCTTTACCACGCAGTGTTTTCATTGCATTTTGTAATCGTTCAGTAAGCCCTTCAAAGGCCATGTGTCATTCCTCCATCGTCGGCGTGTTCGAATAATTGTTTATTCAGAATCGCTTTCTGTTGTTTCAAGTCGGTCAGCTAACTGAATTAGCTGTTTGTCGCTAGGATATGCGCGTCGTACATAAACGGAAATCTCATCAGCTACCTGATTACGTTTACGAAAATCACTAAATAGATGCAATTTTTGTTCGTAACCTTCCAGAATTTTTTCTGTTCGTTTGATATTGTCATAAACGGCCTGACGACTTACATCAAAGTTTTCTGCAATTTCGCCAAGGGAATAATCATCGCCGTAATATTGTTCAATGTAAGCCTTTTGTTTTTCCGTCAGTAACGGTTCATAAAACTCAAATAATGAATTTATGCGATCATTTTTTGCAATTTCCATATTTCCACGCACCCTTCACTATTCCCGATACCGTAATAGTTTAACATTTTGACTCACTAAAGAACACTACACAGCCACGTCAATCAAAAGAATTAGTTCTTTTTGGTCGATTTGTCCGGCAGCAATCGTTTATGTCCTTGCTCATCATAAACACGGTGCTGATCAATTTTTAGTTTAGCTATTATGGCCTCTCCTAAATCGACGTGTTCCATTTCAGCAATGCCCAGTAGAAAAATAGCAACATCGGCCAATTCTTCGGCAATGTTGGCCTGATCTTTTTTCAAAGTAGCCTCGAATGGTTCGCTCGTTTCACTGTACAATTGTAAAAGCTCAAACCGCACGTCGGTCGTGTTCCAGTTATGTGCCGCCTTATTAGCCATAATTTCATGTTGTAGCATTGTCGTATCAATTTCCATATCATTGCCCCACGTAAACCATCGCTTGAAATCAAAAATATTTTTCAATAAGTAGTTTACCCTTTGCACTGATAACATTGCAATTGACGAGGGCAATCGAAACCACTAGTATTAGTAGTGTAATTAAGTTATGCACGAGTGGCGCAACTGGATAGCGTATTGGTCCTCGAAACCAAGGGTTGTGGGTTCGAACCCCACCTCGTGCATCGAGATAAGATAAGAAAAGAAGGATTGTCGACATTGTCGGCAGTCCTTCTTTTTATTGATTTTATAATTAGCGCTTAATGTAAAGCCTAGCTATTCTTTAATCAATCCTTTAAACAGTCCGTAGACGAATTCGTTTGCATCGAATGGTCGCAAATCGTTGACTTGTTCGCCCAGACCAACGAATTTAACGGGTAAATGCATTTCATTTCTGATTGCCAACACAATACCACCCTTAGCAGTACCATCAAGTTTCGTTAATACGATACCAGTAACGGCTGTAATCTCACCAAACGTCTTTGCTTGGTTCAACGCATTTTGACCTGTTGTGGCATCCAGCACGAGTAAGACCTCATGAGGGGCTTCAGGAATTTCACGCGTTAACACACGCTTCATTTTTGACAGCTCGTTCATCAAATTAACTTTGTTTTGCAAACGACCAGCCGTATCGACCATCAGAATGTCAAAGTGTTCATCTTTTGCACGTTGTACTGCGTCAAAGACAACTGCGGCAGGGTCACTGCGCTCAGGCAAGGCCACTACGGGCACGCCATCACGCTGTCCCCATACTTGCAATTGTTCGATGGCGCCGGCACGAAAAGTATCGGCCGCAGCCAGTAAAACTTTTTTACCTTGTTGCTTGTACATGTTAGCCATTTTGCCGACCGTTGTGGTTTTCCCAACCCCGTTGACACCAACGAAGAAGATGACGGTAGGTCCACTTTTAGCCATGTTGACGGCAATGTTTTCGTCAGCACCATCCTGATCGTATAAGTTGACCAACTTTTCTACGATCACGTTTTCAACATCCTGTTGCTTTTTCGCATTTTTCAATTTAACTTCGTCGCGAAGTTCATCGGTTATCTGAACTGCGGTATTGAAACCAACATCAGCTCCGATCAGCGTTTCTTCAAGATCATCAAAGAAATCTTCATCAACAGAACGGAAATTAGCTAAGAATGCATTCAAACGATCACCAAGCGTCTTACGTGACTTGGCTAATCCCTGATCATAAAGTTCAGCATCAGTTCGCGTATCTGTCGCTGACTCGGATGTTTGAGTGGACTTAGATTCAGAGGCGTTATTTTCGGAGGCACTGACAGCTGTACTGACGGCAGACTCACTTGCAACTGAATGACTGACCTGTTCACTTTGAGACGGTAATTCAGATGCTTGTTGTTCCGCTGCGCTTTTTTCAGCAGCATCTGCGCTCAGTGAAGCGGTCCGGTGTGCCAATTGACGAGCCGCGGCTATCGAATTAGCAACGGATTGTCGCGCCGTCAGGCCACTCGTAACGTTGCTACTAGCAACGGCCGACTTTGCTTCAGACGTTTGACTGTCCGTTAGCGAGGCGACACTTGCAGTTGATTGTTGATGGTCTTCGTTTCTGTCTGAGTCGGCATTTAAGCCAGATTTTTGGGCAGAAGCCTCATCACCCTCGTCAGTTACTAATGAGGCTGCACTAGATGCCGTCGTGCTTTCTGTTGCCGATCCCATCGCCTCATCCGACTTGCCATGCTGACTGTTAGCCGCTGAAGGCGTCTGCAAATCATGGCCGGACTGGCTATCATGATCCTGATCACCCTCAACAGATGCTGACGTTTTAGCTAGTTCAGAACCGGAATTGGCTGATTGTGTGGCTGCAGAATCAATCGTCGATTGCGCCGTTGCTTCTGAACTTTCGCTAGCCTGCTCTGAGTCTTTTTTATTTTCCTCAGCGTTTCGACGACGAAAGATATCAAATAGTCCCATTTTTTCACCTTCTCAAATTTAAATTTATTATGACACAGCTTCAACATCATCGAGTGAAACCGAAACCATTTTTGAAACACCCGATTCCTGCATGGTGACCCCATACAGCACGTTAGCGTTCACCATTGTGCCTTTACGATGTGTAATGACAATGAATTGTGTATCACCAGCAAAATCGCGCAGATAGCGGGCAAAACGCGTAACATTTGCTTCATCCAAGGCCGCCTCTGTTTCATCGAGGATTGCAAACGGAACGGGCCGCACGTCAAGAATCGCAAACAGGAGTGTAATCGCAGTCAAGGCTCGCTCACCGCCTGAGAGCAAGCTCATTCGCTGGAACTTCTTGCCAGGCGGCTGCGCCATGATGTCGATTCCAGTCGTCAATAAGTGTTCCGGATCAGTTAGAACTAGTTGCGCCTTACCACCACCAAACATCTGAACGAAAATTTTGCTGAAGGCTTTGGCCACGTCATCAAACGCTTGTTTGAATCGTGTCTGAACTTCCCCGTCCATTTCTGTCATGGTTTCCTGCAACTGCTGTTGACTGGTCAATAAATCTGACTGTTGGCGTGCCAAGAAATCATAACGTTCCGAAACACGTTGGTATTCGTCGATCGCACCAATATTCACATCCCCAATTTCATCCAAGCCACGTTTGAGTAACTTCAACTGCTTTCTAATATCATTTGGATCGAGTTCACTCAAACCAGATTGGGCATCTTCAAAACTCAATTGATATGTTTCGCTCAACGTATTTAAATCATTATCTAATAATGTTGCCAGTCGGGATTGACGGGCACTCAAATCATTCATTTCACTAAGAGATGCGCGTTGAAGCCCCTGAATTCGCGTTAACTCAGCATCGCCAGTCGTTAATTGGTCGCTCAATTCCGTCAGGGCAGCATTTGTTTGCTCTAGCTGCTTCACAACTTGCTTAACTTCAACCTGCGATTTGGTCAGTTGAGTGGCGACTTCACTCATTGACATCCCCGAAACTGATTGGCTCGTTTGCAACGATTTCAAACGTTCGGATAATGATTGCTGACGGTCAGTAAGATCCTTTAAAGATTGCACCCCACGCCGGTAATCGGCTTGTTTAGCAGCTAATTGTGCTTTAGCAGTTGCCAACCAAGTCATCTTTTCCTGTAACTGACTGGCTTTGGTTTCATCGTCTGCCGTTAAGCTTGTCAAGTCCTGTTGAGCTTGTTCACGTTGAGCTTTAATTGTCGCCAACCGTTGCTCAACTGTCACCGTTTTGGAGTTGTTTTCTGCCAACTGCGATTCATAATCGGCTGCATCCTGAACCTGTTGGTCACGTTCAAACTGGCTAGCAGAAAGCTTTCGCTTGGCTTCCTTAATTTTATCACTGAGTAGCTCTAACTGACCTGATTGCTGCTGAACCTGAGCGTCAGCATCGTTCATTTGGCTTCGTAAGTTCGTGCCCGCGCTGGCCATTGCGTCGACTTGTGATTGTAAATCAGCAACATGCTCTTCTTGCTGATCCAATTTAGCCTGCATTTCTGCAATAGCAGCTGCCAATTCATCACGTTCAGCACGTTGGCTTAGCAAACCCGCCTGAGCGTTTCGATTGGCTCCACCGGTGATTGAACCACTGGCATTCATGACCTGACCATCTTGTGTCACGATCCTAAAGCGATGACCAGCGATGTTTGCAATCGCAATTGCCGCATCTAAATCAGTTGCAACAACAGTGGTCCCCAATAAATGATCAATGACTGGCTTCAATGATTGGTCAAACGTCACCAGTTCCGCCGCCAAACCAACGTACCCTTTGGTAGAAGAAACTGCTGACAGCTGTGCTGATGACAGTCGACGGCCGTGGATGGTCGTCAATGGTAGAAAGGTTGCTCGCCCGGCTCGTTGTTGGGTCAGATAATGTACTGCATCACGGGCTGTCTGCTCATCACGGACAACTAATTGCTGTAATTGAGCTCCTAAAGCCGTTTCAATGGCCTTTGCCAAGTCCTTGGGTACGGTGATGAGATCCGCCACTGAACCGACTAAACCATTAAACTTGTTTCGTTGCTTCAAAATCGCCTTAACACCTTGATAAAAGCCAGCATGCTCATCATTCAAAGCGGCCAGACTATCCGCACGAGCCTTGGCACGTTGCTGTACACCTAACGCGTTGTACCAGTTCTTTTGCGCCTTTTCAAAGGCTTCAGTAAGCGCATGATACTTGTCACCAGCATCCTTAAAGCTGGCATGTACTTTGTCTTGATTGGATTTGCTAATATTCAGTTGTGCAGTTAACTTGTCACGCTGGGCCGTTAATTGATCCAATTCAGCACGGGCTTTGACAGCTTCATCCGAAAGGTGGGCGCGCGCCTGACCGCCTTGCTCATGTTCCCGCTCTAAATAATGCAACTCATTGTGCAATGTTGTCAGTGACTGCATTTGCTCAATGTATGCGTCTTGTAACTGACTTATTTTACTTTCTAACGTTGCCTGTTGCTGTTTGTTTTGTCCATCTCTAAGCCCTGCAACCACACTACTGGCTTGTTCAATGGCCTGTTGTTGCGTAACAATAGCCGCCTTTAAAGTATCGTTATCAGCGATTAACTTTTGAGCATTTGACTTTGCTTCGCTTAATGCATGGTTTACTTCTTCCAATTGTTGCTTTTGAAAAGCTGTTTTTGTGCTGGCATTAGTCCGTTGACCCGTTAGCCGCTCAACCTGCTGTGTGAGTGTTAACTGTTTGTTTTGCAAAGCATCTTTTTTGTTCAGCAATTCAGTTTGATGTTGTTTCATCTGTGCAACAGCCTGCGTTTGATCTTTTACTTGTTGCTCATAGTCGCTCACAAGCGTCTTGGCCTGGGTCATTTTCTGATCAACCTCATGCTTGGCCCGCCGATTATCCTGAATCTCAATAACCAGTCTAGATTTATCCAATTCGTCAAACCGGTGCTTTTGATCAAGATAGTCCTTAGCCATGGCACTTTGTTCAGCCAACGGTTCCATCTGGCTTTCTAGTTCCGCAATAATATCATTGACCCGGTTCAAATACTCGCGGGTCGTGCCTAGTTCTTTTTCAGCCTTGTCCTTATTCTGCTTGTACTTGTAGACACCAGCCACTTCTTCGATAATTGTGCGGCGATCTTCCGGTTTACTGTTAAAAACAGCCTCAACACGCCCCTGACTAATAATCGAGAATGATTCTCGACCTAAGCCAGTATCCATGAATAGACTAACGACGTCACGGAGCCGACACTGATTACCATTGATTCGATACTCAGATTCCCCGTTACGGAAAAGACGCCGCGTAACGCGAACTTCAGCATAATCACTCTTTAGATAATGGTCACTGTTATCAAACGTAATCGAGACTTCTGCACGGTTAAGCGGCTTTCGATTCGCCGCGCCGGCGAAAATCACATCAGTCATTTTGGTTCCACGAAGATCACGTGCAGACTGCTCGCCTAAAACCCAGCGGATGGCTTCAATAATATTGCTTTTGCCACTCCCGTTTGGACCGACGATACCAGTCATGCCCGGCATAAATTCAATTTTTGTCTTATCAGCAAACGATTTAAAGCCGCTGATTTCTAAGGCCTTTAATTTCATGCAACATCCATCCGTTAATTAATCGAGTTCGTCCTTACCATGTGTCACTAAGGTTTCTTGTTGACCACGAAGGCTTTGAAGCGCTTGTAGTGCAGCGGCTTGTTCCGCATTTTTCTTTGATTTACCGGTGCCTTCACCAATAATCTTTTGATCTGCAGCAACGGTCATCGTAAAGTTACGGTCGTTTTCGGGGCCATCTTCACGTTTAAGATCATAATCAATAATGACGTCGCCATCGCGTTGCAACCACTCCTGCAGCGCCGTTTTATAGTCAATCGCATGATCGAACCAGCCTGCGTCAAGTTTTGGGAAAATAACCTTTGTGATAAAGGCAACAACCGCGTCTTTGCCTTGGTCCAAATACAATGCGCCAATAAAGGATTCAAAAATATCACAAAGTAATGATGAGCGGTGACGCGCACCCTCTTTTTCTTCTCCGCGACCCAAGCGGATGTACTGATCAAAATGGCACTCTAACGCAAACTTGGCAAAACTTGCCTTTTGAACCATTGCCGCGCGCAGCCGTGTCAACTTACCTTGTGGCATTTCTGGATACCGCTTATAAATGTACTCTGACACGGTCAATTGAAGTACCGCGTCACCTAAAAATTCGATTCGTTCATAAAACTTCAAGTTTTGATGTGGATGTTCATTTACATAGCTGGCTTGTGTAAACGCCTCGTCCAGCAGTTCCGGGTGCTGAAAATGAATATCAAATCGTTTTGCTAACTCGTCTTCTAGTCCTGCAATCAATGTGAACGCTCCTTAAGTCCTATTGTGACAATGCATTTTTACATAAACTGAATGTTTAAAAAAACCGCCTGTGAGGCGGCTTTACCAAACTTAGTCAGTTTTTTCCTGATGATCATAAATGTAATCGACCACTTGACCAATGGTCGTCAATTTTTCGGCATCATCATCCGAAATTTCGGCGCCAAAAGTATCTTCTAGTTCCATGATAAATTCAACGAAATCAATGGAATCAGCATCTAAATCAGTTCGAAAGTTAAGGTCATTAGTAATCTTGTCCTTGCTAACTTCAAACCGGTCTTCAATAATTTTAGAGATTTTATCAAAAATTTCCTGTTTAGTCATGTTTAACCTAGTTTCTCATAAGTGTTTTACAGTCATTTAGTCTATCGTTTTAGGGGCGAAATGTCTACCTCTCGAAGCTACTTTTCAGTGTTATCCACGTTCGTTTGGTCCGCCGAAGTATCAAAATAGTCGATTGTTTGTTGAATTAATCCGCTAGCGATAATTTGATGAATCTGACCCATTGTATTACGAACGGTTTCTGCTTTCGAAGAACCGTGAGTTTTGATTACCGCGCCCTTCAAACCGAGCAACACTGCCCCGCCATGTTTTGAATAATCCATGACTTGACCAACTTGGTGAAACGCATTACGACTCAGTACATAGCCCATTTTAGCTTTGGTAGAGGCCATGATTTTTGAACGAATCAACGTCATCATGGAGAGTGCCGTTCCCTCAATGGCCTTTAACGTGGCATTTCCGGTAAAACCATCTGTCACAACAACGTCAGCCGCGCCATTTAATAATTCGCGAGATTCCACATTACCAATAAAATTAATGTTTGTCATTTCTGACAATCGTTGGTATGCCTCACGATGCGCCTTGTCACCCTTATCAGATTCGGTACCGTTGTTCAGTAACCCAACGCGGGGTGTTTTAATGCCCATCACGGTTTGACCGTAAAAATTGCCTAGCACAGCAAATTGTTCAATGTTGGTAACCTTATAATCAGCGTTAGCACCAACGTCTAACATGGTGAAACTACCAGTAGCATCTCCAGTGACAACTGGCAACGTAGTCGTTAATCCAGGCCGATCAATTCCCTTAACACGACCAATAATAAACAGTCCGGCTGCAAGGACAGCACCTGTATTGCCAGCAGAGAAAAATGCATCTGCCGTATGTTCTTTAACGGCAGTCGCCGCTAACACGATGGATGAATCCTTTTTCGTCCGAACCGCGCGCACTGGCTCATCTTCCATCGCAATGACGGAATTTGCGGGCACAACGGTAATCCGATCATCGTTTTGAAGCAACGCTTTAATTCGCTCCTCCGGTCCAAATAGTTGAAAGGACATGTCAGGATATTTGTCCCGAGCCAACTCAACACCTTTGACAATTTCTTCTGGGGCATTATCGCCGCCCATTGCATCTACAGCAACTTTCACAGTTCTACCTTCGCTTTCTAAACCTGTTTTCATAAAAAGGAACTACACACATCATTTAAAACATGCGATTAAGCACTCAACTGCAACTTTTTAGGTCTAACACTAATCAAGCGTTGAATGTCGCTTTAATTCGCTTTGTTCATAACCAGCCAATTCACGATTATCCGGTTGAGTTTGCCAATTAGGTTGGTCCACCAAAGCAATCGCTTCTTGTTGGGCAATCTGCAAAATTTTAATCTGCGCAACGGGATCGCCAACTCGAAAGTCTGGCACCCCAGACTGCTTTGTGCCCAATAAATCTCCAGAACCACGTAATTCTAAATCTTTTTGAGCCAAAAGAAAACCGTCGTTTGTATCCGTCATGACTTGCATTCGCGCAATACCGTCTTGAGTTTTGGGGTCTGCAACAAGGATACACGTTGACGCAACTGACCCTCGACCAACTCGACCACGTAATTGGTGTAGTTGCGCTAGACCGAATCGATCCGCATCAAAGATTAGCATTACCGTAGCATTCGGCACGTCGACACCAACTTCAATTACAGTTGTCGATACCAGCACATCGTAATCATCCGCCTTGAAAGCATTCATGACAGCTTCTTTGTCTTCGTTTTTCAAACGGCCATGTAACAAACCAACCCGATAATCTGGCGCAAAGTTTTCACTTAAATGATCATAAATGGCCTCAGCATTCTTAACGTCTAAGGCCTCCGACTCTTCAATCAACGGTGTGACCACATAAGCCTGTTGACCGGCAGCTAACTGAGTGCGAATAAAATCCATCGCAGCTTCAACTTGATTACTGTGAATCCAACGGGTAATAATCGGTTTTCTGCCTGCTGGTAGTTCATCAATAATTGAAACATCCATTTCGCCGTAAGCGGTAATTTGCAGGGTCCGGGGAATCGGCGTCGCCGTCATGGCCAATATATCTGGATGTTGCCCCTTTTGACGCAGGGCCTGCCTCTGATTAACACCAAACCGGTGTTGTTCATCAATGATCGCCAAACCAAGTTGGTGATAAACCACGTCATCTGAAATTAAGGCGTGCGTGCCAATAATCAAGTTTACCTCACCACTGGCAATATGTTTCAATGCTTCACGACGAGCCTTTGCTTTGGTTGATCCCGTCAGCAAAACAATGTTGATCGGCAAATCCTTAAAAATATTGGCCAAATTACGTGCATGTTGCTCAGCCAGTATTTCAGTCGGCGCCATGAGTGCGGTCTGATATCCCGCCGTAATGGCTGCGTACATGACAATGGCCGCCACAATTGTTTTACCGGAACCAACATCACCCTGCAGTAATCGATTCATGTGAAGCGGTCGTTTTAAATCCGCACAAATTTCGTTAACCACTTTCTTTTGCGCATTGGTAAGCTCAAACGGCAACGTCTTGATAAAGTCTTTTAGGGCTTCATTATCGTATTCAATGCTGATGCCAGCCGCCTGATGATCTTTTGCCCGCATCATTTGCAAACGTAATTCAAACAAGAAAAACTCTTCAAACACAGCCGTGCGCCGCGCCGCTTTAGCCGCTTCTGGATCCTTCGGAAAATGAAGATCATGGATCATTGTTCGACGATCTAAGAGGCGATATTTTTCAATCAGTTTCGCTGGCAGAACCGTATAGATCACGTCCTGATATGCTTCATACGCCTGTTTCACCAATTGGGCAATTGTACTCTGACGAATGTGTTTATTTGTCGAATAAATGGCACCAAACGCTGCCTTATCGCTACTGGTAATTAATTTCATCCCGGACAAGCTCTTTCGAGTAGCATCCCACTTACCATAAACGGCCGTTTCCTGACCAATTACTAGTTGCTTGTCCAACCACGGCTGATTAAAAAACGTAACACCGACGACGTCATGACCGATAAGTAAACGAAAGTTTAAGCGGCTTTTTTTTCTGCCAAATCTGACGACAGTCGGTTCGTTTGCCACGGTGCCTTTCAAGGTGATTTTTTCACCCTCAGTCACTTTAGACAAATCCTTAGCGGCCATATCATCATAACGAAACGGAAAGTATTCCAATAAGTCAGCAATCGTTTGAATACCTAACGTTTTTAGCGCGGCAGCACGTTGCTCACCGACGCCACTTAATTGTGTCACTGGATCTTCGATTGACTTTAACGTTGCAGACATTTGAACCCTCCCTTCCAGGCACGCAGTTTTATTTAATCTGAAGTAAATACACTACTCTTATCGTATCAAAGACAGGCAAAAAACGACAGATAAGCACACGAAAAAGACCAACTTTCAAACTAATCACGTGTTAAAAACGTCATCCAAAACTAAATTAAATAGCCAATCTTCAACAAAAAAATTCCTAAACCTCGACACAGGAATAGGAATTTTGCAGTTGTTTTTAATTATTCAACAGAAACCAAGAATGGATAAACCGGTTGGTCACCCTCGTGAATTTCGACTTCAAGCTCGTCATCCAATGCCATAATCGCATCTTCCAACGATGAAGCATCAGCTTCTGTCGCATCGGCACCATAGATCACCGTGACAATTTCACTGTCGTCATCAATCATGGCTTGCACCATCTTGGTGGCAGCACCAAGCAATGAGGCATCTGTCACTTTGATAGAACCATCAATAATGCCCATAAACTCACCATTCTTGATTTCGATACCATCAAGGGTCGTATCACGGATGGCGTGAGTCACTTGACCACTCTTCACAGTATCCAAGTTATCTTCCATTGCCTGTTTGTTAGCATCCAATTCGGAATCAGGATTATAGGCTAGCAGAGCCGTCATCCCTTGTGAAATGGATTTACTGTGAACAATCACAGTTGGCACATCGGCAACTTTAGCAGCCTGGTCAGCGGCCATAAAGATGTTGCCATTGTTCGGTAACACAATCGCCTTTTTAGCACCACTGGCATTAATCGCTTTGACAATGTCTTCAGTGCTTGGATTCATGGTCTGACCACCATTAATCACGTGCGTAACGCCTAAGCTCTTAAATAGCTCGGCAACACCATCACCAGCAGAAATGGAAATCACCGCAGTATCTGGTGCGGCAACCGGTTGGGCAACACCAACAGCCGTCTTCGTGGTTACCTCGTCCTGATCCTTTTCCATAATTTCTTCTTGTTGGTGACGCATATTGTCAACTTTAACTTTGATTAAATCACCAAAGTGCTGACCCCATGTCATGACATCTCCAGGGTGCTCGGTGTGAACATGCACTTTAACGATTTCGTCATCATTAATCACTAACAATGAATCGCCTAAACCAGCTAAATATTGATAAAATTCATCATAATCAAACTTGCGGTCAACTTGCTGGCCACCGCCAATGCGCACCATGATTTCAGTACAGTAACCGTACTTGATGTCATTAGGATCTAATTCACCCTGCACACTGCGATGATGAGTCGCGTTGATCATTTCATCCATTTGAGCATCGTCAGGTGTATCAATATCAGAGTCAGTAGACTTTCCGTTCAAGACTTCATCAAAAGATTGGAAAATGAAGACCAACCCTTGACCGCCAGAGTCCACCACGCCAACTTGCTTTAGGACGGGTAGTAAATCTGGTGTTGAAGCTAAGGCCTTCTGAGAGGCTGCGTATACGGCATCCATCACAACGGCAATATCATCAGTTTCGTTTGCCTTATCGCGACCAGCCTTGGCAGCTTCACGGATAACCGTTAAGATAGTGCCTTCCGTTGGCTTCATAACCGCTTTATAAGCTGTTTGAGCACTGGCTGCCAAAGCTTCAGCAAAGTCTTTAGCACTAAGTGTTTGCTTACCGTCAACACTCTTTGAAAAGCCGCGAAAAATCTGTGATGTAATAACACCAGAGTTACCACGTGCACCCATCAACAATCCCTTGGCTAAAGCAGCCGCCTGATCACTGACAGAAGTTGACGTAACTTCACGTTCATATTTTGCACCACTGGCAAACGCCAGCGAAATATTGGTACCTGTGTCACCATCAGGCACCGGAAAAACGTTGAGCGAATTAATAAATTCTGCCTGACTCGTCAAACGTTTCGAGGCAGCCTGGACCATCTTTCCGAATTCAAGGTTGGTCATGGTAGTTAATGTTGCTTCCAATTCAGTTTCCCCCACTTCGTTACAAAAAATCGTCTAGTCTGCAAGTACTCGAACACCTTGAACCGTGACATTCACGGAGTTAGCTGCAATACCAAGCATACTATCCAAGTTGTAACGAACCTTTTGTTGTACGTTTTTAGATACTTCAGAAATTTTGGTGCCATAGCCAACCACGATGTACACATCAATGGCCACACCATTATCTTCTTGGCGAACAACGACGCCACGCGCATAATTATCACGTCGTAAAATTTCGTTTACGTTATCACGCAGTTGGTTTTTAGATGCCATTCCGACAACACCATAGTTGTCGGTTGCGGCGCCGCCAACGACCGTGGCAATCACATCGTTATTAATATCGATGGTGCCAAATTGCGTTTTGATCTTAACAGCCATGAATAGGCCTCCTCAACTATTTAACTCACTCTTAGTAAAGAGTTCATCATGCAATCTTCAATCATGCTATCATAAAACGGTCCTTGAAAAAAGTCTAGAGTGTTGTTTAAGCGTCTGGACGGCAATTTAAGGTGTCAAGTATTTTTCCTTGGCATTTTATATTGCATTCGCCAACAGCATATGGTAAATTATTTAGGTGAGAAAAAAGAGGTTCCCTTTGGAAATCCGATAAGGAGGGATGAACAATGGCTAAAGATTTTATTACTGGCAAACGGACACATTTTGGTAACAACCGTTCCCACGCCTTAAACAGCAGCCGTCGTAGCTGGAAGGCTAACCTGCAAAAGGTTCGCATCTTAGTTGATGGCAAGCCGAAGCGTGTTTGGGTTTCTGCCCGGACATTAAAATCAGGAAAAGTGACTCGTGTTTAATTAAACACGATAGCGTCAGTCAATTGACTGGCGTTTTTTCTTTGGTTTCATTAAGATTCCCCTTTCATCTTTGAAAATGTACCTTATAAAAACCAAGTCAGAACAAACCGTCTCACAATCGCTTTGATCGATGTTCAAAAAAATTCAAATTACTAAAAAAGTTGATTACCAAATCTGGCAATCAACTTTTTTATGAATATAAATGACAACTAAGTAATGTCATCTGGGGTTTAGGCATTTAAATCATATCGTTCAGCACGATTATCTTTTAAATCGCGACTTTGAATAACACCAACAATACCGCTGGTAAATGAAAATGACGCTGTGTCGCCCACAAATTCATTGCTGGCAAATGAAACCGGTCGCGTGATATCGGCATGATCAAGATGATAACGTTCATCTGGAAGAGTTAATTGTCGAACAGGGCCAAACGTGACAAACGCCAAATAGCGCTTATCTGATTCACGTTGTAATTGATAAGTTCCTGGTACATAAAAGCGCATCGTATTCTGGCGGTCAACGTACGTGAGCCGATTGACGACTGCTCGGTACCGTGGTTCTAATGGCAAAAATACATTAGCTAACAAGTGATCAAGGCGGCCACCGGTAGCACCGTACACAACAATTTCATGAGCGTCAAACTCGGTCATAGCTACTGAAACACCCATTTGCGTATCTGTTTCATCTTTCGCAGAACCGACTTGACGAAGATCACTAACTGCCTTGCGTACACGTCCAAACTCCTCATCAGTTGAGGAATCAAAATCGCCAAGCGCAATTAACGGTGTTATCCCAAGTTGTAATAGCCTAATTGCACCACGGTCAACACCAATCCATGGACCACTAACTGCCCCGCTGACCAAGTCATCCGGCCATTCAGATTGGGGGCCGCCAACTAAAATATTCAACCGTTCAAGACTTTGAGGTGTCCCACTTGTCTTTACCATGTTTGAATTGCCCTCATTAATTAACGCGTTGCATTATGGATAGAGGCAATGGCAGCTGCAGGGTCATCAGCACCGTATACAAACGAACCAGCAACAGCAACCGTAGCGCCCGCTTTGTAGCAGTCAACAACTGTCTTGTCGTTAACACCACCATCAATTTCGATGTCAAAGTCGTAACCCTTGTCCTTCTTCAAGTCATCCAAAAGTTGAATTTTTTCGATCATCTGTGGCAAGAACTTTTGACCACCAAAACCAGGATTAACCGTCATGACCAATACTTGATCGACAAATGGCAGCAATGGTTCAATTTGACTAACGGGTGTGCCTGGGTTGATCACAACCTCTGCCTTAACACCATCGTTATGAATCATTTGAAGTGCCCGGTGAATATGAGAAGTTGCTTCAACGTGCACACCAATTAAATCAGCACCTGCTTTAGCAAACTGGTCCACGTACCGTTCAGGGTTTTGGACCATCATGTGAACATCCAAGAACAAGTTAGTAATCGGACGAATGGCTGCAACTGTTGTCCAACCAAACGACATGTTAGGCACGAACATGCCATCCATAATATCAACATGTAACAAGTCGGCACCGTTTTTTTCAACCATCTTAATATCACGTTCAAAATTAACAAAATCTGCACTTAAAATCGATGGGGCTACCTTAATCATAAAATCTTCCTCCAAATTTTTATTTCCGACTCTTATCATACCGTGGTTTCTGGTCGGCAATCAACTGGTGAAACTGTAAATAATTCTCATAGCGGCTTTTCATGACCTCGCCAGCATCCACGGCAGCCTTAACTGCACAGCCTGGTTCGTTAATGTGCTGACAGCCGCGAAAACGACAAGATGGTGAGAGCGCCTGCAACTCTGGGAAATACTGACCTAATTCGCGAACGTCCATTTTAAAATCTTCATACGATGAAAAACCAGGCGTATCTGCGACTAATCCACCACCGACACTTAACAAGCCAACTTTACGAGTCGTGTGTTTCCCACGATTCAGAACCTGTGAAATTTCACCGGTTGCCAAATCCAAATCTGGTGACAAATGGTTTAACAAGGTCGATTTTCCCGCACCTGTTTGACCCATAAAAACAGTTAACCGATCCTTAAAACAATCGCGTAACCTGTTTAAATCGGTATCCGAAAACGCCTGCTGACTAAAGAAAACATCGTAACCAATCGCTTTATAACCAGCAATGAGTGGTGTAAAGTGCTCGCGCTGGTCAGCAGTTAACAAATCTGTCTTTGTAAAATAAATAATGGAATGAATATGCTGACTCTCGAGTGCGACCAGCTGACGATCTAGCAAGTTACTCGAAAAGGTTGGCTCTGTGGCCGCGGTTACAACGACCGCCTGATCAATGTTGCTAACTGGGGGCCGCACTAAAGCGTTACGTCGATCATCAACGCTTAAAATGTATCCGTCTGAACCAGCTTCTGCGCTAAATTCAACAAAATCGCCAACCATGGGACTCACTTTCCGTTTGCGAAAATTACCACGAGCTCGCGTTCTGTATAACTGACCATCAGCTGTCTGAACGTCATAAAAACCGGCCAATAACTGATGAATTTGTCCCTTCATAGACTTCTCCTAATTTCCTGAGGTTACGCTATGATCCGCCATAATTGTATGACCATCACGCTTAATGACGTATTCGCCTTCACCATTGGTCGTTGTTGTAAATGGCAGCGAAACATCTGTATCTGATGAAATTTGTAACTGCTGATACACATCCGTTAATTTCTTGTCGTGATCCTTGATATAAATTTTAATATCATTCGTCCCGGTCGGATCATTACTTGGTGCTTTGTACGGAATTGTGAGATTGACATGGAAATTATGCAACGCTGGTCCAGATGAGACTACCGCCGCAAACGTTTGACCGGCAGAAATCATACTGCCAGACGTTGGTGCCTGACGAATAATTTTGCCCTGGGCAACCGTTGTCGATGTTTCATCACTAAACGTGACCGTCACGCTGTGGTCTTCTGCCCACTGCTGTACCTCAGTCTGCTTATCACCGGCAAAGTTCGGCATTTTATAGTGTTTAACCGTTGAACCATGAGAAGACCCGCTGCTAACAGTAAACGTTATGGTACTGTGACGATAAACCGTGTCACCTGGCACGACATCTTGATCAACAATGACACCGTTAGCTGCGTCTGCCGTATATTCATCAACACGCGTTGCAGTTAAGCCCAACTTTTTTAACTGACGAACGGCTGTCGTATACCGCTCACCAGTATAATCGTCCACACTAATCTTCGGTCGGCCTGAACTGACGACCACATTGACCCTAGCCTGTTGCTTTGCCTGTGAACCAATTGCCGGCGTGGCCTTGATAATCTCACCTTTGGCACGCCGTTCACTGGTTGCCTTAGTTTGCTTGCCCAACCGTAACTGATTGTGTTTCAACACCTTGGCTGCTTTAACTGGCGTCATCCCCGCAACATTTGGCACCGTTACCTGACCCGGAATCAACCAGATCCACGCTAAAACACCCAGTACTAAGACAACAGCGACGCCAAATAGCCACCCGAATAGCCTACGGGCTCGTGCTGGTGATTTTCGACTTGGTGTATCTGCCACTTCAGCAGCTGCAGAAGTTGGTTCCTGACGCGAAATTTGGCTATCAGCTCGTTGTTGATTGCTCGCTGCCAATATTTGATCAACTGGAATCACCTTAGTGGCACCATCATCGACAATTCGCGGTTCAAACCGCTTTTCGTCGCGGCGTTCAGGCGACAACGCCGTTGCTAAATCGTTGGCCATTGCCTGGACAGAGACGTAACGGTCAGAAGGATTCTTTGCCGTGGCGTGAAGAATAATATTTTCTAACGGTTGCGGAATTCTGGGGTCATAGTCGCGAACTGATGGCATATTGCTCTGTGAGTGCTTCAACGCAATCGATACGGCCGTTTCGCCTTCAAACGGAACACTGCCGGTTAACATCTCATAAAGGATAATCCCCAACGAGTAAATGTCACTTTTTTTGCTAGCCATGCCACCACGCGCCTGTTCAGGAGACAAATAATGAACCGATCCTAACACGGTATTAGTCTGTGTCATCGAAGACTCACTGCTAATTACCGCAATCCCGAAATCCGAGATTTTTAACTGGCCGGACTGATCCACCAACACGTTTTGCGGCTTTAAATCACGATGAATAATGCCATGTTCATGAGCAATGCGAACCCCATCCAAAATTTGTTGCATGAGATTGACAACGGTCGGATAAGGAATCGGAAAATGATTGCGAATATACATTTTCAAGTCAGTTCCGGAAACATATTCCATGACCAAATATTGCATTCCGTTATCTTCACCAACGTCATAGACACTCACAATATGCGGTGACACGAGCTCACTGGCGGCCATCGCTTCACGTTGAAAACGCCGTTCTGTAGAGGGATCATCGCGTAAATCCAAACGTAATAGCTTAACTGATACATCCCGATCCAAAATCAGATCGTGCGCCAGATAAACATCGGCCATCCCGCCTTCACCTAGCGGACGAATGATTCGGTAACGACCCGCTAATGTGTAGTTCGGCCTCATGAGGCAGTCACCTCACCTTCGGCTGAAATCAGTAACACTGTGATGTTGTCTTTGCCACCAGCTTCGTTTGCTAAATCAATCAATTGTTGACACTTTTCCTGCAACGTCAGATTTCTCTGCAAGACCGCCTGTATTTGGGCATCAGTGACCATGTTGGTCAGCCCATCCGAACAGAGCATGACCACATCGTGCGGTTGAGCATGATACAAATTAATATCAATATCTGCTTCGTCATTAATGCCTAGTGTCCGAGTAATAATATTTTTCTCGGGATGGGTGCGCGCATCTTCTTCACTGATCTGTCCCAACTTGACCAGCTCATTAACTAATGAATGATCTTCAGTTAGTTGGGCAAGCTGTGCATTGCGCAATAAATAACCACGTGAATCCCCAATGTTGGCTAACAAAAACTGTCGTTGAAAAATAATCGCAACAACGATGGTGGTTCCCATGCCGTTTAAATCTTGATATTGATGCGCTTTTTCAATAATGGTGTCATTTTCTTGTTGAGCCTCGCTAGACAGCCACTTGGCCGCGGTCCCAGGATCAGTGAAAGAGGTATCTTCAAACCGACTGCCCATGTGTGAAACGGCCATCGTTGAGGCCACATCACCGCCTTGGTGACCACCAATGCCGTCCGCTACAATGGCAAATTCAAGTCCCGATTGGTTCCGAAACATGCCGACATAGTCTTGGTTACTCTCTCGTTGTCGCCCAATATCTGACAGATATGCTACTTCCATAAGCCAATCACCTAATCGTTGTCATGACGTTTTCTAAATGCACAAACAAAGAACCCATCGGAGCCAAAATCATCGGGATAAATAGTCAACCAAGGTGTTGATCGATTTTCTTTCAGATGATGAATCGTCTCCACTGGCACAAGTTCAAAGTCTGGATGTGCTTTGACAAACGCAGTTGCCACGTCATCGTTTTCTTGTTTCAAAATGGTACAAGTACTGTAAACTAGTATACCGTTTTCCTTCAGCGTCGGTGCTACTGCATCAAGAATTGCTAACTGAATCTGCTGAAGTTGTTTGCTATCCGCAAGCGTCTTAGCATAACGAATTTCTGGTTTTCGACGTAATAAGCCTAATCCCGAACAAGGTGCATCGACCAAGATTCGGTCAAATGCCTCATCGCCAAACTGTTGAGCCGACTTTCTAGCATCTAATTGTTCCGCCGTTATTCTGTCTGAAACTTGCATACGACGTGCATTTGCTTCGATCAGTGCAACTTTATGCGCATGCAAATCCAGTGCCGTGACATGTCCGCCCTGTGATGGATTCAGTCGAGCAGCAATTTGCGTTGTTTTACCGCCGGGGGCAGCGCATGCGTCTAATACAGCATCGCCAGGTTGCGGAGCTAAAGCCTCAACGGGCAACATCGCACTTTCGTCTTGAATTGTAATAAGTCCCTCATTGAAAGGCGGTGTACCCGCGGGGTGGCCAGCGTTGATTCGCAACCCTTCCCCGCTGACTTCACTGTCCGTCCATTTCAACCCTGCCGCAGTAAGCTGTTGCAAAAGTGCCTGTCGCTCTCCAAGCGCGGGATTTAGCCGAACTGACTGAAACGCTGGCCGATTGATGCTGGCTAAAGTCTGCTTTGTCTTATCGTCGCCAACTGTTTTGCGCATCTGTTGGACCCACGGCATTGGCACACTATAAGTCGTACTCAAGCGCGTCAACGGGTCCTTAATTGTTGATAAATCTGCAAAACCATGTCGATCAACCGCGTGCAAAACACCCGTTACAAACCGACGAATGCCCTCATGTCCACGTTGCTTGGCAATCTGAATGGTTTCATCAAAAACCGCCCGTGTTGGCACCTTATCCAAATACTGCATTTGAAACAGGGCTGTTCTAAGTAAGATAAGAACCCACGGTTTAACCTTGGCTGGTTGTTTGATAAACGGCTTTAGCCAAAAATCCAGCGTCAGTTGGTGCTGTAAAACACCATAAACAATTTCCGTACATAACCCCGCATCCACTGGAGATAGCTGGGCATCGTCTAATGACGCATTTAAACTTAGATTTGAGTAACCGCCCTTAGCGACGTTTTCTAGAACTGAGACGGCGACAAAACGCGGATTCGTTTCTGAATTCACTTGTTTGCTAACATGATCAGATTGATTTTTAAGCTTTGTTGCCATTAATTTGTCGCTCCAAACTTCATTTTCATGATTTGTTTACCAACCTCAAATTGCGTGTCCGCACCGTTCAGAAAATCAGTAATCGCCATTTGGGGATGGCCTGCTGGTTGCAAACGGTTGATTCTTAGAACCGTCCCCTGGCCAGCAGCAACATCTAGTTCATGCTTGGTTCGGTTAACTACCGTCCCTGGCACCTGAGTCGTCTGTTGATCAGCTAATACGGTGACGTCCAAAATCTTCGTTCGAACATTATCCATGACTACATAGGCAGTCGGAAACGGCCGTAAGCCTCGAACTTGCCAATCAATTTCACTGGCCGTGTGCGTCCAGTCAATCTCTTCTTGAGCACGTGAAATATTCGGCGAAAATGTGACCGCCCGTTCGTCTTGTTTAATGCCGTCAACTGGACCCTCGATCAACGTCGGCAATGTTTTTAATAACAAATCCCGGCCCGCCAGACTCAGTTTGTCAAACATCGACCCTGTATCATCTGCCTGGGTGATTGGACATTTAACTTGTGAAATGACGTTACCAGCATCCATCTGACGAATCATGTACATAATGGACACACCGGTTTCTTTATCGCCGTTCATAATGGCATAGTGCACTGGCGCACCGCCACGATAAAGTGGCAACAATGAAGCATGTACGTTGACCGCCGCTACCTTAGCGGCCTTCAATAATTTCGTTGGCAGGAACTGACCGAACGCGGCCGTGACGATAAAATCAGGCGCAATGTCAATCACCCGTTGCATTTCCGGTGACTTACTGACTTTCTCCGGCTGGAGGACTTCAATATTGTGGGCCAAGGCCACCTTTTTAACCGGTGATGGTGTTAAAACATGTTTCCGGCCAACTGGGCGATCTGGCTGCGTCATTACCGCAGCAACATCATACTTTTCAATCAATGATTCCAAAATTGGTGTAGAAAACGCTGGTGTTCCCATAAATACAATTTTTGTCATGAATTTGCTCCTTATACCTCGTCTTTATTGTTCGAAATTGCCCAATCCTGGACACCGCTCATTAAATAAAGTTCTGCGGTTCCATGTCGATGGCAACCTGCAGACCGTTACGCTGCTCACGCTGTGCATCGTCCAAAATGCCATCCAAAACTGACTGCAGTTTAGGCTCTCGCTTATATTTTAAAACAATTTGATAGTAATAACGATTTTTGATGCGGGCAATTGGTCGTGGGGTCGGTCCTAAGATAATTGTATCCGGTGACAATGTCTGCTTAAGCTGATCACTCAATTCAAACATTTTCTTAGCAGCAACGCCCTCGTCTTTGTCACTGGCGGTTATCAAGGCCGTGAAAAAGTATGGTGGGTAATTACCCATGTGGCGAATTCCCATTTCCACCCGAAAGAATCGTTCATAATCCTGCGTTTTAGCTAGTTGGATGGCGTAATGATCCGGATTAAACGTTTGGATCAATACCTCACCCGGTTTGTCGGCCCGTCCGGCCCTGCCACTAACTTGAGTTAACAACTGAAAGGTCCGTTCACTGGAACGAAAATCTGGCAGTCCCAACGCGGTGTCCGCATTAAGTACACCCACCAGTGTCACATCTGGATAGTCTAGCCCCTTGGCAATCATTTGTGTACCCAGCAAAATATCCGCTTTGTGCTGTCCAAATGAATTGAGTAGCTTTTCATGCATCCCCTTGCGCCGGGTTGTATCAACGTCCATCCGAATAATCCGTGCATCTGGCAGCAAACTATTTAACTCCGCAGCAACTTTTTCGGTACCAGAGCCATAATAACTGATGCGTTTGCTGTGACAGTTTGGACAAATTCGCGGGATTGGCTCTTCATGACCACAGTAATGACATTTCATTGTGTGACTGTCCATGTGTAAAACTAGCGAAATATCACAGTTTGGACATTTTAGAACAAAGCCACAATCGCGACACATAACAAAAGAAGAAAAGCCGCGCCGATTTAGCATTAACACACTCTGTTCATGTCGTTCCAGCCGAACTTTTAACGCTTCTATCAAAGGCGTAGAAAAGTTACTTTCCGTGTGCGCCTTAAGTTGTTCACGCATGTCGATAATTTTTACTGGTGGCAATGGCTGCTGATTGATTCGGTGTGGCAATGCTAGTCGGGTGTAAACGTGACGTTCAGCACGCGCACGACTTTCCAGAGATGGCGTCGCTGATCCCAAAACCACTGGAGCATGGTGTCTTTGAGCGCGCCATAACAACACGTCACGGGCGTGGTAACGGGGATTGTCTTCTTGTTTATAACTGGTTTCATGTTCCTCATCCATCACAATCAAACCAATATTTGTCAATGGTGCAAACGCTGCTGAACGAGCACCGACCACGACCGCTGCTTCATGTCGTTCAATACGGCGCCATTCATCATACTTTTCGCCAGCGCTTAAACCACTATGAAGCACGGCCACTTGATGACCAAAGCGGCCCTTTACCCGATTTACCATTTGTGGTGTTAGCGCAATTTCCGGAACTAACATCAGTGCCGTCTTGTGTTGAGCCAAGGCGGCTGCGATGCTTTGCAGATAAACTTCGGTTTTTCCGGAACCAGTAACACCTTGTAACAGGAACGTTTTTGGATCATGAGCATCAATTGCCTCAGTTATGGCATTAACTGCGCTCCGTTGGTCAGGCTGCAAGTCTAGCGGCGCTGTTTTAGCAATTCGATGATTAGCGTATGGATCACGATAAACCTCACGTTCGCTTAATTCAGCCCACCCTTTTTTTGTAGCAGCTGTAAAATCGGCACGTGTTAATCGTTCATCTGTAAGTACATCCTGCAACGGACGCGCTTCCTGTAAATCCATTAACCTAGTCAGCACTCGCAGTTGTTTAATTGCATTCGGACGTACATCCTTTCGTGCTGTTTCAATCTCGGTTGGTGATAATGCTGATTTTACCCATGTGACTGTTTTAACATGAGCACGATCAGCAACCTGATACTCAGCATGAATAATTTGACGCTGTTGTAGCTTTGCCAAAGCATCAGTTTGTTCGTCAGTTAATGAAGCGGCCGTAAAATCCAGCCGCTGCTGATCATCAAATAATGAGGCTAACTGAGGATCGTCAATTGGTGCATCAGCAACGAGAAACTTATGACTTTTAGTTTTTAAGGCAGCCGGAAGCATCGTTTGAATGGTTGAAATACGAAATGCAAACGTATGTTGAGCCATCCAGTCACTTAGCGATAGTAATTCTTCATTTAATACGGGTGCTAAATCTAATAAAGCGCCCAGTGGTTTAAGTTTGCCGCTGAAAGTTTCATCTAAAGTGTCCGCGTCGCTCACGCCGACCACCATACCACCGACTTCGCGGTGACCTTGGCCAAACGGGACAGCAACACGCATTCCAGGCTGAACCGCATCTGTCAGCGAATCTGGAATTAAGTATGAATAAGGTCGGTTCGTTTGCATTGTTGGCACATCCACAATTACCTGTGCAATTTTTGCCATCACGCGTTCCTTTCTGATCATTGCTAGTAATTGCTAGTCTTAATCTCAATTTTTGAGTTTCAATGTGTTTTTGTCTTTTCCAATTGTACCAGACATGACAAGTACTATGCCGTTTCAAGATGCCGATTTAATGCATCATAATATGAGGCATGGCCATGAATGATCATTTCACTAACAAAAAGCCGTACAACCAAGAATTTTACGGTCAACTGCCACGTAAATAGTCAGTATTGTGAACTTATCACAGGCAAATTTGATTCGGGTTTCATCCTTCAAACAAACTTGATCATAATAAACGCACTTTTTTCAATGAAATAAGACATTAAGGTTGAGAAGTCACAAAATTAAATTTACGATAATAGTAGATGTATTTACATCACATACTTTTTAGGGGGTAAGGCAATATGCGTACGTTTTCAGTCCGCGTCCTCGATGACGCCTTTGAGCTCTCCTACGTACCAAACGGAAAAACAAATGCGACAAAAACAATCACCATCGTGTGCGATCCTGATGTACCCATTGGTGAAAATCTTGAAAAGATTCGTGAAAAACTGGCCGGCATTGATTTCGATGCAGCACTGATTGAAAATCCATTGGAATATGATTTTTCAGATACCATTATTGGGGTCAATCACCAGCGAATCGATATGGGTCTGGCATTGTCTAACATGCTGAACATCCCCGTTGTCAGTCAAGAAACGGCTAATCGTAATGGCTTAGCTGAAGCCATTGAAAACAAGCGTCAATACAATCAGTGGCACCTTGATTACTACGGCGAATATGCGGCCAAACGTAATTACGGCCAAGAAGCAATGCTCACCATCGGTAATGGCTATTATGGATTACGGGGTGCATACTTGGCAGCTAATGCAGATGTTGACAATTACCCCGGCATGTACGTTGCAGGTTTATACAATCAATTGACCACCAAAATCAATGGTCGCGACGTGGTGAACGAAGATTTAGTTAACTTGCCAAACGCACAGTACTTGTCCTTTAGCATCGATCATCAAGAACCGTTTTCTGTTAAAAAAGAAAATATTTCTGATATCTATCGTTCACTAGATTTACATACAGGTGTGCTCACCACAACAATGTTGGTATCCTTACCGACTGGCCACTTGCTCAAAATCTGTGCACAACGGGTCGCAGATATGAACCAATGGCACCGCTTTGCCATTCGTTATGAAATCACACCCATGAACTTTGAAGGTACTGTCACCGTTTTCTCAAGAATTGATGGTAGCGTTACCAATGCGAATGTGGACCGTTACAAGTCGTTCGATGGTCGTCATTTCGACGTCACCGAAACCACCATTAATGGTTCAGACGCCATGCTCAGCGGTCAAACCAAAACTTCAAAGGTCGCTTTTTCAATTGGTAGTCGCCTTTCAAGTCAAGAAATAACGCCGTCAACAAAGATAAATGAAAGCGTTACCGATGATGTCCTTGAGCAAAACTTCTCGTTCCAAGCACAAACTGGCACGACTTATGTTATTGAAAAAGCGGTTGCTATCAACACATCCTTGGAGACCAAGGGTGATTTAAATAACGCCGTTACATCAGAATTGGACGATGCAAACTTTAGCGGCATCGTGCAACAAAACGCCAGCTTCTGGAACGAAGTTTGGCAAGACAGTGATATTCAGATTGACGGGGATTTGACTGCCCAAAAGTTAACACGAGTTAACATTTATCACCTATTCGTATCTGCTTCCCCAATCAGTAATCCGCATTTAGACGCCTCTGTCGGGGCTCGTGGGCTCCATGGGGAAGCTTACCGTGGTCACGTATTCTGGGACGAATTATTCATCCTGCCTTACTACACCTTGCACACGCCATCCCTCACCCGCCAATTGCTCATGTACCGCTACAAACGTTTGGACGCTGCTAAGCAAAATGCGGCTGCTGAACATTATGACGGCGCTATGTATCCTTGGCAGTCGGCGCAATTTGGGGATGAACAATCGCAACTGCTCCACTTTAATCCCGACAGTGGCAAATTTGATCCCGACAACAGTCGTTTGCAACGCCATGTTTCATTAGCTATTGCCTACAACGTTTGGCTTTATTACCACTCAACTAATGACACCGAGTTCATGACCAAATATGGTCTGGAAATGTTACTTGAAATTGCCCACTTCTGGTCCAGTAAGGCCGTTAAAAATGACAACGGCCGTTACGATATTAAAAATGTCATGGGCCCAGACGAGTTCCACGAAAACTATCCTAATGCCGATGAGCCTGGCCTAACAGAAAATGCCTACACCAATATCATGGTAAGTTGGCTGTTTACAACTTTAGCCAACATTCATAAGGCAATGCCAGCAAAGGACTGGTCAACGGTCACAACCAAAGTCGGACTTAACGATGATGATTTCAATCGTTTTGATGACATCGCTCATCATTTAGCATTGGACATCAATAAAGATGGGATTATCGGTCAGTTTGCTGGCTACTTTAAGTTGCCAACGCTCGATTTTGAAAAATACCGGAAAAAATATGGTAACATTTCGCGAGTTGACCGGTTATTAAAAGCAGAAGGCAAATCACCCGATTCTTATCAGGTTGCTAAACAAGCAGATGCCTTAATGGCCTACTACAACCTAAGCTTTAACACGATTGATAACGTTCTGAAAACCCTTGGTTATAAAATGCCAAGTGAATATCTCACCAAGAACATCGAATACTACTTGGCAAGAACCACTCATGGTTCAACCTTATCAAGAATCGTCTATTCAGAATTAAGTCTGATTGACGGCAACATGGATCAGTCATTCGCTTTCTTCAACACCGCTTTACGTTCTGACTACTATGACATTCAGGGTGGGACAACTGCTGAAGGTATTCACCTTGGTGTTATGGGTGCCGTCTTAATGCTAGAATTACGTAACTACGGTGGTGTCAATGAATTTGAATCTGAACTAGCCGTTGATCCACACTTACCAGAAGACTGGCACCGTCTCGCATTTAGTGAACGCTTTAAGGGTGTACTATACAAGTTTGACCTCACCCACACTAGCATTCATGTGACTGTAGATAAGCCTGCTAAACTTACGGTTCGTGGGCAAGAGTTCTCAGTTGCACCAGACAAACCCTTACAATTAAAAAATTAATTGCAGGCGTTCAAACGAATCATCAAAATTAAAAATTATTTTGCGGAGGTTTTATTAATGACAAAGTTTGCGGATTTAAAGGGATTTATTTTTGATTTGGATGGCGTAATTACTGGTACAGCAAAGTACCACGGACAAGCGTGGCATCAACTAGCTGACGAACTTGGTGTGACCTGGACCGAAGAGCTGGCCAACGGCTTAAAAGGCGTTTCCCGGATGGATTCCTTGGAAATGATTTTAAAGGCCGGTGGTAAAGAAAATGACTATACCCCGGAAGAAAAAGTTGCCTATGCAACAAAGAAAAATGACAATTATCTGTCACTCATCAAAAACATGACACCTAATGACGTCTTCCCCGGTATTAAGGAGTTTTTAGATGATTTGATCGCCAATGGTTACCAGATTTCCTTGGCTTCTGCCTCAAAGAATGCACCAACTATTTTAGGTCATATTGGTTTGTCCGACTACTTTACCAAAATTGTTGACCCTGCTACTTTGAGTAAGGGCAAACCTGATCCAGAAATCTACACCCGGGGCGCAGAAATTCTTGGCTTGGATCCATCTGTTTGTGCCGGTGTGGAAGATGCTGCGGCCGGAGTGGCCAGTATCAATGCCGCTAACGAAACCTCTATTGGAATTGGCGATAAACAAGAACTAAGTGCCGCTAATGTTATTTTTGCCGACACCAGTGCATTAACCCTTGATAATATCAAAGCACAAATGGACAATTAGTCGACTCAAATTAATGCAAGATAATAAGTTTCAAAAACGACTTACCGATTTCATAATCGATAAGTCGTTTTTTGATTATCATTAGAACATAAAACAAAAGCTGCACCTATTAAGAACGCCCAAGAAATGTTGTCTTGGTAGTCTCTAAAACGTGACCCTTAATTGCCCGATAAAACTCATTTAACCAATAACCGTTTTGCAACGGCAATGTGGTATCTAAAGCGTAACCTGTGACGGTATAGACATGATCACCGTTTGGCGGCGTTGGACCAACGTAATGCCGTGTAATCGCCGGATCAGTTTGATGAATCAGGCCACCTGCCGTACTATTATTGCCTTGAACAAAGGCTTCACCTTCACGACGGCTGGCATCCTCTTTAAGTTTGGCGTGATCAGCAGACAGATTAGCCCCAATCCAGTGAATGTACGTAAATCCTGAAACAGGAATCGCATCATCATCTAACAGTGTCCATGCAACGGTTTTTGCACCTGCTGGTAGATCAGTGAACGTCATCGGAAATGAAATCACCGGTTGGCCTGAGTACATTTCGTCCGGTTGCGCATGTCGACTATAACGGTCACCAATGTACCCATTTTCAGTTGGAATTTCAATCTTCATGAATCTGCTGCTCCCTTTCTGAATGTTTTTTATCGGCATCATTTACTCGCGATGAGTTGATAGTGCCTCAACCCGTTAACGATTCCATCCGTGGTGTTCGTCGTAGTAATGTAATCGGCGACTTTTTTATCACGGGGGTTACCATTTCCCATAACAATAGCTGTATCAACGCTAGCAAACATCTCAAGATCGTTTAATTCATCCCCAAAGGCATAAGTATGAATACCTTCCAAATGTGCCTGTTGAAGCAATTTCTCTAACCCACTTCGTTTTGTAACACCGCTCTTCATAGTATCCAAACAAACTGGATTATTTCGCACCAAGGTTAATTGACCCGCAAAATGTTCGTTATAGAGATCTTCCTTGTCACGATTAAACACATTTAAGAAGTTAATGGGATGCTTAAGGTAATATTCTGGGTCCACCGTAATCGATAAGCGCAGTGCCTTATAGTTGTTAACGATATCATCCGTTGTCTTGGTCAACGCAAAACCTTGATTGTTGTAATAAGCAACCGCGTCACCCTGTTCATTTGCAAACGCTGTGAACGATTCGATAAGCGATTGATCAATTGCTTCGCGGAATAACTCTTTACCACGATACTGAACGTACGAACCATTGGCGCTAACCACCGTGTCAATGCCTGTTTCATCCAATACGTCCTGAATCTCAAAGATGTTACGACCTGTTGCAATCACTGGCAAAATATCGTGTTGCTGCATTTCCTTTATTGCGGCAATACTTTCAGGCAGGACATTTTTTTGATCATCAAACAGTGTTCCATCTAAATCAAAAAAAACAACTGCTTTAATTTCCGTGTTCATGAGAACAACCCCCTCGTTTTCACTACCCCTTAAGCATAGCGCATTCTGGAAAAAATGGCATTGTTTGACTCCCTCCAGTCAAGATTTTTTGAAGTCTCTTATTTGCGAATTGTCAGTGACTGAAAACAGAATTCTTGCCCATGGTTTATTAGACCTTAAAGTGACAGATAGCAGCAGTGCTAATTTGAAAGGCTAAGACAACAGTAATGTTCATTTAAAAAAACGCCGAAACTAAAATGACCCTATTCCTACAATTTAGGAATAGAATCATCGTGTGTTAAGAATTAATTTTTAAACTGAATTTGTTTCTTAATGCTCTTTTTAAAGAACACCATTATTGAACAGTTGGTTTAGGTGTTGATGTACCCAAGTCTTCTTCATGATCGGGATCAATTGTGACTTCACCAGCCTCAACCTCTTCAAGTGCCTTGCCGACAGACTTAACTGATTGATAATGTGGTAGCAATTCCTGGGCACCAGCGTCTAACTCATGTGCACGTTTGGAAGCCAACATAATCAGTGAATAACGTGAGTCAACTTTCTTTAAAAGCTTATCTACTGATGGATATAAAATCATAATTTAAGCGTCCTTCCCATTTTCCGTCTCGGTAACCTGCTTTGATTCTAACATTTGCGCATAGTCCGGGTAAACCCTAGGCACCCGCAAACGTTCCGCTCTAATAATTTCGCGGATCCGATCAACAGCAAGATCAACTTTATCATTAACGACTGCATAATCATAGTTCCGCATCATTTTAATTTCTGTAACAGCCTGGTGAATGCGTTCGTTAATCACTGTCATGGTTTCTGTACCACGACCGACCAGCCGTTGCTTCAGTGCCATTAAATCAGGCGGAGTTAAGAATATAAACACGCCATCAGGCATCTTCTCACGAACTTGCATGGCACCGTTGACCTCGATTTCAAGAAAAACATCTTTTCCAGAAGCTAAGGTATCCTTAACATATTGCATTGGTGTTCCGTAATAATTATCAACGTACTGAGCATATTCAAGCATTTCACCGGTTTCAATGTTGTGTTCAAACGTCTCTTTGCTCACAAAAAAGTAGTCTTTTCCGTTTACCTCACCTTCCCGTGGCTGACGGGTAGTCATTGAAATGGAATACTGAAAATCAGTTCCTCCTTGGTCAAACATTGCTTTCCGAACTGTTCCTTTACCGACCCCTGATGGACCAGAAAGAACAATTAACATTCCACGTTTCGGCATCGACTGCTTCGTTCCTTTCATCTATAACCTAAAAAAGAATTTAACAATTATTTTGCACTTTTTTTGCATCAATTTCAAGCGTTCAACTACGACATTTGCCGCTAAATACGCCGTTTTAGAAACTTTTGCGTGAAAAGTGTCCCTTTGCAAAAGCTCGTTAACGGAATTGAAATTTATGTTTGCATTTTTGAACGCGTGTTCGTATAATATAAATAGTCAAACAGACGTTCGCTATCACGAACAAATTGTCGAACGTTATAAAAACAATTCAACTATTTTCGTCATTTTCTTAATGGCGAGCGATACGAAATTTCGGAGGCCAAGACTATGGAACAATTAATGCCAAATACTTATATCAACCCTGTAATGACGAAATCAACGATACATCATAGTATTCGTCATTTATCGATTGTTTCAAACCATAGTCATCTTTCTGTTGGTCAGCGTATTAGGAAATTCTTCACAGCAGAACGTGGCGATACGTTACGTCATCCACAGTTTTCGTCTGACGTGATTATCGCCCACCTCGATCGTGCACTGAAACAGCACGCTGTTGTCTCAATCATGTTAAACCAGCCATCAAACCCATTTGCCAAGAAACTCACGACAGTTACTGGCACGCTTAGGCAGGACCAAGACATTCTGACAATTACCAATCACGCAACTGGCAAAACCTATTTAATTTTGCCAGAACAAATTCGTCAAATCTGTTTCGGCTTGATGGTTGCTTAAGCCTTAGCGACTATTGATTGCGCATTTGAAGAATGACATTACATTACACCAGTTGTATAAAATAAAGCACTTGCGTTAATAGTTCCTGAGTATCTGATCAGGAACTATTAACGCAAGTGCTTTTTATTTCCGTTTAATTTTAAATATCGTCAGACCAACGACTATACCTTATGATTCAGCTAACTGCTTTTTTTCTGCATCTGCCATTTTCAACAACTCTGAGGCGTGTTCAGTTGTCAATTTTGTCACAGTCGTACCGGCCAACATCCGTGCTAGTTCAGTTACCCGTTTAGCAGTTGTCAACTTATCAACACTGGTCTTAGTGCGTCCTTTGTTGATCTGTTTCTGAATGTAAAATTGATGATCCGCAATCGCAGCAACTTGTGGTAAGTGAGTGATACACAAAACTTGAGAGTGGCGACCAATTACCATAATTTTCTCGGCAATGGCCTGAGCAACCCGCCCTGAAACACCAGTATCCACCTCATCAAAAATAATACTTGTCACACCTTGGTTTTCAGAAAAAATCGTCTTCAAAGCCAGCATCATCCGCGAAAGTTCTCCGCCAGAGGCCGTTTTGGCCAATGGCTTGGGATCTTCACCAGGGTTTGTTTGAATATAGAATTCAACGTTATCAATCCCAGTCGTAAAGAATGGTGTGTCTTCATGTTTCAAAAACCGCACGCTAAAAACTGCCTTTTCCATATAGAGAGCCTTCAACTGTTCATGAACAGCTTCTTCTAATTGCTTAGCCAATTTTTGTCGCATTTCACTAAGCTCACTGCCTGCTTTTTGCACCGCAGTCTTGGCCTTATTTAACTGAGTCATCAGTGTCTGATCATCATCCTGATCACCCTGCATACGATCCAATTCAACTTTGATTTTATCAAAGTAGGCCAACACCTTGGGTACAGAATCCCCGTACTTGCGCTTTAATTGGTGTATAACCTCCAGACGTGCTTCGATTTCATCCAAACGTCCTTCATCAAACTCCTGATTATCAAGTTGTGAAGAAAGACCATTAGTTGCATCCTGAAGGCCATAATAAGCACTCGCAATCGTGTCAGATAATGCCTGATACTCAGGATCTAACGTGGCAATTTCTTGCATGGATGCCATCGCGGCGCCAATGCGATCCAGGGCTGAACCATCTTCACCACCATCAATGGCTTCATGACTACTTTCTAAGGCTGTCACAATTTTTTGATAGTTGGCCAAACGATCTCTTTCTGTAATCAACGTGTCCTCTTCATCAGGCGACAGATTGGCATCTTCAATTTCTTGCACCTGAAATGTCAACATATCAACTCGCTGCGCCCATTCTTGGGCGTGGTCACGTTTGTCAATTGCCAGCTTACGTAGTCGCCGGTATTCATCATATTTATCTGCATACGATTGCTTCAACTTAGCTAAGGCGTTAGGTTTGTACTCATCTAACAACTGTAAGTGCTTTTCTGGCTGCATTAATTCTTGATGTTCGTTTTGACCATGAATATCGACCATTGTCTCCCCAATGCGTTTGAGGGTGGTGGTATTAACTAATGTGCCATTAACTCGACTAGTATTATGCCCGTTTTTATTCAGTTCACGATCGATAACCACTTGTTGATCAGCATGATCAATACCAAGGTCTGACAACACTTCAAAAGTGACAGAAGACTTTGGTAGCACGAATAATCCCTGTATCGACGCTTTAGTTGCCCCTTTACGAATAAAGTCAACGGAAGCGCGGCCACCGGCCAGTAAACCAACGGCGTCAATAATGATGGATTTACCTGCACCTGTTTCACCAGTCAGAACACTCATTCCATCATCAAAAGCAATATTCAATTTTTCAATAATTGCAAAGTTCTTAATGGATAATTCCTGTAGCATTCCTTGCTCCTTAAGCCCTCATTTAGGGACCCTATCATGGTATTTCTAAAACTTAACTTACTCCGCACCCAACTCAGCCAGTCTTGAACGGACTTCCACAGCATGATCAATCGTTGAAGCAATAATCAAAACGGTACTGTCATCACTTAACACGCCAAAAACCTCATCATAATTCATCTGTTTGATTAAACTAGCAATAACCGGACCGTTTCCCGGCAGTACATTAAGCAAACAAAACTGATTATTAATAGTCATGTCAATAACATTGCCGTTTAAGTTTCGCCGCAACTTACTCTCACCATCAATTGGCCGATCAGTAGAAAACGTGTAATACGTGTGCCCATTTTCGTCAGGCACCTTGATCAATTGCATCTCAGTAATATCTCGCGAGATCGTTGCTTGTGTAACGTCAAGCCCCTCTCGGTCTAACAAAAGCACTAATTCCGTCTGTGTATGAACAGCATTATTAACGATAACGCGCCGAATGATTGCCTGCCGTTCCCGTTTTTTCATGAACGCTCCACCCTCTACTTTTGATTCAGTTGGGCATACGCTGACGTCAACGTTTCCTTCACGGACACATTTGGCGACAGTTTCCCCTCTCCGTCTGTATTCACAAGATGGATCAAGAACTCGATGTTTCCTTCGCCACCCTTAATTGGTGAAAAATCCAGTCCTGTCACAGAATAACCTGTTGCCAAGGCAAAGGAAACAATATCATTCAGAACTGATTCATGCACGCTTGGATCTTTAACAATGCCGTGTTTACCAACATTATTTTTACCTGCCTCGAATTGTGGTTTAATCAACGCAACCACTTCGCCTTGAGGCCGCAAAATTGATTTCAAGTTAGGTAAGATGAGATGTAATGAAATAAAGGATACGTCAATACTTGCAAACGTTGGCCGACCAAAGGTAAAGTCCGCCGGTTTTGAATAACGGAAATTCGTGTGCTCCATAACAACGACACGTGGATCTTCGCGTAACTTCCACACCAGCTGATTGCTACCAACGTCTAGCGCATATGAACGGACAGCACCATTTTGCAACATGACATCAGTGAAACCACCCGTGGAAGAACCGATGTCTAGCACCGTTTGGCCTGTGACGTCAATGTTAAACACTTTAAGTGCCTTGGCCAATTTAAAACCGCCTCGGCTCACGTACGGCATCGGATTGCCTTTAATATGCAATTCCGTATCTGTCGGAATTCGCTCTCCCGGTTTATCTAATCGTTCTTCGTTTTTTCCCAGCACCTCACCGGCCATGACTGCCCGTTTGGCCTGCTCACGAGACGTGAATACTCCCTGCTCAACAAGCAGGATGTCGACACGTTGTTTTTCCATGTGTTTTTCCCTTTCTAACCCTCAAAATAGCTCAAGAACGCGCTAAGGATGTTTCCATCGACACCACTGTCTAACAAGGCATCACAGGCCTGTCGTGCATCCTCAATACTGGCGTTTAACGCTTGCCGTGCAGCAGGTAACCCAATCAACCGTGGATAGGTGTTTTTACCCTCAACCTCATCCTTATTGGGCGTCTTGCCGAGCTGCTCGGCCGTTGCAGTTTCATCTAAAATATCATCATAAATTTGAAATGCCAAACCAAACGCTGCGCCGAAACGAGCAAAATGTTGACTTTGTTCAGCTGTTGCGTGGCCCATGGTGGCGCCCGCCATAACCGCGTATTCCAAGAGTGCACCCGTTTTACGTTTGTGCAATGCTTGTAATTGAACCAACGGAATTCGCTTGCCAGTAGTCGAAACGTCTTCCACCTGGCCTGCAACCATTCCTTTAGGACCCGCCGCGACAGCTAATTTTTGCACCAACCGAATTGTGATTGAGGCATCTAACGGTGCTGTCGCTAGCCAGTCAAAGGCCAAGGCCTGAAGTCCATCACCGGCCAAGATAGCAATGTCCTCGCCAAACACTTTATGATTTGTTGATTGACCACGACGTAAATCATCATTATCCATTGCTGGCAAATCGTCATGGATCAACGAGTACGTGTGCAATAACTCGACGGCCACCGCTGCTTGCATTTCAGCTGACGTAATTTCTTTATTCAAACTCACGATTGCCGCCAACGTCAATAATGGGCGTAACCGTTTGCCACCGGCCTTAACGGAATAAGCCATTGATTGACCTAGCAACGGCTGATTAGCACTAGTAGCTAATTTTTCATCCAATAGTTGATTAATTTTTGGCACATATTCTTGTTCGAAACTACGTAATTGTTTATTCATGATTGGTTTCCGAATCGGGAGCAGCCTCAAAGTCAACCTCTTGACCATTATCATTCATCATCTTGGTCAACGTTTTTTCTGCATTGTCCAAAGTATCCTGCAACTGCTTGCTCAACGTTACCCCTTGCTGAAATTGAGTTAGTGCTGTTTCTAGCGGTACGTCACCTTGCTCCAACTTTGTCACGATTGCTTGAAGCGCCGTAAGGTTCTCTTCAAACGTTGGTTGTGTCTTTTTTTCCTCTGCCATGTTAGTCTTTCTCCTTATCCACGCTATTGATTGTGGCCGCCGCTTGACCATCTGCTAAGTGTAACGTGACGGCCTGCTTTTCAGACAGCTGATCAACTGTTTTAACAACCTGACCTTCAACCGTCACATAACTATATCCGCGCGTCATAATTTTTAGTGGACTCAATAAATCCAATTGATTAATCAGACCACTTAACTGCGTTTTTTTCGCTTTGATCATGTTAACACTTACGCTCAGAAGCTCATGTTTTAACGCATCTGCCTGTTGACGACCGTTTTTCACACGGGCCGTTAATAAATGAGTGCTTAGGCGGGCCTGAACGGTTGCCACCTGCCGTTGTTTGCCATTCAATAACTGTCGTTGATCATTAATTAACTGGTCGGTAAGTTGTGCCACACGCTGCGTATAACCTTCGTACAGACGCTGTGGTTGCGTGAATACGTAAGATTGGCGAACTTGTTTCAATCGCTGACGATCTAACTGGATTTGGCTAGTCATCGCTTGAAATAATCGACCTTGTAATTGCGAAATGGCCAACAATGTTTCTGAAAGCACAGGTGTAGCTAACTCAGCGGCCGCAGTAGGCGTAGCTGCTCGCACATCCGCTACTAAATCGGCAATTGTCGTATCCGTTTCATGGCCCACTGACGAGACGACAGGGATTTCGCTAGCCGCAATTGCGCGAGCTACGCTTTCCTCGTTGAATGGCCACAAATCTTCTATAGAACCACCACCACGACCAATAATCAGGGTGTCAAATGTGCCAAGTTCATTCACCTGTTGAATGCGTCGGACAATATCATCTGCCGCTGCATCACCCTGAACTAGCGCTGGAAACAACACTAGCTGGACAATGGGATAACGTCGACGGGTAGTTGTAATGATATCACGAATGACAGCCCCAGATGGACTAGTAATAACCGCAATACGCTTTGGGTACTTAACCAACGGCCGTTGACGACGCTCGAACAAGCCCTCACTGGCTAGCTTACGCTTTAATTGCTCATAAGCTTGGTACAAGGCACCGACACCATCTGGTTCCATTCGCTCTACATAAATCTGATAACTACCGGATGGCTCGTACAGCGAAATCCGCCCGGTCACAAGAACTTTCATACCTTCTTCAGGTTGAAATTTCACTTTTGCAAAAGCGGATTTAAACATAATTGCATTAATTTTGGCATGGTCATCTTTCAAACTGAAATATTGATGGGCGTTCGGTCGCGGACGAAAATTGGAAATTTCTCCTGTTAGATACACACGACCAAGGTAAGGATCAGCATCAAATTTTCGTTTAAGGTAACGTGTCAACGTTGTAACTGATAGATAATCTTCACGATCTGCCATTTAATCCACCACTTGTCCGGTTTGCCATGCCGCTAACTGAATCGTTTGTTGCATTAAAGTCGCAATCGTCATCGGACCAACACCACCAGGCACAGGTGTTAAATAACCAGCAACGTCCTCAACATCCTTTGCAACATCACCAGTGAGTTGACCACTTGCGTCACGATTCATGCCCACATCAATGACGACGGCGCCCGGCTTAATCATTTCACGAGTAATTAAATCAGCCTGTCCAACCGCCACAATGACAATATCCGCAGAACGGGTTAGCTCCGCCAAATCTGTTGTATGCCGATGAGCCAATGTTACTGTGGCGTTAGCGTTATTAAGCAATGCCAATAGTGGCTTGCCAACTAATCGACTTCGTCCGACCATCACGACGCGTTTACCTGGTAGTGAAATCTGATATTGAGAAAGCAGCGTCATGATCCCCTTCGGCGTGCACGCAACAGGAAAGTCCTCACCAACCTGAGCAAACAATTGACCCAAGTTTTCGGGATGCAGACCGTCAACATCTTTGCGTGGATCAATCGCCATCACCACTGCTTCCTCATCAAGATGACTAGGCAATGGTGATTGAACCAAGATCGCATGAATTTGCGGATCCTCATTGTAGCGCTGGACTAGGGCAATGACCTCGGCTTGTGAAGCATCGGCCGGCAGATGCTTCACAACAGAATTAAACTGCAACTTGGCAGCCTTGCGTTCCTTATTTCTAACGTAAATGGCACTGGCAGGATCATCTCCCACCATAATGACAGCTAATCCCGGAATGACACCTTTTTGCGTCAACTTCCGTGTTTGCTCAGCAGACTGCGCATTTATTTTTTTAGCGGTCGCACGACCATCAATTTTTATTGCTGTCATAAAACTGCCCCTAACTTTTTAAATTCACACTTTTATTCGTTCATACTGAATAATTTTAACACATTCACTGTGTGTTTTAGATACTCATTACATACGCATTTTCATTGAGAAATTAGCGAAGAAGTACAAAAAAGATGCCATTAATTCAGACCTCATGGTCTCAATTAATGACATCGTTATTCAACTTTATTCCGCAGAAGAAGCATCTGCTTTATCAAAAAGCTTTGATAAAACCCCGTTAATGAATCGTCGTGAATTGTCATCAGAAAATTCTTTTGCCAATTCCAAGGCTTCATTAAGGGCAACACGTGTGGGAACTTCAGCAGAGTACTCCATCTCATACAGACCCAATCTCAAAATAATTAAATCAGGATTGGCCAATCGAGAAATGGACCACTTGTTTGCTAACAACGGACTAATCTGTTCGTCAAGTTCAGCTTCCTTTTCAGTCACACCATTTACCAATGTGACTAAATACTCAGGCACCACAGTAGGTTGATCTGATTGACTAGGAATTAATTGACGATACAGATCTTCCACATTCGCATCTGCATTCATATGTTTTGCAAACAACACTTGAAATGCAATTTTTCTAATCTGATGTCTATTTAAGCTCACTACAAGTCACCATCTTTGCTGGTCGTTTGTTCGTCGTCACCAGCGGCAGCGGCGCGGTCACCAAAAATGTCATCTGGATCAATATCAGAATCATTCTTTTCCGGAACGATACCAACGATGTGGACATTGACCTCACCCATTGGTAGTTCCGTCATCAAAGTAACTTGTTGTTTGACCTTATCCTGCATTTCCAAGGCTACCTTAGGCACATTAACACCATAGTCTAGGTAGACAAAGACGTCAGCAGAAATCTCGCCATCGTTAACGCTCAGTTTGACACCTTTGCTGTGTTCAGTACGGCCAAACAACTCCGAAACATTATTCGCAATCGTACCACGCATCCGGTTGACACCGTCTACTTGGCTAGCCGCAACACCAACGATAATCTCCAGAACATCCGATGCAATTTCAATGCTACCTAATGCATCAGCCGGTTGATTTAAGGTAATGTTATTGACTTCAGGCATAATGGCCTCCAATCCAAACTAAGCTCTTGAAACGTAAGAACCGTCTTGTGTGTTGATGATCAGCTTATCATCTGCATTCACGAAGAATGGCACTTGAACAACTAAACCAGTTTCCATTGTTGCTGGCTTTGAGCCACCAGTAGCAGTATCGCCACGAATGCCGGGTTCAGTTTCCTTAACCGTTAAAGTAACCGTATTTGGTACTTCAACACCCAAGATTTCGTTACCAAATGAGGTTACGCTAACTTCCATGTTTTCCAACAGGTACTTAGCAGCATTCTTCATCTGTTCATTTGGAATTGAAACTTGGTCATAGGTTTCAGTGTTCATAAAGACGTAGTTTGAACCATCGTTGTACAAATATTGCATAGTGGCTTGACTGATTTCAGCCAATTCCATCTTTGCACCGGCGCGGAAAGTCTTTTCTTGAACGGCACCTGTCCGTAAATTCTTTAACTTTGAACGCACAAAGGCGCCACCCTTACCGGGCTTAACATGCTGAAATTCAACGATCCGCCAAATAGCGTGATCAACTTCAATCGTCAGACCATTCTTAAAGTCTGCAGTAGAGATTGACATAATTGTTCCTCCTAAAGGCATATTGGGCACACAAAACGCGCTCAATATGACACTTGTTAAAATTCATTCTTGTTCAGTATACAGTAACGCATCCCGTCGTTGCAATAGTTGGCAGTTTTAAACGACTACAAAATCTTTAGGTCCTTGGAAGAGGTCGTTAACACCTCAGCACCTTTTTCTGTTACTAAAACATCATCTTCCAACCTAACCCCGCCAAGGTTTGGCAGATAGATCCCTGGTTCAACAGTGATTACCTGATTAGCCTGAATAGCGTATGGAATTCTTGGTCCGTAAACTTGGGGTTCTTCGTGAATATTTAGGCCAATGCCATGCCCCATACCGTGATTAAACTCGGCACCATACCCGGCCGCCTTAATCAAATCGCGACCTGCAGCATCCAATTGAGCGCCGGTTGCGCCAGGCTTGATTGCATCAATAACAGCTTGGTTAGCTGTCTTAGTTAGATTATAAATATCCACTAACTCGGGATCTGGTTGCCCTAACGCAAATGTGCGTGTGATGTCAGACGTGTAGTCATCAAAGTAGAAGCCAAAGTCAACAGTAACTAACTCGCCCTTAGCCAGTTTCTTTGTTGTGGCTGACCCATGCGGTTCTGCGGAACGATAACCACTGGCAACAATTGTATCAAACGAAGGCCCGGTCGAACCATGCGCGCGCATCCAAGCATCCAATTTATTGGCCACTTCAATTTCCGTCATGCCAACGTGAACATTTGGCAACAGCGCATCATAACCTTCACATGACAAACGAATCGCACGACGTAACTTAGCAATTTCGTTGGCATCTTTAATTTCTCGCAAATGATCAACCACTGCATGCAGTCCAACAAAATCAGCGGCAAGTTGCTCATCTAGCATAGACCAAATAGCATAGGGTAATGTGTCTTCAAAACCAATCACACTAAGATTTTGGTCACCAGCTAGCTTAACAACTGTTCCATAATAGTCACGCGTAATCATTAATGTGATTTGTGGATCTAATTCAGCTTTCATTTCTGTTTCATACCGAGCATCGGTAATCATAAAAGACTGATTGCCAGTAATTAATAAACATCCGTCACCACCAACATTAGCAAAACCTGTTAAATAGTGCAGATTAAACTCATCCGTGACCAAAAAAGCATCTAAATGCAACTGATCCAAAACGCCTTGAACCTTAGCAATTCGTTCTTGTCCCATGTTATCGCTCCTCATCACTAATTAAATCAAACAAAAAACGGCCACAATGCCTTAACATTATGCCCGTTTATTGATCGATTGTTATTCTGCTGCTTCAGCGGCAGGGTAAACGGACACCTGACGGCGATCCTTACCTTTACGTTCAAACTTAACGACACCATCTGTCAAAGCAAACAGTGTGTCATCACCACCACGACCAACATTCATACCTGGCAGAATGTGAGTTCCGCGTTGACGGTAGATGATGGAACCAGCGTTGATCTTTTGACCGTCGGCACGTTTAGTACCTAAACGACGACCAGCAGAGTCACGACCGTTGGCAGTAGATCCGCCCCCCTTATGGTGAGCGAAAAATTGTAAGTTCATATCCAATAACATGTGGTTACACCTCCATTAGTTAATGTGACCATCACTAATCGTAACGAATTGAGTGTATTTCTGTGCAACTTGCGTCATGCCTAAAATAAATGTGGCTAAAATTGTTTCAGCTGCTTGATTGCGATCATTGATAACCACTTCCAAGAAGCCACCATTGTCATCATCAGATGAAATCGTTGGGTGGACCCCGGCAATTTCATCCAATGCGTTAACAGTGGTAATCGCCAGCACGGAGGCTGCCGCACAAACAATATCTTCACCATAATCACCAGCACCTGCATGGCCAGTCATAACAAACCGAACCGGTTGGCGCTTAGCATTTCTCGAAATATCAACTTTAATCATAATAGCTTAGCGTGGTTTCGTAGTTGTTTACTTATCTGCGTCAGCGCTCTTTGATGAAGTTGCGCCAGCAATTTCATCAATCATGACACGCGTATAGGGTTGACGGTGACCTGTCTTAGTGTGTTGGTTCTTCTTAGGCTTGTACTTGAAAGTAACAACTTTCTTTTCTTTGCCTTGCTTTTCAACAGTTCCAGTAACTGAAGCACCATCAACATATGGTGTTCCAATCTTAATGGAACGGCTAGCAACTAACACAACTTCGTCAAAGGTAACTTTGTCGCCTTCCTTTGCATCAAGCTTTTCAACAAAGATAGGTGAACCCTTTTCAACCTTGTATTGCTTACCACCAGTTTTAATAATTGCGTACACGTTGTGCACCTCCTTAAAAGTTTCTTAGACTCGCCAAAGATAAGCGTTTCACTGCCTAGACAGATGAAAACTTAAAACTTATTTTGCGCGGTTGCAGTGTGGGAAGTCCACAAATACAACAGTAAGAGTTTACCAGAGAACGCCCGGTGCGTCAAATGCTTCAAGACCTTTTTCTGGAAAACATCTCAGTCATTGGTAATTGTAACAAAAAAAGCAGTGGAAACACACTGGTTTCACACTACGTTAAAGAGCTAATAGTCGATTTTTCAAACACAACTAATGCTGACGATGATCTGGTTGAGCGGTTGTACGGTTAGTTGACAGATGTGATGCTGACGAACGACCCATCAATTCCCACACGCCACTTCCGATTAAGACAATGGATAAAATCAATACGGCAACCATCTAAAAACCTCCCTTAACTTGATTAAGTAACTGTTTCCAGTTTATCAATCACAGATGCTCATATTCAATTTTTAAGTCTTCTTAAGAGATTTATGTCATCTTTTACCAAATCGTTAATAAACGGTTATTCCTGCGTACCGATCTTATAGAGTTCTGTGTCCGCATTGGTGTCTTTGCGCATCTGTGTTTCAATCTTGCTACGTTGCTGAGCCGAATTACCAATTGAGAATGAAGCTAGATCAAAAACGATTCGGAAATTAGCATGAAATTGAGATGCCACCTCATCGTCAAAATTGTATTGCTTGCTAACAGCTGCTTTGACAATGCCCTTCACACCTGTTGCGCCATCCCCTAGAGCAACCCCTAATTGGCTTTTCTGCGCTTCACTAAGGCCAGGACGTAATTCCTGATTCAGCTTATCAGCAGCTTTATACACGGTGTTAGCACTTTTATCATCGTCATAACGAAACTTTTGTAGCGCCGTTACCAATGTTTTGATGTCGTCATTTTCTGATTGGACCCGTTCGTACTTTTTCTCCGAAACCTGAACGCCAGCATAACTTTTTTGACCACAAGCCGTTAATGTAATCAGTAACCCTAAAACGGCAAATGTTGCCACAATTTTCTTCCACATGTGAACACTCCTCAATAAGCGAACTTCAAACTAGATTCATTGTACCAAAAAAGACGCCTTGACTGGAACTCAGCGACTTATTTTTAAAGTTCCTTTAGGGCTCAAAATAGAAATCAAGAAAAGTGCTGACCTATGTCCCCAAAATTAAAAACAATTGTTTTCTTGAATACGAGGCCAAAAAAAAGAATTGCTGTTGAGAGCAATCCCTGTTTGTACTTTAGCCAAATTTAGCAGCTTATTTTAAAACGAAAAACTATACTTATACCATTCGTCGCTTATCAGTTAGCGATAAAACCGATGATACAAAAATGCAACAGGTGGGGTTCGAACCCACGACCCTCGGTTTAGAAGACCGATGCTCTATCCAACTGAGCTACTGTTGCGAAACTTAACCTTATTAGTATAAAAAACGGAATCGACAGTGTCAATTTAAGTTTAGAAAATTACTCAATATAATTGCCAAGCCACCAGTCGTTTCTGAACACATTTTCTTAGTAGTTAAGACTAAATTCAGTCGCGTATAGTGCTGACACAAAAATAAAGACGATCACCGAAGTGACCGCCTGGAATGATCCCAAACGGATAAGTTCGGGACTAAAACAGTGTAGCACAGTTAGAACCGCAATGAAAAGGACAAAATTCTTTTTTATAAATACACATCCGCTGATCGTAGAACACTAAGCTAAAAGATTACTATACTGCACAAATGTATTCGCTTGCAAGAATGTGTAATATAGTCCCTTTATCTGTTGACGAAGCGCTTTCATTTCTTATATAATAGGCTTTGTAAACATTTATCAGAGTGCTGTCTAATAAATTGAACAACTTGGGGGTGCATCATGGTTAAACATTTGGACCCTCGGGTGATTAAAACGCGGTCAAGTCTAAAAACTGCCCTAATCAGTCTGATGCAACAATACAAAATTGAAAATATCAGTGTTCAAAAGATCACTGAAACTGCGCACATTACTCGAGGAACATTTTATTTACATTATAAAGACAAGCGAGATTTCATTTCACGTGCCATGACCGAAATTTTGGATGACTTTTTTGATGCCGTCATTGATGACGGCACTGACAGTTTACCAGAGCATTACGCCTTTCTGAACGGTCATGCAGTCAATGTCTTTTACTTAAACAACGCCTTTAATTACATTGAAAAAGACGCTCAGATGTTCAACGTTTTGTTGAATACACAGGAAAATGGGTTATTTGAACATGAATTATATGCCCGAATGACTGGCTATCTAAATCGTTTCTATGATCAGATGAAACCGGCGTTTGCTGACATCGGCGTACCAATCAACATTCAAATTGCCTTTACTGTTTCTGCTTATGTTGGTTTAATCAAAAATTGGCTCATTGAAGGCATGATTTATACACCACATTATATGACAGGATCAGTTCATAAAATGATTTCACTTGTGAGCGCTGGTTCTCCAAAAACAGTTACGTTTACCAACTTTTTCTATTCAGATCCGCAATTATTGGCTCGTCAAACTAATAACTGGTAAGTGTGCTAACGAACACAAAATAAGGCTTAACGTTGGGTTTACAGCCCAAACGTTAAGCCTTATTTTGATTGCTATATTATCACGAAAAGACTAATAGCCATTAGCCTGACGTTTTAAATTTTTCTCGCGCTTTGCTTGATAAGCTTCCTGAATTTCATCTTGTGTGAAACCAAAACCACGCAAACCCATTGTTAAGAACAAGTGCCACGCATGGCCAAAATCGCCCTGACGATGTTCTTTTAGACTGGATAAAATCATACTGTTAATGGCCAAATAGGTCTTGGTTAGATTAAGATCCGGTCCCTTTGTCAGCTTAGTCAATTCGTCAGGCGTTAAGACTGTTAAATGCGTCCATTGCTGTTTATGGAAAATCAACAAGAAGAAATCCAATGCATCGACATATTCTTCTAACAGCGTCTGATGGGATGTTTGACCAGGATTACTTTTGCCGCGATGCGTTTTCCACACCTTAAACCATTCACTCGTATTCGCAATCTCGGCCAGCTCGACGTCTAAGGCTAAATATGCGTTCTGTAGACTATCCCCACGCGACCAATGTAATTGCTTTGCATCATGTACTTGTTGATCAAACTCAATGCATTCCCGCAAGAGCATCGCTAAATCTAACATTGTAATTCCCCTAACCTGTCTATTAAGCAAAAATTAACGGATCGGACTGAATCTCTAAATCATCGCGATTAGCTAAGTACCATTGACGAATGAAATCATAGTTCAACAACACTGCCATCAAAGAAATTTGGTTCTTAGGATCCGTCGTGGTGATGACCCACTTAGGTGCCGTCTGCGTGCCAGCGTCCGCAATGCCAAAGACAAGATCATCTTCTAAGTCAATGATAGCGCCATTGCCTGCGGGGGCATTTTGCAGCATATAATGACTGTCAGCCGAGGCCACGAAGAGCTTGTCCACTGTGCCTGCTGGCAATGCTGGATGTTTCGTTTGATACTCCGCATTATTATCAGTTTCTAACAAGTTATAGTCAGCCGTAAAGTGATAATCACGCTGCAAATCCTTGGCAAACGTAATGAGCGTATCAATAGCAGCCATCTTCTTGTCTGCCGATTGGTCAGCTAACGCCACCGCAAATAGGTCAGTAAATGCCTTGCTGTTAAAACGGATTTGCTGACGTTCCAAGTTCATATAGAACAAGTGGAGACCGGAAGCCTTGTCTGTGAAGAAGGCACCTCCATTGCGACCGCCAACCAATACAAACTTAAAGTCAGGTTGTGTGCCTAACGCGTCAAACGTAACGCTTAGTTCTTCATGATCAGCCGCACTAGTAAGAATTAATCCTTTTTCTTCGTGAATCTCCAGCAAACGACTCATAAAGAGTAAATAATAGTCAGAAGCTGTGTATTGGTGTGGAAAGGTTACAAACGCGGTATCCATTTTAAAATCAAATAAATGTGTAGCCGAATCTAACAACTCATCAGTGTCTTGAGTCTCAGTCAGTTGATCCAAGTACTTAGTGAACTGAATGCCGTTTTGCAAACCATCTTTTATGTTGTTGTTGTAGATTCTAAAACGTTGACTTGGCGTTAACGTATCTAACTTTTTCTCTTTACTGGTGCCAGACTCAGCTTCTTTTTTTGTCGCACTGGCAGCTTCGGAATCTGTGGCTACTGCCGAATCAGTCCTGGAAGATTGTTGCTGCTTAGTTGCAGTTGATGCAGTCTGATCAGAATGGACGTCTTTGGCCGTGCTTGCTTCAGTAGATTCAGCACTAGCTGACGTCAAATCTCTTTTATCATCACTTGTCATCTGAAGTCACCTCACTAGTTGCTGAATTGCTTGCGCTCTCTGCGTTAGCAGCAAGTGCACTATCCTGAGAACGAATTTCACTGGATGGCATTTTTTCATCCGGGTCAGCTTGTCCCGCTTCAATTGCTCGACCAATTAGATGACTGATATAGTCAACATATAAGCTAGCATTACGATCTTTAAACGTGGCAAAATCACCAAACACTTTGCGAATTGCTTGCTTTTCGTAGCTTAGAATCGTGTCTTCCTTGGACAAAACTAACGACTCATCTTCGTTGGCTTTCATCCCTTTATAAGCGTTGTTTGCCTGATCATCCTCATCAGCTAACTTGGTTAACTGATCCAAAATATCTTGACGTTCCGCCTTCGAATGACCGCCGTTAAACAATGTGCGCGATTCCCCAACTTCTTTAAGTTGTGAACGTAATTTTTCTTTTTGCAAATCGCGTTGTTCTTGGTTCTTGACCAGTTCCTGCAATTCTTGACTTTGCCGAGCGATGTCTTTGATGCGATCCGAATTGTAGTTTTTGCCCTCTGATTCAAGTGCAAACGACTGTGTCAGTTTTTCATACTCTTCGCTGTCAAAAATGAATTGTGCGTTTAAAACGTCTAATTCACCAAACTGGCGACGATCCCACCAGTTCCCAAAGAATACATTGAATTTGCCGTTCTCCGGTTCTTCAAAATAAAAGAATGGGTATGTGTGCTTCAAATAAGCAATAAGCTCCGCACTCAAATAATGGCTGAGTTCAGGGTGTATATCATCGACCAAACGTGCTAATTGGTTGCCTTCCGTTTGTTTATTGCCCCTAATCAACGTGTTGTAACGTTGTGGGTCAACTAATTCGTAGACCCGACGATCATTAAAATCATTAATGGCGCCGGTTAATTCATCCAAATAACGTGACTTTTGTCCGAGTTTACCAGACAACTCAGGACGTACATTACGTGATCCGACTTTTTTAGTTTGTGGATTATCCATGCCGTCTTACCCCTTGTTCACTAGATTCATACACTTATATCGTACACTACTGCCATCATGTCGACAATCGCCCCGGCAGTGTTGCAAACGTTTTCTTAACATTTAAATTTAGAATTTTTTAGACAAAAAGCCGTGATGAATACCCGCAGTCGCATTTCAACTAAAAAACGACGCTATTCATCACGGTTACATATTTATTTATTTTACTATAACTTGATGACTGACCAGCCTAAACCGAAGCGCACATTGCCACTCCAAGAAACAGCCCTCAAATATTAATATTGTTCCAGATACTGATCACGTTCCCACTTAGTGACAGACTGACGATACGATGCCCATTCCAGCTTTTTGGCTTCAATAAAGCTTTGGAATAAATGATCGCCTAAAGCCGCCTTCATAACGGGATCACTTTGCAAGGCTTTCGTTGCATTGTGTAAATTGTCTGGCAAATTACTAATGTGGTTAGTATCACGCTCTTTTTCGTCCATCGAATAGATGTTGCGATCGACAGAATCATTTGGTGTGATACCATTACGAATGCCATCCAAGCCGGCTTCCAACATCGCAGCTATGGCAAGATATGGATTGGCAGCAGGATCAACTGAACGCAACTCTAAGCGTGTCGAATTGCCACGTGCACTAGGCACACGAACCAGTGGTGAACGGTTGGAACCTGACCAGGCCACATAAACTGGGGCTTCGAAACCTGGCACCAGACGTTTGTAGGAGTTCACGATTGGATTTACAACAGCAGTTAAATTACGGGCATGAGCCAGCAGGCCACCAAGAAAATGATAAGCGGTTTCGCTGAGTTGCAATTCCCCATCAGCATCGTAAAACGCATTGCCCTTAGCGGTTGATAGTGACATATTCATATGCATGCCTGACCCATTGATACCTTCAAGTGGCTTGGGCATAAAGGTGGCAAATAGTCCGTATTTTCTAGCAATTGTTTTAACTACTAGTTTAAAGGTCTGAATATTGTCGGCCGCCTCCAGTGCATCAGCATACTTAAAGTCGATTTCATGCTGGCCAGGCGCAACTTCATGATGGGCAGCTTCTACTTCAAAGCCCATTTTTTCGAGTTCAAGGGCAATGTCACGACGGCAATTCTCACCAAGGTCCATTGGTGCCAAATCAAAATAGCTGCCCTTGTCATTCAGTTTCAATGTTGGTTCGCCATTTTCATCCATCTTAAACAGGAAGAATTCTGGTTCCGGGCCAATGTTGAAAGACGTAAAACCAGCGGCCTTCATCTCATCAACGACACGAATCAAGTTGTTACGCGGGTCACCTTCGAATGGTTTTCCATCCGTCGTATAAACTTCACAAATCACTCGGGCTACCCGACCATGTTCACTACCCCACGGAAAAACCATCCACGTCGACAGGTCTGGGTGAAGATACATATCACTTTCTTCAATTCTGACGAAGCCATCGATGGATGAACCGTCAAACATTAACTTGTTATCTAACAACTTGTCCAATTGACTCGTCGGCACTTCAACGTTCTTAATTGAACCCATCAGATCAGTAAACATTAATCGTAAAAATTCCACGTGCTCCGTCTTAACCAATTCACGAATTTCATCCTTCGTGTATGTCTTCTTTGCCATGTTCCTGCCTATCCTTTCGACTAACCTCAATTGCCAACTGTTGTTTCTAAAGAAAAGCACTTATAAGTGTTGCTGAAGACCAGACTGTGGTGGTCGCATCCCTGCTAACTGTTGCATTTCAGCCTCAAGTAAATGACGTGCACGTTCGTCTGACAACCGTTTCGATTCCAATTGTGTAGACTCAACTTGATGTGTCTTTGCATACAAACGCCGCATTGTCGCAAAGTCCATCCCGCTTGCCAGACCATCCTTCACTTCTAGCAAACGATCCACATCATTCAATGAATAACGCCGACGATTACCCTCATTTCGTGCCGGATGAACCAACGACTGCGTTTCATAATACCGGATCTGTCGTGCTGAAAGATCAGTCAGCGCCATTACCGTACTCATCGGTAAAATTGCCAATGACCGACGCAACTGTTTTTCCGCCATCAGTCAGCCTCCCAAAAACTCACAAACATTTGAACAACTGCATCATCCCACCGCAAAGTATTAAAGTCAATCTTTCATGTCATAAGTTCTGACATGGAAGATTGACTTTAATTTAAAAATAACAAAATTTAGGCATATCAGTCTTGCGCAATCAGTTATTTTTGTTTGCCAGCCACACTTGTGTCTGTCTTTCTATAGCCTCAAGTTTCTCAGGCTGCTGGATCAAATCATACCAGTTAACTGGTAATTGATGACGGAACCATGTTAATTGCCGTTTGGCATAATGACGAGAGTTTTGCTTCAACGTGGTCACCGCCTGATCTAGCGATTCTGTTTTTCGAAAATAGGCAAACAGTTCTTTATAGCCGATGCCGCGGCCAGCCTGCAGGTTTTCACCGCCCTGTTCAAAAAGCCAGTGCGCCTCATCTAATAAGCCAGCCTTTAACATTAAATCAACCCGTGTATTAATCCGTTCATACAATACCGCTCGGTCCGTGTTTAACCCAACGATGAACGCGTCATAGCGATTCGGATGATCTGTTTGAACCTCAATGGATTTTCCAGTTGTCTCAAAGACTTCCAGTGCCCGGATCACACGACGGACATTGCCGGCAGGAATCTTGGCGGCCGCGATTTCATCCTGCTGTTTGAGCTGGTCCCAAACCCACTGATTGCCATGTTCAACAGCCAATGTCTGCCAATGATCACGAAATTTCTGGTTTGCCGGTGTTCCAAGTTGGAGCCCAGTTAGTAATGCTTGTAAATAAAAACCGGTTCCGCCAACAATCATTGGCAGATGACCGCGCGCAGTGATTTCTGAGATAAGCGTGGTGGCTCGTTCAACAAACATTGCTACCGTGAAAGAATCCTGAACGTCACATTCATTAATCAAAAAGTGTGGTATCCCTTGGCGTTCTTCAGCAGTCACCTTAGCCGTGCCGATGTCCAGATGACGGTAAACCTGCATTGAATCTCCGGAAATGATTTCCCCGTCAAATTTTTTCGCCAGTGTGATGGATAAATCAGTTTTACCTACAGCCGTTGGACCAACAATCATTAATACCTTTGGTTTCATTTTTTATTTTCCTTTGATTCACTTTTTGGAAATTCATTTGTCGCATAAACTGATCGTAACATTTGCGCAAGCTTAACTTCATCCGTAATAACGGCGGTCACGCCTAACTGGAAACATTTTTTGATCAATGATGGTCGATTAACCGTCCATACTCTAACGATGGCCCGATTATTGAAAATCCATCTCTTATCCATAAACAGCCACCACCACTTAAGGTGCACGCTGGTTACTGACTCACCACAATGAGCAAGTCTCACAACTGGCGTTGGCCAACGCGTGAGTAGCGCTGTTTCAACGACGGGCAAGGCGTGATGGAAAACTGCTAGTAACTGGTGGCTAAAACTAGACACCACTATGACCGGCAGTAACGTCGGAAAACTGGCTAACACGTCGGCTAAATGTTGTGCCAACAATACACCGTCATTTTTTTGAGCCTTAATTTCTAAATTGAGAACGCCGTGAAAAGCTTGTTCTTCTAAATAATCCAAGAGTTCGACCAATGTCGGTATTCTAATGTCAGATTTATGGCCGTAGAACCGCCAGCCTGCGTCTAATTGTTGAATTGTCGTCAACCGTAGCCGACTAATTTCACCAGTGCCATTTGTTGTCCGATCAACACGACTGTCATGACACAAAACCAACTCGTGATCTGCCGTTTCCTGAACATCAGTTTCGAGGCCATCAGCACCACAGCTCAAGGCTGCTTTAAACGCAGCCATTGTATTTTCAGGACGTTGACGGGCAAGACCGCGATGAGCAATAATCAGTGTCACCGAAATGTACCCCCTTTCACTGGACGTTACGGTTAAAAAAAGACATAATAAACGTGTAGTTTAAATCGCATCTTGATTATTATAAAAAATTGAGGAGGTCAAACCATGAAGAAATTTACACAAGGATTTTTGTTAGGCACATTAGCAACGATTGGTGCTGTAGCCGCTGGCGTTTTTTCATTCCACAAAACCGTTGTTTCACCCATTGAGGACGAAGAGCAACGCGTGGATGACAATCGTCGACGGGCTGTCCGTAAATCCCGTTCATCTCACCTCAACTAGTAGTTTCGCATATTCCAATTTATTTTACACAAAAAATCGGTATCCATCATGTATTCGTTTGAATTCATGATGGATACCGATTTTTTAATAACTTCAAAACACCAAATCTAATACTTGCTAGCTTTCGTTTTACCTTCCCAGTGGCCATAACCATCCGTCAAGATAAAAATCTGTTTGTAACCATTGCGAGCTAAACGAAGGGCTGCCCGTGTGCTCAACGCCTTACCTTCATCGTAAAGGTAAACCGGTAAGTCATCACGAATTTCTTTATAACGTTGACTAAAGGTTGAATAAGGCACACTGCGGGCGCCAAGAATGTGTCCAGAATCAAAGTCCTTTTTTTCACGAACATCGATAATTTGTGCCTTACGCATTCCTGCCTGAAATTCTTCCTGCGTTAACAACGTGGAAACTTGTCGACGCTTGAAAACTAAATAAACACGCCATCCGATCCAACCAAACACGATTAACAGGCCAACAACGTCAAAAATTATTTCTCCTACAGAAGCCGCAACTAACACAAACAATCCCTCCATCTTCTAAACTCAATACTCACATTGTACACATTTGTTCAAACAGTGCCTAGTGCTCATTAGTCTTTTTTGATTTTTGCTCTTCAATTCGGTGTTCATGTGTCAACACCACTTTTGCTTGTAACCACGTTGGTTTATCAATGGCGTTCATTCGATATAAATTATCCAACTCCAGCGCCATGACCTCAATATCCCACATCCGTTTGCCCACATAGACATAAATACCGAATGCTTTTAACACCTGTTGAACATCGTACAACGTCCGTAATGATTTCGGATTGTCACGATACATAAATTCTGCCTCACTTTTGACGATTTCAACTCATCCAGATTAAAACAAACGAATGAGCCCAAAGTTTGCGACAACTACACCAATTAGTCCAACCACGCGCAACCAGCGTGAAACAGCCGGATTGTTATAACGCTTTGGAACACTCAACAAAAAGGCCACAGCAATTCCGCCAATCAACCCACCAATGTGCCCCCAAATATCAATGCCAACTGCAAAGATATCAAACACCAAGTTAACGACCACTAAAATGGAAAACTGCCGAGCAATTGCATGAATTGCGGGATTATTTTGTTCAATGACATCTAATGCGATAAACGCACCAAACAGACCAAAAATGGCTGTACTTGCACCTGCAGACAGCCCTTCCGGATGAAAGAACATACTCCAGACATTACCGGTAAAACCACTGACCAAGTAAATAACCAACGTGCGCCAGTGACCAAACGTCATCTCCACGTAACGACCCAAAAAATAAAGCGTAATCATATTCAGTGCAATGTGTTCAAACGTCACGTGAATAAACATCGGCGTAATTAATCGCCACCATTCACCAGCCTGCACAGCCGTGCCAGACAACGCGCCTGATTCGTCAAGCGATTGAACGGAAAATGGACTCGCTAATGAAATGCCCTGAATGCCAAACTCAAACAGCATCCACAAAAAAACGAGCACATTGATGATAATAAGCCCGACTGTTACTGGTGACCCTCGCCGTATGCGTTGCCAAACGTTCATTAATTTACCTCCTTGAGCGAAATAATTTGTTTTATTTTTATATCAAAAGAATCGGCCGTCCACGTTCGTTTGCGGAAACGTTGGGGAGACAGCGCTAAACTAACTGTTTCACCCTTAAAAGCGGCTAAATAACGGTCATAATAACCAGCACCAAAACCAATGCGACTGCCATCATCAGCAAAGGCAACGCCGGGCACGACAATTAAGTCCATCTGATTAGGGTCAATGCTCTGACCCCCAACAGGCTCCTGAATGCCAAATGCAGATGTCTCAAAAGAAACACCCGCCCCTAAAGTAATGAACGTCATCTGACGATGTGGCAGTGTCTTAGGCACACTAACCTGTTTGCCCGCTGCCAATGCCTGAGCAATTAACGGACGTGTATCTAACTCAACTGCTGCGCTCATGGTTAAGCCGATTGATTTAGCATCTTGCCAAATTGAACTCCCAACCAGCCCATCGATGAGTTGTTGGCTATCAGCCGCTTTATCCGCTGGCGCCATTTCGTCCAATGCATTAATTACGTTTTTTCTGATTACATCTTTTGTTTGCATCATGCACCTCCATCAGCGGATAACGATTGCGATTATTTTCTATTGAAAACAAAAAAGCGCCCGAGGAATTCCCAGGCGCTAATTAGTCATTACTTAGTTTCACGGTGCAAAGTGACTTTGCGATCGTGAGGGCAGTACTTGTTTAATTCGATCCGGTCTGGATTGTTGCGCCGATTCTTTGATGACAAGTATGTTTGCCGACCACATTCGGTGCATTCTAAGGTAATGTGTACGCGCATCTTTAACCCTCCACTCTGCTTGAAATTGGCGAAGACGCCTCAACTCGAACAATTTTATCATTTTTATTCATTGTTGACCAGTATTTTCTGACAATTGACTATTTAAATCCGTCAGAACTTTGAATGTCTTTCCAGTACAAATTATAAATGTCAGCAGCAATATCCTGGTTGACAAGGTATGAAGCAGTTTCTTCCGGCAATCCGGGAACCGCAACAGCAACAGCAACTTGTGGATTATCTGTTGGTGCAAAACTAATGATACTGGAAGTAACAGTTTGCTTACCGTTAACAAATGTTTCGGCAGTCCCCGTTTTGGCAGCAATCCCAGGCTTCAATTTAGTTAGCACTTCAGCCCCAGTTTTATGTGCTGAGGAACCGTTAACCACTTGCCACATCCCTTGTTTAATAATCTTCTTGGCATCAGCACTTGCTGAAACGTAGTTCAATGCTTTTGGATGAGCCTGATATTCAACATTTCCTAGTCCACCATTCTTGTCAGTTCCACGAATTTGTGAGACTAAGTATGGCTGCATCCGATAACCACCATTAGCCAGCGTTGACACATACTGAGCTAATTGTAACGTTGTGTACGCGTCATAGTTACCAAATGCTTCAACTAAGGCTGACCCAATGTTGGCGCGACCAGACAGCCCCTTTAAGCCCGCAGACTCACCTGGTAGGTCAATCCCCGTCTTAACACCCAGTCCATACTGACTGAAATTATTTCTAAGCGTCTGGAACATTGTGCTTGGTAACCCATTGATGGATTCACCTTGCGAATATTTGAAACCAACCATCTTCATCGCAACTTGAACGGCATATGAGTTAGAGGATTCTTCTAGCGCCAGTGCAGCATCCATCGGGAAAGCACCGTTTTGGTTCCAGTCAGTTGTGATTTTCGACGTCCCCGTTAGAATAATCGGTTGATCAACCAGTGTATTGTTCGAAGGTGTAATAGCGCCACTCTCGAAACCGCCGGTCAACATAGCGGGCTTAACAACAGACCCCATAACGATTGGTTGATTGATTGCACCTAATGCATCAGTTGTCACTTTCCCAGTGTTTGGATCACGGGAATCACCGCCCATTGCTAGCACAGCTCCCGTTTGGGGATTCATGACCACTGCGTAAGCACCCTGACAGGTGCCACTTGGCAAGCGTTTATCAATGACTTTTTGGACATCATCCTGAAATTTAGAATTAACCGTCAAGACCAAATTAGAGCCCTTGGCACCAGCGTATTCTTTGGTTTCCTTGGTGATTTTGCTATTATTGCTAACTTCCACAGACGTTCTGGACTTAGTTCCGCGAAGAATTGGCTCGTACGCTTTCTCCAAGTAACTCGACCCAACGGAATCGTTACGTGAGTAACCCTGTGAGAGCAACTCATTAACCTCGTCAGCCGGCAACCCTTGCTTTTCAGTCGTGACAGTCCCTACGAAACTCTTAACGGAATTTCCTGCAGGGTACGACCGTGACCAACTGGTTGCCGTTTTCACACCAGGCATATCTGACATGTGTTCACCGATTTGTGACACTTCCGTGGGCGTTACGTCCGTCTCTTTAATGTAAGTCGTGGACAAGGCATAGGCACCATTCATCTTGGTGAAGATCGTGGCAGCGTTTTTCTGACTGTCAGATAGTTCAGGCTTGTGTTTGGCCACGTAATCCTGTTGAGCGGCCTGCAGAGCAGTTGTGCTCATAGAACTAGCCTTAGGAATTTTAGCAGTGACCGCTGCACTATGTTTGCTATCCGCCAAATAATATATTGCTGCCTGACGATCTGTTAATGTATTCGTCGGCACCGTCAGATAATCGCCAAGCTTGTTAGCCACCTTGTACATATCTTCAGCGGTAACATTGATTCCTTTAGTATAGCTAATGGCCTGATGGGCCTCGTTGCCGACCAGCACTTTACCTGTTGAATCGTAGATCATCCCACGTTGCACATTGTTAGTTTCAATCGTATTATCCGTACGGTTAATTTCTGCCTTAAACATTGAACCTTTTTTCAACTGTAAATAAGCCATTTGAAAGGCCAAGGCTGCTAACAAAAGAAACACAATGACCAGCAGTAAATTTAACCGAAACGGAATCCGCGTCGTTTGATCGTCGTGATTGGTTTGCGTTTTTCTGCGCTGAATAAACTTATTAAACACTGAATCCTCAACCATCCTTATCTAATTCATAATTGCACATCTTTTAACACGATATACGTAAAATTTCGGCAAAGCACTTTGCCAGTCGAAAAGTATCGTCTATCATTGTATAGGAAGTTATCAAAAAGCTAAAGTGGCCAAGGCAAACTTTACTTTTTTTTGAGAGAAAGGAATCCGCTAAAACAATGATCAAACACTTCATCAACAAAACATGGCCATTATTACTGAGCTTTCTTGTGCCCAGTCTTTTCATGTTAATTTATTTTGCCAGCCGTGGCATGGCACCGTTTGGCCGTAGTTCTTTATTAACTGTTGACATGGGGCAACAATACATCGATTTTTTTGCGTTCTTTAGGAATACGTTGCTACATCACCCTGGTAGTTTCTTTTATAGTTTTAGCAAAGCCCTTGGCGGAGAAACAACCAGCTTATGGGCCTACTATTTAATGAGCCCGTTTAACTTATTGCTGCTCCCCTTTAGCAAAGGTGGCCTTTCAACCGGCGTTCTCATAATGACCGTTGCCAAATACGGTTGTGCGGGTCTCAGCCTGGGCTGGGTATTAAACCGGTTGCAGATTCAATCTGGTTGGCGGTTACCCATGTTTGGTACCATCTACGCGTTGTCTGGTTGGACCATTGCCAATCAGCTTAATCTTATGTGGTTAGACGCACTGATTGTTTTGCCATTGGTGGTTTATGGTCTTGAGTGCCTCATCAAACAACAACATTGGTTGCCATACGTAAGTTGGCTAGCAGTTGCCTTCATCGTGAACTATTACATGGCTTACATGATTAGTTTGTTCACCATTTTGTACTTCATCTTTAGTGTTGTTTGGCATTGGCAATCATGGCATCGCCTGCTCATTAATGGCTTACAGTACGTCGGCGCATCCGTATTAGCCGGTGGCATCGCAGCATTTATCCTACTCCCCACATATTTCGCATTACAGCTAAGTAAGGCAAGTTACACCCTCACTAAATTTAAATGGACATGGGATTATGCGCCTTTAAAAATGTTGGGCAAACTTTATCCAGGCGGTTTTAATTTTGCTCAAATGCCTAAGGGACAGCCTAATTTATTTGTCGGCGCGGCCGTTCTTATCCTAGTTGTTGCTTTTTTCATTGAAGGCAAATTTCACTGGTCGGTTAAGCTAGTAGCCGGTCTCATCACCATTTTCTTTGTCCTCTCTGTGTCATTCACGCCATTAAATTTATTATGGCATGCTGGACAATTCCCAATTTGGTACCCTTATCGTTTTTCATTTATCGTCAGCTTCTGGCTTATTTGGTTAGCAGCAATAACGTGGCGTCCGGAAAGACACCTCAATTGGGGGTCAATTGGCGTTACAACCTTGCTTTTAGTCGCAACCGATACCTACGTTTTTATAGACAGTCACCATTTAAATTTCATCACTACAGGACAAATTATCACCGGAACTGCGATGATGCTGATTGCACTCATTTGCCTATCTCCATTAGCACACCGGTTCCACTGGTTACTCTATCTAATTCCGCTGCTGACGCTCGCTGACATGGGCACTAATGCAGTTTTATCACTCAATAAAATTAGCTATGTACCGCAAAACCAGTTTGCAATTTATACCAACATTCTCGATCAGACCAGCCAAGCGACGAAAAACTTGAATTCTGGTTTATACCGTGTTGGCACCACCTTTCAACGTACAAAAGATGATCCCATGCAGGGAGATTACTTCAGTGGCTCACACTTCGGATCAACACTAGAGCGTAAAACAACAGGATTCTACGACTTGACAGGTAATCCCGATGGTGATGGTTTCGTCACATATGCGAACGGAACCGAATTTATGGACGCGTTGCTGAATATGAAATATTTCTGGAGCGTCAATGACATTCCTCTCGTTGGTCATCATTCGGAATACAAATACTTACCAACATTAACTCGTAAGCCAGATCTTCACGACTACTCGGCTACCAAGCAATTGCCACAAACAACTATTTATCAAAATCCTAATAGCTTAGGAATGGGCTTCATGGCGGCCAGACAAACACTTGGCGTCAAACAAATTATTCATGATCCCATGACTAATCAAAATCAGTTGTGGAATGCTTTATTAGGCCAATCATCTCAAACGAAGTTATTCACCGCCGCTAATTTCAACGGTGTAACGTTTACCAACACAAACCGCTTGACCAATATCACCGGATCTACCCTGACCAAAATAAAGCCGCGGAAACCCGCGCAAATGACATTAACCTTCACACCGCAAACCGACGACGCTTACTATTTATCGCTTGGTGCTAATTTGCAAAAGGACAATGTTAAAATGCTGTTGAATGGTCAACCGCTGGCACAGTATCAAACATTCAGAAATACAGTTTTAGTCAATATCGCAAATCAACAAAAGGATGAACCACAAAAAATCACGTTTGTCCTTAAAAAAAATGCTCTCTGGCTTCAAAATGTCACTTTATACCAATTGCCGCAGCAAGCATTCCAAGAGGGAATTAAGCAATTGCAACAGCACCCACTTAAAGTTACGGATTGGGGGCAAACACACCTTAGCGGACACGTCATCGCTACTTATAAACAACCGGTATTGATGACAAGCATCCCTGCTCAAGACGGCTGGCAAGCCTTCGTTGACGGTCATCGTGTCAGCACACATACAATCGCCGATGAATTTATCGCGTTACGACTTACACCCGGTCCTCATCACATTACCCTTCGTTATCGAACACCTCACCTCGGTGCAGGTATTTTCATCTCGCTAGTTAGTCTCGTTGTCTTAGGTGCTAGCGAATGGATAAAGCGTCGCCACAATAACGCTGTTCTTGTCAAATAAGAGTCCCAGCTGTCTAACTGGTTCGTTATTGTAGCAATCAACATTAAAAAGCGTTCTGCTTTTCCGTTTGGAAAAGGCAGAACGCTTTTTAATACTCATCATTTTAAGCTAATCAACAGCATTACTTAATCTCAAGTAACCTACTTCAACCGTGAATCATGTTCTTGCGCAACATATTCATATTTAGGTTCATCATTTTTCTCATCAAAATCAATGACAAAATCGTAACCAGCGAAAAACCACGCATCTCCATAATTCACAAAATACTTAATCCCATCTTTTTCAGTCTCACCAACTGGCCGGTCAGGTTCTTTATCCGGCACCATTGCCATTGAAAAACCATCATGAATCGGTGTTTTACCATATACCTTACCGTAAAACTTCATCCCATCACCTGGTTTCAGACCTACTTCATCTTGAAACCATTTGCTGGCAGCGTCTGTAACTGTAATTTGCATACGTGGGCCTCCACTCTAATGAATTCGCTTTCATGCGTATACTTTAGCACAAATAAAGTGGAAAACCAATGAATACATTCCTGTTAAACGTTGATGTGACAGCCTTCACAAGTACTAACGGTTAACAAACTTTTGGTAGGCCTGTTCGTCATAAACTTTGTCAATTTCGCCAATATATTCAGTGGCTTCACGCACATAACCGTGCTTAAACAGCCACAAACCATCACTCTTGTCTAGTGCAAAGACGCCACCTAGATCATAACGGTCTTTATGTGCATCAACGGCTTCGTTGATCATCGCCCACTGAATTCGGTACGGCGCGAGTAGCTTCGGCTCTTCATTAATACTGCCACCGTACATATACCAGAGCTTATCACCATACTTAAACGCTAATGAGCCGGCCAAATCTTGTGTTTCAGAATGGGCGACGAAGATGCGTAAAATATCAGTGCCTTCAAAGGCCGTTACCATTCTGTCAAAGTAATCTCGCGGACGGTAAGTGATTCCTTGTCGGTGACTCATTGCCTCATAAAGTGCATAGAATCGGTCCATTTCCGCCATGCTGCTACCAGAATCTACCGTTAATTCAGGCTTAATTGAGTGACGCACATCGTGACGCGTATTCGGCCGAAATGTCATTAACACATCATCAATACTTTTATCCTGTAAATCCATCACCATGTTAAACCGCGGCTGAATTGTATCATGTATGCCGACATTACGATTTCTTACTTGGTAACCGTGTTGTTTAAACGTATCGTTTAGTGCATCGTCGTAAACAACCTCAGGGTCCATCCGCAAGACATACACATTGTTTTCTCGTAAGGTAGGCTCTGCTTCTGCTACCAATGCATCGATAGTCGCAACATCCGTTGGATCACAAACCGGTCCCTTTGAACAATAGGCGAGCTTTTCACCGTCTTCATTTGCAATCATTAAGATGGACATCGCCGCTGTAATCTTGCCATCCTTCTCAAGGGTGACATGTAACGGTTCCCAGTTGTTCTTAATTTCTCCCCAACCTGGATCCTGTGTAATTGAAGTAAAGGGTGCGCGTCGCACAAATTCTGTGTAGCGCGTCATTGCATCATGATCTTGTTCATTGATAATCGGCATGTTGTCGTTCCTTTCAAAATTAACTAATTGGTGTAAACCTGTTCATTATTTTACCGTACTTAAGGTATGACGACAAACAGCGGACGCTACCTTAAGGTAATCAAAAGAAGCTGTGAAATCACCAAGCAATATCACCAATAAAGACTAAACGGTGATACAATCTGATTTTTCACAGCCTCTGAGATAGGCCTTATTCACTATTAATGACGCTAAGCACTACTAAAAGCTTATTCAGCGTTCTTAACGGATAAAATTGAAACCTTCATTGACCCAGCAGGAATTTTAATTTCTACTTCATCCCCAACTTTGTGACCAATCAAACTGCGAGCGATTGGCGAATCGTTTGAAATCTTGCCACTCATTGGGTCAGCTTCGGCAGCACCGACAATGGTGTAACTTTCAGGTTCTTCATCAGGCAGTTCCTTAAAGCTGACCAATTTACCAATTGAAACTTCATCAGCAGCCACTGCATTACTGTCAATAATTTCAGCATTGTGTAACATTGTTTCGACCAATGAAATTCGGCTTTCAATGTTAGACTGTTCATCTTTGGCAGATTCGTATTCGGAGTTTTCTGACAAATCACCGAAACCACGCGCAATCTTAATGCGTTCAATAATTTGCGGACGGGTCACTGTTTTTAAATTTTCTAATTCTTTTTCTAGTTTAGCTTTGCCCTCTTCAGTCATTGGGTATGTTTTTTCTTCAGCCATAGTTAGAGGCTCCTTTGTAACTAATTTCGACAGTCACAAGGTTACCATGTGATCTACACCTTGTAAACGGCTTCCTGTAAAAAAACGCACATTCTCCGACTGAATTACGTAAATCACAACCTTAAAGGACCAAAAAACGACAAAACCAGATAAAGTTCCTGTCTTTGCCGTTTTAAGGTGAACTATTTATGCTTCTTTATGATTGGCCTGCTTAAACAGGTTATCCTTACCGTCACGCGCCAAAATGTCACGAATCTTCGTTGACAGAAGATCAATGGCGACCGTGTTTTCGCCGCCTTCTGGAACGATGATATCAGCATAACGCTTCGTTGGTTCCACGAATTCGTGATACATTGGTTTAACCGTTGCTAAATACTGTTTAATAACAGTGTCCAATGTTCGACCGCGCTCATTTATATCACGTTGAATCCGTCGAATGATCCGAATGTCATCGTCCGTATCCACGTAGACCTTTATATCCATTAAGTCACGTAGACGAGGATCATCAAGAATCAAAATGCCTTCTAAAATAATCACATCGCGTGGTTCCTGCCGAACAGTTTCGGCACTGCGTGTGGATTCCTTATAATCATAAACTGGCTTATCAATGGCTTGATAGTGAATCAACCGATCAAGCTGCTTAATAAGAAGATCATTGTCATACGCCAATGGATGGTCATAATTAACTGCTTTTCTTTCGGCCATGGTCATTTCAGCTTGGTCATTGTAGTAAGAATCTTGTTGCATAATCAAAATTGAATGTCCAGCAAGCTGATTATAAATTGCCCGGCTAACTGTCGTTTTACCACTACCAGACCCGCCGGTAACACCAATTACAATTGGCCGCTTTGTCTGCTCTGTCATCATTGATGCCCTCTTGCTTATTATTTTTGTTTATTATTATCGTTTTGATACTTTTGCGTGTACGCATTTTGTTCATCCAGTGTCTTGGAGAAATGAATCTTACCTGTCTTCATATTAGCTACAAAGTACAAGTAGTCTTGATCTTCGTCAGTTGGCTGAGCAATGGCTTTAATAGCATAAATACCAGGGTTATTAAAAGGTCCTGGCCCGTAACCCGTGTTGGCATACAAATTATAAGGCGAATCGACCTTTAAATCAGCCAGTGACAAGTTAGGCTTGTGCGTCTGCAAAGCATACTGAACAGATACATCTGACTGTAACGGCATCTTAGCCTTAATCCGATTGAAGAATACACCTGCTACTTTATGCATATCGCTCGGCGTGTTTGCTTCTTTTTGAGCCAATGAAGCCAATGTCATTGCCTGTTGTACAGTCAGATTTTCTTGCTGGAGCTCAGACAAGTAGGGTTGAATGCGTTGATTAGTAGCGGCAACCATCTGTTCAACTAATGCCTTTAAATTCTTCGGTTTCTTAGTATCGTATACGGCTGGGAACAAATAGCCTTCCAAATGGTAACGAACATCTGAAGCTGACATCGTGGATGACAACAGATCTGGATAAAGCTTTTGAAGACCGTTCAAGAAATCTTGGTCTTTCATCAAGTTTAGGAAATCCTGCTTTGTATATTTGGAATGCTTTGGCAAAGATGCTGCGATCTGATCAACAGATTCACCTTCGGTAATAAGAAGTGAATTTTTAGACGTCGTAATAAGTGGCGTATCTGAACCAACACCGTTCAGTTGTTTAGCCACTTGTTTGACATCCATGTTCTTTGTCACAACGAAATATCCGGCTTTAAAGTCTGCCAGATTATGGTCAGCAATGTACTTGTTAAAAGTTGACGCGCTTTTGATGGCACCAGCTTTTTGCAATTCAGAAGCAACTTGATCAGAAGTTGCCCCTTGCTGAACTTCGATTTGAACTTTCTTGTGACTCTTCGGATCAACAGCCTTCAAGTTATTGGTGTAAGCCATATTGCGGCCAACGACCACGCCAACAATAATGAGCACAATCGCAATGAAGATACCAATTAACCAGTAACGGCCAGCATGTGACCGGCGACGCCTGCGACGTTGCATAATATTAAGTTCCCCCTCTTAAAAAATCATCTTTTACATTGTAGCGAAAAACAGACTACAACACCACATTTCACATAGCAATGACATCTTTTTGACACATTTGCTAATCACAAATTGCTTTTTTGCGTCCGTACTTCCCTTAAGACGACAAAAAGTGCCATGGTGATTTCTCAAATTGAGAGCACCATGACACTTGATTTATGGAACAAGTAACTAATCCATTCGAAATCCATCTAAATTTGTATTAACGAATTTCAGCATCAAATTCCTTTTCTAAAGCAGCGGTTACTTTGTCAAACGCCTTAGTCACATCAGCCTCAACTAATGTCGCTTGGCGATCACGGTAAGTCAACGTATATGCCAGTGACTTCTTGCCAGTTGGCAAATGAACGCCTTCATACACGTCAAACAGTTGAACATCTGCCAAATGTGCGCCACCACGCTTGTTGATTAAAGCAACAACATCAGCATTAGTCACGGACTGATCCACAAGGATGGCGATATCACGTGTAACATCTGGGAACTTCGAAATCGGCTCATACTGTTGTTGATCATGTGGTGCATCAATAAGCGCCTGCAAATTCAACTCGAATACGTAAGTGTCAGGAATCTTATAATCGCTGGCTATCTCAGGGTGAACTTGACCGACAAAACCAACGGCCTGGTCACCAACGTAAATGTCGGCTGTCCGGCCCGGATGCATCTGCGCATGAGCCTGAGTCGCTTCATAATGAACCGGTTTTGAAAGACCCATGTCGTGCAAGAACAAGTCAACAATGCCTTTGATACCGTAAAAATCAACCGTATCAGCCTCTGCATGCCATGTTTTTTTAGTCAATGCACCCGTGACCGCCCCAGCGATGTGTTCAACCTCCAGTGGCCGAATTGCATCACCGTCGCGATAGAACACTCGACCTTGTTCATAAAGGGCGACATTCTTCTGTTTACGGGCAACATTATAAGCAATATCATCCAGCAATCCACTGATTAAATTCATCCGGGCAGTTGTATGATCAGTACTCATTGGAAAGGCTAGCTCAGTAGGTTCGCTATCGCGCATCATGAATTGTTCAGCCTTAGCCGTTGTTGTCAAAGCATAACTAATCGCCTGATTTAACCCAGCGCCCTCTAATAGCCGCCGTGAATCACGAATGATCCGTTGCTTGAACGTTAACGCACCTGGTGTCATTGTGCCATATGGCAATGTCGATGGAATATTATCGTATCCATACAATCGAGCAACCTCTTCAAATAAATCAGCCTCAATATGAATATCCCAACGACGGGCTGGAACAGTGACATTGAATGTCTCACCATCGTTGTCAGTTGGAAAGTTAAGATGGTCAAAGATGTTCTGAACCTGATCGACTGTCAATTGAGTACCCAACACATGGTTAATCCGCGTTAAGGTCACGCTAACCTTTGCAGGTTCAACAGGTGTGTCGCTACCAACACCAGTGCCTTGCTCCGTCTGTCCCAGTCCAAGTTCAGCCATAAGTGCTGCAGCATGGTCTAAGGCATTTTGATTATCGTCCTTATTAACACCGCGTTCGAAGCGCATTGAAGCCTCTGAATGGAGATTAAAGAATCGCGCTGTTTTACGAATCTTAATTGGGTCAAAAATGGCGCTTTCGATTGCAATTGTCGTCGTATTATCGTCAATCTCCGTGTCCAAACCACCCATCGTGCCGGCAATGGCAATTGCATGTTTGTCATCAGCAATAACCATATCGCTATCACGCAATGTGCGGTTTTCACCATCAAGAGTCGTTAAGTGTTCGCCAGCATCTGCCAAACGAACGTGAATATGATGACTAGAAAGTTTGTCATAGTCAAACGCGTGCAATGGTTGACCATACGTCAACATGATGTAGTTGGTCACATCAACGATGTTATTGATTGGCCGCATACCGGCTTCCCACAACCGTTTTTGTAGCCACAGCGGGCTATCCTGAATGGTGACGCCACTGACAACACGCATTTTATATGTCGGTGCCAATGCAGCATCTACTGAGAATTGTAATAGGTCACTGACTTTGCGTGAGCCATCTTCATTTAGCGAAAACGTTGGCATTTTGGGTGTCTTGCCATAAATGGCGCCAACTTCCCAGGCAGTTCCGTTCATCGAGTTCATGTCACCACGGTTAGGCGTTAGATCGGTCTCAACAATGTCGTCATCCATCCCCAAAATTGGAAAGACAGATGAACCATTCTCACTGTCTGCAGGCAAAATGTAAATACCCTCATCATAAGCCTTAGGTGCGATCTTCTCGTCGAACCCAATTTCTTGAAGCGCACACAGCATGCCGTTTGAAGCAACGCCACGCATCTTGCTCTTTTTAATTTTGTGATGACCGGCAATCCAGGCACCAGGCAAAGCAACGATTACTTTTTGTCCCGTGGCGACGTTTGGTGCGCCGCAAACAATCTGTAATGGTTCATCCTCACCGACATCAACCTGGCAGATATGCAAATGATCTGAGTCTGGATGTGGCTCAACGCTGAGCGTTTCACCCACCACCAGCTTACTCATGCCATCACTCATTTTATAAACTTGGTCGACTTCGACCGCTGTTCGTTCAATCTTCTCACCCAACGTCTGTGGGTCCACGTCCAGGGTGAGGTATTCATTTAACCAATCCATTGAAACTTTCATCGCTGTAGTTTACCCCCGTTTGTAAAATTGTGTTAAGAAGCGTGTGTCGTTTAAATAGAAATTACGAATGTCATCGACACCGTATTTCAACATAGCAAACCGATCAGGTCCCAGACCGAAAGCAAATCCGCCATATACGGATGAATCGACACCGGCCATCTTAAGCACATTAGGGTGCACCATACCAGCTCCTAACACTTCGATCCAGCCGGTGTTCTTGCAGACGGCACAGCCCTTGCCCATACAGTTGAAACACGTAATATCTGCTTCAACAGAAGGTTCCGTGAACGGGAAGTAGCTTGGCCGCAAACGAACGTCAAATTCATCGCCAAACAGGTTAGCGGCAACCATTTCCAACGTTCCTTTTAAGTCAGCCATGGTGACGTGCTTGTCAATCACTAATCCTTCAACTTGATGAAATTGATGACTATGCGTCGCGTCATCTGTATCCCGCCGGTAAACACGGCCAGGACTGATCATCTTCAGCGGGCCCTTACTAAAGTCATGAGCCTCCATTGCCCGCGCCTGATTAGGACTGGTATGTGTTCTCATGAGAATTTCTGGTGTGATGTAAAACGTGTCTTGCATATCGCGAGCCGGATGATCCTTAGGTAGATTCATCATTTCAAAGTTGTGATGATCATCTTCAACTTCTGGTCCATCGACAACTTGGTAACCCATTCCTAAGAACATGTCTTCCAACTGATCAATAATCCGTTGAATCACATGCGGTTGGCCCTGTGCAACCGGCGTGCCAGGCAACGTAACATCCAGCGTTTCGGATGCCAGCTTAGCATTAATCGCGGCCTTTTTAAGTTCTTGATTTCGTTCTTCAATCGCCGCCGTCAACTCATCACGAATTTGATTGGCAAAACTCCCAATCTTGGGACGTTCTTCCGCCGAAACATCACGTAAGCCACGTAACGCTTGTGTAATTGGGCCTTTCTTACCGAGTAATTGAACGCGAATTTCATTAATGCGGTCTAAGCTGTCACCTTTTTTTATGTCAGCCAGTCCTCGATCATGCAATTCTTGCAGTCGTTCTCTTAATGCCATGTGCTGCCTCCTAAAAGTTAGTATCTACTCAAATGTGCGCTTAATCTTCCTTAAACAAAAAAATCCCTTTCCTGATAAAAACCAGGAAAGGGACGACGAATCGCGGTACCACCCTCGTTGCACATTATTTACAAACGCAAACAACGTACCACTTAAAGCCGTTAACGGAGGTCCCGGAGAATTTTTTGCTTACACTATCAGATATAAGCGCCCAACTTCTGCTCAAAAAGTGAATTCGCTGTGTGCTCATGAGCGGCTTTCAATCAATGACCGTTCTTCCTGACTAACCCGACACAGTTACTCTTTTTTTTCGTCGCATTTAATTATGAGTAAGTTTACAAAAATTAATTTTATGCTAATGATAGTGCGTAGTCAATGGCAGACTAACAGCCTTCGCCATTCCATTTGTCTGACCACGCGTGAATCGTATCCATCATATCTTGCATATCGCGACCTTTATCGGTCAGTCGATATTCGATCAACGCAGAATCATCGTGCGTTGTCCGAGAAACGATGCCTGCCTCTTCCAGCTCTTTTAACCGTTCAACCAACATCCGATCAGAACATTTATCAATTGAACTGGCAATATCCTTAAAACGCAAAGCTCCCTGAGCCAACAGTGATTCAATAATCAGCCCATTCCACTTTTTACCCAAAATCGAAAAGGTGCGTTCAAACTTTGGACAGAGTTTAAAATCTGTCATTGTTGTCATTGTCTCTGACATTACGTACGCCCCCTTCCTCTTTAAATTATGCTAATTGTTCTTTTCCATTAGAAAGATGCCGCTGTTTTTACACGAGCAACAAGACCTGCAACTTTTAAACGTAAGGGCCCAAAATATTCATGAGAGGCTTCATAGTCATCGACTAGTGAAACCAACAGACTCTCCTTATATTTTGGCATCGCCATGGTTAGACCAAACATATGCTTCAAAATGATGTCTTTTTCCATGTCCGACAATTCCGTTATTTTTTCGGCATTTCGTAATGACACCCGTGGATGAATGAAGGCATGTGTGCCTAAGTCAAACTTGGTTGTCCGCCAATCGTAATAAAACAGGTCGTGAAGTAAACCAGCACGGGCAACGGCTTGGTAATTCCAGCCCCGCCGTTTAGCAATCTTATAACTGTCAAACGAAACACCTAAGCTGTGTTCCAATCGATTGCTGTGATGATGTTGGGTGAAGTTCGCTAAACGTTGCACTTCTGGACGAGCTAATAAATCACTCACTAATGCAACATACTCAGAATCCTGTTTCCACTCATTTGGTTTCATTCAATGCTTCCTTTTTAAGTTGTATGAGGTGCCCATTTGAATCTGAAAGGTATTGTAGCAGGTTTGCTTACTTTTGCATAGTCTTATGCATTAATATTTTCACTTTCGGAAAAGTCACTGTCTTGCTTGAAACTATTGTTCTTTCAATCGAAACATAAGAACACCGGCAGCGATAGCAACATTTAATGATTCCGCCTGGCCCAGAATTGGAATGTATAAATTGGCTGTCGTAACATCCCCTAACGCTGGTGTCATGCCGTTCCCCTCATTACCCATAATGAGTCCAAACGCACCTTTTGGCTTTAATTCGCGATAATTTTTAGCCTCTGGATTGAGCTGAGTACCATAGACCTCGATACCAGATCGTTTAAAATAGCGGGTTGCAGAAAATAAATCTTCGGATACCAGTTTGATGTGAAACTGGCTACCCTGCATTGCCCGAACAACTTTAGGAGAAAATTGATCTGCTGTGCCGCGACCAAATACAACACCTTCAAAGCCTGCTGCATCGGCTGTTCGCACAATGGTACCAATATTGCCTGGGTCTTGAACGGCATCCAAAAATACCCATGGTTGGTGAACAACCTCTGGCAGCGTCGTGCTTGTCTCCGGCATTTTGACTTCGGCAAAGATACCTTGTGGCGTAACCGTGTCACCGATTGCCTTAGCGACCTCATCACTAATTTCAAACGCGTTTAAATTTGCTGGCAGTTCATCACGATATTCACGCCATGCCTCATGCGTGCCCATTACCGAAACTAATGTCGTGCCGGCACCGATTGCTTCCTTAACCAGATGCCAACCATCCAACAAATACGATTGCTGTTGTTCGCGGCCCTTTTTAGTTGCTAGTTTTTTCCAGGTCTTAACCCGACCATTTTGAAGTGATACAATTTTTTCCATATTTTTTACCTCGCTGGTCAAAATTATAGCATAGTCGGCAGTCATTCATGCTAGCATGGACGTTAAAGCGCGATTAAACTTTAAGGAGGCATCGAACAATGGCTCAAACAGCTGTCCTACTTACCGCACATGGTCGTGTTCAGGGAGTTGGCTTTCGTTACTCAACTTACCAATTGGCGGTGCGTCACCACATTTACGGTTTTGCCCGCAACAATGCGGACGGCACTGTTACTATTCTGGCGCAGGGTTCAACTGGCATGGTGAACACTTTTATTGAAGCAATCAAAAAATCACCTAATAGTTGGGCTCACGTGACTCAACTTGAACAAACGAAACAAGCAATTCAGCCGTTGAAAAAGTTTGACATTTACTGACTAAGCATTGAAATCACGGTGATTATCTAGTATTCTTAGCAAGTTAATGAAGTTTAACTTGAAAGGATTCACAGATAATAATGAAAAAAAGAAACCGCCTAGCCGTCATCACGGCCCTCGGCACTCTCACCCTACTTTTAAGTGGCTGTGTGCGTACCAGTCACGGCAAACCCGTTGGCTACATCTGGAACTACCTTGGCGAGCCAATGGTTCACTTTATGGAATGGGCTGCTAAGCTACTTGGCGGCAGCTATGGTTGGGCCGTCATTCTCCTGACCGTCATCGTTCGACTCATTTTGCTCCCATTAATGGTCCGTCAATCCAGACAGGCAACGGTTCAACAAGAAAAGATGTCAATGGTACGGCCTCAAATGAATGACATTCAGGCCCGTCAGAAAGCTGCCAAAACACCTGAAGAACGTAATGCAATCAGTCAAGAAATGATGCAACTATACCGCGATAACGGCATTTCAATGACTGGCGGCATCGGTTGTTTACCATTGATTATTCAGCTGCCTATTTTTGCAGCCCTGTATGCGGCAATCCGATATGCCCCTGAATTAGTAAATGCTACATTCTATGGCATTCATTTAGGAAAGCCCAACATTATTCTGGCGATCCTGTCATTCCTAGCTTATCTATTACAAGGATACCTTTCACTACTTGGTTTGCCTGAAGATCAAAAGAAACAAATGCGTTCCATGATGATCATGAGTCCCATCATGATTCTGTTTGTTACTTTCTCCACTCCAGCAGCCTTAGGACTGTACTTCTTCGTCGGTGGTTTGTTCGCTTGTTTGCAGACACTCATCATCGCTTGGTACCGGCCTCGAATACGGAAGCAAGTGGCCAAAGAGCTCGAAAAGAAACAAGCTGAAAATGCAACTCATGTGCAACCTAAGCCTGTTCAGGCAACGGAAACACCAGTCAGTGCAGCGCCAATAACATCACGTCAACCACAAGAAAAGTCAACTAGTGACAATATGGATCATAACAATCGCAAACGTAATGCTGGGAAACAACAGCATCATAATGACTAACCGTTTGTTGCAATGATTGTGATGGCTCGCTAATAGCCCACAAAAAATAAGAGGTCATCCTTCAAATTTGAAGGATGGCCTCTTATTTGTGTTATTTAACTGAATGTTGAAAATACTGATCAGTTAGTAAGACTTATGGCAAAAAGGGAAATACTATTTTTCACTCAATTCAAACTTTCCATGATAAAAGAAAGAACTATTCAAGTAAATTGCTATCTTTAAGTGTTTCATCAAGCGGTTTACTTGGCTCTTGCGTTGCTTGCAATTCCTCCAAATGATGCCGTTCCTGATCAGTCAAAATATGCAAAGAAATTTGGAAGATTGAACCATGGCCAAGTGACGACTCAACAGAAACGTGACCGTTATACCCTTCGACCAATCGTTTAGCAATGGATAATCCGAGTCCATTACCGCCTTTTTCACGTGAGCGAGCCTTGTCAACCCGATAGAAGCGATTAAAGACCCGATCCATATTCTCAGGTGCAATGCCTTCTCCAAAGTCCTGTACGGACACCTGAGCGTTCCGACCGTCTTCTGACAAAGATACGTGGACCTCTTTGCGAGTTTGTGAATATTTGACCGCATTGTCCATCAAAATAATAAGCACCTGCTCCAAATGATCACGAAACATCGAAACGTAAGTTGGCTTACGTAAATCATCATCCAAAGAAAACGTGAAGTCCGGATGAATCATCTTGAAGTTGTTAAAGACCTGATTGACTACCATTTTGATATCCGTAACCTGATTGCGGAAGTCAATTTCCACCTGTTCAGCCCGTGATAGATCCAACATTTCTTGTACCAAACTCTTCATTCGTTTGGTTTCAGCTAAAGAAGCCTGAATGGACTCATTCAACACCTCAGGATCGTCCTTACCCCAGCGATTTAGCAGCTCCATATGGCCCTGAATGATAGCCACTGGCGTCCGTAATTCGTGAGACACATCACCCACAAATTGTTGCTGCTGATCAATATATCGTTGCATTTGATCCAGCATCCGATTCAATAATTCCGACAGATCAGACAACTCGTCATTGCGACGAGACTCCGGTACCCGCGTACTAGACTGGGGGTCTTCGCTCGCCTTAGTGATTGTCGCACTAATATCAGAAATTGGTCGTAAGAAATAGCTAGCTAAAATATAACCGAATACCGATATTGCCAGTAACCCAATCAATAACAGTACAATTAAGATGGACCCAGTTCGTTGATACGTTCGCCAATAGCCATTGAGCTGATTGGTTACCTGAACATAACCAACGACCCGTTTGGTACCATGCTGATAAATCGGAGCGCGGCCAACATACACAACATGACCATTCAAATGGCTTAACTTCAATTGGCGTTTGCTAACGGACTCAAACGGCTGTGGATCAACCCGTGATGCGAAAATTTCAGAGCCACTACGGTCATAAACGCTAACGGCCAAATTATCATTGGCCAACGTTCGAATGATCGCATCATTATACAAGTTATGTTGTTGATCTGGCTTACTTGGATCATGCGGTAAATAAGGATTTTCACGAGGACGAAGAACCGGTTCAACATCGTCACTCGTCAAGTCCTTAACATTGTCATTTAACCGTTGAGTCACGACATTAATCGCATCTGTCGTTCGTCGTTTTTCCTGACGTAAAAGAACTGAGGTAAAGCTAGAAAATAATAATCCTAATACAATCGTAAAAATGACAAAGACACCCGTACCGGTACCGAGTGCCCATTTCCATTTTAACGACATGCGTCGTCTTTTTTTGGTTGTTTGTTTATCAGTCATCATGAACGAATTACGTATCCTGTTCCGCGAACTGTTTGAATGTAACTTTCCTCACCTGGGCGATCGATCTTGTTACGCAGATAACGAATGTAAACATCCACGACATTAGTTTCAACTTCTGATTCGTAACCCCATACTTTTTGTAGTAGTACATCACGGGCTAACACAACATTGACGTTTTCCATCAGTGTCAGTAACAACTCGTATTCACGCTTAGTCAAATTAATGATTTCATCACCGCGACGAACGATCCGGTTTTCTTTTTCGATTCGCAGATCTTTATATTCAACAACGGTTTGTTTGAAGTTCTTCTGTTCACCTTCAATGTCAATCCGCCGTAATAAAGCCCGTACACGAGCCAACAGTTCTTCAATGGCAAACGGCTTAACGATGTAGTCATCAGCTCCATGATCAAGACCAGAAACTCGATCGATCACAGAGTCACGCGCTGTCATCATCACAATTGGTGTGCTCTTTACTTCCCGAACTCGCCGGCAAACCTCTAAACCATTTAATTCGGGTAGCATCAAGTCAAGCAAAATAACATCAAAGTCGGTTTCAAGTGCCGCTTCCAAACCTGTCCGACCGTTGTATTCTACTTGGGTTGTGTACCCTTCATGTTTCAATTCAAGGTCAACAAAGCGAGCTAGGTTCTTCTCATCTTCAATAATGAGAATACTATACTTCTTCGCATTTGTTTGTTCCGTGTTTTCCATTTAATTAACACTCCGCATTTTATTATCGTTCTCTAAGTCTGAACGGTTCAATTTTTAACAACGCTCTCATTTTATCATTTAAACGCCATTTCTGCTAGCATCACCGGCTGTCCGTTTGTTTCCTCAATGTCTTGTCCGAGATAGCGAATAAAATAGGTTAAACGACGTGTAAAAAAGCACGCCAATTACAAGCCAAGAAACAATCGCCACATTGAAGTGTGCAAAGACCATCAACCCGACAAGAACGCCAACAACGCCGAACAGCGATGCAATGCTGGCCACCTTACGATCATAATCACCGTAGTACACAAATAAACTACTACCGGCCGCAACCGATAGCGCTGACCCACTCATCATAATTGGAAAAGCAACCAAGGGGTTCAATCCTAGCGCGTAGATAGTGGCTGTCGTTAACGCATAAGAGCCGATACCGATATTATTCAGTGCCCCATAGAGCACCTGCAACCCACAACCAACAATCAGTGACAGTCCGCTGAGTCGCAAGGCTGTCCCATTACCGGCAATTAAATGTAATCGGCCGGCTAGAATGAATAAACCTGCAATAATTAAACCGCATGCAATCCATCGTTTGATCGTCCTTTCAGGCAATTTCACAACAAAGCGAGGACTCAACACCGCTCCCACCACTTGAGCAGCTACCAGTGCCAATAAGGTCACAGGATCGACTTTAACGACACCAATGAAGCCGACCGCCATCAAAACAAATGGCACGACGCCTTGAACATTAAGTGTTCCTGGTAGCCGTTTTACAGATACCCATTTTGTTGGCGTATAAATTGCTGTACTGACCGCAAAGTCGGATACCCCTAATGTGGATAAAAAGAAAATCAGCATTCCGCTCAATGCTACCCCAATTGTCGGCGCAGATGAGTGACGCACAGTATCCCAGTGTCGATAAAGATCAGCACCAACATATGTCGCAAAACACACACCCACGATAATTAATACTGCTAATAGTCCCGTTCGCATGGATTACACTCCGTTCATAAAGATTACAAGCAATGATTATACCGTAATTGCTACAGTGTTTTCGACCCAAAAGTAGGAATCAAATCCACATCACCACTAATATTTAATGCCAGTAAAACATCAACCTAAACGGTGTTGTATTGTCATCTTTTCCCCGTGGCTTCAACATAAAGTGAGCCTTTTAAACTGATTGATAAAAAATCGAGAAAAAAACACCTGAGAGCCTAGGCCTCTCAGATGTTTTCAATCATGAATTAAGCGTTGTTAGCAGTCTTAACGACTTGCTTGCCATCGTAGTATCCGCAACTAGGGCAGACACGATGTGACATACGTAATTCACCACAGTTTGGGCATGGAGCCAAATTAGGCGTTGCTAATTTGATGTGACCCCGACGCTTCAACTTCTTTTCTTTAGATGTTTTCCGTGCTGGTACAGCCATGTGAACGAGCACCTCCTTGAATGATTTTATCCACACATGTGTTTTTAAAATCTGCTAAGCCATCCTACCGGTCTTGGTCCTGATCAGGGAACAATCCCTTTAACTTAGCGAGACGTGGATCAATGGGTTGATTTTCTTCCTGTTCAGCCGTGTAATCGTCTTCGGAAATAACTTCCCAACCATTGCCAGTTGGCATATCCTGACCATTACGTTCTGACTCAGTTAGAATTTGCATAGGAATTTGGGCAATGATATTGTCAATCACACCCTCATCTAAGTCAACAGTTTGAGTCTCCAAGAGTAAAACCGTTTCGTTTTCCTCATAGCGATCAAAGTGACTCTCTTCCGTGATGTAAATCTCGTTCATGTCAAAGTCAAACGGAAAATCCACCGGTGCCAACGAACGACTCGAAGGCACAACAGCTTTACCGCTAACCTTGACATCTAGTAGAACATCGTCACGATCAACCATAACGGTTCCAACCACTTTAACGGGATCGATGTCGATAACCCGATCAGCGAACCGATCAAGCATCTTCACTTTCACATCTAAAGTTTCGTCGATCCGCAGTGGCTCATTACGATACTTTTCAAGCTCTTTGAGCGACCATTTCATCGATAAACCTCCTAATGCAACGAATTTTATTATACCGGCGCATTAATACAATGTCAACGTAAAATCCTTGACAGCCAAATGATTCTATTTGTTGTCTATTCGAATCGGGTCATGACGGAAGTCCTGCGCCTGCCCTGATAGCATTTCATACAACATGCCGGCACGATAGTCTAAATTTAATGTCGTTTTTTTCAAAGTCTGGTCAAACCTAGTTACGATGGGCAACCCAAACGTTTTCTTGTGTGCGTTTAAATACTGTTGACCGGCTGACGTAAAGCCAAGTAACCGTAAGTAGTCTGTTTGTCCGGGAATCATTTCGTCATCAAGCGCGTGGACTAAGGCATATAAACAAACACGTTGTAACCGTGAATAGGTATATCGTTTTGTCTTAATCGCGGCTAAAAAATCGTCCCAGTTTGCCTGCGTTTCTGCGGCTTCTTTTAAACGGTAATCTAGACCTTCAGACATTTGATAAATTTGGTGTAAAGACGCGATTGGCATCATCAATAACGTATGTCGTAACAAGGCCCACATCTTTGGCGACCACCCTTTCAATGGCGTCAGGTGACGAATATCAGCAAATGTCTCGGAAGGCACGTTTGCTGCCACATTAACACCGCGCTGATGACCGAGAACGGTCTGTCTGATGGCAGTTGCACTCGAAAAGCCCCGTGGATTCATTTGGACATCATGATACTCACTACCAACTCTTGCGACCGGTACTAACCTTAATGGCGACGATAGTTTCGAGTTCGCAACTGCGTAACCATAGCCAAGAATATCGTTGGGTTGATCCAGACGAAATCCAGTTTGTGATTCTAATTGTGCGTTAAATAACGTGGCATAAGTTTCGTTAAACGTCTTAAACGCCTGCGAATCATTGACTGTCGCATGAGCTAACGCCGCAAAGTCCGTTTGCTCATGTTCAGCACCAAAGACCAGCGTTGGCACTTGCATAGCAGACAACAACAACAAAGCCCCTTGTGCAAACAAGTGAGCCGGCTGAACGGCCCAGTGAAATGGCAATTCCACCACGAGATCAGCCCCATTGTGAAGTGCCTCCGATGCTCGTTGCCACTTATTGAATATGGCTGCTTCACCGCGCTGAACAAAATTGCCGCTCATGACAGCAATAACAACGTCAGCGCCCGTAACCGCGCGCGCTCGCTGTAAATGATAGCGATGACCATTATGAAATGGATTATACTCCGCCACAACACCTACTGCCTGCATAGTGTCATCCTTCCCGTCGACAGTCAAAGAACCAACGCGTTGTGTCCGCGTCCGGTTCAGCTTTCCCAAAGTCAGCAAACACCTGAATTTGATCAAAGCCTGCCTGGGTCAGCAATCGTCGATATGTTGCCAGTGGATACGTTCTTTCCACGTGTAGCTCAGCATGGTGGTCATAACCCTTAATCGATTCATTCCAAATGAAAAAGTTCAAATCATGTTCGACTTGATGTTCAGCATCGCCTTCGTAACTAGTCCACATGAATGCACGATGATCGTCGTGAAAATTATACATGTAACCAGGATAAACATCATCTGTTTGATGAGGTGTAATAACGTCAAAAAGATAATGCCCATTGTCAGTTAAATGCGCAGCAGCCTCGCGGAACGCCTCCGCCATCTCATCTTCATTTGGCAAGTAGCAAAGGGAATCGTCAAAACAAGTAATTGTGTTATACAGGCCAAGGTCGCCTAATGCAGTCATATCACCCTGAATCAACGGCAACTCAACACCGGCTGCTTGCGCCTTACTTGCAGCGATACTCAACATTTCTGGCGCCAGATCCAGACCAGCCACTTGATAACCCGACTGAATCATCTTGATTGCTAACCGCCCCGTACCGCACGCTAAATCCAGCACGCTATCAGTCTTCACGACTCCTTGGGAACGCACAAAACCCAGCCATGAATCATACATAGCTGGGTCAAACAGTTCGTCATAAAAATCAGCAAACTGCCCGTAAATCATGCTGTTTCGCCCAACCAATCCGTCAGGTTAACCATCGGCGCATCTGACCATAATTTTTCTAAATCATAGTAATGACGCTGTTCTTCCTGAAAAATATGAACGACAATATCGCCGAAATCTAGCAGAACCCAAGTACCCTCTGCTTTACCCTCAACGCGGCGAACTGTTACACCAGCTTCACTTTCAGCATCCAAAACAGCCTGGGTAATCGCCTGAACCTGACGTTTAGAACCCCCGTTCATAATGGCAAAATAATCCGCCACTAAGCTAACCTGCTCAACATCTAGCGCCACGATATCTTCAGCACGTTTAGCATCTCCAGCCTTTACGGCCACTTCCAACATTTGTTTACTATCCAAAATAGTTCCTCATTTCACTTAATTGATTAATAGTTATACTTCATTTGTTTCTGCGCGACCCAACGATTAAACGTTAATAAGGTTGCTGGATAAATCGGTGCATTTTTCTCGGCTAAATACAGCATCGTGTGTTTCGTCTGAAAAGCAACCCCAGCACGCAAATCTTTGTGGGTTATTCGTCTAGCTTCATCGACACCATCAAAATCACGTTCGGGTTCAATATAATCCGCCATATAAACAATTTGTGCCAATGGTGACATTTCCACAGCACCCGTGGTGTGAAAACGAACGGCATTTAAAATATCTTCATCCTCGATGCCGAGCTCATCATGAATAAATTCTGCGCCCACAATACCATGCCAAATAGCATTGCCCCAATTCAGTAGATCCGGATCCATTTGATGTTTTTTAATCATGCCGATGAACGCCTCATCACTACGCTCTTTGGCATAATCATGGACCAGACCAGCAATACTAGCCTTTTCCAAATCAACACCGTTTTCCTCTGCTAACTGAATCGCAGTTTGTTCTACGCGCAGACAATGATTGAACCGTTTGTCACGCAACTGTTGATGAACGGCTTCAACCAGTTCATCACGTGTGCCGTTATAAAGATGCTGCTGATATCGCATTGCCTTACTCATGATACAACTGATGCTCCTTAATGTATGCTTCAACTGCCTCTGGAACTAAGTAGCGAATCGATTGCCCACGTTTGACACGATCACGAATCATTGAACTACTTATGTCAATTGTCGGCACATCGACCCAAATGACTGGATATGGCGTTTGCTTCTTATAGCCAGCTCGACCAACACCAACAAACGTTACTATTTTTGCCAACTCATCGATACGATGCCATTTTGGCAGATATGCCACTTCATCCCCACCAATAATAAAGTAATACTCAGTTTTAGGATGACGCGTTTTCAAATCCACCATCGTGTCATACGTGTAGCTTTTGCCGCCACGTTGAATTTCACTCATCTCTAAGTCAAACAATGGGTTTCCGAAAATAGCACGACGAACCATTCTTGCCCGTAGCAAAGGATCAATTGCAAGTTTAGGGTCAATATGCGGAGGCTGAGCATTGGGCATAAAAAGAACCTTATTTAATCCCAATTGCTTACCCACTTGATCCGCAATAATAAGATGACCTAGGTGTGGCGGATTAAAAGTCCCACCCAAAATACCTACCCGTTGTTTAGGCATTTCTGTGACCATTTCTGTCATCACTTGAGTGCCCGTTTGTTTAGTCGTTAACGTCGATGTAATCATTGTCTATCCCTACTTATTTCACGTGTTTACCCTAACACTAAACCAATGCTGCAACCTTTTTCGATAACCGTTGATTATCTGGATCCGTTGCAGGCATAAACAACACCAGCGTATGACCGATTGTTTGGACTACAGTAATCCGCGGATTTTTTTCAATAAAGGTCTTTGCCTCCGCGACAGTTGCATCTGCACTTTGTAACAAGTTCACCTTTATAAGTTCACGTTTCTCCAAGGCCCCAGTTAATTGGTCTAACCACGTTTCTGTCAAGCCATTCTTTCCCACCGAAAACAGTGGACGTAGTGAATGTGCTTCAGAACGTAAAAAATGTTTTTGTTTACCTTTTAAATCCATATAATGTCTCTCCCGTTTTAAATCATTGCGCGCCTTAACAAGACGTTGACACCCTTTGGTGCCCAGCCAGCAATCGTTACATTGGCGGGAACTGTTACCCAGCCCAATCCTTCAATAACGAGATCACTTTTCTCCGTTGTGCGAAATTCGTGTCTTGCCAATTCAGGTAGATCTGCCAACTCATCCTGGGAAGGTGGCGTGAGTATCTCACCAGCGTGATCACGATAAAAATCATCTGCGTGCGTCAATTTTGTTCGATGGATCATCAGATTGTTCTCGAAATAGGCACTAACACCGGTTGTCCGACTATCTGTTGTTGCAGACAATAAATCAAACCTTGCTACTGCGCCCATGAACAACGTTTGTTCACCTTGTAGCTGATAAACACGTGGCTTGATTTCCTTTTGTGGGGCGACATACTTTAAAGCCCCTGCACTTAGAAAATGCGCCATCTGTTCAGGATGAATAATTCCTGGTGTGTCAACTAAGACATGATCTTCTCCAAGTGGAATTTCAATCTTGTCTAGCGTTGTGCCAGGGAAACGTGACGTTGTGATCAGATCAGCGACACCAGAGTTTTGTTTTAAAATCTGGTTAATCAACGTCGACTTACCAACGTTAGTCACGCCTACAACATAAACGTCACGATCACCACGGTATTTATCAATCAACGTCAACAGGTCATCCACGTCACGGCCATTTTTTGCACTCAGTAGCGTCGTGGCCAGTGGTCGCAACCCGTTGGCATTAGCCTGCTGACGTACCCAATCAGTCAGTTTGCTTCGTTTAAGCGAACGTGGCAAAACATCTTCTTTATTACCAACTAGTAGAATTGGATTATCACCAACAAAACGATGTAATCCAGGAATCATACTGCCATTAAAGTCAAAAATATCAACAACATAGACGATTAGGGCGTTGGCATCTCGAATCTGTGCCAGTAACCGTCGAAAATCGTCATCTGTTAATGACACTGGCACGATTTCGTTGTAATGACGTAAACGAAAACAACGCTGGCAATACAATTCACCGTTTTCAAGTCCTTTTTTTAAAGCCGATTGAGGTGTATAGCCAACGGCAGTGGAATCTGTTGTTTGAATCTTGGCTCCACAGCCAATGCAGTACAGTGGCTCTGACGTTTCATTCGTTACTGCTTCACTCATCGTAAATCCTCCTGCCATGTCATCGTCGGATAAACACGGCGTAACCGTTGCATCACAAATCGCTCAAAGAAGCGGTTAATTCGTGTATCCCATTTGTCCGTCTCAATCAGCGGCTTCACTAAAATACTCCGCACATGCGCATTATTTGCCGCCCACATGTCTGTCATCAGCTGATCACCAACCATCACAACTTCACTATTACTCAATGAGAGCCGCCGTTGCGCCTGACGAATACCGCGCGTTAATGGTTTTAGTGAACGTGAAACGAATTCAAGCCCTAAGGGCGTGACTGCTCGTGAGATGCGAGCAGCACTGTTATTTGAAACGACTACAATGCGAATATTATTTGCATGCATCGTTTGGATCCACCGTCGTAACTGCGGCGTTCCATCCGGATTATTCCAAGCAATCAACGTATTATCTAAATCTGTCAAAATAACACGAATGCCCGCTGCCTTTAATTGTTCTGGCGAAACATTATATATTGCTGAAATCATCCAAGTTGGTTTGAAATTGGCGATCATTTAAAGCTCCTTGCTTCTGACTATTTTTAGCACAAAATTATCTAAATCATTATACCAGAAAGCACTTAAAAATGCTTATTCCACCGGTTTCGAATCACGCAAATGATTCACCACCGCCTGCATATCCTCAGGTAATGGTACAGTGTAGGTCTGTCGCTGTTGAGTAACAGGATCTGTAAATGATAATTGCCATGCATGCAATGCCTGTCGTTGCATTAACTTAAGCGATCCACCATATAAACGATCACCGAGTAGTGGATGACCAATACTCTGCATGTGTACTCTAATCTGATGAGTCCGTCCTGTTTTTAAATTTAATTCAACTAATGCGATATTTTCAAACTGTTCTAACACGTTATATTCAGTAATTGCAGATTGTCCATTTGAAGTTATCGCCCTAGCAACCTGTCCATCCACTCGTCCAATTGGACTGTCAATAACACCGTGGTCATTCTCAAATCTTCCTTCCACCAGTGCGAGGTATGTTTTTCGCATTGTGTGCTGATCTACTTGAGGGGCAATCATTCCCTGAACAATGCCATTACGTGCCACCAACATGATCCCGCTTGTATCACGATCTAACCGGGTGATTAAATGTGGCACTAAATTATCAGCGTTATTAGCCACGAGCCAACCTTTGATGCGGTTAACCATCGTTGTTTGCTGATCACTTGGTCCAGGAACAGCATTGACGCCTGCGCTTTTATTGACTACCAGCCAATTTTCATCAGCCATCAAAATATCGATTGGTTCCTCATCGACAGCAATGTTCGCGTCACTGGTCTCGTTGGGCAACGACAAGGTGACAACATCACCAATAGCAACTGAATGATCCGGCTGAGTGATTTGCTGATTCAACGTTATCTTGCCTCCAAGATGCCGCTGACGAGTCCATAAATTATGGCTGATTCCTTGTGCAAACAAAAATTGTTTGACGCTGACATAAGTTGCAGCTGAACGCCAACTAAATTTCAATGTTTTGCTAACCCGCTTTCTAGTGTGTTTCTACTATACAATTCAGAATATTAATAATATTCTGCGAACAAAAGCGTAACAAATCCATCTAGCTACTGCTTCAAAACTGGATTTTTAACATACTCGGCTATTGCCGGCAGATTACGGTACGCTCCGTTTAAGTCCATGCCAAATCCGACCAGCCACACGTTAGGCACCGTAAGGCCAAGGTAATCAATCTGAACTGGTGTCACGCGCGTCATCGGTTTGTCAGCCATAACCGCTATTTCAACACTTCTGGCACCTTGAGCTAATAACCAACGTTTTAGAAAAGACAAGGTATTTCCCGTATCAATAATTTCATCCAATAAGACGATATGGCGACCTGTGAACGAAATAGTCGGTTTCTGCAACATTACTGGCTCGCTCTGCTGTTCGCCACTATAGCTAGTGACAGAAACAAAATCGAGATCAGAGGGAATCGACAGCCGTTGACTGACAGCAATTGTCCACTGAGCAGCGCCTTTCATCACACCAATAAGCAGTGGATTTGTTGTCTTATTTTTTTCACTGATCTGTTTAGCAACAGCAGACGCCATCACCTCAATTTGATCAGGTGTCGCAAAAATTTGACCAATATGGTCATCGAGTAGCGTTTTCAGAGATTCGTTGTTCACAATTAGATCCTTTCTGAGTGTCTCACTCGTTACAAAGACTGTTTAATATTCAATTGTGGTGACGATATCGTAACCCGAATTCTCTACGGGCACAAGTTAAACCAGTAATAACTAAAACAAAAAAGAAACTGGGACATAACGCCTCAACTCAATTTCTAATGAAACGTCAACAGGCAATTTTTCTTCAACCGCAAAGGGTCATGCGGATGAAAAATTGCCGCAAACGCGGGACATAACACTGACTTTTGCTCATCTAACACGAATAAGGCATTCATGGGAAAAACACCCATGAATGCCTTATTCGCGTTACCTGAGAAAGCCAAAACGTGTTATGTCCCGCTCTCTTCAATAGTCGCTTGCCCCTAAAAACGATTAATTCACTAACGTTTTTAAAATCGAAACCGGTGACTGCTACATACTGCCAAGGATGTACCATTGTCCCATCCGCATCGTAGCCCATTTTAAGCTGTTTTCGTTGAGTTGATCATGTTTTCATGTCCTAGATAATGAAGACGATAGTTGGCCTGCTGTGTAGCATTAATGCGATCCAACGCTAACTTAGCGGTATCATATGAAACGTGGTCAAGAATTGAAACCCATTGTCTTCCGTGGCGAACTTCAACATTCCATTCCCCACGTGTTTGCATTTTATAAGTTTTCATAGGTGACCTCTTTTCTGCATTCTCAAAACAATTATCGACGCCAGCCCGCCAACAATGAGAACTTGTGTTTCTTTACTGGAATATTCAGTCTAAACATTTTCGGAACAAAGTAAAGCAAAACGCTCACTCGTCAGTAAACAAACGAGTGGGCGCTTTCCAATGGAAAAATAGATTCAATTCTAAAGTAAGTGGGATCGCTGCCAGACTAGCGCATTATTCACCGTAGTTTTCAGTGTCCTCATCATTAAAAGCGTTAACAATCCTAAAATTGACATTATCATTTGCTTTTAACAATTTCGCGACTGGACACTGATTTAATGCATCATCCAAAACAGCTTGGGCATCCTCTTGATTCTCATTTGGAAACATAACCTGAGCGTCAACGATAAACTTATATCCCACTGTATCTTTAACGATATCAACCCTTGTTCGAACCTGAGTGTCCTGGGGTATGTGACGTTGCTGCTCAACAATTCGTAACGTTGCGTTAAAACAAGTGCTCAGTGCAAATCCAATAAACTGTTCTGGGTTAGTGCCCGATGCGGAAACTAAAGAGCTACTAACACCTAACGACAAACCTTCGTTACCTTCAACAAAGCTTTGCCCAACTAAGCCGTTCTCATTAACCACGTGAGTATGATAGAGCGAACCTTCTACTGCCATCGTAAAACGCCTCCTATTACCTAAAACATCTTTGCTTAACTACACAGCAAATTTACCGACATTCGTAAGGATTCGCAATTAATCATTATTCAGAAACTATCAGCAAGCTTTTTTGTTCAAGTGCAGTTGATAACGTTTCCTTACAAATCAGACGTTGAATGGACAAGTGAACTCAATTTTGCAGTTTTCTCAAACACAATTGCTATATACATTTTCTAAAATTGTCTATGACATAAAGCATATTAACAGTATTTTTATGTGATGACCCCCACTGATCGTCAGTAATGCCGGCTTTTGAGTAAGTTTATATCGTTTGTTGGACTTTGTCGTTTATAATTAAGTATAATTATCAGTAGACCATAATTTAAAAGTTCAAACTAAACACATAAGGTAAGGAAGTAAACCCGTTGTCAAAACAAGTTATCTCAATTATTGTTCCCTGTTACAATGAGGAACCAACAATTCCACTATTCTATCCGGCAGTTCAAAAAGTTTTCGTCAAACTACGCGAACAGTTCCCAGGCTTTGAGCCCGAGTATTGGTTCATTAATGATGGATCCACGGATAACACGTTAACTGAATTACGTAAATTGCAGCAACAAGATGTTGAGCATGTTCATTATGTCTCGTTTTCGCGTAACTTTGGAAAGGAATCTGCTCTTTACGCTGGTCTACAGCACGCTACTGGTGATTTTGTCGCCGTCATGGATGTTGATTTGCAAGATCCTCCTGAATTACTCATCCAAATGGTTTCAGGCATTCAGAATGAGCATTATGACATTGTCGGCTCTCGTCGTGTCACACGTAAAGGTGAGCCGCCAATTCGTTCTTTCTTCAGTCGCGCATTCTACCGAGTCATCAATCGGATTTCCCAAACGCACATCGTTGAAGGTGCAAGAGATTATCGTCTAATGACACGCCAAGTGGTCGATGCCATCTTATCAATGGCTGAAGTTAATCGTTTTTCAAAGGGAATTTTCAGCTGGGTTGGTTTCAAAACAAAGTACATTGAATTCGAAAACCAGGATCGAGTCGCTGGTGACACGCATTGGTCATTCTTTCAATTGTTTAGCTATTCTCTAGAAGGCATCATTGATTTTTCTGATGCGCCTTTATCCATTGCCTCATATACTGGATTCTTATCTTTCTTTGCCGCCTTCTTTGCGCTAATCTTCATCGTCATTCGTGCGCTTATTTATGGTGATCACACCGCTGGTTGGCCATCACTTGTATGTATCATCCTTTTAATTGGCGGGCTTCAATTATTCTGCCTTGGAATTTTAGGCAAGTATGTTGGTCGACTTTATTTGGAAAGCAAGCATCGTCCAATCTACATCGTTAAGGAGGAAAAGTAAGATTTTAAATCAATATCCACAATCGTCCAAACCTGAAATCCCTCAAACTATGAATCAGTATGGCCGTCAACGTTTTCAATACGATATGACGGCTTTTGTCGTTCCAATGATACTTGTTGGTTTAGTATTTTGGGCACTAGGAATTACGCCATTCGGTAGTCATAACCTCCTAATAAGCGATATGGGCACACAGTATGTAGCCTGGTTAACACAATTCCGGCATGCAATTACGACTGGTCAATTCTCGTTTTATTCGTTTAGTCTATCTTTGGGCGATAATGCGTTTCCATTAGTAGCGTATTACATGCTAAGCCCGTTTAATCTATTGTTGTTCTTCTTCCCGGCCAATCAGGTGCCACTGGCAATAACTTTCATTATCTTATTAAAAGTTGGCACTATTGGCTTTAGTATGAGTTATTATTTGCGCCGCGTGTACCATAATACACACTGGCAAAACCTCATATTTTCAACAATCTTTAGCCTTAGCGGTTTTGTCGCGACTTACTTTTACGATATCATGTGGCTGGATGCCCTTATTTTGTTGCCGCTGGTTATTCTGGGACTTCGCCGATTAGTTAACAACAAAGGCACTGTCCTTTACTTCTTTGCATTGTGGGCAACTATCGTCACTAACTATTATTTAGGCTACATGACTTGCCTGTTCGCGTTGACCTATTTTGTTTACTTTACAATTGATCAGCAAGCGGAAAAGCAATCATGGAAACAATGGTGGCAACACAATGCACGAGCAATCAAACGTTTTCTTATTACCTCTGTTTTGAGTGGTGTAAGTACCCTATTCGTCCTAATACCGACTCTATTAGGCATGCTTAAAACGAGCAAGCAAAGTCTATCGTGGCAGGCCTTCCTGCCTACGCCTCAGTTTGGCTTAGACGCTTTCGCACAGCTCGGGCTGAACGCAGCCGACTATCCACAACGCTTAGAACATGATCCCAGCATATTTGTGGGCAGTTTCGCACTGTTACTCGTCCTTTTATTTTTCCTAAATAAGACCATTACCAGTCATCACAAACGGACAACCGGTACTTTACTAGCCTTTCTTGGGCTCAGTATGTTTTTAACGCTGTTTAACACTATCTGGCACATGATGCAGCAGCCGAACGGATTTCCGTTTCGTGATGCCTACTTTTTCACATTCATTGTTGTAATTAGCGCATACGAAGCTTGGCAAACAGACGCTTTCAAACAAAACCGATTAGTGCTGCGTGCAGCATTGATTGCATTAGTGATGCTAGCTATCGGTTATCTGACAGCTATGATTGTTCAGCCAATCGTTCGACGCTGGGATGACTTGGCGAACTTTTACGTCAGCCCGAAGTACTGGCTAATTGCGACAGGCTTTATTGTCTGTATTGCCGGTTTGCTCGTTTTATACAACAACCAGCATTGGCGTCGTTTAGCCCTTTCTGGTATTGTTCTCGTAACTGTGTTTGAATTGTCCGCAAACTTCTATTTCGGTCTCAAACCCGCTCAATTTGGGAATCAAACCATTTATCAAAAGAATTTCACGATTGAAAAAAACTATTTCAACAAAATCAGACGTGCTAGTCATGCCTTTTATCGAGTCGACAATAGCAACTCATTAATTAACGCTGCATTTGGGGAAACCTATAATAATTACAATGACCCGTTGCTTTTCAATAGTCATGGTATAGATTTATATAGTTCCACCTTGAATGAATCAACACGTGTCATGTTAAATCGACTCGGCTTTTACAGTAAAAATGAGCGTCGAATAAGTTCCGAAGGTAGTACTCACCTGACTAATGCACTATTTGCAGTGAAATACCAGTTGCAGATGACACCCCATGACTATGATCTGATTGTTCACGATCATGCACTGCCGTTGGGATTTGCTGTAAATGATAAATTGCTGAACGTCAAACTCAAGGGCGGTGCGGCCCTAGAAAATCAAAATAACGTTTGGCAGGCCATCACCGGCCGTAACGTGCGTTATTTTAAATCAGTCAATGTCCGGCGCACCGGCTATGAATATAAAAACAAGCAGTACCGCTATCAGTTAATCATCAAACCGACTGCCACGGGTACGTTGTACGCCTACTTCCCTAATGTTAGCGTGGCAAACGCCAATATTCACGTCAACGGAACTAAGAAAACAACACGGTTAGATGTCAGCACACAGGCAGTACTATCGTTAGGGCATTTCAAAAAAGGCGAACGTGTCCATATCAATTTAACTAGTAAAACGCCGCTAACACATCTTTCACAATCGTTGCAGACACTGGACCAGCAATCCTTCAACCAGTCCCTGATTGACCTTCATAAATCGACTTTCAAACTTGATCAAGACTGGCGGCCAGATCACTTGCAAGGCACGATAACAGCCACTAAGAAGAAACCATTATTATTCCTGAGCATTCCTAAAGACAATGGTTGGCACGCTTATGTTGATGGCAAGCAGGTATCAATTGATAAAGTTGTCGGCAACCTCAGTGCCATAAAGTTGACGCCAGGTGTACATCGCGTACGTTTAACTTACCGGGCGCCCGGTTTTCGTTTAGGACTCATCATCAGCCTCTTAAGTTTTGCCCTCTACCTCCTATCCTTGTGGATACGCTTTCGTAAAAGAAGAGGATCAGTCTAAACAAACCATGAATAAATCAAATTCACAATAAACGACATTCATCAAAAAATCATCGCTAAGCAGACAAATTGCGTTTGCTTAGCGATGATTTTTTAACATGATTAACGTGTTGTAAGGTACGTATATGTTTGATCTTCATTTTGCTTAAACGTGAACTCATGATCACGATGATCGTTAGCGCGCCATTTCGACACTTCATAATGCGTCGTAGTAGACATTTGCAATCTATTCACCACAGCTTCAATCAAATATTGATCATCCGTGTAGGTTCCGCGTAAAATGTTCTTCAACTCAGTTAAAAAAGTTTCTGCATTTGTAATCACGTGCAATCGCTCCTTTTTAGTCATTGGCAATAGGATACAGATTTCACACGTCAATGTCCATTAAAATTTTGATTAAATCACTCACTTTGTAATTTTATTGTCAAACCAAACTTCAGGGTAATATGTTTAGTTCGCAAAGTAATCCTCTTCACCCTATTCATTAACTGACTCTTGTTTTAAAACAAGTATTTTTACCAGCAATAAATTCAAATTTTGGCTATAATATGCCTATTAAACTTAGAAAAAGATACAGAGGCGCAAACATGAAAAACGTACGTCAGCCGATTTATGAAACCCTCCTAATTGGCACCTTATTGGCAGGTGTCGGTGGCTACCTGGACGCTTACACCTATATCCTTCACAACGAAGTGTTCGCCAGTCTTCAATCGGGGAATGTTATCTTACTGGGATTAAATTTAGCCAACGGTCATTTTGCTAAAGCAATCACATACATTATTCCAATCTTCTGCTTCACACTGGGCGCCGGGCTAGCTAACTTGGTGGAACAATTTTTTCACCGTCCCGGAGCCGTAATTTGGCAGGAGCTTAGTATCATTGCCGAATTAGTTGGTATTTTAATAATCGATCTGTTTATTGGCTATATCCCCGGTTCATTTATTACTAGTGGCCTATCCTTATTTGCTGCTTTCCAAGTTCATACATTTCGAGTCATGAATAATCATCCATACAATACAACCATGACCACTGGCAACTTACGAACTGTCGGTGCAGCATCGTTAAATTTGCTCTTCCGACGCGGCAAACTAACCACTAACTGGATTTTACTAAGAGATAGTTTTTGGGTGGCCACTAGTTTTGGCATTGGCGCTTTCATTTCCACTAAACTGACAAATGCTATCGGACCGCAGGCATTGTTAGGCAGCGTCTTGATTCTAATTTTCGTACTCATTTTAATGATTTGGGATCAACGCGGTGGGACTGCATAAACGAGATTGGAACAAACCACCTCAGCTTGAATCTTAGCGCAACAGCAACAAGCCATTTTTCTTCAACTGTCAAAGTTCGCGCGGATTAAAAATTGCCGCAAACGCGAGACATACACTGCGTTTTGCTTGTCTAACATAAAAATGATGTTCATGGGAGAAATCATCCATGAACATCATTTTTATGACACCTGAGAAAGCCCAATCGTGTTAAGTTTTGCTTTCTTTAAAAAATTTTCATATCTGTATATTTTGTTGGCAGATTATTAAAGTCATATGTGGCAAGTCCCTGTTTAATCTTGTCACCCGTATACATTGCCGTCAATGAACGCACAAGCATCAGGTTAAGCTCATTTTCTGGGTGAAATTGAACCATGATTACTGGAATGTGCCATGCCCAGGCAGCACCAATTTCAAAAATGGTACCAGCATCAGGTTCAAGATTTTGTTCCTCATATTTATAATCTAGAATCGCAACTACGACATCGGCACGTTTGACCTGACGCATATCGCTCGCAAAGACAGAATCTTGCCATTCAAACGAGCCAAATTCTAGACTTTCCTCTTGGTGTTCTTGGGGAATAAAAATGCCATCTGCATCAATTGTTTTGTTTTGACGTAATGATGTCACCACAGTATTAATACGGTCACGTTGTTCATCAGTGAAAAACGGACTAGCAAGGTAAACACGGTTTTTATACATGAAAAATCTTCCTTTCATAAATGGCAATATTACGTTATTATACCGGATTCTATTTGAAAATGGACGATGAAATATGAATCATTTTTATTGCTGAATTGAAAACGGCTTCATTTTTTCAGCAACATGACTTTACCTCTGCCTCGACAATGCTATACTTTAGTTGTTAACAACGTAAATAGTTAACTGTCCAACCCTGACGACATTAAAAGCTGACTAATTGTGTGGAGGGATTTTCATGGATAAAGATGAAATTATGGACAAGGCTAAAGATCTTGTAAGCGGCGGCAATATCGACGACGCAAAATCATTTATCGAAGATCACAAGGACGACCTTGGCGACTACTATGACCAAGCTAAAGACTTACTTGGCGGTGGCGCTTCCGGCATCATGGATAAGCTTGGCGGCTTGTTTGGTGGCAACAACGACAATTAGGTTACACGTCAATTTAGAATTCGAATTGGCCTTATAAGCAAAAAATAGACCCGCTAATTACTAGATTAACAGTAATTAGCGGGTTCTTTATGTTACATAAAAAAACAGATAAGATAACTTGTTCAATATTCTAAGTTAGGGCTGCGGGTTAATCAGAATTGCTCGACGAGATAACATTTTGATCCGATCAAATGGAACATCCTGCTCATTAATTAGACCATTGTTAAGTGCAACCACGTATTCAATGACTGGCGTATAAGCATATGACATCAAGACTTCAAAGGTCACCGGCACAAAGACTCCGTTTTCAACACCATTTTGGGTTAATTGTTGAATCGGCTCGTAACCTAAATATGACTCTTCGGCTGTAACCCCTAATTGTTTTAAAATCGGTGATTGATTAAACTCACGTATTAACAACATATTTTCAAGATGATGTTGCGCATAGTCATACACTAACGCCATAAACTTATCCAATTCAGCAGTTGGATCTCCGTTAGGATCAAACGCAGTAATGACCCTAGCAACATCCGCTTTGCGATCCAAATAGAGCGCTTTTAACATGTCGTTTTTATCTTCAAAGTAAGTATAAAGTGTTCCTGAAGCAATCCCTGCTTCTTTCGCAATTTTACTTAGCGATACGGCAGCAATACCCTCGTTCATCATAATTTGACTCGTCGCCTGAAGAATTCGTGCTCGCTTCGTTTCATCCCTACCACGCATTACAATGTCTCCCCTACATGTTGTTTGATAAACTGCCAAGCCGCTTGACGTGTCTCAACCGCTTCTGGCAACTTAGGTTCCCAATTAAATCCATGCCACATGCCTTCCCGGATAACTGCAGTTACCTCGACATCAGCGTGACGCAACTTTTCGCTAAAACGAGCGACATTGCTGAGCATTATATCCCGAGTGCCAGTGCTCATAAAAGTCGCGGGGAACCAGTCACCAACTTCCCCGTACATGGGAGAAACGATTGGACTCTTCTGATCATTAGCTCCAATATACGCTTTTGCCAAACGAAGCGCCATTTTGGCTGAACCAACATCACGTTTTTCGTTAAAAATCGATGAATCTCCATTGCCAGAGACATCCAACGCTGGACAAAATAGTACCATTGCTGCCGGCAAACGTAGGCCTTGCGCATGAGCCTGTTCGACCACTGCCGCCGCGATGCCTGAACCTGCTGAACTACCCATCATCACAATCGGACGATTTCCAACTGTCTCTATTAAACCGCGATAAAAGCTGAGCACTTGATTAACGATTTGCGGAGCCTGTGCCTCAGGAGCTAAGTCATAATCGACCGAATAAACTGGAAACGGTGTTTCGGTTGCAGCTAACAAAGCTGTTCGTTCACGGGCCGTCCCCATAATAAAACCACCGCCATGAATATTCAGAATAACTGGGCCATCTTCGTTAACACTGGCTCCGGTTATCCTGATACCAGTAACGTCATTCAGTGCCAGTGTCGTTGTTGTTAAATTTCCATCCTTGATAAGACTCTGTTCAATAGGATCTTCACCAGACTGAAACTGTGTACGAATTCGGTTAATGAGGCGGGGCGTAATTTTAATAAACCTCGGTAAATTGAAATACTTAAAACCGGCTAACATTTTTTGTGCCGATGGCGAAACCGTGGCTGTCTGCGCTGTTTGTAATTTTGTCATAGTGATCCCTCTTTATTAATTGATTGATTAATTATTAATTGAATATATCTTAATCGATCAATCAGTTAAAAGCAAGCGTAATTTTTGTGTAGTCATAAAAATACCGCAATTTTGGTATCCTTCAAAAATTATAATAAAAAATGTTGACTTAGAGTAACTCTAACAAGCTACACTCTCACTATATTCACTAACAACAAATTTTTTGGAGGTCATTAATTTATGACAGAGACTTGGTTTATTACAGGCGCATCACGTGGCCTAGGACGAGCAATTATTGAAAAAGAACTGGCGCAAGGCAACAATGTCGTAGCAACAGCACGCAATTTAGAATCATTCAATGATTTAATAGCACAATACGGGCAGCAAATTTATCCCCTTACACTAGATGTCACAGATGTTAATGCCGTCAACGAAGCAGTTACTAAGGCAATCAAGCATTTCAACTCACTCGATGTGTTAGTAAATAACGCTGGGTTTGCCAACATGGATTCTGTTGAAGAAATGTCGTTAACGAGCTTTAAGGCACAAATGGATACAGACTACTATGGCACGCTTTACACGATCCGAGCAGTCTTGCCGTTTATGCGCCAACATAAGTCAGGTCGGATTATCAATATCAGTTCAATTGGTGGTCGCATTGGCGGACCAGGACTGGGTGCTTATCAAAGTGCCAAGTTCGCTGTCAACGGATTAACAGAGGTTGTCGCAAATGAAGTAAAACCATTTGGCATTCAAGTGACCACGGTTGAACCAGGCGGAATGCGAACGGAATGGGGCGGCACCTCAATGTCTGCCACAACAAGCAACGTTTACCAAGAAACTGTTGGTCGGGCAATTAGCTACATTCATGATGATTGGCATAGTGACGCACCTCGTTACGTTAGCGAGCCTAGCAAAGTTGCCGATGCCATTGACACTTTAAGCCAAATGAAAATTGCACCTGTCCATCTGTTGATTGGAAAAGACGCTGCCCAAATTGCAAAAAAAAATGCAGATGCATTGGCTAAATCTGATGCCGCTAATATGAAACTAACCGAATCCACCGGTGCCATCTAAAAAAACAAGCAGTTCATACCCATTTCTGGTATGGCTGCTTGTTTTTTGGTTGATCCGTTTGTGCTTCTTCATAATAATTATTAATTTTAGTATTGATAATTTCACGCTGTCGGTTGAGATGCTTGATTTTGTCATTCAACTCACTCATTTGTGTTTTTAACATCTGCAATCGTTCGTCAAACGTTTGCTGCCCTTGATAGGCTAGCTCAATATAACGCTTTACATCCGCGATAGGCATGCCAGTGCTTCGAAAAGCAATGATAAACTGCAACCATCCTACAGCATCCTCGTCAAATACGCGTCGTCCCTGCTCATTCCGACTAACTCCTGGAATCAAATCAATGTTGTCATAGTATCGAATTGTATGCTCAGATACATCTAATTTTTTAGAAACTTCCTTCATTGTTAACAGCATGGATTTCACCTCTTTAGCTGTCCAAAATATCTATGTTTATAGTTCTAACAACATAAGTAGTAAATACAGTGACTAATGATGACGCTTTATATAGACATTGTCTAGTCAAATATCAAAGTACAAAAAAAGTCGTTGCTGTAATAGCAACGACTAAAATAGTTCATTTATATTTAAAGTGTCTCACTCGTACTCAATCGTGGCAGGTGGCTTACCGGTGATGTCATACAGTACGCGGTTAACTCCCGGTACTTCATTGACGATCTTGGTCGATACCTCACCTAACACGGCCCAAGGAACTTCTGCAAACTCAGCAGTCATGCCATCAACACTAGTCACGGCACGAATAACAATCGCTTCATCATAAGTACGTCCGTCACCCATGACTCCAACACTGTGAATGCCTGGCAGTGCAGTAAAGTATTGCCAAACGGTTTGATCCAACCCGGCTTTAGCAAATTCTGCACGTAAAATCGCGTCGGATTCCCGCACCAATGTCAACTTTTCGGGCGTTACTTCTCCCAGCGTCCGAATAGCAAGTCCTGGACCGGGAAACGGTTGGCGCCAAACAAGGTCATGTGGCATGCCAAGCTGTTCACCTAATTCACGAACCTCGTCTTTAAACAGCTTGTTTAGTGGTTCAATCAATTTAAACTGAAGGTCCTCTGGTAGTCCGCCCACATTATGGTGCGACTTAATTGTCTGAGCAGTATCGGTTCCAGATTCAATGACATCTGTGTAAAGCGTACCCTGTGCTAAAAACTCCACGCCATCTAACTTACGGGCCTCTTCACTAAACACATCAATAAATTCTTTACCGATGATTTTACGTTTGCGTTCAGGATTGGAAACGCCTTTTAAAGCTCCCAGGAATCTGTCACTGGCATTCACAGCAACAATATTGATGCCAAACTTACCGTTAAGGCTATCAAGTACTTGTTGTGCTTCATCCTTACGCAATAGGCCGTGATCTACGAAGACAGCCGTTAACTGATTCCCAATCGCCTTGTGCAAAAGGACAGCGACAACGCTAGAATCAACACCACCTGAAAGACCCAACAATACCTTTTTATCACCAACAGTTTGGCGAATGTTAGCAATTTGCAGATCAATGAAATCACGCATGGTCCAGTTGGCTTTGGCACCAGCTACATCGAAAACAAAATGTCGTAAAATATCGTTCCCGTTTTCTGTCAAACGGACTTCGGGATGAAATTGCAATCCGTAAAATCCCCGTTTAACATCCTGCATGGCGGCTGTTGGGCAGTTGGCACCGGTTCCGATTTGCTCAAAACCATCTGGCACAGTTTTGACGTAATCACCATGACTCATCAAAACTTCTTGATCTGCCGCCATTCCCTTAAATAAAGGTGAATGGGTGTTAGTAATGTGCATTTCTGACTGACCGTAGTCGCCATTATCTTCAGCTGGCGCAACCACACCACCGGCAAGGTTCTTCGCCATTAACTGCATCCCGTAACAAATACCGAGAATTGGCAAACCCATATCATAAATTGCGGGATCAACCGTTAACGCATCCTCACCATAAACACTATTCGGTCCACCGGAAAAGATTACAGCCTTAGGATTCATGGCCGCAAGCTCAGTGGCTGAAATTGTGTGTGGCTTTAATTCTGAATACACACCGAATTCACGAATTCGTCGTGTAATCAGTTGATTGTATTGACTACCAAAATCTAATACAATCACCCGATCAAATTTAGTTTGGTCCACTGTTTGCATGTTTTTCTCCATTTTTAAATAGTTAACTGGTCTAATTACGCTTGTAGTTTGGTGCAACCTTTGTGATTTGAACATCGTGTGGATGTGATTCAATCAATCCAGCATTAGTGATCTGAACAAACTGAGCCTTTTCAATCAAATCATCAACAGTATGCGCCCCCGTGTAGCCCATGCCTGACCGCAAACCACCGATCATCTGGAACAAAACATCCGCTACGGCACCTTTATAGGCTGTTCGGCCTTCAATACCTTCTGGCACAAGCTTCTTTTCTTCCTTAACGCCACTTTGGAAATAGCGGTCAGAGGAACCATGTTCCATGGCAGCTAAGGAACCCATGCCGCGATATGTTTTATACTTTTTGCCGTCGTCAGCTGTGAAGACTTCGCCAGGTGCTTCATCGGTACCAGCCAACATGCTGCCTAGCATAACTGCGTTACCACCGGCAGCTAGCGCCTTAACAATGTCACCGGAGTACTTGATGCCGCCGTCAGCAATAATCTGTTTGCCATATTCAGCAGCAACCTGAGCGGCATCGAAAATGGCAGTAATTTGAGGAACACCCACACCAGCAACAACCCGTGTTGTACAAATCGAACCTGGTCCAATACCAACCTTGACCACGTCAACACCAGCGTCAAACAAAGCTCGGGTGCCAGCAGCCGTCGCAACGTTTCCGGCAATTAATGTCTGTTCGGGGTATTGCTCACGAATCTGAGCAATCTTGTCCAGCACGCCTTTTGAATGACCATGTGCTGTGTCGATGATAATTGCGTCAGCACCAGCGTTAAACAGCGCCTCTGCGCGTTCAAACGTATCTGCTGTAACACCGACAGCCGCTGCAACCAGCAAACGACCTTGAGCATCGACAGCGGCCTCAGGTGTGGCAGTAGTATCAACTGTTGTCGCTTTAACTTTGCTAACTTCGGCAGCTTGGTCATCCTTACTCATGTTTTTATGAATAACCCCTAAACCACCCTGTTGTGCCATCACTGTTGCAAGGCGTGCTTCGGTCACCGTATCCATACTGGCACTTAAAATTGGGATATTCAGCTTCAAGTTTTTTCCAAGTTGTGTATGCAATTCAACCTGATTTGGTAAAACATCACTTGCTGCAGGAATCAGCAGTACATCATCAAACGTTAATCCCTGTTTGGCAAATTTCTCGTTCCAATTGGTCATGGTGAACAATTCCTCCTAATAAAATAAATTGTTACTAATTTATCAGGTTCAGCCCATTGTCGTCAACAGCCAGACCCGAACGATAGATTATATTTTGCTGTGAATCATCCAGAGACGTTGGTCAAACTGATAACCAAGGCTTTTTTAGACAGCGGTTAATCGTCATTTCCGTACAAAAAAAGCACCCACTCTTGAACATCTTTCAAGAATGAGTACTTAATCATGGATTACTTAAGTGCTTTAGCAGCTTCTTTAGTTAAAGAAGTGAACGCACGTGGGTCGTTAACGGCCAAGTCGGCTAACATCTTACGGTTCATTTCAACGTTAGCTTCCTTCAAGCCATGCATCAACTTGCTGTAGCTCATGTCGTTTTGACGAGCAGCGGCATTGATCCGAGCGATCCAGAGTTTACGGAAGTTACGCTTCGTGTTCTTACGGTCACGGTAAGCATATTGCCATGACTTCCAAACTTGTTGCTTAGCAACCTTAAATTGAATATGCTTTGGGCCACGGTAACCCTTAGCTAATTTGATCATCTTACGGCGACGTTGCCGTGTAACACTTCCACCTTTAACACGCATAATTGCATCCTCCAATAATTGACCAAGTCTGGTCAGATTCCTGTTTAAAAACTACTTGGTCAACAATAACTTCTTGTATGTCTTAACCGTAGTTGCGTCCATCATCTTAGTTCCACGTAATTGGCGACGTTGCTTCTTTGTCTTACCGTGGAAACGGTGACTTGTGTAAGCGTTGGCGCCGATAAAGCCGCCCTTTGCAGATTGTTTGAACCGCTTAGCAGCGGCACGGTTTGTCTTTTGCTTTGGCATAAGAATGTCCTCCTAAATATTGATAACTATTTTTCTGGTTTTGGTGACAGTACTAAGAACATACTTCTACCATCCATCTTAGCTTGTTGTTGAACGTCAGCTACTTCTTTAGTAGCAGCTGCCATCTTGTTCAACACGTCGCGGCCGATTTCTTTATGCGTGATTGCACGACCCCTAAACCGAATTGAGACACGCACTTTGTTACCCTTTGACAGGAACTTTTCCGCATTCTTCAATTTAGTGTTGAAGTCATTCTCGTCAATCGTCGGACTAAGACGAATTTCTTTCATTTCGACCGTCTTTTGATTCTTACGAGCTTCACGCTGCTTCTTTTGTAACTCGAAGCGGTACTTTCCATAATCCATGATTCTGGCAACTGGTGGCTTTGCCTTAGGGGCAACCAGAACCAAATCTAAGTTTGCATCATCCGCAAGCTGTTGTGCTTCTCTGGTCTGCTTAACCCCGAGCTGGTCACCATTAGCGGCAATCAACCGAACCTCGCGGGCACGGATTGCGTTATTTACCAAAGTATCTTGAGCTATGGTATTCACCTCCATAAAATTCTAAACGAATCAACAATGGTGAGATTTAAACAGAAAAATAGCGGATGGCCATCGCCACCCGCTGTCCGCACTGAAACAGTACGGTTCAACTCATCTTTAGCCCGGCAACAAAATTACCAAGGCGAGAAGCGGGTGCTTCTGCTTTTCTCAACAGTTAATAAGTCTACAGGAGCTACTTGGCTTTGTCAAGCGTATTCGACTACGCCCTTTCACTAGCAGCTTCCTGTGGTAGCACTAAGTTTAACACAATTCCTAAAATCGTCGCAAACGCTAATCCAGTGAACTGAAAATTGCCTAGTTGCAGATACGCATTACCAATTCCAATGACCATCACGGACGATGCAATCATCAAATTCCGTTTCTTGCCCAGATCTACATGATGATCAATCATCACAGAAACACCACTGGTCGCAATCGTGCCAAATAACAAGAAACTGATGCCGCCAATTACCGGTAGCGGCATGGCCATAATCAAGACATTCAGTTTGTTAATGAAGGCAAAGATAATTGCAAACATGGCAGCACCCATCAACACATAAACACTGTGTACCTTAGTAATTGCCATCACTCCGATATTTTCACCGTAGCTGGTAACTGCCGGTCCACCAATCAGTCCCGCAACGATAGAAGCCGTGCCATCCCCAGCGAGCGTTCTGTTTAGACCTGGATCCTTGAAGAAATTTCGGTGTGTAAGATTATCCAGCACCATAATGTGCCCCATATGCTCCGTCATTGTAACAAACGCAATGGGTGCAATGGTCACAATCGCCCCCCATTCCAAGTGAAAATGATAGGTTAATCCAGGCACCTGAAATTTGGGTAACTTAAACCATGGTGCCACAGCAATCGTATGTAGATCAACGATGCCAGCAAATACACTGATCAAGTAACCACACACAATCGCCAACAATACAGGAATTAAACCCAATGATCCCTTTAAAAACATGTTAAAGAAAATTGCCAGCAATAATGTGGTCATCGCAATTGCAAAGTATTCCAAATTATAATGACCGTTTTTCATCATTGCATCTGTCGCCGCACTTCCGGCTAAAGAGAGGCCAATGACCATGACAATCGGCCCGACAACAATTGGCGGTAGTACCTTATCAACCCAATCAGAGCCAATCATGCCGATCAGTAATGCGACAATGAGATACACAGCTCCGACCGCCACGACACCTTGCCCAATGCCTGGATACCCCGTGGTCTTCATTAAGGCGAGCATTGGTGTAATAAACGCAAAGCTCGATCCCATGTAAGCCGGAATCTTTCGCTGGGTGATCATAATATGTAACAGCGTACCTACTCCAGATGAAAATAAAGCAATGCTTGGACTAAGACCAACCAGTAACGGCACAATAACAGTTGAGCCAAACATTGAAAACATGTGTTGAATCGATAAACCTACCCATGGCCAGAATTTAGGCCGATCATGGATATCCAACACTGCAGCGTCATCGTGAAATTCTTTTTGCGTCATTTAAAACGCTCCCTTCCTCACTTCACGCGAACCCGTCCCGGCCTAGACGTTTGATCATCCAAATAAAAAAGACCACTCACCCGGAAGGCAAGTGGTCTGGTTTACGTGTGAAGATGTACTAGAATTGCACAAATCGCGCTATTCTAAACGTCACAACAGCCGTTCCCTTGTTAGCCTCACAGGACTACATTAAAGGTTCATCATGTTGAGTAAATCATAAACAACTTCAATCGATCGGTCAAGTAAATTAGTCTAGTGATACCGCCGAGACACGTTTGTCGTGCACTTCGAAAACTTTATCAGCTGCTTTCAATAATGACCTGTTATAACTATGCGTAATGTAAATAAAGCCAATGTTCAACCTGAATAGACGCTTCTCGATTGTTTCAGCTGTTTTATGATCTAGCCCACTGGACAATTCGTCAAAAATCATAAACCGTTTGTGCGTTAATAAATTGCGAGCTAAGCCGATACGTTGTCTTTCACCGCCCGACAGCGGTCCACCTTGAGTATGAAGAATCATACTCAACCAAGCATTAGTGTGAGCGTGCCCATCAACCGTTTGTAGCTCAGCCCGGTTTAACGCATCGATAAGCTCTCGATCAGTGTATTGATCACTAAACATCGTTAAATTATCCCTAACTGTACCGTCAAAAATGAACGTTTGCTGGTTCTGATAGCCGATCATCTTAGCAATATCTGCGGACCGGCCAACGATTGGTGAGCGACCATCAACAAAAATCGAACCAGCCAACAATGGTCGGTAGCCAAATAGAGCGTTGATTAATGTAGACTTCCCAGATCCACTATCACCAATAATGATGACTTTATCTGATTGATTAATCTGTAAGTTAACGTCTTTCAGTAGTGGTCTTGTATCTTTATCTGCCCCGCCAATCGTCGCGTGAACATAATCGATGAACACATCGTTCTGTTCTGGCAACTGAGCAAGTCTTTCATTATTTTGGGGCACCGCTTCAATAACCAAACGTAGTTGTTGATAAGCACGTTGGCCACCGAAAAAATCAGAAAAAACATCTGCCGCCGTTTCCAATGGAAATGAAATTTGAACCGATAACTGCGTAAAAGTCATAAACGCAGCTAACGTTAAACTGTGGTTCAAAATAAAGTAACCACCAACGACCCAAGTACCAAAGTAAACTAAATCTCCACAAAACTGTGAAATACCGCTGACAACCTTACGCACCAAAATATCGTGATTCTCGCTAACCTTTACATCCGTTGATATGGACGCGTGCATGTTAATAAAGACGTGCTCACGGCCAAAATTCTTAATTGTTGTTAAACCTGAAAACCAGTTTGTAATCGCACTGGTATAACGATCTAGGTTGTTTAGCACCGGCAGTTTAGCGCGTTTTAATTGTCGCTGTGTTATAAGTGGTAATAATATTGCTGGAACATCAAGACTAATAACAATCAGTGTCAGCCGTACATCCACTATCACGCCGAGCAATATGCCTAAAACAAACTGCATGACTAACGATAAACCAAGCAGAAAATTATTGACGTAGCTCTGCTCAACGACGTCTAGCTTACTCGTCAGTAAAGCCACTTTTTCGCCAACCTTGCGCCGATCACCAAAATCCACCGTTAACATCAATCGTTCAAATATCTGCCGTCTTAAATGACACATTGCACCATTGGTAACCTTACCCTTAAGATAACCACCAATTACGTTTACTAATGCAATAAACGCCGTACATAATAAAGTGATCGTCACAACCTGACCAAAGGACATATTGATTTTACGCGTCATATAAGCCGTTAAAAAAGCAATAATTAACGTATAAGCCGTTGTCACAATCGCATGTATTATCGTCACTAAGAAAAAGAGACTAAATAACTTTTTTTGAGGTTTAACCAATACTTGCCACATTTCAATTTCTCCCTATAAAAATCATCTGTGAATTCATTCAGAGATTAAATGGCGAAATTTAGCTGCGTCAAATGGTCAAAAAATTAAATTATAGATTCGTTCGTTTCTGTGGCCATTCATCATCACACAGTCGAATTTTGTCCATTTATTAAAGGAGAAACTTACATTTAGGCTTTCGCTTCCTTAACATGTGTATCTTCGCTAAATAGACTGTCTTGCATGCAATCCGTTTAGCGAAACATTAGAATAGTATTAGAATATTACAAATCAATAAGTAAAACAATATGAAATGTTCAAATCACAAAAATAAGCGCCGCCAGATTAACGTGGCGACACTTATTGAAACTTAACTGCAATTAATTTTCACGAGAATACGAAGCGATATCGTTCAGAACGTCACTCAGGAAGTCCTTACTTGCTTCACTTGTAGACTCATCATGACCGTAACGACGAACAGAAACCGTGTCATCTTGCTTTTCCTTATCACCAACAACTAACGTGTAAGGAATCTTATGCGTTTGGGCATCACGAATCTTGAAGTTCATCTTTTCATTACGATCATCGACTGTTACGCGCACACCGGCAGCTGCTAATTGTTTACGTAACTTCTCAGCGTAATCGCCTTGATGTTCTTCACTAACTGGAATGATAGAAACCTGATGAGGCGCTAACCATGTTGGGAAAGCACCCTTGTACATTTCTGTTAAGTAAGCAGTGAAACGTTCCATCGTTGAAACCAATCCGCGGTGAATCATAACAGGTTGATGTTCTTCACCATCAGCACCGACATAATGAAGATCAAAACGATCAGGCAACATGAAGTCTAACTGAATGGTAGACAATGTCTCTTCATTGCCCAAGGCTGTCTTAGTTTGTACATCCAACTTAGGACCATAGAAGGCTGCTTCGCCTTCAGCTTCAACGTAATCAAGGCCAAGATCATCCATGGCACCCTTCAACATCTTCTGAGCCTTTTCCCACATTTCGTCGTTGGCAAAGTATTTTTCGGTGTTCTTAGGGTCACGGTAGCTCAAACGGAATGAGTAATCCTTAATGTCAAAGTCTGCATATACTTCAACCATTAAGTTCAAAATACGTTTGAATTCATCCTGAATTTGATCAGGAGCAACGAATGTGTGACCATCATTCAATGTCATTTCACGGACACGTTGCAAACCAGATAACGCGCCAGACTTTTCATAACGGTGCATCATACCTAATTCAGCAATCCGCAATGGCAATTCACGGTAAGAACGAATGTGATGTTTGTAAATTTGAATATGACTTGGGCAGTTCATTGGACGCAGTTCCAACATTTCACCATCACCCATGTCCATTGGTGGGAACATGTCCTCACGATAGTGTTCCCAGTGACCAGATGTCTTATAAGCATCCAAGTTCATGAGAACTGGCGTGTAAACATGTTCATAACCATGCTGAATTTCCTTGTCAATAATGTAACGTTCAATGGTACGACGAATCGTTGCGCCATTTGGCATCCAGTATGGCAGGCCGGCACCGACTTTAGGATCAACAAAGAACAAATCCAAGTCGTTACCAATCACACGATGATCGCGTTCACGAGCTTCCTTACGGCGAACATCGTCGGCATCCATGTCTTTTTGATTGAAGAAGGCTGTCCCGTAAACCCGTTGCAACATTGGGTTAGATGACTTACCTTCCCAGTACGCGCCGGCAACAGACAGCAACTTAAAGATCTTGACGTCACCAGTTGATGGCATTTGAACACCATCACTTAAATCAACGAAATCACCTTGACGGTAAACAGCAACCTGACCATCATTGGCAGCGGCTGCTTGCTTAACCAATTGTGTTTGATAAGGGTCCCCATCAACCAATTTAAGCGCGTCAGCCTCAGCCAACACTTCACGGGAAATTGGCAAGTTGGCCTTCACAATCTCCTTCATTTTGGCTTCAATGGCTGGCAAGTCATCTGAACTAACTTGGTGATCGGCATTGTCCGTATCAAACGAAAAACCGTCATCACTGGCCTCACCTTGACCAAAATGCATTTCTGGATAAAGTTGGTGAAGCGCGTTGGCTAACACTTGAGATGCAGTGTGGCGAAGGACAGTCAACCCTTCTGGTGTATCTTTCGTGACAATTTCAATCTTGCCATCTTCCGTTAACGGTGCTTCATAATCAACTAACTCACCGTTAAATTTTCCGGCTACAGCCTTTTTAGCGAGGCTAATGCTGATTGACTTGGCAACATCTGCCGTCGTTGAGCCATTGGCAAACGGCTTAACAGCGCCGTCTGGAAACGTAATCTTAATATCTGCCATTCTGCTTTTCCTCCTTGAAATTACACCTTGCAGTTCTGCTTATTTATGACATGAAACAAAAAACGTCCCTAACCGCAATCGCGGTCAGGGACGTCATCAACGTTGTTCCACCCAAAATTCACAGTTAGAGCATATCGCGCTCAATAACTGCCTCTAGTGACCAATAACGCGGTCAATCGGTCCAGCTTGATCACCGGACGCTTGAATCAGGGGTAACACCACTTAACACCTGCATCCTTCCACCACCGGACGCTCTCTAAGAGGTTTGTTAACTGACATCATATCTGATTGGTTTACAAAACTTATTAAACCACAAAATAATTGCTTGTCAATCACTAGACGATAAAATGACTCGGAAAAATCGGGCACAAAAATTAATGATTGACGTTTAAAATCCACATGAAGCCAATGAAGACAAAGAACAAGACGTACATTAACGGATGAACTTCACGACCACGTTTGGCAGCAATCATTGTAATTGGATAAGTGATGACACCCAGCGCTAATCCGTCTGAAATACTGTACGTCAACGGCATGCCCAAGACAATTAAAAACGATGGAATCGCAATTTCCATTTTTGTCCAATTAATTCGTGCCAACGACTGCGCCATCAGTACCCCAACGATAATAAGTGCGGGCGCTGTCACCTGACTAGTCACGACCGTCAAAAGTGGCGAAAAGAACATTCCAAGGACAAACAAAATACCAGTTGTGATGGCAGTTAAACCACTTCGTCCACCAACAGCAATCCCAGCTGATGATTCAACGTACGCACCAACCGGTGATGTACCTAACACAGAGCCTGCCAGCATCGCTGTAGAATCAGACATCAACGCTTTACCAACTCGTGGCATTTCGTTGTTTTTCATAAAGCCCGCCTGCTGGGCAAGCCCCACCAACGTACCCGCCGTATCAAAAAAGGTTACTAACAGGAACGTCAACACAACTACCCACATTTGAACGGAATTAATATCACCAATGTGCTTAATGCCAACGCCAAATGTTGGTGCCAAACTTGGTGCGCCAGCAACCAACTGATGTGGCATCGGAATCAATTTCGTTATGAGTCCAACAATTGCAGTGGCCGCCATCCCGATAAAAATACCCCCAGGGACACGCATTACCATTAAAATCGATGTCAAGATGAGACCAAAGATCGTTAGCCAAGTTGTCGCTGTGGAAAATGATCCTAAGCCAACCACAGTTGACTTGTTGGCGGCAATCAAACCACCATCATGCAGCCCAATAAAAGCAATAAACAAACCAATACCACTCGAAATCGCATACTTTAAATCCGATGGAATCGCATTAATAATCATTTCACGAAGCTTAAAGATTGTGATTACCAAGAAAATCAGCGAAGCTACAAACACCCCAGCCATTGCCGTCTGCCACGGAACTTTCATTCCGATGACAACTGAGTAAGCAAAAAATGCATTAATACCCAGCGCGGGAGCGGTCGCAATTGGATAACGTGCTAGAACTCCCATCAGAATACAGCCGATGGCACTAGCCAATGCCGTTGCCGTAAACACAGCGCCTTTATCCACACCCGCGGCTCCTAAAACACTCGGGTTCACAAACATGATGTATGCCATTGAAATAAAAGTTGTGAATCCCGCTAGCATTTCTCGAGGAACAGTCGTGTGCAATTCATCCAACATAAAATAATGATTCATTTTTTCAATCACGAGTACAGGCTCCCTTAGATAATTATTCCTAAAATTCACATAACGGCCGTTAGCGATTGTTCGGATATGATTCATTGAAGAACGAGTAATATCGTATCATTTTTATTATTAAATGTAAAACACGAACGTATTTTATTTAAAGTCGAACTTTATCTGCAAAATGTAGTACGAATTCCGTTAAAAGCTGAACTTTCTTATGATTTTGTCTTGAAATTGCGCCAAATTCCTAAAGTGAACCTCTTTTAACTGTTATTTATGATCCGTTGCAAACGAAAAAGCTGTGACATAAGTTTGTTTAGAACGAATAATGTGAGGCATATCGCGCTCCAAAATCCTGAGAATTCCGCTTAACCTAAAACTGACCCATTCCCAAAGTTCAGGAATAGGTCAGTTTTATATTAATGCTCGTTCTCAAGTCGAACTTGTGTCACAACCCTCTTAAATATTTTATTGTGGCCGACGGTTTGGTCCCTGAATCACGACCTCGTGGCTTAGGAAACGAATTCGCTGCATTAACCGCGCAGCCTTAACTTCTTCTTTTTCACCACGCTGATTAATTGAAAGATGCTGATCTGACAACTGTTGCATAGAAAAGTTTGAACTGAAGAAAGTGGGCAATTCCTCTTGCATTCGATACTCTAAAACAACGCCTAACACTTCGTCGCGAACCCATGAGCTCATCGAATCCGCGCCAATATCATCAATCATCAAGATTGGCGCCTGTTTAATGGCATCAACCTTTTCGGCAACATTATTTTTACCAATCGAATTTTTCATTTCCACAGCAAAACTGGGAAAGTGAACTAACGTTGACTGGTATCCCAATGTGGCGAGTTCATTGGCAATAGCACCGAGTAAAAATGTTTTGCCGACTCCAAAATTGCCATAGAAGTACAGACCTTGATGAAATTCATGCGGTTTTTGTGAATAGTCAGCCACAAATTGCATCGCTTGCCGCAGTGCTTTAGCACGCTGCTCCTCTTCACCGTCCACGTTGTAATCACCAAACGACGCTTGTTCAATCATTTTCGGCATGGAGACTGCATGAACGCGCTTCTTAAGCATTGATCGTTTTTGGGCAAGTAGCGTGTCTTCCGTGGGTTCGTAAGTCACTTCCACATAATGGTCACTGACCACTAATTTTGGTTCGTATCCAGGTGCAAAAACTTGGTGACCAGCACGTAATTTATCACGCTGGCTCACATATTCGTACAATTTGGACCCATTACGTTCCAAAACATCCTCTGCCAACTCATCTTGATGTGCCTTAATGAACGCTTGTACATCGGGATCATTAATCGCATTTGCAATCAACCGTTGGTAATCAGAGTTCAGATTCTGGCGATTAAGTAAATCGCGCATGGATTTTCCTAAGTCCTGCATGATTATTGATCCTCCTGATTCTTTTTAGCCTGATTTAAACGTTGACGTAATTTTTGAATTTCATTAGCGTCATCTTCAGAAGCAGCCACTTCTGAAGTTGGTGTCTGTGACTGAGCGTTCCAATCCGTCAGTTGTTCTCGTGCCCTAGGTGCTCGACCATTTTGACGTTGAATCCGTTGCGATTCCTGTTCTTCCTTGTAGTTTCGCATGTGATCAATTGCTTGCTCTGGCGTCTGCACCTTAGCCTTGGCCCAATCATTAGCGACTCGATCAACATCATTAAGATAAAGGACATTTTTATCGCGATCACTGATAAGGTAGTAAATCAGCATGTTCACCACACTGGGCGCAAACAAGTGTCGATCCATGAATTTAGCCAAAACACGTTGTTCGCCGTCGCTAACATACTGATTCTTTTCAGTCTTTAAACTGGCCAAGAAGTCAGCTGGTGCATACGCCTTAACGGCTGCTACCAATGCTTTTATTTGTGCCTGATCCTGATTGTCACCGGTTGTTGTCACTGGTTGTGTTTGAACATTCTGGGCGTCACCATCGCTTGAGTTCACAGAATTGTCCACAGCCTGAGTCGCTTGAAATTGAGCAGCAACGACTTGTTTGAAACGGTTAGCGTCAAACTGATTTGTTGTCACGCTTGTCGCCTGGACAATAAAGTTAGCTAAACTTCGCTCATTTAATCCATACATCGTCGCTTCAGTAGCAATTAAATCACGTTGATTCATTACCGAATCCAACTCAACGTACTCTCGTTTTAAATAATCACTGAGAAGTTTGAAGTCAACTTGAACCAAGCTAGATTCACGCTCAGCACGATGATTGTCGGACTGACTCGACAACTGCGCTGGTCGGTTAGTTAATTGAGCATCACTCATATGAAATACGGTTAAAAAATCAGCTGATACATTTTTCATCTGGCTTACGTTAACCGTTGGCTGTTCAAATTTCGCCAACAGTTCATCATATCGTGTTTGACCAACCGATTGTAAAAGCAACACGCTAAGTAAATCATCAGCAAAAAAGGCAGTCGCCGAAAGTGGCGACTGCAGTTGATAAGCGTAAACATCCCCTAGTGCGTCTTGCTGGTAAAAACTATCCAACAAGCCGGCCGCTTCCAACCGCTTACGGGCAGCAAGAAAATGATCCAAATCCAATCGCAACCATGTCAACAGCTCACTGTGTTGACGACGATTAGACAACTGGGGGCGCTGACTAGCAAACGTAGTCAACCCTGTGTATAAACCAAATGCTGTAACACCCAATATCGGTGCGTACAACGTTTGCCAGCTCAACAGATGCTGATCGTCACGAGGTGGCAGTGTAACCACAAATCCTGACCGCGGTGTTAAAGTTGGTGCAACATTCATGACTGACACTCCATTCTTGTATTCAGCAATTAACGTTTATCCGAGCGCTTGTCCCGTTCAACCATTTCTTTCATTTCATCCAAAAAGACACTCATGTCCTTAAACTGACGATAGACACTGGCAAACCGAATATATGCAATCTCATCAACATCAGCCAATTCATTCATAACGTACTCACCAATCAGCTGACTTGAAATTTCATTCTCACCCAGTGCGCGGACCTTTGACTCAACCTTATCAACTACGGTATTCATTTGCTGCATGGTAACCGGTCGTTTTTCTGCAGAGCGAATAATGCCGCGAAGAATCTTCTCGCGACTAAATTCCTCACGGGTGCCATCTTTTTTAATGACTAATAATGGGGCTACTTCAACCCGTTCAAACGTTGTAAATCGAAAACCACATTTTTCACACTCGCGTCGTCGACGAATCGCCTGACCCTCTGCGGTCGGACGACTATCAACAACTCGGGTATCGTTATGGTGACACCGTGGACATTGCATAGTCTGTCTGTGCTCCTTTAATCAATACTAAATCGTTTTAATCCGCAGTCTGACGGACTTTGTCAAGCAAGTTTACCACTTGTAGACGGGTTTCTTCAAGTTGTTGGGAATTATCGATGACCACATCTGCCTTGGCAACTTTGTTAGCCAAGGATAATTGACTTTCAATTCGTTCATTCGCCTCTGCTAACGACAAGTTATTACGTGCCATCAACCGAGCCTGTTGAATCTTAAGTGGAACACTGACCACCACAATCAGGTCAACGTCCTTTTCATAGTGTTGTTCTAGGAACAATGGCGCATCCAAGACAACAACGGGCGTGTTTCGATTCCTAAAACGATCAATTCGTGACCGAATTACTTTTCTAATAACGGGTTGAACAATTGCATTAAGCTCAGCTAACTTGTCGTCATCATTAAAGACTAGGTTGCCTAATTTGTGACGATCTAACTGACCCGTTGCTGTCAAAACAGTACCGCCAAACACACTCACGATATCTGCCAGAACGGTTGTGTTAGGCGCCACCACCTCGTGAGCGATTTTATCCGCATCAATAATTGGTATGCCTGCCGTTGCAAACATTTTAGAAACTGTTGATTTGCCACTGGCGATACCGCCAGTTAGTCCAATCACCGTTGTCACTTAGAAGTCTCCTTAGTCGCTGCAGCAGAATGTGCCTTAGAAGCAGCTATCTTCACAACACGCAGTTTTTGTTCCTTGGGACAAAAAGTGGTGCCCCGCTCACCAACTTTAATTTTCACCATTGTGGTGCCACACCGTTCACAAGGTTCACCGCCGTGACCATATGCGTGAAGTTCATTTTGAAATTCTCCCGCATGTCCAAACGCACTATACGTGAACACTGTCGTACCGTGATGTTCGATTGCCAATTGCAATTCATCAAAGATACTCAACCGTAATCGTTTGATTTGCGCAATGGTCACTGTATTTGCCGGTTGTTCCGGATGAATCTTGCTTAACCATAGCACTTCATCACAGTAAATATTGCCCAACCCTGCAATGTTGCTTTGATCCAACAGCCAAGTCTTGATTGCTTTACGGCTCTTTGCCATTTTAGCAACTAAATACGCCACACTTAAGGTTTCCGGTGTTGGTTCCGGCCCCAACGTTTTTAGCCCACCAACAGTGTCTTCATCACCAGTATGGATCACAATCATGCGCCCAAATTTACGTGTATCGTTGTAACACAGTAACTGACCGTCACTTAAATGAAAAACAACATGGGTGTGTTTATCCCTTGGCATGTCAGCTGGTGCCCCAAAGTATTTGCCTTCCATTCGCAAATGAGAAACCATCGTCAGCCCGCCATCGAAGCGAAACAACAAATACTTGCCACGCCGATCGACTCGGGTAACTGTCCGTCCAGTCAACAGCGTCACAAAAGCGTCGGCCCCGTTTAACACCATCTTCGGGTAATAAACGTCAATTCCAGTAATCGTTTTTCCAACAACCATCCGCGTTAGCCCACGACGCACCGTTTCAACCTCAGGTAATTCTGGCATCATTCATGCCTCCATTTTGAAATTCAAGCTTTCGATAAATCGTTATTTCGCATCATACCAAGTAGATCCGTGAGCACTTTCAACTTTCAACGGAATGTCCAAACTAACAGCTGAATCCATAATGCTTGGAACTAATTTTTCAAGAATCGGAATCTCTTCCTTGGGTGCTTCAAAGACCAGCTCATCATGAATCTGCAGCAACATAGTAGCCTTTAAATCGCGATCAGTTAAGGCCTTCTGCATTTGAATCATAGCAATCTTAATAATATCTGCTGCTGACCCTTGAATTGGCGTATTCATCGCTGTCCGTGCTGCAAACGAACGGCGGTTAAAGCTCTTCGCATTGATATCAGGCAAGTACCTACGGCGATGCGTGATTGTCTCCACGTAGCCCTGCTTCTTTGCCTGTTCAACAACATCTTCTGTATATTTTTTAACATCGGGATATTCGCGGAAATAAGTATCAATAAATTGTTTTGCTTGAGGACGGGAAATTCCCAGATTTTGTGATAATCCATAATCACTAATTCCGTAAACAATTCCAAAATTTGTTGCCTTGGCCTGCCGCCGCATTAATGGTGTCACTTCATCATTAGAAGTTAACCCAAATATTCGGCGAGCTGTTGCCGCATGAATATCTTCGTCTTCACGGAAGGCCTCTTGCAAGTTTGCATCCCCCGTAATGTGAGCTAGTACACGCAATTCAACTTGTGAATAATCTGAAGAAAAGATTTCCCAACCATCATGACTTGGCACAAACGCCTTCCGAATTTCACGTCCTTGCTGGGTTTGAATCGGAATGTTTTGTAAATTCGGGTCAACTGAAGATAAGCGACCTGTCTGCGTTAGAGTTTGTAAATAGCGCGTGTGCACCTTGTGATCATGGCTGTGGACGACTTTTAACAGTCCCTCAATATAGGTCGATTGCAACTTAGACAAGCCACGGTAGGCCAAGATATTCTCCACAATGGGCGCCTGAGATGCCAGTTGTTCTAAGACATCAACTGAAGTTGAATAACCCGTCTTAGTCTTTTTGATCACTGGCAACTTCATTTTTTCAAACAAAATTTGGCCCAATTGCTTGGTCGAATTGATGTTAAACTCTTCTCCAGCTTCGTTATAAATGGTTTGTTTCAGCGATGACAATTGTTCCTTGAACTTTTCTCGCATATTGGTCAATTGGTCAGTATCCACATAAACACCGGCAATTTCCATGTCCGCCAGTACAAACGTTAACGGCAACTCAATGTTGACGTATAAATCACGCTGCTCATTTTGATCAAGCTCTTTAAACAGCTCTTCATGGAGATTTTGAATGGCCAATGCCTTCCGCGACAAATGATCGAAGAATTGTTCATCATCGTCAGGAATCGCCCGTTTGGCACCCTTGCCGTAAACGGCTTCATCTGTTTCAACCTGGTCGTAACCATGCTGCTGAGCCAAGCTACCCAAATCATTTGAATTATCATTCGTATCTAGTAAGTAAGAAACGAGTAACAAATCGAAATCAACACCAACAAGTTTGACTCCGAGACGGTGTAGACCTACATACTGAGCCTTAGCATTAAAGACGTTCTTTTCAATATTGCCATTTTCCATCAAATTCTTAATCTGTGCAGATTGAAGCAGATCGACTTCTCGACTAACCAATGTTTGTTTGCCATCAGTCATCACAAAACCAGCAAATGCGCTGAGATGATAATTTTCATCAGGCATTTCCAAAATAAAACTAACTTCATCGGTAAAATTATCAATCAAGTTTAGATTATCTTTGGTTAATTCAGTCCAACTGACAGTTTTTAAAGCCGTGCTTGTTTCATCGTCACCTAAATCCAAAGAAAGACCGGCATTCTGTAACTGTTTCTGGAAATTGTTAAAGTCCATCTGTTGATAGAATGCAATTAATTTGTCAATATCAGGACCGTTATAATCGATATCATCCAAATGAATTGCCAACGGCGCATTGGTGCGAATCGTCGCCAAGTCTTTACTCATCAAGGCTTGATCATGATCCTCAATCAAGTGATCCTTCATCTTGCTCTGTTTAATATCATCTAGATGCTCATAGACACCCTCAACGGAATCAAACTGTGTCAGTAACTTAATCGCCGTCTTCTCACCCACTTTGGTAACACCTGGATAATTATCGGAAGTGTCACCCGTGAGTCCTTTCATATCAATAATTTGTTTGGGTTCTAAGCCATACTTATCCTGAACGTGAGCAGGTGTGTAATATTCGATTTCACTAACACCTTTTTGCGTGATTGCCACCGTTGTTTGGTCCGTCGCCAACTGAGTCAGATCACGGTCTCCAGTTACGATTATCACTTGATATCCGTCCGCTTCGCCTTCACGAGCCATGGTGCCGATGATGTCATCGGCCTCCCAATCCTTAAGTTCATAACTCTTGATGCCGTAACCGGTCAACAGATCTCGTAAGTAAGGCATTTGCTCTGACAATTCTTCCGGCGTTTTAGACCGGCCACCTTTGTAGTCAGAGAATTTACCAGTCCTAAAAGTTGTTTTACCCGCGTCAAATGCCACCAACGCCTTATCCGGTTGAACAGCCTTAACTACTTTATCCAACATCGTCTTGAACGCGTAAATGGCGTTCGTATGTAAGCCATCATGGTTAGTAAATCGATCCAACTGTTGATGCAGTGCAAAGAAGGCACGAAAGGCCACACTGTTGCCGTCAATCAGTAATAGTTTTTTCTTTGTTGATAACGTTAATTGTTCGCTCATAAAGGCCGTCGCTTTCTTTGATTTTAATGATTCCATTTTAACAAATTAAGCGCTCGCGCACCAATTTGAAGCAGAAGCGTAATTGAATGTTTAAGTGAGCTCGGTGCTGATAATTATCGACTGATTTTGACTTTGCAGGCGTAGTCCCCTTGTAGAAAAAAGATTCGAATTGTTCAAGCAACACTGACAAACAAAAAACCGTGCCGACAACAATGTCAACACGGTTTCTAGTTACAATTTATTCGAGCATTTTATTCACAATCATTAAAGCCCTGCTCATAGCATGATTTTAGTCATTCAGGTTTAATTAGTTGCGGTTGCTGCCGTAGCCAAAAATCTGCAGGATGTAAATGAAAATGTTGATGAAATCTAGGTACAACTGGAAAGCGCCCTGAACGGCTAGGCCACTCAACGAAATCTGATTGCCGTACTGTTCATAAATTTTACGCATCCGTTGTGTATCCCAAGCGGTCAGAACAACAAAGACAGCCACGATAACAAAACTAAAGATGAAACTGATAAAGGATGAACGTAAGAAGATATTAATCAAACTAACGATAAGAATCCCAATCAGTGCAAACATTGCTTGCGTACCAATCTTAGTCAAATCGCGGTGGGTCGTTGAGCCATAAAAGGCCATTCCACCAAAGATAGCAGCTGAGGCAAAGAATGCAGAGAAAATCGTCGCACTCGCGTATTGTAGGAAAATGCTGGACAGCATCAACCCGTTGATCGCCGCAAATCCAAACAACATTGTCAGTCCTGCTGCTGCACTCCGATTGGCCTTAAAACTAGTACCAATTACGAGCCCAAATTCAGCTACCACTAGAACGATTGGGAACCAGCGGTTAGCAGCAATAAAACTAAAGTATTGCTGTTGGAAAACAACGCCGGCAAGCACGGCAACGATTGCAGAAATCAGCACCGCTCCACCCATGTAACCGAAGACTTTACTCATGAAGGCTGATAAACCAGAAGCCTGTGAGTTCACCTCTCGGCGAGGTTGTTGATATTCATTGTTATTCACAAAAATCCCTCATTTCTTATTCATTAACTAATTGTCGTTTGACAAATACTGACTAATTCATGTTCAAGATGTATTCTAACAGATTTACCCAAACACGCAAGCGTTTTACCTGTGCAATACGCAACTTTAGAATTCCTTATAGATAACTGTCCTTCCCCTCTAGTTTTTTGACCACAAGACGCTTAAAATTATGTCTACCTCGTTTTATAAACTATTTAGTGTAAGGAGCCATTATGCCAGTCGAAAAACAACAGACTGTAAAACCCAGTCTGTTCTTAACACTTTTATTGGGCACGCTATCTGCGTTTGGCCCATTATCCCTAGATATGTATCTGCCGGCACTGCCCCAACTGCAAGCTAGTTTTCATACCAGTTCAGCAGCGGTTCAAGCAAGCATCAGTGCCTGTCTCATTGGAATGGCCGTCGGTCAGTTAATTATTGGTCCTTGGAGTGATCGTGTTGGGCGCCGGAAACCCTTATTAATTGGGCTGATTGTCTTCACGCTCACATCGGCAGCACTTATCTTTGTCCATAATATTGTGGTCTTTCTAGTTCTTCGTGTCATTCAAGGTCTTGCTGGTGCAGCTGGTCAGGTGCTGTCGCGGGCGGTAGCCAGAGATCTTTTCTCCGGGCACCGATTAACCACTTTCTACGCTACATTAATGTCCATCAACGGAATTTTTCCGGTTATCGCCCCCATTTTAGGAGCTGTTCTAGTAAGTTTCTTCCCGTGGGAATCAGTGTTTGTGACATTAACAATTGTTGGGATTTTGCTCGTCATTGCCAGTGCCTTCGGTCTGCCAGAGACAGCTACTAGCATTGGCGGGCCTGTTGAAAAGCTCGATTTCAAGAGCGTCTTTTCAAACGGACGTTTTATGCTCAATGCAAGTCTGTTAGCACTTGTGTACGGCGCTTTGTTTACATACATTGCAGATTCTTCGTTTATCTTTCAGCAAGACTATCATCTAAGCACAACTGCTTTCAGTATTATCTACGCCATTAATGGTCTAGGAATCGCACTGGGAAGTAAAATTGTCGGCCGTGTTTCTGAATTTCTTAACGAGCATCAAATTGCCCAAGTTGGCTTCCTAGTCCCTCTAATCGGGTGTGCTATCCTAGTCGTCAATGCATTAACAATTAATCAGCTCTGGTTGTTTGCGGTCGCTTTATGGTTTGTCGTCTCATCAGTTGGTTTCAATAGCACTATCACCACCGCTATTGCCATGGAAAGCACAACTAAAAACATTGGCACAGCCTCAGCAATCTTAGGTACTCTGTCCCAATTAGTCGGTGGTGTAGCTTCGCCGCTGGTCGGTTTATTTGGCTCCCACACCGCCTATCCAATGATTATTCTTATCTCAATTTTTGAAGCCTTAGGATTAATCTTGCTACACTTTAGTCACTCAACAACTAGCAACAAGGATCTATAAAAAAACATGGACAAACAAAAATACCGTTACGAATTTAACTTCGCGACGGTATTTTTATGTCTAAGAATCGTATTTAATAAACATTAACCATTATTCAAGCTCGTGTTACTCAGAAGCGTTTCATACTCACGTTCATACTTCTGAACGTCACCAGCCCCCATAAAGATGGCCACAGCATCATGATAGTCCAGTAAAGGCGACATATTATTCAACGTCAGCACTTCGCCACCCTTGGTAATTTTAGCCCCTAAATCAGCACTGGAGACATCCCCAGTCTTTTCACGAGCAGAACCAAAAATATTCGTTAGGTAAACTTTATCTGCCAAATTAAGACTCTTGGCAAAATCATCCATCAACGCGATTGTCCGCGTAAACGTATGCGGCTGGAAGACAGCAATTAATTCCTTATCAGGATACTTTTGACGGGCAGCATCGATTGTTGCCTTGATTTCTGACGGATGATGAGCGTAATCATCGATGATTGTCATATCGGCAACTTTACGTTCTGAGAAACGCCGTTTGACACCCTGAAAAGATAGCAATTCCTTACGTAAATCGTCCATATCCACTTTTTCAAAGTGAGCAACGGCGATAACGGCCAAACTGTTCAGCACATTGTGTTCACCAAACAGTTGAATTTCAAAGTTTCCGATAAATTCATCATGGATATAAACATCAAAGTTTGAGCCCTTCGTAGTGCGTTTAACATTACGAGCCTGAATGTCATCTGTATCATTAACCCCGTAGTAATAAACTGGGACTTTAGCCGTCAGCTTGCGCAATTCAGGATCATCACCCCATGCGAAGATTGCCTTACCAACTTGGCCAGCAAATGTTTCAAAAGCACTGTAAACATCGTCGATGCCCTTGTAATAATCTGGGTGATCAAAGTCAATATTCGTCATGATGGCATAATCTGGGTGGTAAGCCAAGAAATGACGACGGTATTCATCAGCTTCAAAGACAAAGAAACGTGAGTTAGGCGTGCCTTTACCTGTACCATCACCAATCAAATAACTGGTTGGTGCAATGCCACTCAAAACATGTGAAAGTAAACCAGTTGTGCTGGTCTTACCGTGTGCGCCGGCAATCCCAATGCTTGTGTAACCCTTCATCAACTGACCTAAAAATTCGTGATAGCGAACCACGGTCAATCCCAATTCTTTGGCACGAACAATTTCCGGATGAGTATCAGGGAAAGCATTCCCAGCGATAACGGTTAAACCGGCATGCAAATTGTCTGGATTAAATCCATAAATCTTAATGCCAGCCTGTTCCAAAGGTCGTTGCGTGAAGGTGTACTGCTCAATGTCAGATCCTTCAACACGGTCCCCACGATCATGTAAGATTAATGCCAACGAGGCCATTCCTGACCCTTTAATACCAACAAAGTAATAAGTTGTGTCTGTGTTATCCATGAATAATGGGCTCCTTAATATTACAAACTATCTATATTTTGTAATGAACAAATCTAATGTAACAACATTAATCGTTAACAATCAAGGTTCTTTACAGGTTTAAGCTAATCTTCATCACTCTTTTTTAACTTATCCGGTGTAAGGAAAACTTCTCGGGGTTTAGAACCTTGTTGAGCGGAAACATAACTGTGACTTTCTAATTGATCAACCAAATTTGCCGCACGATTATAACCAATAGAAAAGACGCGTTGCAGTTTGGAAGTAGAGACCGTCTTCTCATTCGCAACGTAACTCAGAACATCGGGCCATAAATCGTCTTGATCCTCAGCGGCAATTTCTGTTGCTAACAATTGTTTCGGTTCGAAGGCATAATGTGGCGCCATCTGCTCGCGGACAAAATCAGTTACGGTGTCAATTTCATCATCAACAAAGGTCCCCTGTAGTCGGATTGGTTGACTCTTGCCATTACCGAGGTACAGCATATCTCCTCGTCCCAGCAAACGTTCAGCACCGGCTGTATCTAAAATTGTTCGTGAATCAACCTGACTAGATACCATAAAGGCTACCCGTGTCGGAATATTGTTTTTAATCGTTCCAGTAACAACATCCACGGATGGCCGCTGGGTGGCGACCAGTAAGTGTAATCCAGCAGCACGCGCCTTTTGAGTAATTCTGGCGATGTAGTCTTGCACCTCTGAGGCGGCGACCATCATCAGGTCAGCCAATTCGTCAATGATAATCACGATATAGGGCATCTTCTGTTCAGGATGACCACTCGCCACGGCCTTCTCATTAAATTGTTCAATGTTACGGGCACCACCGGCAGCAAGCTTCTGGTAACGTTCTTCCATTTCATTAACAGCCCACTTCAAAGCGGCAGCAGCTGCTTGTGGCTCGGAAACTACTGGTGATAATAAATGTGGAATACCGTTGTACGGTGCCATTTCCACGGCCTTAGGATCAATTAAAATCAACTTAACTTCCTGTGGTGTTGCCTTGTACATAATTGACATCAGCAAACTGTTGATGAACACGGATTTACCAGAACCCGTTGCACCGGCAATTAACCCATGTGGCATGCTTCGCAAATCAGTTACCTGAGGCTTACCAAATAAATCAACCCCCAACGCAACTGTCAGCGGTGACAAACTGTTCTGGAACACGTCAGAACGCAAAACCTCAGACAGCATAACCGGTCGAGATTTTAAATCAGGGATTTCAATTCCAACCGTCGATTGACCAGGAATTGGCGCTTCAATTCGAATATCTTTAGCTGCCAGTGCAAGTTTAAGGTCATCTTGCAAATTAGTGATCTTATTTACCCGAACCCCAGGGCCAAGACTGACTTGAAATTGGGTAACAGTTGGTCCAACCGTGTAATCAACCACTTCCCCATCCACGTTAAAGGCGGACAGGGTACTGTTTAGCACATCAATTTGTTTCTCAATCCAGGCGTCCAACTTGGCTTCGTCACGCAGTACTGGCGGCTTAAGCAAGTCTAAACTTGGAAAATGATAGGTCATTAAGCCCTTATCACTTTCAGATGCGTACGTCCGACCAGAAAGTGGCGCAACCGTTTGCTCAACGGTCTGCATGCTAGTCTTCGCTTGAGCGCTCTCTGAAATAGGCCGTTGATCCGACCCATCCATCGTCTTATCAGAATCAGCATGATCATGATTAAACAAAGCCAAGTCTTTCTGACCATTTTGCTCTTCATTCAAAATATCAGCTAATCCATGACCAAGGGCCGTCTGCGAACGTGCAGCTGGTGAACTTGTTGCGACCATATCACTGTCAGTTGCATGAGAAGTAACATTGGCCATGCTCTGCGCTGAATGCTCCTTACTACTTGCGATGGATTCCTGCAGAGCGGCGGAACTATCCGAATGTTGGATACTTTTCGCCTCATAACTGTCATCTTGATGGCTAGTTTGTGTCAAGCTTACCGCATTCGTTACCTGCACTGATGTTTCAGAAACGGCAGGATGAGCCGAAGCGGCACTATTTGACGACTGACCAGAATCCTGACGGGCAACTACCTCAGTGCTCGAAGCACTATTGCTTGGTTCACGTTTCGCCGATGTTGTCGCCAAATCTGAACTTGTCGATGCATCTTCTGTTTTGTGTGACCAGTCATCTTTACCCCAACTGCTGGTTGTCTTATCAGAGGTTGCAGAATATGCTGCGGACGCTGGCGCAAATGGCTTGTTAAGTGCAGATACGTACTGCGTATCACGAGCAGCCGACTTAGGCTTGGGTTGCCAAGGTCGTCGACGAGGACGAATTGTCTGTTCAAGAGCTCGTGCCTGCTGGGAAGCATACATGCTTGCAGTTGCACGATCTATTTGAACCTCATCATTACCAAAACGAACTGGCGCACTGGTTGGCGTCCTGTCTTGACTACCATTGACAGGAGACGTCTCCTGTCGACCCTCAGTTACGCGCTGGCTACTGCTACTTTGCTGTTCGGTAGCCATAGGCGTGTGTAAGATATGATGCCGATGCTGTTTTATTCTTGTTAATTCTTCTGGATGTTGCCGGAGAAACGCCGGACCATCGTAATGTTTCATTGAATCACCTAAGTCAAATTATTGAGTATCGTTTTCAAACAGCCATCTCTGCAATCCACTAATTTCAAATCAAATTGGATTCTAAGTTAACGTCATCACTATTCGTGTAACAACGGGTCATGAACCTAACTTGAGTGAAAAATTGAACTAGCAAAAGAGGAGGCCTATGCCCCCTCGCACCCTTATCATGCAATTTCGATTTCTAAAGCATCATAAAGGACTAATTAACAATTAAATGCATTACACAAAAAGCTTATTGCCAAGTTCAAAGTCAAACGGATCCCCGACTTTCGCAAAATCATCTGGTAGAATCAACGCCCCTTTTTTCTGAGGTGCATTCTGCAAATGAAGCTCGCGACCACTAGTAATCATACCATTTGAGGAAACGCCCCGCAATTCACCAGGCCAAATGATTTCACCGTTTGGCATCACTGCACCAACTTTGGCAACAACAACATAAATGTGTTCCTGCATGTTTGGCGATCCGCTAACAATTTGCAACGTTTCATCATTGTCAACACGCGTTTTTGTTACTAACAAGTGATCAGAATCAGGATGCTTAGTTGTTGATTCCACATAACCAACCACAAACTTTGGGGTTCGATCAGCAACTAAAACCGTCGCGTCAAAGCCAGCTTGTTCAACTGCTGTTTTTAAGGCATTGATTTGATCGTCTGATAATTCAATTGGTCCGTTGCCGGCGATACTCTTGTCAATATGGCTTACACCAATAAAGTTAAAGCCCAATGTTTTATCGGTTTTAGGATCATAAATACGCGCAATGTTCTGGTTAGTTTCCACAGATTGCTCCGCCACATTGGGAGCCAAAATGACAACCAGTACATCTGGAGATGCTTTCTGGTTCATACTTGCAATTAACATGTTCTTCCTCCGAATATAATGTCGTTATTAAAGTTTAGCCTCTTGCACCTACGTGGTCAATCGTTCAGACAACATTTTCCTGTTTTCCTAAAATGGTGTACACTATGAGCAATTCATTTTGACCACAACTGGAGGGATCGCTTTGACAAACAATCAGCATTTTAGCCAATTAGCCATCTTAGCGGGACTGGGAATTTCGGCTGGCCTTGCCCTTGGTGCGCTTATTCAGGATCTACATCTAAAGCGGCCGGATCGAATTTTAACGGAGGTTAAAACTTCTTTCCGTAAATCAGGCGCCCTTGATGGTGCTTGGATTGAACATCATCCTGTGCCCTTTAAACGATTCGCTGCTCAAACACTCGTCTATCGTGGCGGTGTCATCAAACACGAGGACGGTCAACCTGTTGCTTACGAGTTTTTAGCCGATACTAAGACTGGCAAAGTGGTCGACGTTTGGAAGGTAACTTCACAGCTTCAATCCTAATCATGATTTTTATTAGCACGAAAAAACATTTACAACGTATTACTGCATATGTATAGCAAAGAAGCCACCGAGATTACTCACAATCTCGGTGGCTTCTTTGCTATAGTACTTCATCTACGAATGCATCAACCTAGTCTTACATATCATAGCAATTCTATTTTTTCTTACTGCTACCACTACTTGATTGACTTGAAGATGGTTGATTATTGTCAGGATTATTATAGTTGTTTTTCGATTTTTGATTAGTCGTTCCGTTATTCATGCGTGGCTGCCGTTCCTGGAATTGCAACAGGTTTTGTGACATTAACGACACGATCTGCTTGTTTTGTGGCAAATCCGAATGTTCCGCGTCACTGCCCGTTACCGTGAGTTCTGTAAAATGCGCGACCTGATCTTGATAAACATATTTACCGGCGTACACACTATCAACGGGCACAATCCCGTCCTTTGTGTAATTTTCCGTGCCAGCGACTAAGTACACATTTAATGAAGCTGGCAATTTATTACGGTTATCGACCATGTCATCTAACATAGCGACCCGTTTGCTCTGATCTTTTTCTTCGAGATTAAACGGTGAGCCCAGCATCATTAATTCGTGCATTTTAAATTTAGACTGGTTGAAATAGTCTTCTAAAAACAATGTGTATATCAGGCCACCATTAGAATGGCCAAACCCAGAAAAGTTGTTAAAATTATACGTTTTTGCTAAATAGTTAAAAGCGATATTAAACCATTTGGCCTGCTTTTTGATATTTGCATAGCCGTCATGGTTATTTTCAAACGCCACGACGAAAAACGGCGTGTTGTCACCGGCCCGAACTTGACCCGTGACTTGGAGGGTATCATTTTCCTTAACCGTAATTTTAACAATGCTATGTTGAACTGGCGTCGACTTTTGACCACCTTGGGCATTTTTAGCAACGCCCTGACCTGAATTGATCGTTTTAAATAAATCATCAAAACGGTTTTGTCCAGCCGACGATCCAGGAATAAAAATAACTGGCGACATTTGGGATTGTCGAATAGTTCGCGGCTTAGTGACTGAACTCTTAACCCACGGAATCGTGAAGCAAGTCACTACAATAACAAACACAAACAGACCGCCGACAAATAACCATCGTTTGATTTTATTGGTCATTTTGATCACGTCCCGTCTCTGTCTTATGATTCCGCTCACGCGTTATTAATAATGCCTGCAAACGATTTCCGTTTTTAACAAACGGAATAAAGAAAATAATGTCCAATAAAAAGAGAATAATCGCCACAATTAATGTAGCAATATCACCACCCGTACCTGCGTAACCCTGCAAAATTCCCGGTGTCGTCCACGGAATTCGATAAACTGCTGGTGGAATAATACGCGATTTAATCAGCACTGCCCCAACCAGCATATTGAACACAGGAACAATCAACATTGGTAGTAAGTAAATTGAATTAAAAATCATTGGCAAACCAACCAGGCCAATTCCAGACATATTGGATAACGTTGGTAAGAGTCCACGATAAGCGACTCGCCGTTCACGATGAACGATTCCGACTAGTAAAATCGCAATCATCAAGGCCAACATGCCACCCACGCCACTAATATTACCAAACACATCGTACAAGGTATGTAAAGTAATCGGATATGGCGCACCAAATGAAGTGTGATGTGCCTGTGAAAATTGATAATTTGCACCGGAGTATGTCGTAAAACCAGTTAATCGCGGTTGCGCGATTGGACTTGCCAGTCCAAAAAACATTAACAGATTACTAATTACAGCGGATGCCAGAATAGCAAACACATGCGTTGTCGCCTTGCCCAATGTAATGGTTGCAATCCCCTCATTGAGGATGCCAAGCGGACCAGCCGCAGTAACCAAACTCAAGCTAAAACCGATGCCCACAAACAAAATAATTACGATTGCCAACGGAAAAAACATGCGTTGAGAACGCGAAAAAAGTCGGTCATCCTCTGTTACAACTTGATGACTGGAGAAGTGATTGCTAAAAGGAATTCGGAATATTAGGCCGACAATGATACCAGTCACAAACGCCAAGAACAGAGCACGCAAGCCAAAATTATCAAATAAGAATAAGTTATCTGGGCTTCGATAATCATAATTTAAAATAATGTACGCTGCACCACTAGCGAGTCCAGTCGTCATTTTGTCTTTGTGAAAAAACTCTGCGTAATAATAACCCACAAGATAGGCCGCGCAAATACTGACAACCACATTTAGCATGATAACTAAATCACTCAGTGAGTACCCGGTCTCAATTAATGCATTGCCAGCGCGTTTAAATTGAAAGATTTGATAGTAAAAACCATCAGGCCGCAACCACGCCTCATCAATCCAGCTCAGTAAGACGTCCATTAAGACAAACGGAAATAATATGGTTAACGAATGACGAATAACAGACGTCATTGGTCGGTCTCGCAAAAATAGAGCTACTTCTGCGTTACGTATGTGAAAATCTTTTCCAAGTTGTTTCATCATTACAGTCACGTCCTCATAATATGTCACGTTCTTTATACCGCTTGCTCCGTCTACGTGCAAGCGGTAACCGTTTTTCGTAGGAAACAGAGCGGGACATAACACGTTTTGGCTTTCTCAGGTAACACAAATAAAGCGTTTATGGGTAATTTTCCCATCAACGCTTTATTTGTGTTTGTGTTAGATGAGCAAAAGTCAGTGTTGGGTCTCGCGTTTGCGGCAATTTTTCATCCGCTTGATCTTTTGCGGTTGAAGAAGGATTGCTCGTTGAAGTTTCACTATGATTTGAGTTTAGGCGTTATGTCCCAGTCTTTCGATTTCAAATTTAACGAGATCGTTATTTGGCCTTATCTGGCATTTCAACGACGAGCCGATAAATGGGTTGGCCCTTCGCCGAAAATTTTTGTTCGTACTCTGTCTCAATATTTTCCAGCTTACCGTCGCTGGCCGCAATATCCGCATGTAGATCCAGTGAAACCTCAGTCAACTGCAAACCAAATGCCGTCATGCTCATAAGTGAATACTCAAATAGATGGCGATTGTCGGTCTTAAACTGAATCTTACCATTATCGCGCAAAACGGCCTGGTAACTAGCCAGAAAAGTTTTGTACGTCAAACGACGCTTTTCGTGGCGAGTCTTCGGCCATGGATCAGAAAAGTTTAAGTAGAGTTGATCGACTTCACCTGGCTCGAAGAAAGTTTCAACGCCATCTCCATCTGCCAAGACCCACTGTAAATTATCTAATGCTTCGGGCAGAGACGTTTTTAAAGCTGCTGCCAAGACTGACTTTTGCAATTCAATACCAACAAAATTAATTTCCGGATGGGCTTTTGCCATGCCAATCAGAAACTGACCCTTACCGGTGCCAATTTCTACTTGTAACGGCTGTTGCTGTTTGAAACGATCTTGCCAATGACCACGGTGAGCAGCAGCATCTAATACAATGGCTTCAGGGTTTTCAGCAATAAGATCGTCCGCCCATGGTTTGTTTCTTACTCGCATATAAAAGGTTCTCCTTGTACTGTTTTTAACAGTTATGTGATTTTCAGATAATGAGTTGATTGTTGAGCATACCAAACTGTTCAGCATTTCGCATTGTGAATGGCGCTTTGAGTCTAGTTTTTATACTTTATCAGTAAGTTAAACCTAGCTTTTTCTCAACCGCCAACCGCTATACCAGCCTATAAAGACAATCAATTCAGCCGCCATCGCAACTATATCAATCAGAAGCCGCAGCCATGACCAGTTGACCACAACATCAACGATGACAAACAAAACGGCGCAAATTGTCAAAACGTCAGTTAAAACTGTTTTGAAAGCTGACAACTGTTGTCCTTTAGTAACTGGAAACAGATGAGTAAATACTTTTCCCTCGTACTCGCGATAGAAAGGCAACAATTGAAAACCAATCAAATAGATAGCCAACAGCATCACAACAAGGCTAGCCCATTGATTAGTCAAAAAGATTAAGATGATCATTCCCATAACTGTCAGTCGTGTAATAAGTCCAAACGTATCACTATCGCGGCCAAGTCCTCGTGTAAATAGGAATAAATATGGATTGGTCGATTGGCCAATAACAAGCTTCCACATTGGGTCTAAATAGCGTCGTCTTCTAACCGTTGCCTTAACCTGTGGAACGTCTGTAAATAGGTTAAAGAAACGATACAAAACCATCATGCGTCCATTTTCATTTGTAATTAGAGACTGCCAAGCCAACTGCCCCTGTTGCCAACGCTTTCCTAAACCGGCAATTGAGGCACTCAAAGCTAGTAAAGCTGCGATCAACCCAATCCAGACTGACACAAACAAACTGAGACCGAAAATAACAATCGCGCCCAACCAGTTTACCAACCGAACTTGTGCAATCGAATGTTTTACCTGTTGGACACCTTGTTGTAGCTGCCAGTTCATCCATGCGGCCTTAGTAATTAACTGAGTCATAATAAGGCTGGCAGCTTCAAGCAACGTCATCTGGTCACCACGAGCTAAAAACGGTAATAAAACCACGCCAACCGCAATTTGAATGAAGCTTGCCATTAACAAGCTATAATTGCGGGCATGCTTTAAATACTGATGAAGAGTTGTTTCTGCAGGTAGCAAAAAGACGGCGTCAGCAGGTTCCAACAATGTTGCTAATCTTCCCATTTGTAGTGCAATAACTAAGATCAGCATCGTTAACCATGGTCCCCACCAGACACCTAGTGTTAACGTTTTTAATTCATTTTGGTAAGCAAACCCCAAAGCACCAAAGAAGAAAAACAACGCAATGACAAAGTGATCAGTAAAGACAAGCCGTAAATATTTCAATAACTGACCGGCATGGCGCGATAAACGTTGAGAAAACAATTTCTGCAAATCAGTCATTACGTTCACCATTTGCTAGTGCCAAATAAATATCGTCCAGAGAACCACCTACGTCTGGGAAGGCAGCCCGTAACTGATCTAACGTCCCAGAAACCTTCACTTCGCCCTGGTTTAGCAAAATGAATCGGTCACAATATTTTTCAGCGTTTGCAAGCACGTGTGTCGACATGAGGACAGCCGCCCCACGGCCACGTGCTTCCTCAATCAATTGAAGCAAGTCATGCACAGCAACCGGATCTAAGCCTAAAAACGGTTCGTCAATAATAAAAACCTTCGCATTGGTCATAAATGCATTCACAATCATAACCTTTTGTCTCATTCCCTTAGAAAAATTGGCAGGAAACCAGTTCAACTTATTATCTAAACGGAATGTCTTTAATAATTCATGTGCCCGAATCCATGTTTTCTCGACATCTAAACCATAAGCCATCATGGTCAACGTGAGTGTTTCTTGAAGGGTTAGCTCATCGTATAACACTGGTAATTCCGGGATATAAGCAATTTGTTGTTTGTACGCGGCAGGATCAGTTTTCAGATCCACCCCACCTAATTGGATATGTCCTCGAATTGGTGTTAGCAAACCAATAATATGGTTTATCGTCGTCGACTTTCCGGCTCCGTTCAAACCAATGAGGCCGACCACTTCGCCGTCTGAAACGGAAAAACTGACATCCTTTAGCACTGGAACCTGTGAATAACCGCCCACTAAATGTTCAACTTCAATTCCCATAGTTATATCCTTTCGATTATTTTATCTTCATTCATATTACTTTGTTATTCTATTCCGATCATCGCACCGGGTTTAGACAAGGTTTCGACGCGAATAAACGTTAAACTGCTACAACACTATTTTCATTGGTATTGGCGCTTACGTTTAAAAATGCTGTCCCTGATTATAGCATATATCCTCCTCAAAAACGGATCGCGTGGTGCAAGTGATTAACACAATTACGTCTCACAATCCTTTCCGCAGTCAAGACAGATGTGTATAATCAAGATAAGTGAAAAGATGTATAGGTGCATATGGGTTAAATCACGAATCGTTAAATCAAACGAAACGTTTGCGTCTATACGTAAATGAGGAGGAACTGAAATGCTAGATGATAACTGCATTTTTTGTAAGATTATTAAAGGCGAAATTCCAAGCTACACGGTATACGAAGATGACGAAGTTAAGGCGTTTTTAGATATCTCCCAAGGTACGCCAGGCCATACTTTGGTCATTCCTAAGACACACGTACCAGATATCTTCGCTTATGACGAGGATTTGGCGCAACGTGTGTTTGCCAGGATTCCCAAAATTGCCCGTGCCGTCCGTGCATCAAACCCTAATATTGTTGCCATGAACATTGTCAACAACAACGGCAAGGTCGCTTATCAATCTGTGTTCCACTCACACTTTCACATTGTTCCCCGCTATAGCGATGACGATGATTTCAAAATGATTTTTAAAGATAACAGTGATAACTATGATGATGCGGCCTACCGCAAAATTCAGCAAGACATCATGGCACATATGGGGGCGTAATCCATGTTTGCTAAACTAACTGCGCCCATTCGAGAACTCGTTGCTTCAGTTCAAGGCTTCACCACCGCACTGCATCGCTTGCAAAATAGTGTTTCACAATTGTCTGAAACGGCAGCCAAAGCACAAGAAACGGTTAATGATATTCAGAAATCTGTTGAACAATTTCAGTTCAAAACAGCAGCTCACGAAAAAGTCATTCAAGAAAACTTGGACAAGTTGAATGATGACTTAGCCGCCATTAATCGTCACAAGGATAAAAAATAATGTTGTTTACATGCACTGATGCCTGCTACTTTGGCCTTAGTGCATTTTTTATTCAGTAGCTTAACGGCACCTTAACGCAAGTAAAAGTTTCCGTTAAGGCGGCAGCTTGTTTCTACATCGGCATTAATCTATGTTAATATAGCTTTTGTACGTTTCGCCATGTTGACATGGCAAACAAAAATCGAAATGGATGTGAATATTTTTTATGAAAAAATGGCTTCTTGTTCCAGCCGGTTTAGTGATGGCCTTTTCACTTGCTGCGTGTGGAAACAAAACTGTGGCAACTACCAATGGTGGTAAAATCACCCAGGACCAATACTACTCAAGTATGAAGACCACTAGTCAGGGTAAGCAAGTTCTGCAACAAATGATCATCAAAAAAGTACTTGAAAAGAATTACGGTAGCAAGGTTTCAAGCAGTAAAGTTAACAAGCAATATGACACGGTTAAGAAACAGTACGGTTCAAGCTTCAACAGCATGTTGACCCAACAAGGCATGACAGCCTCCAGCTTAAAAGACACCCTTCGCATGAACCTGTTGCTAAAAGAAGCCGTGAAGAATGACGTCAAGATTACTGACTCTGACCTGAAGAAACAATTCAAGAGTTGGGAACCTAAAGTATCGACAGCTGTTATCGTAACGAGCAAGAAAGACACAGCCACTAAGGCCATTGATGAATTGAATTCTGGTACTTCATTTACTAAAGTCGCCAAGAAGTATTCTGAAGACACCAGCTCAAAGAATAAAGGTGGCAAAGTCGGAACGTTTGACAACGCCTCTACTTCGGTTGATGACAGTATTAAAACAGCTGCCTTCAAATTGAACAATGGTGAATATACGAAGACTCCTGTGACAGACACGAATTCACAAACTGGAACAAAGAGTTATTACGTTATTAAGATGTTGAACAAACCTTCTAAGGGTACTTGGACTCAACACAAACAAGATCTTAAGGAACAAATTTGGAACCAAGACATGGACACCAGCAACGGTGGTACTGTCCTTCAATCCGTTATTGCTAAGGAATTGAAGAAAGGTAACGTTAATATTAAGGACAATGACTTGAAGGATGTGCTTTCACAGTACACTTCTACCTCATCATCTTCTGCAAACTAAGCAATTAAGTCGTTGAATTAGTTTATGCACGATAAAAGGCAACCTCATTTATGGGGGTTGCCTTTTATCGTGCATTGAAGTTTGCCATCAAATGAAGCATGGCACATGATGAACGCGTTTTAATATTCAATAATGAATCGCTAATCATCCTCTGACTGATTAGTTTTGGATGCTGTTGGTCGGTAAAAATTACGGCCATCTAAACCAAAAATTCGTTCAGAGAAATCACCAGGTTCAGTATGTTCAACTGCTGTGCTCATCATTTGAATTGAAGCATCTAGTTCATCCAAATCATGAAGAACTTCTGCTTCTAGCAAATGTGGTCGCACTGGCGAACCGTATTCCAATAAACCGTGATGCGCCAGAATCATGTGCCGTAATAACAGCATTTCTTCACTTTCGGGATCAAAATGCAGTTCCTGACAGACATTCACAATTTCTTCATCAATCAGGACAATGTGCCCAATCAAATTACCGGCCAATGTATAGGTTGTTGAAATGGGTCCCGACAATTCAATGGTTTTGCCCAAATCATGTAGAAGCGCGCCGGAGTACAGCAATGAACGATCAATATTTGGATGCAAATCGGCAACAGTCTTAGCCAGTCTCACAATTGAAATCGTGTGATAAGCTAGCCCACCTGCAAATGCATGATGGTTTTTCTTGGCAGCCGGAAAATTATAGAAATCATCTGCATGGCGCTGAAGCAGTGTTCGAACTACCCGATTCCACGTAGGTTCAGTGATTTCAAAGATAATGTTTGAAACGGATTCTTCCATTTCAGCCCGCGTCATCGGTCCGTGGGCCACATACTGAGACGGATCATTGGGTTCACTGGTATTTGCCAGCCGCAGATTCATGATTTTTAATTGCGAATTTCCCTGATAAAGTTCCTTCTTGCCTCTAACCAGGACCACTTTTCCCGGTTCAAACGTAGCAATATCTTGATCCGTTGCATCCCAAAAATTACCAGACAATTCGCCAGAAGGGTCCTCAAACGTCATCCGAATAAATTGCTTTCCGTTTTTAGCCGTTTTTACGTCTGCCCCTTTCAGTAACAAGAACAAATCAAATTGTTCATCTACCTGAAATGACAGCAATTGTTTTTCCGCCATGTTCACGACTCCTTACGTTTATTTTTTTCACTCCTAGACTACATACTCGGTCATGCTGTCGTTAGAGCTCAGTGATCTGGTTGTCATCAAACGTAGATAGTGCCCCCGCATCCGCTGTAAAGTAAATCACCTGAACCTCTTGTGAAAGTTCTTTCATCAAATTAAACATTGCATGTTTACGATGACGATCAAAGTCAACGAACGCATCATCAATAATCAATGGCATTGCAGTCCTGTCTGCCATGACACTGGCAAACCCAAGTCGAAGCGCGATATACAGTTGCTCGGCCGTACCACGAGATAATTCAGTAACGTCGAAAACTGTTCCCTGAGACGTTGTTACTGTTAACGCCTCGTTAATAAATTCAATCTTAGTATAGTGCTCAAGGGTTAACGTCGCAAAATATGTTTGCGCGCGCTTTACAATTGCTGGCAAACGGTCAGCAGACGCAGCGTTAAGTGCCCCGTCGATCCACTGTGCGCTTAGTCGATTAACCAACCATTGTTGCGCGGTTTCGACCAGTTTAGTTTCCATGTTTGCCAAACGTTGCCGCAGTATTGGCATGGTTTCATCCTCACTCTGACGAGCAAACAGTGCCTGTTGATTTGCAATGTCTTCTTGTACCTGATCACGTTGCTCAATATCACTTTGTAAATTTGTTGTCACTTCCGCCTGGCGTTGGTCAACCGCCGCTATATCCTGATATGAAGATAGCTTAGCTAACCACGCTGGTGTCAATTGATTGCCAAGTGCCCGACGTTCCGCTGTTTGATCGGCTAACTGAAGTTGTTGTTGATACAGATTTTCAAAATCATTCGGCGCTTGTACACGATAACGTTGCATTACCTGCTGTAGTGACGTCGTTATCTCACTTAATTTGGCTTGTAAGTCACTATTGTCACGGATAAGTTGCAGGCGCTGCTGTGATTGTCCCTGCACAGTTGCGACGGCCAGTTCCTTTGCCGATGTATACTGTCGGGCCTTTAATAATGCATCTGCTGCTGACAAATTCGTTAACGGCAATTGTGTCTCAGCAAATTGATAGCCTTCAAAGAAGTGATTGATATCAGCGTTCAACTGTTGAATTTTACTTTTTAATGAATCAATTTGATCTGTTAACTGGTTTAATCGTTGAATATCCGGCTGTAAAGCCAACCACGTGCCAACTGGAAAACCAGCCATGTGATGTCGCTGGGTTAATTCGGATATGCTACTTTCCTTTGTTGCCACCGTTCCATGAGCCTGTTGAGCCCGAAACCAGACAAAAACATTGAACCAGCCACCAGCTATGCCAGCAATACCCAAAAGTACAAACAGCCATTTCACACCGCTGCTCATTATCAGTCCAAGCAACAAAAGGACCAGGCCGACGCCCATCATTAGCCACTGCTCACGCGTCTTTGAACCATTTGTAACCTGTTGCTGTCCTACTTGAGTAAGTCGACTAACTTGCTCATATTCGGAATCACTTAGCGGTGTCGGCCACGGTGCATTGAATCGATGCTTTGTCACGATTTGATCCCGTTCATCACTTTGCTCAGCGACTTGCTGTCGACTATACTGACGCTCATGAATTGCCGTCTCAATCTGATCAAACGATGCAGCCTGCGACTTAAAGGCACTTTGATGATCAATATAAAATTGAACTTCTTGAGGCGTTTCCGTCGTCTGATCCTTTAGTTGCGCCACCTGACGAACTGACGTTTGCATCAGCTGTTCACGCTGTGTCTGAAGTTTTAAAAAGTCAGCATAATCCTCGGCCGTAATCAGTTTTTCATTCACGTCAGGCAGGCCACCAGACATGTCCCGGTATTTTTCAAACACTGGCCACAACTGCGTGATTCTTGCCAACTCGTCCCGCTTACTCGTTAATTCTTTAATGTGATCACCAAGTTGAGCAACTTTCTGTTTACCAGATAGAATATCGTGTTGACGTTTGACAAAATTGGGATAGCCCGCTTCTGCAGCTTTCAGTTGAGCCTGCAAATCATGATAAGCTGTTAGTTGTTGATTTAAAGCAGGCTTTTGACCACGAGGACGATATAAATCGTCTGCGTCCTTATCAAATTGCTCAGCCAGCTCAATCCACGATGTACTTCCGACTGCCCCAACACGTTGAACATTTGCCATCAACTCAGGTTGCGTCACAGTGGTCAAAAGCTGCAAACCGCTCAGGTCAAAGTTAAACGTCGCGTCGTTTAATGTTCGATCAACCGGCCCTAGCAATTGGTTCAGCAACTCAGGCGGCATCGTTTGGTTAGTGGTCAAATTTATCAGCTGAATGTCGCCACCATTCTTACCCGAAGTACGACGCAGACGATACTGTGTCTGCTGGGCATCATCCACTGTAAACGTTAAGCTACCACCATAGCCAGCACCCGTTTTTGGTAAGTATTGTTCAGCCGGATGTTTGGCCGTCGCAAAACCAAATAACACACTGCTAATGAACTTTTGAATAGTTGTCTTTCCTGCTTCATTTTCGCCATAAAAGACCTGCAGTTGCGGATTGACCGGAAAAGTTTTGTTTTGCCATTTACCGAAACCATCGATATGGATTTCTGTAATATTCATCGATTACTCATCCCTTCCAGCCGCGTTGACCTGTCGAATAACAGCCTGTTTCAGATTTCCGCCACTATGAGCCAACGCGCTCGCAATTGTCGGCTCAGCAAAAAGTTGATCAGCAGTTTTCGCAATGTTTTCTGCCGCAAAAACAGAATCTGCCGCTTGATTCCAATAATATTGATCCAATTGTGCAAAGTGTGTCGATTCACTGTCTTCATCCGTCATATGCAGGTCCACCACCAGTTGGTTAACTACATCCAATCGTGCCATTTCTTGCGATTGAAGTAGGCTTAACAGACTCCCGTTAGTCAACCGTTGCTTAGTTTCAGCGGCTAATTGATCCGTATGGATTAATTTAAGGCTCAACATTTCTAAAGACTGGTTAGAGGAATGTGTTTTCACTTGGTCAGCTAACTGACTTAACTGATTGGCAATTGCTTGTTGCAGATCATTTGTGCTGGTAATGCTGTCACAGTCCACCGTTTGCATGTTCCACACGACGGGAGCAACCGCATGAAAAGTTGGTATCAAACGACTTTGTTCCTGTCGAACCAGCATGTACCCCTTTTCACCAGTTTCGTTTATGTGGCGTCCTTGAATATTGCCTGGATAAATAATCCACGGCCGTTCCTCATGTAAGACCTGCCGTTTGTGAATGTGACCCAGCGCCCAGTAATCGTAATGTTTGGTCATAAGCTCATCAACAGTAAACGGTGCGTCGGTATCATGCGGTCCTGGTTTGCCAGAAATTGAACCATGCAACATGCCAATTTGAACATCTGCTTGAGGATCGCGATCAGGAAATGTGGCCGCCATATCTGTGGTAACAACTCGAGTCGGATACGAAAAACCGACTATTTCAACTTTTGTTTGATCTCGCGTTGTCAGCTTAAAACTAGACACCGCTTCACCAAATGAATGGACATTGGCCGGTAGTTGAAGACCATCCGTTGCCGCATCCAGATAATCATGATTGCCATAACTTAAATACACTGGGATCTGTGCCTGATTCAATCGCTCCATCTCGGTTAAAAAGGCTGCCTGAGCTTTAATCGCACGTTCCTGACGATCATAAACGTCACCGGTAATTAAAACAAAATCGATCTGTGTGTCGATGGCGTCGCTAACCAACCGTTTAAAGGCCGTTAGAGGCGATTCATAAATTCTTTGCCACAAAGCGTCCGGCAAATCTTTAAGGCCCAAAAACGGACTGTCTAAATGTAGGTCAGCCGTATGAATGAACTTCATGCTGATGTCTCCTTTACCTCGGTACTTTTGTTTAACGCATTACGCGCCTATCGCTTACTAAAAACAGTCTGGCAGTCACGGGACTAACCGTTACTACCAGACTGCGATATCGAACTTAATTATTTTCTGTATAAATCCTGAATTGGCTTAGTAATCACATTGTTGAGTTCGTTCAACAAGTTGTTAACAGCCTCTTCTTTTTGCATCAATGTTTTGATCTCTTCAAAGTTACCAACCTTCGTGGCTAACTCACGGGCGTTGTTCATTTCGTCTTCGCTCAGATTTTGACCTTGCATCTGCTTTTGTTGCAAACTCAATTGAGTTGACTGAAATTCTTGAAAAGTTTTATAAGCCTCGTCGTTTTGCTTCATTTTATCGTAGGCATCACTCAGTGCTTGAAATTCGTCGCTTGCTTCTAGGGTCGTGGCCATGGACTTTGCGTCGGCCAAAATATCTGCTGCCATAAACGGTAGCCTCCTCATTTTTTAATTCCTTATTAGTGTACCATTTCCTTCAAAAGGAAACAGCTGTTCGCTTTGAAAATCTCATCAAATTTTCAATCAATTAGTGTCTGATCGTTTAACGTCCTAGAACTCCGGTGAACTGATTCCAAAGATCGCCAGCCTTTTGAAGCAATGAATCGGCGCCCTTACCAATTGATTTACCAACTTTACCAGCGCCTTGTTGCACCTCATCCCAAACGTTGCCACTTTCCGATGAACTCTCAGTTGCTGCTAAAGTATTGGCATCTTTAACGGTAAACGCCGTTTGTTTGGTATTCGGCAACATACTCGTCATTTCAGCCTTGTAGAGCTGACTAACAGCTAATCCTTGGGGAACATCCAAATGGTTACCTTTATTCGTCTGATCGAAGCCTTCCCAGTTAACCATGACCAGGTCTGGGGTGTAGCCGTCAACCCACATATCCGTGGTTCCAGTAGTATCACCAACACCATCTGCCTCAGTGGTACCAGTCTTCCCGGCCACTTGATAACCCGCTGGTTTTGCATAGACACCGGTACCATGGGTAAAGGTTCCCAACATCATACTGGTCATTTCGTTAGCAACATTTTTGCTGATAATCCGTTTTGGCTGATCGTAATCATTGTCTACGATGACCTTTCCAGAAGCATCCACAATCTTAGTAATAAAGTGAGCCTGGGTTAACTTACCACCGTTGGCAAACGTCGTAAACGCTTGTGCCATCGTCTCAGGTGAAACACCTTTCTTAATACCACCAAGCACCATTGCCAGATTATTATCAGATTTATCCAAATTAATTCCAAAGCGTTGAACAGAGTCATAACCCTTTTGAACACCAATCTTGTTCAAAAGCCAAACCGCTGGCGCATTGTAACTATTCTGAAGTGCTTGATACATCGGCACCTCACCGCGATAAGTATCGCCGTAGTTACTTGGTGAATAATGATTAGCGCCATAGGATTGTTTCTTATCCTGCAACTCAGAATCATAATAGTAACCATTTTGAAGTGCCGGCGTATAAACAGCAAATGGCTTTATCGTTGATCCTGGTGAACGCAACGACTGTGTAGCACGATTAAAGCCACGGAAAACGTGCTCGCCACGACCGCCCATAACCGCTGACACGCCACCATTATTAGGATCCATTGCAATGCTTGCTGCCTGCACCATCGTGCCATCGCTAGCGTTAGCCGGGAAGTTGGCAGAGTTCTTAAACAAGTTCTGCATGGTTGTTTGCTGCGTTTGATCCAAGGTTGTGTAGATCTTATACCCATGGTTCATGATGTCAGCTTCCGTTAGACCATATTTAGAAATGGCTTCGTCAATCACTGCATCGAAGAAGTAAGGGTACCGGTACGAACTGTCCGGCGCATAATTATCTGTCGTCACTAGTGCTGTTTTTTGATAGGCAGCCGCGTCGGCCGATGAAATCTTTTTGTTATCTGCCATCAAACCGAGCACGACGTTTCGCCGTGCTTTCGAAGCGGCTGGCTGATCAACTGGATTATAACCGCTGGGCGACGTTAACATTCCCGCCAACACAGCTGATTCTGGTACAGTCAACTGAGCCGCATGTTTGCCAAAATAACGTTCAGAAGCATCCTCAACACCCCAAACCCCATGACCAAAATAAGCGTTGTTGAGATACATTGCCAAAATATCCTGTTTAGAATAAACGTTTTCAACTTCAATGGACAAGAATATTTCTCGTGCCTTACGGGTAACCGTCTGTTCCTGTGACAGATAAGCATTCTTAACCAGTTGCTGAGTTAAGGTCGACCCCCCACCGCTGATATAATCGCGATGAAGTAACTTATTTCGGGCTAGCAAGAAGAAGGCACGTGCCAATCCTTTTACTGAATACCCGTGCTCATGGTAAAAATTACGATCTTCCGTTGATAGCACAGCGTTTTGAATGTTAGGTGAAATCTTATCTAATGAAACATAGGTCCCTTTTTGAGAGTACAACTCCCCGGCCTTTTGGTTCTTCCGGTCGTAAATTACCGTTGGTTGTGATAATGCTGCCTTCAAATTACCAACGTGGGCGGTCTTAGCCTCGAACGTAAAGTAGGCGCTCATTACGAAAATAACACTTAAAATAGCCACAATAACCCAACGTGTGAGTTGAAAACGACGCCAGAAATGACGGATGTGCCGCCACATGGCATGCCACAAACGTCCTAACCACTGCATAAATGCAGAGTTTTTAAATTGTTTTAGGCCCTGCATAAAGGCGGAATCCCGCCAAGACTGACCGGAATCCGGATGCTGATTGCGCTTCATAAATTTGTACCCTTCTGTCTAAATTAATCCAGTGTATCGTACCACACTAAACCGTGGCGTCAGCGTTGAAATCGGCAGTTTTAACAATTTTTATTAGTCCGTTTATGAATGTAACCCGACAAACACGCATTTTATCCACATGAATGATAAAAAGGTGACGTTCAAAAACGTCGCAAACGTTCTCAAACATCACCTTTAATTTTGCTAACAACTAAGAGAGCTTTAATTACCTAACGTCCTGCTTTTAATGCTGATATGCTGCCCAACGGTTATGTAACCTGCCTGCCGCCTCACGATTAGGACTGATAACTAATATCGTATCATGACCAGCCAACGTGCCTGTTATAGCATCGTCATCCATGTCATCGATCAGTGCGGCTAATGCGTTACCATCACTGGGCGTCGTTTTAACAACATTCATAAACTCAACTTGAGTAAAGTCGATCACCACTTCACCGAAGCGTTGTTCAAAGCGATCATTCGACACGCCGTTAGTCGTTTTTAAAGCCCGATAAACTGCGTGTCCTTCCGCATTAGGTTCTTTGACAATATGCAGTTCCTTCAAATCACGTGAGAGCGTTGCCAGTGTTACATGGACATTCTGCGCAACCAACGCTTTTTGCAACGCATCTTGGTTAGTAATGTTAGCTGATTCAATCAACTTTACGATTGCCGCTTGCCGTTGTTGCTTTTGCATGCGTGACCACCGCCCTACATTTCGTCTGGTGATTCAACGCCAAGCAACCGTAAGCTTTCCTTCAACACGATGCTGACACTCTTAACAAGTGCTAGACGGGCATTTAAGCCATCATCTTCAACCAAGACTTTCGAGTTAGCGTAGTACTTGTTAAATTCACGCGCCAAATTGATCGCATATTTTGCCACAACAGATGGTTCGTACTCTGTAGCTGCCCGTTTGATAACATCACCAAACTCACTCAACGCTTTGATCGTGTTCCAAGCTGCTGGATCGTCAATACTAATGTCATCCAAATCAAACGTCGTCTTGTTGGCCTTCCGTAACATACTTTCAGCCCGCGCACGTGCATATTGAACATAGGGACCAGTGTCACCTTCAAAACGAACCACTTCTTCAAGATTAAAGTCGAAACTGTTCAGCCGTTCGTTCTTCAAATCATGGAAAATTACGGCACCCACACCAACTTCATGAGCAACCTCATTCTTGTTAGCTAATGATGGGTTCTTGGCTTCGATTTGCTTCATGGCCAAATCGATGGAATCTTTTAACACATCTTCCAGTAGGACAACCCGCCCAGAACGAGTGGATAATTTTTGACCATTCAAAGTAATGAGACCAAACGGAATGTGGTGAATCTGGTCGGCCCAGTCGAAGCCCATTTCCGTCAACACTGCCTTTAATTGTTTGAAATGGTTAATTTGTTCAGCGCCCACAACGTAAAGAGATTGGACAAACTTGTATTCACGTTTCCGATAAATGGCAGCAGCCAAATCACGTGTGATATACAACGTTGCACCATCTGATTTTTTAATTAGTGCTGGGTTTAAGTCGTACTTGTCAAGGTCAACAACTTCCGCACCCTTACTTTCATGCAAAAGATGCTTATCTTCAAGAATCTGGACAACTTCGTCCATCTTGTCGTTGTAGAAAGCTTCACCATTGTAAGAATCAAACTTCACGCCTAATTCATCATAAATCCGCATAAAGGATTTAAGTGATTCTGACCGGAACCACTTCCATAGGCGAGTTGCTTCTTCATCACCATCTTCAAGTTTTTTAAACCATTCACGGGCGTCTTCGTCCATTTCCGGATGTTCTTTTGCTTCCTTATGGAAACGAACGTAGTACTCAAGCAGCTTATTGATGGGATCTGCCTTCACTTCGGCTTCAGTTCCCCACATTTTATAAGCTTGCATTAACTTACCAAACTGTGTGCCCCAATCACCTAAATGGTTAATTTTAATTGGATGGTACCCAGTTTTGGATAAAATATTGGCAATTGCATTACCAATCACCGTGGACCGCAAGTGGCCCATCGACATTGGTTTAGCAATGTTCGGTGACGACATGTCGATGGGCACATTACCACCATTACCAAGGTTTTGAGCACCATATTGATCCTTATCAGTTAAGATGGCAGCCAAGGTAGTTGCAGCAAAGTTGCCCTTCTTTAGGAAGAAGTTAACATAAGGGCCAACCGCCTGAACCTTTTCAAAGGTTGTTTGGTTAATTTTGTCTGCCAAATCAGCGGCAATTAAATTAGGTGCTTTATGGAGTGTCTTGGCTAATACAAACGTTGGAAACGCTAAGTCACCAAGGTCAGAAGTTTTCGGCTGTTCAATTTTGACAACGATATCCTCAACTGTTAATTGACCATCTAACGCTTCACTGATAGCTTGCGCAACTTGTTCGCGATTATTCATTAAATCTCCCTTTCATGGTTCAAATTCTAAATGTCGTGTTAAAAAACAAAAAAACGTCCCTTACATGTGTATGTAAGAGGCGATTTTCCGCGGTACCACTCTTTTTGATCAGGTAATTACCCAATCCACTCATTTAATATTTAACTTTAACCGTTTGACACGCTTCGTCTGCTCTCTTGATCGCCTTCCACCAACGCGACTCGCTTAACAATACCAATACAGACTACTTCTTCAAACGTGAACGCAAGCTATTATACCAACTACGGCTGTGAAACACAATATTATTTGCTTAAGCCAAACCGCGTTTTGCTGTTCCGCTGGCATAGCCAGTCTATCGGTCAATTAATTTACTAAAGTTTGTGACATTTCCTGATGCGCAATACCAAAATCATCAAACGGTTTACTCATAATTTCAAATCCCATTTGTTCATAAAAGGCAGATAAATAAACTTGTGCTTCAATATCAATAACCTTGGCCTCTGGCTGCTTTTTAATCCAGTCCATCGCTGTTTGCACCAATTCACGCGCTAAACCGTGACCACGAGCCGTCTTGGCAACCAGAACACGTCCAATATGCCAATGATCTGTGTGCGACTCATCACGGTAAATTCGGCAGTACGCTTGTACCTGCCCGTCTGCAGTTGTTGAAAATACATGCTGGGCGGTCAAATCCACTGTGTCTACTTCGGGATAGGCACAAGCTTGTTCAACGACAAAGACATCTGTTCGTGCACGATAAATTTCAAATAATTCCCGTGTTGTTAACGCCTTAAATTCTTTTATCATCATGTTCCTGACCACCTTTTTCTGAAAAACGTAAAACTGCTTGTTGCACTTCCACAAAATTAGCACAAATTATTGGCGTTTTTGCGGCCTGAGCAATGAGCAAACGAACCTTTTGTCGATCATTTTGGTTATATTGACGCTGCCACCGATGCATATCTTTTAATCCTTGCCAAGTCGGTTGATAGTCTGCGTGTTCTAAATGCAACAACTGCTTTACAAAACGTGAGTCAATCTGCCAACGAACTTTTTTGATACTCGGTTCGAGTAATATACATAAGTCTGCACACTCAAATATTGTCGTCTTGCCAATCCAACCTAGTTGAGCGCCTTCAATGATAAAATTCTGTTGGCGACAGATTTCATTCACCATTGCAATGCGTTCTTCTTCTGACCGTTTTTGAGCAACCAGTCCATGAACCCAGGTAATATCATCCAGTGACCACGCGGGCCACCCGGTCTGACTAGCCAATTTTCGAGCAATTGTTGATTTGCCACTCCCTACTGATCCACATAAATAGATTTTCATTAATGTACCGCATTTTCAGGCGTTGTTTCCGATTCAGCTGTCGGATTCGGCAACACGTGACCAAATGTTCCTTGCCAAATCTGTTCATGATGATTGATGATTTGAGCAGCCGTCAACCCATGACTGACCATCGTCGAAGACAGTCCTTGCATGATTGACATGTCGAATCCTTGGTCATGACCAACTCTCATGGCAGTATCAACACAATATTCCGTTTGAAAACCGCAGATTTCAACAAATCGAACGGCACGATGGTGCAACAAGGATGCCAATCCTGTTTCATAAAAAGAATCTGAGTGGTACTTCAACATGACTCGATCCGTTTGTTGGCGATGTAGTTGCGGTGCCAACATCCACGGGTCAGAACCATAAACAAATTCATCATCCGTATGTTGAATGAATAATAGTGGTTTATTTTCCGCACGATAGGCATCAATCCGATCATTAATTTGATCAATGACTTGCTCATAATTGGCAGCATTGACCATTCCCTTCTGAGCATCGATCACTAATAACGCATCTTGTAACATGCTGGGCCACTTCCTAACGTTAAATTTGTTAACTATATTACCACTAGTTTTACCGCAAAATAGTGAAAGTTTGAAGCGGCGTAAACAACTCACAGATGTGTAAAGCCATTAAACCGCTAGTAATTTTTTTGGAGACAACCTTCTGCCGTTACGCTGACCAGAAACGCCGTTCCATGAGGACCAGTCTCAGCCTCCTGAGGCCCGGAGTCTTCTACCTTGATTATGAGCCGAAGTACACGTCTCATAAGTCATCCCGCAACACTAAGCGGCCAAATTCCTGCCGCCAAGTGTTGCTGACACGGAACTCTGTTTCAAGTCAGCTCCACTCCTATAGTAAACGATTATAGTAAACGGCTAAATTTGCTGGTAGTTACTGTCAACTGACCGTTACAGGCAGCTTGCCACAATTTCAGTTGGGGGGGCGGCAACATTGATATCAAACCGTGAGAGACGCTGGTTTCAGGCGGCTTGAACTGGTCCCACGGCGAGCGTATCAATGTTGCCAACCGTAGGCGTAAGTCACCTCTGTTCTAACTTTCAATTTGCAATCACAAAAAATCCCGAAAGCCATAACAGTTTTCGGGATCTAACTAATTCAATTAGAGCAGTAACCCAACACGGTAGTGAATAAACATCGTAATCAAACCGACAATCACGTTTCTAATAATCGCCGTTTTTGTCAAACCATCACCTAGTTTGGCACTTAAATAACCAGTCAAAGCAACCGATAGTGTAACGGCCAAGATGGTCATTGGCCATTGGATGCTGACCGGTGAAAAAGTCATGGCAAATAATGGGAAAATTCCACCTGTCGATGCCGCAATCAATGAGGAAAAAGCGGCGTTCCATGGATTCATGTAATGCCCTAATTCAAGGTCATACTTAATACGTGCTAGCGTTCCCAGCGGATTCTTGGTCATCAGTTCGTCAGTGATTTCCTGCGCCGTTTGCTTGGTAACACCCCGGCTAACATAGTAATCACGGACAATCGCAGCTTCCTGATCAGGTTGCGTCTTTAGCAATTCACTTTCCTGTGCAACCGCAGCCCGCTCAGTATCTTTTTGCGAACTAACTGAGGCATATTCGCCAGATGCCATAGAAAAAGCACAAGCTAATAAATCGGACAATCCGGCAATAAAAATTGTAAATTGATTCGTCGTTGCGACGGCAACAGAAAATAACACCCCGACAACGGTTAGGATACCATCATTTGATCCCAAAACACCGGCACGCAACGTATTTAAACGCTCAGCCATGGTCATTTTAGTTCGTTTCTTTGGTTTAGTTGGACTTGCTTGCATGAAACACTACCCCTTTTCTCTATCTCTTCAAACGTCATTCTTCAACACATGACTAATGTGCAAATAACAATCCGATGGCATATGTGACTGCCATAGTTAATAAGCCTGAAATGACGTTTCTCATGGTTGCCTTACCGCGGTTGGCGTGTCCCAATGAAGCAGCGATGTAACCCGTAATTGATAATGCAATAATCACGGAAATTACGGTTGCCAACACCCGAATTCTTGCTGGAAAGAACGTAATGGCAACCAGCGGTAAAATTGATCCCGTCGGAAATGAAATCATAGACGCAATCGCTGCACCAATGGCACTAGTTTTGACCTTTGGATCAAACCCGTAACGTTCACGGACGCCGGTATATAGCGGATCGCCTGACATCATCTCATGAGCAGCACGATTAGATAACTGTTCCGAAATACCCTGTGCCATATACTTATCTTTAATAAAACCAATTTCTGTATCCACGTGATTGTCAACTGCGCTTGTCTCACGTTGAATCGCACGCTTTTCAGAATCACGTTGCGTACTAACGGAGACCCATTCCCCCATTGCCATTGAGATTGTACCAGCAAGCATACCAGCAATCCCTGCTAGGAAAATTGCCCGAGGACTGTTGGTTGCACCAGCCACCCCAATAACGATACCGGCAACGGACAAAATACCATCGTTGGCACCCATGACGCTCGCCAGCATGATGTTTATCCGCTGGGCAAGCGATGCACCTTTTTTACTTTTTTGCGGTTGTGTCGTTTCCACGTGATTGCCCCTTTTCAATACCATAATCACCATTTATAATAAATGACGATTGATATGTTCTCTCTTTTTTAGAATCATTCTAACATGCATTTATATATTAGCACACTGATTGGAATCTGCAAGTAATCAGTGTGTCTTTTTTCATCTTTTTTCAATCACCTTTAACAATAGGCTATTTTGACGTTTTTTCAACATCTTTCATATTTTTATATGGCTGCCCTAACTTTAAAGATTCATTTTCTTAATCCATGTAACCTAAAACAGGTTCGTTTGATTCAGGCAATCACCTGTTTCAAACGAACCTGTTTCATTAATCAATTTAATTTTTAGAATAAGGCACCGGCTAAATTATCCAGTTCAGGATGATCTTTAGCTACAATCAATTCTTCATTAACAAATGCTTCGAGGCCTAACGTACTCATTTCACGTCCATAACCTGACTTCTTTACACCACCAAACGGTAACTCAGGCAATGTGTACATGAACGTATTGACAAATTCCATTCCCGTTTCAACTTGGCTAGCCACCTTAGCGCCATGCTCTTTGCTGCCAGCAAACACAATACCGCCAAGTCCAAACTGTGAATCGTTAGCCAAATCAATTGCCTCTTGTTCAGTAGCCACTTTGTAAACTTGTGCTACTGGCCCAAACATTTCCGTAGAATAAGCTGGATTGTCTGGTTTAATATCTGTCAAGATCGTCGGTTCAAAGAATTGCTCAGGCAAATCGATTGGTTGATTACCTTGATACAAGTTTGCCCCATTCTCAATTGCTTCATCGACTTGCTGTTGCAATTTGTGTTTGGCCTTAGCAGATGACATTGGTGCCAATGTCGTGGCATCGTCAAGTGGATCACCAGGCTTTACACTGGCAAACTCCTGCCCCAAGCGTTTCAAAAATTCGTCATACAAATTCTCTGCAACAATGAATCGCTTAGATGAGGTACAAACCTGCCCTGCATTGTACAAACGAACCTGGCGGGTAACTTTCATGACCTCGTCCAGGTTGGCATCTGGTAAGACGATGAATGAATCCATCCCACCAAGTTCCATCGTCGATTTCTTCAAGTTTTCACCAGCCGCGGCTGCAACAGCGCGACCACCGCGTTCAGAACCAGTCAACGCAACACCTTGGACACGCGGATCTGCAATCACAGTGCCAACTTGATCGTAATTCAAGAATAGGTTGATTAGACTACCCTCAGGCGCTCCCGCTTCTTTAACGAGCTGTTCAAATGCCACTGCCGAACCGGGCGTGTTGGCGGCATGCTTTAAAATCATCGGGTTACCCACGATAAAGTTTGGCGCAAAGACACGCATAATTTGATAGTAAGGAAAGTTCCACGGTTCAACCATTAAGACAACTCCGGTCGCGTGTTTTTCTACCCATGCATCACCGACACCGGATTTAATTGGGGTTGGCTTGAGCATGTCAGCGCCATGATCAGCAAAGTAATCCGCGATAATCGCACATAACTCAACTTCACCCTTAGCTTCTTTTAAGAGCTTCCCCATATCAATAACCATTGTTTTAGCCAAACTGTCTTCGTGCTTACGCATTAAATCTGCAATCCGATGTAAGGTCTCTGCACGGGATTGAATATCGGTGTGTCGCCATTCATGATAAAGTTTATCGCCACTTGCCAACGCAACTTCAATTTGATCACTGGTTGCATCAGGATATGTTTTAACAACTTCGTTTGTATACGGATTAACTGTTTGATACGCCATTGTGTTTACCTCCGAATGAATTACTGATTATTCACTAACTTTGAATTCGCTTTCATTATAGTATTTAAAAGGCTTTTCAAGCAATTAAGGACGATTGATTTTCACAAACATTTATTTTCACATTCCTCGTTATGAGCTTAATCGCCTTAAAAATGGGATTGTCAGGGTCTAAACTGTAATGAGTTTAATTACAATTTAATAAGAGTGTGTCTTAGTATACAATCACGCTAAAAAATCATAAAATTTCGCTTGACGTTACGAACGTTTGTTTGTATTATTTATTCATAGCAAACAGATGTTCGAGGTGGTCTTAATGCCCTATGATTACGATGCTTCAAAGGAACCACACGGCGTTTACTTTCTTATTGATAACAAGTCCTTCTATGCCAGTGTCGAAGCCGTCCAACGCGGTCTCAATCCTCTAAAAGAATTACTGGTGGTTATGAGTGAACAAAAAAACACCAATGGTGGCCTCATCCTGGCAACTTCGCCTGATGCTAAGAAGAAGTACCATCTCACAGCTAACGTGTCTCGCCAGCGTGACTTGCCCCAGGACGAAAAACTCATTGTTGTGCCGCCACGAATGAATTTATACATTAAAAAGAATTTGCAAATTAACGATATTTTTCGCCGTTTTGTTGCGGATGAAGATTTATGGCCCTATTCAATTGATGAATCCATCTTAGACATGACTCATTCTTATAAATTATTTGGGCAACAACCACGAGAAGTGGCTAAGCTCATTCAGCACACAATTCGTAAAGAGTTAGGCCTGTACGTCACAATTGGTATCGGTGAAAATCCTGTGCAAGCTAAAATTGCTTTGGACGTATACGCTAAACACACGCATGATTTAATCGGTGAAATCCACTACGATACCGTTCCAAGTAAAATTTGGACGATTTCCCAACTAGATTCTGTCTGGAGTATCGGCCATCGAACAGCCGCTCATTTAGAGCGAATGGGAATTCACACGATGAACGATTTAGCCCACCATAATCCCTACGATTTAACTGCCGAGATGGGAATTATTGGCGCCCAATTATTTGCTTTGGCATGGGGCATTGATCGTAGCCAACTACGTAAACGTGTCAAAGTTCGTGAGGCTAGTCTAGGAAACTCACAAGTACTACCACGTGATTATAATGATCAATTTGAAATTGAAACAGTTATTAAAGAGATTGGCGAACAAGTTACGGCCCGTTTGCGCCACCATCACAAACTAGCTGGCTGTCTTTCCCTCTCCATTGGCTTTTCCTATGCTGCTAGCGAACAAGATGGCCGCGGCGGTTTCCATCAATCGATCCGTATTGATCCAACTGACAGCAACAAAATCATTGTGACTCAACTAACCAATATGTTTCGCAACCACTGGCAGGGTCAAACTATTCGTAACATTGCTGTTTATACATCACGGTTATCCCCTAATACTGGTCAGCAACTTGATTTATTTTCGGACCCTCAACGACAAATTAAGAACGCTCGCTTTGAGGCCATTGTTGACGCTATTCGTGACCGTTACGGTTTTCGTGCCATCGTCTTTGCTCGAAGTATTATTCACGGCGGCACAGCTATTAACCGTGCCTCACTGGTGGGAGGACATAACGGAGGAAATGCATATGAATAAAGATTTAGATTTAATTTGCCAACGCATCGATGAACTATTTCTACGGCAGTACAATACCCGCTATTGGCTGCAGATTGTCGATGATCCCTATGACAAAACGTATAATTTTTTCTTTGACAGTCTAAAAAAGGCTCATCGAGAGAAATCTGTCCCCTTACATACTGTCACCATTTATGATCTAACGTATCTTGAGGAGCTTGTTGATGATATTCAAAAGCACACCCAATTGAGCATTCAGTTTGAAGGTTTTACTGGTCAACATTGGCCAAAGTCACAACGGATCATCCAAAGAAAGAAGCATTGGGATGAGTGATGAAAAGTATCCTGATTACGATCCTAAAATTGTGCAAGACTTTTTCGATAACCATTATGTCGATCGTGGCATGCTCAAGTGGCAAGGTTATTATTTATCAGATCATACTAGCGCTTTAAACAAAGAAGCAGAAGAAAAGCAGCGTCACTTTGAACCCAAGGCACTGCAATCCATGGCCGAAATAAGTCAGCGACTGGCCACAGCATACGCCAATATTTATCGTGTCAGCATCCAATGTTACGCCCACAATAGTGAGGGTAAACTCTCTGCTGACATCATCGGTCATGTGAAAGGCTACGATGATGTCAGTGTGTATATTGAAGAGAATGGTTTTCTGCGTCTTGACGATATTCGCCATGTCACAGTGTTAAAACCATAATTATCATTTTTATTCGCTGACATCATTAAAATATTGTTTTATTAAAGAAAAGACTGTTGGCACATGAGGCAACAAGTTTTGGAGTAGTCATCTTATAATTTTCGTTTGACATGTTTCTCATTGTCGTTTAATATGTTTTTAACTTAATTTTTCTGCTGAACTGATGTGGTGGATGCGTTAATTAGTGATCTAAAGAGAGCACCAACGGCTGAAACGGTGTGTTGACTGATTAACTAAAGACCCATTAGAGCGTATTTTTTATGAGAAATACCGGTGTTACCCGTTATCGTAAACTGCATATTCGTGTGCAGTAAGGAACAACTGACAAATTGCCCGTTGTTTGAACAAAGGTGGTACCACGTGTAAACGTCCTTTGAATCCATGTTGATTCAAAGGACGTTTTTATTTCTCATTTTTAAAATCAAAACAGTCAGATATAGAGAAAAGGAGTTTGCAATGACAAACAAAACCAAAAACAACGACAACGCGCATCTCCAACGATCATTAACAAGCCGCCATATTACAATGCTGGCATTAGGTGGTGCCATCGGTGCTGGTCTGTTTAAAGGCAGTGCCAACGCCGTCCATACTGCTGGCCCTTCGGTTATTTTATGTTATCTGCTTGGTGGTTTAATCCTGCTATTTATCATGCAGGGCATGGCCGAAATGGCCGCGAATAATCCATCCGCCACCGGATTTTCGGGTTTGCTACAACCAATTCTTGGTCCCTTTGCGGCCTATCTAGTGGACTGGGCCTACTTTACGATGTGGTTTGTGGATTTGACGGCTGAAGCCGTGGCCGCGGCAAGTTTTATTCAAATCTGGTTCCCGACCGTTCCTACCTGGCTAATTGTTTTGGTCATTGCAGTCGTCATTTCCGGCATTAATCTACTTTCGGTCCGCTGGTTTGCCGAAACGGAATACTGGCTGGCCATTATGAAAATTGCTGTTATTATCTTCTTCATCTTCGCCGGTATCTTCCTAATCGCCCGAAACATGATGACCACCAATCATGCGTTTGTTAATTTAACCGTTCACGGTGGCTTCTTCCCTCATGGTGCATTCGGCTTCCTAAGCGCTATGTTGATAGTAATTTATTCATTTGCCGGCTCAGAATTAATCGGAATTACATTAGGCGAAGTGAAGGATCCACAAAAAGTCATCCCGCACGCAGTTCACGGCATCATGTTCCGGATTATTTCATTCTATCTAATTCCTTTTTTCATCATCGTCACCCTATTTCCATGGGATCAATTAACGGATAAAGTCAGTCCGTTCGTCTCAGTGTTCCGGTTATTAAACATTCCGTTTGCCTCCGACATCGTTAACTTCGTGATTATTCTAGCGTTGATTTCCTCCATCAATTCTGGTATTTACTCAGCATCACGACTCTTATTCGTTCAAAACCAACGCAACAAACGTCAAACGAAGGTTACAACTGCCTTAACCCGGTTGAATAAACATTTTGTCCCTTACATGGCCGTCCTCATGTGTTCACTATCTTTATTTGCCGGTGTATTGCTTACTTACTTTATTGGTAATACATTATTTGATTATTTAGTTGGCTCTATTAGTTACACAATTTTAGTAATATGGATTTTACTTTGTCTGGGTCATATCCGCAGTCGTCGCTATAAGTTTGATGACACTACCTACCACGTCAGCTTGTATCCATGGACATCGTACTTTTCTTTGATTGCATTAGTACTCGTTTTCTTTGGTATTCTTTTTTCCACTAATATCATTGTCACAGTGCTGACCATAGCGATATACGTTGGTATCTGCGCTTACTATTATTTTACGCAGCGTGAATCGTTGTATGAAAAATCAAAAATAAATAAGTAACCCTTTCACTGACCCTGTCTGCATTTAAATCACATTGCAGACGGGGATTTTTTAATAATTCAATTATTTTCTTAGATTATCATTTTAGTAAAAAGTAAATTTCGAAAAGCTGTTGTTTAACCTATTCATAATTGTCATTGACGTACGGTGCAAGTTTTCATATCATTTCAATCATCTCCTATCTTTTCTCATAATAGTTTTCAATGCATCATATAAACTCAAGTCCAAATACTGACGACATAAAAAGCTGAATTTTATTGGAGTCTACAATAATGAACGACGCATTTGCCTTTCTCCTGTTGCTCTCTGTCATTTTCCTTTTTATCGCAATAATCCTTTGGGTCATTTTATGGTTCAAAAAGAAGTCGTTAAAGCTAATTGAACTCACCACAATATTGTTAGCCCTATTTGTAATAATATTTTTTAATGCATCGGGATTTAGTTCATCTCCGTCCAAGACGAGTTTCTCACAAGAAGATAACTGGTCGAATTCTAAAGATGAAGCACAAACTGATGATGACTCCGAAGATGATGCAGAAAGCTCGACCAATTCTTCAAGTAACGAAAACGACGAATCAAATCAGAACGATCCCCACTCTGTCACAAACGGTTCATCATCCGAAAACGATTCAAACAAAGGTTCTAACAACAAAATTTATGGTCAACTAACTGCTAAAGGTGAAAACTTATCAGATGGAGCATATAAGGACAAAAATTTAGATTACGTAACTTACGGTGTTAACAGCGATATGTCAATCAATGTAGTAAAAGAAGATTTTTCTGATCTACCCTTGGATCCCAAATTAGACGCTCATGCCATTAATGAACATGTTCACGACTTTATGGAGGACGACGCTTCAAAGGCTTCTACAATTTCCGACGAAGATTCAAGCTATTATTCAGAAATAATTGATAAAGGCTATCAGGTACATTTTGAAAAAAATGACAAAGGTGAAATAATAAACATCAAAATCTTCAAACAAGACGCTTAATTCTACCTAAATTAAGCAATTGGTCCCAATAAATCAACCAAATACCATAATGGTTTTAAAAAAATTGTACAAAAAAAGCGCTTATCACTAAGCACTTTTTAAAAACCTTTTAAGCGGGTGACGAGAATCGAACTCGCGACACAAGCTTGGGAAGCTTGAATTTTACCACTAAACTACACCCGCATTGAACCAACTGTTATAGTGTAGCATAGCGCCCTCAATCTGTCATTACTGATTTGGACGTTTGGACTAAAAATCGAAGAATCAATCCCCACAAAAAATCGCCGAAAACTTTTATCAAGTTTCGACGATTTTTCAAATGTTTTCACTCAATCTGAGCTGGAGGGCGTCAAAGATGAATGTAAGCCGTGAACGTGTTGTTAATCAGGCGTTTTTTGCCGATTTACAACACAGGACGGTTGACAAGACTCGGCACTCCACGAGGCTTGTCAACGAGGTGAAAGACTTCGAATTTCAGAAGGCTTGAACCGGTCCCACGGCGACATTCATCTTTGACAACCGCAAGCGTCAGTCAGGACAGACAACATTTAGATCACGTGACGTTCAAATGGTTCGTCGCTGATGCCTTGATCTAAAATAGTCTTGCACCATTCCTTGGCTGAGAACAAAGAGTGGTCACGGTAGTTCCCACAACTGTACTTGTCAGTGCCTTGAACGTCCTTCCATTCAATCGTGTCGCGAATTTCTTCCAATGAGCTCTTCAATGCCTTGGCAACTTCTGTTGTAGAGTGTTCACCCCACATAATTAAATGGAAACCAGTCCGGCAACCGAATGGTGAACAGTCGATAACGCCGTCCATGCGGTCACGTAACAAACCAGCTAATAAATGTTCAATGGTATGTAAGCCGGCAGTTGGAATCGCATTAGTGTTAGGTTGTACCAAACGTAAGTCATAGTTGGAAATGGCATCCCCTTTAGGTCCATTTTCAACTGTAATCAAACGAACATATGGTGCCTTAACCTTCGTGTGATCTAATGTAAAACTTTCTACTTTTGCCATAATCTACTCGACTCCCTTATTTTTTTAGTGCACTAATCGGTTTAATAACTTCAACCTTCGTGCCATGGAATTCATTCTTAATATAACGCTGAATGCCCTTGTTACGATAGAGCTTAACCAACTTTTTAACGGATTTATTATTCCGGTACTTATCACCGGCTGCCAAAATGTTAACATCTTGGTTCGTTTCACGGCTGACCTTTTCATGTACCAATGAGTCCTTAAGAACGTTCAAACCGCCATCTTGTGCGACTGTATTGGACATTAAGACAGCATCAACATCCGATAAAACCCGTGGTCCAGTCGAACCATCAATTTGTCGAAACTTTAATTGACGTGGATTACTCTTAATGCCGCTCACATTACCAAGCGCATTGAAATTAGGCTTCAACGTAATTAATCCAGCCGTTTTTAACAGCTTCAGGCCACGAGTTAAATTAGCTGGATCCTCCGGAATGCCAATGGTTGCCCCCTTTGGTAACTGTTTTAAATGCTTAATCTTCTTCGAATACAATCCCATTGGTTCTAGATAGGTCGTACCAACTGCCGTTAACTTCTTCGTCGGATTTTCCTTGTTATAAGCCTGCATATAGCTAAATGACTGAAATGCATTAACCGGAATCGTTCCATCGCCAGTAGCCTGATTTAACTGAACACTGTCCGTTACTTCTTTAACGTGAATTGTGAGATGCGCTTGTTTAGCCGCTGATGATTTAGCAATGTGCCGCCAAATTTGAGCATCTGTTCCCTGTGTCCCAACGGTCACACTGCTTGCACTAGCGCTGGTCGATGTTCCTAATCCTAATACCAATCCTGCCGCAATGGCGACAGCCACTAGAATTTTTTTAGAATGTTTGATATAGATTACCCTCATTCATAACTATTTTGATAAATCCGTTTAAAACTCACAAGTTGTCTGGCCTACTTTTCATCGACGCCCCAAACTTCTTTGGCAATCGATTTGGCTAACACAATTTTAGCCCACTGATCATCTGACGTTAAAATGTTGCCCTCTTCTGTTGAAGCAAAACCACATTGGGTACTCAAACATAAACGATCTAACGGGACAAACTTTGCGGCTTCATGAATGCGGTCAATAACCGTTTGACGATTCTCGAGCTTGCCATCTTTCGATGTTAATAATCCCAGCACAACCAATTTGTCATCGCTAACCTTTGCCAATGGATCAAAACTGCCTGAACGGTCTGAATCATATTCCAAATAATAGGCATTAACATGTTCCTGATTAAACAATGGATCTGCAACTTTGTCATAACCACCAGCGGCAGCCCAGGTTGAGTGATAGTTACCACGGCAAATGTGGGTATTGACAGTTAGGTCAGCAGGCAATCCGTCAACCACAGAATTGTTAATGTTTAAATATAATTGTTTTAGTTCGTCGTCAGTTGTTGGTTCACCACCCGCAAGACCATTAATAAAGTCCTTTGGCAGTGTTGCCACCAACATTCCCCAAGTACAGTCATCCAACTGGATGGTGCGTGCACCAGCGTCATACAAATCAGTAATAACTTGTTTATAAGCCTTAGTAATATCAGCGAATAATGCCTCATCAGTTGGGTATATCTTCCGGACCTCGGGCAAATTAGTTGGACTCAATAATTCAACCAACAATTGCGCTGGTGCCGGCAAAGTTTGTTTGACCTGAACGCCCTTGCTAACATGAGCTTGCGTAAATTTAAAATGATCCACAAACGGATGGTTGTGACCATCAATTTTATCGGTTACCGTAACGGTTGCTTTACGCGTTTCTTCACCGTGGAAGAAATAACCATGTTCAGGGACTTTATACGAGATGCCTTGAAAGCCCCAGAAAAAGTCGAGGTGCCACCAGCTCCGACGGAATTCACCATCTGTGACCGCCTTGAGGCCAGCAGCTTCCTCCTGTTTGATTAATTTAATGATTTCAGTGTCTTCAACTGCCGTCAATGCAGCACGATCAATTTTTCCTGCAGCAAATTGTGCCCGCGCTTGCTTCAAGGTTTCTGGTCGTAAGAAACTGCCGACAATATCATACCGAAATGGTGACTTGATCCGTTTAGAAAAAGAAATTGCTTCACTCATATTCAAAAGCCTCCTGAAAGATGTTGTCGCTATATGCGGCATTTTTAACTAAAAAACATTGATAAACAAAAAAATCCGTCCCTAACTGTCACTTCTGACAATCAGGGACGGATTTAACCGTGTTACCACCCTTATTTACATCATTTTCACAAATGATGCCTCGACGGTACCTGTTGATACCCGGCAAGTTAACGGTTGCAACCGTTCGGTCGGCGTGAACTGACTGAATCGCTCAGAGCTCATCTTCATCACTGTGTCGTTGTCCCTTTCTCACCAACCGGGTTCTCTTTATCAACTGTCGAGCGATTACTCTTCTCTTCAACGCTTAATGTTTATCTAATGTTTTCTTAACGTTGAATTCAAGATACAGCGAAATAAATTTAGTGTCAACCACTTTTTTTAAGAAACACTCAGATAATCGCCACTCTCTAATGGCAACACGTTTATTTATTTTTGAGCTGAAAAAGCTTTAATACCGTGCTTCAGACGTTCTAAACCATCTTGTAGTTCAGCGTCAGGGCAAGCCACATTCATCCGGACAAATAAATTACCATTGCCACCATATTCCACACCATCAGACAAAAATAATCCCGTTTCTTGGCGAATAAAGTGACAAAGTGCCACAGAATCATCGGTAACGGCGGACACGTCTAACCACATGAGGTAAGTCGCTGCACCACTGGCAACCGTTACCTCTGACAGCTCATGATTCAAAAAGGTCGTCACTGACCGTTTGTTTGCGGCTAATTGCTTTAATAGTTCGTTTAACCATGGTTCACCCTTGGTAAAGGCCGCCACCGCAGCATCGATTGCAAAAATATTTGGTTCAGCAATCTCATCGTTATTAATGCCTCGATCAATCCGTTCACGAATGGCCGGATTAGGGATAATCATGCTCGATGTTTGAATGCCTGCCAAATTAAATGTCTTTGTCGGTGATACGCAGGTAATACTATTGTTGGCCAGGTCGCTACTGATCGATGCAAACGGTGTGTACTTAACGGTTGGATCCGTGACAATATCACAATGAATTTCATCCGACAATACTAGCACATGATGTTTCAAGCACAATTCACCAATCTGCTGCAAAGTTTCCCGCGACCACACTTTACCAACGGGGTTTGCTGGATTACACAGAATCATCATCGTCGTTAATGGATCCGCCAATTTGGCTTCCAGATCGTCGAAATCAATATGGTACTGACCGTTTTCATAGACCAAATCACTGGAAATCTGACGCCGTCCATTATTGATAATTGAATTATAGAAAATATTATAAACGGGTGCCTGGACTAAAACCTGTTCACCGGGATTTGTCATCCGCCGAACAGTCGATGAAATGGCTGGCACAACTCCGCTACAGAATAAGATCCAATCCGTTTGCACAGCAAAGCCGTGACGCTTACGCCACCAGTCTGCCACTGCCTGATAGTAGTTGTCTGGAATGATGGAATAACCAAAAATCCCCTTGGCAACTTTATCAGCTAATGTTGTCTTGATTTCTGGTGCCGTTTGAAAATCCATGTCAGCTACCCACATTGGTAATTCGTTGTCGGCCACATCCCATTTCACTGAATTCGTGTGACGTCGATTAGGAACCGTTGTAAAGTCGTATGTCATTTCACTGTCACCCCAGTTTCTGTAATTGTTGTCTTGCTAGGATCGATTTGGTCCTCCTGCAAGATAATCTCACCAATAGCTGGTGCTGTAATTTCACCGCTAACAGGATTTTTGACACTGTCAATTTTAGTCGTGATATCAGCGTGAACGGATGAATATTCGAACGCCAAGTTGGTTTTGATCAGTGAACAGTTCTTCATGACCAAGTTATCCATGTAACAAAGACCCTGCTCACTTTCAATCCGACAATTAATAAACGTAATGTTTTTTGAATTCCAACCTAGATATTCACCAATGATGGTGGAATCATAAACGGTCACGTTTTCACAGTTCCAAAAGGCGTCTTTTGATAGCATCGTGGCGTTGTGAATTTCAATATTCCGTCCACCGTCAAACGAATAATTACCGGACAATTGAAAATCATGGGCAACGATGTTTTGACTGTTCATGCCAAAATAATCGCCCTTAGCGGATACATGGTCCAAAGTGATGTCGTCACAGCTCCACAATGTTTCCTGAGCAATTGGCATCTGCACATTGGTCAGGTGAATGCCACTGGCACGACGAAATGTTTTCGGTGCCTCAATCAAACACTGTTTCATATCAATGTTATGCGTGTACCAAATGCCTGAACGTGCAGTTTCCAGCAGTGTCGTGTTAATTGCACTGACATCCGTACAGTACCAAAGTGGATATTTCCATTCAAACGTATCATGTTCTAGCGTCAGGTGGTGTCCCTCTTTAAGCGGCGACTCCCCATCCGCAAAAGTCGTGTTGGTAATATTTAAATTAGCGGCATTGAATAATGGCCGTTCACCAACGTATTCTTGTTGATCAATATTTTTCAAAAAAGATTCGCTTCTTTCATGTTCAAGTTCTTAAAACTTCGGTTAGCTGACTGATGATAGCTAACTGTTACTACTTTACCCCCTTCGAGCAACTGTAAGGCAAACTTTTTCAAAAAAGAATTTTCTGCTTCAAAATAAACTTCCATATTTGATACCGGCCATAAAAAAAGATTCCTGCGGGTTGTACACCACAGGAATCACTTTGAATTATCTGCTAACAGAACTCACGAACTAGCAGTTATTATTTTTTCTCATCTTCCGCATCATCGGCATTTTCCTCATCGGGATCCGGTTCTGGCACTGGTGCAGCTTTAATGACCTTAATATCACCGTTCTTAACGACGGCACGACGGTTCATTTCACTCACAGTCATGCTGTCAGCGTCATTGTAATCATCAATCAATACAAGTGCCGAATTTTCATAAACTTTTTCTAATTCGCCACCGAAATTGTGTTCAAACGGTCCAAACTTTTTCGCAGTGACAACATCACCAACATGTAATTCAGCCATTAATTTCACCTCAATTCCCGTCCTCTTCGGCAAGAAGATAAACGGGTTATTCTGGTCTTATGCCCAACGCATACGAGTTTGTATATTATCAAAAAAACAACTGGATTTCAAGTCTTATGTTTCGAACTTTAACTATCCTGCTTCGTACTGTGTTGTCCAGCTCGGCTTAACCCGTGCGGGGCTTGTGTCGAATTTGGGACACTGATTTCTGTGTGATTACCCGTCCCGGATTCCGCCGTCACTTGTTTAGCCTGCTCATTTTGATCATGCATGTATTGTAAATTATGCAACTGTCGAATAGCACGCAGGTAAGACGGAATCAAAACGATACATGATCCTAGCCAAGCCAATGGCTCCGCTGATACGGCCCCGGCGTAGCCCAAAGGTCCAACAAGGAAAAAGGCTGTGAAAGAACGCATAACGAGTTCCGCAATGCCGGCAAAGGTCGGCATTGCTTGCTGACCAACACCTTGTAACGTGTTACGAATAATGAACAATACGGCCAGTAACACGTATGAACTGGCAATCACGTTGAAGTACGTTTGCGACAGCCTCATAACGGCTGGGTCATGTCCACTAATAAAGAGGCTCACTAACGCCTTACCGAAGATAATTTCCAGCGCACCAATTACAATCGCAAATGAGCTGGATAAAATCAGCGTCTGACGAACACCTTTAATAATTCGGTTATACTTACCCGCCCCAATGTTTTGAGCCGCAAACGTCGCCATGGTTACCCCAAATGATGACATCGGCATTGTAGCAATTTGGTCAATTTTGCTAGCAGCTGTTGAAGACGCAACTGAAGCGGTTCCTAAACTGTTTAAAGCCGCCTGCATAACGATGGCACCGATCGCAATAATTGACATCTGAAAGCCCATCGGTAACCCCGTTGCAAAATGTTCCCACAATTGACCGGCTCCGGCACGCATGTCCTGACGGTTGATCCGCAGCAATGGCACATGGCGCCAGATGTAAATTAAACATAAACCGGCTGATATAACCTGAGAAATAACGGTGGCCAACCCTGCACCAGCAACGCCCATATGAAAAATTAGAATAAACGCTAATTCTAACACAACGTTGACGACCGTCCCGACGATCAAAAAGTATAACGGAGTCCGTGAATCCCCTAGACCACGAATCATGTTTGATAACAGATTAAAGGCAACGGAGGCGAAAATGCCAGCGAAAATGATGGAGATAAAGATTAAGGCATCGTGATAAATTGCTGCCGGCGTTTGCATCAGATGCAAAATTGGATGAACAAATGCCAACGAGAGCACTGTCAGAACAACAGTTACAAACAGACTGATCCAGATGCTTGCCGCAAAACTTTCACGAACGCCCTTCAAGTCCCGTGCACCAAATCGCTGTGCTGTCACAATCGATAACCCAGCCGTCAAACCCTGGGCAAACCCAATGATTAGAAAACTTATGGACCCAGTTGAGCCAACTGCGGCCAATGCGTTGACGCCCAATGTTTGACCAACGACCAGCGTATCTGAAATGTTGTATAATTGCTGAAATAAATTACCAATAAGTAGGGGCATCGTGAACAAAAATATTAATTTGATTGGATTCCCCTCAGTTAAATCGTGCACGTGACCCCTCCTTAAAATTGTCAGGCCTGCTCATTTAGTGATGCATGTTAAGGCCTGTATAAGCATTGATTGTACCGCTTAACGACACGGTTTAACAATGCTAAGATAGCTTCAGTTTCATGTCAAGTTGATTCACTCAAAAAACTTGATTCAGAAAGGAAAAAATATGAATTTTTTAATTGCCAGTCATTTTTGGATTGCCATTTTACTAGTTCTGACAGTTCTCGCTGGCGTGTTCAGTAAAACAGAAAAGCGCGTTAAATGGTGGCTGATGTGGAGCAGACTACTCTACATGGTGATGATTATCACTGGTTTCATTGCTGCCACCAAGACCTGGTCAACGGTTCCCATCCTCACAATTTTAAAAGGTATACTGGCAATTCTGCTTATTGGCGTCGTTGAAATCGTCTTCGCCAGAAAGCAAGAAACCCACGTCACTCCTTGGTTGTATGTCGTCTTAGGTTTGCTGTTTGTCGCCACCATCATCCTTGGCTACACCATTTACAGTTTGACTGCCTAATCATCAGAACACAAACAATCCTTACCGTGACGGATAGAAAGCTTCTTTTCATTCATCATGGCATATAAAGACAGCTCACATTTTTGAAGTGAGCTGTCTTTTTTGTCGCTATCTTATCTTCAATGGGCAACAACGGCCCAAGATTTTAGCAATGTTAATCCTACAACAGAGATAAAATCACGCTTCAATATCTGCAATTACTTGTTTGGCAACAGCCATGTCAGTTGGATATGGTGTGTCCACTCCGCGAATCTTTTGATAAGGATCCTCACCTTTTGCTGCCAACACAACGACATCGTCGGCATGACTATCACTAATGGCTTCACGAATGGCAGTTGGCCGATCAATCTGAACGTGAACATCAACCCGGTTATGATCAATATGTTCATCAATCTGTTGGGCAATGTCAGCGGGATTTTCAAAACCAGGATCATCAGCGGTTAAGTAAGCCACGTCAGCCTCTTCATTCAACGCTTTACCGAAACCTTCTCGGCGCGAAATGCCCTTGTCACCAGGACTGCCAACCACCACAATGATTCGGCTATCAGCATACTGCTTCCGCAAGAACGACAGCAAAGCCTTGACGGATGCGTAGTTGTGGGCGTAATCAACGAACACCATCCCGTGATTCTTGGTGGCGACCGATTCAAACCGACCAGGGACCGTGATATCTGGCAATGCTTGTTGAGCCTCATTAGCTGTCGCGCCAGCTAGACCAGCGGCAATGAGTGATGCCACCGCGTTATTTTCATTGTAATCACCGGGCAACGCCAGTTGATACTCACCATCTAAATTCAGTTTGGCTGGCGCTAGATCCGTATGCGACACCGTAAATTTGGCATCCTTCAGAGTATCTTCATTGCTGTGGTAACGAAAGTCGATTGGCACATCAATGCTTGGCTTGTAACCATCACGAGCATACAGATAGATATCCTCAGGTTCCGTCGTTGCCTTAGCAGCCATATAAATATCTTCTAAGTGATCCGTTTCTGCATTTATAATGCACTGCCGAGAATTGACTAAGAGCTGTAATTTACAGTGCAAATAGTCAGCAAACGTTGGGTGCTCGTTGCGCCCAATATGATCTGGCGTGATGTTTAAAAAGATCCCAACATCATACTTCAAGCCATACACACGGTTCTTCTTGTACGCCTGTGAAGACACTTCCATGACCAACGTCGTCATGCCAGAATCAACGGCTTCACGCATATCATGAAACAAATTGAGTGATTCAGGCGTCGTAAGATCAGACTTGAATTCTTGCTCTGGTTTTGGTCCTAAAATCCGGTCAATCGTTGAAAACAATGCGGTATGTTTATTCGTCGTCTGTTGCAGAATGCCTCGCGTAAAGTATGCAGAGGTTGTTTTCCCCTTCGTCCCTGTGAACGCCACAATAAATAGATCATCTTGTGGGTAGCCAAAAAAGGCAGCGCTCAGCAGCGACATTGCCTTTTGGATATCTGTCACGATAAAGCCAGTGGCCTCGCACTGCTTAGCCGCAACTTCTGATACATAGGCTGTAACACCGGCATCAACCGCCGTAGTTAAATACTCTGGCTTGAAGTTACCCTTACAGAAGAATAAACCATTCGGCTTTGCCGTTCGTGAGTCGTATGTGACATCGGTCACTACTAACTGATCATTGGCATTTATCACGTTGGTCAACAAATGGTGCTCACGTAAAATCGTCAAAATTTCTGATGCTGATAATTGTAATTTCGCCATGCGTTCCCAAACTTCCCTTTATCTTTCTTGAATATCCAGTATACACCAGAACTATCAACCAACGCCGCCATTTTTTTGAACAGCTAAACCTTTGACTAAACCTTAATTATTCAGTCTCAGTTACGACATTGGCAACAATCAAAAGCTACTGATGCATTTCTGTTCTGTCTGGGAACCAATAGCTGCCCTCGATCGTATCCAGCAATGTGACTAACTGCTTCGTTTCTTCAATGTCGTGAACCCGTAAAATACGACCACCGTGCAGATACATATAGGCTTCGGCAATTAACGTCACAGATAGACGATCTTCCTTTGCCAAACCGAATAGTTTATGACCAAAGCCCTTTCGCGAAATGGCGATCATAATTGGCCGTTCAAACGGCAAAAACTGGTTGATGTTGCGCATCATGGTGAAATCCTGGTAACCATCAGCCACTTTGGCGTACCCAATCCCTTCATCCAGAGCAATCCGCTGTTCATTGATACCAGCGTGTTTCAGTGCATCCAAATTTGTTTTAAAGAAATCTGTCATTGCCGTCGTTAAATTATCGTATTCGCGGGCACGACTTTCATGCATCGTTAACAAACCAACATTACTCGAGGCAAGTAGCGGCAGTTTGTCAGAATTATCAGTAAAGGCGTTAACGTCATTAATGATATCAACCCCTTCGTCCAATACCGCCTTCATCACCGGTAACTTATAAGTATCAACCGCGATTCCCAAATCAGGATATTGCGCCTTAATGGCCTTAATATAAGGCATAACCCGTTGAATTTCAGTTTCAGGCGTAATCTCCGTAAAGTGTGGTCGCGTCGTCTGGCCGCCAATTTCAACCACGGGCACACCTGCCTGGGCAAACTCACCTGCCCGCTTCAATACAGAATCCATATCATGGTAGCGGCCCCCATCGTAAAATGAATCAGGACTGACGTTTAAAATTCCGTAGATCAGTGGTTTGGCGGTCACATTAAAATCAAAACGCCCTGCTTGCCAATGAATTTCATGCTGCTGCCGAATCGTGCCGACGCCTTTTGCCAGCACATTGTTATCAAACTGACGACTCAATTGCTGTTCCAAAACTGGCAAAGCGGCTTCACTAATCAATGTTTGCACATTATTACCAGCCACTGTGACTACGGCATCAAGATTGCCCATCAAGTTGACCAGTCTGGTTCGATTATCCGCATTGTCGAATTCAAACATCAATGCCAACTGACGTTGATGTTTGATGGCATCCAGCAAAGCGGCCTCGGCCAGACCATTAGTTTGACTGAGGTCGTTAGCATTTATTTCTGTAACTTTCATGTCGTATCCTCCCACTATCGTAACTCTGCCAATAATTTAGGTACTGCAATGCCTCTTGGTGTAAACGGAATGCGCGCCTGATTCGGCAGTTGAGCCAGTGTCAGTCCTGTTTTAGAATCCCACATAATCCGATCAAAGCCGACACTGTACTGACCGACTGGCACAAACGGAATCTGGAACCGGCGCTGTCCTGTCGCTGTGAGCCACTGACCGTCATGGCTAAGTACTGTCAGTGTTGTCGTCAACATTGCATGGCGATTCGTTTGTGTGCCCAATAAACGTAGAATGTAACGATTCATGGCCGCATCATCATGTGCATGAGCGGACAGTTCGCGCATCGTTGTCACCCCAAAGTGGTCTGGCAATGCGTCGACAAACAGGCCACTGTCATCGGCCACGACGGTCACTTCTGGCAAGCGTTGTTGAATAAACGTTGCCTTGCCTTCAGCATTGTTTTTGAAATCAGCGGTCCCTTCTTTGGGAAATTGTAATCGGCCAAGATAAGTCCAGTATGGGCGAATCGTCTGACCAAAAAAGGCAAACGTCCGTGCCAACTCGGCAAATTTTTGTCGATTGTTGGTTGCTGCGACAAATAGTGGATTAGTCATTTAAACCAGCCTCCCGCAACGCCCGGATAAGGTAAAAGCTCCCCGTCACAATCACTGGTGGTTCAACGTTACGTTTGCGCAAACAAGCTAAAGCATCACGCGCAGTGGCCGTTGAAAACACCGCTACGTCATTTAACTGTAGTTTGGCCAATGTATCACCCACCATCTCAGTTAATGCATCAATCGGTAGTACCCGCTGATGCTGGTCTGGAACCGTTAACACGACTTGCTTGGCTAACGGCAGCAATTCTGCCAGCATTCCCGCCACGTTTTTATCCGCTAAAAAGCCAAGTACAAACGTAAACCGACGGGTTGGCGCCACCTGCTTTAACAACCGAACCAGCGATTGAATCCCATCTGGATTATGAGCACCATCGACCAACAATCGGGGATGTTTATCGGTTGCCGCTAGCGTCGTCAGTCGCCCAGGCAAAGCTGCCTGATTAAAACCCGTTCTCACAGCATCTTCATCAATGCGGCTGTCATGTTCGGCAACTTGTTTTAGCACCGTCAGTGCAGTGGCCGCATTAGCTAATTGATGCTGCCCAGCCAAATTAAGATGAACGTGATGCCAAATGGTCTTGCTGGACCAGTGAACATCCACCGTTGTGCCATCCAGGCCAAATTGAGGATTATCAAACCATGTCTGTTTAATAGCTAGCATTACCGGCACATGAGCACGCTTAGCAGTTTGTTCAATAACCGCTTTTGCATCATCACTTTGACCAGGTGCCATCACTACCGTCGTGTTTGGTTTGATAATGCCCGCCTTATTTTGCGCAATCTTTGCAATCGTGTCGCCTAAGATGCGGGTATGGTCCAACGCAATGTGCGTAAACACACTGAACCGCGGGGATGTAATCGCATTAGTAGCGTCCATCAAACCACCGAGGCCAGCTTCGATAATCATCCAGTCCACGTGCTGTTCAGCAAACCACGCCAACGCAATGACAACCTCCCACTCAAAAATGGTTAGTGATGAGTCGTCCGGCACAATTTTTCTGACGATCGGCAACAGTGTCTGATACAAACGGACAAATGTTTCCTTGCCAATCATCTGACCGTTAATCACAATTTGCTCACGTTGATCAGAGATGGCTGGGCTCGTAAACACGCCGACTTTATGACCAGCAGCAATCAATGTATCTGCTATCAACGTCACCGTTGATCCTTTGCCGTTTGTGCCAACCACGTGAATAATTGGCGCCTGCGTATCGGGTTGTCCAACCGCTGCTAATACCTGACGTAACAGCGGCACACGATCCTCGTCGCCCGCAAGCATTGCTTGATTCATTTCATTAATTAATGTCTCATACGTTAATGTTGCCATGTTCGGCCCTCATTAAAAATTCCTGGCGTAATGCGTTATTTGTTTTAAACTCACCCCAATATGTCGCTGTCTGCGTGACAGAACCCGTCTTGTTAACGCCGCGCATTTCCATACACATGTGTCGCGCAGCAACGCTGACAGCCACTCCAGCCGGCTTCAAAATTTTTTCTAACTCAGCAGCCACCTGGTTCGTAATATTTTCTTGCACCGTTGGTCGGCGGCTGACGTAATCGACGAGCCGAGGAATCTTGCTAAGGCCGATGATAGTCCCGTTTGTGGGCACATAGGCAACACTGACACGGCCAAAAAATGGTAGTAAATGATGTTCACACATCGAATAAAACGGAATTTGGCCGACGACAACCATGTCGGCGTTATCCTCTTCATGAAATAACTTGTAATCCTTAAATGTCGGTTGTTCCAGCGAAGAAAACATCTCTGCGTACGCACGTGCCACCCGTGCCGGCGTTTCGACAAGGCCAGCCCGGTCTGGATCTTCCCCTACTGCAGTTAAAATTTGGCGGACAGCGCCTTCAATTGTGGCTTGTTGTTCATCTGTCATTAATGCGTGTCTCCTTTAAAACAATTTCTAAATAACGAACTTATGTAAGATTGTTAGCCAACTGACTAACAATGCTAGTAATTCAAAAACGTTACGATAACTTGTTGATTTGTTGATGGTCATCCGTTTCCGCTAACCAATCACTGACCTGTCGCTGAATTGCGCGATCATCTCCACTAATTTCTAGAATCGGTTCAAGCACAAACCGCCGATTTGGTGCTTCAGGATGTGGCACTGTGAGAGTTGCCGTATTGATGTGTTCATCACCATAAAAAATGATATCTAGATCCATCGTGCGTGGCCCCCAATGGATGAAACGATGACGGTGCTGTGCCTGTTCGATTTGATGAACCAATGTCAGCAAAGATTCTGCCGACCGTTTGGTATCAATGGCGACCGCAGTATTCAAAAAATTGTCTTGAACCACGCCACCAACAGGTTCAGTGATATAAAAGTGAGCCGTTTTCATCGAGACAGTCGTGTGATCCGCCCGCAATTGCGCTAATGCATACAATAAGTGTTTGCGCCGATTACCAACGTTTGATCCCAAACTTAAATAAGCCATAGTCACTGCGCATCACCACCAGCCACTTCAATTTCAACGTTATCAAAGATTCCGGCAATCGGGACCGAATATTTGCGCACGCGGAGTGTAACACCGGTAGCTTCAGGATATTTTTCCTGAAGCATCGTCAACGTGTTGTTAGCCAACGATTCAATTAAGTCGTAGGAATGATTTGAAACGAACGACTCAATATCATCATAAACATGCCCGTAATGAATGGTCGTTGTTAGGTCATCATCATGCACTTTTGTCTCAATTGGATAGTTCAGTTCAACGTCCATTTCCAGCCGCTGGCCCAGTTTTTTTTCTTCCGGAAAAACGCCATTATACGTATGAAATTGCATATTATTGATACGAATTTTACCCATTAAATAAGTCACGTCCTTAATTAATACGTGGTTCAATATATGATCATGAACCAACGATCGTCTGTGCGAATATCAAGTCTCATCTTATCACATGCACCATCTTAGTGTGGTGCAGTTTGTTTTATCGCCGTTAGGTCGCCATTGTTTTTTTAACAAGTTAGCAATCGAGCCCAACAAAAGTAGCGTCAGCCGGCCTTATTTTATCGCTATTTTGCGTGTGCTTTTCTAAATGGCGATATACTATAACCATCAGAAGGAACAAGGCTTTCACAGAGGAGCAGCGGTCATGTCGTAATCTTTAATTCCGACCGTCAACGGCGATGTTTCACATCACAATCGTTGATACCGCCATCCTGAGCGGAAGTTAGCGCAGATCAACAGTGCCTCGTGTTGAACGAGCTTGGTTGGTCGCAGTCCTGGAACGTGCTCGTTGTCTAAATCAAACGGTTAATCCGATTGTTGTCCCTATCCCTGCTGTGATGGTCAAGGGTTTCAAACGTCACGTGAATCGGCGCACGGTTCACGTCGTTGACAACCATCGTGCTGAAAGGCCACTACTAATGAGCCATGGTGAAGGTCGCTGAGGCTCTCACGATGTTAAAACACGTTCGTTCATCAGTGGGCGGCAAAACTACTTGCTGATCAGGATTTGTCCTTCCGTGCCGCCACAGCGAAAGTTGTGGTGGCTTTTTTGGTGAGAGTGTGAACGCCCCCGATTGCAAGCCGAGCAATAACATAAATTGCCTGTTGTGAGGGCGCTCTTTGCCTTTACAGCAGGCAATTTGGGTTATGCACAGGCTTGTGGGGCGTGAACACGTTTATGACAAGCCCCTGGGAGAGACCGAGCAATACTCATTTTGTGTTATGCACAGGTCTCTGGGGCTGGAGCGCGTTATCGCTGTGTGGAAGGCAACGAGTTTGTAAACATGAACCGTTTTGCAACAATATAAAAGTGTAAAACATCATGTAGACAAACACGCAATTCAGTACCTCTCCCTCATAATCTACCTGATTCCACAGGCACATTAATCGCCCTTCTTCTCCAAATTAGATTACACTAACCTCAAGAAGGAACACCAAGTGATGAAAACCGGTTGAGTCGTTTGACAAAAGATCGACCACCACATGGCGGACCCGTTCTAAACCGGGCTGGCGCAACGGTTCATGTCCTGCTTAGGTAGGATGCAGGCCAATGCAATGGGTTGGCAAAATAGCGGGCAGTATCCTTCACGTTGTACTCGGCGGGCAGTCTAGCACTCATTAGGCTGCCCGCTTTTTTCTGGCTTTACAGCACGGGCGGTTATAATGACTCGTGGTTTGCGAGTCCTTATAACGAGGTAAAAGACTCCGGTTTCTCCGGAGTCTCAAACTGGTCCCACGGCAGCGTTTAAATGTTGACAACCACAAGTGACATCATATCTATGTCCTATGATGTTCAAATCACCACTGTGATACAATTGGACCATCTTAATTCGAGGAGTTTGCTATGCAAAGAATTCTGTCCAGCAGCATTATCGTACTTGCCATTGTCATTTTCGGCGGCGTTGTGTGGCTCACTGAAGCCCAACACCTAACCGGCGTCACCCTTTTCGCCTTGTGGATTGGTGCGTTCATCTTAACAACCGTGTTGGTGACCCTCATCAAGGTTTGGCAGCTACGTTTGCAACAAACAAAAGACGGAGGTTCCGATGACAAACGATAATCGACCATTTTTATTTTCGTGGTTGCCGCGCGTTTTGGAAGTGGCATCACTTTGGATTATGGTTCAACTGCCTCCTACCATCTTGGCCTTTGCCAGTAAGACGACGTTTGCCAACGCTAGCGGGTACATTCTCCTCGCTGCTTTCTGGGGGTCCTTCCTGATCTGCATTTGGATCGCCTACCGTCGCTTTCGCCATTGGTCTGGTGAACGGTTGTTCCATGATTTTAAGCTAAGAGACATTGGGGTCGCTATCTTGGCCTATCTGGCCATCATCTTTAGTGAAGCTATATTAATGCGCCTCCAACAGGTGCTGTACCACACGCAATCGACTGAAAATAATCAGGCCATCAGTTCCATTATGAAAACAAGTCCGGTGGCCATGGTTGGCTTCGGCGTATCGGCCGTATTGCTAACACCTTTTTTAGAGGAACTCGTCTTTCGCGGTGTCATCACCAACATTTTTTTCAAACGAAATAACCTGTGGGCTAAAGTGTTACTGTCTGGCGTGTTATTCTCCAGTGGCCACATTTCCGGCAATCCAATCAGTTTCCTGCTCTACTTTATGATGGGCGCCATTTTAGCGTTTACGTACCAAAAAACACACAAACAATTTAATTCCATCATGGTTCATTTCATGATTAACGCAGTTGCGATTACGCAACTCCTTAGCATGATGCATTAGATTCAGATTACTAAAAAAGACCGCTAACACCTGACAATTCGTCAAGCGCTAGCGGCCTTTTTTATACGATGACAATTAATTATTGATCGTCGTGTTTCTGTTTGCTGCCTGGATCCGTGAATTCGCCATCGAATGAATTGCGATGCTCGTCTTCTGTTCGTTCATAAGATGCATCCGCTGAGAAATGGTGCCCCTCAGCGTCGGGCATAACCAGCGCAGCAATCGCATAAGCAACAATACCAGGGCCAAACGAAACGGCAATCAGAATCCCGCCGATCACCCGTGTCAAGGCGATGTCCCAACCAAAGTACTCCGCAATACCACCAAAGACCCCCGCCAGAACCTTATCATTAGACTTCGTTAATTTCTTTTTCATCGTTAATCATCCTCCCCGTTATTCGTTTGATTATCGTTAATTTCATTGTACGGAATTTTTACCGTCATTGGTAGTTAAGTGCATAATGTCTGGCACCGTTTCATTTTGTTGCAATGTGCCGCCATCTTCATTGTGTTGCTCAAACAACTTATTCTCATCGTCGCCATGAAGAATATAACCCTTATTCCGATCAGCGTTAACAATCTCATTATCGCCGTCATCGTTGGTTACATTAACGGCACCGGTAAACCCACCATTTGTCATATTGAACGTACCGTCAGTCAGTTGAATGGAACCTTGGTTCAATTGAACATCTCGTAGACTAACCGCACCGTCATCAGTTTTAATGGATGGTGTGTTTAGTGTCATCCCCGTCACATAAAGATTCCCGTCATGACTATTAACTTTCAGTGGCTGTGTGACCGTCATGTGTTCAAGCATCACGTCATCATGAGCGCTGATGCTGACTGTGTCAGATGAAACATCAGTAATCCGGATGGCGCCTTGACGTTCTTTAATACTAATGTTGTTGAGTTTAGTGCCCCGCGGAACCGTCACAACAACGGTCCGATCGGGATGTTTAGCATCATTGAATGTTCCAAGACCAAATGTACCTTCAGGATTGTGGCCAAAACTCCAGCCGGTCATCGAATTGTCTGCACGTTTTTGTTCGATAACCAGTTTGTGCCCCACCGATCTAACTGTTGGCATGGCTTCTTTAGTACTGCTAACTTGGACACGAGCGGTGTCGCCTTCCTTGATACGAATCTGATCGCTTTTCAAGTCGACGCTTATCGCGTCAAAATCCTTCACTTTCTTGCTGACTGTTTGCGTCGTTCTTAGTTCTGGTCGTCCATGATGATTAAACGTAACGTCTTTAAAACTGTGGGTAAAAGCACCGGCAGCAACCATGATCAAACCAACGATGAGCACTGCGATGCCAATTTTTAAAGTTCTCTTCATGATTAATGATCCCCCTTCGGCTGTTGACGCCGGTTTGAAAATTTACGGTACAAGAAGCGAATAAAGTTTGCAGAAATCTGGATCAGGAAACGAATGATGTAATAGCATAATGGGATCAAAATCAGGATGACACCAACACCAGTCAGACCAACGCCCAAGTAAGCAATGCCGACAAAGAAGTTTGTAAAGACCATGTAGGCGCCGGTGTACAGTGAGACGCCAGCGACCGCAATAGCACCACCAACCAAGGCCACTGCTACAACAATCCCGGACCCAATGAGTGCAATCATGACGACGACTACGGCGAACAGCACAGCAACGATTGCAATAGCCGCCGGAATGGTCACTGGCGTTGACAGAATCGCCAAAATAATCATCCATACCATGTTGGCATTGGAACGTGGTGTTCGTCGCTCGCCCTTTTGTTCAGCTGTCTCATTTTCCTTAATGGAGTAGTCGGCGAGTACTTTGCGAGCCAGTTGTTTTGGTGTCCCCAATTTACTAACGATGGCATCCCCCGATGTCAGGTTAGCGTCTTCCACATATTCCGTATAAAAATCCATCACGTCTGCTCGTTCGCTGTCACTTAACCCGTGCAAACGTCGTTGTAGTTCTTTTAAGTAGGCGTCAGTTGTCATCAGTTGTCCCCTCCGTTTTGTTTTGCATGTGCGCTGGTGGATTAAAAATGCCATCTAAGCTGTCTTTATACGCATCCCACTCATGCAGAATCTCTTTTAACCGTTTCTTGCCGGTTGTCGTGATTTTATAGTACCGTCGATTGCGGCCTTGAAATGGTTGATCATACGTCGTCAACCACGCTTCCTTTTTTAACCGACGGAGCACTGGATACATGGTCGATTCAGAAACTGTGATGGATGATTGGATGTGTTGTGTTAATGCGTAACCGTATAGATCTTCTCGATCCAGCAACGCAAGCACCATCCCATCTAGCAACTCTGTGCTAACTTGAATGCTCATGAGCCTGGCCTCCTAACTGAAGCGTTGTGTGCTTTAAACATATTTGGTCTCCTACTTTGTTTGTGACTATATTATATGTCGTATAATATAAAAGTCAACACAATATCGTTTAAAAAATCGTTTCTCACTATTTCTGCATAAAAAACTCGTTTTGAATTCACCATCGTCAACGTTTAGGCTTGTTCTTTTGGAAAATAAAAAGGGTTGCATCAATTATCGATGTAATCCTTAATTAGTCCTCACGTTTGATAAACGTATTTAATTCTCTGATTTCTTGTTGCATTAACTGGTTTTCTTCGTGCAACTGCTTAATTTCCCGTAACAGTTCATCGTTCGAGACTGCTGTTTTACGCTGACTCCTTTTAGTAAAATAGGTCGTCAACGTGCTAGTCAACATGCCAACAAAACCGACTCCAATCAGCATTAATGTGATTGCCACGACTTTGCCAATGACAGTATGCGGGGAAATATCACCGTATCCTACCGTTGTGGCGGTCGTAATCGCCCACCATAACGCATTGCCAAAGGAAATCTTTTCAACAGTGGCGTACACCGAAGCAGCAACAAGCAAAATTGCAATACTGGCATAAAGCAAATAAATGAATCCATTTGTTTGCAAGAAATTCCTAAGCTTATCCTGCAGTTTGCCAATAATACCAGCCATTCGAAATATCCGTAATAAACGAATTATCCTAAAAATACGGGCAAAACGAAACAGATTAAACACAGCATTAACGGGAATAATCGCAAGTAGATCCATTACATGCGCTTTGAAATACTGCTGCTTTGATGTTGCACTGAAAAGACCAACGATATAATCAACAACAAAAATACACCAAATGGCAGTATCAATAATTGAATATGGTGCCAAAGATAAGTTAATTTCACCAGTAAGATCGAAGAGCGTTAGCACCACAGAGATAATCGCCAAAACAATGATGAATAGCTGATAAAATTGACTAAAAATTCTGCTTTTAGATTTCATAACACACTGCTTTCTGCATAAAAAGACCGTTTCTGTATGCCAATAAATTAGCACATAGAAACGGTCTTCTTATAACTGAATGTTTTCTTATGCCCCTGGCTGGATTCGAACCAGTACTCACCAAGGTGAACAGCGACCTGAACGCTGCGCGTCTGCCAATTCCGCCACAGGGGCATGTTAAAGTTATTCCCTTCAACAAGATACTAGTTTACACGACCTCAAGAATGACGGCAAGTCCTATTTTCAGTTTAAAAGATTGTTTTGCATTCAAAATGGTTGTTAAAAGCGCTCATCCGTATACGCTTCAAACAGTGCCTGCATATTCACGCAGACGCCTGCACCAATGCGAATATAATTAATCTCATCCAGCTTCATGTCCAACTGCCAGGCGTCACTTAAATCCCACGGGTTCAAATAATTAAGGGCCAATGTGTCACCAACAAAGTCACCTAAGAAACCAGTGAAATCCGCATCCTCTGCCGTCTCGTCATCAATTTGACGTAACGTTCCAAGATTAATGATCCACTTGTGGGTAAGCGCTGTTTGCAACGCCGAGGCTAGTAAATGATCGGGATTAAGCGTCAATGTATCTGTCCACTGCGCAATCTGCCACGGGTCTTCACGATGTTGAGCGATGGCCGTTTGTTGCCAAACTTCCGTGCTCCGTAAATAATCGGAACGTAACAGGATCTTAGAAATAAATGCCTTCTGGATGATTTGTATGCCGTTTACAGCACCGTTAGGATCAATCACCCGCAAACACACCGAAGTCGCATCTTGAGCCATCACGTAACCCACAGAGAAGGTTTCCTCATCCATAAAATTATAAATCGCAATTAATAAACTGCGATCTTGGGCCGTAGCCAGTTGTGTCTCAATATCTGTCATTCACGTTATCCCTTCAGTACATACTCATTAACCAATTCAGCAATCGCGCCGTCATCGTTAGTGGCCTTAGTCTGTACATCAGCCTGTTTGGCAACTTCTGGAACAGCATTGGCCACCGCGACGCCAACACCAGCCGCCTTGATCATCGGCAAATCATTAAAGTTGTCGCCAACAGCCATCGTATCTTCATGATCTACACCCAGTAAATCAGCTAGTTGCAACAAGGCGCGGCCCTTGTTCACTCCCTTCTTATTAAACTCAATGTAGCGACCAGACGAAAAGGTCACATCCACGCCATCACCATAAGTGGCCATAACGTGGTCTGCCAGTTCGTGCTGACGCTTAACATCCGGTGTTTCGAAAATCACCTTCATAATTGGGCGATTCTTCAAAAAATCAATGTCCGGCTCTTCTAATTTGGTAAACGGAACCTGGCGAGACGCCATATAAGCGGCATCTGTTGGTGTTTGGTGATAAATATAGAGCTGATCCAATAAGTAAACATGACAACTGACGTGATCAAACGTCCGCCCGGCATCAAATACGCCTTTTGCTAAGTTAAAGGGAATGCCATTAGTCGCAATCACACGGTCATGTGCATTTTCCAAAATAGCGGCTCCATTATAAGAAATTTTATATTGGTGCGGCTGTTGTGCTAGTCCAAGATCAACTAAATTATCCTCGAAGGATTCATAACCGCGACCTGAATTTGGTACAAAATAGACGCCCGCCTTAGTGGCAGCTTTGATGGCGTTAATGTTTTTCTGATTTAATGAACCATCCGTATCCAATAATGTTTCATCCAAATCACTCGCAATAATTTTAATCACAGTATGTCTCCCATCAGATAGGTCATCACTTTAATACGCCAAGTCTGCCCCATCGCTCTTCTTAAACGTACACCCACCCGCTACTGTCATAAGCTAAAATGACGGTTGGCGGCGAGTATTACTACTGTCACTACCATACCGAAAAAAAGGCGGTTTGACAATCATGTAAACGATTTCTAAACGGTGTAAGATGAAGTTGGTGTGATTCACTATATTTGTATAGAAGGAAGTCTATGACATGGCAAACGTTTATTTATCAGCTCAATTTCCTGACAAGGCCCAGCAAATGTTGACTGAGGCCGGTTTAACCGTTGACAGTTATGACGGCAAAGGACTCGTTGATCGGGAAACACTAGCAAAGAACCTCGAAACGGCAGATTACTTAATTACCTCGCTGTCTACAATGGTCGATGCTGATTTAATCCAGGCGGCTCCCAAACTAAAATTAATTGCTAACTACGGTGCCGGTTTCAACAACATCGATGTTCAGGCGGCAAAACAGCGTCGAATTCCTGTCACCAATACCCCAGTTGTCTCCACCATTTCAACGGCAGAATTGACGGTTGCCCTGATTCTAAGCACCCTACGTCGCGTCGCTGAGGGTGATCGTTTGATGCGAACAACGGGTTTCTCTGGCTGGGCACCACGCTTTTTCCTTGGCCATGAACTCAATCAGAAGACCGTTGGTATTATCGGGATGGGTGGCATTGGTCAAGCTGTCGCAACACGCTTAAATGCATTTGGCATGCACATTATTTACACACAGCGCCACCCGTTGGCGAATGACCAGGAACTGGCCTTAAACGCAACCTACGTGACTATGCCAGAATTATTGAGCCAATCGGATGTCGTCACCATCCATGCACCATTGACCGACAATACACATCACCTTATTGATGCGACTGCCATTTCGCAAATGAAGCCTAGCGCCGTTCTCATTAACGCTGCTCGGGGTCCCATCATCGACGAGACCGCCCTGCTTAAAGCATTACAACAACACCAAATTGCCGGAGCTGCCCTGGACGTCTACGAAAATGAACCTAAGGTTGCTGAGGGTTATAAAGAACTGGACAATGTCACTTTGACGCCACATATTGGTAACGCAACGGTTGAAGCCCGGGATGCTATGGCAACCATCGTGGCAAAAAACGTCATTGCAGTCGAACACGGTGAGCAGCCTAAGCACATCGTCAACGCTTGAGTTTACACAATTAATTTTCTAAAATTTATTTTATCGTATGTGGCAACGCCCCTTTTATGCACGCAAAATGTTCGCTAAAATATGAATTAGCGTTTGTTATTGCAATTTACATATACGGAGGAAGAGACACATGTGGAAAGAGTTTAAGGCATTTATCACGCGTGGAAACGTGATTGATTTAGCTGTTGGGGTCATTATCGGATCTGCTTTTACAGCGATTGTTAAATCACTGGTTAGCACCTTAATCAATCCGTTGATCGGAATTTTCATTGGCGGCATCGATTTTTCAAAAATGGCCTACACGGTTGGCTCCGCCAAGTTCAAGTATGGCAGTTTCATTAATTCGGTTATTTCCTTCTTAATCACCGCGTTTGTCGTGTTCTTATTGGTTAAAGCAATTAATAAGATCATGCCAAGGAAGGAAGTTACACCGAAAGAAACCAAAACTGAACACCTACTGATGGAAATTCGTGATGAGCTTAAAGCATCCAACAATCATGACGAAGGACCGCAAGCCTAATTTTTTTTATGGCGTCGAGTTCACAGCTCGGCGCTTTTTGATGGTTACAATTGACTAAGTTGTTTGCAATAGATGCAGTATGACAAGCCAAAATGTTGTACCATATGTTGTAGCGCTAAAAAACTTGAGCGAGGAGATATCCATGGTGATAATTACCGCAGGAATGATTGGGGTTGGTAAAACAACTCTTACAGGCTTAATTGCAGACCACTTACATACCAAGGCGTTCTTTGAACCCGTTGGTAACAACCCAGTGTTGCCGCTTTACTACAAGGATCCTAAACAATACGGGTTCCTATTACAAATTTTCTTTTTGAACAAACGTTTTTCAATGATCAAGAAAGCATTGGCAGATGATAACAATGTGCTAGATCGCTCGATTTATGAAGATGCCTTGTTCACCAAAGAAAATAACAAGGAAGGTAACATTTCAGATACTGAACTCGAAGTGTACCTCAACCTTTTAGACAACATGATGAATGAACTTCAGGAATTGCCTAAAAAAGCGCCTGATTTGATGGTCTACTCAGAAACCGATTTTGAGACCATCCTGTACCGAATTAAAAAACGTGGCCGTGATTACGAACAATTCGACAATGACCCTGCCCTGCGTGACTACTACTATAAAATGTGGTCAGCTTACAAGGAATGGTATCGCGATTACGACGCCTCTCCAAAAATGAAAGTTGACTTACAAAAATACAATCTTGAAGATCCTAAAAATGTCACTGAAGTTCTTGGCGAAATCGATGAACATTTGAAGAGTATCCGCAACTAAACCAAAATACCGACCAAGAAAGATTTCAACTTTCTGGTCGGTATTTTTATTACTTATGTTGTGCGAAACGCTAACTAGTCATCCGTTTGGGCGGCCAATTCAGCAATTGATTGCGCGTAAATCGCTGAAGCACGATAGATATCATCAACTGGAATAAATTCGTTTGGCTGATGCATCGTGTCTTGAACGCCAGGGAACATTGCCCCAAATGCAACCCCACGTTTCATCAAACGACCATAAGTACCGCCGCCCACAACTTCTTCTTTAGCTGGCAAACCGGTTTGATCATGGTAAACATTGAGCAACGTCTTTACAATGGGATCTTCTGGAGAAACGTAATGTGGTTCCATCGCGCGTCCGGCAACCGCTGTTCCATGATGCATTTCGGCACCTTTGACAACAGCAGCTGTGATTTCTTCTGCAGACGTGTTCTTTGGATAACGGAAGTTCAAGGTTACTTCACCATGATTATCCTTAAAGTTCATAATCCCAATATTCATCGATAACGCACCCATCACGTCATCAGTAATCTTAACGCCTAAATGAGCGCCAACAGTGTCGTCGTGAACATCATCTGCAATAAATTGAACGAAGTTAGCTGCCGCACCATCAAATGTTTGCGTCGCTAAGAAGGCGCCTAGATAAGTTCCAGCATTGATTCCGTTTTCAGGCCATGCGCCATGTGAGGCTTTCCCATCAACATGTAAATGAATGCCATTGCCATCAGTGGTGACTTCACCGGTAACTGGTGCTTTATCCAAAAAGGCAGTGAAAGCAGCAACAAATGCTTCATTGTCACTGCTAGTCACAACAGCATCAGCTTCAGCAGGCACCATGTTATCACGTTCACCAGAGGCAAACGAAACCAACGTGTTAACTGTATCCGCATTTTGCTCGCCCTCAAAACTAGCTTTCAGCGTGATGTTGCCTTTTTCACCGTTGATAATTGGGAATTCTGCATCAGGAGAAAAACCAAGTGTTGGCGCTGGTTCAACTTCAAAGTAACGGGTCATCCCCGTCCAATCTGATTCTTCGTCTGTGCCGACAATGAAACGGATTTTACGTTTGAGTGGCAAACCTAATTCAGAAACAATCTTCAGACCATAGTAAGCGGCCATCCCAGGTCCCTTATCGTCAGACGCACCACGGGCGAACAACTTACCATCTTTTATGGTTGGTGTAAATGGATCGGTATCCCAACCTGTTCCAGCGGGCATTTCGTCCACGTGTGCCAAAACGGCCAATGTTTCTTTTGCATCAGGATCACCAAGTTCAACGTAACCAACAACGTTATCAATATTCTTAACGCGGAAGCCGTCACGTTTAGCAATGCCCAAGAATGTTTCCAAGCCGGCCTTAGGACCAGGGCCTAAAGGTGCATCATCGGTGGCTTTGCTGTCATCACGAACACTGGGCACCTCCAACATCGTTTGCAGATCCGTCATTAGATCCGCTTTTCGTTTATCAACTTCTGCTTTCCAATCAGTCATGCATCGTCTCTCCGTTTCTTCATTAAGGTTGAAGCACTAGTTATAGTCTAGCATATCCACCCTCTTACGGCTTCTGTTTTAGCCCGCTGTTTTGTCAGGACATGCTATACTTTATGAAAGCGGACCAAGGAGGTTGCTTATGTCCATTCAACCAATAACAGAAACAATTTTACGTCAAACAATTCAGCCACGTCCTGAAAATAGCCATAAGGGCACATACGGCAGGTTAACTTTAGTCGGCGGTAATGCTCAATTTGGCGGCGCCATCATCATGGCAACAACTGCTGGCATCTATTCCGGCGCTGGCTTGACCACAACACTGACCGATCCCGTTAATATCACAGCGTTACACGCCCGGATGCCGGAAGCAATGGTGACCGATTTTCACGATGAGACAACCCTAACCGAATTGATTAGTAGCGCCAACAGTATCGTTATCGGCCCTGGACTCGGTTCAGATGAAGCGGGGTTAACTGCCCTTAGACGCGTGTTTGCGACCGTTCAACCACAACAATCACTCACAATTGACGGTTCTGCCATCGATTTAGTGGCCAAACACGATCTGCCATTGCCAAATGCTAAACTTGTGTTCACACCTCACGAAATGGAATGGCAACGGTTATCCGGTATCACAATCAAGGATCAAACCCCAGACAATAATCAACAAGCTGTCGCAAAACTTGGTGGCATTGTTGTCCTTAAAAAACATCATACTCAAGTCTACGCTGGCCAACAAATTTTTGAGAATCCTGGTGGCACGCCTGCAATGGCCACTGGTGGGATGGGTGACACTCTGGCTGGCATGGTCGGTGGCTTTACCGCTCAATTTGCTGACCAACTCAACGCCGTCTTGTCAGCCGTTTATATTCACAGCCAGATTGCTGACGACTTGGCGCACAATGCCTACGTTGTTCTACCGACACAAATCAGCGAAGAAATTCCTTGGTATATGAAACAATACTCGTTACCCCAATCTACTAAAATATAAAAAATGAGCATCACTCAACCGCCAATTCTTGACAGGCCAAAGTGATGCTCATTTTTATTGATTTAATCCTGAGTGAGGTCAGCCGCTGCCTTAAGCGCGTTAACTTCATCCTCTGATAGTGCCCGATAATGACCTGGCAACAAGCCAGTGGACAGTTTAAGCGGCCCAAATGATAAGCGTTCCAGCCGCACGACCCGTTGTCCAAAGCTACCAATCATCCGTTTGACCTGATGGTACTTACCTTCTGTCAAGGTAAGCTGAATCGTTGTTTGATCCAATACTGAGTCATATGCGCCCAATTTCATATCAGCCGGTTTCAGCACTGTACCGTCTTTTAACATAACGCCTGCTGCAACTTGGGCAACATCATCTTCAGTCAGCGTTCCAGTCACAATGGCCTGATAAACTTTCGTCACGTGATGTTTAGGATTGGTCAACCGATGCCCTAACTCACCATTATTCGTAATCAGCAATGCCCCAGTTGTATCTTTATCCAAACGTCCGACCGGGAACAAATCATCACGATAGTCAGCTTTATTAAAGAGATCCATGACTGTTTGTGCTGCCTTATCTGTAGTTGCCGTCACCACTGCGACAGGTTTATTCAACAAAAAGTAAAAATAACGTTGGTAGACAACACGTTGACCACCGACTAAAACAGTATCATGATTCGGATCAATCGATTGACGTGCTTGTTTAGCAACATTGCCATTAACCTCAACGTGTCCATCACGGATAAGCATGTGCGCTTCACTACGCGTTGCCACCCGCATTTCTTTCAAGTATTTATCTAAGCGAATGCCTTTGGACACAATGTTACCTCCGAAACTATCAATTATTTAATGTGAAAGCGCGTGCGAATCCGTTCCACCCGGTTACCAAGCATCTTGTCTGCCAGTCTGAACCGCAAACTAAGGTAAGCATATGCACCACCGCCGAGAACCACAGAAATCAACAATTCAATGAACGCCGTTACTTTGAACTGCGTGTTCATAACGTGATCGATACCCCAAACAGATAATCGGGCCACAATATACGTAACTAACGAGAACACAATAATTTGATTGAGTCGATGTAAAAGACCATCCCAGTCGATATCAAAATGCCGGTTCAAATTACGTAAGATTAGTACACTGGAAACAGTGAAACCAATCAACGTTGCAGCCAACGGTCCTAATGGTTGTGCCAATGCCACCATTGGAAATTGAAGTACCATTTTGACAATCAAACCAACCACCATATACCAGATAACTGCCTTATTTTGATCAACGCCTTGCATAATTGTCGACAACACTGTAAATAAACCAAACAAAACAGATAAATACGATGAAAATTCAAGAATTAATGAGCCGGCCAGTGAGTAATGGTAAAAGAATGTGTAGAGTGGCACAGAAATAGCAGCCATCCCCAAGGCAGATGGAATCATGATGAAGCTGAATAGTTCTAACGTAAAGTTGATCTGCCGACTAGTCGAAGCACTATCCTTTAGCGTATGCGCTTCAGTTAACATCGGGATTGCAGTGGCCGCTAACGCGGAGGCTAACGATACTGTAATCATAATGATTTTGTTGGCATTGAAATCAAAGTAAGCATACAGCGTGTTTTGAACGGCATAGCTTAAGTTTGAAGTCACGTGCATGATTCTAAAGAACGTGACCTGATCGAATAACTGATAAATAGCAATGGCACTTGGCACAATGGTAAACGGAATTGCCTGCCAGATAATCTGTTTTAGCAGTTGACCAGTTGTAATGACCAAGCCGCCCTTGGCGTTTTCAATCTTATTACGGAAATACTGACGATGACGCCACATTTCATAAATTAATACGGCAATACCAGCAACAGCCCCCAGCCCTGCCGCAAATGTCGACTGGACAACAGCACGTGGCCAATTGTGTGCTGGTGCCGACCCAACCTGCATAATCAGATAGGCCGTTAATAACATATAAATGACTCGTACGACTTGTTCCACAAACTGAGAAATCGCGCTCGGTGCCATCATGTGATATCCCTGGAACATCCCCCGCATCATCGATAATGTTGGGAAAACAAACACCGCAAGGGTCAATGACCGTAATACTGGGATGACGTTTGGATCACCAGTAGTTAGTGATTGCGTTGGTGCCATAAACCACAGCAACGCAGCAGCCACTAATCCCGTAACCAGTGATAGTAATAAGCCTCGTTTGAACAAACGGTAGCCGACCCCATACTCATTCAAAGCATTATAGTGGGCAATCAACTTAGAAATGGCTGCTGGAATCCCAGCAGTAGAAATCATTAAGACAATGGAGTATACGTTATATCCCTTTGAAAACAGCGCGTTGGCCTGATTGTAAAATGTGCCAAACCAAGCAACCCACGGAATAATGTACAGCGCGCCTAATACTCGCGATGTGATGCTGGCTGCCGTCATCCATCCTGTACCACGCAGAATCTGCTCTTGGTCAGATACGGCTCCCGATTCAAATCCCGGGCGTTCAACAATCTCACCGAGATCTTCGCTGTCGCTACTATCGTCTTTCGTTTGAGCAGATGTTGTTTCTTCATGGACAACAGGAATGGTCCGTTCTAAAGGAACCGCTTGGGAACCCTCAGCATTACGCGTATCCTCATCAGTATTAGCCATCGCCGACTCTGCTGATGAATCAGGATAAGCCGTCCAACGACTCGAAACTAAGTGAAGTGGCTTTTCTTCTTTCTCAACCTCACGTTCGAGTTCAGTCTCTGATTGAGCCTGTGATTGCAGTTCGGCTTTCACATCAGATGTTGCACTTGTGTTTTCTTCAACAATTTCAGATTGAGCACTGTCAGCAACATGTTTGTCCTGTGCGCTCGACTTCAACTGTGTAAGATTCGATACTGCAGCAGTCGAATCAGCAACCATATCACTATCGGAAATGTGACTCGTGGATGCAGTAACTGATTCATTCTGAGGGCTAACTGTTGCTGTTGAATCGGCCATTGAAGAAGCTTCCGATTGGCCCCCCTGCAAATGCAGTTTGCTTAGTAATGCTTCACGACGTTGGCGCCGCCGATACTGCTTTCTGGTCGGAATTGCCTGACTATTTTCGTTTTGTGGATCTTCCTTTGACATAAAAACTCTCAATTCTTTTTTCGATTTGGATAGTTTCCAACATGCGTAAATTGTTTTCTTAAACTATTAGTGTACCGCGTTGTAGCAGTTTCAAACACCTTAAATGCCATTATTAAACCAAGCTTTAATGAACCTTAGTTAATGGTCGAAAATTGAAAACCTAACATGCCGACATACTATTGACTAGTGCCACTCAGTAACTGAATTGCCTGATACTTGTTACTTCGAGGCCAACACTAAAGCCACGTAAAACGCAGTAATACCATTGATTATACCGAGATTGTCGCATCTAATTCAACAAAAAATGTCACTAATTGTTGGCTTAACACCAAAAAACAATTAGTGACACATTATTTACATTAAAACGACGCTAATTAGCAACCACGTTAACCAACTTGCCTGGCACAACGATCGTTTTACGAACCGTTTTGCCATCAATGGCCTTTTGCATGTGCTCGTCAGCCATCGCGATCTTTTCCAAATCATCCTTGCTGATATCTTTATCAACTGTGGCATGACTCTTAACTTTACCATTAACCTGCAGAACCACTTCAATCGTGGCCTCTACTAGTTTGCTAGCATCATAAGTTGGCCAAGGCTGGTAACTGATGGTGTCAGATTCATGGAAGTAGCTCCACAATTCTTCAGCAACGTGAGGAACCAATGGCGACAACATCTTGATGAAGCCTTCCATGTACTCAACTGGTAGATCATCAACCTTGTGGGCTTCATTAACAAAGACCATCATTTGAGAAATGGCTGTGTTAAAGTGCATCCGGCTGTAGTCTTCCGTGACCTTCTTGACCGTTTCGTTGTACACCTTGTCCAGTTTGCCATCATTGATCGTTGTTACACGATCACGCAGATGATTGTTTTCATCAATCAGCAAACGCCAAACGCGTTGAATCCACTTGTATGAACCATTGATGCCGTCTTCACTCCATGGCTTGGATTCTTCCAAAGGTCCCATGAACATTTCGTACAAACGAAGCGTATCAGCACCGTATTTTTCAACGATTTCATCAGGATTAATAACGTTCCCTTTAGATTTCGACATTTTTTCGTGATTGTCACCAAGAATCATCCCCTGGTTAACCAACTTATGGAATGGTTCCTTTGTTGGCACAACACCGAGATCATAAAGAACCTTGTGCCAGAAACGGGCATACAGCAAGTGAAGCACGGCATGTTCCGCACCGCCGATGTACAAATCAACAGGCAACCAGTACTTCAATTTTTCAGGGTCTGCCAAAGCCTTGTCATTATGTGGATCGATATAACGCAAGAAATACCATGATGAACCGGCCCACTGTGGCATCGTGTTCGTGTCACGTTTACCATGCCGGCCATTTTCATCCGTAACGTTGACCCAATCGTCAATGTTAGCAAGTGGACTTTCACCAGTTCCAGATGGTTCCAGCTGGTCCGTGTCAGGCAGTGTTAGTGGTAACTGATCTTCTGGAACTAAGGTTGTTTCACCATCATCCCAGTGAATCACTGGAATTGGTTCACCCCAGTAACGTTGGCGACTGAAAATCCAATCCCGCAAACGGTAGTTGACCTTTTTGGCACCGGCATCATGCTCAGTTAGCCAGTCAATCGCTGCTGAGATGGCCGTTTTCTTATCCATCCCGTTCAAAAAACCAGAGTTGATGTGTGTACCATCGCCAGTAAAGGCTTCCTTATCCAAGTCGCCACCTTCAATAACAGGTTTGATCGGCAAACTGAATTTGGTAGCAAACTCATAGTCACGTGGGTCATGCGCTGGCACAGCCATTACGGCACCAGTACCATATGAAGCCAACACGTAGTCAGCAATCCAAATTGGTACCTGTTCACCGTTAACTGGGTTAATCCCGTAAGCGCCGGTGAAGACACCAGTTTTATCTTTGTTCAAATCCGTCCGTTCCAAATCTGACTTGGACTCGATTTGCTTGCGATAAGCATCAACGGCTGCTTTTTGGTCAGGCGTTGTAATCTGATCAACAAGGTCGTATTCCGGTGCCAGCACAAGGTAAGAAACACCAAACATCGTATCAGGACGGGTAGTAAACACTTCGATCTTCGTGCCTTCGTGACCGTCAACAGCAAACTGAACGCTGGCACCTTCTGAACGACCGATCCAATTTCGCTGTTGCTCTTTGATGCTTTCAGGCCAGTCAAGATCATCTAGGTCATCCAGCAAGCGGTCAGCGTAAGCTGTAATCTTCAACACCCACTGCCGCATTGGGACACGGTAAACGGGGTAACCACCACGTTCTGTTTTACCATCAACGACTTCCTCATTGGCAACAACAGTGCCACCCATAAAGTCAGGGGCCCAGTTAACCATGATTTCGTCTTCGTAGGCTAAACCACGTTTGTACAGCTGTTCAAAAATCCACTGTGTCCACTTGTAGTACGAAGGATCTGTCGTGTTGACTTCGCGATCCCAGTCATAAGAAAAGCCCAGCGATTTAACCTGCTTACGGAAGACGTCGATATTTTGGTCAGTAAAGCCTTTTGGATTATGACCGGTTTTCAGTGCATACTGTTCCGCTGGCAGTCCAAAAGCATCCCAACCCATTGGATGTAACACATTGTATCCCTGCATCCGCTTCATCCGGCTCATGGCATCCGTTGCAGTGTAACCTTCTGGATGACCAACATGCAGTCCCTGACCGGATGGATAAGGGAACATATCTAATGCGTAATATTTTGGCTTATCGGAAAAGTCTGGCGTTTTAAACGTATCGTTCTTTGACCAAAATTTTTGCCACTTTTTTTCAATTTTTGTATGATCGTATGGCATGTTTTGCCCTCCCAGAAAAAATTAATTAACAAATAAAAAACGCCCTGTCGATTATCGTCACTGTTAAATCAATAACGACAACCGATAGGACGATGCGGATCGCGGTACCACCTATCTTCTTACCACAACAATTATGGTAAACACTTAAGGTCGGTAACGCTGACAAACGAAAACAGCTACTGGCGTTATGATAACGCCGTTCACCATCTTAGTGATTATCGGTGAGTTCATTCTGTCGTCAACACTGACTCGCACCACCCGTCAGCTCGCTTAAGATCACGACACAACTACTAATCCGTCACTTTTACTTGTTAAAATATTGTTCATAGCATAGCAAAATACGCGTGACATTACAAGTCAGCATCCGCTTGAGAATGCTATACTGGCTTTAAAACAACTTCGGAGGTCATCACTATCTTTGTTTTGTCACAAACACACTGGCAACGCGTCAGAAATCTCGTTGCCATTATTTGTTTTATTATTTTTCTAATCCTATTAGCCGGTGTCGTAACGGATGCAAGCTGGCTGCATCAACTCGATCAATTCGGCACCCATATTGTCCGCCACCCAGTGACTGAGGAACGAACGTGGTTCTTTCGCAATATAACAAGGCTCGGCAATGTAAAATTTACTATGATCGTGATGGTCGTCTTTTCACTCGGCCTCTGGTGGCGAAAGAAATATCAAGGCGCTGTTTTCTTCTTTGTTAATGTTGGCGTATTTGCCCTTGCTGTAAATACGATTCTTAAAAGCTTGGTTGAACGACCACGACCAATCATTACGCATTTAGTGGCCGCTGGAGGATTTAGTTTTCCTAGTGGTCACTCAATGAATGTCACGTTGATGTATGGCTCACTGATTATTCTGTGTAATCTGTATGTTGACCGGTTGCATTTACGGGCCGCTTTTAACACACTACTAACATTACTCATTATTACTATTTGTCTCAGTCGCGTGTACCTCGGCGTTCATTTTCCTAGTGATGTTTTGGCCGGAAGCGCCCTCGCCTGGTCCGAATTACTCATGTCACGATACCTCTTTTTCAAAACAACTTCGATTCATGCAAAACGATAAATAAGGTCGTTGACGATAACTAATCCATTAGTTACCATCAACGACCTTATTTTAATGCTTAGCAATCAACCTTCGTGAGACTTCTTGATTCGTGACCCCCAACGATCACGTTGCACGATTTTTTCTTCGAAATCACGAATGAAATCAAGTGTCTCTTGGAATTTACCGCGACCAAAAACGTCCAGCCAACCTTTGAAACGGTCCTGGGCAACATCCCATAACTTAGTCTCAACTTCACTACCCTTAGGCGTTAAGTGAAGTGTCTTGTGACGACGGTCAGCCATGTCATCTTCCTCGTAGACATAGTCTTGTTTAAGTAATCCCGCAACTTGACGGGAAATTGCACTCCGAGTAACACGGTGCATGTCGGCCAGATCCATTACGCTTAACAGTGTTTCTGCCTGCGCAATTTCAGTCAAAATCAACCATTGATCAAACGACATTCCAAAATCACTCGCTGGTCCGGAGGCAAATTCGTTTAAATACTTGCCCACAAACAAGTATTCTTCAATGTAGCCTTGCATTAACTCTAAGTCTTGCTTTTTTTCTGTCATGTTTCCACCCAATTCAACAATCCGTTTAACTGTTGAAAGCATAACATATTGTTCCCATAGAGTAATCAAAAAAAAGCAATTTCAGAAAATAAATATCGATACACTTAACTGTTAAACATTTTTATCTTATTTTTCGGTGATCAAAAGCGTTGACTAACAGTGCAACAATGACTAGCAATAATGCCACCAAGAATACGTTATGAACACCACTGGCCAATACACGCCGCAAAGTTGGTAATAATGCAACTGGTAAATTTTTCGCGGTATGCGGATTAATCAACGCGTTAAGCATGCGTAAATTGATGTCGTGATTCCGTGCCACCCCATGTGCCAAGGTTGCGTTCATCACGATGCCGTAAACGGCCAACATAATTGTCTGCGCCAAGCTCCGTGCTAACGTGTTGAAGGATGTCGCCATCCCAATAATCGCTGGATCAACTAAGTGTTGTGTTGTCACCGTGGTACTGGTAATAGTTAGTCCAAAACCAACACCGAGTTCTGCTGAAATTAACAAAAATCCCCAGAATGGCGTTTGCCCTGGCAGTAAAACCAAGATAATTGCGCCAATTAACACGGTTGTAATACTGGCAAACAAAATCTTTTGTGGCCGTAATTTGCCGATAACTCGGCCCGCAATAAACGAACCGACGATCCACATCACTGAACTGGGTGTAACCGCAAACCCGGCCTGAGCAGCCTGTAGTCCTAATAATCCCTGAGTCCACGTTGGAATATAAACGTTAAAACAAATCAGAAAACCAGAAATGAGCGCAGCCACACCGTTTTGAATCACAAAAGTCCGGTTGCTAAACAAGCTGAGATCGATAATCGGATCACTAGCACGACGTTCTTGGCGGATGAATAACCATAACCCAACTGCTGCAATAATAAAACAGCCAGCAACAATCAACAGGTTGCTGTGTCGCTCGCCCACCACTTGAAAACCATACATTAGCCCCAATAAGGCAACCGACAGCCAGACACTACCTGCAACATCTAACGGACTGGAAGCTGCCGCTTGTTTAGGCTCGTGCAAATACAGTGCGATTAGTAGCATCGTAATGAGCCCAATCGGAATATTAATGAAGAAAACCCAATGCCAACTTAACTGATCTACGATAAAACCACCCAGTAACGGCGCGACGACCGAAGCAATGCCCCATGCCGAACCATTCAGTCCCATGATTTGTGCCCGTTTCTCAAATGGATAAATATCGGCAATGATCGTAAAGGAAACCGGCATAATCGTTCCGGCCCCAATGCCTTGCACAGCACGCCATAAAATCAGTGTCAGCATAGAGTTGGAAAGACCGCTCATCATTGAACCAAACGTAAACACAGCCAGCCCGAACAAAAATACCGGTTTACGGCCGATCCGATCAGACAGTTTGCCATAAATCGGCGTAGCCAACGAATTCGTTAGTAGATAAATTGAAAAGATCCAGTTCATTAAGGTCACACCGTGCAGTTCACCTACAATGGTGGGCATCGCTGTAGACACAATTGTCCCCTCGACTGCCGACATAAACGTCGCCACAAACAGTGCAATGGTTACCAACACAACATTGGTTTTATTATTTTTCATTGTGTATTCCTTTTTAGCTATGTTTTTTACAAAAAAAGACTCCAGGTGTCTGTGTGATCGTAATCCAGTCCACCGGGAGTCTTGCTATTGTGTTAATTAAATAACTACTTGCTTTCGTTGACAACAACATCTGCGTCAGCAACAGCTTGCTTCAATGCATCAATCTTATCGGTCTTTTCCCATGGCAAATCCAAATCAGGACGACCAAAGTGACCATAAACGGCCGTTTGTTTGTAAATTGGCCGTTGGAGATCCAGCATCTTGATGATACCAGCAGGGCGCAAGTCAAAGACTTTCCGAATTGCCGCAGTCAACGCTTGTTCAGACACGTTGCCAGTTCCAAACGTATCAACGGAGATAGAAACTGGTTGCGCTACACCAATTGCATATGCCAACTGAACTTCAACACGGTGAGCCATGCCGGCAGCAACAATATTTTTAGCAATATACCGCGCAGCGTATGAAGCAGACCGATCCACTTTAGTCGCGTCCTTACCAGAGAATGCACCACCGCCGTGACGAGCAAAACCACCGTACGTATCCACGATAACTTTCCGACCAGTTAAGCCAGCGTCCCCTTGAGGGCCACCAATAACAAAGCGACCAGTTGGGTTAACCAAATACTTCGTGTCGTCATCCAGATAACGAGCCGGAATAACCGCCTTGATTACCTGTTCAATCACATCATGGCGAATTTGATCCAGCTCAACGTCGGGGTTGTGCTGCGTGGAAAGCACCACTGTGTCAACACGGACTGGTTTACCATCATCATCGTATTCAACGGTCACTTGTGCCTTAGCATCCGGCCGTAAGTAATCAATGACACCGTCCTTACGTAACTGCGCAATCTTACGCATTAACGCATGACTCAAAGCAATTGGCAATGGCATCAATTCAGGTGTTTCATCAATCGCATAGCCAAACATCATGCCTTGGTCACCAGCACCAATCTTGTCCAGTGGATCTTCATCACCTTCGCGACGCTCTAAGGCATCGTCAACACCCTGTGCAATATCAGGTGACTGTTCATCGATTGCGACAAGGACGGCACATGTGTCGCCATCAAAACCAAGCTTAGCATCGGTGTAGCCAATCTCCTTAATCGTGTCCCGCACTGTTTTTTGAATATCAACGTATGCGGAGGTGGAAATTTCACCAAACACGAGGACGAGCCCAGTAGTAACAGACGTTTCACAGGCCACACGCGCTTGTGGGTCCTGAGCTAAAATTGCATCCAAAATTGAATCACTAATTTGATCAGCGATTTTATCCGGATGTCCTTCTGAAACAGATTCAGAAGTAAATAAATGACGTTCTTGCATAAAAGATTTCCCCCATCTAATAAATTCCGGTTACAAGGCCTCTAAACAAAAAGAACCGTTACATCATCAGAATTTGACGTAACTGTTCCCTGTTTATCCTATCGGGAACGAAACTCATAACTTACTTATGGTAACACGTTACTAACCGGTTAAAAAGACGTGATTTCGTTGACCCCGCTCATAAAGTTGATTAGCATAGAAACATATTATGTCATTTTGAGAAAGGAGGCCCTTATGCCCACGCAAACTCGCAAACAGCGTCATGCCACAAGTTTTTTTGACAACATGCCTTGGCAACCACTGCTTATCTTCACAATTGCCCAAAACATTATCTGGTGGAGCTTTCCGATTCATTACGGCCGACTTACGGGCGCTGCCTTTCATGGCAATCAACTACTGTTATTGGCTTATACAATCGTCATGAGTCTCACAACTTTTTTAATGTTTCAGGCCAACTTTAAATCGTTATGGGCGCACGTCCCCATTTTGATCAGTCTAATTCTGGCCTTCTCTGGCATCATTCGTGGTAACTTAGAAATTCTGATCATGTTACTCATGTTCTCGGGCTTTTGGTTAGTGGTCGAAATGCGCTGGTTGAACTTACAAAACATTTGGGGGCTCATCATTTACGCCTTACTGTCAACTTTTCCCATCAGTAGCGCCATTTTCTTTTTCCAAAACCGTTTTCTTTCAATGACCTTTTTAATCCAGCTAATTCCGTTGGTGGCCTGTCAATTGTTTTTTATGATGCCAATTTTTGAAACTGAAGGCAAACGACGTGTCATCGCTACTGCGGTAACCGGTGTGCTGTTAATCGCAGCCATTTTATTCTTTCATTTTTCTTTGCTAGGTGTGTTGGCGATGGCGGTTGTGATTATAACGTTCTGGTTTAGTATCAACTACCCTAATCTAAAAGCACAATATACGGCTGCAGTTTACATCGTGCTCGAACTGCTCGCCTATTTAATCTTAGTTTTTGCTTAGTTTATTGACTGCTAATTAATTGAAAGAGGAGCCTTCAATTTTTTCGGAAAGCTCCTCTTTTTGTTTATGCCGCCTTAAGTTTTAAAACGCTTAAATGACTGGCGATCCGGATTATGCGGTTACGCCGACCGGAAACGCCGTTCCAGGGGACCGGTCTCAGCCTCCTGAAACCCGGAGTCTTTAACCTTGATTATGAGCCGAAGTACACGTCTCATAAGTCATCCCGCAACACTAAGCGGCCAAATTCTCGCCGCCAAGTGTTGCCGACATGGAACTCTGTTTCCGGTCAGCTTCACTTCTATCACAACTTAGCCGACTATTTACAAAAAATTGTTAAATATTAAATGACATCCACATGAAACCTGCGACTACATCAATTCCAAACAACAGCCGAAAATTAAGCCGTGACAGGTCCACCTGCCAGTTTCTCCTTGAGATACTGACCTGTTACACTAGCTTTCGTTTGGGCTACCTCGGTTGGGGTACCAGCAGCGACCAACTGGCCACCCTTCGTACCACCTTCAGGACCCATGTCCACAATGTAGTCAGCGTTAGCCATGACGTCCAAATCATGCTCGATCACAATAACTGTGGCGCCCTCATTAATGAGTTGATCAAACACCCGCAGCAACTGCTGAATATCTAATGGATGAAGCCCCACAGACGGTTCATCAAAAACAAATAACGTACCGGTCTGGCGACGGCCCATCCGTGATACCAGTTTCAAACGCTGTGCTTCACCACCGGACAATGTTGGGGTGCTTTCACCGAGTTCAAGGTAACCTAGACCCATGTCATGTAGAGCACTCAACGTATTTGCTACGCTTGGTACATCGACAAACAAGTTACGTGCATCATCGACGGATAACGCCAGAATGTCAGCAATCGAAAGATCGTGCCACTTCACACTTAATGTTTCTTGATTATAGCGTTGACCGTGGCATTGAGGACAAATTTCCTCGACATCTGGTAAGTACTGAACATCCATACTTATTGTGCCAGTACCATGACATAGTGGGCAGGCGCCATCATTTAAATTGTAAGAAAAGTGACTGGCCGTCCATCCCTTTTCTTGTGCCTCTTTGGTATTGGCAAATAAGTTTCGAACAGTGTCCAACACACTCGTGTAAGTCGCAACGGTTGAACGGACATTTTTACCCACTGGCACAGAGTCAACCATGACCACATTATGAATCTTAGCTCGATCTAGCTGTTTGACCTGTTTTGGCAGTGGCTGATGTTTAACATCCGCAAGAATCCCAGGGATTAGACTATCTAGCACTAACGTTGTTTTCCCAGCTCCAGACATCCCCGTCACAACAGACAACCGGTTCTTGGGAAATTGCGCTTTAACGTCACTAATATTAAAACGATTGGTTACCTCAATTGATAATTTGCCCTTTGCAAAAAGCTGTTTATCAGTCAATTGTGGCCGTTCTCGAATTGGTGCCGTGCCATTTAAGAATGGCGCAATTAAGGAAGACTCATGCTTACGAATCGTGGCAACAGTTCCATGATTGACAACCTGTCCGCCTTGCTTCCCCGCTCCAGGGCCAATTTCGATAACGTAGTCGGCGGCCGCAATGATACTAACATCATGATCTACAACCACCAGTGAATTACCCTGCTCAACTAGTTGATGGAAAACTTTAATCAGTCCAGTAACGTTAGCCGGGTGCAAACCGACAGAGGGTTCATCAAGAACATACAAAACGCCTGTGGTTTCACTGCGCAATGTGCGTCCTAATTGGATTCGTTGCAACTCACCCGTCGACAATGTGTTACCGGCACGATCTAACGTCAGGTAATTAAGTCCCAAATCCGTAAGTGGCGTCAAACTGTCTTTAAATTCTTTGACCAGGTCCGTACCTAAATGCTGAACGCGTTTGGGTAACCACGGAACAATCGTATCCGCAAACTTCATTAGTTGATCCAAGTCCATTTTGGTAATTTCCGCAATGTTGTGTCCTACAACAAGCTGGTCTAACAGTGCTGGATCAAAACGAGAGCCATGACACGTTGGACATGTATCAAACACATAAAACTTGTTGAGCCGTTCAATCGCCCGCTCGTTAGTCGTGTTGGCCATTGAATCTTCCACGGCATTGAAGGCATTTTCGTACATTGCATTGTCCATATGGAAGATTTTGCCCTTCGAACTCGGAATGTTAATGGCGTAAGGCTGTTTTTTGCCATGTAATACTAAATCCTTTGCTTCATCAGGCAGGTCCTTATAAGGTACATCGATGGGGATTCCCACCGCTTCCGCTACCAACGGCATAAAGTTGCGACCAGCTAAGTGCCAGGACGCCACGGCTCCCTCACGGATAGTGAGATTTTCATCCCCAATAAGCCGGTCAGCAGCAATTTGACGAACTTCACCAACCCCACCACACGTTGGACATGCGCCGCCTGCATTAAAAGCAAAATCCTCGGCACCACGACCACGATATCGAACGCCACATGTTGGACAGACAATCCAACCATCATTTTCCGCCACTTCAATAGTCGGTGGCACACGGTGACCGTTTGGGCAGACTGTGGACCCCAATCGTGAAAACATCAATCGTAAAACATTTAGACTCTCACTCATTGTACCCACTGTTGAGCGAACACCTGGCACCTGTGGTCGTTGACGCAGCGCTAATGCAGATGGCAAGTATTGAACCGACTCAACATTGGCCGCGCCGACCTGACTAATCCGCCGTCGCGTATATGTAGACAGTGCGTTTAAATAGCGCCGTGTCCCTTCAGCGTATAATACCCCCATCGCCAGCGAGGACTTCCCAGAGCCCGATCTCCCGGTAATGGCGACAAACGCATTTAACGGAATATCAACATTCACATTTTTAAGGTTATTGACTCGTGCACCACGCACTTCAATATTATCTGGAATCGTTTCTTTATGCTGGATTGCCATTTAATCACTCCTCCTATATTATCTCTTAGCTTTGATGTCATCCCTTTTGCACGCTACAACAAGGAGCCAAGCTATTTAAACGCACAATCATTAAGATGATCATTCACAAGTCCGCTGGCTTGCATAAACGCGTAGACAGCCACGGGTCCCATAAACTTAAAGCCTCGACGCTTTAAATCCTTAGCAATTTTGACAGACAGTGCTGTCTTCGCAGGCACATCATTTTCAGTAGCCACGTTGTTTACAAGTGGCTGATTGTTTACAAATGCCCACCAATAAGTTGCAAAACTCCCAAATTCTTTTTGAACTTTGATGAAGGCTTGCGCATTGCTTACCGTTGCGGCCAGCTTAGCCCGATTACGAATAATTCGAGCATCCTGTAAGAACGGCTGCCAATCTGCATCGGTCATGTTCGCCACCTTTTTGATGTCATAACGATCAAAATCTTCATTAAAAGCTGCCCGCTTGTTTAATACCGTGCGCCACGATAGTCCAGCTTGATACATTTCCATACACATTAATTCAAACAAGTCATGATCATCACGATGCGGCTTGCCCCATTCCACGTCATGGTAGGTCTGCATTAACCCTGATTCTTGACCCCACGCACACCGAATTGTCATTCGCACACCTCCCACTTATTGATAGATAGTTTACTTTCATTATACGTTTTTCAATCTAAACTTCACCCCGGAAAGAACGGTGATAAAACTATCAATCCGTAAATAAAGCGGTTACAATAAAGATGAATAATAACAAACGTGCAGAACCCACTGGCTTTAATTGGCGACGCTTCTCGTCAGTTTGAGTAAGGGGCGTAATCCTTTGCCAGTGGAACAAACCACGCTGAGGGGGCATCACCATGACATTCTTATGGATTTTGTTCTGGATTTTTATCATCTTAACGATTCTTAACTTAGCTCGTTACGTCGCAACTCGACTAGCACACCGTTCCACTCGTCTAATGCGTATTTACAGTGGCTACTCTGTTCTAGGGTTAGTCATCGTCTATTTGATTATTGCTGCATTGCACTGAAATGTATTTTATGAACCGATTTTTTAAAAGAATAAGAACATTTTTCGTTTTTAAAATTGCATTGATAAAGCCAACAATGTTACGAATTGCTGGCTTTTAATTTTTGCAAAAATTCCACTTCAATTACTTTTGTTTGTCATAAAAATGATATTCTATAAGTAATGTATCAAGCAAGAACTATTGGTCCAGTTTGAACCCTTTATCCTTGTTTCAGCAGAAGTCCCAATAATGACATTGTTGATAAACTAACCTTTCAAATTAAAAGTTTTCCCAAAAAGTATCAGTGGTTGTATAACTGTCTGCTTTCTCTCGTGATGATGTTATTGCTATACTTATTTTACGATTTATTGGCCACTCTTTTTCACTGGACTAGCTTCTCGCCTACCTTTATTTTAATCATGTTAATCGTTACACTCATCGTTCTAGTCATTCAACGTTATCAGCAATTACGGAGGTCGCAACAATTATGAAACGCTGTTTGCTAATACTACTATGTCTGTCGGGGTTGAGCGGCGTAATTGTCTCTCCAACAACGCCAGTCCAGGCAGATGCAATGCCAGTATCCAAACTGGCCCTTGATGCTAAAACTGGTCATGTATACCAAGAAGAGAATGCGTCAACTGTTCGCCCGATTGCATCCATTTCTAAACTTTTTACCGTTTATTTTGCCTTGCAAAAGATCCACCAGGGAAAACTTAAGCTAACGGATACTGTTACAGCACCAGCAAACATTGCCAGCCTATCCCAAGATTCAAGACTTGCCAATGTGCCACTCCAAGCTGGCAAGAAGTATTCGGTTCGCGACTTGTTATACACATCACTCATTCATTCGGCCAATAGCTCTGTATTGTTACTGGCTCAAAAAATGTTTGGGAGCCAAGAAAAAGCTGTTAAGCAAATTAACCATCAGGCACACGTGTGGCACCTGAAACATTACCAACTTGTTAACGTGACCGGTCTAAACAATGACTTGATTGGCGATTTACGCGTCCCTGGTACACCTGAAGATGCGGAAAATAAGATGAGTGCCAAAGACGTTGCGACAGTCGCTAGAAAGACTTTGAGTTACTATGGTGATCAGTTATTGAGTATCGCAAGTGAACCACGCGTAAATTTCGATCTATCGGGCTCCTTCCCAACCGAGAATCGAATGTTGCCCACGCAACCGGATCATTTTAACGACACACCTGTTGATGGATTAAAAACTGGTTCTTCGGAAGGCGCGGGGAACTGTTTTGTTGGTACAGCCAAAAAGCACCACCATCGAGTGATCACCGTTGTGTTGGGCGCCGATTATGCTAACAAGGACCAGGTCTTTCAAATTACGCATCAGTTATTCACAAGCTCATTTCAAAAAATCACCCAGTAACATTTTTTAGTATCAATTGACACATACAATTAAAACACGTCCGCTTTTCAAGCCTTAGTTGCAAGCGTTGAAAAGCGGACGTGTTTTTTAAGAGTATTTTTACTGAAAAATGTTTTTTTGGCAATGCCAATTAGTTGATTAGGACTTTAATAATCTGATTATATCCATTGCTACTAATACAGCGACTTCCAAAGAAGCAACGCTTAACAAATTCTGAATTGCAGTAATAAACGTTTTACCTTTATCCTGAACCGCGAGAAAGGCCTTCGTATTCCGAATCACAACTGGAATCAAACCGAACACAATGATCATTAACCATGGTAACCAGCCAATCAAGATTCCAATAAGCACAAAGACAAATGCCATTCCGGGCACAAACGGATAAAGCTTTACCGCCCGTTGCTTTCCCAGATAATAAGGTAACGTAAAACGTTGATTTTTCATATCTTGTTGCAGGTCACAAATATTATCGGCATACATAACCCCACCGTCTAAAATCACAATGGGCAATGCAATCACAAATAAAGTCAGAATCACGGCCAGATTAGCGGTAATGACAAAATGCCAACCATCAAAATACATCGCTATCGGCAGTTGTTTAGGCATGTTCACGTAAGCTGCAATAAAGATTGTACCAAACCCTTCACATAAACCACTTAATATTTCTCCTAATGGCATTCGCGATAACGGCACTGGCCCTGCCGTGTATGTGATTGCAATCAAAATGGCTAAGCCACCGATAAAGAGCAACACCAAGTTTGTCCGGATTATCAGCAGGATTCCCATGCTACATGCAATGATTAAAAACACCAACATTAATGCCATCATGTGATGCGGGTTCAAATGTTCCCGGCCTAAAATATTATCCCGGCCACGGTAGGCTAAATCCTTGGCTTTGTAGTAATCCTGAACATTGTTAAAACCTGTCACGAAGAATGCAATACTCATTTGGCCAATAAAATAAATCAATGTATTCAGCCAGTTAAACTGACCATAAGCGTAATATGCGTACGCTGTCCCCAATAAAAATGGTAACAAACTGGCTGTTTTGGCTGGCAAACGAATAAGCTCCAAAAACAGTGGCCACGTTAACGGTTTATAATCTGTTTTCATTTATTGCACCACCATTTCCAAGATCAATCCCAGTAATAATGATCCATTGACCCAAAGAATATTACTGATTGCTGGCCATAACTCTTTTTGAAACAAACCGTTATGTGCTGATGTCGTTATTTCATCAGCAGTCGATGTTGTTTTTCCCGCAACCATTTGTTTAAAATGACGGTCGTTAAGTACAGCAGCTGGCACTGCTACCATCATGACCACTAACCACCAAGATAACATTCCTGTCGCCATACCGATGATAATACCGAGAAAACCAATAACGAGGAAACTACGGTAAACGATTAAACTCCACCGCTGCCCTAAATACTCAGGCAAGGTGTGTTTAGTCTCATCAATTGTCTGATCACGTAACCCAACAATGTTTTCTGCGAACATTAAATTAGCGGTCGTCGCCATTAATGGTAAACAAAGCAACACAACAGCAATTAACGACCACAAATTGCCCATAACAAGCATCCCCGGCCAGTGCAAAATAATGCCGATCAGTTTTTGTGATGGTACGTTTACATAAAAAGCCGTGAACGGTAGCAATAATCCCAATGAACCGCCTACGAATACTTCGCCCAGCGGCAAACGTGACAATGGCACGGGACCAATCGTATAAAAGATGGCGATGCCAAACCCAATAATTCCCAATAGTAAAAGCATTAAGTTGGTGCGCCAAACTAGCCAGATACCAAGGCAGGTGGCCAGTGTCAGCATCACCACGAGCATAAGTTGAACCAATAACAACGGCAGCTGACGTTTGCCAATAACCGTTTGTGACTGTGCGTTCACTGATCCTTGTGACTTATTGTAGGCCACTAAGTTGCTGATACCAGTAGTCGCCATTGCGAGCGTCAATGTCACGATAAACAACACAATTGTATTAGCCCAATTTACATCATATCCAAAATCAATCGCAAAAAAGACCCCCACTAAAAACGGCAAAATACTGGCGAGTTTTGTTCGCAGCGCCACTAATTCACCGAAAGATGATAATCTCATAGCTTCCCCCTCAACTTTGCCCTGTTACCTAATCAAAACGGTCTTTCATCCAATTTTACCCTCTTGCAACGATCACAACTACTTACTCCCATGATATCGAAAACTTGAATGCTTTACCAATAGCGGCTGAAAATCATATTCATTAGTCATGCACTGCCTTAAGCTAATGGTTACTTGGCGAGTACACTGGTTTCATCAAAGTCAGCACAATTTAACAGCAAACAATTAGTTTGTGAAACGTGTTACGTAAAATGCAGCCTTTCTCAATTCATTAAAACGAATAATAAACAATAAGCTTTATTTCACCCCTTGTTTATCAATTTTGGAAACGGTTTCGGCGTTCAACATAATTGTGTACAATAAATAACTTCTTTTTGTGAATATATTCCTGAAGGTCTAGACAATCGACGAATGTAAACGCTATAATTGTTTCATAGTTAATGCACTTATTTATAACTTTTATATTATCTCAGAGGAGTTGTTGGAAATGGCTCAAAAGAATATTGTTGTCGTCGGTGCCGGCTTCGCTGGCGTTTACGCCACCAAGCATCTGGCCAAGCATTTCAAAAAAGATTCCAACGTTAAGATCACACTGATCGATAAGCACTCGTACTTCACCTACATGACGGAGCTACATGAAATTGCCGCCAACCGGGTGGATGCAACTGCCATTCAGTATGATTTACAACGTTTGTTCTGCCGTCGTAAGAACGTTAAGTTAGTGACGGATACGGTTAAGTCAATTAACCGAACCGATAAAAAGGTTGTTACGGAACACGGTTCATTTGACTATGACTATGTCATTTTAGGCATTGGCTCACAGCCTAACGACTTCGGCACACCTGGCGTTAAGGAACACGGTTTCACCCTCGGTTCTTGGGAACAGGCCGTTGCCCTTAAAGAACACATTGAAAAATCTGTTCGGGCGGGTGCTATCGAAACAGATCCAGACAAACGTAAAGCATTGCTTTCATTTGTTGTCGTTGGTTCTGGTTTCACCGGTACTGAAACCATTGGTGAAATGCGCGACTGGCGTGACCAATTGGCTAAGGATAACAAGCTTGATCCAACTGAAATCAAGTTTACGTTAATGGAAATGGCGCCAACCATCATGAACATGTTGGATCGCCGCGATGCCGATAAAGCAGAACGTTACATGACCAAACGTGGTATCAAGATCATGAAGAACACCGGTGTTGTCGGTGTCCATGAAGATCACGTCGACCTCAAAGACGGCTCCACCTTCCCAACTTGCACCTTAATCTGGACTGCCGGGGTTAAAGCAACCGATCAAGCCGCCAACTTCGGTTTGGAACAAGGTCGTGCCGGCCGAATCAAGGTTAATAAGTACACTCAATCAGAAGATCCAAATATCTTTGTTGTTGGTGACGTGTCCTTACTTGATGAAGATGGTTCCGGTAAAGGTCAACCTCAAATTGTCCAAGGTGCTGAAGAAACAGCTCAAGCGGCCGTTTCCAACATCATTAACACAGAAGACGGCAAACCATTAGTTGAATTCAAGCCAAACTATTCAGGATTCATGGTTTCCTTGGGTTCTCAATATGGGGTTGCCAACTTGATGGGTAAGATTCACCTATCTAACTTCTGGGCCATTTTGATGAAGCATTTGGTTAATATCCTCTACTTCATTCAAGTTTACTCAGCCTACTACCTCTTCCAGTACTGTATGCATGAGTTCTTCCGGACTCGTCATAACCGGAACCTCTTCCGTGGTCACATTTCGCGTCAAGGTAACGTACTGTGGACTGTTCCTGCACGGATTTTCCTAGGTATGATGTGGTTGGTTGATATTTGGCCGAAGATTCAAGGCAAAGGCTCATGGTTCTTGCCTAAGTTGCGGTTACCATTCGCATGGTTAAAGCCGGCAACAACTAGCGGTGCTAGTGCTGCTGGATCCGGTGGTGGCGGTGCTGCGGCTACCAGTGCAGCTAGCGGTGCAAGTGGCGCAGCAAGCACCACAGCTACTGCAAATCCAACGATGTTCTCTCTTTCCTACGATTATGGTCACGACCCACAGATGGTCTTCTCCAAGATGCCACACTGGTTCCAAGCCGTAACTCAAGTATTTGTTCCAAACCAACAAACTGCCTTCTTCATGCAAAAGTTTATGACCATTATTGAAATCTTCATTGGGGTTTGTTTGGTTCTCGGTTTGTTTACTTGGGTGATGTCAGCTGCTTCAGCAGCCATGGTTGTCGTCTTTAGTCTCAGTGGCATGTTCTACTGGGTTAACATGTGGATTTTCTTCGTCGCAATTGCCTGCATGAACGGTTCCGGTCGTGCGTTTGGTCTCGACAAGTGGGTAGTGCCTTACCTACAACGGGTCTTCGGCAAGTGGCGATATGGAACACCGAAAGCCTTGTATGGCAGCGATGTCATGAAGTAATCATTCATAGCTTATATTGTCAGTGGTAGAGTTCTAGGGTAGACTTGCCCTAGAACTCTTTTTTGAAAAGTGAGCGCTCTCAAGTCGGACTTGAGAGCGCGTTATGAAAAATATGTCCCTACTTTTTAGTACCACTAACCCCGTTTTCAGTTTGATGCTGCTGATTAATTGATATCTCTCAAGGTAATGGATTCGGTCAGAGATAGCGTTCCGTGATAGCACCACTGAGTAGCCTAAAGCGCTACTCAGTGGTGCTGGACGAACTTTGAGACCGGTGTTGGGGCTCAAAGTCGAGGTGCGAGACCGCTTTTCAGGGCTCAAACCGGTCCCATGGAACGGCATCTCTGGCCGAAGTAACGACAGACAGGCATCAAAACGTTAAACTAATATGTAACGGTTTTAATAATGAAAGAAAGTGTGATTACGTGAAGCTTTCTCCCACAGTCAAACGGTATTTGAAAATGATCCGCCCGTTTGACATCATCATCGTGACCCTACTGATTATCGGATCCTTCATCCCCCTGATGGTCTTCACCACTAGCCAACATCACCAGGCAGCCGCTCAAACAACGGCCAAAAGTCATGAAGTGTATACCGCTGTGGTTTCCCACAATGGTCACGTACTTAAACGGATTCGGTTAACTGGGCATCAAGGTAAAACACGTTATCATTTCACAATGGGTCACGGTGCCTATAACGACACGTTGGTTACTGACAATCGTATTCAAATCAGTGATGCCAACTGTCCCGATCAAATTTGTGTTCACCACTCGGCCATCAGCAAGCCAGGTCAAACCATCGTTTGTCTACCGCACAAAGTATTGGTAGAAGTGAAGAGTTCAAACGGTGCCACACACAGCAACTCTACGGGAGGACTTGTTAAACCATGAATGTTCAGTCATCAAGAACACGACAGTACATCTACATTGCCCTCTTATGCGCTCAGGGCGTGATTATCGGTTTACTTGAACGAATGATCCCGTTTCCGTTTGCATTCGCACCAGGCGCAAAATTAGGCCTTTCAAACATTATTACCCTGGTTTCATTATTCACAATGCCCGTTGGCGACAGCTTTTTACTCATGAGTATGCGTTTGTTACTGACGACCTTGCTTGGTGGTACCGTGGCCACCTTTATGTATAGTGCAGCTGGTGCCCTCCTATCCTGGCTGGGAATGCTGTTAATCAAACAGCTCGGTGAGAAACGGGTCAGCATGATTGGCATTTCGGCCAGTGGCGGAATTTTATTTAATGTCGGTCAGCTAGCTGTTGCCAGTTTGGTCGCACAAAGCTGGACCGTCATGCTCTATCTGCCCATTCTAGCGGTTATCGGCATTCTTGCCGGAATTGCGATTGGTATTACCGCAAACTTTTTATTTGAACACGTCGACACACTGAGTCGACTTCGGTACGACCATCAACACTCACCAGAGAGGAACCAATCATGAAAATTCACCCAATGTGGCGTGAGTACCCTGCTCTCCAAACGGAACTTGAACAGGTGCTAACTTTAATTGATCAGAACATTACCACCAATAACGTCCCGGTAAGAGACGCTATTTTAGACATGATTAACGCCGGCGGCAAAATGTTACGGCCGGCGTACTGCCTCTTATTTTCACAATTTAAGCAAACGGATCGTCACAAGATGATTGCATTGGCCGCTGCTGTCGAAACCTTACACACTGCAACGTTAATTCACGACGATGTCATTGATGAATCTGACATGCGTCGTGGCCTGCCGTCTATTCAAGCAACGTTTGGTAAAGACACCGCCGTCTATGCGGGTGACTACCTCTTTACCGTCTGTTTCAAACTGCTGGCCGGTTATGCCAGTGATTTGCGCAGCGTGCAACAGGATGGCAAACACATGGAAGCCATTTTAAACGGTGAGTTAGCACAAATGTCCACACGGTATAACATGGCTATCACCATCGACCAATACCTGAACCAAGTTTCCGGCAAGACAGGTCAGTTATTCGCGCTCAGCACTTTTCTCGGTGCGTATGAATCTGGCAACAGCCTACGCTTTGCCCGCAATGCCCAAACGATTGGTCTCAACATTGGGGTTGCTTTCCAGTTGTTGGACGACATCCTCGATTACACGGCCAGCAGCAGTCAGTTTGGCAAACCTGTCCAGGAAGACATGCGCCAAGGTGTTTACTCAGCACCCCTGATTCTCGCCTTACGTGAAGCGCCCGAGGCCTTTGCACCGTACCTTAGCAAACGGCTAAAAATGACGGACGATGACGCCAAAGCAGTTGATCAACTCGTTCGTGACCACGGGGGTATTGTTAAGGCACAGGAGCTAGCCAAAGATTACACTGACACTGCATTAACCGCGATTGAGAAATTGCCGGATATGCCCGTTCGCGCCATCCTGTCACAGCTCACCAGTTCATTGTTAAATCGTCAATCCTAGCAGAATTGTTACTTTCCGATGAAGGGAGGCGCACGATACATGAGTAACGCCCTTCTGTTAGGCCGCTTTATTCCCGGAACCAGCATCATTCATCGTCTAGATCCGCGAGTCAAACTGTTAACAACGTTATACCTCATCTTAATCATTTTTCTAGCTGACAACTGGCAAACGAATTTGTTGCTATACAGCTTTGTTCTGATTGGTGTGTTGTGCGCCCGACTCAGTTTGCGCTTCTTTTTCAGGGGTCTGCGACCGATGTTTTGGCTCATCATTTTTACAGTTGCTATGCAGCTACTGTTTACTCATGGCGGCACTGTTTATTGGCAATGGGGCTGGCTGATCATTTCACAAACTGGACTTCAAAATGGGCTTTACGTGTTCCTTCGTTTCGTCTTTATTGTGTTTGTCTCAACACTGCTGACGCTGACCACTGCCCCATTAGCACTGGCAGATGCCGTAGCATCATTGTTGCGCCCCTTGCGCTGGTTTCATTTTCCAGTAGACGAAGTGGCACTCATGCTTGCTTTGGCACTCAGGTTTGTGCCCAACCTCATGGATGAAACCAGTCAATTAATGGCCGCGCAACGTTCACGTGGCGTCGAATTTGGCGAGGGCAACGTCTTTCAACAAATGCAGGCGCTCATCCCCCTGTTAATTCCCCAATTAGTGACCAGTTTTCGCCGAGCGGACGAGTTAGGCACCGCGATGGAAGCCCGTGGTTACTCCGGGACAGCCAACCGAACCAAGTTTCGAATTCAGCAATTTCATGGGCGTGATGGTGCGTTTGTCCTTATTCTGCTGATCTTGACTGGACTATTAATCTTAATGCGATAAAAAAAGGATTTAACACAACGACAAATTGTGTTAAATCCTTTTTTTAATCCTTATTCCCTACCTGTGACTTTCTTCAACCATTCGTATAATCGATATTGGAACGGTTTGACTGGTTTGGTAAACGCACCCAGCATCTCCTGTGTCACACCAGTAAATGACTGTTTGAACCCAAGCACACCATCGGATCCGTCAAACATGCCAGACACACCGTAGAAATTATATAACGGTACATGATTTTCAATTGCAACATGAATCATATGATTCTGGACCATGTAAGGTGCGTAGAAGTTCTTAAATTCTTCATTTGTGAAACTAAACATGTAGGCAATTTCCTGTGGCTGGATAAAGAACATTCCCCCAGACAGAATGGTCGACTGACCATCCTCACGTTTAAAGCCTTCAGCCTCTTTAATCCGCTTTTCATGCTGACTAATTTGGTCACTCAGTTCACGCCGCTGACTCTTGATATGCTTGTTATTTGGCTTATCCTTTAACTTAGCATCTAAGCCGTCAACCCGTTCTTGTAACTTGTCAGCCTGTTTTTGCTGATTAGCAATATATGTGTCGAAGTTCAGTTCAGCCACAATAAATTGAACTTTGTCGCCATATGCTTTATAGGTCGCCTGATAATAGTCCAATGTTTTATCGTTAAAGTTCAACCGTTCTGCCGTAGCCTCGGTATATTTTTTAAATTGTGGCAGCTCATCATAATCCAACTGACGTAATTTAATACCAAATTGTTTCGTTTTCTTCAACGCATACTGGGCGTCCTTTTGATAACTTGCCACCACATTATCCGCCGTAATCCCACTCATCTTTTTAACAAACTGATAACCCAGTTCGATCGTGGAATAACCGGGTTTAACGGCTGAGTGACTAAAGCCCGCCGCCGTTAAGTTTGCAATGGCATCCTGATTAGGCGTGGCAATAACCTTGCCATCATCATCAAATTCACGACTGATCACGTTTGGCAACCAACGCAATACCAAACCATGATGTTGCTTGGCATAACTGACCATCCCGTCTGTCATTACTTTAACCAGCTCTGCGTTGCCATAATCCATCATTGGCCCGCCGTTGACTTCAAACAAATAACCCATCCGTAATTTTTCAGACGTCAATAAGGCCGCCGCAATCACCTGCCCGTGTTCATTAGTAACCCCAACGTATGTCGCGTCGATGTTACGCCGACTCAGCACTTCTTTTTGTTCTGGTGTTTGCGTGTAACTGCCTTGTGGATGCTGTTGCTCAAAAGCGTAATAAGTATCTTTATCGAGTTCTTTAAAATTCATGATTGTGATAATAATTGCCCCACTTCAACTAGATTTCTGTAAATATTATAGCATTGCCATGTGCTTCACATACACTAACAATGCGTTTTTTACCACTCTTAGTGCAATCATTAAGTTGTTACTGCATTATGGTAAACAAGCTTTACCTCTCTTACAACTTGCATGATAATATTAATAGAGTTCTTGTCTTACACATTCATCGTTTTAGCAATCGCGTATTGTTACAAACGAAAGGGGTAAATTTCATGATTAAAAAGCGCATTTCATTAATTGGCTTTGCACTGCTTAGCACAATTACACTGGCTGCTTGCAGCAATAACAGCCAATCTACCAAGGCTTCCAGTAGCAGCCATGTAAAAACAGAGCAAAAAAAATCCAGCGACACAGAAAACAGCTCATCTTCCAGCAGTTCTGCATCGACTTCATCTAAAAGTTCTGTAGAAGAAAGTAGCTCAAGTTTATCTAGTGAGGCCAGTTCTTCAATTGAAGCAAACCAATCAACTGCTTCAGTTTCTCAATCACAAGCTACAACTAGCAGTAATGCAACATCAAGTGCTAACTCCTCAACCGCAGCTAGTGCTGGTCAATCTAGCATCGCAACTACAAACGATCCTTGGCACGGATACTCAGAAGCATACGTACGCCAAGCTTTAATCAGTGTCGGCGCTAATGCCAACGCCGTAAATCAAATTCCTTCCGCTACACTAGCACAGGCGTTTGACAAAACCATGTCTAATCCTTACGGGACCGATCCTGGTTATCTGTGGCGTCAGCTATATCAACAGTACCCCGCATTAGGAAATCCAGCAAATTAAAGTTGAGAACAGAAAGGCGTCTCAAATTTGAGACGCCTTTCTGTTACACTATTTTATTTTTATTCAGCAGACTAATTTAGTTAGCCCAACAAACCGTTGAAAACGACAATTGCGAAAGCAAATGCCACTAATGAAATAAACATTCCAATTATTGTGCTAATATTTTCACCTGTTAATGAAGTAATAATATTACTACCCTCATTGTAAAATCATTTTGAACCAAACGTACATAGGTGTAGACTAATGACGTCAATTGAATGTATTAAAAAAGGGAAAGACATGTCAGATACTAAAACTGCGGCAAATTTTGTCAAAAACAAGAAATTGATTGAAACACTGCGTTTATCGAAATTTACAACGTCTATTCAGCATCCTGAATTAGAATACTTCTGGTATGACATGAAATTAGCTGATCAATTTTTGGGCTTCTTAAGACAACAAGGCATCTACATTTCATCATCTGGACTATTCATTGATAGTTCAAACTGTTTATATTTCATGTGGGATGTGCAATCTTACACATTACAGTCTGCACGTTCCCTCGCTCTACAGCAAATCGCAAAGCTCTAATTTAAACATTCATTCTCTTAAATCTTCAAAGTGTATATTTAAAGAGGTTCCATGACTGAAAAAAAGGTCGTGGAACCTCTTTGAATTATGAGACCAGTAAAGTCCCAGGGGGAGTCGCCGTGCAATGTCAAAACATCTACACCAATTCCAGTATTTAGACACTTAATCATCCGATAATTGTTCCAATGCCTTGATTATCAAAATGCCATAGTTTTCCATCAATCCACTTATTTTGATTATCTAATCTGACGCCGCCGTCGCCAAAGTAATATGTGTGTCCCCAGTTGTAATAGAAGCGATTTGTATATCTTACACCACCATCACCGAAATAGTAGGTATGGCCCCAGTTACTGTAAAATTGATCCGTATATCGAGCTCCATCGGGGCCAAAGTAGTACGTATTCCCCCAATTATTATAAAATTGATCTTTGTACTCTTTACCATCTGGACCGAAATAATACATTTTCCCGTTTTGAGAGAAAAAGTGATCCTTCAATTGCGTACCAATACCAAGATTATCGAAGCTCCAAAGATTATCACCAATTATTTCAGTCGTACTAGTGGCTCTTACGCCGCCGTCCCCAAAATAATATGTGTGCCCCCAATTATAATAAAACTGATCAGTATACCTGATACCGTCGGGACCAAAGTAATATGTGTTGCCCCAATTATTATAAAATTGGTCTTTATATTCCTTTCCATCTGGTCCAAAGTAATACATTTTCCCATTTGGATCGTAAAAATGATCCTTCAATTGCGTACCAATACCAAGGTTATCGAAGCTCCAAAGATTATCACCAATTATTTCAGTCGTACTAGTGGCCCTTACGCCGCCGTCCCCAAAATAATATGTGTGTCCCCAATTATAGTAGAATTGATCAGTATACCTAATACCGTTAGAATCAAAATAATATAAATTGCCCCAATTGCTATAAAATTGGTTCTTGGACATAGTTCCATCAGGATTAAAATAATACATGTGATTATCCTGCCACAAAAAATGATCTACAAACTTTTTACCATTTTCAAAATAACTTTGCGATCCATCAGCATTTGTGTGCAACCCATTATATGGTTTACCATTTTGATCGGTGTATCTGATCTCATTACTAATGACACCACTGATTCTGGCAGCCATTAAATTATATCCATCCTGGGTTGGATGGATTATCTTATCACCTAAGAGAGTGTTTCTGTTTCCATCATTTACGATGGGATTATCGCGCCAATCTAAAACTGTAACTTGAACGCTTTCATAAGTGGATTTAAGTGCGTTGTCTAAATCATTTTGGCTAAAGCCAGCCGGTCCTTTTTCATCTAAATTCTGCGTTCTCGCCCATGCTTGCATAGGTAAAATGCCAAAAATTCGAATTGCTGGATTAGCGTCCCTAATTCGTAAAATTTGGTTTTTTAACGTACTTTCAATCTGATTTAAGCTAGCAAAGCCGTTTGAACTATTAGCATCGTCAAAGTCATTGACTCCCAATGAGATTACAATATCCGAATAATCTTTAGGATTAATTCCACTTATTTCATCAGATAATGTCGTTTGTCCACTGCCAATATCGGTTATTCGTGCGGAATTCACACCCCTATTATCAACGGGAACATGTAGGTCGTTTCCAACGAGATTAGGCCAGGGATTTTGAGCACGCGTAGATCCGTTAAAACCATATGTAATGGAATCACCAAATGTTGCAATGCGCGTAATCGTTTTATCAGGAATTGGAGTATTTGCATTTTCCGTAAAAGAAGCGCTTACACTCAAGTTAAAAAATACACACAGAGAAAACAGAAAACTTAATGTAATTTCAACGGATACAGTAAACAATTTATTAAACTTCATAGTTCTCCTATCTTTCACTAATGAGAAACACATGTCACAACTTAATCTAATGATATCATTTATATTTATGAAAAAAAAGAATATGTCAATGCTCATGCGGCCATTTTGTTTCTATTACAATCAACTTATGTCTATCTTTCGCATATTATAACTTGAATTATATTATTAACATATCTCATATGTTGTGGAAACGCCTGCCTCTAGGAAAATATCCAATGGCTTGGAGAAACGTTCGGGCGAAGCACAAGAACTTTGATGTTATTAACGGAAAACCACCGTATCCGATAGTTTCAAAGACATAAAAAAAGACCCCTTCAAAGGAGTCATGTATGCCGCCGGTGGGGGTCGAACCCACACTCCCGGTAAAGGGAACTGGATTTTGAGTCCAGCGCGTCTGCCAATTCCGCCACAGCGGCAAGCTATGAAATTCTGTTACACGCCCTTCGACGTGAAAGGTGGTAACCGGATTTGAACCGGTGATGAAGGTTTTGCAGACCTCTGCCTTACCACTTGGCTATACCACCATAATGGAGCAAATCCAAAGTTGGGATAGCTGGATTCGAACCAGCGCATGACGGAGTCAAAGTCCGTTGCCTTACCACTTGGCTATATCCCAATAAAAAGGGCGGTATGTGAGAATCGAACTCACGCGTGCTGGATCCACAAACCAGTGTGTTAACCACTTCACCAATACCGCCATAATATTTAAATAAGCAGGGATAGCAGGAATCGAACCCGCACCGGCGGTTTTGGAGACCGACGTTCTACCGTTAAACTATATCCCTATAATGGCGGAAGTTGGATTCGAACCAACGAACCTTTCGGGGCGGTTTTACAGACCGCTGCGTTTAGCCACTTCGCTATTCCGCCATACTCTGAAATGGCGCGGGACGGAATCGAACCGCCGACACATGGAGCTTCAATCCATTGCTCTACCGACTGAGCTACCGAGCCATACCAAATTTGGTATTTAAAAATTTACAATAAACAACGGTCCCAACGAGACTCGAACTCGTGATCTCCTGCGTGACAGGCAGGCGTCCTAACCAACTGGACCATGGGACCATCATTAAATGGAAGATACAGGGCTCGAACCTGTGACCCTCTGCTTGTAAGGCAGACGCTCTCCCAACTGAGCTAATCTTCCAAAATATTAAAAATTGACCCCTACGGGATTCGAACCCATGTTACCGCCGTGAAAGGGCGGTGTCTTAAACCACTTGACCAAGGGGTCATATAAAACGGAGAGTAAGGGATTCGAACCCTTGAAGCAGGTTGTTACCCGCTTACATCATTTCCAGTGATGCTCCTTCGGCCAACTCGGACAACTCTCCATTTTTAATTTTAAACTCCGGCAGGCGGGCTCGAACCGTCGACAACCTGATTAACAGTCAGGTGCTCTACCAACTGAGCTATGCCGGAATAATATGCATGGCGACGACCTACCCTCGCAGGGAGCGATCCCCCAACTACTCTTGGCGCGACGAAGCTTAACTTCCGTGTTCGGCATGGGAACGGGTGTATCCTTCGTGCCATCATCACCACACTCTGAGCGTTATCCACTCAAAACTGAATCATGATCTTCTTTTCTTTAACCGGACCACCACTTCGTGGTTAAGTCCTCGACCGATTAGTACTAGTCCGCTCCATGTGTCGCCACACTTCCACTTCTAGCCTATCTACCTCATCATCTCTGAGGGGTCTTACTTCCATATAGGAATGGGAAATCTCATCTCGAGGCGAGTT